>NZ_JAIFZS010000047.1 GCF_019710635.1 Mycolicibacterium xanthum
CCGCGCTGCTGCCGGTCGCGCAGGGCGTGGCCCTCTACGCCGCGCTCAAACGCCAAGCCGACACCACCGTCGACGGGCGCTCCCGCGGCCAGGTGATGGCCGACACCCTCTACGAGCGGGTCACCGGACGGGCGGCCGATGAGCCGGTGCCGGTGGCGCTGAACCTGGTACTGGCCGACACCACCTTGTTCGGCGACGACGACGCCCCCGGCTTTCTGTCCGGGTTCGGGCCGGTCCCCGCGGCCGTGGTGCGCCAACTGACCGGCGACGCCGCGGCCGATGCCGACACCAAAGCTACCCTGCGCCGCCTCTACCGCCACCCCACCTCGGGCCAACTGGTGGCGATGGAATCCAAAGCCCGGATCTTCCCCAAAGGCCTGGCCCGGTTCATCGGGCTGCGCGATCAAAGCTGCCGCACCCCCTACTGCGACGCCCCGATCCGCCACCACGACCACGCCACCCCGGCCCGCGACGGCGGAGCGACCAGCGCCCTCAACGGCCTGGGCGACTGCGAAGCCTGCAACTACACCAAAGAAGCCCCCGGCTGGACCGTGACCACCAGCCAGCACAACGGCTGCCACACCGCCGAATACAGCACCCCCACCGGCGCGACCTACCGCTCCACCGCACCCCCACTACCCGGCCCACCACGACGACGACTCAGCCTCGCCGAAGGCCAACTCAGCGTCGACCTCGTCACCTTCGACGCCGCCTGACTTCGCCGCAGGCGAGGACACATCGCCGCAAGCCGGGACCGGCGCGCTGACACGGGCTACGTTTGCCTTGTGCAGGAAACGCAGCGCACCCCGACCGTCTTGATCAGCGGTGCCGGGATCGCGGGCCCGGCTCTCGGCTACTGGCTGAACCGCAACGGCTTTCGGGTCATCATCGTAGAAATCGCGCCGGGGATCCGGCCTGGCGGGCAGACCGTCGACCTCCGCGGATTGGGTGGCGATGTCGTCGAGCGGATGGGCCTCATCGACGAGATGCGCGCGCTGTCTTTGGACCAGCGCGGCGCGGCGTGGGTGCGATCGGACGGTAGCCGGCGCGCCGAGATGCCGGTGACGGCGTTCGGCGGTAACGGGCCGGTATCCAAGCTGGAGATCCTGCGGGGTGACCTGGTCCAGGTGCTCTACGAGGCGACCCGCGGTGATGTCGACTATCGGTTCGACACAGCCATCACGGCACTGGACGAACAGGAAGACGCCGTGGTCGCCACACTCACCGACGGAAGCAAGGTCACCGCCGACCTGGTCGTCGGGGCGGATGGTCCGCATTCGGCGGTGCGTCGGCTGGTCTTCGGCCCCGAGGAGCAGTTCGTCAAGCCGATCGGCGGCTACAACGCCTGGTTCTCCGCCCCGGACACCGTCGGGCTGGACGGCTGGTATCTGCTCTACCAGGCCCCCGGTGGGCTCAACGCCTCTATGCGTCCGTCCCACGATCCGGCGATCGCCAAGGCGGGGTTGGCGTTTCAGTCAGAACCCCTGACCTACGATCGCCGTGATCTCGACGAGCAACGACAGATTCTGGTCGAACGCTTCGCCGGCGCCGGCTGGCACTGCGATGCGCTGCTGGCGGCCGCGCAAGAAGCGGATGACTTCTACTTCGACGCGTTCGCCCAGGTCCATATGCCGTCGTGGTCGGCGGGCCGCGTCGCGCTCGTCGGCGACGCAGGCTACTGCGCCTCCCCGCTGTCCGGGATGGGAACGAGCCTGGCCCTGGTCGGCACCTACGTGCTCGCCGGTGAACTCGGACCTGCAGACGAACTGAACACCGGCGGCCTGCGCGCCGCGCTGGCCCGGTATGAGACGGTCATGCGGCCGTTTGTGGACAACTGCCAGGACCTGCCCAACTCGATCGACCGGTTCGCCCCGAAGACGGAGTCCGACATCGCGATCAACGCGGCGGTGATGAAGTGGATGCAGCGCTGGCCGTTCCGCCCGATCGCCGAGCGGCTGTGGTTCCGGATCGCCGATTCCATCGCGCTGCCCGACTATCCCGCGTGAGGCCAGGCTACATCGCCTGCGACAACACCCGGCCGAACTGCAGCAGCCGCTGCATCTGCGCCAGCCCGCCGTTGTCGACCGACTTCACGAAGCGGAACGACTCGCAGTAGATGTCGGTCTCGGTGGCCGATTTCTGCCGTGAGCGGGTGACCAGCTGGGTGTACATCCGCAGCTTCACCTCCGACAGCCGCCTGGTGCCGTCGCCGAGCACCTCGTACTCGGTGGACAACACCTGGTCGGTGATCGTGGACAGCAGGATCGAACGCACGGAGGCCATCAGGACCCGATGCGGCTCGCCGCCGTCGGCGGGGCTGGACATGTAGTCGTCGGCGCGCCACATCACCAACCGGTGCCCGTCGGTGACCAGCACCTCCTGCCACAGCGCCTCACCCCAGGACTCCTCGGTGAAACCGCGCGACATCACGAACGACCGGATCGCCGAGAAGTCGACGACCGATCGCAGCTGATCCAGCGCCAGATCGGGGTCGCGGAGGTAGACCCTCGCTGCTTCGTGAACGCTCGAGTACGGCGCCCAGTCCTGCGGCGCGCCCATCTAGCTCCCGACGCCGCCTTCGGTGCCGCCCTGCACGGCGGCCGCGGCCGCTCTGATCTGGGGTGTCACCAGCATGACTTGGCCGAGCACCCCGTTGACGAAGCCCGGGGAGTCATCGGTGGACAGCTGCTTGGCCAGTTCCACGGCCTCGTCGACGGCCACTGGTTCGGGCACGTCCTCGGCGTGCAGCAACTCCCACACCGCCACCCGCAGGATGGCCCGGTCCACCGCAGGCAGCCGGTCCAGCGTCCAGCCCTGCAGGTGTGCCGAGATCAGGTCGTCGATGTGGGCGGCGTGGTCGGTCACCCCGCGCGCCACCGTCACCGTGTACGGATTCAGCGGCGCGATGTCGTCGGCCTGCCGGTCCGCCAGCGAGGTGCGCGCATCGGCCACCTCCGCGGCGGTGATGCCGCGCGCCTCGGCTTCGAACAGCAGGTCGACGGCGCGCTTGCGGGCCTGGTGCCGGCCACGGTCGGCGGGCCGACCAGTCCGGCCACGGTCACCCCTGCGATCAGGCATTGACCCTTCCCAGGTAGCTGCCGTCGCGCGTGTCCACCTTCAGCTTGTCGCCGGTGTTGATGAACAGCGGCACCTGGATCTCGGCGCCGGTTTCCATCGTCGCCGGCTTGGTCCCCGCGCTGGAGCGGTCACCTTGCAGGCCGGGCTCGGTGTGGGTGACCTCGAGCTCGACGGTGACCGGCAGCTCGAGGTACAGCGGCGAACCATCGTGGAAGGCGATCTGCACCGGCATGCTCTCCAACAGGAAGTCGGCCGCGTCGCCGACCAGCGACTCGGGCAGCGGGTGCTGCTCGAAGTCCTCGGAATCCATGAAGACGAAGTCCGAGCCGTCCCGATAGAGATACGTCGCGTCACGCCGGTCGACGGTCGCGGTCTCGACCTTCACACCGGCGTTGTAGGTCTTGTCGACGACCTTGCCGGACACCACGTTCTTGAGCTTGGTGCGCACGAACGCCGGCCCCTTGCCGGGCTTGACGTGCTGGAACTCCACGATCTGCCACAGCTGGCCGTCGATCTGCAGGACGAGCCCATTCTTGAAGTCGGCGGTCGATGCCACGGTCGGTTGTACTCCTAGCTTCTAGAGGATCACCAGGTCCTTGGGGAACCGGGTCAACAGTTCGGGGGCGTCTGGGGTGACCGCCAGCGTGTCCTCGATTCGGACGCCGCCACGGCCGGGCAGGTAGACACCGGGCTCTACGGTCACCGCGGAGCCAGCAAGCAGTGTACCGGCGGCCGCGGAGTTGATTCCCGGCGCTTCGTGGATCTGCAGGCCCACCCCGTGTCCGAGGCCGTGGCCGAAGTTCTCCTCGTAGCCGGCATCGGCGATGATCCGGCGGGACGCGGCGTCGACGTCCTTGAGCGCCACCCCGGGTGCGAGCGCCTCCCGGCCGGCCCGTTGCGCGGTGGCGACCAGGTCGTAGACGTCGCGCTGCCAGTCCGCCACCGGCGAGAGCACGAACGTGCGGGTCATGTCCGAGTGGTAACCCGCCACCAGCGCGCCGAAATCGATCTTGACGAAGTCGCCCGCGGCCAGCACCGCGTCGGTGGGACGGTGATGCGGGATCGCGGAGTTGGCGCCGGCGGCGACGATCGTCTCGAACGAGGCCCCGTCGGCGCCGTGGTCGAGCATCAGTGACTCCAACTCGTTGCGGACGTCCTTCTCGGTACGGCCCGCGCGCAGCCCACCCCGATCCACCAGGTCGTGCAGCGCCGCGTCGGCCGCCTCGCAGGCCAGTCGGAGCAGCGCGATCTCCCCGGCATCCTTGACCTCGCGCAGTCCCTCCACGATGCCGGCGGCGCGCACCAGCGCGCAGCCCTCGCCCGCCGCGCGGGTCAGCGAGGTGAACGCGTCGACGGTCACCACGTGGCTCTCGAAACCCAGTTTCCGTGCTCCACGCTCGGCAGCCAGCCCCGCCAGGTGCGGACCGCACGCCCGCTCGATGACGATCTCGGCATCCGGCGCCTGCTGCGCCGCCTGGGTGCGGTAGCGCCCGTCGGTGGCCAGCACCGGTGTGTCGTCGTCGGCGAATACCAGCAACGCGGCGTTGGAACCGGTGAATCCGGCCAGGTATCGTACGTTGACCAGGTTCGATACCAGCACGGCATCGAGATCCTCCTCGACCAACCGCTGACGCAACCGGTCGCGGCGCTGGGAAATTGTCACAGCCGATGACGGTACTCGCTAAGGTGTTGCCCCATGAGTAAGTGGTTGCTGCGCGGACTGGTGTTCGCCGCCCTGATGGTGATTCTCCGGTTGGTTCAGGGAGCGATGATCAACGCGTGGGAGACCAAGGCGGGCATGATCAGCATCATCCTGGTCTCCGGCTATGCAGTCGTGGCCCTGATCTGGGGATACGCCGACGGACGTTCCGATGCACGACGCAACCCCGACCCGGACCGCCGCGAGGATCTGGCGATGACCTGGCTGCTGGCCGGCCTGTTCGCCGGGGTGGTCGGCGGTGCGGTGGCCTGGTTCATCGGCCTGTTCTACAACAACCTCTACGTCGAGGGACTGGTCAGCGAACTCACCACGTTCGCCGCGTTCACCGCGCTGCTGGTGTTCATCTCCGCGATCATCGGCACCGCGGTCGGCCACTGGCTCGTCGACCGCAAGGCCCCCGATCAGCCGCGCCGCCGTGAAGGTGACGACGAGCCGACCACGGACGTCTTCGCGGCGGTGCGTGCCGACGGCGCCGACTACGACGTTGCGTCGGCCGGCAGCGAGGCCGGGCAGCAGACATCCCCGGTCGCGCTGGCCGAAGGCGACCAGACCGCACCGGTCGAGAAGCGCGACGACTGACCGAGGTGACCGGTCGCCGGCATGAGCCTCGACCAGTTCTGCACATCCGACGACTGGAGCCCGCTGACCTCGGCGGCATCGCACTCGCAGCTGGCCGGTGTGCTGGGCGGATTCCTGATCACCGCGATCGCGCTGCTGTTCGACCGCAACAGCCGCGAGAGCGTGCACACCCTGGCGCTGTTCGCCTCCGCGGTGCTGATCCTGATGCTGGACAGCTTTCTGTTCAGCCTGCTCACCGGCATGCAGGTGCCAGGCGACTCGGATGCCCGGGCGGTGTGCGCGATCGGCTGGACCCAGAGCGCATTGTCCACCGGGATGCTGGCCGCCGGCTCCACGGCGCTGTTCGGCGGGCTCGGTTGGATGCTGGCCGCGCACGCCGTGGGTCGCGCAGGTGACGTCGACCCCGATGACGTCAGGGCCTTCAGTTTCCTCGCCGACCTCGGCGGCTGGCTGACGTTCGCTGCGGCGATGACCGCCACGTTGATCCTGTCCGAGACCACGATCGACTACCTGCGCTTCATGTACGACGACGGACCCGACCTCTGGCTGATCATCCTGATCATGGGGTCGGCCTGCATCGCCGTCGTCATCGACTTCATCCTGGTCCAGCAGCGCACCCGCGATCTGCGCCATTCCCTGGCCAACACCGAGGAGATGACCCGGCTGGCGCTGCGGTCGATCAAGGTCGCCACGGTGGGGCTGGCGGTGCTGGCCGTGGTGTCGTCGTGGCTGGCGCTGAGCCTGGCCCGGTTCCCGCGGGAATGGATGACCGATCCCAACACCGGGATGGTGGTAGTGGTGGCGGTCCTGACGTTCGTCGTGCCGACCTTCGTCGGGATCGGGATCTGTTACTCGGTGGCCAGCACCGGACGCCCGGAGCCCGCGGGCCGACCGGCCTAGTCCCGTGCAACCTCGGCGTAGGCGGCGGCCAGCAGCGCCGGATCCGGGCCTTCCAGCCGGCCCGGCTTCCCCAGCCCGTCGAGCACGACGAAACGCAGCACGCCCGCACGGGTCTTCTTGTCGCCGAGCATCGCCTCCATCAACTGCGGCAACGCGTCGGCGTCATAGCTGACCGGCAGCCCCAGCGAGGTCAGGATCGCGCGGTGCCGAGCCGCGGTGTCATCGTCGAGGCGGCCGGCCAGCCTGCCCAACTCGGCGGCGAACACCAGCCCGACCGAGACGGCGGCGCCGTGGCGCCACTGGTAGCGCTCGCGGCGCTCGATCGCGTGGGCCAGGGTGTGCCCGTAGTTGAGGATCTCCCGCAGTTGCGATTCCTTCTCGTCGGCCGCGACCACCTCGGCCTTCACCGCCACCGCGCGGCGGATCAACTCGGGAAGCACCGCGCCGGTCGGGTCCAGGGCCAGCCGGGGATCGGCTTCGATCATGTCCAGGATCACCGGGTCGGCGATGAACCCGGCCTTCACGATCTCCGCCATCCCGGCGACGATCTCGTTGTGCGGCAGGGTTTCCAGCGTGGCGAGATCGATCAGCACCGCGGCCGGCTGGTGGAAGGCGCCGACCAGGTTCTTGCCCGCGTCGGTGTTGATGCCGGTCTTGCCGCCCACCGCGGCGTCGACCATGCCCAGCAGCGTGGTCGGCACGTGCACGATGTCGATGCCCCGCAGCCACGTCGCGGCGGCGAATCCGGCGACGTCGGTCGCCGCCCCGCCGCCCAGGCTGACGATCGCATCCTTGCGGCCGATTCCGATGCGGCCCAACACTTCCCAGATGAACCCGACGACCGGAAGCTCCTTGCCCGCCTCGGCGTCGGGGATCTCGATGCGGTGAGCATCGATGCCCCGCTCGGCCAGGTGGCCGCGGATCGCCTCGGCGGTCTGCGCCAGCACCGGCTGATGCAGCACGGCGACCTTGTGCCGACCCTCCAGGATGCGGCCCAGATCGCCCAGCAGTCCACGCCCGATGATCACCGGATACGGCGGATCTGTGTGGACGTCGACAACGACCGGGTCCGTCACCGGGTGTCCTTTCGTGAGCTGGAGGAGCCTGCGGCCTTCTTCGCCGCAACCGCGGCCGGGCTCGGTGGCGCCTCGGTGGATGGGGGCGCGGTCAGCGACCACGGGGCGCGGCGCCACGGCGGGCGCCGGCGCCGACGGTCCGAGCGCCCCGCGTCCTGGTTCTCCAGACGGGCCACGATGTGCCGCACCACCGCGCCCGGGTTGCGGTGGTTGGTGTTCACCCGCATCGTCGAAACCTGCCGGTATAGCGGAACCCGTTGCGCGGTGAGAGTTTTGAACTTCTCGCCGAGGTCGCCACCGGCCAGCAGCGGACGCACCGTGGCGCCCCCTGCGGTGCGGCGGGCACCCTCGGCGGCGCTGATCTCCAGGTAGATCACGGTGTGCCCGGCCAGCGCGTCGCGCACACCGGCGGTGGTCACCGCGCCACCACCCAGCGACAACACGCCGTCATGGCCGGCCAGCGCGTCGCGGACGACCTTCTCCTCGATCTGCCGGAACGCGGCCTCGCCGTCGTTGGCGAAGATGTCGGCGATCGTGCGGCCGGTGGCCTTCTCGATTGCGGCGTCGGTGTCGAGCAACTCCAGGCCCAGCGTCTTGGCCAGCCGCCGCCCGATCGTCGACTTGCCCGACCCCGGCAGGCCGATCAGGACGGCTCTGGGCGCCATCAGCCCGACACCTGCGCAACGCCCGCCGGTTCGCGCTCGCCGACCGCACGCAGATAGGTCTGGATGTTGGCGCGGGTCTCGGCCAGCGAGTCGCCACCGAACTTCTCCAGCGCCGCACGCGCCAGCACCAGCGCGACCATGGTCTCGACCACGACGCCTGCTGCGGGCACCGCGCACACGTCCGAGCGCTGATGGATCGCGACGGCCTCCTCGCCGGTCGCCATGTCCACCGTCGCCAGCGCACGCGGCACGGTCGAGATCGGCTTCATCGCCGCGCGCACCCGCACGGGCAGGCCGTTGGTCATCCCGCCTTCCAGACCACCGGCGCGGTTGGTGGATCGCAGCACACCGTCGGGGCCCGGATACATCTCGTCATGGGCGACGCTGCCCCGGCGGCGAGCGGTCTCGAACCCGTCCCCGATCTCCACGCCCTTGATCGCCTGAATGCCCATGACGGCGCCGGCCAACTGGCTGTCCAGCCGGTTGTCCCCGCTGGTGAAGGAGCCCAGCCCGACCGGCAGGCCGTGGACCACCGCCTCGACCACGCCGCCGAGGGTGTCGCCGTCACGTTTGGCGGCCTCGATCTCGGCGATCATCGACGCCTCGGCCGCCGCGTCGAACGCCCGCACCGGGCTGGCGTCGATCGCGTCCAGGTCGGCGGCCTGCGGCGGTGGCCCCGAATACGGGTCCGACGCACCGATGGAGATGACGTGCGAGACGATCTCGACGCCGAGGGCCTCCCGCAGGAAGGCGCGGGCGACGGTGCCGGCGGCGACGCGGGCCGCGGTCTCGCGGGCGCTGGCCCGTTCGAGCACCGGTCGGGCGTCGTCGAAGCCGTACTTGAGCATGCCGGCGTAGTCGGCGTGACCCGGCCGCGGCCGGGTCAGTGGGGCGTTACGGGCGGCGCTGTCGGCCAGCACGGCCGGGTCGACCGGGTCCGGGGCCATCACGGTCTCCCACTTGGGCCACTCGGTGTTGCCGATCTCGATCGCGATCGGGCCGCCCAGCGTGACACCGTGCCGCACCCCGGTGAGCACCGTGACCTGGTCCTGCTCGAACTTCATCCGGGCGCCGCGGCCATAGCCCAGCCGGCGGCGGGCCAGCTGTGCGGCGATCTCGTCGGAGGTCACGTGAACGCCGGCGACCATGCCCTCGACCATGGCCACCAACGCACGGCCATGGGATTCGCCTGCAGTCGTCCATCGCAACACGTGTCCCATTTTCGCACGGCGACCTCACGGGCCTGCGCACACCGCCACGCCGTCGAGGATGCGTTCGATCTCGGCGACGGCGTCGCGATGTGCCGCGGATCGGTCGTCGGCACGCGCGACCGTCATCGCCGTCTCGCACAGCGCGCCGAACAGGAAGTGCGCCAGCGGGTTGGCGGGACGTGCCGGGATGCTGCCGGCGTCGACCGCGCGGGTGATGGCGACCTCCATCATGTCCAGCAGCGGAGCCTCGAGGCGCCGGGTGTCCTGCCAGCCCAGCGCGGTCAGCGCGTCGAGCAGCACGATGCGCTGCACGTCCGGGGCGAGGCATGCTTCCAGGAATGCCCGGCAGGCCGCCCGAAACGCCCGCCAGGGATCTTCGTGGCCGCGGTAGGCGGCGACCAACCGCTCGGTGAGGTGGTCGATCTCCCGGGTCAGGACCGCCTCGAAGAGTTGCCGCTTCCCGTCGAAGTGGTGATAGACCGCCCCCTTGGTGACCTGGGCGCGGGTGGCGACGGCGGCCAGTGACGTGGCGTCGTAGCCCTCGGCGGCGAACAGCTCGCGCGCGGCGGTCACCAGCGCACCGACGGTCGCTTCGGCACGTTGCGCCTGCGTGCGTCTGACCGGCCCTGCCGCCACCGGGTCGACGATAGTCAACGATCCGGCGGACCCGGCTCCAGCGCGATCGGCGGCAGTTCGCGGTCGGTGAACTGCGCGTAGTACCGGGCCTGCGGGTACATCGCCACGAACTCCGCCCATCGCTGCTCACGCTCCTCGCCCACGGGCACGTCGCGGCCGCCGGTCATGACAGGCGGTACACCCGGTAGTCGACATGGCCCGGTGAAAGCATGTTGTATCCGACCGCCACACAGTGCGACAGCCAGTCGTACCGGGGGTCGGCGGTCTCGAACACCGGCGTCGTGCGGATGTAGGTTTCGCCGAACGCCAGTGCCTGCCCGTCGGCCAGCCGCTGCATGCCGTCGGGCGGAATCTTGATCACTCCGCGGCTCTCGAAGTGGATCAACGCACCGTCGTGGGCGCGGATCGTCGCCCGCACGTCGACCCGGCCCACCCCGTCGCCACCGATCAGCAGCCAGTCGCCTCCCCCGGGCAGGATCTCGCCGCGCAGGTCCGGGCCGGACACCACGCCGCCGGTGGCGACGAAGGTCAGCCGGGTGCCCAGATGGGTGGGAACGACCTGAGCGGGACGCAGTTCGACGGCGATGTCACAGACGTGTACGACGGGCAGCGCGTCCAGCTCGGGTAGCTGACCGACGATGGACCCGCTCATCGGAGCCCGCCGGCGAGCGCCGCGTACGTCTGCAGGGACGCATCCCGTACCGCCGTCCGGCCCGCGACCGCCGCCATACCCAGGTGCGTGCAGAAGGTCGTCTGGTCGGTGTGCAGCGACGCGGTCTGATCGGGATCCCGGTTCGCCCGGGCGGCGAAACAGCGCTGCGCAAGCGCCTGGAGAGCGTCCACCTGAAGCCTCCCCATTCATACATGCCTTGGGTATGTATGAAACATACCTCAGGTATGTAAAAGCGTCTAGGTCACCGCCAGCGCCACCGCGACGGCCGAGGCCAGGCACATCGACGGTCCGTGCGGCACGATGCGCGTCCCACCCACCAGCGCCGCCAGCCCCAGCACGCCGGTCAGTGCGCCCGCCCCGAGCGCGGCCAGCGCCCACACGTCGGGCCCGAACGCGCCGGTGAGCGCACCGAGCCCGATCGCCAGCTTCACATCGCCCGCCCCCATTCCCGCCGGGACGATCAGGTGCACCGTCGCGTACAGGACGAACAACGTGCCGGCGCCGAGCACCGCGGCTCCGCCGTGGTCGGCCGACCACGCACCGGCGATGATCACCGCGGCTCCGGGCAGAGTGAGCACGTTGGGCAGCCGCCGATACCGAATGTCGAACGCGCTCAACGTGATCAGCCAGCCCAGCACCGCCGCGGACGCCCACAGTTGCCCCACGGATAAAGGCTAGGCGCCCGGGCCGCACCCCCGGCGCACCAATCTCAGCCCAGCGCCGCGCGCATCGCCTCCCGGGGTGCGGGCCGGCCGGTGAACAACTCGACCTGGGTGAAGGCCTGGTTCAGCAGCATCTGCAGGCCGCTGATCACCACACCGCCCCGGGCGGTGACGGCCGCGGCCAGCGGGGTCGGCCACGGGTCGTAGATCGCATCCAGCAGCACCGGCGTCACCGAGAGCGCGGGCGCATAGGGGGCGACCGCGTCGGCGGGCACCGTGTTGACCATCAGATCGACCTCGCCCGCCGAGTCGGCCAGGCCGGCGCCGAGGCCGCACCAGGTGGCGTCCACCCCGCACCGGCTCGCCAACTCGAGCAGCGACCCCGCCTTCTGCGCGCTGCGCGCCGCGACGGTGATCCGACGCACGCCCAGCTCCACCAACCCGACCAGCACCGCGGGCGCGGTGCCGCCGGAACCCACCACCAACGCGCGGTCGCCTACGGTGGTCCCGGCCAGCGCGCCGACCACGCCGTCGACGTCGGTGTTGTCGGCGTGCCAGCCGTCGGCCGAACGGACCAGCGTGTTGGCCGAGCCGACCAGCTCGGCGCGCGCGGTGGCGTCGTCGGCGAACCGCAGCGCGGCGAACTTGCCCGGCATCGTCACCGACACCCCGACCCACTCGGAGCCGAAACCACCGACCACCGCGGGCAGTTGCTCGCCGGTGCACTCGATGCGGTCGTAGGTCCAGTCGGTCAGCCCGAGTGCGCGGTAGGCGGCCAGATGCAGCTGCGGGGACCGCGAATGCGCGATCGGTGAGCCCAGCACCGCCGCACGCCGGGCACTCATCGCGCCGAGTCGAGGACGCCGTTGCGCTTGGCCAACTCGATGTTGGCGAGGTGCTGTTCGTACTCGCGGGTGAACAGCGTGGTGCCCTGCATGTCGACCGTGACGAAGTACAGCCAGTCCCCCGGCGCGGGCTGTTCGGCGGCGGCCAGCGCCGGCCGACCCGGTGAGCAGATCGGGGTAGCGGGCAGCCCCGGCCTGAGATAGGTGTTCCACGGCGTGTGCTGTGCCCGGTCGGCGTCGGTGGTGGCGACCTCGATCCGGTCGAGCGGATAGTTGACCGTCGAGTCGAACTCCAGCGTGCGATTCTCGGCGAGCCGGTTGTAGATCACCCGCGCCACCTTTGCGAAGTCCTGCGGGGTGGACTCCCGTTGCACCAGCGATGCCACCGTCAGGACCTGGTAGGGCGTCATGTTCATCGCGGTCGCGGTGTCGAGCAGACCGCTCTGCCGGTAGGTGTCCGCACTGGCCGAGATCAGCGTGGACAGGATCGCCTGCGGCTGCGCCGACGGGTCGATGTTCCAGGTGCCCGGGGCGATCAGTCCCTCCAGCCGCCGATGGTCGGAACCCATCGCGCGGACCGGGTCGACGGCCCACGACGGCACGTCGAGCGCCGCCGGCGGCAGGGCCCCCGCCGCATTGCGTAGATCGGTGACGGGCACACAGTGCTGTTCGCCGTCGAGGTCCACGCAGGAGGCGTTGCTGATCAGCGTCAGGATGCCGTCGGTGACCGCGTTGGTCTTGACGTCGCGGACGTCGTCGAGCTGGCGGCCCTCCGGGATGACCAACTTGCCGACGCGGTTGGCCGGGTCGACGAGCCGCTCGACCGCTGCGGCCGCGGGGATCTCGGTGCGCACCTTGTAGAACCCGGGCTGGATGGCCGAGATGGCGTCGTTGCCGTTTGCGGCGTCTACGAACGCCTTGACGGTCGCGACCACGTCGTGGTCGCGCAGCGTCTGCCCGATTGCGGTCGTCGAGTCGCCGTCGTGGACCTGGATCACCACATCATGGAGTCCGTCGCCGGCGTAGTCGTCACCGGCGCCGCCGAAGAACGAATGCCACAGCCGCGAACCGAGGAACACCGCGCCGACCACAACCACGATCAGCACCGACAGCGCCACCATCGCGGCGACCCGGCGTCTGCGCCGGTAGCGCGCTTCCCGGGCGCGCTCCCTGCGGGTCATCCGGTGCCGCGGCGGCCCCACCGCCAGCGGTTCGGCACGTTCGGTCGAACTGCGCCAATCCTCAGTCATTCGCGACCATTCCCGACCTCTCCGTGCGCGGGCAGCGCCGCGCGCCGCTGGTCCAGCCAGTTCTGCAGAATCCCGACCGCGGCGACCTGATCGATCACCGATCGCTGCCCGCGGGCCCGCACACCCGCCTCGCGCAGCGAGCGCTGCGCGGTCAGCGTGGTGAAACGCTCATCGGCCATCCGCACCGGCACCGGTTCGATCCGGTCGGCGAGCAGGTCGGCGATCTCGATGGCGTCCTGCGCCGAGGAGCCCGCCCGGTCGGCCAGGGTTCGGGGTAGACCGACGACGACCTCGACCACCTCGTATTCGTCGATCAGCGCGATGAGCCGGCGCAGGTGCTTACCGGACACCGAGCGGCGGTCCCGGGCGACGGTCTCCACCGGGGTGGCCAACATTGCATCGGGGTCGCTGACCGCGACCCCGATGCGGACACTGCCGACGTCGATACCGAGGCGTCGCCCGCGTCCGGGATCCGGGAAGTTCGGGTCCCCCGGCCGGTCCGGCGTGCGGTCACGGCTGTTCGTCGCGGCCACTCCTGCTAGCCCCGGCCTATCTCCGTGCGAATCGCCGCCAGCGCGGCGTCGATACCCGCCGCCCCCTTGCCGGACCCCTGGGCCAGATCCGCCTTGCCGCCACCGCGGCCGTTCACCGCCGCGCCGAGCGGCTTGACCAACTCGTCGGCGCGCAGGCCGAGGTCCTGCGCCGCGGGGTTGACCGCCACCACGTAGGGCACCGCATCGTCATCACCTTCGGCGATCAGCGCGACCACGGCCGGGTCACTGCCCAGCTTGCCGCGGATGTCGCCGACCAGCGAGCGCAGATCCCCCGCCGACATCCCGCCGGCCATCCGCTGCACCACCACCCGGACCTTACCGATCTCCTCGGCGCCGGCGGCTGCATTCGCCGCCGCGGCCCGCGCGTTGGCCAGCCGCAGCCGATCCAGCTCCTTCTCCGCGGCCTTCAGCCGCTCGACCAGCGTGGCCACCCGGGCGGGCACCTCGTCGGAGGGCACCTTCAGCGACGACGCCAGCCCCGCCATCAGCGCGCGCTCCCTGGCCAGGTGGCGGAACGAGTCCAGCCCGACGTAGGCCTCCACCCGGCGGACCCCCGAGCCGACGGAGGATTCCCCGAGGATGGTCACCGGACCGATCTGCGCGGAGTTGCGCACGTGGGTGCCGCCGCAGAGTTCCAGCGAGAACGGCCCGCCGATCTCGACCACCCGCACCTCGTCCGGGTAGGCCTCGCCGAACAGCGCCATCGCGCCCATCGACTTGGCCTGCTCCAGTTCGGTGGTGAAGCTGTGCACCTCGTAGTCGGCCTCGACCGCCTGGTTGGTGACCTCCTCGATCTGCGAGCGCTGGTCCTCCGACAGCGCCCCCTGCCAGTTGAAGTCGAAGCGCAGATAGCCGGGGCGGTTCAGCGAGCCGGCCTGAACGGCGTTGGGCCCCAGCACCTGTCGCAGGGCGGCGTGCACCATGTGGGTGCCCGAGTGGCCCTGGGTGGCGCCGTGACGCCAACGCGGATCGACGGCGGCGACGATCGAATCACCCTCGACGAACTCACCGGACTCCACGTTGACCCGGTGGGCCCACAGCGTCTTGGCGATCTTCTGCACGTCGGTGACCGCCGCCTTCGACGTCGCCGACCCGCCGGTGCCCGAGATGGTGCCCTCGTCGGCGATCTGACCGCCCGATTCGGCGTAGAACGGGCTGCGGTCGAGGATCAGCTCCACCCGCTCGGCAACGCCGTCGCGGCCCGCGTGGGCCACCACCGGGACCCGCTTACCGTCCACGAAGATTCCGAGAATCCTCGCCTCGGTGGTCAATTCGTCGAACCCGGTGAACTCGGTCGGGCCGGCGTCGACCAGTTCCCGGTAGGCCGACAGGTCGGTGTGGGCCTGCTTGCGCGCGGCGGCGTCGGCCTTGGCGCGGGCCCGCTGTTCGGCCATCAGGCCGCGGAAGCCCTCTTCGTCGACGCTGAGGTCGGCCTCGGCGGCCATCTCCAGCGTCAGCTCGATCGGGAAGCCGTAGGTGTCGTGCAGCGTGAACGCGTCGCGGCCCGAGAGCTTGTCGGAGCCCGACGCCTTGGTGCTCCGGGCGGCGTCCTCGAACAGCCGCGAACCCGAGGCCAGGGTGCGGTTGAACGCGGTCTCCTCGGCCACGGCGATGCGCTGGATGCGCTCGAAATCGCTGACCAGCTCGGGGTAGGACGGACCCATCGCGTCGCGCACGGTGGCCATCAGGTCGGCCATGATCGGCTGTTCGACACCCAGCAGTTTGGCCGCCCGGATGATGCGGCGCAGCAGCCGGCGCAGCACGTAGCCCCGGCCCTCGTTACCGGGGCTGACCCCGTCGGCGATGATGATCGCCGACGTGCGGCTGTGATCGGCGATGATCCGGTAGCGCACGTCGTCATCGTGGTTGCCCCGCGCGTACCCGCGGGGGGCGATACCCGCGATCAGGTCGATGGCCGGCCGCAACAGGTCTGTCTCGTAGACGTTGTCGACACCCTGCAGCAGACAGGCCACCCGCTCCACACCCATGCCGGTGTCGATGTTCTGCCGCGGCAGCGGACCGAGGATCTCGAAGTCGGTCTTCGAGGTGCCCTCTCCCCGCTCGTTCTGCATGAACACCAGATTCCAGATCTCGATGTAGCGGTCCTCGTTGGCTTCGGGGCCGCCCTTTACGCCGTAGTCGGGGCCACGATCGAAGTAGATCTCCGAGGACGGGCCGCACGGGCCGGGGATGCCCATCGACCAGTAGTTGTCGGCCATGCCGCGGCGCTGGATCCGCTCGGCGGGCAGGCCGGCGATGTCCTGCCACATCTGGGCGGCCTCGTCGTCGTCCAGATAAACCGTCGCCCAGAGTTTTTCCGGGTCGAACCCGTAGCCCCCCTGATCAACCGGATTGGTCAGCAGCGTCCACGCCAACTCGATGGCGCCGGCCTTGAAGTAGTCGCCGAACGAGAAGTTGCCGGCCATCTGGAAGAACGTGTTGTGCCGGGTGGTGATGCCGACCTCGTCGATGTCGGGCGTCCGGATGCATTTCTGGATGCTGGTGGCCCGGTTCCACGGCGGCGTGCGCTGCCCCAGGAAGTACGGGACGAACTGCACCATGCCGGCGTTGACGAACAGCAGGTTGGGGTCGTCGAGGATCACCGAAGCGCTGGGCACCTCGGCGTGGCCCGCGGTCACGAAATGATCAAGGAACCGCTTCCTGATCTCGTGTGTCTGCACGTCCTGCTGTCCTCAGTTCTACTCAGTGGATCGGGGCCGGTGGTCCGGTCGTCACCTGCGAATACTCGACCGCCCCACAGTACCGGTCCCGCCACCCGGAGCCGATGTCGGCATTCTCAGCCCGGCACGAAGCTCAACCTGACCGACCGTCGGGGGTTGTCCCTGTTCAGGTCGACCAACACGATGCTCTGCCAGGTTCCCAGCAGCGGCCGGCCGTCGCATACCGGCACCGTCACCGACGGTGACACCAGGCCGGGAAGCACGTGGTCGGCGCCGTGCCCGGGCGAGCCGTGCGCATGCCGGTACCGGCCGTCGCGGGGCAGCAGCCGCTCCAGCGTGTCGACCAGGTCGTCGTCGGATCCAGCGCCGGTCTCGATGATGGCCACCCCCGCGGTGGCGTGCGGGACGAAGACGTTGCACAGGCCGTCGGGCTGGGACCCGCAGAACTCCTCGACCGCCGAGGTCAGGTCGACGATCCGGCGGCGGGAGGTGTCGACGTCGAGCACTTCGGTGATCATCCGTCCGAGCCTACGAGCCAGGCCATCCGCAGCAGGGACGGCCGTGACCGTTGCGGGTCACTGCCGCTGGGGAACCCCTCCCATCATGCTGAGCATCTTGACACCCCCGGTGCGGACGAAGCGCCAGATCAGCGCGGCGGACAGCGCCAGCGCCGCGAGGTTGAGCCACGTGGTGTAGTTCCAGCTGATGCCCTCGTCGGGCAGACGTGCCGAGGATGGGTCCGGCGCGAGGCCGGTCAGCCCGAACAGCAGCTCTACCAGATAGCCGGCCGCGACCGTCGCGAGGTAGAAGGCCGCCACGATGCGCAGCGTCATCGCCCAGCCGTAGTACTTCCGGTAGATGTTCAGGATCGGCAGGATCAGCAGGTCGGCGAAGATGAACGCGATCACGCCGCCGAAGCTGATGCCGCCGGTCCACAACACCACCGCGAGCGGGACGTTGCCGACCGAGCAGACAAAGCTCAGCACCGCGACGACCGGCCCGATGATCGGACCCCAGATCGCCGACAGCACAGGACTGTCCGCGAAGAAGAGCCCCCGCCAGAACCAGTCGGGCACCCAGGCGCCGACGGCGCCGGCGACGAGCAGCCCGACGGCCAGATCCCGCCAGATCGCCGCCCACTCCATCACATACACGTGCGAGACCGACGTCGCGCCGTCCGCGGAGAACAGTCGCCGGAAGAAACCTCCGTCGCCGGACACGGACATGTCCATGGCGGCGTGCCCTTCCATCGAGCCCGCCAGGCCCTTGCGCGCCTGCCGGTAGGCCTGATCGATGATGCGTTGGCGCAGCATGATCCGGAACAGCACGGCGACGCCGATGATGATGAGCGGGCCGCCGATGAACTCCGCCAGGGTGAACTGCCACCCCATCAGCAGGGCCAGGATCACCCCGAGCTCGATGACCAGATTGGTCGAGGCGATCTCGAAGGCCATGGCCGCGGTGAAGTTCGCACCCTTGGTGAACAGCGAGCGCGCCAGCGCGACAGCCGCGTACGAGCACGACGAGGAGGCCATGCCGAGCCCGGTGGCCGCGGCCAGCGTGCGGGGCCTGTCGTCGCCGAGCATGTCCGCGATCGTGTCGCGGCGCACCACCGCCTGGATCACCGAGGAAAGCGCGAAACCGAACACCAGGGCCCACAGGATCGACCACGCCATCGAACCCGTCAGCTTCAGTGCGTCGAGCAGCGATCCGATCATGGCACGCTCCCGCGGCCGATCCCCAGTGTGCCGG
The DNA here is from genome assembly GCF_019710635.1 of Mycolicibacterium xanthum. Classification (GTDB taxonomy): domain Bacteria; phylum Actinomycetota; class Actinomycetes; order Mycobacteriales; family Mycobacteriaceae; genus Mycobacterium; species Mycobacterium xanthum. The sequence continues at coordinate 18,283 of NZ_JAIFZS010000047.1, forward strand.
ACGTTCTTTTCTGAGGCATGGCCACCGTGTTCCCGTCAGCAGCAACGGCAAACGCCTGTCCGCCCGGCCGCACACCGCCATTGACGCGTGCGTTTATCGCCGGAAGGCCGGGGGTATCTCTGCGGCAGCCAACACCCCCACACCGGAGGACAACATGACCATCACCGGCATCATCAGCGCCATCCTCATCGGTATCGTCGTCGGCATCCTCGGCCGGCTCGCACTGCCCGGAAAGCAGCCGATCGGGATGCTGCTGACCATCGCGGTCGGCATCGTGTCGGCCTTCATCGGCACCGCGATCGCCCGCGCGGTCGGTATCCCGACCACCACGTCCGGCGTGGACTGGCTCGAACTGCTCGTCCAGGTCGTCGTCGCGGCGGCCGGTGTCGGCCTGGTGGCCGCGATCATGGCTCGCCGCCACACGGGGGTCAAGCGGTAAACGCAGGCACCTCACGCATGATCCCGGCTGGGCCCCCGACCAGCCGGGATCACCGTTTAAGGAACCGGTTCAGCGCCTGCGGCGGATGATCGCGCGCAGCTTGTCCACCCGGGTGGCGATCTCCCGCTCGGCGCCGTGGCCGGTCGGGCGGTAGTAGTCGACACCGACCAGCTCGTCGGGCGGGTACTGCTGCGGGACGACGCCGTCGGGATCGTCATGGGCGTACCGGTAGCCGACGGCGTTGCCGAGCTTGGCCGCGCCCGAGTAGTGCCCGTCGCGCAGGTGGGCGGGCACCAGACCGGCCTTGCCCGCACGGATGTCGGCCATCGCCGCCGACAGTGCCGTGGTGACCGCGTTGGATTTCGGCGCGGTGGCCAGGTGCACGGTGGCATGCGCGAGCGTGAGCTGGGCCTCCGGCATGCCGATCAGCTGTACGGTCTGGGCGGCGGCGACCGCGGTCTGCAGCGCCGACGGATCGGCCATCCCGATGTCCTCGCTGGCCAGGATCATCAACCGGCGGGCCAGGAATCGCGGATCCTCCCCCGCGACCAGCATCCGGGCCAGGTAGTGCAGGGCGGCGTCGACGTCGGAACCCCGCACCGACTTGATGAACGCGCTGATCACGTCGTAGTGCTGGTCGCCGTCACGGTCGTAGCGCACCGCGGCCTTGTCCAGCGACTGCTCGACGATCTCGACGGTGACCTCGTCAGCCGCCGCAGTCGCACTTTCACAGGCCACCTCCAGCGCGGTCAGCGCCCGCCGCGCATCACCCGCCGACAGCTGGACCAGCAGCTCCAGGGCCTCCTCGCCGACCCGCACCCGCCCGCCCAGCCCGCGCTCGTCCTCGACGGCACGGCGCAGCACGACGGCGACTTCCTCGGCGGTAAGCGGCTGCAGCTGCAGGATCAGCGAGCGCGACAGCAGCGGCGCCACCACCGAGAAGGACGGGTTCTCGGTGGTCGCCGCCACCAGCAGCACCACCCGGTTCTCCACCGCCGCCAGCAGCGCATCCTGCTGGGTCTTGGAGAACCGGTGCACCTCGTCGATGAACAGCACGGTCTGCTGACCGTGGATCGACGCGCGGCGGGCCTCCTCGATGACCGCGCGTACCTCTTTGACCCCGGCCGACAACGCCGAGAGCGCCTCGAAGCGACGCCCGGTGGCCTGCGAGATCAGCGACGCCAGCGTGGTCTTGCCGGTGCCGGGCGGGCCGTAGAGGATCACCGACGCCGCGCCGGAACCCTCGACCAGCCGGCGCAACGGCGAGTTCGGCTTGAGGAGGTGGGCCTGGCCGACGACCTCGTCGAGCGTGGCCGGGCGCATGCGCACGGCCAACGGGGCCGACGGCGGCGGCGCGGGCACCGCCGCCGGGCCCGGCCCGGGCACGTCGAAGAGGCTGTCGGACACGCTCCCTGCTTACACGGGTGCGGTGACGAAGTCGATCAGCTCCTCGACGCGGCCGATCAGCTCGGGTTCCAGGTCGGTCCAGTCGCGGACCCGGCCGCGGATGCGCCGCCAGGCGGCCGCGATGTCGGCCTGGTCCCGGTCCGGCCACCCCAGCGCAGCGCAGACACCGTGCTTCCAGTCCTGGCCCCGGGGAACGCCGGGCCAGGCCTCGATGCCCAGCCGGGCCGGGTTGACCGCCTGCCAGATGTCGATGAACGGGTGGCCGACGACCAGCGTGTGCTCGCCGCCGGGACCGCGGCTCACTCGCTGGGCGATGCGCGCCTCCTTGGAGCCGGTGACCAGGTGGTCGACCAGGACGCCCAGCCGGCGACCCGGCCCCGGCCGGAAGTCGGCGACGATGGCGGCGAGATCATCGACGCCACCGAGGTACTCGACGACCACGCCCTCGATACGCAGATCCTCACCCCAAACCTGTTCGACCAGCTCGGCGTCGTGGCGGCCCTCCACGTAGATGCGGCTGGCCAACGCGACCTTCGCCCGCGCGCCGGCGACCGCGACCGAACCGGAGGCGGTGTGCATGGGCGCCGCGGGCGCGGCCTTTCGCGGCGCGGTGAGGATCACCGGCCGGCCGTCGATCAGATAGCCCGGGCCCACCGGGAACGGTTTGGTACGACCGTACCGGTCCTCCAACTCCATCCGGCCGTACTCGACACGCACCACGGCGCCGACGAATCCGGTCTGCGCGTCCTCGACCACCATGCCGATCTCGATCGGCCGCTCGACGGAGCGGGGCCGGCGGGCCCGGTGCGGGTCGTCGGCCAGGATGTCGGAGCCATAGCGATCAGCCACCGGGTGATCGTAGGGACATCCCGGTGCCGAACGTGCGCAGACTGGCCCCGGGCGGCGGCGTGTCGTCGTCTGACACGCACGCTCGCGCAGTGATCAGGGCGCGGCGGCCGCGGCCAGCCTGGCTGGGCCGGAGGTGACCTCGTCGATGACGACGTGGATGAAGCGCATCTTCTCCAGCACCTTCGGCGGAAGCACGAACGGGTAGAGGTCGTCCTTGCCCATCGAGCGGTTCACCATGTTCAGCCCCCAGGCCAGCGGCAGCCAACGGTCGATGATGGTGTCGAACCCACTGGGGCCCAGCACCCGTCGCTCGAGGTTCGCCCCGGCCGCGGCGAATCCGAACGCGGCTGCGGTGTCCAGCGTGTCGCGGATGTGCAGATAGTGCGCGAACGTCTCGGCCCAGTCCTCGGCCGGGTGCATCGTCGCGTATGAGGACACGTAATCGTCCTCCCAGCCCGCGGGCGCACCCTGGCTGTAGTGCCGGTCCAGCTCCGCCTGGTAGTCGGTGTAAGGATCGCCGAACAGGCTGTTGAACCGCGCCAGGTAGTCCGGGGACGGGCCGATCAGGCGGTAGAAGTAGTAGTGCCCTATCTCGTGGCGAAAATGGCCCAGCAGGGTCCGGTAGGGCTCGTCCATCGAGGTGCGCAACTGCTCGCGGTGCACGTCGTCGCCCTCGGCCAGATCCAGGGTGATCACGCCGTTGTGGTGTCCGGTGAAGACCTTCTCGGACTGGCTGGACAGCAGGTCGAACGCCAACCCGTAATCCGGGTCGACATCGCGGCCCACGATCGGCAGCTTGAGGTCGCAGAGTTCGACGATCAGCCGGCGTTTGGCCTGCTCGGCCGTCGCGAACGCCTGCAGCGCCTCGGTATCGGCGTCGTCGGGCCGGGTGCGCGTCAGCGCACACGACACGCACAGCAGCGGTACCGGCGACTTCTGCACCAGCCAGTTGCATTCGGCCAGATGCAGATTGGCGCACAGCTGGAAGTCGCTCTCGTCCACCGCTCCGGCGTGTTCGCTCTCGCCGGGCGGGGCGATCACCAGAAGCGCCATGCCGTCCAGCGAGAACCCCAGCGCGCTGCCGCAGTTCAGGCACACCGAGTTCTCGAACGCCAACCGCTGGCCGCAGTTGGGACACATGAAGTCACGCATCCAGCAGCCCCCCCTCGTACGGCGCGACGTCGACCGAGACGTCGATGACGCTGCTCTCCGAGTCGGTGTAGATGATGCCGCGCAGCGGCGGGACATCGGCGTAGTCGCGCCCGAAACCCACCGTGACATAGCGTTCGTCGACCATCTGGTCGTTGGTCGGGTCCAGCCCCAGCCACGCGTTCTGCGGGGTCCACACCGCTGCCCAGGCGTGTGTGGCGTCGATGCCCACCATGCGTTCCTTCCCCGGCGGAGGGTCGGTGGCCAGATACCCGGACACGTAGCTGGCCGCCAGACCGTTGGCACGCAGGCAGGCGATCGCCAGCCGCGCGAAGTCCTGACATACCCCTTCCCGGGCCGCCAAAACCTCGCTCACCTGAGTGGACACCGTCGTCGAACCCGACCGGTAGGTGAAGTCGTGGTAGATCCGCGACGTCAGATCGCGCAGCACGTCGATCAGCGGCCTGCCCTCGGCGAAGCTGGGCGCGGCGTACTCCCGCAGCGCATCGGTGATCTCGGGCGGATCCAGATCGAGGGTGAACTCGGTGGCCAGCGCACCCTCGGTGCCCACCGGGCGGGCGATCTCCCACGGCGCGCGTGCCGACGGGCCCTGATAGAGATCCAGCGGCGGCGGGTCCACCTCGACCACCGACCTGCTGGTGATGCTCAGCATCCGGTGCCGCTCGGTCACGTGGAAGTAGGAGCTGATGTTGCCGTAGGCGTCGCGGCTGGTGGAACTGTCCGCGGCCTCGGGCTCGATGGCCAGTTCGTAGAACAGGCAGCGCTGGCGGGCCGAGTCGCGCGGGGTGAGGAAGCCGCGGCCGTAGGAGCTGGTGACGATGTCGGAGTACCGGTAGTGGGTGCGGTGGGTGATCTCGTAACACCGGCTGGAGCCCGAGGTGGTCGGCCCATCCGGAAACGCCGTCACGGCATCACCCGGCGGGCGTCGGGACCCCACAGCGGCTGCATCCCGCCGGGCAGCGACAGGTGGGTGGCGGTGATCACGCCGGAGAGCTCGCGCAGGTCGCGGTTCATGCCGGCGAGCAGGCCGTCGAGTTCGGTCCGCACCCCCTCCGGGCTGACGTCCTCCAGCTCGGCCGGCTCGATGCGCCGCAGCCGGGTGACGATCTCCTCGACCATCCGCTCCGGGCGCGACGATCCCGACGCCCCGGGCAGCGCCTTGAGGTTGGCCCGCAGCCGTTCCAGCTGATAGGCCAGCGACCGCGGATTCTCCGCGTCGAAGAGCACCAGCTCCGCCACGCCCGTAACACTAATCTTGCCCGGATTGCGCCTGCGGTAGGTCACCAGGGATTCGCACGCCACCAGCGTGGACTCGGTGATGGTCTCCTCGGCGTCGGGGGTGCGCACGGTGGACAGTGTCGCGCGCAGCAGCGCGGTGATCGCCTGGCCACGTTCGATGCGCTTGCCGATGTCCATCATCGTCCAGCCGACATCGCGCACCATCGACTCGGACACCACTCCGGACAGTGCCAGCATGCCCGCCAGGGTCAGGGTGCTCGTCGAGGACAGGAACGCGTCCCCCTCGGCCCGCGACTCCGGCGGGGTTTCCGGAGCGTGCAGCAGCGCCCGCTCCAGCGCGGACAGCACCATCCAGGTGTCGTTGGACATCTGGTCGCGCACCGCCCTGGCGGCCAGGCTGAGCCGCTCGACCGACTGCGCCAACGATCCGGGGCGGTGCCGGTCCGCCGTCAGCGCCCACAGCGTGGTCGGGGCGGTCGCGACCATCTCCGTGTAGTCGAAGCCGGCGCCGGTGTCGGTTCCGGTGATGGTGCCCAGCGCGGTCAGCAGCACCGGAACGCATTCGCTTCCGTCCATCGACTGGCGGTACCGGTACTCGTGGTAGCGCTCGCGGGCCACCGTCAGCAGCCGGGCGGTGTTCTCGGCGCGCTCGGCATAGCGGCCGATCCAGAAGAGGTCGGAAAGCACGCGCGGCGAGCTGATCTCGTGGGTTGGACTCGACGTCGCAAACGCGGGAAGCCGCGCGGCCTCGACCTGGGTGGCCGGCTCGCCCGTGGTGACGGTCGCAACCTTCTCGGCCGTCACCCGCGTCGGGGTGCGCACCCAGATGTCCTTGGCCGCAATGGTGTTGAGGCGGTAAGCGGCGGTGCCCGGCGCCAGCAGATACCCCAGCCCGCCGATCATCGGCGCATACCCGCTGCGCTGGGACACCGTGAACAGCCGCATGCCGACGCTGGACGACGACAGCCCACTGGCCAGGAAATCCGCCGGCGCGGAGGAGAACTCCGGCAGCTCCTGACCCACCCACTGCCACGGCGTCGTCTCGATACGGGCCGCCAGCGTCTGCAGCTGTGCCACCGAGAGCTCGGGTCCGACGATCGCGTCACCGCCGTTCACCGGCCGGATCAACAGCGTGGACAGGTTGGTCAGCAGATGCGAGCGTTCCAGGTCGGTACCGCCCCAGTACAACTGCGCGGTCGGCAACAGCGGGGTCTCGCCGACCAGCTTCTCGGCCAGATCGGGCAGGAACCGCAGGATCCCCGGGCTCTCCAGCACCCCGCTGCCCAGGGTGTTGACCACCGTGACCGCGCCCCGCCGCAGCACCTCCACCAGACCCACCACGCCCAGCCGGGAGTCGGCGCGCAGATCGAGTGGATCGGTGTAGTCGGCGTCGACCCGGCGCAGCACCACGTCCACCCGCTGCAGGGTGCCCATCGAGCGCATCCACAGCTTGCCGTCGCGGACCACCAGGTCGGCGCTCTCGACCAGCGGCAGACCCAGCAGACTGGCCAGGTATGCCTGATCGAACGCGGTCTCGGAATGGATGCCCGGGCTGAGCACCACCACGACGGGCTCCTCGGCCGACTCCGGCGCGGCTTCGATGAGGGCCAGGCGCAGGGCTTGGGCCCACGGCGAGGCCGGCCGCGGGCCGATCTGTTCGTACAGGTCGGGGATCGCGTGCGCGACCACCCGCCGGTCGGCGAGCGCGTAACCCGCACCCGACGGCGCCTGGGTCCAGTCGGCGTTGACGCAGAAGTCACCGGCCGAGCCCCGACTGATGTCACAGCCGTGCAGGAACAGTTGGTGCCGGCCGGGCACCTCGATACCGCGCGCAGACCGCACGTACCCGGGGTGGGAGAACAGCAGCTGCGGCGGTAGCACCCCGCGGGTGATCGAGCGTCGCGGTCCGTACAGGTCGGTGAGCACCGCGTCGAGCAGCCGCGAACGCTGCACCAGGCCGGCTTCCAGCGTGTCCCAATCCGACGCGGAGATGACCAGGGGCAGCGCATCGAGCTGCCAGGGGCCGGGTATCGCGGTGCCGTCGCCGTTGGTGATCGCGTCGCCGCGGTGATCCACCTGGATGTAGGTGATGCCGTCGTTGTCGACCAGGCTGCGCACGGCCGAGCGCAGCCGATCCAGCCCGGCCCGGCCACGTTCCACCACGCAGTCGGCGAGTTCCTGCCACGCCGGGCGCACGTGCCCGGCCTCGTCAACGAACTCGTCGTAGCCGGCTCCGCCCACCGCCGGCTGCAGATCGAACAGCGCCTGCTGGGCCCGCATGGAGCCGTACGGCACCAGCGGGCTGTCGAAATCGGTCGTTCCGACACCGGGTGTTGTCGGACCTGTTGCGGGGAAGGCCATTAGTGCAGAACGGTACGCACTCGCCGCAGATCCAGGATGCCCGGCGCGCCCACATCGGTGGATTGGCGGGCCTGCTTCTCCCGAAGGCCGGAAAGGTCGACCTTGCCCGGGGTGAACCCGGCGGCCTCGAAGCGGCGGCCGCGCCGTGACTCGGCCTCCACCGCATTGACCGGCGGGGTGTCATAGGCCCGGCCGCCCGGGTGCGACACGTGGTAGGTGCAGCCGCCGCGGGACACCCCGCTGGCCGCGTCGATCAGCTCGAACTGCAGCGGACCGTCCACGGTGATCGTCGGATGCAGTGCGCTCGGCGGCTGCCAGGCGCGGTAGCGGACCCCGCCGACCTGGATGTCCGGGTTGTCGGTGGCCAGCAGCGGAACCGGGTGGCCGTTGGCGGTCACGATGTAGCGCTGGCGGTCAGCCCCGACCAGCCGCACCTGCAACCGTTCCACCGACGAGTCGACGTACCGGGCGGTGCCGCCCGCGGTGGACTCCTCACCCAGCACGTTCCACGGCTCGATCGCCCCGCGCAGCTCGATCTCCACGCCGTCGAACACCGCGGTGCCGATCCGCGGAAACCGGAATTCGGTGAACGGGTCCAGCCAGCTGGTGTCGAACTCGATGCCGTGCGCACGCAGGTCGGCGGCGACCTCGGCGATGTCGTGGATGAGGAAGTGCGGCAACAGATACCGGCCGTGCAGGTTGGCGCCGTGCCGGATCAGCGGGGCACGCAGCGGTTCGTCCCAGAACCAGGCCACCAGCGAACGCACCAGCAGCGATTGCACCATCGCCATCTGGTAGTGCGGCGGCATCTCGAATCCGCGCAGTTCCAGCAGGCCGAGCCGGCCCCGCGCACTGTCGGGGCTGTAGAGCTTGTCGATGCAGAACTCGGCACGGTGGGTGTTGCCGGTGATGTCGGTCAGCAGATGGCGCAGTGCCCGGTCGGTGATCCACGGCTTGGGCCCACCCGCGGATTCGGAGAGCCGGGCGATCTCGGCGAACGCGATCTCCAGCTCGTAGACCGAATCCGGGCGGCCTTCGTCGACCCGGGGCGCCTGCGAGGTGGTCCCGATGAAGCGGCCGGCGAACAGATAGGACAGCGACGGGTGGCGCTGCCAGTAGGTCAGCATCGACACCAGCAGATCGGGCCGCCGCAACAGCGGCGAATCGGCGGGGGTGATGCCGCCGAGGGTGATGTGGTTGCCGCCGCCGGTTCCGCCGTGGGTGCCGTCGTAGTCGAACGACTCGGTGGACAGGCGGGCCAGCCGGGCCTCGTCGTAGAGCGTCTTGAGCTGGTCACGCTGCTCGGCGAAGCTGGCGCTGGGCGCCACGTTGACCTCGATGACACCGGGATCGGGCGTGATCGTCATCGACCCCAGCCGCGGATCCGACGGCGGTCCGTAGCCCTCGATGACCAACGGGGCGCCGATCGCGGCCGCGGCCGCCTCGATCCGGGCGATCAGGTCGATGAAGTGCTCGAGCTCGTCGGTGGGCGGCAGGAACACGTAGAGCAGCCCGTCACGGATCTCGGCGACCAGCGCTGTCGTCGGGGTCCACTCGCCTTCGTCCTCGACGACCGCTTCGGCGGCCGCGGCGGGCGCCGCCGACGACACCCCACCGGAACCACCGGTGCGCAGTGCCGGGCGCGGCCGGATCGGGTCCGCGTCGTAGGTCGGCTTGGGCGGCTTCCAGCTGATCGAGTTCAGCGGCAGCCGCAGCCCGGCCGGTGAGTCACCGTCGAGCAGCACGATGCGGCCACGGCGCAGCTTCCAGTCCGCGCTGGCCCAGCCGGATTCGTCCTCGCGGCGGTGCAGCGGCAACACGTGGGCGGCCGGTTCGACGACGGGCGTGTCCAGGCGCGCGAGCATCTCGGCGCGCGCATCCGGGCTGTCGTCCTCGAGGTCGTCGGCGGTCGTGACCGGGTGCCCGTCGGGTTGACGCACCGAGGTGGCCAGCCGGCCCAGCGCGTCCTCGTAGGCGGGCCGCACCTGGGTCGGCGGAAGGCCCAGCCCGTCGGCGATCGCGCCGAGCAACTGCCGGCCGGCGTCGGGCGCCAGCGCGGCGGTGTTCGGGTGTTCGGGCCAGGGGTCGGCGAGCAGCGACTCGTCGGACCACAGCGGCTCGCCGTCGGTGCGCCAGTACAACCCGATCTGCCAGCGCGGCAACGGCTCCCCGGGATACCACTTGCCCTGGCTGCGCTGTACCAGGCCGTGCGGGGCCCACACCTTCTTCAGCCGCGCGGTCAGCGCCGAAGCCCGCTCACGCTTGTGCGGACCGTCGGCGTCGGTCGTCCACTCCGGGTCGACCTGGTTGTCGATGGACACGAAGGTCGGCTCGCCGCCGACCGTGAGCCGGACGTCGCCGGCCGCCAGTCGTTCGTCGACCCGCTCGCCGAGCGCGTTGATCGCCTCCCAGGATTCCTCGGTGTAGGGCAGCGTGACCCGGGGATCCTCGTGCACCCGGGTGACCACGTTGCTGAACTCGAGGGTGGTCTCGGCCTTGCCGGTGGCGCCGGTGATCGGAGCGGCGGACTCCGGGTGCGGGGTGGCCGCCAGCGGGATGTGCCCCTCGCCGGCGAAGAGGCCCGAGGTGGGATCCAGGCCGATCCAGCCGGCGCCGGGGATGTACACCTCGGTCCACGCGTGCAGGTCGGTGAAATCGGCCGCAGGTCCGGACGGACCGTCCAGCGCCTCCACGTCGGACGTCAGCTGGACCAGGTAGCCGGACACGAACCGGGCCGCCAGACCCATCTGGCGCAGGACGGAGACCAGCAGCCAGGCCGAGTCGCGGCACGAGCCGATCCCGCTCCGCAGCGTGAAGTCCGGGGTCTGCACGCCGGGCTCCATGCGCAGGCTGTAGCCGACGTCGGAGTTCACGGCGTGGTTGAGCGCCACCAGGAAGTCGATGGTGCGGGTGCCGGGCGCGACGGAGAAGTTCTTGACCCAGGCGTCGGCCAGGTCGCCGGGCCCGCTGCCCTCGTCGCCCTCGTCGACCGGCCGCAGGTAGGGCTCGAGGTCGTCGAGCAGGTTCTTGGGATAGGTGAACGGGAAGGTCTCGGCGTACTCCTCGATGAAGAAGTCGAAGGGGTTGATGACCTTCAGGTCGGCGATCAGGCCCACGGTGATCGACAGCTTGCGCGTCCGGCTCGGGAAGACCAGCCGGGCCAGGAAGTTGCCGAACGCGTCCTGCTGCCAGTTGACGAAGTGATCGGCGGGTTCGACCTGCATCGAATAGGCCTCGATCGGGGTGCGCGAGTGCGGTGCGGGGCGCAGCCGCACGACGTGCGGATAGATTTCGACGAGGCGGTCGAACGTGTAGCTGGTGCGGTGCTCCAGCGCCACCTTGATACCCATAACGGTAAATCCCATCACACCGGCGACGCCGGTGCAGATCGCATCAGGTCGCCGCCGGTCGCGGCGTGTCGTGACGACTCGGACGTAGCGCCAGGACCAGCACCCCGGCCAGCACGATGCCCACCACGTTGACCGCCAACTGGGCGGCCGAACGGGCCGCGATACCGAAGTCCCCGAGGATCGCGGCCACCACCGCGAAGCCCGCGGCGGGCACGGTGGTGACCGAGATGAACACGCCGACCAGCGAGGCCGATTTCGACGACACCAGCGACAGCATGCCCGCGGCTCCGGCCAGCAGCGCGACGACGAACGAGATCGGCCCCACCCGGAAGATGAAGTTCACCTGGTTGATGTGGGCGACGGTGTCCAGACTGAGCCAGCCGGCCGCCACCGTGGCGACCGTCACCACCGCGGTGATCCCCATCGCGACCGGGAACCCGACCAGCAGCGCGGTCGCGGCGCGCCGGGCCAGCCGGCCGCGCCGCTGCACGATCGCCACCGACAGCGCGGCCAGCGGGCCGAACTCGGGTCCGACGATCATCGCGCCGACGACGGTGACCATCGAATCGGTGACCGCACCGATCGCGGCCAGCAGGCAGGCCAGTGTCAGGAACATCACGAAAGTCACCGACAGCGTGGACTCGTCCCGCGTGCGGGCGATCAGCTCGTCCCACACCAGCGCATCCGCCGGCTCACCCTCGGCTTCGTCCTGGGCCAGGTGCGCCTGGCTCGACAGCACCGTGTCCAGGACCGCCAGCGTGATGGCGCCACAGTGCTGCACGTCCAGATCCTTGAGCGCCTGAACCAGATCGTTGACCGACTCCCGGGCGACGTCGGCGGTGATCTCGTCGCCCGCCGGCTCCAGCGCGGCACCGGGATGCAGCACGATGTCGGTGACGCCGGCCTGGTCGCGCAGCACCGCGAGCACCTCCCTGCGGATGCCCTCGGGAGCGATCACGCGCACGTGCAGCACAAGCGAACACTAGCCGCGCCGCCGCAAAGTGGGGGCTGTCACGCACCGAGCTCGACGAGTTCTCCGCCGAACTGGCATTCCGGCAGATCTCTACTCGCAGTTTCGCAGCCGGAATGCCAGTTCGGCGAGCAAGATGGGTTGATGTCAGAGGGTGGCCGCGTCGACGTCGACGTCGACGTCGTGGTCGTCGGGGCGGGGTTCGCCGGCCTCTACGCCGCCCACCGGCTCCGGGAGTCGAACCTCTCGATGCGCGGTTTCGAGGCCGGCGAGGACGTCGGCGGCACGTGGTACTGGAACCGCTACCCCGGGGCGCGCGTGGACATCCCCAGCATCGACTACATGTACAGCTTCGACCCGGATTGGTCGACGGACTGGCAGTGGTCGGAGAAGTACGCGACCCAGCCCGAGATCCTGCGCTACCTCGGCCACGTCGCCGACAAGCATGATCTGCGACGCGACTTCCGCTTCTCGACGCGCGTCGTGCGGGCCACCTGGGACGAGGACGCGTCGGTGTGGCAGGTGCGCACCGAGGGTGGCGACGACGTGGTGTGCCGGTTCCTGATCATGGCGACCGGATGCCTGTCGACGCCCAAGGAGCCCGACATCGACGGTGTGGCCCGGTTCGCCGGCGAGACGTACTACACCAGCCGATGGCCGCACGAGCCCGTCGACTTCACCGGCAAGCGGGTCGCCGTCATCGGCACCGGGTCCTCGGGCATCCAGTCGATCCCACTCATCGCCGCGCAGGCCGAGCAGGTGGTGGTGTTCCAGCGAACGCCGTGCTTTTCGATCCCGGCCCACAACGGCCCGATCGCTGCGGACAAGCTCGCCCGGCTCGCCGACGAACCGGCCTACCGCCAGTCGGCCAAGGAATCCCCAGGCGGGGTGCCGGTGGAGCGCACCGTCACCCCGGCGTTCTCGGTGTCCGCCGAGGAACGCCGGCAGCGCTACGAACGCGGCTGGGAACTCGGCGAACTGCTGGAGATTCTCAACCTCTACGCCGATGTGATGAGCAACCCGGCGGCCAACGAGGACTTCGCCGAGTTCGTCCGAGGCAAGATCCGCGCCGCCGTGCACGATCCGCAGACGGCGACGGCCCTGTGCCCGACGGACTATCCGATCGGCGCGAAACGGCTCTGCCTGGACACCGACTATTTCGCCACGTTCAACCTGCCCCACGTGCGGCTGGTCGACCTGCGCCGTCAGCCACTGGTGGGTATCACCGAGACCGGGATCGACACGGTCGGCGAGTCTTTCGAGGTCGACGCGATCGTGTTCGCCACCGGATTCGACGCGATGACCGGGGCGCTGACGGCCGTCGACGTCGTCGGCAGCGACGGGCTCACGCTGAAGGACAAGTGGCTCGCAGGCCCGTCCACCTACCTCGGGCTGACCACGACGGGCTTCCCCAACCTGTTTCTCATCACCGGCCCCAACAGCCCGTCCGTACTGTCGAACATGGCCGTGTCGATCGAGCAGCACGTCGACTTCGTCACCGGCATCCTGACCCATCTGCGCACCCATGGCTTCGACCGGATCGAACCCACCGATCAGGCCGAAGCGGGGTGGATGCAGCACTGCGCCGACGCCTCGTCGATAACGCTCTTCCCCCAAGCGAACTCGTGGTACATGGGCGCCAACGTGCCGGGCAAGCCACGGGTCTTCATGGCCTACACGGCCGGGGTCGACTTCTACCGGGCGGTCTGCGACGAGGTGGTCGCCCGGGACTACCTGGGCTTCCGGCTGGCCGGCCCCGGCGGGACCCGGTGCAGCGAAGGTGTGGTGCGCCGCCTGCAGCCCGACGTGCAGATGGTGCTGGCCGAGGTCGAGGCCATGAACCTGCCGCCGCTGGAATCGCTGTCCGCCGACGACGCGCGTGCGACCTACCTGGCGATGGGGGCGGCCCTGCCGCCGGGCCCCGATGTCGGCGAGGTCGTCGACGGCACCCTGCCCGGCCCGGCGGGTCCGTTGAGCTATCGCCTGTACCGGCCTGCCACCGCGGGACCGCACCCGGTCGTCGTGTACTTCCACGGTGGCGGGTGGGTGCTGGGCTCCCCGACATCGGATGACGCCCTCTGCCGCGACCTGTGCACACGCGCCGACGCGATCATCGTCTCGGTGGACTACCGGCACGCTCCCGAACACCGCTTCCCGGCCGCCGTCGAGGACGGCCTGGCCGCGGTGCGATGGATCGGCGAGCACGCCACCGAACTGGGCGGGGCGGCCGGGCACCTGGCGGTGGCCGGGTGGAGCGCCGGGGGCAACATCGCTGCGGTGGTGTGCCGGCTCGTGCGCGACACGGGCGGTCCGGAGATCCTCGGCCAGGCACTCCTGACCCCCGCGGTGGACACCGACATGTCGCGGGACTCCTATCTCGACAACGGCGACGGTTACCGCCTGACCACGCCGCTGGTCCGCTGGTTCTACGACCACTACGCGCCCGGCGTCGACCCAGCCGATCCCCGCCTGGCCCCGTTGCGCGCCGGCGATCTGTCCCGGCTGCCGCCGGCGCTCGTGGTCACGGCGGAATTCGATCCGCTGCGCGACGAGGGTGAGCTATACGCGCAGGCACTCTCGGACGCGGGGGTTCCGACCGAACTCATCAGCGCTCGTGGCCACGTTCACACGTCACTGACGATGGTCGGGGTTGTGGTCTCCGGCGAGCCGGTCCGCGCGCGGCTCGCCGAATGGCTGAGCACGATCGTCCGCGACATCGGGTCGCGCGTCGGCTGACGCGCGCCGATCAGGCGCGGATCAGCTCGAAGAGCGGGATGGGCCGCGTCGTTTTGGCCTGGTACTCGGCGAACATCGGAGCCAACGCGGTCAACTTCGGATAGGTCGCGTCACGCTCGGCCTCGGGCAGTTCGCGTGCGGTGACGTCGTAGGCATCGGCGCCGACCTCGATGTGCGCCCGCGGATCGGCGCGCAGGTTGTGCACCCAGGCCGGGTTCTTCGGCGCACCCGCGTAGGACCCGACGATCAGCATCTTGTCGTCGACGGTCAGGTAGGCCAGCGGAGAGAGCCGCGGCTCACCCGACCTGGCGCCGGTGGTGTGCAGCAGCAACAGCGTGGCTCCCTCGAACGGCCCGCCGACCTTGCCGCCGTTGGCCCGGAACTCCTCGACGATGCCGCGGTTCATGTCCTGCAGCGCCGCGGTGTCGACGACCAGCCTGTCCTTGTCAGTCATGCCACCCATAAGTTCCCCCTGCGGTCGAGTTATTCCGCCGGTGGGCACCGGGGTGACAATCGGGGCGTCCGAATCGTGGTCACCGGAGGCAACAGCGGCGTCGGCACCGCGACCGCGGCGGCCAAGGGGATTTCCGGTGATGTCGAGGTGGACCTGCCCAGCGGAACGTATCTGGCGCCGCCGTTCAGCCAGTGGGGCCGGCCGAAGGTGACCAGGCCACGCCCCAAGGCCTCGACCCCGTGACGGCGCGCCGGCTGTGGCAGGTCTCGGCGGAGTTGACCGGCTGCGACTGGACGAGCGGCAGCTAGCCGGCCTCGGGTTTCGCATCGATTCCGGATTCCTTGCGCTGCTGCGGCGTGATCGGTGTCGGCGCGTCGGTCAGCGGGTCGACGCCGCCGCCGGACTTGGGGAACGCGATCACCTCGCGGATCGAGTCCACCCCGGCCAGCAGCGCGACGATGCGGTCCCAGCCGAAGGCGATACCGCCGTGCGGGGGTGCGCCGAAGCTGAACGCGTCCAACAGGAATCCGAACTTGTCCTGGGCCTCGTCGTGGTCGATGCCCATCATCGCGAACACCCGCTCCTGCACCTCGCGGCGGTGGATACGGATCGACCCGCCGCCGATCTCGTTGCCGTTGCAGACGATGTCGTAGGCGTTGGCCAGCGCCGAGCCCGGGTCGGTGTCGAAGGTGGCCTCCGATTCCGGCTGCGGGGAGGTGAACGCGTGGTGCACGGCGGTCCAGGCGCCGGAGCCGAGAACCACATCGCCGGCCGCGGTGACGTCGTCGGTCGCCTCGAACAGCGGCCAGTCCACCACCCAGGTGAACGCCCACTCGTCCGGGTCGATCAGGTCCAGGCGCTTGGCGATCTCGATGCGGGTGGCCCCCAGCAGTGCTCGGGCACCCTTGGCGGCGCCGGCCGCGAAGAAGACGCAATCCCCCGGACCGGCGCCGACATGGGCCGCCAGACCGCCGCGCTCGGCGTCGGAAAGGTTCTTGGCGACCGGCCCGCCGAGTTCGCCGTCATCGCCGATCAGCACGTAGGCCAGGCCCTTGTGCCCGCGCTGCTTGGCGAACTCCTGCCAGCCGTCCAGTGTGCGCCGCGGCTGTGAGGCGCCGCCGGGCATGACGACGGCGCCGACGTAGGGCGCCTGGAACACCCGGAACGAGGTGTCGGCGAAGTAGTCGGTGCACTCGACCAACTCGACCCCGAAGCGCAGGTCGGGCTTGTCGGAGCCGAACCGGCGCATCGCCTCTTCATGGCCGATTCGTGGCAGCGGCAGGGGCAGGTCGTAGCCGATCAGCCCCCACAGCGCCTTGAGGATCTGCTCGGACACCGCGATGACGTCGTCGGCCTCGACGAAGCTCATCTCCATGTCCAGCTGGGTGAACTCCGGCTGCCGGTCGGCGCGGAAATCCTCGTCGCGGTAGCACCGTGCGATCTGGTAGTAGCGCTCCATGCCCGCCACCATCAGCAGCTGCTTGAACAGCTGCGGGCTCTGTGGCAGCGCGTAGAACGTGCCGGGCCGCAGCCGCGCGGGCACCAGGAAGTCGCGCGCCCCCTCCGGGGTGGAGCGGGTCAGGGTCGGCGTCTCGATCTCGACGAAGTCGTGCTCGGCGAGGACCCCGCGCGCGGCCGCGTTCACCTTGGAACGCAGCCGGATCGCATGTCCCGGGCCCTCGCGGCGCAGATCCAGATAGCGGTGCTTGAGGCGGGCCTCCTCCCCGGCGGTCTCGTCGAGCTGGAACGGCAGCGGCGCGCTCTCCCCCAGCACCGTCAGCTCCGTCGCGTTGACCTCGATGCCGCCGGTGGGGATGTCGGGGTTCTCGTTGCCCTCGGGCCGGATCTCGACGACGCCGGTGACGGCGACACAGAACTCCGAGCGCAGCCGGTGCGCCCGGTCCAGCACGTCACCCTCGCGGAACACCACCTGCGCCACACTGGGCCCGTTTCCCGGGTCGCTGCGCTCCTGCCCTCCGGCGCCGTTTCCCGGGTCGCTGCGCTCCTGCCCTCCGGCGCCATTTCCCGGGTCGCTGCGCTCCTGCCCTCCGGTGCCGCCGTCGCGGAGGTCGATGAAGATGACGCCGCCGTGGTCACGACGGCGCGCCACCCACCCGGCCAGCGTCACCGTCTGGCCGGCATCGGCGGCGCGCAACGAACCGGCGGTGCGGGTGCGCAGCACGAAGTACTCCTCGAGGTCGGGTGTCAAACGACTGCTCAGTCTAAGGGGCGGCGGGGAACGCCCCGACCAGACAGCTATCGTGATCTGTCTACTCCTGTGACGGAAGGGGCTTGATGGCCGAGCGATACCCCTGCCGGCGGGTGGGCCTGGATTTCCCCGACCGCGCCCCGTACCGCTTCGTGAGCACCGTCGACCTGGCCATCACGCCCGAGCAGTTGTTCGATGTCCTTGCCGACGAGACGTCCTGGCCGCGCTGGGCCAGCGTCATCACCGAAGTCACCTGGACCAGCCCCGAGCCGCGGGGCGTGGGCACCACCCGCACGGTGGACATGCGCGGCGGCATCACCGGCGACGAGGAGTTCCTGGCGTGGGAACCGTTCACCCGGATGGCGTTTCGCTTCAACGAGTCGACCACCAACAGCATTTCGGCGTTCGCCGAGGACTACCGCGTCGAGCCCACCGCCACCGGCTGCCACCTGACCTGGATCATGGCCCTCGAACCCAACGGCCCGGCCGGCCGGATCGGATTGTTCGCCGGCCGACCGGCGATGGGTTGGCTGTTCCAGCGCTTCCTGCACAATCTGCGCCGCTATACCGATGAGCGCTACGCCTGAGGCCCCGGATCACAGGAAACACATTCGGCACCGGCGCGCACCGCAGGGGTTTATGGTGACCTTCTAGCGGCAGGCCTGGCGTCGGGGTGGGCGGATGGGTGAGCAATCGAAACGGTGTCCGTCCTGCGGCACCGAACCGAGAGCGGGTGCGCGCTTCTGCGACGGCTGCGGAGCGCAGCTCGTACCCCAGGTCGCCGAATACAAGCAGGTGACCGTGCTGTTCGCCGACGTCACGCATTCGATGGACATCGCCGCGGAGGTCGGCCCCGAACGGCTTCGCGAGATCATGTCCGAGCTGATGGACCGATCGACGACGGTGATCCGCCGCTACGGCGGAACGGTCGACAAGTTCATCGGCGACGGTGTGATGGCGCTGTTCGGCGCCCCGGTGGCACTCGAGGACCACGCGGTGCGCGCTTGCCTGGCCGCAATGGACATCCAGGCCGAGGCGCACCGCCTCGGCGACAGCTTCACCGCCAGCGACGGCATCGACTTCAAGGTGCGTGTCGGGCTCAACTCGGGAGAGGTGATCGCGGGCGAGATCGGCTCCAGCCCAATGGCTTACACGGTGATCGGCGAGCAGGTCGGGTTGGCACAGCGAATGGAGTCGGCCGCGCCACCCGGCGGGGTGATGCTCAGCGCGACCACCGCGCGACTCGTCGAACACGCCATGCGGCTCAGCGATCGGCAATGGGTCCGGATCAAGGGCGCCGAGCAGCCGGTTCCGGCGTACCGGTTGCTCGCGATCGTCGACCGGCACGGATCACCGCCCAGCCAGGCCGATCTCATCGGCCGCGAGACCGAGATCGGCGAGGTCACGTGCGCACTCGACCGCGCCATCGCCGGAAACGGCGGTGTGCTCGCGGTGTCCGGCCCCCCGGGCATCGGCAAGAGCCGGATCGCCCGTGAGATCGCGGCAACGGCGAGCCGGCGCGGTGTGGACGTGTTCTGGGCCTACTGCCAATCCCACACCCGGGATGTCCCGTTCCGCGCCGCGACGGAGCTGATGCGTTCGGTGTTCGGGGTGGCCGGGCAATCTCCCGAGCGGGCTCGCGCGGGGATCAGATCGGCGCTGGTGGGCGCCGATCCGCAGGATCTGCTGCTCCTCGACGATCTGCTCGAGATCGGTGACGGACTGGCCCCGGTCGGCGACATCGACCCCGACGCCAGGCGGCGACGCCTGATCACCCTGCTGGATTCCGCACTGCTGGCGCGCCGCGAACCGGCCGTCTACGTCATCGAGGACGCCCACTGGATCGACCCGGTCAGCGAGGCGATGCTCACCGAGTTCGTCGCCGCGGTGCCCCGGGCAGCGGCGCTGGTCCTGGTCACCCACCGGCCGGAGTACGTGGGACCGCTGGTCGCCGCGGCCGCGCCGATCCGTCTGGCCCCGCTCGGCGATGCCGAGTCGACCGCGCTGACCGAGCGACTGGTGGGCACCGACGCATCGGTCGCCGCGATCACCCGGCGGATCGCCGATCGCGCCGCGGGCAATCCCTTCTTCATCGAGGAGATGGTCCGCGACCTCGCCGAACGCGACGTGCTCCGCGGCGCACGCGGTGCCTACACCTGTTCGGGAACCGCCGATGTCGCGGTGCCGGCCACCGTGCAGGCCGCCATCGCGGCGCGCATCGACCGCCTCGGCGCGGCCGCGAAACAGAGCCTGAGCGCCGCGGCGGTGATCGGCTCACCGTTTTCCCGCGACCTGCTCTGCGCGGTCGTCGACGACGTGGCGCTGGCGGAACTGACCGCGGCGGAACTCATCGCCCAGGTCGACGCCGACCCCGTCCGGTATGCCTTTCGGCACCCGCTGATGCAGGCGGTTGCCTACGAATCGCAACTCCGCTCGGGTCGTGCCCGGCTGCATCGCGCCATCGCAGCCGCGATCGAGCGCGCTGCGACGGACGGCACCGACGCGGAGGCCGCGGTGATCGCCAACCATCTGGAAGCCGCCGGCGATCTGGCCGACGCGTTCGGCTGGCACATGCGCGCCGGCACCTGGTCGACCCATCGCGACATCGCCGCGGCCCGGGTGAGTTGGCTGCGCGCCGCCGCGGTGGCCGACCGCCTCGCACCCGACGTTCCCGGTCGATCGGCGATGCGGATCGCCCCCCGCACCCTGCTCGCCGCGACGATCTGGCGGGTCGGCGGCGAGATCGAAGACGTCGGATTCAACGAGCTGCGCGCACTGACCACCGAGGCGGGCGACAAGCGATCGCTGGCGATCGCGATGGCCGGACTGGTCCAGATGCTCAACTTCCACGGCCGTTACGCCGAGGCGTCGTGGCTGGCATCCGAACAGGTGCACCTGCTGGACGCCATCGCCGATCCGGAGCTGTCGGTGGCCCTGATCCCCACGGTCGCCAGCATCGCCAAGTGGGATGCCGGCGAGATGTCGGACGCCCTGTACCTCGCGCAGCGCGGCATCGACGAGTCGGGCGGGGATCCGACGATGGGAAACCTGATCGTCGGGTGCCCACTGGCGATGGCACTGGTCATGCGGGCCTCCACGCGGTGCTGTCTGGGCATCGCGGGCTGGCGCGAGGATTTCGACGAAGCGCTGCGGATCGCGCGCACGGTGGACAAGTTCACGTACTCGACGGTGGTCATGTTCAAGTACATCGCGATCATGAACTGGGCCCTGACCCCCGACGAGCAGGCGCTGCGCGACACCGAGGAGGCACTTCACATCGCCCGTCAGTTCGGCGACAACTTCCTGCTCACCAACGCCGAGTTCACCTACGGTTTCGTGTTGGTGCGGCGCACCGACACCGATCGCGAGCTGGGCTTTCAACTGCTGACCCGGTCACGGCAGGTTGCCCTCGAACATCGCTACACGATCATCGCGGCCTGGTGCGTCGACCTCGAATTCGCCACCGAGGCGATCCGGACGGGCGATTTCGACACCGCGGTCGAGCTCAGCCGACGCGTCGTCGACGAAGAGATTCACCGCGGCGAGGGGATCAACCGCGGGTGGTCCACATCGGTGCTCGTCGAGGCCCTTCTCGGCCGTCGCCGGGACGGCGACCTGGCGGAGGCCAGGGCGGCGATCGACCGATTGGCGGCAACCCCGACCGAGCCGGTGTTCCTCTATCACGAGCTCCCGCTGCTGCGACTCGAGGCGCTGATGGCCATGGCGAGCGGCGACGAAGACGGCTACGCAGCCTTCAAGGACCGGTACCGCGCCCGCGCGGCGGAGACCGGATTCGACGGCCACATCGAGCTGGTGCGCTCGATGCCCTAGTACACCGCCGACCAGGCCGAGCGGCGCGGCCCGTCGGGGTCGCCGGCCATCACGTCGCGGGTCGAGGTGATCAGCCGGGTCAGCCGCTCGCCGGTGTCGTAGCGGGGCCAGTGCGCCTCGTCCACACCGCCGGGATGCGCGAAGTCCAACCAGGCCCGCTGCATCCGCCGCCCGACCGCCGGCTGGAACCGGCGGCCCAGCGGGTGCAGCTTGCGCCCGATGAACGACGCGTAGCTGTGCTGGACGTGCACGATCTCGCTGCCGTGGGTGGCGCCCAGTCCGAGCATGCGCAAGCTCAACCCGAAGTGGTCGAAGCGGTACATCCGGGTCGGGGCCAGGGCGCTGTAGGCGTCGGCGAACGCCCAGGTGGGCCCCCCGAACATCACATCGGAGCCGACGGCGATCAGCGCCCTGCGCCGGGGGAAGTCCGGATAGGCCTGCAGCACAGCCTCTTTGGCCTCCGGCGCGACCCGGTCGAAGTAGGCGTCGATCGAGGTCCTGGTGGTCGGCAGCATCGGCGGCTTGGTCCAGGCGAACATCGAGGCCTCGTGGCTGTTGGTGCCGATGGTCAGCGGGACGCGGGCCAGCGATCCCGCCCTCGCGGCGTCCACCGGATGGTGCGGCAGCAGCTCGGTGCCGTGGGTGAGGCCGTACGCCAGCGTCGGTGTGGTGGCGGCGCTCTTGAGCTGGATCATTCCCGCGGCGCGCCTCAGCTGCCGTTGCGGCAGCGACTTGACCTCGCCGACGCCGACGTCGAGGCGCCGCAGGAAGTCATGGGCGCGCGCGGCCCGGACGTCGCGGTCGGCGATCAGCGGCAATGCCGGGCTCTGCGCGATCGCGCGGTGGAACAGTCCGCGCGCCGCCGGGCTGGCCAGCAGGGCCAGCACCGAGGTGCCGCCCGCGGACTCGCCGAACACGGTGACCTGATCGGGATCACCGCCGAAGGACGCGATGTTGTCGCGCACCCAGCGCAACGCCTCGATCTGATCGCGCAACGCCAGGTTGTCGTCGAAGCCGGCACCGAGGTCGCCCAGCTCGAGACCGCCGAACACCCCGATCCGGTAGGTGATGTTCACCACCACGACGTCACCGTTGGCGGCCAGCCGGGAACCGTTGTACAGCTGGAACTGACCCGCGCCGTAGACGAACGCACCACCGGGAATCCACACCATCACCGGCAGTGCGGCGGTGACATCCGGCGACCAGACCGTCAGCGTCAGGCACGCCTCGTCGCGCACCTTGGGATCGTCGCGGCCCCCACCGACGAACGACTTGGTCTGCGGCGGCAACGGGCCGTGCTCGCGCGCGTCGCGCACCCCCGACCAGGGCTTGAGCGGTTCGGGCGCCAGGAACCGGCGCGCCCCGACCGGCTGTTCGGCGTAGGCCACGCCGCGCCAGACCCCGACCCCACCCTCGGTGTCCCCGCGCAGCGCACCCGCACGGGTGTGTACGACGGTCGAATGTCCGGCGACGACGGCCACGAACCAAATCCTAGTGTGCAAAGCTGGAGCAGCCTGGATGCAGGCCCGGCGGTGAAGCGGGCTCGGTTGTGAGATGAGGTAGCACGATGACCTTCAACGAGGGCATGCAGATCGACACCAGCACCACGTCCTCCAGCGGCGGCCGGGGACCGGGGCGCGGTATCGCGATCGGCGGCGGGCTGGGCGGCCTGATCATCGTGGTGGTGGCGCTGTTCCTGGGCGTGGACCCCAGCACGGTGATCCCCCAGCAGCAGACACCGATCGGCACCGAGGATGTCGACGCCGGCGGCTTCGACCTGAGTCAGTGCAAGACCGGCGAGGATGCCAACGAGATCGTGCAGTGCCGGGTGGTCGCGACGGGCAACTCGGTGGACGGTGTCTGGGGGCAGCTGATGCCCGGCTACATCCGGCCGCACATCCAGCTGTTCAGTGGGCGGACCAACACCGGGTGCGGCCCAGCGACCAGCGACGTCGGCCCGTTCTACTGTCCGGTGGACCAGACCGCGTACTTCGACACCGATTTCTTCCAGGTCCTGGTCGACCAATTCGGTTCCAGCGGTGGGCCGCTCGCGCAGGAGTACGTGGTGGCCCACGAGTTCGGTCACCACGTGCAGAACCTCGAGGGCGTGCTGGGCCGCGCCCAGCGGGACCCGACCGGCGCCAGCGGCGCCGGCGTGCGCACCGAGCTGCAGGCCGACTGCTACGCCGGGGTGTGGGCGCACTACGCCTCGATCACCAGGCAGGAGAGCACCGGCGTTCCGTTTCTGGAGCCGTTGAGCGACAGGGACATCGCCGACGCACTCTCGGCCGCCTCTTCGGTCGGCGACGACCGCATCCAGGAGGCCGCCACCGGCCGGGTCAATCCGGAGTCCTGGACCCACGGTTCGTCCGAGCAGCGCCAGAAGTGGTTCACCATCGGCTACCAGACCGGCGATCCGGCCCAGTGCAACACCTTCGCCGCCGCTGACCTTGGCTAGGCCGACGACGGCCGTCGACGCCGTCGCGGAACGCTACCTCGAGACCTCGGCGGCGCTCGACCCTTGCGCTGCAACCGAATCCGGCATCGCCGGATACGACGACCAGATCACCGACTACTCCCCCGACGGGGTGGCAGCGCGCGCACAGGCGGCACGCGGCGCCCTGCGCGAACTCGATGCCACCGACCCCGCCGACGACGTCGATGTCGTCACGGTGGCCGCCATGCGCGAGCGGCTCGGCGTCCTGCTCGACAAACACGACGCCGGGCTGGATCTCGGCGAGCTGAACGTGATCGCCTCGCCGTTGCAGACCATGCGCAACGTGTTCGATCTGATGCCCACCGACACCGAATCCGACTGGGCGACGATCGGCCGTCGGCTCGCGCAGATACCCTCCGGCGCAGCCGGTTACGCCGATGCGCTGCGCGCCGCGGTGGCCGCCGGGCACGCCCCGGCCGCCCGTCAGGTGCGCCGTGGCATCGAGCAGGCGGGCCAGATCCAGCACCTGTTCACCGGTATGGTCGCCGACGCCGCACCCGGCAACCCGGCGCTGCACGCCGAGTTGGTCGGCCATGCCGAATCCGCCGCCGCTGCGTACGCATCGCTGGCTCGGGTGTTCCGGGACGAGATCGGGCCGCACGCCGGCGAGGCCGACGGATGCGGGCGCGATGCGTACCGGGTGCTCAGTCGCAGTTTCCTCGGCGCGGCCGTCGATCTCGACGAGGCCTACGACTGGGGGCTGCGACTGCTGGCGAGCATCGTCGCCGAACAGGACGCCACGGCAGCGTTGCTCTACCCCGGCGCGACGGCCGCCGAGGCGCTGCGCCGCCTCGACGGCGAGGACCGCTACGTCATCCACGGCACCGAGGCCCTGCAGCACTGGATGCAGGATCTCTCCGACCGCGCGGTGAACGCGTTGGCCGGCACCCACTTCGAGATCGCCGAGCCGCTGCGCCGGCTGGAGTGCCGGATTGCACCCACCCACACCGGCGGGATCTACTACACCGGCCCGTCCGAAGACCTTTCCCGGCCCGGCCGGATGTGGTGGTCGGTGCCGCACGGCGTGGACACCTTCCACACCTGGCAGGAGACCACGACGGTGTTCCACGAGGGCGTGCCCGGCCACCACCTGCAGATCGGCCGCGCCGTCGTGCTGGCCGACCGGCTCAACCGGTGGCGCCGGCTGGGATGCTGGGTGTCCGGCCACGGCGAGGGCTGGGCGCTGTACGCCGAACGCCTGATGGCCGAGCTGGGCTGGCTCGACGACGCCGGCAACCGAATGGGAATGCTCGACGCCCAACGTTTCCGGGCCGCACGGGTGGTGATCGACATCGGCGTGCACTGCGGGCTGACCGCTCCCGACGGCGGAACCTGGGACGCCCAGCGGGCGTGGAACTTCCTGCAATCGCACAGCGCGATGGCCGAGGAGAACCTGCGCTTCGAGCTGGACCGCTACCTCGGCTGGCCGGGCCAGGCGCCGTCCTACGCCATCGGGCAGCGCATCTGGCATCAGCTGCGCGACGAGATGCTCGCACGCGGCGTCGGCCTCAAGGACTTCCACAGCCGCGCCCTGGATCTCGGCGGGCTACCGCTGGACGTGTTGCGCTCGGCGCTGCTGACCGCTTAGAGCCGCGAGTGCTCCTTGATCGCCGTGTCGGTGGTGCGCAACGGACGGATCAGCGCGTCCTGGGTGAACGACGCGATGAGTCGGCCGTCCTCGGTGTGCACCGCGCCGCGGACGTAGGACATCCCGGCGCCGACCTGCGTGCTCTCGTGGGTGTACAGCAGCCAACCGTCCCAGCTGACCGGTTCGTGAAAGCTGACCGACACCGTCATCGGCGCGGTCGATACGGTCAGGTGCGCCTGGCTGGTGCCGATGCCCTCGTGGGCGCGCATCGTGGTCGAGATCCCGAGGTGACCGGTGAAGTACGCGATCAACGCCTTGGCCAGGTCGTCACGGGTGGGGATCGGGTCGTAGTGCAGCCAGGCGTAGATCTCGGGCGGCCCGACCTCGTCGGGGCTGTTGACGTCCACGACGTCGACCAGGCGTAGCTCACGGCCGATCATCGGCATCGGCGAGACGTTGGCGTCGGCGGGTCCGGCCACCTCCGGCTTGGGCAGGTGGTGGCGGATCACGTCGGCGGTCGGCACGTCGGCCAGAATCGTGGTGGTGATGCAGCGCTTGCCGTTCTGCTTGGCGGTGACCACCGCCGTCGCGGTCGAGCGGCCCTCGCCGACCACGTCGATGTCGAGTTCGACCGGCCCGGCGCCGACCAGCATCGCGCGCGCGAACACCGCGTAGCACGATCGGATCGACTTGTCCGGAAATCGCTTGGCGGCGGCCACGATCGACGCCGCGAGGATCTGGGTGCCCTCGACCACCTGCCGTTCGTCCTCACCCGCGAGCCCGGTCTGCGCGGTGAAGGCGTTCTCCCCCGCGGGTTGCGCGTCGAACAGGTCGAGCAGTCCCTGCACCGTCCACTGGGTATCCGCCGAATCCGTTGTCATGTGCCCTTCGCCTCCACTCGTGCCGTCGACACGGAAGGTTAACCGAGGTTCGGGAAAAGCGGTAACGTCATTACCATCTGTTGTCGGAATTGCGGAGGGGGCGTGAATGGCCGCACGTAGCGCTCGGGCCCAGTCGGATCCGGCCGCGGAGACCGAGTCCCGCGAGAGCCGCTTCATGCGTTCGGCGCTGGCGATCCTCGGCGAGACGGGCCGCACAGACTTCACCGTGCTGGAGGTCGTCGAGCGGTCCAAAACCTCGTTGCGGGCCTTCTACCAGCACTTCGCCACCAAGGACGAGCTGCTGCTGGCCCTGGTGGAGAAGATCATGGCCGACTCGACCGAGCGGTGGCGCGCCGAAACCGAACCATTGCCCAGCGACGACGCTCTGCGCACGCTGATCGTGCGGATCAGCGCACCCGCCGAGTCGAGCACTCAGGACAGCATCAACCGCGGCCTGACGTACTACAACGACCATCTGCTGGAGACCAGGCCGAAGGAATTCGCCAAGGTGCTCGCGCCGCTGCACACCCTGATCGGTGACATCTTGCGCCGCGGCGTCGCCGAGGGCGCATTCCGGGCCGATCTCGACGTCGACACCGACTCCGCGATCCTGATGCAGACGGTGCTGGGCGCGTTGCGGCTGCGCGACATCGGGGCCGAGCTGAACGGCGTCCCCATCGACGGCGACCATGTCTACACATTCAGCGTTCGCGGACTCCGGCCCTGACCGGTATACATCGCCTGACCTGGGTAAACCGTTCCGGAAAACCGCCCCTGGCGGCATTACGCCGCCGCGTGGTAATGTCGTTACCACTGGAGCGGTAATGCCATTACCACTTCTCGGAAATACGACCTGTCAGGAGCACATCTCATGCCCTCACGCATCCTCGACTATCCGGTGTTCGACGCGGACAACCACTTCTACGAGCCCAAGGAGGCGCTGACCAAGTTCCTCCCGGACAAGCACAAGGGCGTCATCGACTACATCGACGTGCACGGCCGCACCAAGATCGTGGTGCGCAACCACATCAGCGACTACATCCCCAACCCGACGTTCGAGGTGGTCGCCCGCCCCGGCGCCCAGGAGGAATACTTCCGGCACGGCAGCGGCGGCAAGAGCTACCGCGAGGTGATGGGCAAACCGATGAAATCCATTCCCGCGTTCCGCGACCCCGCGGCGCGCCTCGAGGTCATGGACGGCCTGGGCCTGGACTACACACTGATGTTCCCGACGCTGGCGTCGCTGGTCGAGGAGCGCCTCAAGGACGATCCGGAACTGATCCACGACATCATCCACGCGCTCAACGAGTGGATGTACGAGACCTGGCAGTTCAACTACGAAGACCGGATCTTCTCCACCCCGGTGATCACGCTGCCGATCGTCGACCGCGCACTCGAGGAACTCGAGTGGTGCCTGGAGCGCGGCGCCAAGACCGTCCTGGTGCGCCCGGCCCCGGTGCCCGGCTTCCGCGGCACCCGCTCGTTCGGCACCGAGGAGTTCGACCCGTTCTGGCAGGCCTGCGTGAAGGCCGGCATCCCGGTGGCGATGCACGCCTCCGACAGCGGCTACGCCCAGTACCTCAACGACTGGGAGCCCGCCGACGAGTTCCTGCCGTTCAAGCCGACCTCGTTCCGGATGGTGGCGATGGGCAAGCGCCCGATCGAGGACAGCATGGCCGCGCTGGTCTGCCACGGCGCGTTGACCCGCAACCCGGACCTGCGCATCCTGTCGGTGGAGAACGGCGCTTCCTGGGTGCCCTACCTGTTCTACCAGTTCAAGGATGTCTTCTCGAAGATGCCCAGCGAGTTCCCGGAGGACCCGGTCGAGGCGTTCAAGCGGTGTGTGTACGTGGCGCCGTTCTGGGAGGACGACTTCAAGAAGATGGCCGACCTGATCGGCATCGACCGGGTGATCTTCGGCTCGGACTGGCCGCACCCCGAGGGCCTTGCCGACCCGATCAACCTCGTCAGTGACCTCGAGGCGCACGGCCTGGACGACGAGGGTGTCCAAAAGGTCATGGGCAAGAATATGGTCGACCTGTTCAAGGTCGAGAACAAAGTGGTCTACAAGCCCGACGTGCCCGCCCTCGTCCTGGCCTGAACCTGACCGTAACAGCGCCCAGCAGCCGCGACCGTGCCGCCCAAATCGGCATGGCCGCGGCTGACGGGTTTCGAACACGAAGAGGCTGAACCGATCTCATGACCGTCACCAATCCGGAACAGATGCTGTTCGCCTCGACCACCGAGGCCTTCCTGGACAAGGAGGCGTCGCTGGCCCACGTGCGCGGCCTGCAGGCCGAGGGCATCTCGTTCGACGCCGATTTCTGGCGGCGCGCCGCCGAACTGGGCTGGGCCAGCCTGCTGGTGCCCGAGGAACTCGGCGGTGGCAGCGTCTCCGGAGGGGTGGCGGGCGGTGTCGCCGATGTGGCCCTGGTCGCCGAGCAGGTCGGGCGCACCGTCGCGCCCGGCCCGCTGCACCCGGTCAGCACCGTGCTGGCCGGACTCGTCGAGGCGCCGACCGGCCATGAGGAAACCATCGAGGCGCTGGTGTCGGGCGAACTGGTGGCGTCCTGGGCGGTCTACGAGCCGGGGCGGGCGTTCGCCCCCCTGACCGCGACCACCACCGCGATCCCGACCGGCTCCGGATACCGGATCGACGGCGCCAAGGACCGCGTCGAGGCCGGCGCCGAGTGCGCGGCGGTCCTCGTCACCGCCGATTGCGAGGGTGCGATCCGGCAGTTCCTGGTACCCACCGATGCGCCCGGTGTCACGGTCACCGCACAGGATTCGGTCGACATGGTCAAGCGTTACGCCCGGATACAGTTCGACGGGGTCGGCGTCGACGAGTCGGCGGTGGTGGGCACCGCCGAGCAGACGCCGGCGATCATCGAGCGCCAGCGCCAGATCGCGCTGATCCTGCAGTGCGCCGAGACCGTCGGCATCCTCGACGCCGTACTGGCGATGACCAATCAGTGGCTGTTCGACCGGCACAGCTTCGGCCGGCCACTGGCCTCCTACCAGGCGCTCAAGCACCGGGCGGCCGACATGAAGATGTGGTTCGAGGCGTGCCGCGCGACCACGGCGGGCGCTGTCGCCGCCGTCGCGGCCCGCTCACCCGAGGCGGGTAAACTCGTCAGCGTCGCCAAAGCCTATGTGGGCGAACGCGCCCCGGTGATGCTGCAGGACTGCGTGCAGATGCACGGCGGCATCGGCGTGACCTGGGAGCATGACCTGCACCTGTTCCTGCGGCGGGCCGCCCTCAACCGGGCCGTGTTCGGGTCACCCGAGGACCACCACCGCATGGTGTATGCATTGAGCAGGAAATCCGCCGACGACAACGGAGGCACCGACGCATGACCGACACGGCGATCTCCACCGGCACCACCGAATCGGTGGACGAGTTCGCGGCCCGTGCCCGCGCCTGGCTGGCCGAGAACATGCCCCGCATCGATCCGGGCGACCCGCCGTTCGCGGTGCGCGCCGAGGGCGCGTCGTGGGAACGTGCCAAGGAGCTGCAGAAGCAGCTGCACCGGGGCGGCTTCGCCGGCATCTGCTTCCCCCGGGAGTACGGCGGCCTCGGACTGGATCCGGCCTACCAGAAAGCATTCGACAAAGAGTGCCGCGACTATGAGATGCCGTTGATCCTCAACACCCCGAGCTTCACCATCTGCGCCGCGACACTCCTGGACGAGGGCAGCGAGGAACAGAAGCGCGACCGGATCTCGGCGGCGATCCGCGGCGAGGAGGTCCTGTGCCAGCTGCTGTCCGAACCCAACGGCGGTTCGGATCTGGCCGGGGTGATCACCCGTGCCGATCGTAGGGACGGCACGTGGATCATCAACGGCGCCAAGACCTGGAGCACCAGCGCCTTCGCCGCGGACTACGGGTTGATGCTGGCCCGTACCGACTGGACGGTGCCCAAGCACGAAGGGCTCACGATGTTCCTGGTGCCGCTCGACTCGCCGGGGATCACGATGCGCCGGATCAAGGAGGTCAACGGTAACGAGGAATTCTGCGAGGAGTTCTTCGACGGGCTCGAGCTCGGCGACGACGCGGTTGTCGGCGAGGTCAACGGCGGGTGGGCGGTGGCCTCGCGGCAGCTGTTCCACGAGCGGCGCGCCGTGGGCGGCGGTTCGGAGTTCGGCAGCGGGAACGGGGCCGAGAACGCCCAGGAGATGCCGCCCGACCACGTCGGGCTGGCCGAAGCCACCGGTCAGGCCGACGACCCTCGAATCCAGGACCTGGCCGGGCGGGCCCTGGCACGTCGCATCGTCAAGGAGCAGCTGATCGAGCACGTCTCACGGGCGGTTACCGACGGGTCGCTGCCCCCCACCGGCGGCACGCTGATCCGGCTCTTCCACGCCGAGATCACCGAGCTCGAGGTGGACACCGCGCTGGCCATCGCAGGCACCGCGGGCGTCATCGACGACGGGGCGGGCCTGCTGGACATCAGCGTGCGCTACCTGTCGCGCCAGACCGGCTCCCTCGGTGGCGGCACCTCGGAGATGGCCCGCAACGTCATCGGCGAGCGAATCCTCGGATTCCCCAGGGAGTTCGCCGCCGACCGGGGTGTGCCGTTCAACCAGGTCAAACGCGGGAAGAGCTGACCCGGATCTCAGAACAGCGCCGGCTGATAGGCAGTAGCCGGCCGAGCCGGCTGATCGACAGTAGCCGGCGGCGCCGGGGTCGGCGCGGACGTCCCGCGGAACGACGAGCGATCGCGCGCCAGCCCGTGCCGTGACACCAGCGGCGCGACCCGCCGTCGCAGCATCTCCCGGTACTCGGCCGGGAGATAGGCACCGCGCCGGTAGAGCCGCCGGTACTCCCCCACCAGATCAGGGTGGTCACGTGCCAACCAGTCCATGAACCAGCCCCTGGTGGCACCGCGAAGATGCAGCCCGAACACCGTCACACCGGTGGCGCCCGCGGCCGCGATCTGCCCCAGCAGGGCGTCGAGATGCTCCGCCGAATCGGTCAGGCCGGGAAGCACGGGCGCGACCATCACATGACAATCGAGACCGGCCGCACGGATGGCCGAGATCAACCCCAGACGAGCCTGTGGAGTCGGAGTGCCCGGCTCGACCCGGCCGTGCAGGTCCGGATCACCCACGGCCAGCGACACCGCGACGCTCACGTCGACGCGGTGAGCGGCCTTCGCCAACAACGGCAGGTCCCGCTTCAACAGGGTTCCCTTGGTCAGGATGGAAAACGGGGTGCCGGAATCGGTCAGCGCCCCGATGATCCCCGGCATCAACGCATAGCGCCCCTCGGCGCGTTGATAGGGATCCGTATTGGTGCCCAGTGCAACGGTTTCCCGGGTCCAGGAGGGCCTGCCCAGCTCTCGGCGCAGCACGTCTGCGACGTTGGTCTTGACCACCACCTGGGTGTCGAAGTCGCGCCCACTGTCGAACTCCAGGTACTCGTGCGTGGGCCTGGCAAAACAGTACCGGCATGCGTGCGAACACCCCCGGTATCCGTTCACGGTGAATCGGAACGGCAGCATCGAGGCCGCCGGGATCTTGTTCAGCGCCGTTTTGCACAGCACCTCGTGAAAGGTCAGTCCGGCGAACTGCGGGGTTTGCACGCTGCGCACCAGGCCGATGCGCTGCAGACCCGGCAGCGCCCCATCGTCGACATCGACGGCTTGCCCGGCCCAGCGCATACCCAATGCGAACATACGTTCGACATCTGTGTCAAGTGCGTACCGGTCGACGGTCCCGAAACGGCGAAGGAAGAAGCCGACGCTTCTTCCCGTTCCACCA
Organism: Mycolicibacterium xanthum; assembly: GCF_019710635.1. Taxonomy (GTDB): domain Bacteria; phylum Actinomycetota; class Actinomycetes; order Mycobacteriales; family Mycobacteriaceae; genus Mycobacterium; species Mycobacterium xanthum. The sequence continues at coordinate 50,026 of NZ_JAIFZS010000047.1, forward strand.
TATCGTGGACGGTGGGGCTTGCGGCAAGACCGGGGCCATGCCGCAGAATCGCAGGCTCGACGCAGATGCGTAAGGGGCACATGTCAACTCAGAACCACGGCTCGACCGTGGACGACGGCTGGTCGAGGAACTACGAGGGCGAGCTGCGGTCCGAGCAGAACTACGTCGACGGGCTCTACGAACGGTTCGACGCCGAACGTTCGCGCCTGGGGACGCGCTACCGTGCGGCGTTGCGCGGCGATGGCGGCACCCTGCTGGACCGCGACGCCGAGGTGCGCGCCCTGGCCGGCCAGATGCACCGGTGGAACGTCGCCGACCACGGTCTGTGTTTCGGCCGGCTCGACGGCAACTCCGGCGAACGCCGCTACGTCGGCCGTATCGGGATCTTCGACGAGGACGACGACTACGAGCCGCTGCTGCTCGACTGGCGCGCACCGGCCGCCCGCCCGTTCTATGTCGCCACCGGCGCCAACCCGGAGGACATGCGCAGACGAAGGCAGTTCCGCAGCCTCGGCCGGCGACTGGTGGAGTTCACCGACGAGGTGTTCGGATCGCCCGACGGGGCCGGCGACGGAGCCGGCCCGTCCAGCGATGCCGCCCTGCTGGCCGCGGTCAACGCCCCGCGCGGGGAGGGTATGCGCGACATCGTCGCCACGATCCAGGCTGAACAGGACGAGATCATCCGCCTCGACCATCCGGGCGTGCTGGTCATCGAGGGCGGGCCGGGCACCGGCAAGACGGTCGTGGCCCTGCATCGCGTCGCCTACCTGCTCTACACCCAGCGCAAGCGGATGGAGAGCCGGGGTGTGCTCGTGGTCGGACCGAACGCGGATTTTCTCGACCACATCGGGCGGGTGCTGCCGTCGCTGGGTGAGACGAACGTCGTGTTCACCACCGTCGGGGACCTGGTGCCGCACCTGAACATCAGCGCCGAGGACACCCCCGAGGCCGCCGCGGCCAAGGGTGCCTCGAGCATCCTGGCGGTGCTCGAACGCGCGGTCGCCGACCGCACGCGCGTCCCGGAGACCCCGGTCCCCATCGACCTGTCGGACGTGTCGGTACGCATCGACGCCGAGACCGCCGAATGGGCGATCCAGGAGGCCCGCGCCAGCGGCCGGCCACACAACGAGGCCCGCGCGGTGTTCATCGACGTGGTGACGTGGGTGGTGACCGAACGTGCGATCGCCAAGATCGGCCGTGGCTGGCTGACCCGCGATGACCGCGCCGCCTGGGAGCATCTGCGCGCCGACCTGCTCGACGAGTTGGTCGACCACGCCGGATTCAACACCGCACTCGACGAACTGTGGCCGGTGCTCACGCCGGAGGGCTTGTTGGCGGAGCTCTACTCGTCACCCGAGCGGCTGCACGCCGCGGGTGCCCACGCCTCGCTGTGGCGTGCCGAGGGCGATGCCTGGACGGTCTCGGACGTGCCACTGCTCGACGAGTTGGTCGACCTGCTGGGCCGCGACCGCTCGGGTGAGGAGGCCGCGGAGCGCGAGCGCCAGGAACGGGCCGCCTACGCCGCCGGCGTGCTCGACCTGATGGTCGACCGCGAGGACCTGATGGACGACGAGGATCAGCTGCTCGCCCGGGATGTCATCGACGCCGAGAGTCTGGCGGAGCGGTTCCTCGAGCGGGACAGCCGTGACCTCGCCGAACGGGCCGCCGCCGACCGGGACTGGACCTACGGGCACGTCGTCGTCGACGAGGCCCAGGAGCTCTCGGCGATGGACTGGCGGGTCCTGATGCGGCGCTGCCCGAGCCGATCGTTCACCATTGTCGGCGACCCGGCCCAACGCCGGTCGGCGGCGGGAACACGGTCGTGGGAGGACGCGCTGGCGCCCTACGTTCCCGGCCGCTGGAAGCACCGGGCCCTGACGGTGAACTACCGCACCCCTGCCGAGATCATGGCCGTCGCCGGCGCGCTGCTGGCCGAGTTCGCGCCCGGTGTGCAACCACCGGAATCGGTGCGCTCCAGCGGCTTTCGGCCGTGGTCTCGGCTGGTCACCGACGAACAACTGGCCGGCGCCATCGACGAATTCGTCGCACAAGAGGCCGCACGCGAGGGCACCAGCGTCGTGATCGGGCCCCCCGGGGTACCGGGTGCCGTGCCGCCCTCGGCGACCAAGGGCCTGGAGTTCGACGCGGTGCTGGTGGTGGCCCCGGAACGCATTCTCGCCGAGGGACCGCGCGGGGCGGCCGATCTGTACGTCGCGCTCACCCGGGCCACCCAACGTCTGGGCGTGCTGCACCGAGAGCCGCTGGCCGAGTCACTGGCCGGCCTGGATCTTGTTCAGGCCGGGTGAGTCACCACTTTCCGAGCTGGCAGCGCACGTTGTACGGATCGTCGTGCTGCACGAGCACCTGACCGTCGACGGCGATGTCGCAGTGTGCGTTCGGCGCCGCCTGCCCTCCCCGGGTGGTCGAGCTGACCTGCATGATCGCCCACTGCGGGTCGGCCATGGTGGTCTCGAACACCCATGGCGCGCCCGGCGCAAGGCTGACCTTCTCGCGCTTGGCGAATGCATAGGCGTCGGCGTTGAAAGCCTCCATGCTGGGCGGCTGCGCCGCCAGATAGAAGATGTCGAACTCGTAGGCACCGGCCGACACCAGGGTGTACCGGACCTGGTGGTCCTCCTGGGCGCCGGCCGTCGGCTGACCGAGCGCCATACCTGCCGCCACCAACAGTGACGCACCGACCGCTGCGCTTGCCTTGGCTCTTGCTGTTCGCATGTTCGTCACATCGCCGGACGGTACCGGATCGTTACCGCGCAGTCCGATTCGGACGGCTCAATAGGCTAACAGCAAACCAATTCAAATGTCATGTACGCGTTAATCCGTTCGTCACACACAGATATTTGACAGAAACACAGGCGATCTAACGTCCCGATTTGGCATCCGAAGAGGTGTCATCGCTCCGACGTTTCACCGCGTTCCCCGATTCCCGACTCGGCGCCTCATCAGGGGATGAGTGCTGTTGACATGCAGAAAGGCCGTACATGCAACACCCTGCACGCCACTCCTTCAAACGGTCCGCACTCGTCGCGGGCAGCGTTGTCGCAGCGACCAGCCTCCTGTTGGCCGGCTGCGGAAGCAAGGCGGGCGACGAGGGCTCAGCAAACGCCGAGTCGTGCGTCGACACCTCCGGCGACTCGATCAAAGTGGGCGCGCTGAACTCACTGTCGGGCACCATGGCGATCTCCGAGGTCACGGTGCGCAACGCCATCGACCTGGCGGTCGAGCAGATCAACGCCGACGGCGGTGTGATGGGCAAGCAGATCGAGCTCGTCGGTGAGGACGGCGCCTCCGAGCCCGCCGTGTTCGCCGAGAAGGCGCAGAAGCTGATCAGCAGCGACTGCGTGGCCGCGGTCTTCGGCGGCTGGACGTCCTCGAGCCGCAAGGCCATGCTGCCGGTGTTCGAGGACAACAACGCGCTGCTGTACTACCCGGTGCAGTACGAGGGCCTGGAGTCCTCCCCCAACATCTTCTACACCGGCGCGACCACCAACCAGCAGATCGTGCCGGCGCTGGACTACCTCAAGGAACAGGGCATCACGTCGCTCTACCTGGTGGGTAGCGACTACGTGTTCCCGCAGACCGCCAACCGCATCATCAAGGCCTACGCGGAGGCCAACGGCATCGAGATCCTGGGCGAGGACTACACGCCGCTGGGTTCGACCGACTTCTCCACGATCGTGAACAAGGTGCGCGCCTCGGGTGCGGACGCGGTGTTCAACACCCTCAACGGCGACTCCAACGTCGCGTTCTTCCGCGAGTACAAGAACGTCGGCCTGACCCCCGAGGAGATGCCGGTGGTGTCGGTGTCGATCGCCGAGGAAGAGGTCGGCGGCATCGGCGTGCAGAACATCGACGGCCAGCTGGTGGCCTGGGACTACTACCAGACCATCGACAGCCCCGAGAACAACGCGTTCGTCAAGGCCTACAAGGACAAGTTCGGCGCCGACAAGCCCACCTCCGACCCGATGGAGGCCGCCTATGTGTCGGTCTACCTGTGGAAGAACTCGGTCGAGAAGGCCGGTTCGTTCGCGGTGCCCGATGTGCAGGAGGCTTCCGGCGGCGTCCAGTTCGACGCCCCCGAAGGCCTGGTGCAGATCGACGGCGACAACAACCACATCACCAAGACCGCGCGGATCGGTGAAATCCGGCCCGACGGCCTGATCTACACGATCTGGGAGTCCCCCGGCCCGATCGAGCCGGACCCCTACCTGAAGGGCTACCCGTGGGCCGAGGGTCTGTCGGGCTGACCCGCGCATGGATGTCCTGATCGGGCAGCTGGTAGCAGGATTGAGCCTCGGTTCGATCCTGCTACTGGCCGCGCTGGGGTTGTCGTTGACGTTCGGCCAGATGGGCGTCATCAACATGGCGCACGGCGAGTTCATCATGGTCGGCTGCTACACCGCATTCGTGGTGCAACAGGTGATCTCGAGCGCCGGCGTCTCGCTGTTGATCTCGCTCGTGGTCGGCTTCCTGGTCGGCGGCGCGATGGGCGCACTGCTGGAGGTGACGCTGATCAGCCGGATGTACCACCGCCCGCTGGACACGCTGCTGGTGACGTTCGGCGTCGGGCTGGTCCTGCAGCAGCTGGCGCGCGACATCTTCGGTGCGCCCGCCAAGAACGTCGTCGCACCGGAGTGGTTGTCCGGGGCGATCGAGGTCTTCGGCGCCGCGGTGCCGAAGACCCGACTCTTCATCTTCGTGCTGGCCATCGCCTGCGTCACGGCGCTGGCGATCGCGCTGAAGGCCAGTCCGATGGGACGGCGCATCCGGGCGGTGGTGCAGAACCGCGATCTGGCCGAGACGAGCGGCATTTCGTCGCGCAAGACCGACATCACGACGTTCTTCATCGGCTCGGGGCTGGCGGGCGTCGCCGGCGTCGCGCTGACGTTGATCGGCTCGACCAGTTCGACGATCGGCCAGAGCTATCTGATCGACGCGTTCCTCGTCGTCGTGGTCGGTGGCCTCGGTCAGATCAAGGGCACCGTCATCGCGGCGTTCGCACTCGGCTTCCTGAACTCGTTCATCGAGTACAACACCACCGCGTCGCTGGCCAAGGTGATCGTGTTCGTCATCATCGTGATCTTCCTGCAGGTCCGCCCGCAGGGCCTGTTCACCGTTCGGACAAGGAGTCTGGTGTGATGGCGCCGCGGACGCGAGGAGCAATCTCGGCACTCGTAGGGCGCTGGCAGACCTGGGCGGGATTCGCGATCGCGGCGGTGGTGCTCTTCGGGGTCGCGCCCGCGGTGCTGTCGACCTTCCGGCTCGGCCTGCTCGGCCAGTTCCTGTGCTACGCGATCGTGGCGGCCGGGATCGGCCTGGCCTGGGGTCGTGGCGGCATGCTGGTGCTCGGCCAGGGCGTGTTCTTCGGCCTCGGCGGCTACATGATGGGCATGCACCTCAAGATCGCCGACGCCCAGATCGCCGGCAACGACGTGCCCGACTTCATGCAGATCGCCGGTGTGCGGGAGCTTCCCGCGCTGTGGGTGCCGTTCGCCTCACCGGCGGTGACGCTGCTGGCGATCGTCATCGTCCCCACCGCCGTCGCCGCGCTGCTGGGTCTGGGCGTGTTCAAGCGCCGGGTCAAGGGCGCCTACTTCGCGATCCTGTCCCAGGCGCTGGCCGCCGCCATGGCCATCCTGTTGATCGGTCAGCCCGAGGTGTTCGGTGGCTTCAACGGCCTCAACGGTTTCCGGACGTTCTTCGGATTCCGGCTGGCCGACCCGGTCAACAAGCAGATGCTCTACTTCATCGCCGCCGCAACGCTTCTGATCGTCGTGGCGATCGTGCGTCAGCTCATGCAGAGCCGGTACGGCGAGCTGCTGGTGGCCGTGCGCGACGGCGAGGAGCGTGTCCGTTTCCTGGGCTACGACCCCGCCAACATCAAGGTCGTCGCCTACAGTGTCGCAGCACTTTTCGCCAGCATCGCCGGCGCGTTGTTCGCCCCGATCATCGGGTTCATCACGCCGTCGCAGGTCGGCATCCTGCCGTCGATCGCGTTCCTGATCGGCGTCGCGATCGGCGGACGCACCACGCTGCTGGGCCCGGTGCTGGGGGCCATCGGCGTGGCGTGGGCGCAGACGCTGTTCTCTGAGCAGTTCCCGTCGGGCTGGATCTACGCGCAGGGCGCGCTGTTCATCGTGGTCGTCGGGTTCTTCCCGGCCGGCCTCGCCGGACTGGGGCTGTTGTGGGCCCGTTGGCGCAGCAAGGCCGAACCGCCCGCGGCCGCCGAAACCGAACCGGAAGCCGAGGAGTCGAAGGTGGGTGCGCCGACGTGAGCGACACAGAATCGGCGGCGGGCAGGGAGCCGACCGCCGGCGGCAACGTTGGGATGGGTTCGGAGTACCTCGAAGTCCGCGGCCTGACAGTGGATTTCGACGGATTCAAGGCCGTCAGCGGGGTCGACCTCACGCTGCTGCAGGGCGACCTGCGGTTTCTGATCGGCCCCAACGGCGCCGGCAAGACCACCGTCATCGACGCGATCACCGGGCTGGTGTCGGCCACCGGATCGGTGCGCAAGTCCGGCGTGGAACTGCTCGGCAAGAAGGTCCACCAGATCGCCCGCCGCGGCGTGGGGCGGACCTTCCAGACCGCCAGCGTCTTCGAGGAACTCACCGTGCTGCAGAACCTCGACATCGCCGCCGGCGCCGGCCGCTCGCCGTGGACGCTGCTGCGGCGCCGCCACGGGGTGCTGCCGGCCATCGAGGAGGCGCTCGAGGTCACCGGCCTGAGTGGGCTGGTGGACAAACCCGCGGGCGTGCTCGCCCACGGGCAGAAGCAGTGGCTGGAGATCGGCATGCTGCTGGTGCAGAACGCCGACGTGCTGCTGCTCGACGAACCCGTCGCCGGGATGAGCCACGAGGAGCGCGAGGAGACCGGTGCCCTGTTGCGCCGCATCGGCGGTGAGCGCACGGTGGTGGTCGTCGAGCACGACATGGATTTCATGCGGGCGTTCGCGACGTCGGTCACCGTGCTGGCGCGTGGCCAGGTGATCGCCGAGGGGTCGGTCGCCGAGGTGCAGGCCAACCCGAAGGTCCAGGAGGTCTATCTGGGGACCGCCGCGGCCGGCGCGGCCGCCGCGCAGGACGCTCCGGCCGAACTTATCGAGGAGAACTCCTGATGCTCGAACTGGTGGACGTGCACAGCGGCTACGGCCGCTCGGAGGTGATCCACGGCGTGAGCATCGAGGTCCCGTCGGACGGGGTGGCCGCGGTGATGGGCCACAACGGTGCAGGCAAGACCACGCTGCTGCGGGCGGCCGTCGGGCTGCTGAAGTGCTCGTCGGGCAAAGTGCTGTTCGACGGCGACGACATCACCAGGCTGCGCCCGAGCGCGCGGGTGGCCCGCGGGCTGGCCTATGTGCCGCAGGGACAGCAGTCGTTCGGGCAGCTGACCACGGCGGAGAATCTTCAGGTGGTGGCCGACGGCCGCAAGAACGGCAAGCAGCTGATCGATGAGCAGCTCGATCTCTTCCCCGCCCTCAAGGAGTTGCTGACCCGTCGGGCCGGGCTGCTCTCGGGCGGTCAGCGCCAGCAACTGGCCATCGCCAGGGCGCTGATCACGACCCCCACGTGCCTGATCCTCGACGAGCCGACCGAGGGCATCCAGCCGTCGGTGGTCGCCGAGATCGAGGCGGCCATCACGGCTTTGACGAATCGCGGGAACCTGGGCGTGCTGCTGGTCGAACAGCACATCGGCTTCGCCCTGGAGTCCTCGCAGCGCTACTACATCCTGGAGTCCGGTCGCGTCACGTCCAGCGGGACCGGCGGCTCGTCCTCGGAGGCCGACGTCCGCGCCGCGATGGCGATCTAGTCTTCTGCGCGAGCGCGCGGGTCTGTGCGCCGACACGCCGGAAGTGCCGTACGCACACGCGCGCCGGCGACGAGCGCACGCTCGTGCTACGGGCCGCGCCGGCGGCATGCCAATCCGACTAGGAGAGCCGCGGTGGAAGTTTCTTCGGGAACGGCGGGAATGGCGTCAGGTCCGGCTTGGGTAACCACATCGGCGACATCGACTGGGCCGGGCCCCGCAGCTCATAGATGTGTTCTTGCTGCTCCTCGAAGCTTGCCGTACGGGTGCAGATGATGTGCTGGGTGTCCGCGGTCTCTGAGACGTAACCGGCGCTCGGCCACATCCCGCTCGGCGCGCCGGTGGCCGTGGTGAGGTCGCGGTGCTGCCAGCGGGTGTTGTCCCGCCACAGCTGGTGGATGTGGTCGTCGTTGCCCGCTCCGCGATAAACGACGTACCGGATTCCGTGGGCGTTGGCCGCGTAGCCAACCGGGGTGCCGTTTGCGGCCGCATCGGGCGCATTGGCCAGGGCCGTCAGGTCGTCGTGTCGCCAGCCATTGGTGTCCCACCGCAGCTCGTGAAGCTGATGGCCGGCAACGAAGAGGACATGCTGGGTGGCTTTCGCGTCGAATGGATACGCCCGCACGAAGGGCCACGTCGAGACCGGCGCTCCGGTCGCAGCGGTGAGGTCGCTGTGCTGCCAGCCGCCGGCGTCCCACCACAATTCGTGGATGTGGTTGTCTGTGCTGCTCGAATAGAAGATGTGTTGGGTGTAGCTGCCCTCGAACGCATAGCCGACGGCGTTGCCGGTCGGGGCTCCGGTGGCGGCGGTCAGATCATTGTGATGCCAGCCGTTCGTATCCCACCACAGCTCGTGGATGTGGCGGGTCGGGGCGTCATCGATGTAGATGACATGCCCAGTGCGCTGGGCTTCGAACGCGTACCCCGTCATCGGTACGCCGACCGGGGCGCCGGTATCGACGGTCAGGTCACTGTGATACCAACCGCCGGGGTCGCCGCGCAGTTCGTGGATATGAGAGTTCATGTCGAAGCACACGAGGTGCCTGGTGCCATAGAAGTCGAACGCGTAGCCTGCCGCCGGAGTCACCAGCGGGAGTCCCAACGCCGCGGTCAGGTCGGTGTGATGCCAGCCGTGGCTACCCCGCCACAATTCGTGCACTGAAGCGTCGATATCGACCACGGCGCCTTGAACTTTGACCAACTGGCCGGCGAGGTAGTAGACGTGCTGGGAACCTTGGACGCCGAGCGAATATGCGACCGGAGGCCAGCCGACGCTCAGTAGACTCGGCGCGCCGGTGCCCGCGGTGATGTTGACGAATTGCCAGGGAATCATGGCCCGGCCTTTCTCGCGCTGCGACCCAATGCGTTTCGCCCCGCGATGAGACCTCCCGACCCGCGCGGCGTCACACCCGCGATCGGCCCCGGCTGGCGAGGATCACGATCGACCATACCGGACAGTACGGCAGCCGCGGATACATCGCCACGATCGACGACGACGCCATGACGGTTGGCGTCATGCCGGCCCGCAGTCCGCCGAAGGAGCAATCGGGAACCCACCATCCCGCCGGCGCCGACGGTGCCCATTCGTTACCGAATCGACGACGGACTTGCCGCCAGCCCGGCAAACCCTCAGCGCGGGACGCGCGCTTACTGGAGGCGAGCGCGCGCTGTTGCACGCGACACGCGGAGCGCGCGCGTGCAAACACGCGCGCCCGCGGAGCAGTCAGAGGCGGGAAAGCACTTCGGCGACAACGTCATCCACGGCCACATCGACCTGCTCACCGGTGGCCAGGCTCTTCATCCCGACCGTGCCGGCCTCCAGGTCGCGGTCCCCGGCCACCAGTGCGATGACCGCGCCGGACCGGTCGGCGGCCCGCATCGCACCCTTGAGCCCGCGATCGCCGTAGGCCATGTCCACCCGCACCCCGGCGGCGCGCAGCGCGGCGGCCAGCACCGCCAACCGCACCTTCGCGTCCGAGCCCAGCGGCACCGCGTAGACATCGACCCGTGCAGCCTCGCCGGCCGTCCTGCCCTCGGCGCGCAGCGCCAGCAGGGTGCGGTCCACCCCGAGGCCGAACCCGATTCCGGACAGGTCCCGCCCGCCGAGCTGGTGCATCAACCCGTCGTAGCGGCCACCGCCACCGATCCCGGACTGGGCGCCGAGGCCGTCGTGGACGAACTCGAACGTCGTCTTGGTGTAGTAGTCCAGCCCGCGCACCATCCGCGGGTTGAGGACGTACGGCACCGCCAGCGCGTCCAAGTGCGCCAGCACGGTGTCGAAGTGCTGCTTGGCCGCATCAGAGAGGTGGTCGAGCATCAACGGCGCCTGAGCGGTCATCTCCCGCACGTGCGGCCGCTTGTCGTCGAGCACCCGCAGCGGGTTCAGCTGCGCGCGTCGCCGCGTTTCGTCGTCGAGGTCGAGCTTGAACAGGAACTCCTGCAGCAGCTCCCGATACTGCGGGCGGCAGCTGTCGTCGCCCAGCGAGGTGATCTCCAGCCGGAAGCCGGTCAGGCCCAGTGCGCGGAAACCGGCGTCGGCCACCGCGATGACCTCGGCGTCCAACGCCGGGTCGTCGACCCCGATCGCTTCCACGCCCACCTGCTGCAGCTGGCGGTAGCGGCCGGCCTGCGGCCGCTCGTACCGGAAGAACGGGCCCGAGTAGCACAGTTTGACCGGCAGCTGCCCGCGGTCCAGGCCGTGCTCGATCACCGCCCGCATCACCCCGGCGGTGCCCTCCGGGCGCAGCGTGACCGATCGCTCACCCCGGTCGGCGAAGGTGTACATCTCCTTGGACACCACGTCGGTGGACTCCCCCACGCCGCGGGCGAACAGCGCGGTCTCCTCGAAGATGGGCAGCTCGATGTCGCCGTAGCCGGCGCGACGGGCGGCCTCGAGCAGCCCCGATCGCACCGCGACGAACTCTGCGGAGTCCGGCGGGAAATAGTCGGGAACGCCCTTGGGGGCGTGAAACTCAGTCACGGGGTCAGACCTTCGAGAAACGGGTTGGTGTGGCGTTCGAGACCAATGGTGGTGCGCTCGCCGTGCCCCGGTAGCACCAGGGTGTCGTCGTCGAGCACCAGCAGTTTAGTGACGATCGATTCCAGCAAGTCGCGGCCGCTGGCGCCGAGCAGATCGGTGCGGCCCACCGACTGGCGGAAAAGCGTGTCACCGGTGAACACCACCGAGTCGGGGTTGCCGCGATCGGCGTCGGCGCGGAACACCACCGAGCCGGGCGTGTGTCCCGGTGTGTGGTCCACCGCGACCGTGATGCCGCCGAGCTCAATCTTGTCGCCGTCGCGGTCGAGTTCGACGACCTGGCGGGGTTCGCGGAACATCGCACCGACCGCGACCTGCGCCAGTCTCGGCCCGAAGCCCTTGATCGGATCGGTGAGCATGGGCCGGTCCGCCGGGTGGATGTACACCGCGCAACCGTAGGTGTCGGCGACCTTCTGCGCCGACCACATGTGGTCGAGGTGGCCGTGGGTGAGCAGCACGGCCGCCGGGGTGAGCCGGTTCTCGTCCAGGATCCGCCGCAGCGGACCCATGGCCCGCTGCCCGGGGTCGACGACGATGGCGTCGGCCCCCTGCCGCGGGGCCAGTACGTAGCAGTTGCACGCCAACATGCCGGCCGGGAATCCGGTGATCAACACGCCTTCCAGCTTCCCATGCCCCGGCGGCGGCGCTGTTCACGAGGGTCGCGCCCGGTGCGCTCAGCAACAGCTGGCACACTCGTTGCCGACCTTATCGACTGCGAGGAGGGCCCGGCGGTGCCGACCAACGAACAACGGCGTGCGACAGCCAAGCGCAAGCTGGAGCGTCAGCTCGAGCGCCGCGCCGAGAAGGAGCGCAAGCGCCGCCTGTACACGATCATCGGGTCGGCGGTGGCCGCGATCGTCGTGATCGGGGCCGTGGTGGCGACGATCGTCATCACCAACCGCGGCTCGGACACCCCGACCGCCTCGTCGGAGACCACGTCGACGCCCGAGGACTCGCCGTCGGACGTCCCGGCTCCGACCGACGGGACGCCGCTGCCCGACTTCGCCGCCCCCGCCGGGCTCGGCGAGAACTGCCAGTACGACAAGACCGCCGAGGCCGCCAGCAAGGACAACACCCCGCCGCGCACCGGCAAGGTGCCGACCGACCCGGCCGAGGTCAGCGCCAGCATGGAGACCAACCAGGGCAACATCGGGCTGCAGCTGGACAACGGCAAGTCGCCGTGCACGGTCAACAGCTTCGCCAGCCTGGCCCAGCAGGGCTACTTCAACAACACCCCGTGCCACCGGCTGACCACCAGCGACTCGCTGTCCGTGCTGCAGTGCGGTGACCCGACCGGCGAGGGCACCGGCGGCCCGGGCTACCAGTTCGCCGACGAGTACCCGGCCGACCAGTACCAGCCCGACGATCCCGCGCTGATGCAGCCGGTCGTCTACCCGCGCGGCACGCTGGCCATGGCCAATGCCGGGCCGGGCACCAACGGCAGCCAGTTCTTCCTCGTCTACCGGGACTCGCAGCTGCCCCCGAACTACACGGTGTTCGGCACGATCGACGAGACCGGCCTGGCCACCCTCGACAAGATCGCCGAGGCCGGGACCGCCGACGGCGGTCCGGACGGGCCCCCCAAGCTCGACGTGACGGTGAAGTCGATCCTGCTCGACTAGATTCCGCGGCCATGACCTACCCGCCCCCGTACGGCCATCCCGGCTACCCGGCGGTCGGTCGGCGGCCCACCAACTCGCTGGCGATCGCGTCGCTGGTGTGCGCGTTCCTGTTCGCCCCGCTGGGTGTGGTGTTCGGGCACATGTCGCTGTCGCAGATCCGCAAGACCGGCGAGGAAGGCCGGGGGCTGGCGATCGCCGGGCTGGTGATCGGCTACGTGATCATGGTGGCGACGGTCGTCGTGGTGATCGTCAGCATCGTGGCCGTCGTGCTGCTGGCACGCAGCCTGGAGAGTTTCGACGCCGAGAACTTCGGTGGCGGCGGTGTGGACCGGATTCCGCACTCCGCCCCGCCGTTGCCGCCGTTCGATCCGCCGGCCACATTGGGCGCCAACTGCCAGTACCTGGCCACCACCGAGCCGCCGAGCAGGCCGGTCACGCCGCCCGAGGTGGGACGGGCATCGACCACCCCGGCAGCGATACCGGCCGTCCTGGTCACCGACGTCGGCGACATCGGACTGACGCTGGACAACGCCAAGGCCCCGTGCGCGGTGCGCAACTTCACCAGCCTGGCCGGCCAGCACTTCTTCGACGACACCCGCTGCCACCGGCTCAGCCTCGATGCCGACCTGCGGGCCCTGCAGTGCGGCGACCCGTCCGGCACCGGCACCGGCGGACCCGGCTACCGCTTCCCCGGCGAGTACCCGGGCAACCAGTTCCGGTTGTCCGACCCGGCGCTGAGGACACCCATGGTCTACCCGCGCGGCACGTTGGCGATGGCGAACATAGGACCCGGCACCAACGGCAGCCAGTTCTTCCTGATCTACGACGACTCGCTGCTACCGCCGACGTATCCGGTGTTCGGCAGGATCGACGCCGCGGGCCTGGCCGTGCTGGACACCATCGCCGCCGCCGGCGTTTCCGGCGGCGGTCAAAGCGGCCGGCCGGCGCATGGGGTGACGATCGAGTCGGTCCGGATCGGCTGACCTACCCCGTGACGAGCACCATCGGTTTCTCGCAGCAGATCTCCTTGTGCTCCATCTCGGGTGGGCACGGACATTCCTTCTCGTAGACCAGCCGGGCTCCGCACTGCTTGCATTCGTACCGATCGCCGGCGTTGCGTGCCATCGCTGTTCTCCTGTCGAGACTCGGGACGCCGGAATCGACCGGCGCCATTGCCGGTACCCAGCCTAGTGGCATCGGCAAAGGGCGCGGTACGGCCGAAAGTCCTCTCACGCAGCAGAAGTCGGATCGCGGCTCACGCAGCAGAAGTCGGATCGCGGCTCACGCAGCTTCCGCCTCATCGCGGCTCACGCCGCTTCCGCCTCATCGCGGCTCACGCCGCAGAGGTCACCCGGTAGACGTCGTACACGCCCTCCACGCTGCGCACCACGTTGAGAACGTGGCCGAGGTGCTTGGGGTCGCCCATCTCGAAGGTGAACCGGCTGATCGCCACCCGGTCGTTGGAGGTCGTCACCGACGCCGAGAGGATGTTGACCTTCTCGTCGGCCAGCACCCGCGTCACGTCCGAGAGCAACCGGTGCCGGTCCAGCGCCTCGACCTGGATGGCCACCAGGAACACCGACGACGGCGACGGGGCCCACTGCACGTCGATGATGCGTTCCGCCTGTTCCTGCAGTGACGCCGCGTTCGTGCAGTCCGTGCGGTGCACGCTGACCCCGCCGCCGCGGGTCACGAATCCCATGATGTTGTCGCCGGGCACCGGTGTGCAGCACTTGGCGAGCTTGGTCAGCACTCCCGGCGCGCCGGGCACCGCGACACCGACGTCGTCGCTGGTGCGCTGCCGCACCGGCATCTGCATCGTCGCCGGCGTGGAGCGTTCCGCGAGCTCGTCGGCGGCGTCGTCGTCGCCGCCGATCTGGGCCACCAGACGCTGCACGACATGCCGCGCGGACACATGGCCCTCACCGACGGCGGTGTAGAGCGCCGAAACGTCCTGATACCGCAGGTCGCGGGCCAGCGCCGCAATCGACTCGGCATTCATCAAGCGCTGCAACGGAAGTCCGCCGCGGCGCACCTCGCGCGCAATGGCGTCCTTGCCGGATTCCAGCGCCTCCTCGCGACGCTCCTTGGCGAACCACTGCCGGATCTTGGCCTTCGCCCGCGGCGACACCACGAACGACTGCCAGTCGCGCGACGGCCCGGCGTTCGGCGCCTTAGACGTGAAGACCTCGACCACTTCGCCGTTCTCCAGCTTGCGCTCGAGGGCGACCAGGCGCCCGTTGACCCGGGCGCCGATGCAGCGGTGGCCGACCTCGGTGTGCACGGCGTAGGCGAAGTCCACCGGTGTCGAACCGGTCGGCAGCGTGATCACGTCCCCCTTGGGGGTGAACACGAAGATCTCCTGAACGGCCAGGTCGTAACGCAACGACTCGAGGAACTCCCCGGGGTCGGCCGCCTCCCGCTGCCAGTCGAGCAGCTGACGCATCCACGCCATGTCGTCGATCTCGCCGGCGGCATGGCTGGGTGGGGCACCGTTACGACCCTTGGCCTCCTTGTAGCGCCAGTGTGCGGCGATGCCGTATTCGGCGGTCTTGTGCATGTCGAAGGTGCGGATCTGCACCTCCAACGGCTTGCCCTCCGGCCCCACGACCGTGGTGTGCAGGGATTGGTACACACCGAAGCGCGGCTGGGCGATGTAGTCCTTGAAGCGCCCGGCGATCGGCTGCCACAGCGAGTGCACCACACCCACCGCGGCGTAACAGTCACGCACCTCGTCGCAGAGGATCCGCACGCCGACCAGATCGTGGATGTCGTCGAAGTCGCGGCCCTTGACGATCATCTTCTGGTAGATCGACCAATAATGTTTGGGCCTGCCCTCGACGAGGGCGCTGATCTTCGACGACCCCAGTGTCGCGTTGATCTCGGCGCGAACCTTGGCCAGGTAGGTGTCCCTCGACGGCGCCCGGTCGGCGACCAACCGGACGATCTCCTCGTACTTCTTGGGATGCAGGATCGCGAACGACAAGTCCTCGAGTTCCCACTTCACGGTCGCCATTCCAAGCCGATGCGCAAGCGGCGCAATGACTTCCAGCGTCTCGCGAGCTTTGCGGGCCTGCTTCTCGGGCGGCAGGAAGCGCATGGTGCGCATGTTGTGCAGCCGGTCGGCGACCTTGATCACCAGGACCCGGGGATCGCGGGCCATCGCGATGATCATCTTGCGGATCGTCTCGCCCTCGGCCGCGGTGCCCAGCGCCACCTTGTCCAGCTTGGTCACCCCGTCGACCAGGTGTCCCACCTCTGGACCGAACTCGTCGGTCAGTTCCTCCAACGTGTAGCCGGTGTCCTCGACGGTGTCGTGCAGCAGCGCGGCGACCAGGGTGGTGGTGTCCATCCCCAACTCGGCGAGGATGTTGGCGACCGCCAGCGGGTGGGTGATGTACGGGTCGCCGGAGCGGCGCAGCTGGTCGGCATGGCGCTGTTCGGCGACGTCGTAGGCGCGCTGCAACAGCGCCAGGTCCGCCTTGGGATAGATCTCCCGGTGCACCGCGACCAGCGGCTCGAGCACCGGGTTGACGGCGCTGCGCTGCGCGGTCATCCGCCGGGCGAGCCGGGCCCGGACCCGCCGCGACGCGCTGGTCGGCACTTTCGGTGTATCGACCCGTGGAATCTCCATCGGCTGGGTCGGCGGACCGGGTGACACCGGCGGGGGCGGTGTGGGCACGGTTCGGCTCGCGCGGGGATCCGTGTTGACCTCGCCGGCCATGCCCACCTCCCGTGACTGTGCTCTAAGGATATCCGGTCATACGGTGTACAAACTGGTGACCTCGAGCGGAGCCAGCGCCGCACGCCCTCCGAGCGCGCCGAGCTCGAGCATCACCACCGCGCCGGTCACCGTCGCACCGGCCGCGGTCAACAACTGGTTCGTGGCGGCCAGCGTGCCCCCGGTGGCCAGCACGTCGTCGATCACCACGATCGAGCGGCCGGCCAGCTCGACGCCCTCGGCCGGCACCTCCAGCGTGGCGGTGCCGTACTCGAGACTGTAGGTCTCGCTGAGCACCGGGGGCGGAAGCTTTCCGCCCTTGCGGACCGCCAGCACGCCGACGCCGAGCATCGTGGCAACGGCTCCGCCGAGCAGAAAACCGCGGGCATCCACCCCGGCCACCAGATCGGCGCCCCGGGCCACCTCGGCGATGGCCGCGCTGACCACGGCCAGGCCGTGGGCATCGGCCAGCACCGGGGTCAGGTCCTTGAACTGGATGCCCGGCTCGGGAAAGTCGGGAACTTCCCGCAACAGCGAGGCGATGACGTCGGCCACCTGCGGTGTCGCCGACCCGTCGGCCCCGGTGCCCTGCCCGCTCACTCGCTCAGCTTCCAACGGTCCATGTTCCACCCCGCACCCCACCGCGTCGGATTGCCGCTCACCGCATACATCTTCGTCGACGCGAGCAGGGTGCGCTGTTGACGATACAGCGGCAGCGTCGGCATGTCGGCCCACAGGATCGGCCCCGCCTCGCCGAGCAAGCGTGCCAGCTCCTTGGGGTCGGCGGTCACCGCGATGGTCGAGATGATCCCGTCGATGCGCCCGTTGGAGTAGCGCGACAGATTGTTTCCGTTGCCGCTGTGCAGCGTGTAGGCGTCGACGGCCGAGGAGCCCGAGGACCCGGCGCCGGCCGCTCCCCCGGTGCTCGCGATCAGCACGTCGATCCGGTTGTCGCGCAACGCCTGCGGGCCGGTATCCGGGCCCGCCGCGTCCTGCACCGTGATGCCCGCGGGGGCGCACGACTTCGCCATCGCACCCACCGTCGCGGCCAGCCGGGCGTTGGGGCTCTGGTATCCGACCCGCACCGTCAGCGGCCGGTTGCCGAGGGCCGCACGGGCCGCGTCGGGGTTGGCGACGGCGAACTCACCGGCCTCCGGGGTCGCCTCGGCCGACCCGTAGGCGTCCTCGGTCGCGGTGTTGAGCCGCAGATCCACCACCGGCAGCTCGGCGTTGCGGGCGATCACGTCGCGCGGAGTGCACAGTGCCAGCGCCCGTCGGGCCGGCACCTCCGCCAGCAGCCCGGCCGGGGCGAAGATCAGCTGCTCGACGCCCGCGGAGGCGAAATCGGTGCGCACGTAGTCGTCGGGCAGGTTGAGGATGCCCGACGATCCGGCGGCGATGTCGACGACGTCGTAGGCGCCTTCGTTGACACGGTCCTGCAACTCCGCACTGCGGGGGTAGACGGTCACCCTGCCGGTGACCGGCGGAGTGCCCCACCACTTGTCGTTGGCCACCAGGACCACCGCGCCGTCGTCGGAGACCGAGTCCAGTTTGTAGGGCCCCGAGGACGGGAACCGCTTGAGGTCCAGATCCGGGGTCAGGTTCCAGGTGGTGTTCCACACCCGCGCGATGCCCTCGAGGGCCGGGCCGTCGTTGTCCAGCACCGCCCTGGTCACCCCGCCCTCGCCGAGGCCCAGTTCGTCGGCGATCACATGCGACGGCATCATCGAGGTCGCGTCGAACAGCTGCCCGTAGTCGATGAACGCCCGGTCCTGGGCGAAGGACACCCGGGCCCGCTTCTGCCCCGGCGTGCAGTCGACGGTGGCGATGTCGGTGTAGCCGGCGCGGCTGGCGGCGTCGAACAACGGGAATCGACCGGACTGCGCCGCCCACGTCAGCACCATGTCATCGCAGGTCACAGGTTTGCCGTCGGAGTACACCGCCTCGGGTTTGATCTCGTAGTCCACCACCAGCGGGGTGCGGCCCACCACCGAGACCATGCCGAAGTCATGGTCGCTGACCACCTGGCCGTCCGGGCCGTGGTAGTTGAAGCCGGTCAGGACGCGGGCGAACGCCTGCGGTCCGCCGGATGCGGCACCGACCACGGTGTTGGTGTTGTAGGTGACCAGCACGCCGTCGATGGCGAAGGCCACCGAATCGGCCGCCTCGTCCGCACACGACGTGAGACCAAGCGCCCCGATCAGGCCCAGCGTCGCCGCGACCGCGGTCATGCGTCGCGTGTTGCGGTGGGTGCGGGGCTTCGCAGAACCTCGCAGGGTCCGACGGTCAGCCATCGGACCTACCGCTTCCGGGGGCTTCGCTTACCCGACGGTCGCCCGGTCCTGCTGCTGGTCGGCCGCACCGGACGCGCACCGGGTGCCGGCTTGTCCGGCGGCAGGGCGGCGGTGCCGCTGGAGGACGCCGCGGGGGCCGAGACCGGTTCGGGCTCGATTTCGTCTTCGACGTCGTCCGAGACGGCGGTGCCGGCGGCCTTGGCCGCCGCGGTGGAGCGACGGTTGAGCACCCTGCGGGTGTGCTTGCTCACCAGTTCGGTGCGCTCCCGCATGCTGACGACCAGCGGCGTGGCGAAGAAGATCGACGAGTACGTCCCGACGATGACGCCGACGAGCTGCACGAGCGCCAGATCCATCAGGGTGCCGACGCCGAGCAGCCAGACCGCGATGACCATCAGCGAGAGGATGGGCAGCACGGAGATGAGGCTGGTGTTGATCGAACGCATGAAGGTCTGGTTCACCGCGAGGTTGGCCTGCTCGGCGAACGTGCGCCGGGTGGTGTGCTCGAAGCCTTCGGTGTTCTCCTCGACCTTGTCGAACACGATGACCGTGTCGTAGAGCGAGAAGCCCAGGATGGTGAGCAGGCCGATCACCGTGGCCGGGGTGACCTCGAAGCCGACCACCGCGTACACCCCCGCGGTGACCACCAGGTCGAACGCCAGCGCCGCCAGCGCGGCGATCGCCATGTAGCGCTCGTAGCGCACGGTGATGTAGATCGCGGCCAGCACCAGGAACACCACCAGCGCGATGAGCGCCTTCTTGGTGATCTGGCCGCCCCAGGTCTCCGACACCGCGGAGTCACTGATCGCCTGCTTGCTCGGCTCGCCGTCCGACCCCACCGGGTGGAACGCCTCGAACAGTGCCGTGCGCAGCTGCTCGGTCTGCTCGTTGGTCAGCGTCTCCGACCGGACCTGGAAGGTCGCCGAGTCGCCGCTGCCGACGATGACCACCGATTCCGGCGGCTTGCCGATCGTGTCCCCGAAGACCGTCTCGACCTGCTGGGTGGTGACCTCTCCGCCACCACGCGGGAACGACACCTTGGTGCCGCCCTCGAAGTCGATGCCGAAGGTGAAGCCGCGCAGCACGATCGCGCCCACCGCAATGGCGACGATGACGCCGCTGATCGTGTACCACAGCTTGCGCTTGCCGACGACCTCGAAGGCTCCGGTGCCGGTGTAGAGCCGGACGAAGAAGTTGTGCCGCGGCGTCTCGGCGGCGGATTCCAGGTCCGGCGCCTCCACGGCGGTCGATTCGGTGTCGTCCGTGCGGTTCCGTGCCGCCATGGTCTATCCCCGTCCCGCCGCGTGTGCGGCCGCTCGGCGTTCCCGTGCGATCTGCTGGACGGACCCCAGCCCGTTGAGCGACGGTTTGGCCATGGTCGGCGACTTCGACGCCAGGTACAGCAGCGGCCAGGTCACCAGGAACACCACGACGATGTCGAGGATCGTGGTCAGGCCCAGGGTGAAGGCGAATCCCTTGACCTGGCCGACGGCCAGGAAGTACAGCACGGCCGCGGCCAGGAACGTGACGGCGTTGCCGGACAGGATGGTCTTGCGGGCCCGGGACCAGCCTCGTGGCACCGCCGACCGGAACGACCGGCCCTCGCGTATCTCGTCCTTGATGCGTTCGAAGAACACCACGAAGGAGTCGGCCGTGGTGCCGATACCGATGATCAGACCCGCGATGCCCGCGAGGTCCAGCGTGTAGTTGATGTACCGGCCCAGCAGCACCAGGATGGCGAACACCATGGCACCGGAGGCGACCAGGGACAGCGCGACCAGCAGGCCCAGCACCCGGTAGTACAGCAACGAGTACAGCAGCACCGCCACCAGGCCGACCGCCCCCGCGATCAGGCCGGCGCGCAGCGACGACAGACCCAGCGTCGCGGAGACGGTCTCGGCCTCGGAGGACTCGAAGGACAGCGGCAGCGAGCCGTACTTGAGCACGTTGGCCAGTTCGCGCGCCGAGTCGGCGGTGAACTGTCCGGTGATCTGGGTGCGCCCGCCCGGGATGGCCTCCTGGATCTGCGGGGCGCTGACCACCTTGGAGTCCAGCACGAACGCGGTCTGGGTGCCGACGTTGGCGGCGGTGAACTCCGCCCAGGTCTTGGCGGCGTCGTCCTTGAACTCGACGTCGACGACGTACTCGCCGCGCTGCTGGTCCAGCCCGGAACTGGCGTTGGCGATCTGCTCACCGCTGATGATCGACTTGTCCAGCAGGTAGACCTCTTTGCCGTCCTGTGAGCACGTCACCAGCGGCAGGTTCGGGTCGTCGTTGCCGGCCAGCACGTCGTCCTGGTCACAGCGGGTGGCCTGGAACTGCAGCGCCAGGATCTGGATCGCCTGCTCGGTGCTCTGCCGCAGCTTCTTCTCGTCCTGAATACGGGTGGCCAGAGGCACATCCTGGTCACCCGGCTGGGGAGCCGCCGAGGTACTCGGTGCCGGCGGCGTGCCGGGCGTCGGGCTGGGGCTCGGCGACGGGCCGGGGCTCGGCGACGGGGTCGGCGCGGGCTGCTGCGGGAACGGGCGCGGCTGCGGGGCCGCCGGCTGCTCGCCCGGCGTCGTGGGCACAGCGCCCGGGGCGCCACCGGGGACGATTGCACCGGGCACCGCCCCAGGCGGCAAACCGGGCACCCCACCGGGCGGCAAACCGGGCACCCCACCGGGCGGCAAACCGGGCACCCCACCGGGCGGCAAACCGGGCACCCCACCGGGCGGCAGGCCGGCCGGCCCTTCCTCCGACCCCGGAGGTGCGGCCTCCTGGGCCGGGATCGCGTGGATCACCGGCCGGATGTACAGCCGGGCGGTCTGGCCGAGATTGCGCGCCTCGCTGCTGTCGTTACCGGGGACGGTGATGACGAGGTTGTTGCCGTCGATGATCACCTCGGAACCGGACACGCCCAGGCCGTTCACGCGGGCGCTGATGATCTGTTGCGCCTGATTCAGCGCATCCCGGGTCGGCGGTGAGCCGTCGGGGGTCCGCGCGGTCAGGGTGACGCGGGTGCCGCCCTGCAGGTCGATGCCGAGCTTGGGGTCGGCCTGTTTGTCTCCGGTGAGGAACACCAGCAGGTAGGCGCCGATGAGCAGCACCAGGAACAGCACCAGGTAGCGGGCAGGGTGCACCGGCGTCGAAGGCGATGCCACGTGTCAGGGTCTCCTCGAGATCAGTTCGTCAGCACGGCAAAGGGTACGTGCTTCTCCTGGGACCTCGGCTGTCAGTCTTTGGAGTTGGGTCGATCGGTGATCTCGGTGGCCGTCGACCGCGGCTCGAAGTCGTCTGTGGAGTCCTCGTGGTCATCGTCGAAATCGTCGTCGACGTCGTCGACGACGCGGTCCCGGATCGCGAGCTTCATCCACGTCGTGACCACCCCGGGTGCGATCTCCAGGTCGACGTTGTCGTCGGTGATGCCGGTGATCGTCGCCTGCAGCCCCGAGGTGGTGTGCACCCGGTCACCGATCTGCAACGAGTTGTGCAGGTCGATGGTGGCCTGCATCGCCTTCTTTTGGCGCCGGGACGCGAAGAACATGAACGCACCCATGATGAGCAGCAGGGGCAGGAAGACGACCAGATCCATGGCGGCAATTGTCTTTCGTATCGGTCTTGTGTCGGGACTCCCGGACCGTGCGGCCGGGGGCTCCTCGTAGAGGAATTCGTTGACCAGTGTGCCATTGACGGTGACCTCGGCCTTCCCCCCGGTCGGCTGTGGCGCGCCGCGCGCCGGCCGCGGGTGTCTCAACGCCCGGCGGCCACGCGGAATCGTCTCCCGCTCGCAACGAATTTCGTAGCTCGGCCACCGGAGCGCCACCGATACCGCCACAAGATGGTCCGGTCTGCGACGGATCAATGCATCGACCGATAGGCTCAGACGGTAACGCGGCAGTCGTCGAAATCTTCGTTCCCGCTCCGGACACGGGGTCATTCAAGGAGGTCATCAGTTGAGCACCGTCGCGCAGAGCCGCCACCTGGTCACCGAGATCCCCGGTCCCCGGTCCGTCGAGCTGATGGCACGCAAGTCCGCCGCGGTTTCGCGTGGTGTCGGCAACACCATGCCGGTCTACGCCGCACAGGCCTCCGGCGGGATCGTCGAGGATGTGGACGGCAACCGGTTGATCGACCTCGGTTCGGGCATCGCGGTCACCACGATCGGCAACTCGTCACCGCGGGTCGTCGACGCGGTGTGCGAGCAGGTCGCCAAGTTCACCCACACCTGCTTCATGGTCACCCCCTACGAGGGCTACGTCGCGGTCGCCGAGCAACTCAACCGGCTCACCCCGGGCACCGGCGACAAACGCTCGGCGCTGTTCAACTCCGGCTCCGAGGCCGTCGAGAACGCCATCAAGATCGCCAGGACCTACACCCACAAACACGCTGTGGTGGCCTTCGACCACGCCTACCACGGCCGGACGAACCTGACGATGGCCCTGACCGCGAAGTCGATGCCCTACAAGCACGGCTTCGGCCCGTTCGCCCCGGAGGTCTACCGCGCGCCGCTGTCCTACCCGTTCCGGGACGCCGAGTTCGGCAAGGAGATGGCCACCGACGGCGAGCTCGCCGCCCGCCGGGCGATCGCCGTGATCGACAAGCAGGTCGGAGCCGACAACCTGGCGGCGGTGATCATCGAGCCGATCCAGGGCGAGGGCGGATTCATCGTGCCCGCCGAAGGCTTCCTGCCGGCGCTGCTGGACTGGTGCCACGACAACAACGTCGTGTTCATCGCCGACGAAGTGCAGACCGGCTTCGCCCGCACCGGCGCGATGTTCGCCTGCGAGCACGAGGGGATCGTCCCGGACCTGATCGTCACCGCCAAGGGCATCGCCGACGGCATGCCGCTGTCGGCGGTCACCGGGCAGGCCGAGATCATGGACGCCCCGCACGTCAGCGGCCTCGGCGGCACCTACGGCGGCAACCCGGTGGCCTGTGCCGCGGCGCTGGCCACCATCGACACCATCGAGGCCGACAAGCTGGTGGCTCGCGCCGGGCACATCGAGGCACTGATGAAGGACAAGCTGGGCCGGATGCAGGCCGAGGACGACCGCATCGGCGACGTGCGCGGCCGCGGCGCGATGATCGCCGTGGAGCTCGTCAAGTCGGGCACGATCGAACCGGACCCCGACCTGACCAAGGCGCTGTGCTCGGCCGCCCACCAGGCCGGGGTCATCGTGCTGTCCTGCGGCACGTTCGGCAACGTGCTGCGGTTCCTGCCCCCGCTGACGATCAGTGACGAGTTGCTGCTCGAGGGACTCGACGTGCTCGATTTGCTCCTCGCCGACCTCTGACGAAGGATCTGCCGGAACCCGCATCAAGCAGGTGAAGGCCCACCCCTGCTAGGCGCGCCGGAATGCCCGCCGTACACGTTTGCAGAAGGATTGGGCACCGGGATCGGATCGCCCTCTGGAAAGTTGCTGTGTCGACGGGCATCCCGGCCGACCGGCGGCGCCGCGCCGCTTGCTGCGGGCCGGATCTCCGGCGCTGGATTCCGGGAATGGGCACGAGTGACAGCAGGTCGGTGTGGCATTCTTCGGGGGTGTCAGCTGATCCGGCGGCACTGCCTTCGGGGGTGCTGACGTTTCTGTTCACCGACGTGGAGGGCTCGACCCGTCGGTGGGAGACCGATGCCGAAGCGATGCGGGCGGCGCTGGCCGCCCATGACGAGGTGCTGCGTTCGGCGATCGAGACGCATGGCGGCTGGTTGTTCAAGCGCACCGGCGACGGGGTGTGCGCGGCGTTCGTTTCGCCGCGGTGCGCGGTGGATGCCGCGGTGGCCGCGCAGCGCGCGCTTCAGTTGCCGGTACGGATGGGAATCGTGACCGGCGAAGCCGAGCTGCGCGACGGTGACTACTTCGGGGCCGTGCTCAATCGGGCTGCGCGGGTGATGGCGGCCGGACACGGCGGCCAGATCCTGCTGACCGAATCGACGGCCGCAGTGCTCAGCGGAGTGGACCTCGCCGATCTGGGACCACGGCGGTTACGCGATCTGCCGAGCGCCGTCGAGGTGTTTCAGGTGCGCGCGCCGGGTCTGCGCACCGAGTTCCCGCCGCTGCGAACACTCGATACCGCGCCGGGCAACCTGCGGCCGGCGGTCACAAGCTTCATCGGCCGCCGGTCTGAGGTCGGCGAGGTGACCGCCGCGCTGCGGACGCATCGGCTCGTGACGCTGACCGGGGTGGGCGGGGTCGGCAAGACCCGCCTGGTACTCGAAGTTGCAGCACGGTTGGCGGACGAGTTCCCGGACGGGGTCTGGTTTTTCGAGTTGGCGGCGGTCACCGATCCGGCGGCGGTACCCGCTGCGGTGGCCGCGGTACTGGGCATCACCCAACAACCCGGCAAGAGCGTGGGTGAGTCGGTGGCCGCAGTGTTGGAGGGCCGGGTGCGGCTACTGGTGTTCGAAAACTGCGAGCACGTCGTCGAGGCCGCGGCTGATCTGATCGCGGCGATCCTCGCCGCCTCGCCGACCGTGACGGTGTTGGCCACCAGCCGGGAGGCGCTGGGGATCGGCGACGAGTTGGTGTGGCCGGTGCCGGCGCTGGACGTCGAACAGGGGGTCGAGTCGGCGGCGGTGAACTTGTTCGTGGCACGCGCCCGCAGCGTGGCCCCGCACTTCTCGCTGACCGAGCCCGAGGATGCGAACGCGGTGGTGGAGATCTGTCGCCGCCTCGACGGGATTCCGTTGGCGATCGAGCTGGCAGCCTCGCGGATGGCCGCCATGAGTCCCAGTGAGGTGCGCGATCGTCTGGATGAGCGGTTTCGGCTGCTGGTCGGCTCCCGACGCGGCCTGGAACGCCACCAGACGCTGCGCCACGCGGTGGCATGGTCCTACGGCCTGCTCGGCGATGCGGAAAAGTCGCTGTTGACCAGGTGTTCGGTATTCGCCGGCGGGTTCGATCTGGAGAGCGCGTGCGCTGTGGCGAAACCCGACGGCGTCGAGGACTTCGCCACGCCGGACCTGCTGGAGGCCCTGGTGTGCACGTCGTTACTGGTGGCCGACGGGTCGGCCGGACGGACGCGGTTTTCGATGTCGGAAACCATCCGCCAGTTCGCCGAGGAGCAACTCGTGGCCGGCGGGGTGGCCACCGGGGTCCGGGCGGCGCATGCCCGCTACTTCGCCAGACGCGAAGCCGACATCCTGTCCCGCTGGGACAGCCCCCGCCAACCCGAGGTGTACGCGTGGTTCACCGCCGAGCTGGCCAACCTGCGCACCGCGTTCCGGTGGGCGGCTGACGACAGCGATCTCGACGTCGCCGCCACCATCGCGACCTTCGCAGCGTTTCTCGGCCTGTGGGTCGATCAGTACGAACCCATTTCCTGGGCCGAAGAACTCATCGAGCCCGCCCGCACCGCCGGCCACCCCCGGCTCGCATTCCTGTATGTGATGGCGTCACAGTGCTACCTCGCCGGACGGCCCGCGACCGCCGTCGGCTACAGCGACGCCGCCCAGGCGGTGTTCGGCGATGACTGCGGCGACGTGCCGTACGGCATCCAGGGCCTGCTGGGCGCTGCCTACCTGGTCGTCGGCCAGCCCGAACGGTCGGTCCAGTGGTGCCGCACCCAACTCGCGCGCGGTCGCGACACCCATACCTTCACCTGGTCGGCCCTGGTCTCCACGTTGGCGATCGCCGGTCGCGCTGACGAGGCAAGGGACGCCGCGACCGGTCTGATAGAGGCTGCCGAGGCCACCGGCAACCCGTGTGCGCTCTCGTTCTCGCTGATGGCCTATGGGCACGCTGTCGGCGACACCGATCCCGGCCGGGCCCGTGCCGCCCTGCGTCGGGGCCTGCTGATCGCCGCCGACAGCGGCAACCGCGACACCGAGACGCACCTGGCGGCCACCCTGGCCCGACTCGAAACGCACTCCGGTGAGCCGCTGGCGGCGCTCGAATACTCCGCTGTAGCCATCGGCAACTACCACGATGCGGGTAACACCGCCAACATGCGTGCCGCGCTGGCCTCCCTCGCCATTTGTCTGGATCAGCTCGGATGTTACGAGCCGGCGGCCACTGTCGCCGGTTTCGCGTTGGATCCCATCACCGCGGCGTGGGTGCCCAAGATCAACACCGCGATCGCTCATCTGCGCGATGTCCTCGGTGACTCGACCTACGAAACGCTCGCCCACAGGGGCGAGGCGATGACCGCCGCCGCGATGGCGACCTACGCCTACGACCAGATCGCCCGGGCCCGAACAGATCTCGAACCCGTGGGCTGACGGACAAACCCGCTCTCGGTCGATGAGAAATCCGACGCGGGGCGGAGCCCGCTTGATCATCGGCACCGGGGCTCACGGCGCTTCGCCGATCATGCCCGAGGCGGCGGCGAAGGCCGCGCACTGCGACCGCGGGACGCCGGGTGGCGGTCGGGGTCATCGTGGCGGTGTGACCTGTTGTTCGAGTTCGAGGATCTGGCCGGTGGTTTTCACCACCGTGTCGGGGTTCAGGCTCATCGAGTCGATCCCCAGCCGCACCAGGAACTCGGCCATGTCGGGGTAGTCCGAAGGCGCCTGCCCGCACAGGCCGGAGTGGATTCCGTTGCGGCGGCAGCCTTCCACCGCCATCCGGATCATCGTCTTGACGCCTTCGTCGCGTTCGTCGAAGTCGAACGCCACGATCTCGCTGTCGCGGTCGACCCCCAGCGTGAGCTGGGTGAGGTCGTTGGAGCCGATGGAGAACCCGTCGAATCGCTTCGCGAACTCGTTGATCATGATCACGTTGTTCGGGATCTCGCACATCGCGTACACCTGAAGCCCGTTCTCGCCCCGCCGCAGACCGTGTTTGGCCATCTCCTCCAGTACGAGGTCGGCTTCGGTCACCCGGCGCACGAACGGGATCATCAGCACCACGTTCGTCAGGCCCATCTCGTCGCGCACGCGTTTCATCGCCTGACACTCCAGCGCGAAACCCTCGGCGTACGCCGGATGTGCGTAGCGTGACGCCCCCCGGAACCCGATCATCGGGTTCTCTTCGTGCGGCTCGAAGGCCGCTCCGCCGACCAGGCTGGCGTATTCGTTGGACTTGAAGTCCGACATCCGCACCACGACCGGCTTGGGCCAGAAGGCGGCTCCGATGGTGCCGACCCCTTCGGACAGCCGCTCCACGAAGAAGGACCCGCCGTCGGAGTAGGCATAGGTCAGCCGGTCGATGGTGCGCCGGGCCTCGAGATCATCGACCTTGTCCGGATGCAGCAGGGCCAGCGGGTGGACCTTGATGTACTCGTTGATGATGAACTCCAGCCGGGCGAGCCCGACGCCGTCGTTCGGCAGGAACGACGTCTTAAAGGCCAGGTCCGGGTTTCCGAGGTTGAGCATGATCTCGGTTCGGGGCCGCGCCATCTCGGTCAGCTCGGTCTGATCGACGTGGAAGGGCACCTCGCCCTCGTACACGCGACCCGTCTCGCCCTCGGCGCACGACACCGTCACCACCGCACCATCGGGCACACTGGTCGTCCCGTCGCCGGTGCCCACCACGGCAGGAATGCCCAGTTCGCGGGCGATGATCGCGGCATGACAGGTCCGCCCGCCGCGATTGGTGACGATCGCCGCCGCCATCTTCATCACCGGCTCCCAGTCCGGTGTGGTGGTGTCGGACACCAGCACCTCACCCGGTTTGAAGTCGGACAGGTGGGTGAGATTGTCGATCCGTCGCACCGTCCCCGAGGCGATCTTCTCGCCCACCGAACGCCCCTCGACCAGGACCTCACCCCCACCGTCGAGGGTGAACGTCTCCAGCGTCGTGCCGCTGCGCTGGGAGGCCACCGTCTCCGGACGCGCCTGGACGATGTACATCTTGCCGTCGATCCCGTCCTTGGCCCATTCCATGTCCATCGGCCGCCCGTAGTGGGCCTCGATCGCACACGCGTACCCGGCCAGTTCCAGCACGTCCTCGTCGGTGAGACAGAACCGGGCACGGTCGGCCTTTGGGGTGGGAATGTTGCGGGTCGTCTCCTTGGTCCCACCCTCGACGTAAACCATCTTGACCGCCTTGTCGCCGATCAGGCGGCGCAACACCGCACGGTGCCCGGCCAGGTATGTCGGCTTGTGAACGTAGAACTCGTCGGGGTCGACAGCGCCCTGAACCACGTTCTCGCCCAGGCCGTAGGCACCGGTGATGAAGACCGCGTCGGGGAAGCCCGATTCGGTCTCGATGGAGAACATCACGCCGGACGAGGCGAGGTCGGAGCGCACCATCTTCATCACACCGATCGACAGCGACACCCCGAAGTGGTCGAAGCCCTGGTCGATGCGGTAGTGGATGGCGCGATCGGTGAACAGGCTGGCGAAACACCGGCGGCACGTGTCGAGGAGACTCTCTTCACCCTTGACGTTGAGATAGGTGTCCTGCTGGCCGGCGAAGCTCGCCGTCGGTAGGTCTTCGGCGGTCGCCGAACTCCGTACCGCCAGGCTGACGTCCTCGCCGTACTCGTCCTGGAGTTTGCGGTAGGCGTCGAGAATTTCTGTGGCCAGGTCGTCCGGGAGCCCGGCCCCGTAGACGAGCTCCCGGGCCCGTTTGCCCTTGCGCGCCAGCGCGGTCACATCGACCGGGTCGATGTCGTCGAGTTCGGCGTGCAGCGGGTCCCAGGCGCCCGCGCTGTCCAGCATGTAGCGGTAGGCATCGGCCGTGATCGCGAACCCGTTGGGGATGCGCACACCCTGTTCCGACAGCTTCTGGAACATCTCACCCAGCGAGGCGTTCTTACCGCCGACCAGCGGGACGTCGTCGATCCCGACCTCGTCGAAGAAACGCACGTACTGACTCATAAATTGTCCTCCCTAATGTGCTTGCCGATGTCGGTCAGTCGCTTGCGGCCTGTCTCGTTGGGCTCTGGCGTCGCCACCCCAGCGCTGCGCGCGTTTCTGCGTCGCATGCACCGCAGCGTAGTGATCAGTCCAACCGCCCATACCCGAAATCCGGCGATGGGGTCCCCGGGGGCAGACCGGCCTCCGCGATCAGGGGTGGGAGAAACTGTCGCAGAGGGTGTTTCGATCTCCCAGCGGCTCGCCCCGACCGGCCGGGGCAGTTTGGGCCGGCTGACAACCGATTCGGCCGCACCTGTTCGACAAACCAGCGGTGAGTGGCCGGCTGACGTAGGGTTCGCTTCGTGAGGCCTCCGATCAAGCGGATCGCGCTGAGCACCGGCGGTGGTGACGCGCCGGGACTCAACGCCGTCATCCGCGCGGCCACCCTGGCGGCCCGGAACCGCGACTGGGACGTTGTCGGGATCCGCGACGGCTACAACGGGTTGCTTTTCCCCGACGAGTATCCCGACGGCGGGTTGATCGAGCTGACGCGGGACAGCGTCCGCGGCATCATCCACCAGGGCGGCACGATCATCGGCACCACCAATCGTGGCAACCCGACCGCCTATCCCATGCGGCAGCCTGACGGCACCTGGAAAGAGGTGGACCGAACCCAGGAACTGCTCGCCCGCTTCGACGAGCACGGTATCGATGCGTTGATCACGATCGGCGGCGACGGATCGCTGACGATAGGCCGCCATCTGCACGAGGCCGGGCTGCGCCTGGTCGGCGTGCCCAAGACGATCGACAACGATCTGGAAAAGACGACCTCGACGTTCGGCTTCGACACCGCCGTCGACTTCGCCTCGGAGTGCATCGACAGGCTGTTCTCCACTGCAACGTCGCACGGCCGGGTCATCGTGGTCGAGGTGATGGGCCGCTACGCCGGGTGGATCGCCCTGAACGCCGGCATGGCGTCGGGGGCGCACGCGATCCTCATCCCCGAGATCCCGTTCGACCTCGAGCACGTGGCGGCCTTGATCACCCACCGCGAGCAGCACGGGGCGAAGTTCTCCATCATCTGCGTCGCCGAGGGAGCCGTGCCGGCCGGTGGAGAGCTGTCGATCGTGGGCAGGGCGGTGGGACAGGCCGAACGGCTCGGGGGTGTCGGCGCCAAAGTCGCCAACCAGCTCGAGGCGATCACCGGACGGGAGACCCGCACGGTCGTGCTCGGTCACCTGCTGCGGGGTGGCTCACCCACGTCGTTCGACCGGCTGCTCGGGCTGCGCTTCGGCGCTGCCGCGGTGCGCGCACTCGACGAGGGACACACCGGCGTCATGGTGGCGCTGAATCCACCGACGGTGGACTACATACCCCTCGAAGAGGCCATCAGCCGACAGAAGACCGTCCCGCTGGACTGCGACTCGATAGCGACCGCCCGCGACCTGGGGATCAACTTCGGCGACGAACCGCCGCGGCACAGCGCGATCGGGCGGTGATCCGGATCTAGCCGGACACGCGCCAGGGCCCACTTAGATCGTTCCCTTTACGATCAATCCGGTCAGGACCTCTCGGATCTCGTCGGCGGTCAGTCCCCGGCCATCCACCTCGTGAGCGATCAGTCCGGAGATCAGGTCGCCGCCTGGACGGTGGCAACGATCGGCGATCAGCACGTCGACGTATGAACCGACGGCATCCCACGTCCGGAAGTCGTCGGCATGGTCGACCCACCGAGATATCTGGTGCCAGTCGCGGACCGGCGCTCCCAGGGCAGCGCAGAGCCCGCCCAGGCGCGGTCCCAGGATGACCCAGGCGACGTCGTCCTCGGATGGCGACGTGCGCCGCGCCGACAGCAGCTCCGACGGGTCGGGTGTCGAGTCCATGCTCAGCTCCCGGTGTTGGTGGACCACGTCGATCCTGACACCCAGCTGACCGGCCAACATCGGCACACACGCGCATTTCGATGGATGCCGAGGCGCAGACCACAAGGCCCGGGGCGCACCAGGAACGGGACCCGGAGCTGTCCTCGCCTCGGCTCTCGGCCGGCCCCGCCAGGGCCGAGACCGCGGGATTTACGCCCTTGAGCGGATGTTCCGCCCCGTGCATCCGCGGACGCTGACTAGCATGAGCGCGACTGCCTGGAGTGACACTGACATGGCCGACCTGCTTCCGTCCGGAACGGTGACGCTGCTGCTCGCCGACGTCGAGGGATCGACGCGGCTGTGGGAGCGACAACCCGGGGCGATGTCCGCGGCCATCGCCCGACTCAACAGCGCGGCCGACCAGTCCGTCGCGGTACACCAGGGTGTTCGGCCGCTCGAGCAGGGTGAGGGCGACAGCTTCGTCGCAGCTTTTGCGCGGGCCAGCGACGCACTCGCCTGCGCGCTCGAATTGCAGCGCATGGACTTGGCGCCGATCCGCCTTCGGATCGGCGTGCACACCGGCGAAGTGCTGCTGCGCGACGAGTCCAACTACGCCGGCACGACTGTCAACAAGACCGCTCGTCTGCGGGACCTGGCCCACGGCGGGCAGACGGTGGTGTCCGGGGCCACCGAGGAAGTCGTCGAGGACCGAATCCCGGACGGCGCGTGGCTGACCGAACTGGGCAACCACGTGTTGCGTGATGTGCCACGCCGGGTACGCGTCCTCCAACTCTGCCATCCCGATCTGCGCGCCGACTTCCCGCCGCTGCGCACGGCCGATAGCGTCGCCAGTCACAACCTTCCCGCTCAGCTGACGACCTTCGTCGGGCGCCGCGACCAGATCGCGGAGGTCCGGGCGACGGTGGCCGGCAACCGGCTGACGACCCTGACCGGCGCGGGCGGCGCCGGCAAGACGCGACTGTCCGTCGAGGTGGCCTCCCGGCTCGCCGACGAATTTCCCGCCGGCATCTGGTACACAGACCTCGCCCCGGTCATGTACGCCGAGGTAGTCCCACTCGCCGTGGCCCGCGCTCTGGGCCTGCCGGATCAACCCGGCCGCTCGATCACCGAGACGGTGATGCGCTACGTAGGCGAACGCCGGATCCTGCTGGTGCTGGACAACTGCGAGCACCTCCTGGAACCGTGCGCTGCCCTCACCAGTGAGTTGCTGGGCAGCTGCGCCAATGCCGCGATCCTGGCGACCAGCCGGGAACCCCTCATGGTGCCCGGTGAGGTCATCTGGCAGGTGCCCTCGCTGTCTGTGACCGACGAGGCCGTCGAATTGTTCGCCGATCGCGCCCGGCGGGCCCGTCCCGACTTCGCGGTGACCGCCGCCAATGCCGCGGCGGTGACCGAGATATGCCGCCGCCTCGACGGCATGCCCTTGGCCATCGAACTCGCGGCGGCGCGCATCCGGGCGCTATCGCTCGACGAGATCGTGGGTGGCCTGCACGACCGCTTCCGGCTCCTCACCGGCGGCGCCCGCACCGCAGTGCGGCGCCAGCAGACCCTACGCGCGTCCGTCGACTGGTCGCACGCACTGCTGACCGAAGCCGAGCGCGTCTTGTTCCGCCGACTGTCGGTGTTCATGGGCGGCTTCGATCTCGGCGCGGCCCACGCGGTGGCGGGCGCCACGGAGATGGAGGCCTATCAGGTGCTGGACCAGCTGGGCTTGCTGGTCGACAAGTCTCTGGTGGTCGCCGACAACTCAAGCGGTTCAACACGTTATCGGCTGCTGGAAACGGTTCGCCAGTATGCGCTGGAGAAACTGGGCGAATCCGGAGAAGCCGACCGGATCCGCGTCCGGCACCGCGATCACTTCGCGTCGCTGGCCCGCAGACTGGATTCGCCGGCCCGCAACGACTACGAGCAGCTCATCGAACAGGCAGAGACCGAGTTGGACAACCTGCGGGCGGCATTCTCCTGGAGCCACGAAAACGGCGACGCCGCTGCGGCACTCGATCTCGCGTCGTCACTGCAATCGCTGTGGCTGGCGCGGGGCAGGCTGGTCGAAGGGCTGGCCTGGCTCACGGCGGCGCTCGACACCGCTGGAGCACAACCCGACGTGCCCCGCGCGCGGGCACTCGCCGATGAGGCGGTCCTGAACTCGTGGGTCGATGTCACCGCCAGTCGCCAGCACGCCATGGAGGCACTCGCCATCGCTCGGGATGCGGACGACGTGCCCCTGCTGACCCGGGCGCTGACCGCTTGCGCGTGTATCACCGCACACGACCCCGAGATCGCGCAACCGTACTTCGACGAGGCGATCGGTATGGCAAGGGAATTGGACGATTCCTGGCGGCTGAGCCTGATTCTCGGCCGACAGGCGTACGGCGCCTTCATGGCAGGCGATTTGGCCGCTGCGGAGCGAATCGGCCGTGAAGGACTGGGCCTGGCCGACGCGATCGGCGACCATTTCAACTCGCGGCAGTGCCGCTGGGTGATCATCGACGTCATGAGCCTGTGCGGTGAGTTGACAGCCGCGTTGGCGCAGACCCCCGAGTTCGTCGCCGAAGCCACCGCCGGGCACGACGCGATGAACAGGACGATCGGCCAGATGATCGAGGCGACCCTGCTGGCCTGGAGCGGCGAAGGCGAGAAGGCCTGCGCCGCTGCTCGATTGTGTATCGAATCGGGCGCAGAGATGGCCGGGCTGTTCGACCAGGGCGCCTATTCGATGCTGGGCATCGCGTGCCTGGCGGCCGGCGATCTCGCCGGAGCACGGCAGGCCTTGCAGGATACGCGGGAAGCCCACATCAATCTTCCCGCCGAACGGACGAACCTGGTCATCATCGGCGAGTTGGCGTTGGCCTGCGGCGATCTCGCCGACGCCAGGCAGTGGCTGGATGAGGCGGTCGTCTCGGTGCAGGGCTGGTGGCAGTGCTCGGCACTGTCGGTGCGTGCCAGGGTCCATCTGGCGGCACACGATCTCGACCGGGCGGCCGCCGACGCCTACCGGGCGTTGTCGCTGGCCGCCGAGAGCGGCGGATACATCACCGTCCCCGAGATCCTGGAATCCATCGCGGAATTGGCGTGCCATCACGACAGCCCCAGCGAAGCCGCCCGGCTCTACGGCGCAGCAGAGGCGGCCCGATCGCGGATCGGCGTGGTCAGGTTCCCGGTCTACGATGGCCGGCACCGGGCTTCGCTGACCGCACTGCATACTTCCCTGGGCGACAAGGATTTCGACGCCGCGTGGGCCGAAGGCAGCGCACTGTCGACCGAAGAAGCAGTTGCCTACGCGATGCGGGGCCGTGGCGAGCGCAAGCGCCCGGCCACCGGGTGGGCATCGCTGACGCCAGCCGAGCTCGACGTCGTCCGCCTGGTCGCCGAGGGCATCCCGAACAAGGACATCGCCGTACGCCTTTTCATCTCGCCACGCACCGTGCAGTCGCACCTGCGGCACGTCTACCACAAACTCGGACTGTCCTCACGGGTGCAGCTCGCCAACGAGGTGGCCACCCAACTCGGGAGTCAGGCAGGCCGGGACCGGCTGGCACCGAACCCGGCGAGCAGCTGAGCGATGCACTCGTGGTCGAGGGTCAGCGGTGCGCCAGCTTGTGCCGCCCACTGCCGCTGAACAGGTCGCGCCAGCCGCGGCGCCGTGACTCGCCGGTCTCGTTCACATCGGTGGCGGAGGCGGCCGACGCGGAGGCGGCCGACTCGGTGTCGCGCTGATCGTCGGTGCGAGTCGGCTCGGCGATCACCGAGCGCTGCGCCCACTGGATGTCGCGCGCCGTGCGCACCGACAGACGGCCCAGCGCGAGCGCGGCCAGGAAGATGATCAGCGCGCCCAGCCCATAGAAGTACGTCAACTCCAACCACACGCGCTTGGCATCGGTGGATGCCACCGGCGTGCCGACCTCACCCAGGCCCAGCGGGCCGGCCAGCGCGCGCCCGATCACGAACCAGGCGCCCGCGACCACCGCGATCCAGCTGCCGAGCAGGGCGGTTGCGCGGTTGCGCGAGGCGAACATCAGCAGCCCGCCGAGCGCCGCGACGGCGCCGGGCAGCACCTCGAGCCAACCGCGCGCCACGGTCCACACCCACGGTTGGTCGGGGGTGAACGCGAAGTCGAAGTACGGACCGATGAACGGCGCCAGCGCGCCCCACAGGCCCAGGAACATCACCAGCAGCCCACTGGCCGCGCCCCGGCTTCGCGGGATCTGCAGCCTGCCGGGCGTCCGCTCAGAAGTGTCAACCATTGTTCTGCCTTCCTCGAGTCTGCCCAGCGGGTACCCGCCGGCAGCAGATGCCAACCCCGCGGCCGACAGCACTCTCAGAAGATCAGACCCACCACCAGCAGCAACACTGCGACCAACGGCAGGGCGCCCTGCGTCACCGCAGCGCGGGCCTTGTCCGGCGCGGCCGCGATCAGCACCACGGCGGCCGCCAGCATCGACCCGATGCCCGCGAACACCAGCGCCGCACCCACGGCGCGCGCACCGAGGAGCACCGCGATGATGCCGCACGCCGTGACGATCGCCAGGAACAGGTTGTAGAACCCCTGGTTGAACGCCAGCAACCGGGTGGTCTCGGCCTCTTCCGCCGTGGTGCCGAAGACGGCCCGGGTCCGCGGTGACGTCCAGGTGAAGGACTCCATCACGAAGATGTAGACGTGCAGCAGCGCCGCCAGCCCAGCAACGATCAACCCCGCGATCACCATCGTGGACACCTCCATCTGTCAATCTAGAATCTATCAAGTTGTCTATAATCGCGATATGGCGTTGAGCATCAAAGATCCCGAGGCCGATCGCCTTGCCAGGGAACTCGCGGCGCGCACCGGGGAGACCCTGACCGAGGTGGTCGTGGTCGCACTGCGGGAGCGACTGGCGCGCGAGACGGGACGCGCCCACGCCATTCCGTTGCGCGACGAGTTGGCGGCGATCAGGCGGCGATGTGCGGCACTGCCCGTGATCGACGATCGCTCCGCCGAGCAGATTCTCGGCTATGACCAGCACGGACTGCCCGCCTGATGGTGATCGACACCTCTGCGCTCGTGGCGATGCTCACCGGTGAACCAGAGGCCGAGCAGTTCGAAGAGGCAGTGGTGGCCAGCCCCGTCCGGCTGATGTCGGCCGCCTCCTACCTCGAGACCGCGATCGTCGTCGAATCACGGTTCGGTGAGCCCGGCGGACGGGAATTGGACCTGTGGCTGCACCGGGCGGCGGTCGACCTGGTCGCGGTCGACGGCAACCAGGCAGACGTCGCCCGCGCGGCCTACCGAGCCTTCGGCAGGGGGCGGCATCGCGCGGGCCTCAACTACGGTGATTGCTTCTCCTATGCACTGGCAAAGGTCAGCGGAGAGCCGCTGCTGTTCAAAGGTGAAGGCTTCACACAGACAGATGTCACTGCTGCGACGGCTGTCTAATCGAACAGTCCGGCCTGACCCAGACCGGTAGCCCCGCCGGCGGGCTCATTCCCAGATGGGTCCACGCCAGCGAGGTGGCCACCCGGCCGCGCGGCGTGCGCGCGATCATGCCCGCCCGGACCAGGAACGGCTCGCACACCTCCTCGACCGTGGCCGCTTCCTCGCCCACCGCCACCGCGAGCGTCGACACGCCGACCGGTCCCCCGCCGAAGCTGCGCGTCAGCGCCGTCAGCACCGCCCGGTCGAGCCGGTCGAGCCCCAGTTCGTCGACGTCGTAGACGGCCAGCGCGTACTTCGCGACGTCGCGGGTGATCACCCCGTCGGCCCGCACCTCGGCGTAGTCGCGAACCCGGCGCAGCAGCCGGTTGGCGATGCGCGGTGTGCCCCGGGAGCGGCGCGCGATCTCGGCGGCCGCCTCGCCACCCAGCTCGATGCCGAGGATGCCCGCCGAGCGGGCCAGCACCCGCTCGAGTTCGGCGGGCTCGTAGAAGTCCATGTGTGCGGTGAAACCGAACCGGTCACGCAACGGTCCCGTCAGGGCTCCCGATCGGGTGGTGGCACCGACCAGCGTGAACGGCGCGACCTCCAGCGGAATCGACGTCGCACCAGGGCCTTTGCCGACCACGACGTCGACCCGGAAGTCCTCCATCGCCAGGTAGAGCATCTCCTCGGCGGGGCGGGCGATGCGGTGGATCTCGTCGATGAACAACACGTCGTGCTCGACCAGGTTGGACAGCATCGCCGCCAGGTCGCCGGCCCGCTCCAGCGCGGGCCCCGAGGTGACGCGCAACGAGGATCCCAGCTCGGCGGCGATGATCATCGCCAGCGACGTCTTGCCCAGCCCGGGAGGCCCGGACAGCAGGATGTGATCCGGGGTGCCGCCGCGGTTCTTGGCCCCCTCGATCACCAACTGCAACTGCTCACGGACCCGGGGCTGGCCGATGAACTCACCGAGCGAGCGGGGCCGCAGGCTGGCGTCGATGTCCCCCTCGCCCACGGTCAGCGCCGGGGAGACCTCCCGCGCGTCGGCGTCGTCGTGCTGCTGATCGTCGAAGCGGCCCATCTACTTCTTCCCCAGCATCGACAACGCGGCCCGCAGGGCGTCCGACTGGCTGGCCTCCGGGTTGTTCGCCAGCACCTTGTCGGTGGCCTCCTCCGCCTGTTTCTGCGCGAAGCCCAGCCCGACCAGCGCCTCCACCACCGGACCGCGCACGGTGAAGCCACCGGTCGACAGGGTGCCACCGGATGCCACCGCACCGACCTTGTCCCGCAGCGTGAGCACGAGCAGTTCGGCGGTCTTCTTGCCCACCTTGGGAATTCGGGTCAGCGCGGTGACGTCGCCCTCGCCGATCGCCTGCCGCAGCGTCGGACCGTCGTACATCGCCAGCGCACCCAGCGCGATGCTCGGCCCGATACCGGACACGCCGAGCAGCGTGAGGAACAGATCGCGCGCGTCGCTGTCGGCGAAGCCGTACAGCGTCATCGCGTCCTCGCGCACGATCATCGCGGTGATCAACCGGGCCTCGGCGCCGCGCCGCAGGCTGGCCAGCGTCGCGGGGGTGGCCATCACCTTGTAGCCGACGCCCGCGGCGTCGATCACGGCGTGATCTAGCGCGATGTCGAGCACCTCGCCACGGACCGCGGCGATCACGGCGCGCTCCGCGCGGTCTTCGGGGTGTGCGCCTTGAGGGTGGCCCGGTACTTGCGGCGTTGTTCGGCCGCCATCGCCTCGGCAGCCGCCATCCGGGCGATCATCGGGGCGCGGAACGAGTGACAGATCGCCAGCGCCAACGCGTCGGCGGCATCGGCCGGTGTCGGTTTCTGTTGCAGCTCCAGGATTCTGGTGACCATCTCGGTGACCTGGGACTTGCTGGCCCGGCCGTTGCCGGTGACGGCGGCCTTCACCTCGCTGGGGGTGTGGAAGTGAACGTCGATGCCCCGCCGGGCGGCTGCCAGCGCGATCACCCCGCTGGCCTGCGCGGTACCCATCGCGGTGTTGGCGTTCTGATTGGAGAACACCCGCTCGATCGCGACCACGTCGGGCACGTGGGTGTCCATCCAGTGGTCGACGGTGTCGCTGATGGCCAGCAGCCGTTCCGAGAGCGGGTGCTCGGCCGGTGTGCGCACCACGTCGACGTCGAGTGCGCTGACGTGGCGGCCGCGGCCACTCTGGACGACCGACAACCCGCACCGGGTGAGCCCGGGGTCAACGCCCATCACCCGCACGGCACACCCCTCGCTGAGAACATTTGTTCGAGAGCTTAGCCCGGGCTACCGACGAGCGGGGGTAGGGACACGCCCGTCGGCCCGGGCGAGTGGGATGCCACGGAACCGCGGGGCCAGCGCGCGCCCGGCGGCGCGCAGCGGTTCGGTGTCGCGCAACGCCCGAGCCAGCAGAAACCCACCCTCCAGGCCACCGATCAGGGCGACCGCCACCTCCCGGGCGGTGGCGTCGTCGACACCACGCGCCGCGAAGTAGGCCGTCCCGCCCTCGATCCAGCCGGTGAAGATGTCCGCGGTCGCCCGCCGGAGTTCGTCGACCGAGTCGGCGATCTCCGCCGAGACGCTGGCGACCGGGCACATGTTGGCGAATCGGGTCTGCGCCATGTCGTCGGCCGCCTGCCGGAAGACCCCCTCGACCGCCGCGCCGAGGTCGTCGTAGTCGTCCACCACGGTCGGGATCAGCATCCCGTAGGCGATGCCGGCGTTGACCAGCGCCTCGCGCGCGATCTGCACCTTTCCGCCGCGGAAGTGGTGATACAGCGATCCGATCGGGGCGCCCGACGCGGCCGCGATCTCCTTCATGCCCACCGCGGCATAACCCTTGCTCCGCATCAGCTCGGCGGTCGCGGTGAGGATCGCCTCCCGGGTTGACCTTGCCATCGTCACCTCCTGGCGTCATGCTAGAGCATACGTTCTAGAACGATCATTCTAATGAGGTGCGCAATGCCGTCCGTTGACATCGATGCCGGAACCCTGGAGTACCGCGAGGAAGGCGACCCGACGGGCCCCGCCGTGGTCCTGCTGCACGGGCTGCTGATGAACCCCGCGCAGTGGGACACCGCGCTGCCGTGGCTGCCGCCGGGCTATCGCTACCTGCTCCCGGTGCTGCCCATCGGCGGTCACCGCATGCCGATGAGCGAGGGCGCCGACCTGACCCTGCCGGGCATGGTCGGGATCGTCGCCGACTTCCTCGACGCGCTCGACCTGGCCGACGTCACGCTCGTCGTGACCGACTGGGGCGGCCCGTTGTTCCTGACCGACCTCGGCCGGGACAAGCGGGTCGGCAAGCTGGTGATCTGCCCGTCGGAGGCGTTCGACAACTTTCCGCCCGGGCTGCCCGGCAAGGTGGCCTGGCTGGCCGCCCGAACGACCGGCACCGTGTGGCTGGCGATGCGCCAGCTGCGGGTCGGCTGGCTGCGCAGGCAGCGCGTGATATTCGGCATGATGGCCAAAAAGCCTGTCCCCCAACAGGTTGTCGACGACTGGACGGCCGCCGGGCTGGCCGGTAAGGCGGTACGCCGGGACCTGGTCAAGTACTGTCGCAGCCGGTTCGACGGCGCCGACCTTATCCGCGCCACCAACCGGCTCGCCGAGTTCGACCGCCCGGCGCTGGTGCTCTGGAGCGACAACCCGGTGATGCCGGCCGAGCACGGGCGCCGGCTGGCCGAACTGCTGCCCCGCGGCCGGCTGCAGATCGTCGACGACGCCTATGTGCTGGTGATGCTCGATCAACCCGAGCGCACCGCGCGTGCGATCGGGGATTTCCTGGCCGCCGACTGAGACCCCGAGCGGTCAGTCGGCGTCGAGCGCGGCGGCGACGTCGTCGGGGATGTCGATGTTGGTGTACACGTCCTGCACGTCGTCGCTGTCCTCGAGCGCGTCGACGAGCTTGAGCACCTTGCGCGCCGCTTCCAGATCCACCGGTACCGTCACCGACGGCTGGAAGCTGGCCTCCGCCGAGTCGTAGTCGATCCCGGCGTCCTGCAGGGCGGTGCGCACGCTGACCAGATCGGTGGGCTCGGAGATGACCTCGAAACTCTCACCCAGGTCGTTGACGTCCTCGGCGCCCGCGTCGAGGACCGCGGCGAGCACGTCGTCCTCGCTGAGGCCGTTCTTCTCCAGCGTCACCACGCCCTTGCGGGAGAACAGGTAGGCCACCGATCCCGGGTCGGCCATGCTGCCGCCGTTGCGGGTCATGGCGACCCGGACCTCACCGGCGGCGCGGTTGCGGTTGTCGGTCAGGCACTCGACGAGCACCGCGACACCATTGGGTCCGTAGCCCTCATAGGTGATGGTCTGCCAATCGGCGCCACCGGCCTCTTCGCCCGCGCCCCGCT
Organism: Mycolicibacterium xanthum; assembly: GCF_019710635.1. GTDB lineage: Bacteria > Actinomycetota > Actinomycetes > Mycobacteriales > Mycobacteriaceae > Mycobacterium > Mycobacterium xanthum. The sequence goes on from NZ_JAIFZS010000047.1 coordinate 90,880, forward strand.
TGCGGGCGCGCTCGATGTTGTCGTTGGGCACCGAGCTCTTCTTGGCCTTCTGGATGGCGTCGTACAGGGTCGGGTTGCCGGCCGGATCACCACCACCGGTTCTCGCCGCCACCTCGATGTTCTTGATCAGCTTCGCGAAGTTCTTGCCGCGACGCGCGTCGATCACGGCCTTCTTGTGCTTGGTGGTCGCCCACTTGGAATGGCCGCTCATGCAGGTACTACCTTCTTCTCTTCTGGCTTCTTCTCTTCTGGATCAGCTGAGTTCGAGAGTCCGATCGTCAAGTCTACGTCGGCGCCCGCGCGACTCCGAAACCCGTCGGGCGCCTGTCACCCACCTGGTGTTGCCTCGGCCATACCCCGGGGATGGTTGAACTTACTTCAAAGTAAGAATCAGTGCCCATGACGTTCTCCCTGGAGCTGTCCCCCGACCTGATCCACATCCGGGATTGGGTGCACGAGTTCGCCGCCGACGTGATCCGCCCCGCCGCGGCCGAGTGGGACGAGCGCGAAGAGACGCCCTGGTCGATCATCCAGGAGGCGGCCAAGGTCGGCCTGTACTCGATGGAGATGTTCGCCGAGCAGGCCGCCGAACCCTCCGGGCTGGGCATGACCGTCGTCCTCGAGGAGATGTTCTGGGGCGACGCCGGAATCGCGCTGTCGATCCTGGGCACCGGCCTGGCCGCGGCCTCGCTGGCCGCCAACGGCACCCCCGAACAGTTGGGCGAATGGCTGCCGCAGATGTTCGGCACCGTCAACGAGCCCCGGGTCGCCGCCTTCTGCTCGTCGGAGCCGGGTGCTGGATCCGACGTCGGGGCGATCCTGAGCAGGGCCCGCTACGACGAGTCCACCGACGAATGGGTGCTCAACGGCACCAAGAACTGGGCCACCAACGGCGGAATCGCCAACGTCCACATCGTCGTCGCCTCGGTGCACCCGGAGCTGGGCAGCCGCGGTCAGGCGTCGTTCATCATCCCGCCCGGCGCCAAGGGGCTGCGGCAGGGCCAGAGATTCCGCAAGCACGGCATCCGCGCGTCGCACACCGCCGAGATCGTGCTCGACGACGTCCGCATCCCGAGCGGCCTCATCGTCGGCGGCGAGGAGAAGTTCGACGCCCGCATCGCGAAGGTGCGCGAGGGCAAGAAGGCGGCCGGACAGGCTGCGATGGCCACCTTCGAGCGGACCCGCCCGACCGTCGGCGCGATGGCTGTCGGCGTGGCCCGGGCCGCCTACGAGTACGCCCGCGACTACGCCTGCGAGCGTGAGCAGTTCGGCCGCAAGATCGGCGAGTTCCAGGGGGTCGCCTTCAAGCTGGCCGACATGAAGGCGCGTATCGACGCCGCGCGCCTGCTGGTCTACCGCGCGGCGTGGATGGCCCGCAACGGCAAGACTTTCGAGTCCGCAGAGGGCTCGATGGCCAAGCTGGTGGCCAGCGAGACCGCCGTCTACGTCACCGACGAGGCCATCCAGATCCTCGGCGGCAACGGCTACACCCGCGACTACCCGGTGGAGCGGATGCATCGCGACGCCAAGATCTTCACGATCTTCGAGGGCACCAGCGAGATCCAGCGTCTGGTGATGGCGCGCGCGATCACCGGCCTGCCGATTCCTGAGCGATTTCGGTGTACTTCGTCACGCTGAGGGTGACGAAGTACACCGAAATCACGCGTGGCCGGTGACCATGTCGACGAACAGCGCGTGCACACGGCGGTCCCCGGTCATCTCCGGATGAAAGGCCGTCGCCAGGGTGCGGCCCTGCCGGACCGCGACGATGTGGCCGCCCGCCCGGGCGAGCACCTCCACCGCCGGGCCCACCCGCTCGACCCACGGTGCCCGGATGAACACGGCGTGCACCGCGGAACCCAGCCCGTCGAAGGCGATGTCGTCTTCGAACGAGTCGACCTGTCGACCGAAGGCGTTGCGCCGCACTGTCATATCGATCGCATTCAGCGGCACGGCCGCGCGCCCGGCGGCTCCGGCATCGAGGATCTCGGTGGCCAGCAGGATCATCCCTGCGCACGAACCGTAGGCCGGCATGCCGTCGGCCAGCCGGGCCCGCAACGGCTCGAGCAGCTCGAACTCGCGCAGCAGATGGCTCATCGCGGTGGACTCCCCACCCGGGATCACCAGCGCGTCGATCGAATCCAGCTCAGCGCGGCGGCGAACCGTCAGCGCGTCTGCCCCGGCGGCGCGCAGCGCCTGGAGATGCTCGCGGGTATCGCCCTGCAACGCGAGAACGCCGACGCGGACGCTCACGCGTTTTCGGGGGTGTAGCCGCGGATGTAGCGGGTGAGCCCCTCCTGCATCACCGCGGCGACCATCTCGCCGTATCGGTTGAAGATCTTGCCCTGCGTCAGCGAGCGCCCGCCGCACGAGGAGGGCGACGACTGGTCGTAGAGCAACCACTCGTCGGCGCGGAACGGACGCATGAACCACATCGCGTGGTCCAACGAGGCCACCATCAGATGCGTGCGCTCCTCGATGTGATTGACCTGGGCCGAACCGAGCAGCGTCAGATCGCTCATGTAGGCCAGCGCACAGATGTGCAGCACGTGATCGTCGGGCAGCGGATCGCGGTGACGGAACCAGACCTGCTGCTGGGAAGCCTTGCCGGGCAACAGGGTGAGCTGGTCGCGCGGAACGAGCCGCACATCCCATTCGTCGAACTGCCGGAAGCTGGCGTCGTCGAACACCCTGCTGGCGGCCTTGAAGTCCGGAATGTCGTCCGGCGGTGGCGCCGGCGGCATCGCGTCCTGGTGTTCGATGCCACTCTGGTCGGTCTGGAACGACGCCGCCATCGAGAAGATCGTCTTGCCGTGCTGGATCGCGGTGACGCGGCGCGTGCAGAACGAGCCGCCGTCACGGATCCGCTCGACGGTGTAGACCGACGGAGCGCGGGCGTCGCCGGCCCGCAGGAAGTACCCGTGCAGCGAATGCACCTGGAACTCCGGTTCGACGGTTCGCACCGCAGAGACCAGTGACTGGCCGGCCACGTGGCCACCGAACGTGCGTTGCAGGTAGCCCGACTCCGGGCTGAACACGCCGCCGCGATAGATGTCGACCTCGATCTGTTCGAGATCGAGGATCTCTTCGATCGCCATCAGATGTCGCTCTTCGCGCAAGCGCTCATCCCGATGTCGCTCTTCGCGCACGCGCTCATCCCGATGTCGCTCTTCGCGCACGCGCTCATCCCGATGTCGCTCTTCGCGCACGCGCTCATCCCGATGTCGCTCTTCGCGCACGCGCTCATCCCGATGTCGCTCTTCGCGCAAGCGCTCATCCCGATGTCGCTCTTCGCGCAAGCGCTCATCGGCGGCTTACCAGCCGCGCTCGGCGAGGCGGTGTGGCACCGGGATGTCGTCGACGTTGATGCCGACCATGGCCTCTCCCAGTCCACGCGACACCTTCGCCAGCACATCCGGATCGTCGTAGAAGGTGGTGGCCTTGACGATCGCGGCCGCCCGTTCGGCCGGATTGCCCGATTTGAAGATTCCCGAGCCCACGAACACACCCTCGGCGCCCAGCTGCATCATCATCGCCGCATCGGCCGGGGTGGCGATGCCGCCCGCGGTGAACAGCGTCACCGGCAGCTTGCCGGCCCGGGCCACCTCCACCACCAGTTCGTAGGGGGCCTGCAGTTCCTTTGCGGCGACGAACAACTCGTCCTCGGCCAACGACGTCAGGCGGCGAATCTCACCGCCGATCTTGCGCATGTGGGTGGTGGCGTTGGACACGTCGCCGGTGCCGGCCTCACCCTTGGAGCGGATCATCGCCGCGCCCTCGGTGATGCGCCGCAGCGCCTCACCGAGATTGGTCGCGCCGCACACGAACGGAACGGTGAACTTCCACTTGTCGATGTGGTTGGCGTAGTCGGCAGGGGTCAGCACCTCCGACTCGTCGACATAGTCCACCCCCAGGCTCTGCAGGATCTGGGCCTCCACGAAGTGGCCGATGCGTGCCTTGGCCATCACCGGGATGGTGACCGCGTCGATGATGCCCTCGATCATGTCCGGGTCGCTCATCCGCGAGACGCCGCCCTGGGCCCGGATGTCGGCCGGTACCCGCTCCAACGCCATCACCGCCACCGCACCCGCGCCCTCGGCGATGCGGGCCTGTTCGGGGGTGACGACGTCCATGATCACGCCGCCCTTGAGCATCTCGGCCATACCGCGCTTGACCCGCGCGGTCCCGCGAGTGGCCAGCCCCCCGGCCTGCGCGGCGAACACCCCCGAACCTTCGGTTTCCACTGCTCTCTCCTTCACATTGCTGCCGATCCAGTCTAATTGCGACGGCAAATGCAATCGATCCGCAGGCGCGCTGTGAGACGGCGCACAGCCAGCGTCATCGGATCGACTGAACCGGCCTGTCGGGATCGACACCCGGTGCGTCGGCCAGCACGTTCGCCTCATCGAGCAGCGCAGCCAACTGCTTCGGGTAGACGCGCTCGCCGCCGGCGACCAGTTCGTCGATCATTGTCGCATCGCACCAGCGGTGGCCGTGGATGTAGGTGCGCTCCAGGCCCGACCGCCCGGCATCGGAGGGCTCGAAGCGGCGGGTGCGGTGCACGAAGTACATCTCCTCGCTGCGCAGCACCGACCCGTTGAACTCGATGACGGCGTCGCGGCGCCACACCGGCCCGACCATGTCGGCGGGCGCCACCCGCAGCCCGGTCTCCTCCTCGAGTTCGCGCACCGCGGTCTGCTCCAGCGACTCCCCCACCTGCGCCGCGCCGCCGATGGTGAACCACCAGTTGGGTGACGGCGTCTGCGTGCTGGCCGGGTCGGAACCGCGCAGCAGCAGCACCGCACCGGACTCGTCGAGCAGCACCACCCGCGCCGAGGTTCGCCGGCTCGGCGGGGCCGCCTCTCTGGTCGACGCGTCACCACCCTCGGCGATCTCGAAATATCTCGGCAACGCGGCGGTGCCACCCAACCGCAGCGCCCGTACCAACGGGCGCTCCCGCAGCGCGAGCGTGTCGCGCACCGCGTCGTTGTGGAAGCGGCGCGCCAGCAGTACCCGGGCCTCGGCGTCGGCCAGCTCGGCGACCAGCGCCAGCGGCAGGGCCACCGGATCGACCCGCGCCAGCGCCGCGGACAGCTCGTTCTCGGCGGCTTCGCGGCCGGACCGGCCGGACCGCTCCGCGGCATCGGCCAGCATGGCCAACCGCCTGGCGTCCGGCCCGACCCCGTAGGCGTCGACGGCCACCGCGCGGGCGACCACCGCGCGCCGCGCCAGGGCACCGTCCAACGCCTGCCAGGACAGGTCGTAGCGCACGTGCAGGCGGTCGAGCCGGTTGGCCGTCTGATAGGCCCAGCCCGCGATCAGCAGAAGCACCACGACGAGCACCGCGACGACGGTCGCGGTCACCCACGCGATCACAGCAACGCCCCGCCAGCCACCTGCACCTTGACCCCGGCACCGGCCACCGTCTCGTACACCCGCAGGATCTGGGCTGCCACCACCGACCAGTCGTATCGGCGCACCGCCTCGGCGGCGCGCTCGACATAGGCAGCCCGCGCGGCATCGTCGTCGAGCACCTCGATCAGCCCGGCCGCCAGCGCATCCGGGTCGTCGACGGCCACCAGCCGCCCGGCACGCCCGTCGCAGAGCACCCGGCGAAACGCATCCAGATCGCTGGCGACCACCGCGGTGCCCGCCGCCATCGCCTCGACGAGGACGATCCCGAAGCTCTCCCCGCCGGTGTGGGGCGCGCAGTAGACATCGGCGCCACGCATCGCGGAAGCCTTCTGTGCATCGTCGACCTGGCCGAGGAAGCGCAGATGGCCGGCCAATGCGCCCGCCTGCTCGCGTAGCGCATCCTCGTCGCCCCGACCCACGACCAGAATCTCGATGTCGGGGAAACGCTCGACCAGCGCGGGGAGCGCACCCAGCAGAACCGCCATGCCCTTGCGCGGTTCGTCGAAGCGGCCGAGGAACAGCACCGACCTACCGGGCCGTGGGTAACCCTGCAGGGGTTCGGCGGTCGCGAACGACGCGACGTCGACCCCGTTGGGGATCTCGACGGCGTCGCTGCCCAGCGCCTCCATCTGCCAGCGCCGGGCAAGGTCGGACACCGCGATGCGCCCGACGATCTTTTCGTGCATCGGCCGCAGGATGGGTTCGAACACCGACAACGTCAGCGATTTCGTCGTCGAGGTGTGGAACGTCGCGACGATCGGCCCCTCGGCGATGTTCAGCGCCAGCATCGACAGGCTGGGTGCATTCGGCTCGTGCAGGTGCAGCACGTCGAACTCACCGCGCATGAGCCACTTCTTCACCCTGCGGTGGGTCGCCGGGCCGAACCGCAGCCGGGCCACCGAGCCGTTGTACGGGATCGGGACGGCCTTTCCGCCGGAGACCACGTAGTCCGGCAGCGCGTCGTGGGCGTCGGGTGACGCCGGGGCGAGCACGCTGACCTCGTGGCCCAACCCGTGCATCACCTCGGCGAGTTGCAGCACGTGGGACTGCACCCCACCGGGCACATCGAACGAATAGGGACACACCATGCCGATCCGCATCAGGCCGACCTCATCCGGCCCCCGGGCCGCCGCGCTCTCCCCCGCCGAGTAGACGGGCCCGGCGCTCGTCGGACAGGTCTGCCAGCCACTGCGGCTGCAGCATGTGCCAGTCCTCGGGATGATCGGCGATGTTGGCCGCGAATCGGTTTGCCAGCGCCTGGGTGATCGCCGTGACGTCGCCGGAGGAGACGTCGAGTTCGGGGTAGACCCGCATGCCCCAGCCGTCGGGCTCGAACCAGCAGTGCACCGGGAACAACGCCGCACCCGTCTCCACCGCGAGTCTGGCCGGGCCGGCAGGCAGCCGGGTGGGCTCGCCGAAGAAGTCGACCTGTACGCCGGTGCGGGTGAGGTCCCGGTCGGCCATCAGGCAGACCACGCCGTTGTCGCGCAGCCGGTCGGCGAGCACCTCGAACGGTGGGCGCTCGCCACCCGACAGCGGCACCACCTCGAAGCCGAGGCTCTCGCGGTAGGCGAGGAAACGCCGGTACAGCGATTCGGGTTTGAGCCTTTCGGCGACCGTGGAGAGGGAGCCGTGGTGCTGCACCAGCCACACGCCGGCCATGTCCCAGTTCCCGCTGTGCGGCAGGGCCAGCACCGCGCCGCGGCCCTGCTCCAGCGCGCCCCACAGTAGGTCGACGTCATCGACGTGCAGCCGCTCACCGATCTTCACGTGATTCATCGACGGCAACCGGAACGCCTCCCGCCAATACCGGGCATAGGAGTCCAGCGAAGCACGGATCAGGTCGTCGGGCACGTCCTCGGGGCTCTTGCCGATCACCCGGGCCAGGTTCTTGCGCAGCTGTTCGGGTCCGCCGCCGCGCGCGGCATACCAGGCTCCGGCGCCGAAGACGCTGCGCGCGACGAACTCCGGTGCGGCGCGCACCAGGCGCCACCCCGCCGCATAGCCCAGATCGCTGGCGTGGTCACGCAATGCGAACGGGTCGGGCAGCTGGCGTGTGCGCGCGGTCATCGACCAGCCCGGGTACGGTCTCATTGCTCGGTGGTCTCGGGTTTCTCGCCGCGCTCTGCCGCCGCCAGCGGATCCATCGCACCCGGCGAGACACGCACACTGTGCAGGCGCTGCCCCACCGTCACGACGCTGGCAACAGCCAGGAGCCACATCGCGGCGTCGAGCAGCCAGGGCATCGGGAAGAACGGCAGGTCGGACAGCCCCGCCCCGGCCAGGACGATGACCAGCCGCTCGGGTCGCTCGATCAGTCCGCCGTCGGCGGACAGCCCGCTGGCCTCCGCCCTGGCCTTGGTGTAGGAGATGACCTGCGAGGACACCAGACAGATCATCGTCGCGACGACCAGTTCGGCGTTCTGCACCCCGAACGCCGACCACCACAGCAAGCCGCAGAAGACGGCGCCGTCGCTGATCCGGTCGCAGGTGGCATCGAGCACCGCGCCGAAACGGGTGCCGCCGCCGCGTTCGCGGGCCATCGCGCCGTCGAGCATGTCGGCCAGCACGAAGAACGCGACGGCGACCGCACCCCACCACAGCTGGCCGATCGGGAACAAAGTAAGCGCCGCCAGCACGGTTCCCGCGGTACCCAGGATGGTGACGCTGTCGGGCGTGAGCCCCAGCCTCAGCGCACCCCTGGCCACCGGCCGGGACAGCTTGGTGTACGCCGCGCGGGTCATCAGGTAGAAGTCGCTCACGGCTGGTTGTCCCACTCGGTGGCCAGCAGCTTGCGGGTGTCCCGCAGCAACTGCGGGATCACCTTGGCATCCCCGACGACGGTGATGAAATTGGCGTCGCCGCCCCACCGCGGGACCACATGCATGTGCAGGTGCTCCGAGAGCGAACCACCCGCCGAAGTGCCCAGGTTCAGGCCGACGTTGAAGCCGTGCGGCCGAGACACCGCCTTCATCACCCGAATGGCCTTCTGGACGAACGCCATCAGTTCGGCGCTCTCCGCCTCGGTGAGGTTCTCCAGTTCGGCCACCCGGCGGTAGGGCACCACCATCAGGTGACCCGGGTTGTACGGGTACAGGTTGAGAACCACGTAGACCAACTCGCCGCGGGCCACCACGAGCCCGTCCTCGTCCGACATGTTCGGAATGTCGGTGAACGGTTCGGACGAGGCCGACGCGCCCGACTTGACGGCCTCGGCGATGTAGGTCATCCGGTGGGGCGTCCACAGACGCTGCAGACGGTCGGGGTCGCCGACACCGCGATCTACGATCGTGTCCTCCGGATCCACGTCACCCCTTGTCCGCGGCGGTGCCGACAGTGACCAGTTCCGCGGTGGGGGTGGCGTTCTCCCGCCGTCGCACCCAGTCGACGATGGCGTCGACCGCCTGCTCCCGCGGAACCCCGTTGATCTGCGTCCGGTCCCCGAACCGGAAGCTGACGGCGTCGGCCTCCACGTCGCGGTCGCCGGCCAGCAACATGAACGGCACCTTGGCGTTGGTGTGGTTGACGATCTTCTTGGCCATCCGGTCATCGGTGGTGTCGACCTCGGCGCGGATACCGAGCGTCTTCAGTTGGCTCACCAGGCCGTCCAGATAAGGGATGTGCCCGTCGGCCACCGGGATGCCCACCACCTGCACCGGCGCCAGCCAGGCCGGGAACGCGCCCGCGTAGTGCTCGGTGAGGATGCCGAAGAACCGTTCGATCGATCCGAACAGGGCCCGGTGGATCAGCACCGGGCGCTGCCGGCTCCCGTCGGCCGCGGTGTACTCCAGTTCGAAGCGGTCGGGCATGTTGAAGTCGAGCTGGATCGTCGACATCTGCCAGCTGCGGCCCAGGGCGTCCCGGACCTGCACCGAGATCTTCGGCCCGTAGAACGCCGCACCGCCCGGATCGGGCACCAGCTCCAGCCCCGAAGCCTCCGCGACCTCGCGCAGCGTCTCGGTGGCCTCCTCCCAAGCCTCGTCGGAGCCGACGTACTTGTCCGGGTCCTTGGTGGACAGCTCCAGGAAGAAGTCGTTCAGACCGTAGTCGGCCAGCAGGTCGAGCACGAACCGCAGCAGCGAGGCCAGCTCGTCACGCATCTGCTCGCGGGTGGTGTAGATGTGGGAGTCGTCCTGCGTCATGCCCCGCACCCGGGTCAGCCCGTGCACCACCCCGGACTTCTCGTATCGGTAGACACTGCCGAATTCGAAGAGCCGCAAAGGAAGTTCGCGATAGGACCGTCCCCGGGACCGGTAGATCAGGTGGTGCATGGGGCAGTTCATCGGTTTGAGGTAGTAGTTCTGCCCCGGCTTGCGGACCGTGCCGTCGGCGTCGAACTCGGCATCGATGTGCATCGGCGGGAACATGCCGTCGGCGTACCACTCCAGGTGCCCGGAGGTGACGTAGAGCTGCTCCTTGGTGATGTGGGGGGTGTTCACGAATTCGTAGCCGGCCTCGATGTGCTTACGCCGCGAATACTCCTCCATCTCCCGGCGCACCACACCACCCTTGGGGTGGAACACCGGCAGACCGGAGCCCAATTCGTCGGGAAAGCTGAACAGGTCGAGTTCGACGCCGAGCTTGCGGTGGTCGCGGCGTTGCGCCTCCTCGATCAGCTCGAGATGCCGGTCGAGCGACTCCTGCGTCTCCCAGGCGGTGCCGTAGATGCGCTGCAGGCTGGCGTTGTTCTGGTCACCGCGCCAGTAGGCCGCCGAGCTGCGGGTCAACTTGAACGCGGGGATGTAGCGGGTGGTGGGGATGTGCGGCCCTCGGCACAGATCACCCCACTCCCGTTCCCGGGTGCGCGGGTTGAGGTTGTCGTAGGCGGTCAGCTCGTCTCCACCGACCTCCATCACGTCGGGATCGCCGGACTTGTCGTCGATCAGCTCCAGCTTGTAAGGCTCGTCGGCCAGCTCCTCGCGCGCCTCGTCCGTGGAGGCGAAAACCCGGCGGGAGAACAGCTGCCCCTGCTTGACGATCTGGCGCATCCGCTTCTCGAGCGCCTCGAGGTCCTCGGGCGTGAACGGCTGGGCGACCTCGAAGTCGTAGTAGAACCCGTCGGTGATCGGCGGGCCGATACCGAGCTTGGCGTCGGGGAACATGCCCTGCACGGCCTGGGCCAGCACATGGGCGGCCGAGTGCCGGATCACGCTGCGCCCGTCTTCGGTGTTCGCGGCGACCGGGGTGACCTCGACATCGGCATCGGGCACCCAGGACAGGTCACGCAACCGTCCGTCGCCGTCGCGCACGACGACGACGGCGTCGGGCTCACCCCGGCTCGGCAGTCCGGCGTCGCGGACCGCCTGCCCTGCGGTCGTCCCGGCAGTGACCCGGATCGGGGCTGCCAGGGCGGGGCTGACGGGGGCGCTCATCGCGGGCTCTCCAAACTCTCGGCGTGCATGGGTACAGGGCCGGGGCTACGACCGCGACCATGCTATCCGGGTGGCCCGTCAGGCCCCGATACCAATGGGGCTATCCAGCCATGCCGGTTCGAAGTTCACCAGCCCGCCGGCGAAATCCAGGAAGCCCAACAGCCACAGCGTGGCCAGCACGACCGCGGCGGTGAACGCGACCCCGAGCGCCTTCACCCACCAGCCCTGTTGCTTGAACCAGGCCATCGCGGCGTCGTACCGCCGACGCGCGTAGGCCAGCAACCGGCGTGCCCAATCGAATTCCGTCGCCAGGATGGCCAGCCCGACGAACACGATCGCCCAGCCGGGACCCGGGTACGGGATGGCTACGATGCCCACCGCGAGAACCAGCACGCCGAGCACGGCGACGCCGGCCCGGTATCCGGCGTCGATGAAGGGCCGCTCCCGCAGCCCGTCGCGCCACCGGGCCCAGCGCCGAACGAACCCGGCGCGTTGGCCGTTGCTCACGGCTGGCCCGGTTTCAACTTGAGGAACAGCGCGTGGGCCTCGGCCAGCACCACATCACCGTCGAGGACGCGCCCCGATACGAACACCTTGCGGTCCTCGGTCGAGTCGATTCCGGCATCGACCCGCACCGGCGTGTCGATCGGGACGATCTTGCGATAGTCGACATGCAGGAAGGCGGTGCGCTGCGCGGCCCGTCCGCTGAGTCGGAAGGCGGTGAAACCGAGCAGCGAGTCGAAAAGATGAGCGACCGCACCGCCGTGCACCGCGCCGTTGCGCCCGAGGTGGAATCGCCGGAACAATGCCTGACCACCGATGCGGCCGGCCTCGGTCACGTGCAGCTCCGAGGGAACCCCCAGGATGTTGCCCCGGTTGGGCAGGTCCATCCGCCGCCCCGACGGCGAACACCACTCGTCGGCGTCATAGGGCGCCAGCAGCAGGTTGACCTGGGCGATCAGATCGGCGGCCGCGGTGATCACCTCATCGGGTGCATCGGCGGCGCGGGCGTGATCCTGCAGCCCGCGGACCTCCTCGATGAAGCGTCCGTAGTCCGGGCCGCCGGCGGTGGTGGGCTCCGGTGGGTTGAAACCCCCGCCCGCGTGCGGCTCGCCAGGTGCGTGGATGCTCACCAGCTCACCGTATTGGGTCTCGCGACGGTGAGCCGACCCCGGTGGTGATCCGTTGCCGACTCGGCGGCGGACACCGTCGCGGCGCCGGAGCGGTGATGCCAAGCTGGCAGCTGTGAAGCTGACCGACCTGGCCGGGGCACCGCTGACCTATCGGGAGGCCGGCGCGACCGCGGGACCGATGCCCGCCGGCTACCAGCACCTGCGCACAACCTCGGTGATCGGGCGCGGGCGGGAGCGCTTCGAGGAGGCCGCGGCGACGGGCATGCGCTGGGGCATGTTGCGAGGCGCCGGCCTTCGCGTCCAGGCCAGCACCGAGGTGGCGGAGGTCGGTTCGGAGGTGCTGGTTCATCTGGGGCCAATGGTGGCGCCGTGCCGAGTGGTCTACGTCGTCGACGAACCCGACCGCCGCGGATTCGCGTACGGGACACTGCCCGGCCATGCCGTGTCGGGTGAGGAGCTGTTCCTGGTGCGCTACGACCCGGTCAGCACCGAGGTGTGGGCCGAGGTGGCGGCATTCTCCCGGCATGCGACCTGGTGGGCACGGCTGGCGTCACCGGTCACCTCGCTGATGCAGCGGCTGATCGCTCAACGGTATGTGCGGGCGCTGTGAGGCGTCCTCGCCGCCGGCGACATCATCTATGCGCAGATGATCAGCGGTGTTCGGCGGTAGCCTGAAACACCCTATCGACGTTCGAGTTCGGATGGTGAAGGTGAGTGTTCCAGCGGACATGCAGGCCGCACATCTGCGCGTGGCCGAGCTGGTGCAGGGCCTGCACAACAGGCCCGATACCGATTCCGACACCGTGGTCGCCGAGTTGGCCGAGCACGCCGCGGTCGAGATCCCTGGCGCCCAGTACGCCGGCATCACGCTGACACGCAACGCCAAGCACATCGACACCCCGGCAGCCACCCACCACTGGCCGGTGTTGCTGGACAAGATCCAGCAGCGCTACCGCGAGGGTCCGTGCCTGACCGCAGCCTGGGAAGAGAAGACCATCCACGTTCCCGACCTCGAGACCGAGCCGCGGTTCCCGAACTACCGGCGCGATGCGCTGACCGAGACGCCGATCCGGTCGATCATGGCCTTCCAGATGTTCATCGCGGGCGAGACCGTGGGTGCGCTGAACGTCTACTCGGATCACCCCGCCGCGTTCAGCGCGGAGTCGCGCACCCTCGGTCTGATCTTCGCGGCGCATTCGTCGGTGGCGTGGAATTCAGCGCGCCGCGACGAGCAGTTCCGCCGTGCGCTGTCCAGCCGGGACGTCATCGGCCAGGCCAAGGGCATGATCATGGAGCGCTACGGCGTGGACGCCGTTCAGGCCTTCGCGGTACTGCGCAAGCTGTCGCAGGACTCGAATGTGCCGTTGATCCAGGTCGCCACCGAGTTGGTGACCAAACCGGAAGGCCGGGACGGCTGAGCACGCAGGCCACCGCGTCCTCAGCCGCCGGCCAGGGCGGGACCGGCTCCTAATCCCCCCACCGGTGGCGATGGTCCCCAACGGGCGCTCCGGTGACCAAGGCCTGCGGAATGTCCACGTTGACTCCGGGGCCGGACGCACCGTCCGCCCTGGAGGCCGACCAGTCCGCGCACAGCGACTCCGTCGGCAGGGAGATCTCGCTGGGCAGCGGGACCGGCAGTCCCGGAATCGATGTGACGGGCAGCGACTGAGGGGACACCAGGTTCGAGATGCCCGTCGCCACCAGCGGCGTGAACTGATCCGCGGGTCCCGGGACAGCGACCGAGGCGGCCCCGGGTGCGCCCGGCACCCCGGGGGCGGGCGGGGGAAGCGCGCTGGCCGCGGACGACACCCCGTTCTGCACGGTCCGCATCATGCCCAACGGCGTGAGCAGATCGGAGACGGCCACCGAGCTACCGGGAGTGCCCGGAATCGGCGACGAGGGCGTGGCGGCACCGGCACCACCCGCTCCGGGGGGCGTCGGCGGAACCCAAGGGGCGACGGACTCCACCGAGCTCGCTGCGGACGTCGCGGGCGCGGGCGGCACCGGCGGCGTCACCACACCGGCGTCACCCACGATCGGAGCACCCGGCACCGGCGGCACCGGGGGCGTCACAACCCCGGCCGGCACAGCAGCCACTCCTCCGGGAGCCGGCGGCACCGGCGGCGTCACCACACCCGCCTCACCCACGATCGGAGCACCCGGCACCGGCGGCACCGGCGGCGTCGCAGCGGGTACGCCCGCCGCGACGGGTGCGCCAGGCGCGGGCGGGGCAACCTGTGCGGCGGCAGCCTCGACCGGAGCACCTGCACCCGCGGCCGGACCACCTGCACCCGCGGCCGGACCACCACCGGCACCGACAGCACCCGCGGCACCCTCGACCGGGGCACCCGCGCCAGGCAGGCCCGCTGGCGCGGCCACGCCGGCGTCACCGAAGACCGGGGCGGCCGGGACTGCCGGACCACCGGCGCCGACGTCCGCGGCGGCCGCCTCGATCGGAGCACCGGTCGCCGGCGGCGCGGGTGGTGCCACTGCGCCCGCATCACCGAGGATCGGAGCAGCGGGGGCCGGCGGAGAGCCGGCGCCGACGTCGGCGGCGGCCGCCTCGATCGGAGCACCAGGACCACCCGGCACCGGCGGCGTCACCACCTCAGCAGGCACCGCACCCACACCACCAGGACCACCCGGCACCGGCGGCG
>NZ_JAIFZS010000048.1 GCF_019710635.1 Mycolicibacterium xanthum
CAGACCCGGCTCAACTCCTACCACCGACCCGAACGGCTCCTCCGCCCACCCGACGACCCGCCACCCCCCGGCCACACCGACACCACACCGCCCGAATCAGACCAGCCCAGCCAGGACGGCGACCGGCGCGGCCACACCGACGCGTCGCCACCCACGCCCACCGACGAACCCGGCCAACCCGGCGGACCCGCACCACCCGACGGCCAAGCGGCTTGAGGGCCACATCGCTGCACAGCGGCGTGCACCAACCGACCCGTGCATCCGGGCTCGGTCAGGTGGGGATGGCCGGCGCGCCAAGCGCTTCGCGCAGACCCCGGGTCGCCAGCTCATCGGCCAACTCGTTGTCCGCGACTCCCGAGTGGCCCTTCACCCAGAACCAGGTGACCTGGTGCCGAGCGCAGGCGGCCTGCAGCCGCTGCCAGAGGTCGACGTTCTTCACCGGCTGCTTCGCGGCGGTCATCCAGCCGTTGCGCTCCCAGCCGAGAACCCACTTGGTGATGCCGTTGCGGACATAGGTGCTGTCGGTGAACATATGCACCACCACCGGCCGGGTGAGCGCCTCCAGCGCCATGATCGGGGCGGTCAACTCCATCCGATTGTTGCTCGTGGCGCCGGGCTCACCACCGCACAGTTCGCGGACATGGTGGCGTTGGCGAAGCACCGCGCCCCAGCCGCCGGGGCCGGGATTGGGCCGGCATCCGCCGTCGGTGTGGATGATCACGACGTCGTCGCGGCCGTCCGCGGTCTCGGGCATGCGCCGAGGATAGTGACCGCCGTTGGCGAGTCGGTTCAGCGACTCGCCGGGGCATCGGTCGCTGAAACTGCGGAGAGGGTTAGGAAGCTCGAGTGGATCTCGCCCTCAGTGCAGCCTCAAACGGGGACGCATCGACGTGCGCTGCAGCAGCACCGACACCATCAGGATCAGCAGGCCCGCCAGCGCCAGCACGGCGCCGGCCGCGGCGGGTGCGGTGTATCCCAGTCCGGCGGCGATCACGACGCCGCCGACCCAGGCGCCGGTGGCGTTCCCGATGTTCAGCGCCGAGTGGTTCAGCGCGGCGGCCAGCGTCTGGGCGTCGCGGGCGACGTCCATCAGGCGGGTTTGCAGCGCCGGGGCGACCGCCGATCCCGAGGCGCCGATGCCGAACAGGGCCAGCATCGCCGTCCACGGGTTGTGCGACGCCAGGACGAACACTGCGAGCACCGCACCGAGTGCGCCCATCGACAGATACAGCGCCCGGATGACCGAGCGGTCGGCGAGCCTACCGCCGATGATGTTGCCGACGACCATGCCCGCGCCGAACACCATCAGGGCCAGCGGTACCAGCGCGCGCGGCAGGCCGGCGACGTCGGTCATCGTGGTGGATATGTAGGTGTACACAGCGAACATGCCGCCGAAACCGATCATGCCGACCAGCACCGCGAGCCACACCTGGGCGCGGCGCAGCGCGCCCAGCTCGGTGAGCGGGCTGGTGGGGTGCATGGTCCGAAGCTGCCCGGGCAGCCAGAACCACAGCGCGGTCAGGGTGATCACACCGACCGAGACGACGAGCCCGAAAGCCGCTCGCCAACCGAGTGACTGGCCAAGCCAGGACGCCATCGGCACGCCCAGCACGGTGGCGATGGTCAGCCCGGACATCACGTGGGCCGCCGCCTTGGCCCGGTTGCGCGGACCCATCAGATGGGCGGCCACCAGAGCGGCGACGCCGAAGTACGCGCCGTGCGGCAGACCGGCCAGGAAGCGCGCACCGAGCAGCGTCTGATACGACGGGGCGAGCATGCTCGCCAGGTTGCCCAGGGTGAACATCGTCATCAGGACCAGCAGCAGCGTGCGGCGCGGCATCCGGGCGGTCGCCGCGGCGATCAGCGGTGCACCTACGACGACACCCAGCGCGTAAGCCGAGATGACGTGTCCGGCCGTGGGTTCGGAGATCCCGAGCCCTGCCGCGATGTCGGGCAGCAGGCCCATCGCGACGAACTCCGTGGTACCGATGCCGAATCCGCCCAGTGCCAGCGCGACCACGGCCAGCCAGCGCACCACGGGGTCGGGTGCGACGACGGACAGGGGACCTTCGGAACGGTTCAGGGTTGCGGTCACAGTGCCCGTACCGCGGTGACGGTGGGTCTGCTCAGCTTGACGGCGACGTCGGCGAGGCGGCGGATACGGTCCCAGTCGCGGCGGCGGACCGCGTCGGCGGGGGTGAGCCAGTCGGCGCTCACGCAGCGCACATTGGGCGCGGCCAGGTAGCCGGTCAGGTCGACGGGGCCGATCCCGCCCACGGCGCAGAACCGGGCGCCGGGGACGAACGCGGCCAGCGCCTTGAGGTGCCGAAGTCCACCCGCGGCGGCCGCGGGGAACAAGACCAGGTCCGTGTATCCGTCTTCCAACAGGTCGATGGCCTCGACGGCGGACGCGGCTCCCGGAAGGTGGGGCAGTTCGGTCGCGCGCATGGCCTCGCGCAGGGCGGCCGAGGCGGTGTTGGCCACCAGGAATTCGGCCCCGGCCGCGCGGGCCAGGGCGGGCTGGGTGACGTCGGTCAGCGCTCCGGCGCCGACGACGATCTTCGGCGCCTCGGCGGCGATCCGCTCGATCGCTTCGAACGAGCCGGGACCGTCGAGCGCCACCTGGACCAGCGACAGTCCCGCCTGGGCGATGGCACGCGCAGCGGGCACCGCATCAGCGGCGTTGCGCACGCTGATGACGGGCATCACCGGGGCGACATCCAACAACGATCGGGGCTCTCTCATCGCGGTCAACGGTAGCCGTCATTTAAGTACGTTTCAAAATGACTTACGCATTTGAAATACGTAAGTGGTGATAGTTATGCTCTGGATATGGCCCTGTTTCGGTCGTCTTCTGCGGCATCCGTCGGTGACCTATATGCCCTGATCAGGGAAAATCGTGAACTCACCCGCACCGAGGTCGGCCGGCTCACCGGCCTGTCGCGTACCGCCGTGTCGTCACGAGTGAGAGAACTCACCACGCTGGGCCTGGTGTTCGAGCGCGAGCAGGCGCCCTCGACCGGCGGGCGTCCCGCGGCGTTGCTTCGCTTCAACGTGGGTGCCGGCGTGGTGTTGAGCGCGGCGATCGGCGGCAGCCGGGCGCGGCTGGCGGTGTGCGACCTGGCCGGTGACGTTTTGGTGGCCGCCGACATCGATCAGGAGCCCGGGCTGGGGCCCGAGGATCTGATGCCCGATGTCGTCAAACGGCTCGATCTGCTGCTCGACGAGTCCGGTCGCCGGACGGAGCGGGTGTTCGGGATCGGGCTGAGCCTGCCCGGCACCGTCGACCCGCAGCGCGGATGCAGTGTCGACTCGCCGGTGCTCAGCGGATGGGACGGAGTTCCGCTGGTGCCCTACTTCCGGGAGCTGACCGAGGCGCCGGTCGTGTTGGACAACGACGCCAACGTCATCGCGCTCGCGGAGTGGCGCGCCGGGGCGGGCCGTGGCGTTGACGATCTGCTGGTGATCAAGGCCTCCAGCGGGCTGGGTGCGGGCATTGTCGCCGGCGGCGCGGTACAACGCGGGGCGATCCGGGCGGCCGGGGAGTTCGGACACAACAAGACCGCCGCGGCCGGGCATCTGGTGTGCCGCTGCGGTGACACCGGTTGCCTGGAAGCCGTGGCGGGCGGTTGGGCACTGGTGCGCGAGATGACCGCGGCGGGCCGTCAGGTGGGCAACATGCGCGACGTGGTCGAGCTGGCGCACGGCGGGGACACCCTGGCCCGTCGGCTGATCCGGGACAGCGGTCGCCACGTCGGCGAGGTGCTGGCGGCGGCGGTCAACCTGCTCAACCCGGCGGCTCTGGTGGTGGCCGGCGACGTTGCCGGCGCCTACGACATCTTCGTCGCAGGGCTGCGGGAGACCCTGTACGGCAACGCCACCACGCTGGCCAGCCGGGTGCTGCAGATCGTGCCGTCGGAGTTCGGTGATCGTGGCGGGCTGGTCGGCAGCGCGATGGTGGCGCTCGACGAGGTCCTCGGCCCGCAGGCCATCGACGCCCTGGTCACACCTTCGCGATGACGTTCTCGGCGAACATCTCGAGGTGGCGGATCTTGGCATCCAGCGGCTCGGTGTCCTGCCCGAGGATGTAGGGGATCCGGAACCCGACGATCACGTCGGTGACTCCCTTGTCCTCGAGCCGTTTGATCCCGTCCGGGGTGTAGGCGTCGATCGAGATGACATGGATCTGGTAGTCGGCGCTATCGGCCGTGCCGGCCTCGTCGCGGAAAGCGTTGAGTTTCCCGATCAGCGCATCGAGTTCCCCGGGGTCGCCGCCGCCGTGCATCCACCCGTCGTTGCGGGCGGCCCGGCGCAGCGCCGCGTCGGCGTGACCGCCGATGAGAATCGGTACCGGTTTCGACGGAGCCGGGGTCATCTTGGTCTTGGGGATGTCGTAGAACTCGCCGTGGTACTCGAAATACTCACCCGAAGTGAGCCCGCGGATGATGTCGATGCACTCGTCCATCCGCTTGCCGCGCCGGGCGAACGGGACGCCCATCAACTCGTAGTCCTCCGGCCACGGGCTGGTGCCGACACCGAGGCCGAGCCGGTTGTCGAACAGCGCCGCCAGCGAACCCGCCTGTTTGGCGACCAGAGCGGGCGGACGGATCGGCAGCTTGAGCACGAAGTGGTTGAAGTGCAGGGTGGTCGTCACCGCGCACAGTGCGGCGGTCAGCACGAAGGACTCGATGAAGGCCTTGCCGTCGAGGAACTCCCGGTTGCCGTCGGGGGTGTACGGGTACTTCGAGTCCGACTCGAACGGGTAGGCGACGCTGTCGGGGATCGTCATCGCGTGGTAGCCGGCGGCCTCGGCCGCCTTCGCCAGCGGGATGTAGAACGTCGGGTCGGTCATCGCCTCCGCGTAGGTGAATCGCACATCGTCTCCTCGTCTGTCGTTGTTCGAATACTAGAACGTGTTCTAATCCGCGGTGCGCGATCGGGGCAGAGCGCCGCGTTGGCCCACCCAGGCCGGGTGGGGGGGGTGGATCATGATCGGCATGGGACTGTTTCTGCTGCGCGCAGCGATAACCGGGTTCGCGTTGTGGGTCGTCACGCTCGTCGTGCCCGGGATCTCGTTCGTCGGCGGCGACACGACGCTGGCGCGGATCGGCATCATCTTCGTCGTCGCCGTCGTGTTCGGTCTGGTCAACGCGATCATCAAGCCCGTGGTGCAGATCATCTCGATTCCGCTCTACATCCTGACGCTCGGGCTGATCCACGTCGTGATCAACGCGTTCATGCTGTGGATCACGTCGTGGATCACCGAGCACACCACCCACTGGGGCCTGGTCATCGACAACTTCTGGTGGACCGCGATCTGGGCGGCCATCGTGCTGTCGATCGTGGGCTGGTTGCTGTCGTTGATAGTCAGGGCAGACTGACGGCCATGCCCGAACTGCCCGAGGTCGAAGCCCTCGCCGATCACCTGCGTCGGCACGCGGTCGGGTTGACCGTCAGACGTGTCGACGTGTCGGCGCTGTCGGTTCTCAAGACCTTCGACCCGCCGGTCAGCGCGTTGGCCGGAGTCACCGTCACCGGAGCGAACCGGTGGGGTAAGTACCTCGGCCTACAGGCCGGCGGGCTGCACCTGATCACCCACCTGTCCCGTGCGGGCTGGCTGCGGTGGTCCGACAAGCTGGCGGCGGCGCCGCTGAAGCCGGGCAAGGGGCCGATCGCCCTGCGGGTGCATCTCGAGGCCCCCGGGGCGGCTCCGGGGTCGAAGGTCGCCGCCGGGGCGGCTCCGGGGTCGAAGGTCGCCGCCGGGGCGGCTCCGGGATTCGACCTGACCGAGGCCGGCACCCAGAAGAGGCTGGCGGTGTGGCTGGTGACCGACCCGATGGCGGTCCCGCAGATCGCGTCGCTCGGGCCCGATGCGCTGTCGCTGGATACCCAGGGCCTGGCGGACGCCCTCGAGGGCAACTCCGGCCGGCTCAAGACCGTCATCACCGACCAGAAGGTGATCGCCGGGATCGGCAATGCCTACAGCGACGAGATTCTGCACGTCGCCAAGCTCTCGCCGTTCGCGACCGCGGGCAAGCTGACCGACGCCCAACTGGCGGCCCTGCACGACGCGATGATCGGGGTGCTCACCGACGCCGTCACCAGGTCCGTCGGTCAGCAGGCGGCGATGCTGAAAGGGGAGAAGCGATCGGGTCTGCGGGTGCACGCACGCACCGGGCTGCCGTGCCCGGTCTGCGGTGACACCGTGCGCGAGGTGTCGTTCGCTGACAAGTCCTTCCAGTACTGCCCGACCTGTCAGACCGGCGGCAAGGTGCTCGCCGACCGCAGGATGTCCAAGCTGCTCAAGTGAGCCCGCTACTCTGCGCCGAAATCGCATTCCGGCAGGGCTCCACTCGATCTTTTCCTGCCGGAATGCGAGTTCGGCGGGATTGGTCCGCACCTATCTAACTCGGTTATCCTGCTGGCATGAGTCGGCAGAAGATCCTGATCACCGGTGCGAGCTCGGGACTGGGCGCGGGCATGGCCCGGCAGTTTGCGGCCAGGGGGCGTGACCTCGCGCTGTGCGCGCGCCGCCTCGACAACCTCGACGAGCTCAAGGCCGAGCTCACCGCGGCCCATCCCGACATCACCGTCGCGGTGGCCGCGCTTGACGTCAACGATCACGAGCAGGTCCCGAAGGTCTTCGCCGAGCTGTCCGAGGAACTCGGTGGCATCGACTGCGTGATCGTCAACGCCGGGATCGGCAAGGGCTATCCGCTGGGCGCGGGAAAGATGTGGGCCAACAAGGCCACCATCGAGACGAACCTGGTGGCCGCCCTCGTTCAGATCGAGACCGCTCTGGAGATGTTCAAGGCCGCCGGCAAAGGGCATCTCGTGCTGGTGTCCTCGGTGCTCGGCAATGTCGGGGTGCCCGGCTTCAAGGCCGCCTACTCGGCCAGCAAGGCCGGGGTCACCTCGCTGGGCGAGTCGCTGCGCGCCGAGTACCCGTCCGGGCCGATCAAGATCACCGTGCTCGAGCCGGGCTACATCGAATCGGAGATGACCGCCAAGTCGAACTCCACGATGCTGATGGTGGACAACGAGACCGGGGTGAAGGCCATGGTCGACGCCATCGAGAAGGAGAAGGGCCGTGCGGTGGTGCCGGCCTGGCCGTGGTGGCCGCTGGTCGAGGTGATGAAGCTGCTGCCGCCGCGGTTCACCAAGCGCTTCGCCTGAGCGGCTTGGGCAGGCCGGGCGCAACGGTGCGACCGGCGTGACCGGTGCGATCAGGCACGCCGAAATCGCCGAATCCTTCTCCCGGGTTTTCTATTCTGATCTGCATCAACCCATCAGGCTAAAATCTGGGGGACGTGATGACCGATCAGGCCGACCTCGATACCCGGCGCGCCGAGCACCTGTTCCACTTCGACCGCCACACCCCGGCCTACCGGGACCAGTTCGGCGAGATCACCGCGGAGATGCACCAGCGCTGCCCGCTGGCGTGGTCCGACACCTACGGGGGGCACTGGGTGGCGGCAGGCACCCACGAGGTGTTCGAGCTAGCGCGCTGCCCGCACATCTCCAACGACCACGACATCACCGGTTCGGGCACCGGCTACACCGGTATCAACATCCCGCTGGGTGAGCACAGTGTGCCGTTCCGCGGCGGCATGCTGGAGATGGACGATCCCGAGCACCGGGAGTACCGCACGCCGCTGAACGGCTACCTGTCGCCGGCCGCGGTGCAGCGCTGGGTGCCGTTCGTCGACGAGATCGTCAAGGCGTGCCTGGACGAGAAGATCGAGAGCGGCCGGATCGACTTCGTCGACGACCTGGCCAACATTGTCCCGGCCGTGCTCACCCTGGCTCTGCTCGGCGTCCCGCTGCGGGAGTGGGAGATCTACTGCGAACCCACCCACGCTTCGGTGTACACGCCCGCGGAGTCGCCGGACTACCGCCGGGTGGCCGACGCGCAGATCGCCGCGGCGATGGAGATGATGAAGCACGTCAACGTGATCCGGGAGCATCCGCGTCCGGGGCTGATCGACGCACTCGTGCGGATGCGCATCGACGGTGAACCCGCCCCCGACATGGAGATTCTCGGCATGCTGCTGCTGTTGATCGGCGGCGGCTTCGACACCACCACCGCGCTGACCGCCCATGCGCTGGAATGGCTTTCGCAGCATCCCGATCAGCGGGAGCGGCTCAGCCGTGACCGCGCCACCCTGCTGGACTCGGCGACCGAGGAGTTCCTCCGTTTCTTCACACCCGCCCCCGGCGACGGCCGCACGATCGCCAGAGACCTCGAAGTCGACGGGGTGGTTCTCAAGGAGGGCGAGCGGCTGTGGTTGTCGTGGGCGATGGCCAACCGTGACCCGAAGGTGTTCGCGGATCCCGACGAACTCAAGTTGGATCGGAAGGGTAACCGGCACTTGAGTTTCGGCCTCGGTGTCCACCGGTGCATCGGCTCCAACGTGGCCAGGACCGTGTTCAAGTCGATGCTCACCGCGGTGCTCGACCGGATGCCCGATTTCGAGTGCGATCCCGCGGGTGCGGTGCACTACGAGACGATCGGCGTCATTCAGGGCATGCAGCACCTGCCCGCCCGGTTCACCCCGGGGCTGCGTCTGGGGCCCGGGCTGGATGCGACGCTGGACAAACTGCAACGGGCCTGCGACGAGCAGGGGTTGGCCGCGCCGATCACAGAACGCAAGGCCGCCGCCGTCATCGAGTGATTTCGGTGTAGAACGTCAACCGCCGCGTGATGTTCTACACCGAAATCACGCGGTCCGGCCCCGCTCCACCCGGTAGCGGCGCACCAGGGCGTCGGTCGACGAATCGGACTGCTCGGCAGGCGAGGCCGCCCCCGTGAGCACCGGCAGCAGCGCCTTGGCCTGGGTCTTGCCCAGCTCCACCCCCCACTGGTCGAACGAGTCGATGCCCCAGATCACGCCCTCGACGAACACCTGGTGCTCGTAGAGCGCGATCAGCTGGCCGACCGCCGAGGGCGTCAGCTTGCTGGCCAGGATCGACGTGGTCGGCCGGTTGCCGGGCATCACCTTGTGCGGCACCACGTCGGCCGGGGTGCCCTCAGCGGCGATCTGCTGTGCGGTCTTGCCGAACGCAAGCACCTGGGTCTGCGCGAAGAAGTTACTCATCAGCAGGTCGTGCATGCTGCCGGTGCCGTCCGCGGTGGGCAGATCGTCGGTGGGGTCACTGAAGCCGATGAAGTCGGCGGGGATCAGCCGGGTGCCCTGGTGCAGCAGCTGATAGAACGCGTGCTGGCCGTTGGTGCCCGGTTCGCCCCAGAAGATCTCCCCGGTGTCGCTGGTCACCGGCGCACCGTCGGCCTGCACCGACTTGCCGTTGGACTCCATGGTCAACTGCTGCAGATACGCCGCGAACCGCGCCAGATCATTCGAATAGGGAAGCACCGCACGGGTTCCCGCGCCGAAGAAGTTGTTGTACCACAGCCCGATCATCCCGAGCAGCACCGGCGCATTGGCCTCCAGCGGAGCGGTGCGGAAATGCTCGTCGACCAGATGGAAGCCGGCCAGCAACTCGGCGAAGCGCTCCTTGCCGATCACCGCCATCACCGAAAGGCCGATCGCCGAGTCCACCGAGTAGCGTCCGCCGACCCAGTCCCAGAACCCGAACATGTTGTCGGTGTTGATGCCGAAGTCGTCGACCAGCTTGGCGTTGGTCGACACCGCGACGAAGTGCTTGGACACCGCGGCGTCGCCGAGCGCGTCGGTCAGCCACCGGCGGGCCGCCGTGGCGTTCGTCAGCGTCTCCAGCGTCGAGAACGTCTTGGATGCGATGATGAAAAGCGTTGTCGCAGGATGGAGCCCGGCGAGTTTGGCGACCAGGTCCGCAGGGTCGACGTTGGACACGAAGCGGGCCGAGATGCCCGCGTCGGCGTAGTGCCGCAGCGCCTGGTCGACCATCACCGGCCCCAGGTCCGATCCGCCGATGCCGATGTTGACCACCGTGGTGATGCGCTCCCCGGTGGCGCCGCGCCACTCACCGCTGCGCAGCCGGTCGGTGAACTCGCCCATCCGGTCGAGCACATCGTGGACGTCGGCGACGACGTCCTGGCCGTCGACGGTCAACTCGGCGCCCCGCGGCAGACGCAGTGCGGTGTGCAGCACCGCCCGGTTCTCCGAGGTGTTGATGTGCACGCCCGAGAACATCGCGTCGCGGCGTTCCTGCAGACCGGCCGTGCGCGCCAGGTCCAGCAGCAGCGCCAGCGTCTCGCGGGTGATGCGGTGCTTGCTGTAGTCGATGTAGAGATCGCCGACGGTCAGCGCCAACTCGGTGCCGCGGCTGGGGTCCTCGGCGAAGAACTCCCGCAGATGGGTGGCGCCGATCTCATCGTGATGCCGGGACAGGGCCTGCCATGCGGGAGTGGCGGTGATGTCGGGGATGGCGGTATCGGAACCCATGTTGAGAAACCCTAGTGCGGACGGGCCGACGAGGGGGTAAATGATGGGGGTATGGATACTTCCGCGCTGCTGGCTTCGGCACCAACGGGACTCTGGATCGGTGGTGAGGAGCGTGCGGCCTCCTCGACGTTCAACGTGCTCGATCCCTCCGACGATCAAGTGCTGGCCGCGGTGGCCGACGCCAGCCCGGAGGACGCGATCACCGCGCTGGACGCCGCGGCGGCGGTGCAGGACGAATGGGCCGCCACCCCCGCTCGGGTGCGCGGAGAGATCCTGCGGTCGGTCTTCGAGACGATCATGGCGCGGGCCGAGGACGTAGCGACGCTGATGACCCTGGAGATGGGGAAGGTCTTCGCCGAGAGCATGGGCGAGGTCCGTTACGGCGCGGAGTTCTTCCGGTGGTTCGCCGAGGAGGCGGTGCGCATCGACGGCCGGTTCACGACGGCCCCCGCGGGCACCGGACGCATCCTGGTCACCAAGCAGCCGGTCGGTCCGTGCTACGCGATCACCCCGTGGAATTTCCCGCTGGCCATGGGCACCCGCAAGATCGGTCCGGCGATGGCCGCCGGCTGCACGATGCTGGTCAAGCCCGCCGCCGAGACGCCCCTGACGATGCTGTTGCTGGCGAAGCTGATGGATGAAGCCGGCCTGCCGAAGGGCGTGCTGTCGGTGCTGCCGACCACCAGCCCGGGTGAGGTGACCACCGCGCTGATCGACGACGGTCGGTTGCGCAAGCTGACCTTCACCGGGTCCACCGGGGTGGGCCGGGCGCTGGTCAAGCAGTCGGCCGATGCGCTGCTGCGCACCTCCATGGAACTCGGTGGCAACGCGCCGTTCGTGGTGTTCGACGACGCCGACGTCGACGCGGCGGTCGAGGGCGCGCTGCTGGCCAAGATGCGCAACGGCGGCGAGGCGTGCACGGCCGCCAACCGTTTCCACGTCGCCAACTCCGTGCGCGAGGAGTTCACCGACAAGCTGGTCAAGCGGATGAGTGAGTTCAGCCTCGGAAAGGGCCTGGACCCGGACGCCACCCTGGGTCCGCTGATCAACGCCAAACAGGTCGCCACCGTCGAGGACCTGGTGTCCGACGCGGTGTCACGCGGCGCCACCGTGGCCGTCGGCGGGGTGGCGCCCGGCGGGCCCGGCAACTTCTATCCGGCCACGGTGCTCGCCGATGTCCCGGCCGATGCCCGCATCCTCAAGGAGGAGGTGTTCGGACCGGTCGCGCCGATCACCGGTTTCGACACCGTCGAAGAGGGCATCGCCGCGGCCAACGACACCGAGTACGGGCTCGCGGCCTACGTCTTCACGAAGTCCCTGGACCGGGCGCTGCAGGTGGCCGAGGGCGTCCAGGCCGGCATGGTCGGCGTCAACCGCGGCGTCATCTCCGATCCGGCAGCACCGTTCGGCGGCGTCAAGCAGTCCGGCTTCGGCCGGGAGGGCGGCACCGAGGGCATCGACGAATACCTCGACATCAAATACATCGCTCTCACCAGTTAGCGGGCCCGCCGCTCTCCCATTGATCGGCCCGCCGCTGGACCCATGAGCCGCCCGCCGCTCACTCAAATTGGCCGGCCCGCCGCCGCTCTCCCAATTCGTAGGCGTGCCGACGTGACCGGTTGGTCGGCCCGCCGCGCGCCTTCCGGATCGCGGGTGCGGCAGCCCATAGGATTCCTTGCTCGGAGCCGGGTGAGGAGGTCCCAGGAACGTGACTGCCGTGAGCGCGGCACCGATCCGGGTGGGCCCGCGCCGCTATGTCAGTCCGGGTCGTGGGATCGCGGCCCTCGACGGAGTCCGCGCGGTCGCGGTCGGGCTGGTCTTGGCCGACCACGGCGGCGTCCCGGGACTGTCCGGCGGATTCCTCGGCGTCGACGTGTTCTTCGTGCTGAGCGGCTTCCTGATCACATCGCTGTTGCTCGACGAGGTCGGCAGGACCGGCCGGATCGGTCTGCGCGGCTTCTGGATCCGCCGCGCCCGCAGGCTGCTGCCCGCGTTGATCGTGATGGTCCTCGCGGTCATCGCCGCGGCCGAACTGTTCAGTGCCGAGGCCGCCGCGGATCTGCGTGACGAGGCCGTCGCCGCCCTGTTCTGGATGTCCAACTGGGTGTTCGTCGCCGGCCAGACCGACTACTTCTCCCTCGGCGCCTCGCCCTCGCCGCTGCAGCACACCTGGTCGCTGGCGGTCGAGGAACAGTACTACCTGCTGTGGCCGCTGATACTGGCCGCGGTGGTGGCCGGACTGGCCGCGCTGGCCTACCGCCGGGGCGTCGCGCTGACCCCGCGGGTGGTGCGCACCGCGGTGTTCGTCATCGCGGTCGCCGGTGCGGCGGCATCGGCGACGGCCGCTGCGGCGCTCAGCGCCGACTCCTCCACGGCCACCCTCAACCGGGTGTACTTCGGCACCGACACGCGGGTGCAGGCCCTGCTCGTCGGGGCGGCCGCGGCCGCGCTGCTGGTGCATGACTGGCGGGCGCTCGCCGGCGGCGGACGGATCCTGCGGTCCCGCTGGGCGCGCCGGCTGGCCCGGCTCGCACCGCTGGTCGGACTGCTCGTGCTGATCTCGGCCGCGCACCTGGCGACCGGCGCTCCCGAGGAGTTCCACCATGGGCTGCTGATCGTGGTCGCGCTGGCCGCGGTGCTGATCATCGCGCCGGTCGCGCTCGAGCAGGACGGTCCGGTGGCCCGCGTCTTGGCGATGGGGCCGCTGGTCGGTCTGGGTGCGATCTCCTACGGGGTGTACCTGTGGCACTGGCCGATCTTCCTGCTGCTCAACGGCGAACGCACCGGCACGACCGGTTGGCATCTGTTCGCGCTGCGATGTGCGGCGACCATCGCGATCGCGACGGTGTCGTGGTGGGCCGTCGAGCAGCCGGTCCGGGAGTGGCGGCCGGCCTTCGTGCCGATGCTCCCACTGGCCGCTGCCTCGGCCGCGACCGCGGCGGTGGTGACGATGACGGTGCTGCCGGTGCGGGTGGCTCCGGTTTCCCCGACACCGGGGCCGTTGATCGAATCGGCGGCGCTGGTCGCACCGGAGGTGCCCGTCGAGGTGGCCCCGCCGACGCAGCACGGGGGGCCCGGCGATGTCCGGGTGGCCGTTTTCGGGGACTCGATCGCGTGGACGATGATGCGGTATCTGCCCGCGACGCCGGGCGTGGACTTCACCGACTACACCACCATCGGGTGCGGTATCGCCCGCGGCGGGCCCTACGAGTACGTCGGGCAGGAACTCGGCCAGAAACCCGAGTGCGACGCGTGGCCGAGTCGCTGGGCCCAGCGGATCCGCCACGACCGTCCCGATGTCGTGTTGCTCGTCGTCGGGCGCTGGGAGATCGTCGACCGGGTGAACGAGGGCCGGTGGACCCACATCGGTGACTCGTCCTACGACACCTATCTCAAGGGCGAGCTCAACCGGGCGCTGGACATCCTCGGGTCGACGGGCGCGCGTGTCGTGGTGACCACGGAGCCGTACAACCGGCGTGCGGAGAAACCCGACGGCAGCCTCTACCCCGAGGATCAGCCCATCCGCGCCGACCGGTGGAACACGCTGCTGCGCGCCGTCGCCGCCCGGCGCGCCGACGTCACGGTGCTGGACCTGAACAAGAAGCTGAGCCCCAACGGCTACTACACGATCAAGGTCGACGGCATCAGGATGCGCAGTGACGGCGTGCACCCGACACCCGAGGCCGTCGAATGGCTGACACCCTGGCTGCTCGAGGCCGTCCGACCTGAGTGATTTCGGTGTAGAACGTCACCCTCAGCGTGACCAACTACACCGAAATCGCTGACGGTCAGTGGCCCAGGCGGCCGCGGCCCAGCCGCAGCAGCAGCATCGCCAGGTTCTTGCCCTCGGGGCCCAGCTCGCTGTAGCGATCGATCACCTTCATCTCGCGGCTGTGCACCAGGCGGGTGCCACCGGAGGCCATCCGCGCCTTGCCGATCAGCTGCGACACCTCGGTGCGGCGCTTGACCGCCTCGAGGATCGCCGCGTCGAGGTGGTCGATCTCCAGCCGCAGATCGTCGATATCCAAGCTGTCGCTCACCGGGGCGGGTTCCGTCGTCGTCATCTCGTGGTTCTCCGAACTTCCGTTGTGTGAAGGGTCTGGTCTCATCCGGTTTCGGGCCTCACACAAGAAACGAGCCCCGGATCCGGAAGCGGACCGCGGGGCTCTGGGAAGCAGCTAGACCACGGGCACCGCTGGCCGGTACCCGTAGAAAAATCGCCACTGCGCGTTGAGCACGTAAAGAGTGTGCCATCACCGGCCGTGCCAGCGCAAAGAGTGTCGCCGCACAGCGGTAGGTTTGAGGACAATATGTCGATCGTCACCGAAACAGAGCAGTACCAGGACCTGCTGGACGGGCTGAACCCGCAACAACGCCAGGCGGTGCTGCACCAGGGCGCCCCGCTGCTGATCGTGGCCGGCGCCGGCTCCGGTAAGACGGCAGTGCTGACCCGGCGCATCGCCTACCTGCTTGCCGCCCGCGAAATTGGACCTGGGCAGATTCTCGCTATCACGTTCACCAACAAGGCCGCCGCGGAGATGCGTGAGCGGGTGGTGGAACTGGTGGGTCCGCGGGCCCGGAACATGTGGATTTCCACCTTCCATTCATCATGTGTGCGGATCCTGCGCAACCAGGCATCGCTGATCGCCGGGCTGAACTCGAACTTCTCCATCTACGACGCCGACGATTCGCGACGGCTGCTGCTGATGATCGGCAAGGACATGGGGCTGGACACCAAGCGCCATTCCCCGCGGCTGCTCGCCAATGGCATCTCCAACCTGAAGAACGAGCTGATCGGCCCCGAGCAGGCCATGGCGGAGGCATCCGAGGCTGCCGATGACCTGGCCCGCATCATCGCCGAGGTGTACGGCGAGTACCAGCGCAGGCTGCGGGCGGCCAACGCGCTGGACTTCGACGACCTGATCGGCGAGACGGTGGCCGTGCTGCAGGCGTTCCCGCAGATCGCCCAGTACTACCGGCGCCGGTTCCGGCACATCCTGGTCGACGAGTACCAGGACACCAACCACGCCCAGTACGTGCTCGTGCGCGAACTGGTAGGGCATGGAGCTGTGGGGCCGGATGAGGTGCCGCCCGCCGAATTGTGCGTGGTCGGCGACGCCGACCAGTCGATCTACGCCTTCCGCGGTGCGACGATCCGCAACATCGAGGACTTCGAACGCGATTTCCCGGACGCCACAACCATTCTGCTCGAGCAGAACTACCGCTCGACGCAGACGATCCTCAACGCCGCGAACTCGGTGATCGCGCGCAACGCGGGCCGCCGGGAGAAGCGGCTGTGGACCGACGCCGGCGATGGTGAGCTGATCGTCGGCTACGTCGCCGACAACGAGCACGACGAGGCGCGCTTCGTCGCTCAGGAGATCGACGCGCTCGCCGACTACGCCGATTCGGGTGGCACGTTCTCCTACAACGACGTCGCGGTGTTCTACCGCACCAACAACTCCTCGCGCGCGCTCGAAGAGGTCTTCATCCGTGCCGGCATCCCGTACAAAGTCGTTGGGGGAGTGCGCTTCTACGAACGCCGGGAGATCCGCGACATCGTCGCCTACCTGCGGGTGCTGGACAACCCCGGCGACTCGGTGAGCATGCGGCGCATCCTCAACACGCCGCGGCGCGGCATCGGGGACCGTGCGGAGGCGTGCGTGGCGGTCTACGCCGAGAACACGGGCATGAACTTCAACGACGCCCTGGTGGCGGCCGCCGAGGGCAGGGTGCCGATGCTGAACACCCGCTCGGAGAAGGCCATTGCCGGGTTCGTCGCACTGCTCGACGACCTGCGGGGCAAGCTCGACGGCGAACTCGGCGAGCTGGTCGATGCGGTGCTGGACCGGACCGGATACCGCGCCGAGCTGGAGTCCTCCAGCGATCCGCAGGACCTCGCGCGGCTCGACAACCTCAACGAACTGGTCAGCGTCGCACACGAATTCAGCATCGATCTGGCCAACGCCAAGGCATTGGCCGGTGAGGACGGGGCCGAGCCCGTCGATGAAGACATCCCCGACACCGGGGTGCTGGCGGCCTTCCTGGAGCGCGTCTCCCTGGTCGCCGACGCCGACGACATCCCCGAACACGGCTCCGGCGTGGTCACGATGATGACGCTGCACACCGCCAAGGGCCTGGAGTTCCCGATCGTGTTCGTCACCGGGTGGGAGGACGGCATGTTCCCGCACATGCGGGCGCTCGGGGACCCGGTCGAGTTGTCCGAGGAACGCCGGCTCGCCTATGTGGGCATCACCCGCGCCCGGCAGCGGCTCTATCTGAGCCGCGCCAAGGTGCGGTCGTCGTGGGGTCAGCCGATGCTCAACCCGGAGTCGCGGTTCCTCCGGGAGATCCCACAGGAGCTGATCGATTGGCGGCGCACCGAGCAGCCGTCGTCGGGGTTCTCCGCGCCGGTGAGCGGCGCGGGAAGGTTCGGTACGCCCCGGCCCGCGCCCTCGCGCCCCACGGCGGGCAAGCGCCCGCTGCTGGTCCTGGAACCCGGGGACCGCGTCACGCACGACAGGTACGGGCTCGGGCGGGTCGAGGAGGTCTCCGGGATGGGGGAGTCGGCGATGTCGCTGATCGACTTCGGCAGCGCCGGCCGGGTCAAGCTGATGCACAACCATGCACCGGTGACCAAGCTGTAAGTCAGCCGGACCGGCTCCAGCGCGCGGTGCCGGGCAGCATGGCCGCCGCGATCGACGCCACCGGCAGCGCCGGCAGCGCGTACACCAGCACCGGCAGTGCCGCGCCCGCGACGAACAGACTCAGGAAGATCAACAGCGCGATCACCGAACCCACGACGATCAGCAGGCGGGCCGGCCTGCGGCGCAGCAGCAGGGCGATCAACCCGCTGATGAGCGCCCCCGCGGTGATCGCGGCGAGGAAGCCGATCGCCACACAGAACAGCGGGTCGGTCGCCCACCAGCTCGCGATCAGGTTGGTGGCGATCACCGCGCTCGCCCAGCCGGACAGGATGCTCATCACCGCGGTGAGAACCGCGGGGCGGGCATCGGCGGCGGCGGTGCGGGCCGGGCCGATCGCGACGGGCTTCGCGCGGGGGGTTTGCGAGGTCGGCGGCTCGCCGGTCGGATGTCGCCGCAGGATCGCGGTGGGCGGGTCGGACGCGGGCGCGCTCAGTGGGTCCGGTCGTGCGTCCGCACTGCGTGGGTCCGGTCCTGCGTCGGCGCTGCGTGGGTCCGGTCCTGCGTCGGCGCTGCGGGGGTCAGTTCCTGCGTCGGCGCTGCGTGGGTCCGGTCCTGCGTCGGCGCTGCGTGGGTCCGGTCGTGCGTCGGCGCTCTGTGGGGCACGGCGCAGGATGCGGGTCTCGGGCTCAGCGGTGTCGCCCGCTTCGGCGGGATCGCCGGGGTCGTCGGGATTGTTGTCGTCGCCCGTCACTCAGCCAACGTAGCTGCCGGGGGTGAGCCCCCGCTTGGCCAGCCAGCCGACCGGGTCGACTCGGTCGGTGCCGTTGAGCAGCACCTCGAAGTGCAGGTGCGGGCCGGTCGAGTTGCCGCGGTTGCCGATGGTGGCGATCTGATCGCCGGCCATGACGCGCTCGCCGACGCTGACCAGCCAGGTGTTGACGTGGCCGTAGAGCGTCACGGTGCCGTCGGAATGCTTGATCTTGACGTAAGCCCCGTAACCGGCGGTCGGGCCGGCCTCGATGACCACGCCGTCGGCGGCGGCAACGATCGGGGTGCCGATCGAGTTGGCGATGTCGATACCGCCGTGCAGGACGCCCCAGCGATAGCCGAAACCCGACGTCCACACGCCGTGTGTCGGCATGGCGAACTGCGGGCGGGCCAGCCGGGCCTCGCGCTCGGCGCGCTCCTGCGCGAACGCCGCGGCCTTGACGATCTCCTCGGCGTGCACCGACGAGTTGACCGCCGGGGCGACGCTGACCACCTGCATACCGTCCACCGAGCCGGTGATCACGGACGGGCCGCCGGCGGTTTCCTCGGCCGCGAGCACGCTCTGTTCGGGAGCCTTCTGCGAGCCGTTGACCATCGTGTAGGCACCCGCGGCGGTCGCGCCGACGGCCATCGCGGCCACCATCAGCCGGCCCTTGACCGGGACCTCGGCCTTGCGGTGCTGCGGTCTGCGGCCCCGCATGTCGATCACGTCGGTCGGCGCGTTGCCGTCGCTCAGGTCGGTGTGGCTGTCGCGGTAGGCGTGCGCGGACGGCTGCCGTCCGTCGCGAGGGGCCGCCCGGAATCGCTCGGGCACCGCGAGGCGCAGCGGAACCAGGTCGTCGGTGTGATGCAGATCGTCGAGCTCGGGGGCGTGGATGACCTGCGACTCCCGGTCGAAAGCCGCGTGCGGCAGGAAGTCCAACTCGGCCAGATCGCCGAATTCATTGAACGGAATGATATCGGTGACCTCGGTCGGATCAGGTGCCGCGACGGTGTTCGGAGACCGAGGCGAACGATGCTGAGGCAACCTTAGAAGTCCTATCGTTGTGATCAGACCGTTATCTAGACCAGTGGACGTTAACCAAATTCCAATCAATGTGCCAACCCCAGCGGCGGCTCCGCACCCGAATGTGACTTGAATCACCAGACCGCCCGCGGTGAGATCGACCACATGAGTAGTGGGCGGTGGCGATCGCCTGCGGTCGTGTGGATAAAGTTCCCCCGAGCCCGTCGGGCGCAAAATATCTAGCCGCAGACAGACAGGGATGTCTCGAGTCCATGGACCTCTTCGAGTACCAGGCGAAAGAACTGTTCGCCAAGCACAACGTTCCAACCACTCCCGGCCGGGTGACCGACACCGCCGAGGACGCGAAGGCCATCGCCGAGGAGATCGGCAAGCCCGTCATGGTGAAGGCCCAGGTCAAGGTCGGCGGGCGTGGCAAGGCCGGCGGTGTGAAGTTCGCCGCCACCCCCGACGATGCGTTCACCCACGCGTCCAACATCCTCGGCCTGGACATCAAGGGCCACGTCGTGAAGAAGTTGCTGGTCGCCGAGGCCAGCGACATCGCCGAGGAGTACTACATCTCCTTCCTCCTCGACCGCGCCAACCGCACGTACCTGGCCATGTGCTCCGTCGAGGGCGGCATGGAGATCGAAGAGGTCGCGGCCACCAAGCCGGACCGGCTGGCCAAGGTGCCGGTGAACGCCGTCAAGGGCGTGGATCTGGCGTTCGCCCGGGAGATCGCCGAGAAGGGCCATCTGCCCGCGGAGGTGCTCGACGCCGCCGCCGTGACGATCCAGAAGCTGTGGGAGGTGTTCGTCGGCGAGGACGCCACCCTGGTGGAGGTCAACCCGCTGGTGCGTACGCCCTCCCGCGGTGAAGGCGACCCAGGCCAGATCCTTGCGCTGGACGGCAAGGTCACCCTGGATGCCAACGCCGACTTCCGGCAGCCCGGCCACGCCGAGTTCGAGGACCGGGACGCCACCGATCCGCTCGAGCTCAAAGCCAAGGAGAACGACCTCAACTACGTCAAGCTCGACGGTGAGGTCGGCATCATCGGCAACGGCGCCGGCCTGGTGATGTCCACGCTCGACGTGGTCGCCTACGCCGGTGAAAAGCACGACGGTGTGAAGCCGGCCAACTTCCTCGACATCGGTGGTGGCGCCTCGGCCGAGGTGATGGCTGCCGGGTTGGACGTGATCCTGAACGACAGCCAGGTCAAGAGCGTGTTCGTCAACGTCTTCGGCGGCATCACCGCGTGCGACGCGGTGGCCAACGGCATCGTCAAGGCGCTGGAGATCCTCGGCGACGATGCGAACAAGCCGCTGGTGGTGCGCCTCGACGGCAACAACGTCGACGAGGGCCGCCGCATCCTGTCCGAGGCCAACCATCCGCTGGTCATCCAGGCCGACACCATGGACTCCGGCGCCGACAAGGCCGCCGAGCTGGCGAACAAGTAAGGGACACGAACCCATGTCTATCTTTCTGAACAAGGACTCCAAGGTCATCGTCCAAGGCATCACCGGCGGCGAGGGCACCAAGCACACCAAGCTGATGCTCAAGGCCGGGACCCAAATCGTCGGCGGCGTCAACGCCCGCAAGGCGGGTACCACCGTCACCCATGAGGACAAAGAGGGCAAAGACGTCACCCTGCCGGTGTTCGGCAGCGTCGCCGAGGCGATGAAGGAGACCGGCGCCGACGTGTCGATCGCGTTCGTGCCGCCGGCCTTCTCGAAGGACGCCATCATCGAGGCCATCGACGCCGAGATCCCGCTGTTGGTGGTCATCACCGAGGGAATCCCGGTGCAGGACACCGCCTATGCGTGGGCCTACAACCTGGACAAGGGCGCCAACACCCGGATCATCGGCCCGAACTGCCCCGGCATCATCACCCCGGGCGAGTCGCTGGTCGGCATCACCCCGAACAACATCACCGGCAAGGGCCCGATCGGCCTGGTGTCGAAGTCCGGGACGCTGACCTATCAGATGATGTACGAGCTGCGCGATCTGGGCTTCTCGACGGCGATCGGGATCGGCGGCGACCCGGTCATCGGCACCACCCACATCGACGCGATCGAGGCGTTCGAGAAGGACCCGGAGACCAAGATCATCGTGATGATCGGCGAGATCGGCGGCGACGCCGAGGAGCGGGCGGCCGACTACATCAAGGCCAATGTCTCCAAGCCGGTCGTCGGTTACGTCGCCGGGTTCACCGCGCCCGAGGGCAAGACGATGGGCCACGCGGGCGCCATCGTGTCGGGTTCGTCGGGCACCGCCGCGGCCAAGAAGGAGGCCCTCGAGGCGGCCGGCGTCAAGGTCGGCAAGACCCCGTCGGAGACCGCCAGGCTGGCCCGGGAACTGCTCCAGAGCCTGTAAGCCTCTTTTCTTCACCGCGAGCGCGCGCGTCTGTGCGGCGACACACCGTCGCAGCCGTACAAATGCGCGCGCTCGCGGCGCGTCACGGGCCCCTTGGTTGGCACAGTGATACGGCGTTCTATTAGCCTCTCAAAGCAATCGAGAGGATGTGAGCATGGCAGTTGATCCGCGGACGCCGGTCGTGGTCGGCGTAGGGCAGTTCACCGAACGGATCGACGAACCCGGGTACCGCGGCATGTCGGCGGTCGCCCTGGCCACCGAGGCCGCCGGGGCGGCACTGACCGACACCGGAGCCGACGTGGCTTCGGTGGCCGATGCGATCGACGTCGTCGTCGGGCTGCGCCAGTTCGAGATCTCGGGCCCGATGCCTGCGCCGCTCGGAAAATCCACCAACTACCCCCGCTCGGTGATGCGCCGTCTCGGCGCGGACCCGGCGCGGGTGATCCTCGAGCCCGTCGGTGGTCAGGGTCCCCAGAAGGTCGTCACCGAGTTCGCCGCCGCCATCGCTGCGGGCGAGATCGACGCGGTCATGGTCATCGGTTCCGAAGCCGGCTCCACTGCCAAGTCCTTCGCCGGCCGCGACGACAAGCCCGATTTCACCGAGCGGGCAGACGGCCAGCTCGAGGACCGCGGCCACCAGATCTTCTCCTTCATCGACGAGTACACCGTGACGCACGGGCTGACCGGAGCACCGGTGCAGTACGGCCTGCTCGACAACGCACGGCGCGCGCGCCTCGGGCTCGGGGTCGGCGAGTACCGCCACGCGATGGCCGAGCTGTTCGCGCCGATGTCGAAAGTCGCTGCCAAGAACCCATTCTCGTCTTCACCGGTGGAGCGCTCGGTGCAGGAGATCGAGACGGTCACCGACGAGAACCGGATGATCTGCGATCCCTATCCGCGCCTGCTCGTCGCACGCGACACGGTCAATCAGGGTGCGGCCACCGTGCTGATGTCCGTCGAGGCTGCACGCAAACTCGTTATCCCCGAAGAGAAGTGGGTCTACCTGCACGGGCACTCCGACCTCGTCGAGCAGGCTCTGCTGGATCGCGCCGACCTCGGCGCCGCCCCGGCATCGGTACTGGCCGCGCAGGAGGCGCTCCGGGTGGCCGGGATCGGCGTCGACGACATCGCCACCTTCGACCTCTACAGTTGCTTCCCGTTCCCGGTGTTCGTGATCTGCGAGGCTCTCGGTCTGGCACCCGACGACCCGCGCGGGCTCACCCTCACCGGCGGGCTGCCCTACTTCGGAGGCCCCGGTAACAGCTACTCGCTGCACGGGATCGCCGAGACGGTCGGCCGGATGCGGGAGAACCCGGGCCGATTCGGGTTCGTCGGGGCCAATGGCGGCATCGCCAGCAAGTACTCGGTCGGCATCTATTCGACCGAACCGGCCGAATGGCGCCGGTCGCGCAGCGCGGACTTGAGCGCGCGGGTTGCCGACCTGCCGAAGGTGCCGGTCACCAAGATCGTCGACGGCACCGGCACGATCGAGACCTACTCGGTGCGCTACGACTGGCCGGCGCGCACCGGCATCATCGTCGGTCGCCTCGACGCCGACGGCTCCCGATTCATGGCCACCACCGAGGATCCCGCGTTGGTGTCGCTGATGAGCGATGCCGACCCGCTGGGCGCGGCGATCACCGTGCGCTCGACCGAGAGCGGCAACCGGGCGGTGCTGAGCTGATCAGAACCACGCTGATCAGAACCACGCTGATCAGAACCACGCTGATCAGAACAACTCGGTCGACGACGGGCTGATCACGAAGCCGTGGTCACCGAGGCGGCATGCGGTCGAGTGCTCGTCGTCGACGGCGCAGAGGGCGTCACCCTTGCTCGCCGTCACCTTGTGCAGCGGCGGCAGAACCGCGGGCGGGTCGGCGCTGTCCGCTGCGTAGCCGGGATCGCCGTCGATCGACTCGACCGTCGCCGGCTGCCCGCGATGCACGGTGACCTCCCAGACGCCGGGCCCCTGCGCGGGCATCGGTCCCCGACAGCTGACGTACTCGAACTGCGGCTCGGGGTAGGCATTGCTGCCGCAGAGCAGGCCGTCCGGCGTGGAGAAGTAGAAGCCTTGAACCCTCGGGACATTGGTCTGGTCGTAGCGCTCCCCGGCCTCGGTGAAACCGGTCAGGTCGGGGAAGTCGACATCGGGCGGGGGTTGGGTGCTCGTCGTCTCGGTGGTCGGCGGCGGTAGCGGGGACGGGTCCGGGTTGGGGATCTCGAACCGGGAACACCCGGCGACGGCGATACAACCGAACACCCCGGCGAGGACGAGGGTTCTGGTGATCGGGCGGTGGCCGGCCGGCATCAGAACAGCTCCGTCGAGGTAGGGGTCAGCACGAAGCCGTGCTCGCCGATCCGGCATGCCGTCATACCCCGGTCGTCGGCCGCGCACTCTATTCCCGCGTAGACGATCTTGTGCAGCGCGGGCAGCGTTCGCGGCGCGGTCGCGGGATCGGTCGGAATCGCCGGGTCCAGCGGCGGATAGGACGGTTCGGCGACGGCCGCTTCATCGGTGGCGACCAGGACCTGCCAGGTGCCGGGGCCCCGGTCCGGGCGCGGACCCTCGCACGACAGCGTCGAGCGGGACGGATCGTCGCGCGAGTTCAATTCGTTGTGCGCGCAGCGCAGACCGTCCGGGGTCTCGAAGGCGAAACCGGAGAAGTACGGGTAGCTCTGCAGGTAGTCGACGGCATCGACGGCCGGGTATGCGGACAGGTCGGGAAAGCCCGGGTCGGCGGCCGCGACGCCCGGTGCCGCTGCGATGGCGAGAACCCCGAGCAGCGGTGCCGCTGCGACGGCGAGAACCCCGAGCCGCGGTATCGCGGCGGCGGCCCGTTCACCCGGGTGGGGGGGCTTCATACCAGCGCACCGAGCTTGTCGGCGAGTCGTTCGACGTAGGCGGTGACGTCGTCGGGGCTGCAATCGGGCAGCCCGAAGAGGACTTCGGTGACGCCGAGGTCACGCCAGCGGGCGAGTTTGTCCGGGTCGGGTTTGAAGTCCAGCGCCACGATCTGCGGTGCTCCGTCGCGGCCGGCGCCGGCCCAGGTGTCCTGCAGGAGTTTGACGGGTTCGTCGATGTTCACGTCACGGGGGGTGGTGATCCAGCCGTCGGCTGAGCGGGCGATCCACTTGAAGTTCTTCTCGGTGCCCGCGGCGCCGACCAGCACGGGGATGTGCGCCTGAACCGGTTTCGGCCAGGCCCAGGACGGGCCGAATGTGACGAATTCCCCGTCATATTCGGCCTCTTCCCGGGTCCACAGGGCACGCATCGCCTCGAGGTATTCGCGCAGCATGGTGCGGCGCCGGCCGGGGGGCACGTTGTGGTCGGCCAGTTCGTCGGTGTTCCAGCCGAAGCCGACGCCCAGGGACACCCGTCCGCCGGACAGGTGGTCGAGGGTGGCGATGGACTTGGCCAGGGTGATCGGATCGTGTTCGACGGGTAGGGCCACCGCGGTGGACAGCCGCACCCGGGTGGTGACCGCGGCGGCGGTGCCGAGGGAGACCCAGGGGTCCAGGGTGCGCATGTAGCGGTCGTCGGGCAGGGTTTCGTCGCCGGTGGTGGGGTGGGCGGCGGCCCGCTTGATCGGGATGTGGGTGTGTTCGGGCACGTAGAACGTGGTGAATCCGTGTTCGTCGGCCAGTTTCGCCGCGGCCGCCGGGGTGATACCGCGATCCGACGTGAACAGCACCAAACCGAAATCCATACCTGAATTAGAACGTGTTCCAATACGCGTCCGCAAGGTGCGGACTGCGTAGTCCTTCGCGGCCGCCGCCCGGGAATTCGGGTATCGCGCTACTCGCGACGGCGAACCGCCGCTTCGGAACAGTTCTGGACATGGGCGACAAGGCGGCGAGACGGCAGAAGATCGGGGAGTGGCTGCGCCGGTACCTGCCGTGTGAGATCGCCGGGACGGTTGGTGAGCTCGGCGGCGCGGCGCTGGCGTACGCGATCACGGGGTCGCTGGCCGCGGCCGCCGTCGCGGCCACCATCGGGGCCTCCGGCGGGTACTACGCGGCCGCCTATCTCAACGCCGTGCGGTGGAGTCACCGCGCTCTGGCGCACCGGCCGCCGCTGGCGCGGCTGGTGCTGGCCAATCTGCTCGCGCTGCGCAGCGTGGCGGTCGAGTTCGGGCCCGCTGAGCTGATCGACAGCGTCATCGTGCGGCCGATCGCCTTCTACGCCGGCCCGCTGTTGTTCGGCAACGTCGCCGCCGGCTGGATCTTCGCGAAGCTGGTGTCCGACGTCGGCTTCTATGCGTGCGCGATCGTCAGCTACGAGCGATTCGCGGGCCTGCTCGTACAGCGCCGTCCTCGACCCGCGAACCAGGAGGGGGAATCCGATGAACCGACAACGACGGTCCCAGCTGTGTGAGGAACTGCGCGACCGCGCCCAGCGCTGGTCGCGCCTCGCCGATACCCACGGCACCCCGCTGCTCGTCCTGGAGCCCCACCGGGTGGCCCGCCGATTCCGCCGGCTCGAGCAGGCGCTGCCCGGCTTCGGTCTGCACTACGCGGTCAAGGCGTTGCCGCACCCGATCGTCTTGACCACCATCGCGATCTGCGGCGGCGGGTTCGACGTGGCGACGCGCGCCGAGGTCGATCTGATCGCAGCGCTCGGGCTGCCGATGCACAGGTGCATCTTCACCCATCCGATCAAGAAGCCGGCCGACATCGATCACGCCTACGCCGCGGGGGTGCGCACCTTCGTCGTCGAGAACCTCGCCGAGGCCCAGAAGTTCTGTGGTCGTTCACCCGACATCGAGATCCTGGTGCGGCTGGCCTTCCGCAACCCGGGCGCGAAATCTGATCTGTCGACGAAATTCGGGATCGAGTCGGCCGAGGCCGAGCTGCTGGTCAAGCAGGTGATCGCGACCGGCGTGCGGTTCGCCGGCTTCAGCTTCCACGTGGGCAGCCAGACCTGCTCGCCGGGCCCCTATCGGGATGCGCTGCTTCGCACGCTCGAACTGGTCGGGCGCCTGCGCGACACGTTCGGCGTGCCGACCCGGGTCATCGACATCGGCGGCGGATTTCCGGTCGGCTACCGCGAGCGCGAACCGTCCATCGACCTGGTCGCCGCCGCGGTCGACGAGGCGCTGGGCGGGATGCGCGGAGAGTTCACCCTGCTCGCCGAGCCGGGACGGTTCCTCGCGGCCGACTGCATGACGCTGCTGACCAGCGTCGTCGGCACCGCGGTCCGCGCGGGCCGGGTGTGGCATTACCTCGATGACGGCGTGTACGGAAGCTACTCCAACGTGACGACCGAGGACGTCCATCCACCCATCCTCGGGCTGAAGGAGCTCACCGGACAGCATGGCTGCCTGGAACCGGTGACGCTGGCGGGCCCGACCTGCGACAGCGCCGACGTGGTCGCCCACGACTACCCGATGCCCGCGCTGAACGTCGGCGACGTGCTGGTCAGCCCGATGATGGGCGCCTACACGAGCGTCACCTCATCGCGGTTCAACGGACTTCCCGCCACTCCGATCGTGATGGGCTGACCTGCCGGAGACGTCCGAAATCCTGTCGGAGACGTCCGAAATCGTTGCCGCGTAACGCCGCTCGCAATCACTCCCGCAGGTCAGCGCCGTAGCCGAGATGTGAATGCGCTGAGAGCCGCCATGGCCCTCAGGCGAGGCGTGCGGGCTGTCTGCGGGGGTGCGCTAGCGTGGGGTTCTAATCGCTCACGCGGTCTGTCGCCGATGCCGTCGACCGAACGTCGAAGCCGGCGCCATGCCGCACAGCACAGGAGAGGTCATGTCGTACCCACAAGGCGCGCCCGGAGGATCCGGATACCCGCCAGCGCAGCAGCCGACCACGCAGTTCGCCGCGCCGACCCAACAGTTCGCCAAGGTCGCCGAGCACGAACCCGGCGCTGCCGGAGCCGGCCTTCCCCGCAAGCTCCCGATGTACCTCAGTGGTGTTGTCGCCGTGCTCGGCCTGCTGGTCTACCTGTCCAGCTTCGCGCCGCAGTTCACCATCACCGCCTCGCAGTTTCCCGGTCTGGGCCAGCTCAGCGGCAGCTCGCTGGGCCTGGCTTTCGCCGTGATCGCCGCGGTGCTGGCCGGACTCCTGGCGGGATTGGGCCTGCTACCCAAGCAGCAGAGCCACGTCGCGATCGCGGCGGTCGCCGCGACGCTGAGTTTCCTGCTGGTCCTGGCGGAGGTCATCAACAAACCCGCCGGCGCCTCGCTGGGCTGGGGGCTCTACCTCGTCATCGCGTTCACGCTGTTGCAGGCGGCCGTCGCCCTGGTGGTCCTGCTGTTCGATGCCGGGATCATCACCTCACCGGCGCCCCGGCCCCGCTACGAACAGCCCCAGCACTTCGGTCAGTACCCGGGTCCGTATTACGGCCAACCCGGCCAGCCGCCCGTGCCGCCCCAGAACCAGCAGCCGCGTCCCGGCTACCCGACGCCGTACGGCGGCTACCCCGGTACCGGTCCGTCCACCGGCGGGTTCCCCGCCGTGGCTCCGTCGGGGCCGCCGACGCCTCCCACCGGGTTCCCGACCTACGGCCAACCGCCGTCCAGCAATGCGCCGACGACCCAGGTGCCCACGCCGCCCCAGCAGTCGTCATCTTCGCAGTCGGGTGAGTCGTCGTCGTAGTCTGAGCCGCGCGTGCGCGAACGCCGTGCGCCGAGCTTGTGCGAGGAGCGGCCCGACCCGTGAACAGTGCCCCACACGTGGGCGGCACCCCCAGGCCCTCAAGGGGTGCGCGCCAGGCGCGTGACCTGCTGCGGGTGGCGTTCGGTCCGTCGGTGGTCGCGCTGGTCGTCATCGCGGCGGTGGTGCTGCTGCAGCTGGTGATCGCCAACAGCGACATGACCGGTGCGCTCGGCGCGATCGCCAGCATGTGGCTGGCCGTGCACCAGGTCCCGGTGTCGATCGGCGGCAGTGCGCTGGGCGTGATGCCGTTGCTTCCGGTGCTGGCGATGGTCTACGGGACCGCACGGACCACCGCGGCGGCGACGACGTCGGCCTCCTGGCTCGTGACGCGCTGGGTGGTCGCGTCGGCACTGGGTGGCCCGGTGCTGATCGCGGCGATCTGCCTGGCGGTCATCCACGATGCGGCGTCGGTGCTGACCGAGTTGCAGACCCCGGACGCGCTGCGCGCGTTCGGCGGGGTGTTCGCGGTGCACGCGATCGGCGCATCGCTCGGCGTCGGATCGCGCGTGGGCCGGCGTCTGCTGGCGTCCTCGCCGCTGCCGGATTTTCTCGCCGACGCCGTACGCGCCGCCGCGGCGGGGGTGTTGGCCCTGATGGGGCTGTCCGGTGTGGTCACCGCGGGCTCGCTGGTCGTGCACTGGGCGACGATGCACGAGTTGTATTCGATCACCGACTCGATGTTCGGCCAGTTCAGCCTCACCGTGCTGTCGGTGCTGTACATCCCCAACGTGATGGTGGGCGCCGCCGCGGTGGCGGTGGGGTCCTCCGCGCACGTCGGGCTGGCCACCTTCAGCTCGTTCACGGTCCTGGGCGGCGACATCCCGGCGTTGCCGGTGCTCGCCGCCGTGCCGACGCCCCCGTTGGGGCCCGTGTGGGTGGCGTTGATGATCATCGCGGCCGCTGCCGCGGTGGCGCTGGGACAACAGTGTGCGCGACACCCGCTGCCGCTGCTGTCCGCGCTGGCCAAGGTGGTGGTCGCCGCGGCGCTGGCCGCGGCGACGATGGCGCTGCTGGGGTACGCGGCCGGGGGGGCACTGGGCAACTTCGGCGACGTCGGGATCGACCAGGCGACGTTCGCGCCCGCGGTGTTCCTGTGGTTCGCCGGGATCGGCGCGCTGACCGTGGTGATGTCCGGCGGCCTCCGGCCCAGGGTGCGCACGCCCGCGCCCGCCGCCGAGCCCGAGGACCCCGTCGCCGAGCCCGGGGCCTCCGCGACCGACGAGGCGGGCGACGCCTCTGGACCGGAGCCGCCGGAGCCCGGCGAGGCACCCGCGCCGGTCCCCGAGCCCGGCGAGGCACCCGAAGCCGCCGCCGAGCCCGGCGAGGCACCCGAAGTCGCCGCCGAGTCCGGCGCACCCGAAGCCGCCGCCGAGTCCGGCGCACCCGAAGCCGAACCGGCGGCTGCCGAGGACGAGCAGCCCGGTGCCGATCTGCCCGCGCCGGTGGATCTCGACCCCGAGGACCACTTCGTCGTCGATGCCGACGACGGGGCAGATGGCAGCCGCGGACGCATCGCCGACTGACCACCCATTAGGCTCTCTGGCGTGCAGCCCGCGGTCCGTGTGCCCCCGAGTGCGCCGGCGCGGTTGGTCGTGCTGGCCTCCGGCACCGGCTCGCTGCTGGCGTCGCTGCTCGAGTCGGCCGTCGGCGACTATCCCGCCCGGGTCGTCGCGGTCGGCACCGACCGGGCGTGTCGCGCCCTCGACATCGCGTCGGACGCCGGGGTGCCGACCTTCACCGTCGGGCTGCGCGACCATCCGGACCGCAGCGCCTGGGACGCCGCCATCACCGAGGCGACCGCCGCCCACCAACCCGACCTGGTGGTGTCGGCCGGCTTCATGAAAATTCTTGGACCCGCGTTTCTTTCGCGGTTCCCCGGGCGGGTGGTCAACACACACCCGGCCCTGCTGCCCGCCTTCCCCGGGGCGCACGCGGTACCCGAGGCCCTGGATTACGGGGTCCGCGTCACCGGGTGCACCGTGCACCTGGTCGACGCCGGCACCGACACCGGACCGATCCTGGCGCAGCAGGCCGTGCCCGTTCTCGACGGCGACGACGAGGCCACCCTGCACGAGCGGATCAAGGTGGTCGAACGGCAGCTTCTGGTGGATGTCCTGGCCGCGCTGGCGACCCGCGGCGTGACCTGGACAGGACGAAAGGCGACCATAGGATGACCGAGATCACCCTCCCGTACCGG
Organism: Mycolicibacterium xanthum; assembly: GCF_019710635.1. Taxonomy (GTDB): domain Bacteria; phylum Actinomycetota; class Actinomycetes; order Mycobacteriales; family Mycobacteriaceae; genus Mycobacterium; species Mycobacterium xanthum. The sequence continues at coordinate 30,040 of NZ_JAIFZS010000048.1, forward strand.
CGCAAGGTTCGCCGCGCGCTGATCAGCGTCTACGACAAGACCGGTCTGGTGCCCCTCGCTCAGGGGCTGCACGACGCCGGGGTGGAGCTCGTTTCCACCGGTTCCACCGCGAAAACCATTGCCGGCGCCGGTGTTCCGGTCACCCCGGTGGAGCAGGTCACCGGCTTCCCGGAGGTGCTCGACGGCCGCGTCAAGACCCTGCATCCGCGAGTGCACGCCGGGCTGCTGGCCGATCAGCGCAAATCCGAGCACGTCTCGGCGCTCGCCGACCTCGGTGTGGCCCCGTTCGAGCTCGTCGTGGTGAACCTCTACCCGTTCACCCAGACGGTGAACTCCGGTGCCGACGAGGACGAGTGCGTCGAGCAGATCGACATCGGCGGCCCCTCGATGGTGCGTGCCGCGGCCAAGAACCATCCGAGCGTGGCCGTGGTGGTCGATCCGCTCGGCTATGACGGTGTGCTGGCCGCGGTGCGGGCCGGCGGCTTCACGCTGAAGGAGCGGAAGAAGTTGGCCTCGTTGGCGTTCCGCCACACCGCGGAGTACGACGTCGCCGTCGCGGCGTGGATGGAGACGGTGCTGGCTCCCGAGGACGCTGCGGACGGTACGGCGGTCGAGTCGCTGCCGGCGTGGCTGGGTGCGACGTTCCGCCGCACCGCGGTGCTGCGCTACGGCGAGAACCCGCACCAGCAGGCGGCGCTGTACTGCGACGACGGCGGGTGGCCGGGACTGGCGCAGGCCGAGCAGCTGCACGGAAAAGAGATGTCCTACAACAACTACACCGATGCCGACGCGGCCTGGCGGGCGGCGTTCGACCACGAGGACATCTGTGTGGCGATCATCAAGCACGCCAACCCGTGCGGCATCGCGGTGTCGTCGGTGTCGGTGGCCGACGCCCACCGCAAGGCCCACGCCTGCGACCCGTTGTCGGCGTTCGGCGGCGTGATCGCGGCCAACGCCGAGGTCACCGTCGAGATGGCCGAGACGGTGGCGGGCATCTTCACCGAGGTGATCATCGCGCCCGCCTACGAGCCCGGCGCTGTGGAGGTGCTGGCCGGCAAGAAGAACATCCGCGTGCTGGTGGCGGCCGAGCCGTCCCCCGGTGGGACCGAGTTCCGCCAGATCAGCGGTGGTCTGCTGCTGCAGCAGCGCGACGCCGTCGACGCCGCCGGCGACGACCCCGCCAACTGGACCCTGGCCACCGGCACGCCGGCCGACCCCGCCACGCTCGCCGACCTGGTCTTCGCGTGGCGTACCTGCCGGGCGGTGAAGTCCAACGCGATCGTCGTCGCCAAGGACGGCGCGACGGTCGGCGTCGGAATGGGCCAGGTGAACCGGGTCGACGCGGCCCGGCTGGCGGTGGAACGTGCCGGGGACCGCACCCGGAACGCGGTGGCCGCCTCCGACGCGTTCTTCCCGTTCCCCGACGGGCTGGAGACCCTGATCCGCGCAGGCGTGACGGCCGTGGTGCACCCGGGCGGCTCGGTCCGCGACGCCGAAGTCACGGCGGCCGCCGAAGTCGCGGGCATCACGCTGTACCTGACCGGCGCGCGGCACTTCGCGCACTGACATCTGCGCCGTGAGCCCATGCGGAGCCGGGGCCGGGCGCATAATCCCAGCGTGCGGCGCTATGTCGGGGACAGGCACGCGCGCGCGGGGGGAAGAGTCGTAGCGTGGAGTGGTGACTGCACCCAACGACCTCCCCCGCACCGTCGGCGAACTCCGTGCCTCCGGGCACCGCGAACGCAGCGTGAAGGCCGAGATCCGGGAGAATCTGCTTGCGGCGCTCGCTTCGGGAGCCGAGGTGGCCGACATCTGGCCCGGCATTCTCGGGTTCGACGACACAGTCCTCCCGCAGCTGGAGCGGGCGTTGATCGCCGGGCACGACATCGTGCTGCTCGGCGAGCGTGGCCAGGGCAAGACCAGGCTGCTGCGGGCGCTGAGCGGGCTGCTCGACGAGTGGACGCCGGTTATCGCGGGTGCCGAGTTGGGCGAGCACCCGTACAGCCCGATCACCCCGGAATCGATCCGCCGGGCCGCCGATTCCGGTGACGACCTGCCGATCACCTGGCGGCACCGCAGTGACCGCTACACCGAGAAGCTGGCCACCCCGGACACCAGCGTTGCCGACCTGGTCGGCGACATCGACCCGATCAAGGTCGCCGAGGGCCGCAGCCTCGGCGATCCCGAGACCATCGCCTACGGGCTGATCCCGCGCGCACACCGCGGCATCGTCGCCGTCAACGAGCTCCCCGACCTCGCCGAACGCATCCAGGTCGCGATGCTCAACGTGATGGAGGAACGCGATATCCAGGTGCGCGGCTACACGCTGCGGCTGCCGCTGGACGTGCTGGTCGTGGCCAGCGCCAACCCCGAGGACTACACGAACCGTGGGCGCATCATCACCCCGCTCAAGGACCGGTTCGGCGCCGAGATCCGCACCCACTATCCGCTCGAGCTCGACGCCGAGGTCGGCGTCATCAGCCAGGAGGCTCACCTGGCCGCCGAGGTGCCCGACTACCTGATGCAGATCCTGGCCCGATTCGCCCGCAGCCTGCGCGAGTCGACGTCCGTCGACCAGCGTTCCGGGGTGTCGGCCCGGTTCGCGATCGCGGCGGCCGAGACCGTCGCCGCCTCGGCGCGGCACCGCGGCGCGCTGCTCGGTGAGTCGGACCCGGTTGCCCGGGTCGTCGACCTCGGCACCGTGATCGACGTGCTGCGCGGCAAGCTGGAGTTCGAATCCGGTGAGGAGGGCCGCGAGCAGGCGGTCCTCGAGCACCTGCTGCGGCGGGCGACGGCCGATACCGCCCAGCGCCTGCTGGGGGGCATCGACGTTGCGCCGATCGTCACCGCAGTGGAGGGCGGCTCGCCGGTCACCACCGGTGAACGGGTCTCCGCCCGCGAGGTGCTCGATGCGCTGCCCGAAGTGCCGGCGGTGGCCGAGATCCAGCGCCGCCTCGACGCCCGGTCGGAGGGGCAGCGCGCCGCGGCGATCGAGCTCGCACTCGAGGCGCTGTACCTGGCCAAGCGCATCGACAAGGTCTCCGGCGAAGGCGAGACGGTCTATGGCTGAGGGCCGTACGACGATCAAGCGGCGTGGGGGCACCTCCCGCTTGCGGGGGAGAGTGCGGTCATGAGTAGAAGGCTCTCGCGGTACTCGCGATACACCGGCGGCCCCGACCCGTTGGCTCCGCCCATCGACCTGCGGGAGGCGCTGGAGGCGATCGGGCAGGACGTCATGGAGGGCACCTCGCCGCGCCGCGCGCTGTCCGAACTGCTGCGGCGGGGCTCGAAGAACATGGCGGGCGCCGACAAGCTCGCCGCGGAGGCCAACCGGCGCCGGCGAGAGCTGTTGCAGCACAACAACCTCGACGGCACCTTGGCCGACATCAAGAAGCTGCTCGACGAGGCGGTCCTGGCGGAGCGCAAGGAACTGGCGCGTGCCCTCGACGACGACGCCCGGTTCGGCGAGCTGCAACTCGATTCCCTGTCACCCTCACCGGCCAAGGCGGTGCAGGAGCTCGCCGAATACGACTGGCGCTCGCAGGAGGCGCGCGAGAAGTACGACCAGATCAAGGATCTGCTCGGCCGCGAGATGCTCGACCAGCGTTTCGCCGGCATGAAGCAGGCGCTGGAGAACGCCACCGACGAGGACCGCCAACGCGTCAACGAGATGCTAGACGACCTCAACGAGCTGCTCGACAAGCACGCCAAGGGCGAGGATTCGCCGGAAGACTTCCAGGACTTCATGGCCAAGCACGGCCAGTTCTTCCCGGAGAACCCGAGCAACATCGACGAGTTGCTCGACTCGCTGGCCCAACGTGCCGCAGCCGCGCAGCGGTTCCGCAACAGCCTCACCGAGCAGCAGCGGGCCGAGCTGGATTCCCTTGCGCAGCAGGCGTTCGGGTCGCCGTCGCTGATGAACGCGCTGAATCGGCTCGATGCCCACCTGCAGGCTGCTCGTCCGGGTGAGGACTGGGACGGCTCGCAGCGCTTCTCCGGTGACGACCCGCTCGGCATGGGGGAAGGCGCGCAGGCGATGGCCGACATCGCCGAGCTCGAACAGCTCGCCGAGCAGCTGTCCCAGAGTTACTCCGGCGCCAGCATGGATGACGTCGATCTCGACATGCTGGCCCGCCAGCTCGGCGACCAGGCGGCGGTGGACGCGCGTACCCTCGCCGAGCTGGAACGCGCGCTGATGAACCAGGGATTTCTCGACCGCGGCTCCGACGGGAAGTGGCGACTGTCCCCGAAGGCGATGCGCCAGCTCGGCCAGGCCGCTTTACGGGATGTGGCGCAACAACTGTCGGGGCGACACGGGGAGCGGGACACCCGCCGTGCCGGGGCGGCGGGAGAGCTGACCGGAGCCACCCGGCCGTGGCAGTTCGGCGACACCGAGCCGTGGAACGTCACCCGCACTGTGACCAATGCAGTGTTACGGGAGGCCGGAACCGGTGAGCGTCCGCTGCCGGTGCGGATCACCGTCGACGACGTCGAGATCTCCGAGACCGAGACCCGCACCCAGGCCGCGGTGGCACTGCTGGTGGACACGTCGTTCTCGATGGTGATGGAGAACCGCTGGCTGCCGATGAAGCGCACCGCGCTGGCGCTCAACCATCTGGTCAGCACCCGGTTCCGCTCGGACGCCCTGCAGATCGTCGCGTTCGGCCGCTATGCGCGCACCGTCACACCGGCCGAGCTGACCGGGCTCGAGGGCGTCTACGAGCAGGGCACCAACCTGCACCACGCGCTCGCGCTGGCCACCCGGCACCTGCGCCGCCACCCCAACGCCCAGCCGGTCGTGCTGGTCGTCACCGACGGAGAGCCGACGGCGCACCTCGAGGACTACGAGGGAGACGGACATTCTTCGGTGTTCTTCGATTACCCTCCGCACCCCCGCACGATCGCGCACACGGTCCGGGGCTTCGACGAGGTCGCGAAGATCGGCGCGCAGGTGACGATCTTCCGGCTGGGCAGCGATCCCGGCCTCGCGCGCTTCATCGACCAGGTCGCCCGCCGGGTCGGGGGCCGGGTGGTGGTGCCCGATCTGGACGGGCTGGGTGCCGCGGTGGTGGGCGACTACCTGGGCGCCAAGCGGCGGCGCTGACACCGCGGAGCGGAGTTCAGCCGGACTTGCGCTTCTTGCGTTTGACGCCGACGTTGCCCCACAGTGAGAACCCGCGAATACGGACACACGGCGCGCCGGGGGAGCCCTCTCCGCTGACGGTGTGGTCGAAGTTGCCCATCACCCCCACGCCGTGCAGGTCGACGTTGACCTCGGGCGGAACCAGGATGGTCTGGCCGCCCATGATCGAGATCGAGTGGATGTCGACGTCGTGGCAGGTGAAGTCGGCGTAGCGCAAATCGACCACGCCGCCGCCGAACAGCGCGAACGTGGTGAGCTTCTTCGGGACGTTCCAGCGTCCGCGCCGCTCGAACCCGGTCAGGATCGCCAGCAGCAGCGTCGACGGCGCGGGCCGGCACGGGCCGCAGCGCCCCCGGGTGACCGCGCTGGGCAGGTCGTCCGACAGCCGGTCCAGTTCGTCCTGAGTCTGCGCCGCGTACGCCTTCGTCAGGCGGTTCTCGTATTCGCCGAGGTCGAGGGCTCCCGAAGCGGCCGCCTCGGTCAGCAGCTGGGCCACCTCGATACGGTCGGTGTCCACCGCGCCGGTCGGCCCGTCCGGTGAGGGCGGGGTGCTCACAGGGGCCTTCTGGTCATCGCGGGCGCGCACATCGCCACGAGCCTACGACGAACGTCGGCACTTGCAACACACTCTTCACCAAACTGTGAGGCGGCTACCGCACCCAGTTCGGCCGGCGCTTCTCCAGGAAGGCCATCATCCCTTCGCGCGCCTCGTCCGAGACGAACAGCTCCGCCGACTGTCGAGTCAATTTCTCTGCGTGCCGATCGAACTCGTCGAGGATGGCCGCGGTCGTCAACGCCTTGGAGGCGGCCAGGCCCTGCGGGGAACCCAGCGCCGCCGCCGACGCCAGTTCACCGACGGTCGCGTCGACGTCCCCGGAAGCCACGGTGATCAGCCCGATCTCGGCGGCGGTCTCGGCGCCGAACTTCTCTCCGGTGACGAAATACCGGCCGGCGGCCCGCGCCGTCATCTTCGGCAGCAGGGTCAGCGAGACGATCGACGGAGCCACCCCGATGCGGGCCTCGGTCAGCGCGAAGGTGCTGGTGTGTCCGGCCACGGCGATGTCGCAGGCACCCACCAGCCCCAGCCCGCCCGCCCGGACGTGCCCGTCGATCGCGGCGATCACCGGAAGCGGCAGCTCGAGGATCCGGCGCAGCAGCCGGGTCATCTCCCGGGCACGGGCCACCGCGAGGTCTGCGGGTGCGGCACCGGCCGGGGCCTCGGACAGGTCGGCACCCGCGCAGAACGTGCTCCCGGTGTGCCCGAGAACCACGACCCGCACCCGCGGCTCGGTCGCCGCCCGGGTCAGCGCGTCGTGGAGCTGCTCGACCAGCGCCGAGGACAGCGCGTTGCGGTTGTGCGGAGAGTCCAGTGTCAACCGGGCGATGCCGTCGGCGGCCTGGTAGGCGACCAGGTCAGGCATCAGTACGACCTGGGCAGGCCCAGCGAGGTCTGGGCCACGAAGTTGAGGATCATCTCCCGGCTGACCGGCGCGATGCGCGCCAGCCGAGACGCCGTGAGCACCGAGGCGATGCCGTACTCCTGGGTCAGCCCGTTGCCGCCCAGGGACTGCACGGCCTGGTCGACGGCGCGTACCGACGCCTCACCCGCGGCGTACTTCGCCATGTTCGCCGCCTCGGCGGCACCGGCGTCGTCGCCCGCGTCGTACAGCGAGGCCGCCTTCTGCATCATCAGCTTGGCCAGCTCGATCTCGATGTGGTTCTGGGCCAGCGGGTGGGACAGCCCCTGGTGCGCACCGATCGGGGTCTTCCACACCTGGCGGGTCTTCACGTAGTCGACCGCCTTGCCGATCGCGAAGCGCCCCATGCCCACCGCGCTGGCCGCACCCATGATCCGTTCCGGGTTCAGCCCGGCGAACAGTTGCGCGATCGCGGCGTCCCCGGAGCCGACCAGTGCGTCGGCGGGCAGGCGCACCTCGTCGAGGAACACCTGGAACTGGAACTCGGGGCTGACGATCTCCATCGGGATCCTCGTGTAGGTCAGTCCCGGGGCATCGGTGGGCACCACGAACAGTGCGGGCTTCAGGTTCCCCGTCCTGTGATCCTCCGTGCGCCCCACCACCAGCACCGCCTGGGCCTGGTCGACCCCGGAGATGTAGACCTTCTGGCCGGACAGGACCCAGTCGCTGCCGTCGCGGCGGGCGGTGGTGGTGATCTTGTGCGAGTTCGAGCCGGCATCGGGTTCGGTGATGGCGAACGCCATCATCAGCGAGCCATCGGCGATGCCGGGAACCCAGCGCCTCTTCTGTTCCTCGGTGCCGAACCGGGAGATGATCGTGCCGTTGATCGCGGGGGAGACCACCATCATCAGCAGCGCCGACCCGGCCGCGGCCATCTCCTCCATCACCAGGCTCAGCTCGTACATGCCCGCCCCGCCGCCGCCGTACTCCTCGGGCAGGTTCACCCCGATGAAGCCGAGCTTGCCCGCCTCGGCCCACAACTCGTCGGTGTGTTGCCCGGCACGGGCCTTCTCGAGGTAGTAGTCCTGCCCGTAGTTGGCGGCCATCGCGGCCACCGCCTCACGAAGGGCCTGCTGCTCCTCGGTCTCGATGAAGCCGTTCATGCGGTGTCTGTCTCCTTGTTGTCGACACGGGCCAGTACTGCCCCGACCTCCACCTGGTGGCCGGGTTCGACGTTGAGTTCGACGAGCACACCGTCGCCGGGTGCGGCGATGGTGTGCTCCATCTTCATCGCCTCCAGCCAGATCAGCGGTTGTCCGGCGGTGACCGTGTCACCGACCGCCGCGGCCACCCGCAGCACCGAGCCGGGCATCGGCGCCAGCAGCGACCCGTGGGCGAGCGCGTCGCCGGGATCGGGGAACCGGGGCAGTACGGCCAGTCGCACCGAACCGAGCGGCGAGTCGACATACACGGCGGCGGTGTCCCCGTCGCGGTAACGGGCGACGTCGAACGGGTGATCCACCCACGCCCCCTGCCCGGGGCGGCCGACCGACAGCACGACCCGGGTCGCGGTCGCCGAGGCCAGGGCCACGTCATCGTGTCCGTCGACGGTCAGCCCGGTGCGGGTGAACCGGTAGCGCACCTCGTGGGTGCGGCCGTCGGCGTCCTCGTAGCGCTTGACCTGCCAGCCCGAGACGAGGTTGCGCCAGCCGCTCGGAACCGCACCGAACACCGTTGCGGTCGAACGATTGTGGGCGGCATCGGCGACGGCCGCGGCCACCGCCGCCAGTTCGGTGGCGCGCTCGTCGGCCGCCGGGGCGGCAAGCGCCGCCAGCCCATGGGTGTCGAAGAACGAGGTGTCGGTCGCGCCGTCCAGGAACGCCGGATGACGCAACACGTTGACGAGCAGGTCGCGGTTGGTGCGCACACCGTGCAGCCGGGTCCGGGTCAGCGCGTCGGCGAGCAGGGCCGCGGCCCCGCGCCGGGTCGGGGCGAACGAGATGACCTTCGCGATCATCGGGTCGTAGAACACCGAGATCAGCGAACCGTCGACGATCCCGGCGTCCAGCCGCACCCCGGGCCGGTCCAGCGGGCCGAACTCGACGGCGGCGGTCGGGACGCCGAACCGGTGCACGGTTCCGGCCTGCGGCTGCCAGTCGCGGGCCGGGTCCTCGGCGTAGAGCCGGGCCTCGATCGAGGCGCCCCGGCCGGTCGGCGGTGTCGGATCCAGCGAGGCCCCGTCGGCGACCGCCAGCTGCAACTCCACCAGGTCCAGGCCGGTGGTCAGCTCGGTGACCGGGTGCTCGACCTGCAGGCGGGTGTTCATCTCGAGGAAGAAGAAGCAGCCACGCTCGTCGGCCATGAACTCCACGGTGCCCGCGCCGGTGTAGCCGATCGTCGCCGCCGCCAACCGGGCCGCCTCGAGGAGCCGCTCACGCATCCCGGTGATCCGTTCGACCAGCGGTGACGGCGCCTCCTCGATGATCTTCTGGTGGCGGCGCTGGATCGAGCATTCGCGTTCGCCCACCGCCCAGACGGTGCCGTGGGCATCGGCCATGACCTGGACCTCGATGTGGTGCCCGGCGGCCAGGTAGCGCTCGCAGAACACCGTCGGATCGCCGAACGCCGACTGCGCCTCACGTTGTGCGGCCTGCACCTGGGTGGGCAGGTCGGCCAGGTCGGTGACCACCCGCATGCCCCGACCGCCGCCGCCGGCCGACGCCTTGATCAGCACCGGCAGCATCTCGGCGGTGACGTTGTCCGGGTCGAGCTCGTCGAGCACCGGGACGCCGGCGGCCGCCATCAGTTTCTTGGCCTCGATCTTGGATCCCATCGCCGCGACCGCCGACGGTGGTGGGCCGATCCAGGTGAGCCCGGCGTCCTGCACCGCCGCGGCGAATTCGGGGTTCTCCGAGAGGAACCCGTAGCCGGGGTGGACGGCGTCGGCGCCGGCGGCACGTGCGGCGGCGATGACCTGGGCGGCGTCGAGGTAGCCGCGGGTGCCGTCCAGGCGTACCCGCGCGTCGGCCTCGGCGACATGCGGGGCATCGGCGTCGGGATCGGTGTACACCGCGACGGTGCCGATGCCCAGCCGCCGGCAGGTCGCGAAGACCCGGCGGGCGATCTCGCCACGGTTGGCGACCAGGACCCTGGTGATCATCTCGTCCCTCCTGCGATTTCGGCGTGATCAGCCGCGCTCGGCGCCACCGAACACGCCGAATTCACGCTCACATCCGGAAGACGCCGAAGTTCGACGTCCCCTCGATCGGTCCATTGGCGATGGCCGACAGACACATGCCCAGCACCGAGCGGGTGTCGCGGGGGTCGATCACCCCGTCGTCATAGAGCATCCCGGACAACACCATGGGCAGGGACTCGGCCTCGATCTGGCCCTCGACCGCGGCCCGCATCGCGGCGTCTGCGGCCTCGTCGACCTGCTGACCGCGGGCCTCGGCGGCGGCCCGGCCGACGATCGAAAGCACGCCGGCGAGCTGCGCGCCACCCATCACGGCGGATTTGGCGCTGGGCCAGGCGAACAGGAAACGCGGGTCGTAGGCGCGCCCGCACATCCCGTAGTGACCCGCGCCGTAGGAGGCGCCGATCAGCAGGGAGATGTGCGGCACCGCCGAGTTGGAGACGGCGTTGATCATCATCGAGCCGTGCTTGATCATCCCGCCCTCCTCGTAGTCCTTGCCCACCATGTAGCCGGTGGTGTTGTGCAGGAACAGCAGTGGGGTGTCGGAGCGGTTGGCGAGCTGGATGAACTGGGCGGCCTTCTGGGACTCCTCGCTGAACAGCACACCGCGCGCGTTGGCCAGGATGCCCAGCGGGTAGCCGTGCAGCGTGGCCCAGCCGGTCACCAGCGACCCGCCGTAGAGCGGCTTGAACTCGTCGAACTCCGAACCGTCGACGATGCGCGCGATCACCTCCCGCGGATCGAACGGGATACGCAGATCCGGTGGGACGACGCCGATCAGCTCGTCCTCGTCGAACACCGGCGCGGTGAACGGCGCGGGGGTGGGCCCCTTCTTCCGCCAGTTGAGTCGGACGACGATGCGCCGGCCGATGCGCAGCGCGTCGAGCTCGTCGACGGCGAAGTAGTCGGCCAGACCCGAGGTCCTGGCGTGCATCTCGGCGCCGCCGAGGGACTCGTCGTCGGACTCCTCGCCGGTGGCCATCTTCACCAGCGGGGGTCCGGCGAGGAACACCTTCGAGCGTTCCTTGATCATCACCACGTGGTCGGACATTCCGGGGACGTAGGCACCGCCGGCGGTCGAGTTGCCGAAGACCAGGGCGATGGTCGGGATGCCCGCCGCCGACAGCCGGGTGAGGTCGCGGAACAACTGCCCGCCCGGGATGAAGATCTCCTTCTGGGTGGGCAGATCGGCGCCGCCGGACTCCACCAGGGAGATCACCGGCAGCCGGTTCTGCAGCGCGATCTGGTTGGCGCGCAGAATCTTCCGCAGCGTCCACGGGTTGCTCGTTCCGCCCTTGACCGTCGGGTCGTGGGCGACCAGCATGCACTCCACGCCCTCGACCGCGCCGATCCCGGTGACGACACTCGCGCCGACCGTGTACTGACTGCCCCAGGCGGCCAGCGGACTCAGTTCCAGAAACGGTGAATCGGGGTCCAGCAGCGCTTCGATACGTTCGCGGGCGGTCATCTTGCCGCGGGCGTGGTGGCGCGACACGTACTTCTCGCCGCCGCCGGCCAGCGCCTTGGCGTGCTCGGTGGCCAGCTCGGCGAGCTTGGCGGTCATCGCCTCGGCGGCCTCGAGGTAGGCCGGCGACCGGCTGTCGAGGGCCGACCGCAGGGCCGGCGCGCGATCCGTTGCGCTGCTCGCCGTGGTCATGACTGGAACCCGAGGGTCTTGGCGGCCAGGGATGTGAGGATCTCCGTGGTGCCGCCGCCGATGCCGAGGATCCGCATGTCCCGGTACTGCCGCTCGATCTCCGACTCGGCCATGTAGCCCAGGCCGCCGAACAACTGCACGGCCTGGTTGGCCACCCACTCACCGGCCTCCACTGCGGTGTTCTTGGCGAAGCACACCTCGGTGATCAGGTCGCTCTCGCCCAGTAACTGGCGTTCCACCACGGAGTGGGTGTACACCCTGGCGACGTCGATGCGGCGCGCCATCTCGGCCAGCGTGTTCTGCACCGATTGGCGTGCGATGAGCGGCTTGCCGAACGTCTCGCGGTCGCGGCACCACTGCACCGCCAGGTCCAGGCAGCGCTGCGCGCTGGAATACGCCTGCGCGGCAAGCCCGACCCGCTCGGAGACGAATGCGGCGGCGATCTGCAGGAAGCCGGTGTTCTCGGCGCCGATCAGGTTCTCCGCCGGCACCCGCGCGTCGGTGTAGGACAGCTCGGCGGTGTCCGACGAGCGCCAGCCCATCTTCTCCAGCTTGCGGCTGACGTGTAATCCAGGTGAGCAGCCCTCGCCGTCTTTGTCGACGACGATCAGCGATACGCCCGCCGCGCCCGGGCCGCCGGTACGCGCGGCGGTGACCACGTAGTCGGCCCGCACGCCAGAGGTGATGTAGGTCTTGGCGCCGTTGAGCACGAAATCGTCGCCGTCGAGCACGGCGCGGGTCCGCAGGTGCCCGACGTCGGAGCCGCCGCCGGGCTCGGTGATGGCCAGGGCGCCGATCTTCTCGCCGCGCAGGGTGGGCCGCACGTAGGTGTCGATCAGTCGACGGTCGCCGGAGGCGATCATGTGGGGTACGGCGATCCCGCAGGTGAACAACGAGGCGAACACCCCGCCCGGAGCGCCGGCCTGGTGCATCTCCTCGCAGATGATCACCGCGTCGGCGCCGTCGCCGCCCTCACCGCCGACCGCCTCGGGGAACCCGGCGCCGAGCAGCCCCGCTTCGGCGGCCCTGCGGTGCAGGTCGCGGGGCAGTTCACCGCTGCGCTCCCATTCCTCGACGTGCGGCAGCACGTGACGCTCGGCGAACGCGCGCACGGTCTTGCGCAGATCGTCGCGTTCCGGGGTGGTCCAGATGCTCACGAGACGAACTCCTCGCTGATGTCGCTGATTCCGGTCAACAGCTCGACGGGGATGTCGACGTGACGGCTGCGCAGCCACTCGCCCAGACCCTTGGCCTGCGGATCGAACCGCGCCTGGTAGGCCACGCCCCGACCGAGAATCCCGTCGATCACGAAGTTCACCGCCCGCAGATTGGGCAGGACGTAGCGGGTGACGGGCAGTTCGGCGGTCTCCGGCAGCAGCTCGCGCAGGGCCGGCACGGTCAGCGCGTGTACCAGCCAGCGCCACTGCTCGTCGGTGCGTACCCAGACACCGACGTTGGCACTGCCGCCCTTGTCGCCACTGCGCGCTCCGGCGATGAGGCCCAACGGGGCCCTGTGGGTGGGCCCGGCCGGAAGTCGCTCCGGCAACTCGGGTTCGGGCACCGGGGCCAGCTCCCGGGTCGCCGGGGCGGGCGGTATGTCGCGGCGGGTGCCGTCGGGGTGCACGGCGATGTGCTCGACATCCTCGGCCGCAACGTATGCCGCGGTGAACACCCCGTACACCTGGCCGTCCCCGGGGGGTGCGGTACTGGTGAAGCCGGGATAGCTGGACAGCGCCAGTTCGACTGCCGCCGAGGAGAACTCGCGGCCGACGGGTCCGGGTTCCGGGTCGCGCACCACGCAGCGCAGCAGCGCGCTCGCGGCCTGCTCGGTGGTGGCGTCGGGGTGATCGGTCCGGGCCAGCGACCACTGCAGCTCGGCCGGCTTGACCGGCAGGCTGGCCTCGAGCTGGCGGCGGACCAGATCGGCCTTGGCGTCGATGTCGAGCCCGGTCAACACGAAGGTCACCTCGTTGCGGAAGCCGCCCAGGCTGTTCAGCGACACCTTCAGCGTCGGCGGTGGAGGCTCCCCGGTGACACCGGCGATCCGGACGCGGTCGGCGCCGGCGGCGGACAGTTCGATGGAGTCGACGCGCAGCGTGGCGTCGGGGTTGGCGTACCGGGCGCCGGTGATCTCGTAGAGCAGCTGCGCGGTCACCGTGTCGGTGCTGACCGCTCCGCCGGTTCCGGGGTGCTTGGTGATCACCGACGATCCGTCTGCGTCGATCTCGGCGATGGGGAAGCCGGGGTGGAGCAAGGTCGTCAGATCGGGGAAGTCGCGAGCGAAGAACGAATAGTTGCCACCGGTGGCCTGGCCCCCGCACTCGATGACGTGGCCGGCCGCGACGGCCCCGGCGATCTCGTCGTGATCGGTGGGGCGCCAGCCGAAATGGGCCGCCGCCGGACCGACGATGACCGATGCGTCGGTGACCCGCCCGGTGACGACGATGTCGGCGCCCGCGGTCAGGCAGTCGACGATGCCCCAGGCGCCGAGGTAGGCGTTGGCGGTCAGCGGACTGCCCAGTCCGAGCTCGGCGGCGCGGCCGATCAGGTCGTCGCCCGCGACGTGGGCGACGTCGACCGCGACCCCGAGGCGCTCCGCGAGGGCACGCACCGCGTCGGCCAGGCCGGCCGGATTCAGGCCGCCCGCATTGGCCACGATGCGCACGTTGCGGTCCTTGGCCAGGCCGAGACAGTCCTCGAGCTGTCGCAGGAAGGTCTTGGCGTAGCCGCGGTCCGGATCCTTCATCCGGTCGCGGCCCAGAATCAGCATGGTCAGTTCGGCGAGATAATCGCCGGTGAGAAAGTCCAGTTCGCCGCCGGTGAGCATCTCCCGCATGGCCGCCAGGCGATCCCCGTAGAAGCCCGAGCAGTTCCCGATCCGCACCGCAGACGTCACGCGCACTCCCTTGTGGCCGTGGAGGTCGGGCTCTCGACCAACCAACCGGTAGGTTAGCGCGGATCGCCGGTGGCGCGTCAAGCCCCCTCGGGATGGCGATTGCCGGTCCGCGAAGCGAAATTCGCACGATCGGAATCGGCGGTCAGCGCCTTCCCGGACTCGGCGCGAGAAATGGACTCGCTGAGGTAATATTCAGCCGCGCAGCAGACAATTTAGGTACAGCGATCGTTTTCGCCGCTTAGGCGGCGCAGGCGCGCATGCGCAGCTAAATTGGGGGCAGCGCAACGCCGGTCGTCTCAAGCCCGGGAAGCCTTCGGCTTCTGGGAGATTGGACACCGGCGCGCAACGATCTATGGCCGGTCTGGAGAGAGAGTGATGCGAATGGCGATTCACCGCACAGCACCGATTGTGGCGGCGGGAGCATTTGCCGCCGTGTTCATGTCCACCGCGGTCGCCGGTGCTGTTCCCGTCAGCGGCTTCAGCGCCGCTCCTGCAATGGGATTGCCGGTGCCGCAGACAAGCGAGTTCTGCACCATGGGTTTGTACTGCGATGACGACTCCACCGGCCTCGTCCTCAACCCGCGGAGTCAGCGGGCCGATCAGAACTTCGGCGGTGGACCGCTCACCCCCAGAACGCCCAACAACTGAGTAGCACCCCGAGCCCGAGATGAATACTCGATCAACTAGAGGAGTGGGAATGTCCTTCGTCGTCCGTACTGCAGCCGCTGCAGCCGTCGCAGGCGCGGCGTTGCTGGGCAGCACCGCCACTGCCGCCGCCGCGCCGCCGAACTGCTCGCTCGCCGACATGTCCGGTGTGTTGTCCGGTGTGTCTGCGGCGATGTCGGCCTACCTGTTCACCCACCCCGATGTGAACGCCCAGCTGAGCACGATGTCGGACATGCCGAAGGAAGATCGGTCCGACTGGATGCACACCTACATGTCGGACAACCCCAGCGTGGAGGCCGATCTCACCGGCATCCGGCAGCCGCTGGTCGACTTCCGGGCCCGCTGTGGCATGGAGCCCGTCAACCTGGGCGGCTAGGGCTGGTCCCAGCCGGGCAGCTCGGGCTGGTCCCAGCGATCCGAAGGATCACCAGGGCCATTGCCGTCATCGACGACGGCAATGGCTCTTTTTTCGGCCGGGTCGGCTGACCGGGAGTTTGGAGCCCGGCCAGCTCACCGGCTATCCTGATGACCAATTGCCGGCGCCCGGTAGGTCCAGGCTCGCCCGCAGCACCACCCCGATAGATGGAGAGCTTCATCATGGCTGTGCCCAAGCGCAGGATGTCGCGCGCGAACACCCGTAGCCGGCGCGCGCAGTGGAAGGCCACCCCGACTGGACTGGTCACCGTGACCGTCGCTGGTCAGCCGCACAAGGTGCCGCGCCGCCTGCTCAAGGCCGCCAGGCTCGGGCTGATCGATCTCGATCGCCGCTGACCCGGCGCGCCTCTTAGGTCACTCTCAGACAGGGGGTTGACACTGTGGCGGTGCGCATTCTTGTCGTTGACGACGATCGCGCGGTGCGCGAATCCCTCCGACGGTCGCTTTCCTTCAATGGATACTCGGTCGAACTGGCCCAGGATGGCCGTGAAGCCCTGGATCTGATCGCCAACGATCGGCCCGACGCGGTGGTGCTCGACGTGATGATGCCGCGGGTCGACGGGCTCGAGGTGTGCCGCCAGCTCCGCAGCACCGGTGACGATCTGCCGATTCTGGTGCTCACCGCGCGGGATTCGGTCTCCGAGCGGGTCGCGGGTCTGGACGCCGGCGCGGATGACTATCTGCCCAAGCCGTTCGCGCTGGAGGAGTTGCTGGCCCGGATGCGGGCGTTGCTGCGCCGGACCAGCCCCGACGAGACCACCGAATCGGCGGCGATGACCTTCTCGGATCTGACGCTGGATCCGGTGACCCGCGAGGTGACCCGGGGCGACCGGCAGATCAGCCTCACCCGCACCGAGTTCGCCCTGCTGGAGATGCTGATCGCGAACCCGCGCCGGGTGCTGACCCGAAGCAGGATTCTCGAGGAGGTGTGGGGATTCGATTTCCCGACCTCGGGGAACGCCCTCGAGGTCTACGTCGGCTACCTGCGCCGTAAGACCGAAGCCGAGGGGGAGCCCCGGCTGATCCACACCGTTCGCGGGGTCGGCTACGTGCTGCGGGAGACGCCTCCGTGACCAACGGACACGCCGTCGGTCCGTGGCCGGGTGGGCCGCCTCCGCCGTCGCCCGGAACGAGCTCGGTGTCTCTGCGGTGGCGGGTGATGCTGTTGGCGATGTCCATGGTGGTGATGGCCGTGGTGCTGATGGCCGTCGCCGTCTACGCGGTGGTGTCCCGCGCGCTCTACGACGACATCGACACCCAACTGCACAGCCGTGCGCGGCTTCTGGTGGAGAGCGGGTCGCTGGCCGCCGATCCCGGTAAGGCGATCGAGGGCACCGCCTACTCGGATGTCAATGCGATGCTGGTGATTCCGGGCCGGACCATCTACACGGCCAACCAGGAGGGCCAGACCCTGCCGCTCGGCGGCCCCGAAAAAGACGTCATCGACGGGAAACTGCTGCTGTCCCTGCGCACCGTCAACCATCAGCGGGTCCTGGCGCTACACCTGCCGGAGGGCAACACCCTGCTGATCTCGAAGAGCCTGGCGCCCACCGGTGAGGTGCTCAAACGGCTGGGCACCGTGCTGCTCATCGTGGGCGGGATCGGAGTGGCGGTGGCGGCCATCGCCGGCGGCATGGTGGCCAGTGCCGGCCTGCGGCCGGTCGCCCGGCTCACCCAGGCGGCCGAACGGGTCGCCCGCACCGACGACCTGCGTCCGATACCCGTGTACGGAAGCGACGAACTCGCCCGCCTCACCGAGGCTTTCAACATGATGTTGCGAGCGCTGGCGGAATCCCGGGAGCGCCAGGCGCGACTGGTCACCGACGCGGGTCACGAGCTGCGGACACCGCTGACGTCGCTGCGGACCAATGTCGAGCTGCTGATGGTGTCGATGGAACCCGGCAAGCCCGGCCTGCCCGAGGAGGAGATGGCCGGTCTGCGGACCGACGTGCTGGCGCAGATCGAGGAACTGTCCACCCTGGTGGGCGATCTGGTGGATCTGACGCGGGAGGACGCCGGCGGAGTGATCCACGAGACCGTCGAGATGGGCGACGTCATCGATCGTTCGCTGGAGCGGGTTCGTCGGCGGCGCAACGACATCGAGTTCGATGTGTCGGTCAGGCCCTGGCAGGTGTACGGCGATGCGGCCGGACTGGCCCGCGCCGTGCTCAACCTGCTCGACAACGCCGCGAAATGGAGCCCGCCTGGCGGGAAGGTGGGCGTCCGGCTGGACCAGATCGACCCGCTGCACGCCGAGTTCGTGGTCTCCGACCAGGGTCCCGGAATACCGCCGCAGGAGCGGGGACTGGTCTTCGAGCGTTTCTACCGGGCGACACCGGCGCGGGGGATGCCGGGTTCGGGCCTCGGCCTGGCCATCGTCAAGCAGGTCGTGCTCAAGCACGGCGGCACCCTTCGCGTCGAGGACACCGTGCCGAGCGGACACCCGCCGGGGACCTCGATGCACGTCGTGCTCCCGGGCCGACCCGCGGTGGGCGAGGAAGAACCGGAGCCCGCCGAACCCGCGACACGCGGCGGCAGGTTGTGGGGGTGAGCCGTGTCACCAGTGAGGATGGTGGGGCAGAAGTCTAAAGCTGTGCCGAATGATCTCTAAGTGGATTCTCAGCACGGCTGGGCACTCTGGTCGTATGCCCGACGTTGTTCGGGGTGACGGACCCTACTCCAGGAAGAGCATCGCAGCGACATGACCAATGACCCGAGGTATCCGCAGACCCCGCACCCGGGACAGCGCCAGGGTATGCCCGGGCAGGTGCAGCCCGGTTCGGTCGGACCGCAGCGGCCGGGGTCCTACGAGCAGCAGCCGTATGACTGGCGCTACGCCACCGAGCAACAGCGTCAGGCGTTTCGGCCGTCCTACGATCCCTACCGCGGGGCGCCGATGCCGGGGCCGGGGCAGTACCCCCGGCCGGGGATGCCTCCCGTTTCCGCGCCCGAGACCAGGAAGCGCACCCGGGCGACCGCTCTGGCTGCCGGCGCGGTCGCGGTCGCGCTCCTCTCGGGTGGCATCGGCGGTGGCGTGGCCATGCTCGTGCACCCCGATCACGCCGCCACGGCGATCAATTCGTCCGGGGCCGCCCCCAGCGTGCCCGCGGCCAGCGTGCCGGCCGGCTCGGTCGAGCAGGTGGCGGCCAAGGTGGTGCCCAGCGTGGTGAAGCTCGAGGTGGATCTCGGCCGCCAGTCCGAGGAGGGCTCGGGCGTCGTGTTGTCGACGGACGGGCTGATTCTGACCAACAACCACGTGGTGTCGGCCGCCGCCGGCGGTGCGGCAGCGGACAATCCGGAGACCAAGGTGACGTTCTCCGACGGCAGCACCGCGCCGTTCACCGTCGTGGGCACCGACCCGAGCAGCGACATCGCGGTGGTGCGCGCAGAGAACGCGTCCGGTCTGACGCCGATCACCGTCGGATCGTCGGCCGAACTGCGGGTCGGCCAGGACGTCGTGGCGATCGGCTCGCCGCTGGGTCTGGAGGGCACGGTCACCACCGGCATCATCAGCGCCCTGAACCGGCCGGTCGCCGCTGGTGGCGACGCGCAGAACCAGAACACCGTCCTGGACGCGATCCAGACCGACGCGGCCATCAACCCGGGCAACTCCGGCGGTGCGCTGGTCAACATGAACGGTGAACTGGTCGGGATCAACTCGGCGATCGCGACGCTCGGGGCCGATGCCGGAGGCGCCCAGGGCGGCTCGATCGGGCTCGGGTTCGCGATCCCGGTGGACCAGGCCAAGCGGATCGCCGACGAGCTGATCCAGACCGGCACCGCGTCGCGCGCCTCACTGGGCGTTCAGGTCGGCAACAATGCCGGTGTCGACGGCGCCATGATCGTCGAGGTCACCGCCGGCGGTGCGGCCTCGGCGGCGGGGCTGCCCAGCGGCGTCGTGGTGACCAAGGTCGACGACCGGGTGATCGGCAGCGCCGACGCGCTGGTGGCCGCCGTGCGCTCGCACGCCCCCGGCGACAAGGTGACGCTGACCTTCCTGGACGAGGCGGGCAAGACTCAGACGGTCGACGTCACGCTCGGTAGGGCTGGTCAGTGAGGGCCTCCGTCGCCCCGGTCGCCGTCGAGCTGCGTGTGGCTGCGCCGTTGTCCGGGCCGAGATATACGGTTGAGCGCATGGAACAGCCCCATTCGTTGGCCGGCCGGGCACTGGTGATTGTCGTCGACGACCGCACCGCCCACGGCGACGAACAAGATCACAGCGGCCCACTGGTGACCGAGTTGCTCGGTGAAGCGGGCTTCGTGGTCGACGGCGTGATCGTGGTGTCATCCGACGAGGTCGAGATCCGCAACGCGCTGAACACCGCCGTGATCGGTGGTGTCGACCTGGTGGTGTCGGTCGGCGGGACCGGAGTGACACCGCGTGACGTGACCCCCGAGGCGACCGTCGACCTGCTGGACCGCGAGCTCCTGGGCATCTCCGAAGCCCTGCGCGCATCGGGGCTGTCGGCGGGCATCATCGACGCCGGGGTCTCCAGGGGTCTTGCCGGTATCTCGGGCAGCACGCTCGTCGTCAACCTGGCCGGCTCGCGGGCCGCGGTGCGCGACGGGATGGCCACCCTCGGACCCCTTGCGGGCCAGGTCATCGCACAGCTATCCAGTTTGGAGATCTAAACGAGGTGCGCTCTCAGACACCGATGGCAGAGCGACCCCCGACGGGGTCCTCTGCCATTTGTCTGTTTATGCCTTCTGCGGGCTCGCGACCTGCACTGTTAAGAGAAGGTGAACGGGCGGTGCCAGCAGAATGTGATCTTTATCACAGGAGGTTTGGGCGATGACCGAGCCGGTCGGGCGGTCGCGGGACGCAGTTAACAAGATTTTCGGGAATGCATTGCCGGAGATATCGATTGACGAACGCGAGCCGGTCACGCCGGACGACGAGATCGATCGCGACCGGTGGCTGCGCGACAACGTCCCGCCTCACCACGACTGACCTGTGCTTTCGCAATAACACCAGCAGGTATCTCTGGTAACACTCTCGGCCCCGGATTCGAATAGCCAGATGCGGGGTCAAGATCAGCGACGGTTTGTCCGGCCATTCCCCGTCGTCGCGAGGAAGGGGTCCCGAGCCTGCGGGGAGTCGTCAGCAAATGACTCACAAGCGTGTGTTCCGCCCGACACCACCGGTCCCACGCGTTGCCGGTCCGAAGCCTCCCCGTTATGTTCCTCGTGTCAACGATGAGTGATTCGTAAGAACGGCGTGTGGGGTTTCTAATTCCACTCACATGTTGGTCTTGCGAGGTGTGTGGTGTAGCAGTTAGGCCAGGCACGAACACTTCGGTTCCCCATCACCGGGGTCCCGATCTACATAGCTAGGGAGATCATGAAGGCAATCAGTCGGGTGCTGATCGCGATGGTGGCGTCCATCGCGGCTTTGTTCGTGAGCACTGGCACCTCTCACGCGGGGCTGGACAATGAGCTGAGCCTGGTCGACGGCCAGGGCAATACTCTGACGATCCAGCAGTGGGACACGTTCCTCAACGGCGTCTTCCCGCTGGACCGCAACCGCCTGACCCGCGAGTGGTTCCACTCCGGCAAGGCGACATACATCGTGGCCGGTGACGGCGCCGACGACTTCGAGGGCACCCTCGAGCTCGGTTACCAGGTGGGCTTCCCGTGGTCGCTGGGTGTGGGCATCAACTTCAGCTACACCACGCCGAACATCGCGTTCGACGGCTGGGGTGCTGACTTCGGCGACGTTGCGGGACCGTTCGACTCGATCGTGACCCCGCCGTTCTTCCCGGGTGTGTCGATCTCGGCCGACCTGGGTAACGGCCCGGGCATCCAGGAGGTCGCGACCTTCTCGGTGGACGTCGCGGGTGCCGGCGGCTCGGTCGCGGTGTCGAACGCTCACGGCACGGTCACCGGTGCTGCCGGTGGTGTGCTGCTGCGCCCGTTCGCGCGGCTGATCTCGTCGACCGGTGACAGCGTCACCACCTACGGCGAGCCTTGGAACATGAACTGACATACGCTCAACACGGAGTTGGCCCTCGGCGTTTGCCGGGGGCTAACGCCGTTTCGGGGACAAACTGTAAATCCACTGGGAGAAACATGAAGACTTTCTGTAGGGCCTTGACTGCGATGGTGGTGGCCGTCGCCGCGCTGTTCGTGAGCACCGGCACGTCGCATGCCGGGCTGGACAATGAGCTGAGCCTGGTCGACGGCCAGGGCCGGACACTGACGATCCAGCAGTGGGACACGTTCCTCAACGGCGTCTTTCCGCTGGACCGCAACCGCCTGACCCGCGAGTGGTTCCACTCCGGCAAGGCGACATACATGGTGGCCGGTGACGGCGCCGACGACTTCGAGGGCACCCTCGAGCTCGGTTACCAGGTGGGCTTCCCGTGGTCGCTGGGTGTGGGCATCAACTTCAGCTACACCACGCCGAACATCGCGTTCGACGGCTGGGGTGCTGACTTCACCGACGCTGCGGGGCCGTTCGACTCGATCGTGACCCCGCCGCTGTTCCCGGGTGTGTCGATCTCGGCCGACCTGGGTAACGGCCCGGGCATCCAGGAGGTCGCGACCTTCTCGGTCGATGTCTCCGGTGCCGGCGGCTCGGTCGCGGTGTCGAACGCTCACGGCACGGTCACCGGTGCTGCCGGTGGCGTGCTGCTGCGCCCGTACGCGCGGCTGATCTCGTCGACCGGTGACAGCGTCACCACCTACGGGACACCCTGGAACATGAACTGACACTCTCGTTGCATCGTTGACACGAATTGGCCCCCGGTTACGCCGACCGGGGGCCAATTCCGTTCGAGAGGACGGGGTTTCACCCGTCGGTGGATCGCTGCTCGGGCGCGTCGCCGAGCTCGGCGGCCGCGTCGGCGCCGGCGCCGGCCCGCAGCAGGTCCCGGATCTCGGTCAGCAGTGTGAGCTCGGTCTCCGCCGGCTCCACCGCGACGTCGCGCTCCTTGAGTTTCTTGAACGGCACCACGACCACGAAATAGATGACCGCGGCGACGATGAGGAAGTTGATGGCCGCCGACAGCACGGCGTTGAGATCGACAAACTGCTCGCCGCCCAAAGGAATCCGCAGAATGCCGTAGTCGGAATCGGGTCCGGCTCCGATCCGGTCGACGAGCGGCTGGATGACACCGTCGGTGAACGCGGTCACGAGCCCGGTGAACGCCGCACCGATGACGACCGCGACGGCCAGGTCTATGACGTTGCCGCGTGAGATGAACTCTTTGAATCCCTTGAGCATGGTGTGCCAACCTTTCTGACGTGGGCCCGTTCACTGGAACGTTAGCGCCCGACACCGCTTGGCGGCCGGACCACGCAGGGTCGGGGCCGGCCGACCGGAGCCCCGGGCCGCCACCGGGTGTGGATATCCGGCTCGCCGAAATCCCCTCTGGAAAGCGGTGTTTCCGGGAGAATCGGCGCGTCTGCGGGGTCGCGTTCGAGGGCAGTTTCAGGGCACTCTGAGAATCCCGGACTCGGCACGCGCGTCGGTGCGATGACTGCTAATCTGTGGAGGCCTGAAACGCCACCAGGGCCGACGTGTCCTGTCAACAAAAGGGGAAATGCTGATGGCCATCAACGCCAAGGCGCCCGCTCGCGGTTCGAAGAAGATGCTGGGTGCAGTGGGCCTGGGTTCGTTCGCCGTGGCCGCAGCTTTCATGAGCCTCGGCAGCGGGACTGCCAGCGCCGACATCACCGAGGTCGGGCCGTCCCCGACCGTCACGAGTGCGCAGGCCGAGACCTACGCCGACATCCGCACCAACGACTTCGGTGTCGCACGCGGCCTGTCCGAGACGCGTCTGGCCGACGCCGGCGTGATCAGCGCACAGGGCGAGGTCCGCGACACCACGATGGCCGTCGTCGGTGGCACCGCTTCGGCGTTCGAGGGGGCGTACCCCGTGGGTCCGCCGATCGGCGACTGGTGATCTGACCGAGAAGAAGCCGCCCCCGGTGATACCGGGGGCGGCTTCTTTGTGGGCGGTCACTCCTGAAGCTCTGTGGGCGGTGGCTACTGCAGCTTTGTTGGCGGTGGCTGGTGCAGCTTTTGTGGCCGTGGCTAGTGCAGCGTCAGCGTGACGGCTTCGACCAAGGCCGTCCCGGCGACCGACCTGGCGGCCGCGTCGGGCAGCGCCACCAGCACAACCCGACCGCCGCGGGTCGCCATCCCGGTCTCCTGCGCCGACACCAGCACTACGACAGCGCCGGTGGCGATGAGTCGGGCGTCTTTGTCGTCATCGACAGGCGCGGCGACGATGTCGACGACGTCGCCGGCTCGCACCAGGTCCGCGACGGCGGCGTCGGTCAGTGGAATCGGAACGATCCGGGCGTCCGGTCCGGCGGCCGATTCGGCCAGCCTGGATCCCAGCAGCCGGACATCGGTGAGTACCTCGCCCCGCCGGGCCGGGCCGGCCAGGGTCGCCCCCACGACTTCCTCGATGTGGGTCTGCGCGCCTTCGGGAACCGACACGGCACCCCGGCGCTGCAGCCGGACGTCGTCGGCGGTCAGTTCCGTCCCCGGGGTGAGATCGCGGGCAGTCACCACGACGTCGAACTGATCGCCGCGGGGGTCGTCGCGCATCGCGGCGACCGCGGCCAGCAGCACCAGGGCTCCGGCGAGGAGGCGGCGTGCGGCCGACCCCCGGGTCCAGCCGGGTCGAAGAAGAACGGTCAGCCGAGTCAGTGCTGACGGGTTCAGCGAATCCCCCACCCGGCCAGGCTAGGACGCGCGACTCCCGGCGTCAGCCCGCGGCTGCGCGGCTGTGGATAACCCGTCGGGTCAGCTGGATGCGGCGGCAGCGGGGGAGGGCGACGACGAACTCGAACTGCTCGACGAGCTGGAGTTGTCCGACGAACTCGACGAACTCGACGAACTCGACGACGTCGATTCCGAGGTGGAATTCGACGCGCTGCCGGAACCGGAGCTCTTGCTCTTACCGTTCTTGGACTGCTCGCGGCTGTCGGTCCGGTAGAAGCCGCTGCCCTTGAAGACCACGCCCACCTTGCCGAACAGCTTGCGTAGCCGGCCCTCGCACTTCGGGCACTCCGTCATCGTGTCGTCGGTGAACGCCTGCACCACGTCGAACTTGTTGTCGCATTCGGTGCACGCATAGGAATAGGTGGGCACGAAAACCTCCGCGGTGGTCAAACTTCTTAGCACTCTACCGGCTCAAGTGCTAGAACCGCTATCCGGGCTGGTTGATTCCCGATGCCAGGGCGACCAGTCCCCGATGGGGGGTCAGCGCATGCGTCATCCGCACGTCGTGTGGCTCGGCGGGCAGGCGATCGAGGATCTCGTCGTCGCGCACCACCGCGACCAGGGCGGCGTCGCGGGCCAGGTGAAGCGTGCGGTCGTAGAACCCGGCGCCGCGGCCCAGTCGCACGCCGCGCCGGTCGACGGCCAGCGCCGGCACCAGCACCAGGGAGGCCTGAGCCACCGCGTCGGGGGGCAGCCACGGCGGCGGCGGTTCGCGCAGCCCGAAAGGCGCCGGGATCAGTTCGCCCGGCCGGTATCGCCCCCATTGCAGCGGCTGGGGCGTACCGTCGGGATCTTCGCGGGCCACCGGGAGCAGAACCGTGGCACCCTGCTGCAGCACCGTGTCGATCAGCGTCAGCGAGCCGGGTTCGGAGCCGACCGGCACGTAGCCGCACACCGTGGATCCCGGCTTGACCGCGGCGCCGAGATGGCCGGCCAGATCGGCCGCCTCGGCGTCGTGCACGTGCGCCGGCACGGCCCGGCGGGCAGCCAGAATACTGGTTCGCACCTGTGATTTTGACCGATGCACAGCGTAGCCCTCCGGCTGCGGGGTAAGAGAGAACAACCAACTCAGAGAGGTTAGTGTGTGAACGATGACTCGGCCTGAAGTTCCTATTCCACGTACCGCCGTGGTTCCGGCGGCGGGCTTGGGGACGCGGTTTCTCCCAGCGACCAAGACGGTGCCGAAAGAGTTGCTGCCGGTGGTCGACACCCCCGGGATCGAGCTGGTCGCCGCGGAGGCCGCCGAGGCCGGCGCCGAGCGGTTGATCATCATCACCTCCGAGGGCAAGGACGGTGTGGTCGCCCACTTCGTCGAGGACCTCGTGCTGGAGGGGACTCTGGAGGCGCGGGGCAAGCACCTGATGCTCGAGAAGGTCCGTCGCGCGCCGGCCCTGATCAAGGTCGAGTCCGTGGTGCAGGCCGAACCGTTGGGCCTCGGTCATGCCGTGAGCTGTGTCGAGGCCAGCCTGGCTCCCGACGAGGATGCCATCGCGGTGCTGTTGCCCGACGACCTGGTGTTGCCCACCGGTGTCCTGGAGACCATGTCGAAGGTGCGGGCCAAACGCGGCGGATCGGTGCTGTGCGCGATCGAGGTGTCCCCCGAGGACATCAGCGCCTACGGCGTGTTCGACGTGGAGACCGTTCCCGACGCCGTCAACCCGAACGTGCTCAAGGTCAAGGGGATGGTGGAGAAACCCAAGGCCGAGGACGCGCCGTCGCTTTACGCGGCAGCCGGGCGTTACGTCCTGGACCGGGCGATCTTCGACGCGTTGAAGCGAATTCCCCGGGGTGCGGGCGGCGAACTGCAGCTCACCGACGCCATCGCACTGCTCATCGAGGAAGGACACCCGGTGCATGTCGTGGTCCATCGTGGATCTCGACACGACCTGGGAAATCCCGGGGGGTACCTGAAGGCTGCGGTTGACTTTGCGTTGGAGCGAGACGACTACGGGCCCGAACTTCGCCGGTGGTTGATCGAGCGGCTGGGACTCGCTTCCGCGCCGGCCGAACACTAGCGGCTGCACCGCCGCGCGCACCCCGCGCGGGCGCGTCGGCCGGGTGTTTCGACTCGAGAAAGGCGTGCTTTGCGTTCGGTGGAGGAGCAGCAGGCTCGGGTGGCGGCTGCCGCGGTGGCGCCGCGGCCGGTGCGGGTGGCCATCGCTGAAGCCCAGGGTCTGATGTGCGCCGAGGAAGTGGTGACCGAGCGTCCCCTTCCCGGCTTCGACCAGGCGGCCATCGACGGCTACGCGGTGCGCAGCGTCGATGTCCTCGGCTTCGGCGAATCCGACGGCGGCGACGGCGAAGACGGTGAGGACGACGCGGGTGGCGGTGGTGCCCGCGAGATCAGCCTGCCGGTGATGGGCCTGATCGAGGCGGGTGCGCGCACGCCGAGCAGGCTTCAGCCCCGGCAGGCGGCGCGGGTCCAGACCGGTGCGCCGATGCCGACGCTGGCCGATGCGGTGTTGCCGCTGCGGTGGACCGACGGAGGCCAGTCCCGGGTCCGGGTGCTACGCGGGGTGCGGTCGGGTGCCTATGTGCGCAGGACCGGCGACGACGTGCAGCCCGGTGACGTCGCGGTGCGAGCCGGCACCATCATCGGAGCCGCCCAGGTCGGGCTGCTCGCCGCGGTGGGACGCGAGCGGGTGCTCGTGCATCCGCGACCCCGGTTGTCGGTGATGTGTGTGGGTGGCGAGCTCGTCGACATCTCGCGCACCCCCGGCAACGGCCAGGTCTATGACGTGAACTCCTACGCCCTGGCGGCCGCCGGGCGGGACGCCGGCGCCGAGGTGAACCGGGTCGGCATCGTATCGACCGATCCGAAGCAGCTGCGCGAAACCGTCGAAGGGCAACTGAACCGCGCCGAGGTGGTGGTCATCGCCGGAGCGGTGGGCGGGGCGGCCGCCGAGTCGGTGCGCACGGTGCTGGCCCAGCTCGGCGAGATGGAGGTCGCCCGCATCGCCATGCATCCGGGCTCGGTGCAGGGGTTCGGTCAGCTCGGCTCCGACGGAGTCCCGGTTTTCCTGCTACCCGCCAACCCGGTCAGTGCGCTGGTGGTGTTCGAGGTGATGGTGCGGCCGTTGATCCGGCTCTCCCTCGGCAAGCGGCAACCGATGCGGCGTGTCGTTCAGGCGCGCACGCTGTCGCCGATCTCCTCGGTGGCAGGCCGGAAGGGGTTCCTGCGCGGGCAGTTGATGCGCGACCAGGACACCGGCGAGTACCTGGTGCAGGCCCTCGGTGGGGCACCCGGTTCCTCGTCGCATCTGCTGGCCACGCTGGCCGAGGCGAACTGTCTGGTCATCGTGCCCGGTGAGGCCGAACAGATCCGCACCGGCGAGGTCGTCGACGTCGCGTTCCTGGCCCAGCGCGGCTAGGCGCGAGACGGCGACAGCGATGAGCCTGTGGAGTTCGCGCTCGCAGCATCCCGGCTGGCCGATGCCGGTCGGTCCGCTGCGGGTGCAGTCCGGTGTGGTCGGGCTACGCCCGGTGCGGCTGCGCGACGCCGCTCAGTGGAGCCGGATCCGGCTGGCCGACCGCGCCCACCTGGAGCCGTGGGAGCCGTCCACCGACCTCGACTGGGTGGTCCGCCACTCGGTTTCGTCGTGGCCGTCGGTCTGCTCGGGCCTGCGGGCCGAGGCGCGCAAAGGCCGGATGCTGCCGTTCGCGATCGAACTCGACGGACACTTCGCCGGCCAGTTGACGATCGGCAATGTCACCCACGGCGCGCTGCGTTCGGCGTGGATCGGCTACTGGGTGGCCAGCGAATCGACCGGCGGCGGGGTGGCGACCGCGGCATTGGCGCTGGGTCTGGACCACTGTTTCGGCCCGGTGATGTTGCACCGGGTGGAGGCCACGGTGCGGCCCGAGAACGCGGCCAGTCGGGCGGTGCTGGCCAAAGCGGGGTTCCGCGAGGAGGGTCTGTTGAAGCGCTACCTCGACGTGGACGGCGCCTGGCGCGATCACCTGCTGGTGGCGATCACCATCGAGGAATTGCGCGGCTCGGTGGCCGCGTCGCTGGTGCACAGCGGCCGCGCCTCGTGGACCTGACGCCTCCGCCGCGAGTAGACGCGAAGGCGCCCTATTCGGCGGGAAATCGGTGCCTTTTGCGTCTGGCCGCGGAACGACAGTGTTACTGAT
Source organism: Mycolicibacterium xanthum (assembly GCF_019710635.1). GTDB lineage: Bacteria > Actinomycetota > Actinomycetes > Mycobacteriales > Mycobacteriaceae > Mycobacterium > Mycobacterium xanthum. The sequence continues at coordinate 58,322 of NZ_JAIFZS010000048.1, forward strand.
GTGACACATGTGGCTTCTGGTGCTTGTCTCGGGCGAATTACAGGTGTGTAATTGTCTCGGCGCGCCGCTCACGGATGCGCTGGTCACAGACCTAGCCTGATGGGGAAAGGAGCAGGCGCATGCCAAGCATCCCCCAATCTCTCCTCTGGATCTCGCTCGTCGTGCTCTGGCTGTTCGTGCTCGTGCCGATGCTGATCAGCAAGCGCGACGCGGTGCGGCGCACGAGTGACGTCGCGCTGGCGACCCGTGTGCTCAACAGCGGGGCCCGTGTCCGCCTGCGTCGCCGCGGCCCCGCCGCCGGGCATCGCAGCGATCCGGACTGGCAGCCCACAGACGGCGACCTCGACGATGATCTCGACGATGAGGACGAGGCGGCGCCCGGGCGCGCAGTGGTGATGGCCGCGGTCGCCCCGCAGCGGGTGGCCGACGAAGCCGACTACCTCGACGTCGACGTGGTGGAGGACTCCACCGACACCGACGTCCTTGCGGTCGGCAGGCGATCGCCGATCGAGGATCCGGCCGAGGCCACCGAAACCGACCAGCCAACACTGGATTACGAGCCGACACTGGATTACGAGACGGCCGAGGACGACGCCGTCGACGGGGATCTGGCCGACGAGGATCTGGCCGAGAAGGGCCTGGAGGATCTGGCCGACGAGGACGACGACGAGTACGAGTACGTCGACGACTCGTCCGGGCTGGAGGCGCCGTCGGAGACCGATCTGCGCATCGCCGACACCATGAGCGCGTCGCGCCGGCGCCGCCATGAGTCCAGCACCGCCGCCGCGGTGACCGCGCGCAAGTACCGATTCCGCACCCGGACGCTGATCGTGATGTCGGTGCTGCTGCTCGCCAGCGCGGTGGCCGCGGTCACCTGGTCGCCGACGATGTGGTGGACCTGCGGTTCGGTTGCCACGGTCACTCTGCTGTATCTGGCCTACCTGCGCCGGCAGACCCGTATCGAGGAGCAGCTGCGTCGCCGTCGGGCCCAGCGGATGGCCCGATCGCGGCTGGGTGTGGAGAACACCGCCGATCAGGAGTTCGATGTCGTGCCGTCCCGATTGCGCAGGCCGGGCGCGGCGGTGCTGGAGATCGACGACGAGGATCCCGAGTTCGAGCATCTCGACTATGTCGCGTTCGCGCGCCACTACGACCTACCGCACGCGGCCGGGCAGTAGGGCCGCACTCGCGATTTCGGCCGTGGTCGGAGGGGCTGGTACCCTCCATAGCGGTATCAGGGGCTATGGCGCAGTTGGTAGCGCGACTCGTTCGCATCGAGTAGGTCAGGGGTTCGATTCCCCTTAGCTCCACCGGAGAATCACCAGCTAGACAGCATCCAGTGTGTTAGCTGACTACATGCCCTCGGAGGCCCCAGTCCGCAGCTGGTCCGCAGCAGATCGGATCGCCGCGTCGAGGTTGCCGGCCACAGCGTCCAGATCCGTGTCGAACAAGTCGGCGTAGACGTCGAGCGTCATCGAAGCCTTCGCATGCCCGAGCATCCGCTGAACCGCCTTCACGTTGGCGCCGGCAGACACCGCCAGCGATGCCGCGGTGTGCCGCAGATCGTGCGGCGTGATCGGCGGGAACGCCTCGTCGGCCTCCTGGCACTTGGTCACCGCCGGCGCGAACACACGGGCCCGCCAGTTCGAGTTGCGCAGCACACCGCCCCGCTGATCGGTGAACACCAGATCCTCGCGGCCCTTGCCCACCATCAGGGCCGACAACTCGTCGACGAGCACCGCGGGGAACGGCACCGATCGACGCTCCCACGTCTTCGGCGCCGACCACTGCAACCCGCCCGACTCCGTCACCGAACGGGACACGTTGACCCGCCGGCGCAGCATGTCGAAGTCCTGCACGCGCAGCGCGGCCATCTCACCCCACCGCAGGCCCGTGTAGCTCAAGAACCGCAGCACCTCGGGGTCGCGGGCAACGGCGCCGGCAAGTGCCGACACCTGGGCGTGCGACAGGTATCCGCGGTCGGCGTGGGCACGCTTCGGTAGCTTCACCCCGTCGCACGGGTTACGGGCAAGCCGGCCATCCTCGACGGCGGCGCCCAGCACCTGGCGCAGCAGACCGAACGCGTTCTCGATACCCGGCACGCCCAAGCCGTCGTCCTTCATCGCCGACACCCACGACCGGATCGCCGAGGTCTTCACGTCGACGACCGCAACGTCACCCCACCGCGGCTTCACGCGGCTACCCCACGCGCTGCGACGTGTCGCCGCAGTCTTCGCCGAGATGTGGGCCTGCGCGGCCGACCACGCCCTGTACACGGCGTCGACGGTGACCTTGCCGGCCTCGGGAGCCACGAACGACCCGGTCGCCAGCGCCGGCGTGACGTCGCCGTCCAGCCACGACTGGGCGTCGGCCTTGCGGTCGAAGGACCGTGCATGCTCACGCCCCTCGTCGTCGACGAAGCGTGCCATCCACCGCTTGCCGGTGCCGGCGCGCGCGGTGGGAACCTTCTGCGTCTTGCCGTCGACGCGAACCGTGCGGTTCCAGCGGTCCTCGACGCCGGCGCGTCGTTTCCGTGCGGTCATCACTCGCCCTCCTCGATCGGGAACATCAACACCCGCCAGATGCCCGCCGCGGCGGCCAGCATGCCGTCGTCGAGGCTCTCGACGTCAGGCGCCGACACGCACAGGACGTCGCCGCGGGCGATGCCACTGTTCACGCTCCACGACACGGGCAGCTCAAGCGTCCACAGCCCGATCTGGCCCTGCTCGTAGAGCCGGTCGGCGGCACGTGTCCAGGCCCGGCGCACGCTGTCCCGCCGCCAGTCCTGCCCCTCCAGTTCGGCGACGACAGCCAGCGGCGCCAGGGACGCTGGCTGTTCCAGCGCGGCCTTGACGATCGCACGCTGGATGGTGCCCGGTCCTCTGCTCATGGACGCAACCGTACCACTTAAGTGTCCGACGCGCGGGGACTCTTAAAGAGGGGGAGGGAACACGTTGTGCCACAAGTACTTCCGGTAGCACTGTGACGTGGAGCACAGAAACTCCAGGGAAGTTGCACATGTGTAATTCGCGGCCGTTGACTTGGTTGACACACCCAACGAAGGAGCCGAAATGTCAACCAGCCCAACCCGCGAAAGCACCCCGCAGCTGGACGCCATCATGGCCAAGACGGCCTGGTCCAGCGCCGATCTGGCCGCCGTCACCGGCATCCCCGCCAGCACCTGGCGCTACTTCGCGATGCTCGACAAGGGGAAGGCCGACGACGCCGAATGCGTCGGCCCGCGGTCCTTCAAGGTCGGCCGGCGTCGGCTGTGGCGCCGCGAGACCGCCTTGCAATGGCTGGCCGACCAGGAAGCCGGCGGCCGCGGAGCCGAGACCGCCACCGACTGAAAGCCGTAGGCCCCGACGCGTGATGCGGCGCCGGGGCCTACCGAAACCCCTGGGAAAGGTTCTGACGTGCAGTCTAGCCGCCGAAACGACCTGGCCAACGAAGCGTCCGCGATCCGCGGACTGGCCGCCAGTGTCCTCGGCGCCACCGACATCGGCACGTTCGCCGTCGAGTACGCCGTCCACCGCTGGGCCATCTTCCCGCTCAACGGCAAGATCCCAGCCATCGGGCGTGACCGCGGCGGCCGCGGTGTCCTCGACGCCACCTACGACCTCGACCAGGTCATCGAATGGTGGGCCGGCCCGTACCGCGGCGCCAACATCGGCGGCCGCGTGCCCGCCGGCATGGTTGTCATAGACGTCGACCCGCGACACGGCGGCGACCGGTCCCTGACAGCACTGGAGGCCGAGCACGGCTCGCTGCCGGCCACCCTGACCGCGCTCAGCGGCCGCGGAGACGGCGGCCGGCACCTGTACTTCCGGCGCCCGCCCGGCAAGCTGTCCAGCAGCCGGCTCGGCGCCGGCGTCGACGTCAAGACGTCAACCGGCTACACCGTCCTGGCGCCCAGCATCCACCCCGACACCGGCAAGCCCTACCAGTGGATCGAGCACCCGGTCGCCGACCCGCCGGCGTGGCTCGCCGGCCTGCTGCGACCCGAGGAGCCGACCGGCCCGCAGCCGCAGCGCCGCGGCGCAACCACAACATTCACCGGCCCATCGCCGGCCGACCAGTTCAGCGCCAACACGTCGTGGGCCGACATCCTGGACCCACACGGCTGGCGATGCCTCGACGGCGACCCAGACGGCGACGGCGCCCGCTGGCTGCACCCCGCAGCCACCTCGTCGTGCTCAGCCACCGTCCGCAACGGCTGCCTGTTCGTGTACAGCCCGAACACCCCGTTCGACGTGACCGAAGCCGCGGCGCCGCGCGGCTACACGCGGTTCCGCGCCCACGCGGTCCTCAACCACGCCGGCGACCTGAAGGCAGCCGCCCGTGCCATCACCAACAAGGAGGCAAACCGTTGATCGACGCCGACAGCGTCCCCCCGATGCCCGACGACGAGCCGGCCGGCAACGGCGACCCAGACGCCGAATTCTTCGACGCCACGCCGATCCTGAAGGCGATCGCCGACTTCGCGTGGTCGCGATACACGTCGAGGCTCGCAGTCCTGGGCTGCGTGCTGCGCCGCGGCATCGCCCTGATCCCGCCCAGCGTGAAGCTGCCCGCCATCACCGGCGCCGCCGCCTCGCTGAACTTCTACACCGTCACAGCCGGCGCATCGGGACAGGGCAAGGACGCCGCGGACGGAGCCGGCTTCGATGCCGTCGACTTCTTCGACCAGCAGCGGGAACTGTTCCCCGAGGCCCGGCAGGCCGGCGGCGGCAGCGGTGAGGGTTTGGCGCGGATCTTTCGGGGCCGCAAAGGGCAGCCGCCCGTCACCGCGGTGCACGTCATGTTCAACGAGGTCTCCAAGCTAGGCGCACTGATCGACCGCCAGGGCGCCACGCTGGAGAGCGAACTGCTCGCCGGCTACATGGGCCAGCGACTCGGCGCCGAGAACAACAGCAAGGACACCACCACCGTCGTCGAGCCGCACACCTACCGGCTGTGCCTGGGCGTCGGCGCCCAGCCCGAGAACGCCGACTTCTTCCTCTCCAGGGAGCGAAACGGGTTCCCGCAGCGGTTCCTGTGGCTGCCGGCATCCGACCCGTGGTGCCCGCAGCCGGCAGGTGAGCCGGCCCGGGCGCTCACACCGATCACCGTCGCGCTGCCGGCCTTCGGGTCCGGCATCCGATTCATCGACGTGCCCGAGCGCATCCGTCAGGAGGTGGTCGAGTGCCGGTGGCGCGCACTGGTCGACGACCCGGGCATGGACCCGCTCGACGGGCACCTGATGCTCACCCGGCTGAAGGTGGCCGTCGGGCTGGCGCTGCTGCACGGCGGCCTCGACGTCGATGAGGGGTTCTGGTGGCTGGCCGGCCATCTGATGCTGCGGTCGCGGCAGACCCGCGACCAGATGAGGACCGCGGTCGAGGCGCGGCGCCGGCGGGAGAACACGGCGCGGGCGAGCGCACGCGCTGAGGCGCAGGTGATCGTCGAGACCCGCCTGGCTGACGCGCGCGCCGATCGGGTGCTGCGGGCCATCAAGCGCAAGCTGGCCGCCGGCGGCGAGACCACCGAGGGAGACCTCCGTCGGTGCCTGGACTCGTCCATCCGCGGCGACTTCAACGCGGTGTTCACGGTCCTGGTCGATGAGGGTCTGCTTGTTAGCTACGGCACCACGCAGAAGGGCACGATCGTGTGGGGGTGGAGGCGTGGCTAGTTCCTTCCAGTGTGGGATTTCCCCACTATTTCCCCACATACCGTTTTCGCAGCTCAGAGTGCTTTTTTGGTGTGTGGGGAAACTGTGGGGAAATCCCACACTAAGACGGCAAAATGCGGTGAATCCCCAGGTCGACTCTCGCAGGCACCGAGCCGCGGCTCCAGTCCACGCCGGCCACGATTCAGGCCACTGCAAATGTTTGCTGGACGGCCTCGCCCAACGGCCAGCATTTGTGTCCTTTGCGTCCTTTCTGTCCCCTGACCTCGACCCAACTGAGAAACCCGAAGGAGCGACCCGGTGACCCGATTCCCGTGGGGCAACGGCCCCGCGCCGGCGCTTCCCTGCTCACACTGTGGCCGCACGATCGCCAAGCGCCGAGGCCACCTCACCTTCGACGGCACCGTGCTGCTGTGCGGCAAGTGCGTTGAAGCGCCGACCCCGCAGGCCGCGCACGCCCGCCACTATCCCGACTGCCCGCACCGCTGGCACGACATGTGGGACCACCCGGTGCAGTTCGCGTCCCGCGCCGCCGCGTGGCTCATCCTCAACGACCGAACCGGCAATGAGACTTCCGCGGGCGAACGACCCGCGGGGAACAGGAGATGAAATGACAACCACACCGTCGCCGGCCGACACCGGCGAGCGCATCGAAGCTGAGATGGCCGCGGTCGCCGCCGAGGCAGCCGACTTGATCCGCAGCACCGACTGGGTGCCCGCGTCCGCGCTCATGGCCGTGCTGTACGAGCGGGGCCTGCTCGAATTCAACGAAGGGCAGGAACGGCTCTGGACGCTCCTCGTGCAGCTCGCGGGCCAGCCCGGCATCGAGGTGATCACCACCGCCGACGACGGACCAGGGTTCGGCTACACCACCACCAAGTGACGCCGGTCGGGCGCCGGGGAACACTCCCTCGGCGCCCACCGCGGGAAGGAACCAAACATGGAATTCGGCAACGAAACCTACGACATCAACCCCACCGACCCTGTCCTAATCGCCTGTGAGACAGTCGAATTTGGGTTCGAGCACACAGACACCGGCGAGGACCTGTTCCTGCTGGTGGTGCACGACCAGGTGCTCGGCGCCGCCGTGGTCGCCATGAGCGCCGAGCAGGCCGAGCAGACGGCCAACCATCTGGCCGGCATGTGCCGGCACGCCGACGAACTGCGCGACGAATGGGTCCGCAAGAACATCGAAGGGGAGGGCCTCGATGGGTGAACGCATCCGCCGGCGTAACGGGCAGACCGTCGAGCGGCCCAAGCCGCTGCCGGTGCCGACCTACATCCAGCAGGCCGGCGCGATCCTGGCGGCGATCGGGGCCGCCACCGGCGATGAGCAAACCCGTTGTGCAGCAAGGAATCTCGTCGGCGATGACCTCGTCTACGCGATGTGCGCCAGAACCGCGTTGGCGATGCTGCGATCCAACGTGTTCGCCCGCCACCCCGACAGCGTGGCCAGGCTCATCGCCGAGTTGGTCACCCTGCGGGAGTCCCACAACTTCTTCACCAGCGCCGAGGAGGCACTCGAATGACGAGACAGCAAGAGACCACCACCGAGCCCGGGACCGAGGGCAACGCCGCGGCGGCGTCCTTGCCGGCCGCCGATGTGGACCCGGGCGATCCTGGGCAGCCGGAACAGCAGGGCGCCACCGCAGCTGAGGCCGAGGGTAACGCCGCCGACGGCAACTCTGAGGCCGCCAAGTGGCGCCGGCAGCTGCGTGACGCCCAGACCGAGAACAAGACCCTCACAGGCCGTGTGGACGGGCTGCTGCGCCGCGAAGTGGAACGCCTCGCCGCCCAGCAGCTCGCCGACCCGACCGACGTGTGGCGCGACGACGTCGACCTTGCCGGCCTGCTCGGAGAGGACGGGCTGCCCGACCCGCAGAAGGTCGACGAGTTGATCGAGGCGATCATCGGCCGGCACCCGCACTGGCGCCGCGGCAACCCCGCTGCGCCGGCATCGACCGTCAGCGGTGACGGCAACGCGCTGCGCCCACCGCCGGGCAGGGCAGGCCCGCCGTCGTGGCAGGAGGTGTTCAAGGGTCAGGCGGCCGACGCCGACTGACAGCACAACCACATACACTGAACGCGTCGTTCGGATCACCGCCAGGTGCGGCCCGGGCGGCGCGTTCGCCCTTGTAGGGCACCCCGCGGCGGCCCAGGAGGCCCCGGGATCACCCCCAGCAGACAAGTGGCGCCCACACGCGCCGAAAGGTGGTCATCCCCATGACATTGCTCAGTTCCGCCGCCGGCGGCGTCCTCAAGCCCGAACAGATCGGGCCGCTCGTCGTCCAACCGCTGACCGAGCAGTCGGTCGCCATGCAGGTCTCGACGGTCATCGCCACCGACAGTCCCGAGTTCCGCTTCCCGCGGGTGACGTCGACGCCCACCGGAGGCTGGTTCGGCGAAGCCGAGGAGATCGACCTGTCCGACCCCGGCATCGACGAAAAGATCTGCACGCCAAAGGCATTCAAGTCCCTGACGAAGATCAGCAACGAACTGGTGAACGACAGTTCCCCGAAGGCAGCGGACTTGGTCGGCCAGTTGATGGCCGCCGACATCGCCAGGGCCGTCGATGCCCGCTACTTCGGCGGCACGCTGGCCAAAGCACCCGACGGGCTGGCGTCCCTGGCCGGCGCCCAGCTCGTCGACGCCGGCACCGCCTGGGACAGCCTGGACCCGTTCGCCGACGCGATCGCCAAGGCCACCGATGTGGGCGCCACGATCACCGCCTGGTGCGCCTCCAGCGCCACGGTGAACACGTTGATGAAGCTCAAGCAGTTCTCGGGTGACACCGACAGCTTGGTGCCCTTGCTGGGCAGCGATCCGAACATGCCGACCCGCAAGCAAGTCCTCGGCATCCCCCTGTACGGGCTGCCGGCCGGCGTCATCGACGACACCGTCATCTGGGCGATCTGCAGGGAGAAGGCGTTCGTGGTGCTGAGAAACGACGTGTCCCTGGCCGTCGACCAGAGCGCGTACTTCAGCTCCGACAGCGTCGGGGTCAGGTCGGTGATCCGGCTCGACTTCGCGTGGCCGCACGAGCAAGCCGTGATCCAGTTGTCCATCAGCGGCAGCTGACCGAGCAGCACCTGGGCGGCCGGCTACTTCCCCGCTCCGGTGCAGGCAGGGGCCGGTGCGTGCACCGCGTCTTGGCGAACACGCGACACGCACCGGCCTCTGCCACCAAACATCAAGGGAGACAACGCATGCCGCGAGCATCCAAGGTGTGCAGCGTGCCGGGATGCGGCGCCCTCACCGGAGGCAGCAACAGCAGATGCCCCGCGCACCGGCGACCAGCCGGCTGGAACACCAGCCGACCATCACCATCAAGCGAGCAGATCCACGCCGACCCCGACTGGCCAGCCAAACGCGCTGCAACCCTCGCGCGCGATCCGATCTGCGTCATCTGCGGGCAGGCACCCAGCCGCGAAGCTGACCACATCAAAGCTGTGCACCTCGGCAACCAGTCCAACGACCCCGACGTCCTCCGCGGCGTCTGCAAGCCCTGCCACGCCACCATCACGGGACGGCAAGGTGGCCACGCCCGATGGCGCGGAAACACCAGCCAGAACCCGCCACAGCCACCACCACGACGACGGGCACGCAAAACCACAGGCAGAGTCATCGACCCACGCGAACTGCGACCACCACACACCACCGGCACATGAACCCCCACAGCAACACCCCAACACGACAAAACCGCAGGTAGACCCCGTGCCCCCCACCGACAGCAACACCGGCTCCGGACTGCGGATTTTCTTTTTCGCACGAACGTTCGATTGGGCCCTGCTGGCGCCGGATTGCCGTTCTACGCTTGATGTATGCCGAAAATTCAACCGGGACAGGGCCCGGCGGGCCGTGCGTTGCGTGAGTCGCTCTTGAAGGATCTCGCCGACCAGGACTTGGAGCCCGATGCGCGCGACTCAGCGCTGATCGAGCAGGCCGCCGCGGTGGCTGATCAGGTGGCGATCCTGGAGGCGGCGATGGCCCGTTCAGGGGTCACGACGACCGACAAGGACGGCCAGGTGCGCCCGTCCCCGTTGTCGGCTGAGCTGCGCCAGCAGCGGCACTTGTTGGCCAGGTTGTTGTCGGGGGTGGTGTTGGAGTTGCCCGCGGGCAAGGACGCGAAGGCTGCGCGCGCTGGTAGGGCGTCGTGGGCTGCCCGGGCGGGCCGGTCGTCGCCGGCTACCCGCGGTGCGGTCGGCATGGATGGCGGCATGTCGTGGTGAGGCGTGCGGCGCCGGCGCCTGTTGCCGGCATCAGGGCCGCGGTCGTTGATCGGCTGCGGAGCCGGCTGGCGGACTGGGACGGGCGTTCGGTGCCGGCGGCCGGCCCCTACGTCGACGCGCTGCGCGCGAAGCTGGACGACGCTGCAGCCGGTCTGCCGGTGGAGTTGACGCGCGATGAGGTGCCGGCGCTGTTCCGGCCGCGCGAATTCAGCAGCTTGTACCGGCTCGACGGCGAGGTTCTGCGACCCGCGCGGTGATCCGGCCGGATCGTCGCGCGATATCGGACAGTTCGACTCGAGCGTGAGTCCCGTCGGACCACCTCCACCTCGAGGCGGTCGCTGATCGTCGACGCGCGACCGCGCGGTGATCCACCGGGATCGTCGCGATCGCGCGCGGTGATCCGCCGGGGATCGTCACGATCGTGCGGCGTGCGGGCCGCTCAGCGGTCGCACGGGTGCCCGAACAGGATCTCCTCGCACTCCTCGAGGCTCAGCGCCTCCCAGGCGCCGGCGCGGTACAGCTTCAGGCAGCCGAAGGCGTCGGCGGCGAGGGATACCAAGTACCAGCCTCGGTGATCGGCGACCCTGCGGGCGCGTGCGAAGCGCAGCGCCTCCGTGCGCGGTGCGGTGGGCACGGGTTCGATCGTGACGGTCATGCAGCACAGTGTGTGCCCCGGCGACGTCGTCGACGCCGAGGTGGGCCGGCGCGGCGACCGAGTGCGTGGTCATCTGATGGGGGTTTGCTGGCGCCGCGGCCGAAGTCCGCCAGTCCGCAGCCAGTCCGCAGCAGAATTAGTCCCAGCTTTCACGGCCCAACAGGGCCAACCGTCTGACCTGCTGTTTCTCGCACAGTCAACACAGCTTCACGCGGGAAAAGCCCAGGAATTCTCGTTCGGATCGAGTAGGTCAGGGGTTCGATTCCCCTTAGCTCCACTTTCCGTTTGCTGCCAGAGCGCGGGGAAGCTCGGTCCGCGATGAGATCCAGGCACGCCAACGGACGCTCGCCCCACCACTGGTCGGGCGTCGCGATCACCGCAGCCTCCCGGACCCCGGGGTGCGCCGCGATCGCATTCTCCAACTCGACCGAGGAAATCCACTCCCCACCGGACTTGATCACGTCCTTGGACCGATCCCTCAGGCGCACGTAGCCGTGACGGTCGACCGCCGCCACATCGCCGGTGCGCAGCCAGCCCTCGCTGAACCGCTGCCCGCTGGTCGGGTCGTCAAGGTAGTCCGCAGCAATGCTGGGGCCGCGTACCTGCAGCTCGCCGGTGCTCTCGCCGTCCCACGGCAGAACTGTGTCGTCGTCGCTGACGATCCGGGCCTCCACGAATGGCAGCGGTCGCCCGGACTGCTGCCGGTAATGCCAGTGTTCCTCACCGTCTGTGTTCGCCGGTGGCACGCTGACCGCGACCACGGCGGTGCATTCGGTCATGCCCCACACCTGCAGGACCGTCACCCCATGCCGATCCTCGAAGCCCTGCATCAGCTGCCGGGGGACCGCGGCGCCGCCGCACAACACCAGCCGCAGCGACGACAGATCCGGGAGGTGGGAATCGGCATAACGCAACAGGTCGGTCATGATCGTCGGCACCGCACCCGAGACACTCACCCGCTCCCGCTCGATCAACCTGGCGAGCGACTCGCCCTGCAGGAACCGCCCCGGCAGCACCAGCGACGCCCCGGCCAGAGCGGAGGCGTAGGGCAGCCCCCAGGCGTTCGCGTGGAACATCGGCGCGGCCGGCATGACCCGGTCCGCCGCCCGCAGCCCAAACGAGTCCGGCAGGCAGGCCAGCAACGAGTACACCGCCGTAGACCGGTGCGAATACAGCACACCCTTCGGGTTGCCGGTCGTGCCCGAGGTGTAGCACAGACTGGAGGCCGACCGCTCATCCACCGCCGGCCAGACGAACTCCTCCGGTTGCCCGGCCAGCAGATCCTCATAGCGCACCGCGCCCGGCAACCCGTCGACCTCGCCGGAACCGACGACCACGAAACGCTCGACCATGGGCAGCCGGGGTACCAGCGGCGCCAGCAGCGCCACCAGCGAGTCGTCCACCAGGATCACCCGGTCCCGAGCGTGGTTGATGATGTAGACCAGCTGGTCGGGGTGCAACCTCAGGTTCAGGGTGTGCAACACCGCCCCCATGCACGGCACCGCGTAATACGCCTCCAGGTGTTCCTGGGTGTTCCAACAGAGCGTGGCCACCCGATCGCCCGGTCCCACGCCCAGCGACCTCAGCCCGCCGGCCAGTCGCCCGACCCGACCGGCCAATTCGCCGTAGCTCGTGTGCCGCACCCCCTCGGGGTACAGCGTCACTACTTCCGAGCAGTGGTGGACCGTGCTCATCCGGTAGAGCAGGTGCTGCACCGTCAACGGGAAGTCGTTTTGCATCAGACCGGTCAACATCTCGGGCTCCCTCCGATTGGTCTGCGGACTACTCCCACGATGCCGGTTTGCCGGTGACGCGAGCAGTGGGGAGGCACCCCCCAATTTGGGAGCGGCTCCAGCTGCCTTCGTGGTGGTGGAGCTCCAGTGGTTTCAGCGCGCGGTGCGCGGGGTTGGTCTCCGGGCGTTCGCAGGGGAACCCAAACGGCACTGTGACCCTACAAATGAACCCGCTGACCCCACGTCCGCCCATTTCGTTCCGCTCGCGTCCCAAAAACGGTTCTGGTGCGGGGATGATGTCCGCTTGCGGATTGGCCTATCCCAATCGGAGGTATCGCACGCACTCACGTTGCCCCGGCGGAGAGTAGGATTTAGTCCTACTACTCACGGAGGGGTCTGCCAATGCGCACGACACGGCAACTGAGCATCACGCTCCCGAACGATATGGCCGATGCGCTGCGTCAGCGGGTGAGCTCGGGGGAGTACGCCAGCGAGAGCGAAGTCATCCGGGAGGGACTACGGGCGTTGTTTGCCCGCGATCAGGCTGTTGAAGCCTGGCTTCGTGACGAGGTCGCGGCCGCGTACGACGCCGTAGTTGCCGATCATTCGCGCGCTGTGACCGCGCAGTCAGTGCGTGCTCGGCTGGCCGCCGAGCAGGCCGGGGGCGCGTGAGTTTCACCGTCGAATTCACGCCTGAGGCGGAAGATCAGCTGGTCGAGCTATATCGCTACATTGCGGCGGCGGGGTCGACGGAAGTTGCGGCGTGTTACACGGACGAGATCGTCGCGTACTGCGAGCAACTGGCCGCATTCCCGCATCGTGGCAGAGCGCGCGATGATGTTAGGCCGGGACTGCGCACGATCGGTTTCAAGCGCCGAGTCGTTATTGCCTTCGCTGTGTTGGGCCAGGCTGTGGTGATCATCGGCATCTTCTACGGCGGACGCGATTACGAGGCTGTCCTTAGTGACCCCGAGATTGGGACCGAGTAGCCGACGCACGAAGTGTGTCGGACGCACGTCAACGGTGCCGGAACGCGACTGCGGCCTGTTGACGCCGTCAACACCTTCTGCGTTTCCGCACGTCGTTTCGCGTGCTCTTGCGTCGTTTCGCGTCGTCAATTTCCGCATTTCCGCTGGTCAGCGCCATTTCTGTAGCGAGTTCGATTCCCCTTAGCTCCACAGAGTTCGAGCAGTTCATGGAGGTTGCTGGTCGTCAGACCTCCGGCGCCGTGCGCAGTGCGTCCGCAGCAGCTTGAATGGCCGCGTCGAGACGATCCGCGACTTCGTCCAAAGTCCTCATCGAATAGGTCCGCGTAGGTGTCGAGCGTCATTGAAGCCGTCGCGTGCCCGAGCATTCGCTGCACAGCTTTGACATTCGCGCCCGCCGACACTGCCAAGCTCGCCGCCGAATGTCTCAAGTCGTGCGGGGTGATCGAGGGGAACTTGGGGTCGGCCTTCTGGCACTTCATGACCGCCGGGTCGAACACCCTCGCCCGCCAGTTCGAGTTCCGCAGCACCCCACCCCGGGAATCGGTGAACACCAGATCTTCGCGGCCCTTGCCGACCATCAGCGCCGACTGCTCGTCGGCCAGGGTCGCCGGGAACGGCACCGACCGGCGCTCGTGCGTCTTGGGCGTTGACCACACCAGGGAACCCAATCGACTTCCCAAGCTGAGTACGCGGGTTCGATTCCCGTCATCGGGTCGCTTGAAAGCCCTGGTCAGGGGCTTTTCCCGTTTACACTCGCCGAGAGCGGCGCGCCGTGCCGTAACGGTCCCGCTGACTCCGCTAGGCCGTCGCTACTCCAAGACTGCGACCATGACTCGAGAGCGGGAAACAACATGACCACACCAGATCCAACCCGCACGGTCCGCATTGTGCTGGGAACGGCATTCACCGGCGCCGGTATTGCGCACGTCGTCAGACACGAATGGTTCGAAAGCCTGGTGCCCGAACCGTTGGCGAGGTGGCGCAAGCCGATCAGTGCGGTTACCGCCGTGATTCAGTTCGTCGGCGGGATCAGCATGTTCATCCCGCGCCTGCGCGCCTCGCCCGCTGGACCAATCTGGCGATGTTAGTTCCGACTCTGCCTGCGGCGGTCGCCCAGACCCGACACCCCGACCAGATGCGGGCACTCGGGGTGAACCCCATGCTGGTTGTTGCTCGGGTCCCTGCACAAGTGCTGGTAGCCGCGGCAACGTGGTGGGCTACCCCGACCTCCTCCGGCGGCCCACCAAATGCCGAACTGACACACCCTCGCAACCGTCACCCCATCCCAACAAGTAGGAGGTCAGAAGTGCGGCTTGAAGGAAAGGTTGCATTGGTCACCGGCGCTACCGGCGGCATGGGCAGGCGTCGGCCCGCCTTTTCGCAAAGGAGGGCGCAGCCGTCTTGGTCGCTGCGCGTCACCAAGAACTCGCACACCCCGTCGTCCAGGAAATCGCGCATCGCCCCCTCAAACGAAGCCTGTGCACACGGCGCGAAAGAAGATGAACGCCACCAGGTGCACCGGAACAACCACGTGCACAGAGCTGATCAGCAGCCCGCCCCCGTACTCGGGCGGCACGGCCAGCCCCGCAACCCTGTACAGCAACGTCGGCTACCGCAGCCGCCGATGCGCCAGCTGGCACCTGACGTCACACCTAAGAATCGGATAACTCCATATATTTCCAAAACGTGTCGGACCACTGGGACGCTACTGCCGGGTCATCGCGACGTTCATCCGCTGTTCCGGGCTGATCAGGTGCTCGTGGCTGTCCTCGCCGATCTCGACGATCGCCCAGTCGATGCTGCCGGTGAAGCCGTTGCCGGTCGGACCGTAATGCGGCGATACCGGCGAGGCGCTGTCGACGCCGACGTCGCACGACTCGTCGACGCCAAGGATCATCGGTTGGGTTTGCTCCACGCGCCCCTGGCCGACGGCCTTGGCGTCGCAATACAACGTGACGTCACCGCCTTTGCCGAGTCCGCCGCCGTCGTAGGCGAATTCCATCCGGACCTGATGCGCGCCGGCGGTCAACGGCTCGTCGGCGGTCACGAAGTAGTGCTCGATGCCGAGGAGGTTGTAGCAGTAGGTCAGCTTGCCGTCGTGCGCGTACAGCGACCACCCGCCGACGTTGGTCCCGTGGGCGATGACGACCCCTGCCGCGCCTATTTCGGGCACGATGAGACTCACCGTCACCGAATGTGACTTGTTCTTCAAGTTCAGCATGCAGTTCTCGTTGAGCCGCATCCCGGGATACATCGTCTGGCGATTGCCGCAGATGAGTTGCGGCCGACCGGCGATGTCGGCGTTGAAGCGCTCGAAGGCGCGGTCGTCGAGCGGAAGGACATTGTATTTGACCGCCTCGACGAGCCAAAGGCGCTGCAAGTCGGCGAGTTTCTCCGGGTTCTCGTGGGAAAGGTTGTGCGCCTGACTCCAGTCGTCGGGCCCGTACAGTTCCCAGACGTCCTCCTCCAGCGGCGGCGCGTCGTCCAGCCACGGGGTGCGGTGCTTGGTGACCGCGGTCCAGCCCTGGTGGTAGATACCGCGGTTGCCGAACATCTCGAAGTATTGGACGTCGTGGATGTCGGGCGCGTTTGTGTCGAGCAGTGTCGGCAGCATGCTGACGCCTTCTAGAGGCGCCTGGTCGATCCCGTTGACCGACGTCGGCTCCGGAAGCCCGGCCGCCTCGAGAATCGTCTTGGTCACGTCGATGACGTGGTGGAACTGGTTGCGCACCGAACCGCTGTCGGTGAGACGACGTGGCCAGTGCACGATGGTGCCGTTGCGGGTTCCGCCCCAGTGTGACGCGATCTGCTTCGTCCACTGGTAGGGCGTGCACATGGCGTGCGCCCATCCGACGGCATAGTGGTTGTGGGCGCGCGGAGTTCCGAAGTCGTCGATCTTGCTGAGGAGAAACTCGGGGGTCTCGATATCGGACATTCCGTTGAGGACGGCGATCTCGTTGAAGCAGCCGTTCGGGGTCCCCTCGGCGGAGGCCCCGTTGTCGCCGATGATGTAGATGATCAGCGTGTCGTCGAGGACCCCGACTTCTTCGAGGGCGTCGATGAGCCGACCCACTTCGTGGTCGGTGTGTTCCAGAAAGCCCGCGTAGATCTCCATCTCACGGGCAAGCACCGGTTTGAGTTCCACCGGCATGTCGTCCCACGCCGGAATCTCGGCGGGCCGGCGGGTGAGTTCGGCGTTCTCCGGCACCACACCCAGCTTCTTCTGCCGCGCGAGAATCTCCTCGCGCAGGGCGTCCCAACCCCTGTCGAACCTCCCGCGGTACTTGTCCACCCATTGCTCGTGCACGTGGTGGGGTGAATGTGTCGCACCGGGAGCGAAGTACATGAAGAACGGCTTGTCCGGCGTGATGGCCTGCTGCTGGCGCACCCAATCGATCGCGTGATCGGCGAGATCCTCGTTGAGCGTGTAGCCCTCCTCCGGCGTTCGCGGCGGCTGCACGGCCGTCGTACCTTCGAACAATCGCGGGTAGTACTGATGGGTCTCGCCGCCGACGAACCCGTAGAAGTACTCGAACCCCGAACCGGTCGGCCATTGCTGAAACGGCCCGACCGGAGACACCTCCCACACCGGCACCTCGTGGCACTTGCCGAACTGAGCGGTCGAGTATCCGTTCAGTTTCAGCGTCTCAGCCACCGGAGACTTGTCTTTCGGTCGGACGCTGCTGTATCCGGGAGCCGACGTGGCCATCTCGGTCACCCCGCCCATGCCGACCGAGTGGTGATTGCGTCCAGTCAACAACGCTTGACGGGTCGGCGAGCACAGTGCCGTGGTGTGAAAACGATTGAGCTTCAGGCCACCGGCCGCGAGGCGCTCGGCGGCCGGGGTGTCGCAAGGACCTCCGAACGCCGACGACGCGCCGAAGCCCACGTCATCGAGCAGGATGATCAGCACGTTGGGCGCGCCCGGCGGCGGCCGCAGTGTGGTGATCGGCGGATACTTGGTGTTCGGATCCCTGGCGTCGTATGTGGTGAGCCCGACGTACCTGGGGTCGGGAATCGGCAAGACTTCCCGCATGATCGGCGCACTGTTTTCCTTGGATGATGAACTGGTCATTGGCAGCCCCCACGAGCGGTTCGACCTGGCCGACGCTACCCGCAGGGCCACTGCGAAAAGTCGAGTTTCGATACAACCCCGCGACAACCTCGACGGTGACCGACTTGGCTCCACATTGGGATTGGGATGGCTCGTCGGGCGCGGTATTCGGCATGAGTGTCGAGTTCCCCGCGGGATGCATCGGTCGCTTGTGATCCGCGATCGATCAGTGCCGGTGGTCGCGACGTCAAGGCGTCGATGCACTGCTGGGTGAGAAGGATGCTGTCGCCGGTGGATTTCGAACTCGGGTTATCGCGGGGCGGTCTTGGTGAGTTGCTCCACGCGGGCTGCCACGCCGACGGCATCACCGATGAGAGCAAACTCCAGCTTGCCGCCCCGCCGATGGTTCCCGCGATCACTACGCCGGTGTTGATCCCGATACCGAGGCGAAGCTCCTCGGCGAATCGCTCGGCGACCTGACGGTCGATCAGCGCGGCGGCTCGCAATGCGGCGTCAGATCGGCGAGGTTGTTGGGTGCGCCGAACACGGCCACCGCGCCGTCGCCCAGGAACTTGTTCACATGCCCACCGGCGTCCACGACAGCGGGCACCACGATCTCAAACAACGCGTTGAGGCGGGCGACCGTGTCCTCGGCAGTGTTGGCTTCGGCGGACGGGGTGAAGTCGCGGATGTCGATAAACATCACAGTGACTTAGGGGCGCTCACCGGTGAACACATCGTCACCCTGCTCAAGCAGCCGGGCCGTTAGAGCGGGATCGACGTAAGTCCCGAACGCGACCTGAAGTCGTTGCCGCTCAGCCAAACCGGCCTGCATCCGGGCGTCTCGACCCCGAACTCCTCGCGGTGAGTGTCGATGAAGTCGACTATTTCTCGTGTTGGCGGTCGAGCTCCGCCCCGAGGAAACTCGCTGCTCGTTTCAGTAACCGACGCGCGCTTGAGTTCTCGGTTCTCCTGCTCGAGCTCCTTGAGCCGCTGATGCTCCGCGGTGGACACCCCGGGAGCCAGGCCCTCGTCGATGTCGGCCTGGCGTACCCAGGTGCGCACCGACTCCACGCCGTAGCCGAACTGGGTGGCCACCCGCGCCACCGTGCCCTGCGTGGATGCCCAGCTCGGCGCGCAGGGCTCGCACCATCCGCACCGCGGCGGCCTTCTCCTCGGGGCTGTAGCGACGTGTCGTGGGCTTCCCCGCAGACTGTTCCTTCGGCATACCTGCATCCTCGTTTCCAGGGTCAGGAGCCTCCGGGATTTCCAGCGCGATTCAGACGGTGCTGTTCGCCGATGTGGTGCATTTGAGGGCGGCATGCCGCATTTGGCTGTTGCGGATGCGCGTACTGCTGGCCCGTGCCCAAGGCGACGACGCCTCCTACCGCGACTATCGGGACCGCTACCTGGCGATGGCCACATCGTTGGGCTTCGAGGGGCACATCAGGTGGGCCGAGGCGATGCCGTGATGGCGGAGTCGCGGGCTATGGGTGCAAACAGCAGGGCTGAGGTTTGAGCGCATGAACTTGGTCGGCGTCATTGGGCTGGGTTTGATCGGCAGCGCGCTGGCGCACCGGCTCATCGCGACCGGTGATGCACCGCTCGTGTTCGACGTGAAGCCCGAAGCAGTCGAAGGTGCAGTCGCGGCCGGCGCGATTGCAGCCGGCTCCTCCGCCGAACTGGCTGAACGCTGTGACGTGGTGCTGGTGTGCGTGCAGACCGACGATCAGTGCATCGCCGCTGTCTGCGGAGAAGGCGGAGTGCTCGAAGGCGCTGCGCCGGGCACCTGTATCGCCGTGCTCTCGACGGTGTCGCCGTCGACTATCGAAAGCCTCGCCGCGACGGCCGCCGAGCGCGGCGTGCCTCTCGTCGACACCCCGGTCGCCGGCCGCGGCATGTTCAGCGTCGAGGAGGGCACGATGTCGGTGATGGTGGGCGATGACGGTGTGCTGGTGAGCCGGCTTGAGCCCACGCTGCGCCGCTTCGCGTCGAAGGTGGTGACGGCGGGCGGGCTCGGTAGCGGCGCGGCCCTGAAGCTGGCGCACAACATCGTCGTCTACGCGGGCTTCGCCGCGATGATGGAGGCAGTCGAGCTCGCCCGGGCTGCCGGGGTGCGGGAGGGTCTGATGGAAGAAGTTGCGCAGGCCAGCGGCGCGCTTTCCGAACTGAGTGCGTTCACACTGCCCTTCTATAAGCACTTCCGCGACGACCCGCGCGGGGCCGCCGAGGACGAAATCCTGCGAGTCGCAGCGGCGTTGCTCGACAAGGACTTGGCCGATGCGGTTGCTCTGGCAGCCGAGCACGACGTTGACGTACCGGTTGCGCGTCTGCTCTCGCACTTCGGTGACACGATCTTCCAGGTGAATCGCTCACGTTGACACGGTCGCCGCAGCAATCACCGGTGTCTCGAGCGGGCATCAATTCCGGGCCGGTTCATTCGGCCACAGTTGCGGACAGGATGAGGTCCGAGGCCTTTTCTCCGATCAGGACGCTCGCCGCGTGGGGATGGCCGCGAATGGCCGTCGGCATGATCGAAGCGTCGGCGACCCTGAGTCTGGCTATGCCGCGGACCCGGAGTTGTGGGTCCACCACGCTGGCATCGTCATTGCCCATTCGGCAGGTGCCGATTAGGTGATAGATCGTGTGCGAGCACGTTCTGAGGGCCTCGTCAAGCGTGTCGTCATCGAAGCGAAGTGCACCAATAGGTCGCGCGATCTTGCCGAGCGCGCCTTTCCATTCGGGTGACTCGGCGATCGTGGCGCATGCCCGTAGACCTGCCATCATCGCGGTCCGGTCAGCGCCATCGGGATCGCTGAGGTATCGCGGATCGATGATGGGTTTGGCATGGGGATCGGCTGATCGCAAGGTGATCTGGCCCCGGCTCTTGGGCCTGAGAAGGACGCAGCCGAGTGACACCGCATGCCCGTACGGCTCGCCCAGCCCTTCATCGAAGAATGCCGCTGGGCTGAAGAGCAATTCGAGATCAGGTAGTTCGAGGTCAGGCCGACTGCGGATGAACCCGTAGGCCTCTGCAACATTGGATGTCAGCATGCCGCGCCGCCGCAGCAGATAGTTGGCGAGTTCGCGTGGCTTCTCGGCATCGAACAGCGTGCCCCCTGCCACCTCGAACCCCAGTACCGTCAGCAGGTGGTCTTGCAGGTTCTTGCCGACCTCGGGTGACTGGCGCACGACGTCGATGGTGTTCTGCTCCAACTCTTGGCGCTCACCAATGCCCGAGAGCATCAGAATTGAGGAGAGTTGATTGCACCACCGCACGCGATCACCTCGCGCTGGGCGTTGGCCACGATGCGCGCGCCATCGCGCTCGAACTCCACGCCTACGGCCCGTCCCTGCTCGACGATGATGCGGGTCGCGGTGGCACCGGTGAGCACGCGAAGGTTGTCTCGCTTCATCGCGGGTCGGAGATAGGCGTCCGCGCTACTGCACCGCGCGCCCTTACGTTGGGTGACAACGGCTTCGCAGAAGCCCTCAGGCGACCGTGAATTCGGGCGGGCGGGTGCATATCCGCAGTCCTGTACCGCCGCCAGCCACAGGGCGGTCCATGCCCGTGGGCTTCGCTGTCGTGAGATCGTCAGCGGCCCGGCCACGCCGCTCTGGCCGCGGTCGACGGAGTCCGCCGCGTCGGTGACATTTTCGATGCGGCGAAAGTACTGCTGCGCCTTGTCGAACGACCACTCATCGCTGACGAGAGCGGCCCATTCTTCGTAGTCGGCGGCGAAGCCACGTGCCCACAGCATCGCGTTCATTGACGATGAGCCGCCGAGCAGTTTCCCTCGGGGCCAATAGATTTGCCGCGCATTGAGCTCTTTCTGGGGCTCGGTGAGGTAGTCCCAATCCATGGCGGTGCGGAACAGCTTGGGGAACGCAGCCGGGATATGAACGAACTTGTCTTTGTCTTCCGGTCCCGCCTCTAGCGCGACGACACGCGCACCAGCATCGGTGCTCAGCCGGTTGGCCACAACGGCACCCGCCGAATCGGTTCCCACGACGACGTAGTCAGCACTTATGTCCATGTCAATACCCCCGTTCCAGAGAGCATACGGGCGGCGACCTGCGCTGGGCCCCGAATGCTTTCACCTTCGAATGCTTGAGCCCCCTCGAGATATCAGAGAGGACGCGGCACGGACTGTGAAATGCTCTGGCTACCGGTTCCAGATTGTGTACTTGGCTTTGTATCAACTCTGCAAGTTGTTCCGGAAGTTTCGGCGGGCCGCTTATGTCATTCGCGGAGAGGCGACGGCGAATAGCTGCCACTCGCCGGGCACGCCTTTGAGTTCGTGAGAGCCGCGTTCGTCGAACTCAAGCCCTGACCCGATCACCAGGTCATGCAGCGTGCTCGACACCAGCACCTCGTTCGGCCCCGCCAGTGCGCTCACCCGTGCCCCGATGTGCACGGCGATCCCGCCGATGTCGTCGCCGCGGATCTCGCACTCGCCGGTGTGCAGCCCGGCGCGTATCTCGATGCCGAGCGTCTGCACGGCGTGGCAAATCGCGATCGCGCAGCGGATCGCGAGTTGTGGGCCGTCGAACGTCGCGAGGAAGCCGTCGCCCGACGTGTTCACCCCGCGTCCTCGAAAGCGGTTGAGTTGCGCCCGCACGACGGCGTCGTGCGCATCGAGCAGCGCATGCCAGTCACGGTCGCCCATCTCCGTCGCCCGATGGGTTGAGTCCACGATGTCGGTGGACAACACCGTGGCCAGCACCCGATCATCGGCCACGTCTGCCTGCTGGCCGGTGAGGAACTCGGCGATCTCCCGATAGGACTCGCGCCACGGTTCTACGAAGTGAAGTAAGTTGCGCCCCGGCAGCTCGACGTACTTCGCGCCCGAGATGTGATCTGCGACATTCTTGCCATAAGCGGGCGGGATGAACTGGTCGTCGGCGTGCTGGACGACCAAGGTCGGCACGCGAACGGCTCGCAGTTTGTGAACCAGGTCGGGACGAACGCGATGTCGCGCTCACCCTCAGCCGAGGCGCGGTAGGCGACGCGCAAGTCCCCGCTCAGCGCGTAGCGCGTCTCCGAGAACATTGCGGAAGTGTATGCCGTAGAGGACGGTGGAGATCTGGTTGCGCTCGCTGGTGTCGTCCTCGTCGACGGTGAGGACGGATCGAGCAGGGGGAGGATCTCGATGTATCTGCAGTTCCGCGAGGAATTCAATCTTCCTGCGCATCACATTTTTCGATACTTCGCCACCCCGGCCGACTGGGCCACGCTCTATGGGGCATCCGGCGACACCAAGGCCAAGGGCGACGGCTGGTACGCGGTTCCGCTGAAGCGTTTCCCGTTTCCACTCGTAGCCCGCAACGTAGCGGCGCAACCCGATCGGCTCGTGCGGTGGATATTTGGTGGGTTCTGGCGCGGAGTGGGCGAGGTGCGGTTGACCGAGTCGGGCGACATCACCGTCGTCGAGGGTTTCGAGTACATCACCGCGCACGGTCTTTGGCTGCTGGCGACACGCTTCGAGGAGCGGTTCATGACGTCGGAGTTTGAGCGGATCTGGGCGCTGGGTTGGGACCGTATCCGCCGCAACGAGCGTTGATCTCGCGCTGGTTCTGCTCCTCGGTGATCGGTCTCATCCCAACGAAACACCGCGAGACCATGGAAGAGCAGGCCGATTCCCCACCCCAGGGCGGGCCACACCGGGCAGAAGTATCCGCTGGAGCTTGCAGTACCAGACCACGACCAGTACGGCGTTGACGACGAGGTAGGCGGCCAGGTGCCACCAGAATCCGCGTTTCGCGTGGATTCGTCCTATCGCTTGGTGTCGGTGTTCATCGGTCATCTCGCCTCTTTCGACCCGGCATTCTGCGCCGTCGCCGAGCATATGAGGCCACGGCCGGGTGGTCGATCACCGGTGTCTATCCCGAGCCCGGGCGGCGAGGGAAATTAGCTTGCCTCCAGCGTTCGAGCCCGAACCATCACTGCGGAATCTCGTACTTTCCGCTCTGCCGGTGGGCCATGAGCAGCCCGGTCGGCGGCGACTTCGACTTCGGCGGCCGAACGTGCGGGTGGTGGTGATCGCCCTACCCTGGGTCCGGAACGTCTGCGATGCCCCTTCTTGCAGCGCTGAATTGTCCCTCCCCGACGAGATCATCAGATTGTCCAACCTGGCCTTCGGGGGGCCGGACGCGAGCACCCAAACAGTGCGAATTGCCTTGCCGTCGACGTACCAGACATAGCATCGGCGGGTGGTGGCTGATCTGGTCAACGGCATTCCTCGGATGGACCTGACGAGTAGTGGTCCACCCCTGGTGGTTCGTGTGGCAACTCGCCTGCTGGGGACCAAGTCCGGTACCGCGATCCACCGGCGGTTGTTCGCGCCGATCGACACGGTGCTGATGCGCCTGACCGGTGGCCGGGTCAATTCTTCGTTTGGTCGTTTCCCGATCGTGGTGTTGCACACGACGGGTGCCCGGTCGGGAGTGCAGCGCGACGTGCCGGTGCTCTACTTCACCGATGGGAACGACGTCATCCTTACCGCGTCGAACTATGGTCGGGCCAAGCATCCAAGCTGGTATTACAACTTGCTCAAACATCCTGAGTGCGAACTGTTCGCGGGTGGCCACAGCGGCCACTTCGTAGCCCGCCCGACCGTGGGGACTGACCACGATCGGTTGGTCGCGCTCGCAGAAAGCTGGGCCTCGAACTTCTCGGTGTATTTGGCCAGAACGAACGGTATTCGCGAGATCCCCATGCTTCGTCTGACACCGACGAATCAGTAGGTCCAGCGACCTGTACAACTCGGCACTGGAAACCGTGGCTGGGGGTCGCCGAGGACACACCGCTCGACATCGGAGGACACCGGCTGCGGTTCATCGCCACCCTGCATGTGCCGCACAACTGGGAAGCCGGGCTGTGGTTCGACGAGACGACCTCGACGCTGCTGGCCGGTGACCTGCTGACCCATGTCGGCAACCCACCCCCGCTGACGGAGTCAGACGTCGTCGAAAAGGCCATCGCCACCGAGGAGCTGTTTCGCGCCACCGGCCTGACCACCATGCTGACCCCAACACTGCATCAGCTCGCCGACCTGCAGCCCACAACGCTGGCGCTGATGCATGGCGCATCGTTCACCGGCGACGGCGCGGCGCAACTGTGCGGGCTGGCCGCCGGTTACACCGAGCTTGCCGCACGGTAGTCAGGCCCCCCAGCTCTTTCGCCGGCTCTTAAGCAGCCTCCCGCGATCGGACCTCCACCTCATTGATCCCTCGGCGCAGCTGATCGGCCAGATACCATTCCTCACTGCTGTGCGCATCGTGCAGAGCCTTGCCGACTGCCAACTTGGCATCCTTGAGGTGTACCCGGCGTTCATCGCCGACCGTGGAGATGGCATCCAGCACCGCAACCATGGCCTCCTGGCAGGCGCTGGCGAAGCTGGTGAAATTCTTGACCGTCATTTTGCTCTCCCTAGCCTCTATAACAACTTCGCTAAGAAGGTGATTCCGTTACAACAGAGAGTGCCGAGGCGCTGATTCATGCTCGGCGGCAAGGAAACTCCCCGGGCGCGGTGGAGTTCGGGCCTGCTCCTCGCAGCTGTGTTGCTTCATTGAGATATCCCTGGGGCCGAGGCCTGAGCTGGAAGCCGTGGGCTCGCAGTCGATGAAGGGGCCATTGGTCCCTTCCTGCCCGGGCGGTTGAGGTCAATAGTGGTGGACGGGGTTGGGTACGAATGCGTTGGGGAAGGGGGATTGTCATGGTCGAGCGAGTGGATGCCGTGGTCGTCGGAGCCGGGCTCGGCGGGTTGGCGGCGGCGGTGACGCTGGCCGGTGCGGGGAAGAGAACTGTGGTGCTGGAGCAGCATTCTGTCGCTGGCGGCTACGCCTCGTCATTTCAGCGCGGCCCGTACCGGTTCGATACGGCATTGCATGAACTCAGCGGGCTCGCCCCGGGCGGCGGCTCGGACGCGCTCTACCGGCAACTGGGCATCTGGCACCGTCTGCGCCCAAACCGGTTGGACCCGCTGTACGTCCTGCGCGGTCCCGGCCGGCAGATCGTCGCCCATGCCGATGCGTTCGCCTATGAGGCCGAGCTCATCCGACACTTTCCTGGGCAGGCAGACCAGATCCGGGCCTATCTCGATGATGCGATGGCGGTCTATCGTGACGTGCGCCGTCTGACCACCGATCGGGCGACCGGCCATGATCCATCACCAGACAAGATGGTTGGGCGGTATCCGGCCATGGTCCAAGCAAGTGGTGAAACCTGGGATCAGATGATGGCCCGTCACGTGACTGATCCACAGTTGCGTGCGGTACTCGGCGCATTTTGGGTATATCTGGGTCTACCGCCGTCGCAGTGCGCCGCCCTGCTAGGAGGGGTTGTCACCGGGACATACCACCAGCATGGGGGCTGGTACCCCGAAGGTGGCGCACAAGCCATCAGCGCCGCACTCGCCGACGTGCTGCACGAACATGGTGGTGAGATCCGCTGCGGGCAGCCCGTGACGGGTCTTGACGTCGAGGGTGACCGTGTGTTGGCGGTCACGACGGATCAGGGATTGCGACTAGAGGCTGATGTGTTTGTCTCCAACGCCAGCGCGCTCACGACTGCGCTGGAACTCGTTGGACGTGAACACCTTCCGGTCGAGTACGTGGAACGGATCGAGAAACCAGCGCCGTCTTACACCACCTTTTCGGTCTACCTCGGCCTAGACCGCGACAACCTAGGCGAGCAGGAGGCGGCGCACGAATGGTTCCTCAACGCGACCTGGGATGCCGATGAGGCGTGGCAGGCCGCACAGTCCGGCGATTGGGACCGGGTCGGCCTGTCTGTCACCGACTACACCCATGTCGATCCTGGATGCGCACCACCCGGTCACGGCGTGGTGGTGCTGACCACCGTAGCCCCCTGGGGGTATCAAAACGTGTGGGGAACCGGTGGTGACCTGACCGGTTACCACGACAACCCGGCCTATGTCCGGGTCAAGCAGGAGGTGGCCGATGCACTGGTCCGGCGAGCCGTCGACGAATTTCCCGCGCTGGCCGATTCCATCTGCTACCGCGAGGCCTCGACACCCTTGACGAACTTCCACTACACCCACAATCCGCACGGGGCGATCGAGGGCTACGAGAACAGCCCCGCCAACTCCGGGCTGGGCTGGCTACCCCACCACACACCGATGACCAACCTCTTTCTCGCAGGTGCTTGGACCAACAGTGGAGGCATGAACGCCGCCATCAACTCCGGTGTCGAAGCCGCCCAGCAGATCCTGACACGATCACGCACCCCGGTCTAAACACCATCGAAGCAGGCCAAATCCCAGCAGTCGATTTCACCAAGCCGCGATAAGCCTCTTCGTCCGCCGTCATGGCATCACCTCGACCCACGCGATGTGCCCCTCGAAGCCTAGGGACAGATGGCGATTGGCATCGACGAGCTGATCGGTGCGGTACACCTCGCCATCGGTCAGCCCGAACGATACATCGAGGCCTCCCGCACCCAACCGGCAAGCGGCCGTGGCATTCATGCGATGATGTGGGCCCACTTGAGCACGAAATCGCAATCAACTATCGTCATCGCCGATTAGCGGGTCCGGCCCGGCGGCGCTCCTGAAGTACGTTCGTGAGGGGGACGCGGTTGTGGTGTGGAAGCTCGACCGCCTTGGCCGCAACATGCCCGGACGAGTACGAAAGTGTGACCGACAGTCGAAAGGCTGCCGAGCCGTCATCCGGCACCGGCTACCAGGCCAAGGAGCCGGGAATTCCCTTGAACGGCCCGACGATCCAGCTTGTGATCCAGCCGCCGTAGAAGCCACCGGGCTGCGGAATGGCCTCCTCGCCATTGACGGTGCAGCGGTCAACTAGTGCGGGCATCACGGCGACCGCGCCAGTGATCGGCTCGAAGCCCGGGCTGGGGTTCAGGTAGCTCCAGGCGGCTTTCGGCGCGACTCGTGTGTCGGTCACTAGGTCGTAGTAGGTGGCCTGGCCCTTCCACTCACACGACGACGACCCCGACGTCTCGCGCAGCACCCCCTCAGGGAAGAAGGCATCGCGGGGCAGGTAACCGTCGGCGGGTGGCTGGTCTCCAGCACCCGCCACGCGCGGGTGGTGGAGGCGATGGTCGTCCCACCCAGTTCCACGGTGATCGAGCCGACGAAAGTCTCTAGCCGTGGCGGGCGCGGGTAACCCCACACCGACTCCTGCCCGGGACCGGGTTTGACGGGCTTTGGCCGCATTGTCACCATGAAATCCTCGCAGTTACGTCCAGAGTGTCCTCGGCGTCTGGCGTGACCGCTCGACTTGAGGGGCGGCGGCGCGACCCACATACCCGACAACAGTCCACTCGCCCATTGTGAGCCTGTCTCGATGGACTGTTCCGCTACAGCTTTCCGCAGGGTCGTCCCACGGAACCACCGATGTGTCGGCTCCTGTAGGAGACCGATGACGGCGACAAGTTCGCCGACGAGTTCTGAGTAACTCCGCCAAAAGGGCATGTCAGCCCGGCTGTGTGAGGCTGGCGCGGGCTTGGTCGATCTGGTCGTAGGCGTAGGTCGCCATGGCGGCGGTGGTCATCGCGTCACCCTTCCGGGCGAGCGATTCATAGGCCTGGTCGCCGAGGACATCGCGCAGGTGGGTGATCGTGGTCTTGATCCTAGGGACCGCCGCTGCGGTGACGGGACTGAGCGCGAAGCCAGCGATGGTGGCGGCCGGTTCGTGGCATCCGAGCCGGTCGAGAAAGACGGCGAGGGAAGCCAGCGGGACATGCATCAAGGGGGCGTTGCCCGAGTCGTGGTAGTTGCGGATCGCCATAGTGAAGTAATCGAACGCGGCCCCCGGGTCGCCGTATTCGGCCTCAAGTCGGGCCAGGACGCTCGCCAGGTGTGACTCGTTGTAGCGGTTGCCACTGTCTCGAGCGATCACCAGGCCCCGGCGCAGGGCGTTCAGTGCTCGGTCAGGATCGGCGTCGCGGAAGGCGAGTCCGCAGGTGAAAAGAGCGTACGACAACACAAATGGGTTGCCGGTGGCCTCGGCTGCGTCGAGCAGCCCGGTCGTGGCGGCCATCGCCTCCTCAGGGCAACCGGCCATCATCAGTGTGATGACCAGGGATGCCTTGCCGAGTGTGTGCGTGTCGCGACCGCGCGCGAGCTGGGCGCGCCACAACTCGACCGACCGTTTGGGCTGGCCGACGTACACGTACGCACTGCTAAGCCAGCCCTGTATGCCGTACGGCACGTTGTCGGAGTCATTCCCGATCACCACCGTCTGACCGGCGTCACAGTAGTGGACAGCCGCCCCGATCCGTCCCGCCAGGCAGCACTGAGACGCCATCACGTACAGGGCGGCGAGCCGGGGGTGGTCGACGGCGCGGGCGGGTTCGATGAGTTCTTCGGCCCAGGCGATAGGTTCGTACTGTTCGACCCATAGGCCAAGGAACACCGCGTATGTCGCAATGGTGGCGGCATCGTCGAGGTCGTCGTGGTCGGCGGCCCACCGAAACGCCGTCCGCAGATTGGCCAGCTCGACCGTGAACCAGTCGTAGGCCTCGCGCTGGCGTGGGCTATCCCACAGGGCCATGATGTCGGCTTCACGCTCAGCGAAGTACCGCGAGTGGGCAGTCCGTGCCTCGGTGGCCTCACCACGGGCGACGAGTTGTTCCTCGGCAAACTGGCGGATGGTCTCCAACATGGAATATCGGGTCCGCTCGGTCGATCGGTCGGCGACCAGCAGCGACTTGCGGACCAGCGCATCGAGCAGATCCAGCACAGCCAGGTCGTCGGATTCATCGAAACCGGCTACCGCACAGGTGCTCTGAAGGTCAAATCCACCGGCGAATACCGAACACCGTGTCAACAGCGACTTTTCGGCGTCGTCGAGCAGGTCATAAGACCACCCCACTGTGTGGCGCAGCGTGTGGTGACGGTGCAGTCCGCGCCGGGAACCGACCAGCAGTTGGAACCGCTGATCCAGACGATCCCGCACCTCACTGGCGGTCATCGACGCCATCCGCGAAGCAGCCAGCTCGATGGCCAACGGGATCCCGTCGAGTCGGCGACAGATCTCCACCACCGCACCCGCCTCCTCGGGCGTGGCCACCGAGAAGTGCGGAGCCACGCTGTGGGCACGTTCCACGAACAAGCTCACCGCCGCCGAGTCGACTCCTTCTCCGACATCCAGTGAGGGCACTGGCCACACCTGCTCATCGGCCACCCCCAAGCCTTCACGGCTGGTGGCCAAGACCTTCACCGTCCGCGACTGGGTCAGGATGGCCTCGATCAGATCAGCCGCTGCGTCGCGCACATGCTCGCAGTTGTCGAACACCAACAGCCGCACGCGGCCCTCCAACGCGGCGGCCACCGACTCACTCACGGTCTTGCCCGGCTGCTGGGTGATGCCTAACACGGCTGCGACCGCATCAGGTACCGCCGCGGGATCGGCGACCGCCGCCAACTCGAAAACCCATACGCCGTCGGGGAACTCCTCGGCCAGGTGTGCGGCGACTTCGAGTGCCAGCCGGGTCTTGCCCACGCCGCCGACGCCGGTGAGCGTTGCCAGCCGATGAGCCCGCACCGCCGCCGCGACTTCGGCGACCTCAGCCTCGCGCCCAACGAAACTGGTGATTGCAGGTCGCAGATTCCCCGGACCCGCATCCACAGCCCGCAGGGGCGGAAACTCGGTGGCCAATCCCGCCGCTTGAACCTGGAACACCCCGACCGGAGTTGGCAGGTCCCGCAGCCGTTGCGGCCCCAGATCGACGAGATCGATTCCGCTGAGCAGCCCCGCCGTCGACTCGGCCAGCAGGATCTGGCCGCCATGCCCGGCGGCCATCACCCGCGCCGCCCGGTTCAGCACCGCCCCGAAGTAGTCTGCCCCCCGCAACTGGGCTTCCCCGGTCGCCAAACCCATCCGCACCGGCAACTCCAACGCCCGCTGCGCGTCCACCGCAGCATCCACCGCCGACCTCGGTGAGGTGAACGCGGCGCACACTCCGTCGCCGGTGTGCTTGAAGATGAAGCCGCCGTGCGCGTCAATCGCCTCGCGTAGCGCCTCGTCGTGGGCGGCCAGCGCCGCCTGCATCCCCTGGGCGTCGGCCTCCCACCGACGGGTCGAGCCCTCCACATCGGTGAACAGAAACGTCACCACCCCCGAAGGCGGTACCGCCGGATCAGCGGACACCCCCGCAGAATCTCACACCGAGCCGCGTCTGAGCTTGCGCATCGCCGGACTTTTTTCCGCTCGAGGATCTGCTAGTCCGCCCCCAGATAGTCCTACCCCGCAGCATGTTGCAGCGACCCGCCCGCAGGCTTGATCGCCGCGATACGGCACCCATCAGCGGGTCGGCGCTGACACGATAGTGAGGTGAGTGGGGGTCGGGATGGTGGTGCGGGTGATGGCGACGTTCGCCCTGAGCCCGGTGCGTCGGTTGATGAGTTGTTGGATCGGGCGGTAACGGCGATCAACCGTGGCGATCAGGCGGCGGCATCGGCGTTGGCCGGCCAGGTGCTGGAAATCGATCGGGGGAACGTCGAGGCCGAGGATTTGCTGACGGCTCCGGGTGATGCCGGGGAGATCCGCCGGTTGACGATTCTGTTCGCTGACCTGGTGGGTTCGACGGAGTTGTCCGCCCGGGTGGAGCCCGAGACGTATCGGATGCTGGTGGGCAGCTACCGCGACCTGGTGCTGGGGGTTGTGGACCGTTTTGAGGGCCATATCGGGTCGATCAAGGGCGATGGGCTGCTGGCGGTGTTCGGTCACCCCACCGCCCATGAGGATGATGTGCGGCGGGCGGTGTTGGCCGGGTTGGAGATCACCCGCGAGGTGGCCCAGCTGAGTGAGCGGGCGCAGCGCCGGTTTGGGGTGGATGTCGGGGTGCGGGTGGGGGTGCACCGGGGGCTGGTGTATCTGGATGTCGCGCAGGATGACATCTACGGCATGGCGGCGAATCTGGCCGAACGGGTGTCGGGGCTGGCCGAGCCGGGCACGGTGGTGGTCTCCGATGCGGTGGAGCCGCTGATCCGGGACGCCTTTGAGTTGCAGGCCCGCCCACCTGCACGGGTCAAGGGTGTGGAGGGTCTGATCACGTGTCATCTGGTGGTGGGTGAGCGGGCTGATGCGGCCCGGGTGGGGGTGGGCCGTGGTCCGCTGGTGGGCCGCGAGCGTGAGCTGGCGCGGCTGCAGCGCAGTTGGGCGTGCGCGCAGGCGGGCACGCTGCACATCCCCGGGGTGGTGTTTCGTGGTGAGCCCGGCATCGGCAAGTCGCGGTTGGTCGCGGCGGCCGGTGAGCTGGCCCAGGCCTCCGGTGCGCCGGTGGTGGAGTTGGTCGGGTCGCCGTTTCACACCGATGTCGGCTTGCACCCGGTGCGTAGTCTGATCGAGCGCCGGTGCGGCATCACCCGGGCCACCGAGGCCGGTCAGCGCCTGCGGCTGCTGCAGGCCGAGGTGCGGGCCTGCGGACTTAATCCCGAGACCGCGATCCCGGTGTTGGCGGCGGTGCTGGGGATCAGCGCCGAGGCCGGCTATGAGCCGGTGGCCGCTGAGGGCCGACAGCTTTACGAGCTGATTGCAGCAGGGGTGCACGAGTATCTGCTGGCCTGTGTAGGTGGGAGTGCGGCGCTGGTGGTGGTCGAGGATGTGCAGTGGTTCGATACCTCGACACTGGAGGTAGTCGACTGGCTGCTGAGGGCGGCCCAGGGCCGACTGCTGGTGGTGATCGCCGGGCGGCCCGGGAGCTGGCTGTCGGGCGGCTGGCCGGTGAAAGTGGTTGACCTTGATCCGTTGACCGACACGCAGGCCGATGAGCTGATCACCGCTTTGGATCCGAGCCTGTTGGCTGAGGATCGGGCAGCGGTGGTTGCCCGTTGCGACGGGGTGCCGTTCTACATCGAGCAGCTGGTGCGGGGAGTACGCGAGGCACCGGCCGACGGTTCGGGTGAGACACGGGTGCCCGATTCGCTATATGAGCCGTTGTTCGCCCAACTGCAGATGAGGGCAAACGCGGTGCCGGTGATTGAGGCGGCAAGCGTCATCGGCCGTGACGTTGATCGGGGGCTGTTGTGCTCGGTGGTCGATCTGGGCCAGGAGGAGGTCGATCTCGTCGTCGACGAACTTGAGGATGCGCTGGTGCTGGAGCCGTGGGGTACGGAGGGCTGGCGGTTTCGCCACGAGTTGCTGCGCGAGGTGGCCGCCGAGGTCGCGCCCCCCAGCGTGCGCAGAAGACTCCACGCAAGGGTCGCTGATGCCCTGGCGCACGGTGTGGATAGGGGCGGTCCCGACTGGGGGCTGGTCGCAACCCACTACGAGCACGCTCAGCGGTTCGACGCGGCGGCCTTCGCCTACCAGCAGGCCTCGGCGGCCGCCCGGCGGCGCGGCGCGCTCGCAGAGGCCCGCACCGACCTGACCCTTGCCCTGGCCCAACTCGATCGTGCCTTACCCGCCGCGGGAGGCCGCCACAGTCAATTGACTCTGCAGTTGGAGCGAGGATTCCTCAATGCGGCCATAGAGGGCTATCAAACTCGTGCCGCCGTCGGCGACTTCGAGCGTTGCCTGCAGCTGTGCGGAACCAACCTGGGAGACGACGAACTGGTCGTAACGTTGTTCGCCCTGGCGGGCTACTACGCGGTTCGCGCTGACTTGCGTCGGGCCGCCACGGTGCTTGAGACGCTGCGTGTGGGTGTTGAACACGGGCGGGCGTGGCTGCAGCCGGTGATCGGGATCGGGTTCGGGGTGGTGGCGTGGCTTCGCGGTGAGTTCGATGCCGCCGGTTCCCACCTCAAGCATGCGGCGGAGAACCTGGCCGCAGCAAACCACGATGAGATCGACGAAGTGTGGATTCAGCCCGACGAACCCGTCGCGACGGCACACATCTACCTGACTCTGGTCGCTCTCGTGCGCGGCGATCTCCCCTGGGCCGAGGCCGAGTTGGCCCGAGTGGCACATCGGGCGCAACGGCTCGACTTCCCCCAGGGTCCGTACGCGCGCGCCACCGCATGCTATGTGGAGATCTGGCTGCGTATCGAAGCCGGCCAGCTCGACCCGGCTGCGGCACTGGCCGCCGACCTGACCGAGCAAGCCGAACGGCACGGATTCGACGCACTGCGACTGTTGGGAGCTACCCAGCAGGCCGCCGTGAGCGCCGTGACCTCCCTGAGCAGCACCCAGGACCTCGACCCCACCGCGCTGTCGGCGCACATCGCGACCATGACCACGTTCGTCGACACCTTGCGCACGGTCGGGCTGAACGTCTTCGCCGCATTCCCTGACAGCGTGGTGGCGCGGCTGTTGATGGCCGCCGGGCAACCCGACCAAGCACGCGCCCGCCTGGACACCGCACTGCAGTTGGGCCGCGAGACCGGGATGCATTACTACGACGCCGAACTGCTGCGGCTGCGCGCCCACACCCAGACCGACCCAGATGCCCGCCGGGCCGATTTGACCGCATCCATCGAGTTGGCCTACCGCCAGGGCGCGCACCTGTTCGGATTGCGCGCCTCCCTTGATGATTTCGAGCTACGCGGCCAGGCCGCGCGCACAGCAGTTGTTGATGCCGTCGGCCGCATGCCCGCCAATAGTGCGTTTCCCGAACTAAGGCGGGCACGGGCTGCGTTGGAGTCAACCGACCCGCTAATCGGATAGCTCGGCCCTTATAGCCGAACCGACTGGGTGTGTCCGTAGCATGGCGGACCCCAACTGCGACGATGCAATACCGATGATGCGCAAAGCATTGATGATCTTTTCCGGGAAGCACAACTGGCACAAGGCGTTTGGGGCACCTCGATCCTGGTCGATGCCTTGTTGGCGCGCGGCACCGAAAGTGACATCGCCAATGCCCAGACTGCGATCGACCGGGTAGAGAACTTGCCAGACAACAAGAGTTGGGCGGCATGCCGCATTTGGCTGTTGCGGATGCGCGCACTGCTGACCCGCGCCCAAGGCGACGACGCCTCCTACCGCGACTATCGGGACCGCTACCTGGCGATGGCCACATCGTTGGGCTTCGAAGGGCACATGCAGTGGGCTGAGGCAATGCCATGACAGCGGGCCGCGACGCCTGCCGCAGAGTCTCGGAATGGACCACATACGAGACACCTGTTGACGCCGTCTCGGCGTCGCCATTTCTCCACGTCCATCTGTCTCAAATGTTCGTCTCAGAAATATCTGTCTCGATAACTGCGTTTAATCAGTGATCCAGGCGCTCAACCGCACCCAGCCGATTCTGCCGGTGCGCCCCGGCCTGCCGGAGAAGGCCACCCACGACTACCAGCGCAACGGGACGACCACCTTGTTCGCCGCAGTGGAGATCGCCACCGGCAAGGTCACCGACCGCTGCTACGACCGGCACGGCAAAGCCGAGTTCCTCGACGTCCTCAAGACCGTCGCCCGCGCCTACCCACGCCGGCGCCTGCACGTCGTCTGCGACAACTACCACACC
>NZ_JAIFZS010000049.1 GCF_019710635.1 Mycolicibacterium xanthum
ACGGCAAAGCCGAGTTCCTCGACGTCCTCAAGACCGTCGCCCGCGCCTACCCACGCCGGCGCCTGCACGTCGTCTGCGACAACTACCACACCCACAAACACGCC
This sequence comes from Mycolicibacterium xanthum, assembly GCF_019710635.1. Lineage (GTDB taxonomy): Bacteria > Actinomycetota > Actinomycetes > Mycobacteriales > Mycobacteriaceae > Mycobacterium > Mycobacterium xanthum. Next base: position 105 of record NZ_JAIFZS010000049.1, read on the forward strand.
GACATCAGCACGTGGCTGGACAAGAACCTCAGGATCACACTGCATTTCACCCCAACATCAGGATCCTGGCTCGACCTGGTCGAGGTGTCTTCTCGATCATCACCGCGAAGCCATTCGGCGCGGCTCCTTCGACAGCTTCAAAGAACTCCTCGCGGCCGTCGGTGCCTTCATCGACGGCTGGAACCAGCGCTGCCACCATTCGTGTGGACCAAGACCGCAGATGAAATCCTGCCCCATACCCGTAAACGAGATTCAGACGCCGGACACTGGAGGTGGCAACTTCTACCCGATACGGGCCAGTCCAGCATGAGAGAACGCTCACGTCCATCTCGCGCAGCGGTCACGTTGGGCCGGAAATCTGGGTATTGACCGCGAAATACGCGGGGAAACAGGTGAATGGAAGGATTGATCATGGCGGAAATGCTGATCTACTTGGTGCAAATCGCGGGGCTGGTGTGAAAGCTGAAGCTCGACGAAAAGGTGGCGCGGCGGACCGGCCAGCACAGCGTCCGCCGCGCCACCCCAGCCCGCAAGCAGCGGGCCGCCCAGTCGTGGGGTTTCCCACCTGCCGGTGCGGGTGCGCGACGGTGCCCGGATGCAACCCCGTGTCGACGGGTGAATTTTGACCCCTTCGCCTTGTCGGCAAGCGTTTTGGAGTGACCCGCGCGAGTTCTATGAGCAGACGTGCTTGCACTACCCCCACAACTGTCCGCATGAGACCACCACGGTCATCAAACGCGGGACGGTTCAAGTGCCAGCGTCGGGGATCTTTCAAATCCATCTAAAGTGCTGAGACAGAAGGACGTAGAGCAACCAAGTGGGGTTTGCCGGTTCCTGTTGGTCAACGATAATCGTTCGTATATGCCGAGAGTACGAGGCGTTTGACGTTTGACGTTTGACGTTGCCGATTGTCGCTCTTGAGAACTCCAGTCGCTCCGTTGAGGTGCTGGCGGTCACCGTCGGCGCGGCCGTTGTCACGATGTCGGTGGGAGCCTCCTGGTTCGGTAGGGTTCGTCAGCGCGAAAGGCTCTGTGAAGCATCGTGATCCGATCTTCGCGGCAAGGTGATCCCGGTTGCGCGGGGTCGATGCACGCGATGGTGGCGACCGACGCGGGGTCGGGTCAGACGCCGATTCGGCCGTTCGGGTTCCACACCGCGACCACCGAGGGCCGCGCCGGCGCATCGCCGCCGTCGGGCCAATGTGACAGCGGGTTGTCCAGGCTGTGTTCGTCGCCTTCGCCGGGGTGCTGCACGCACACGGTCACCAGGTCGTCGGTCACCACGGGTCCACAGGTCTCCCCGGCGATCGGCACGGTGAGGAACTGTTTGGTCTCGCCGCGGTTGGGGCCTTCCAGCACGACCGCGAACAGTCCGTCGTTGGCGTTCAGCGCGTTACCGTCGGTGGCGATCCAGAGGTTGCCGAAGCTGTCGAAGGCCAGGTTGTCCGGGCAGGAGATGGGGCTGACCTGGCTCTTGTCGAAACCTCCGTAGTAGGAGTCGGCGGCCTCCGGATCACCGCACACCAGCAGCAGATTCCAGGTGAAGTCGGTGCCGGCGTGGTTGTCGATGAGCTCGAGGACCTGACCGTTCTTGTTCTCCACCCGGGGGTTGGACTCGTCGACGGCGAGCTCCTGGTCGGTTCCGCGGAGGCTGTTCTTGGTCAGGGCCACGTACACTTTGCCGGTCTTGGGGCTGGCCTCGAAATCTTCGGGGCGGTCCATCTTGGTCGCACCGACCTTGTCGCCGGCGATTCGGGTGTAGACCGCGACCTCGGCGGCGCTCATGCCGGGGACCATCGATTCCCCGGCCCCGTCGGGCAGTGCCCGTAACAGTGGGATCCAGGTGCCGGTGCCGCTGAACGATCCGCTGCTGGGCAACGTGCCGGAGCCGTTGATCTCTTCCGGTGGCGCGTTGCCGCTCAGTTTGGCGACGTAGAGCGTGCCCTCGTCGAGGATGGTCATGTTGTGGGCCAGCGCGGCCGGATCACGGCCGGGCTGGATCTTCTTGCTGGACAGGAACTTGTACATGTACTCGAAGGTTTCGTCGTCGCCGCTGTAGGCCACCACGGTCCCGTCGTCGGTGACCCAGATGTTGGCACCCTCGTGCTGAGACCGGCCCAGCGCGGTGTGCTTGACCGGGGTGGACGACGGGTCGTAGGGGTCCAGCTCGACGATGTAACCGAACCGGTTGGTCTCGTTGAGCTCGTCGCGCAGATTGAAGCGGGCCTCGAACCGTTCCCATTGGCGCCGGCTCGGCCCCTCTTCCATGCCGTAGCGCTTCAACCGGTCCAGGGTGACCGGGTCGATCGAGGCCTGCTGGCCCTTGGGCACCCCGAAGTACCTGTTGAAGTTCTCCTCACCGGACAGGATCGTGCCCCACGGGGTCACCCCGCCGGAGCAGTTGTGTAAGGTGCCGAGCACCTCTCGTCCGGTCGGGTCGTCTTTCGTCTTGGTCAACGGGCTTCCGGCGGCGGGTCCGGCCAGGACGAACGGCGAGTCGGCGGTGAGCCTGCGGTTGTAGCGCCCGATCAACGGGTTCAGCCCGCCGTCCGAGCCGGGTTCGACCTCGAGCACGGACAATCCGTGCGCGGCCTTGCAGACCTCGAACTGACCGCGGGTATAACTCTCCGGGTCAAAGCCCGGGAACATGAACAGTTCGTCGGTGTACTCGTGGCTGATCACGAACAGCGAGTGTCCCGGCACCTCGTCGAGCGGCATCAGGGCCGCGAAGTCGTTGTTGAATCCGAACTGCAGCGCCTGGGCGGCGCCCGTTTGGGCGTTGACATCCCACTCGGGCGCTTCGGGCAGCACCGGGTCACCCCAGCGGATCACCACCGCCTGGCGGTAGCCCTCCGGAATCACCACCGCGTCTTCGGTATTGGGGGCCACCGCGGCGAAGTTCAGGCCCGGTGAGGGTGGCGCGGCATCCGGGCCTTGCGCCGGCGCGCCGGTCGGTGTCGCGGATTGCCCGTCGCCGCGCGAACACGCCGCCACCGCCGACGCGGCGCTGACCGACAAGACCATGATCGCGCCGGCGCGCAGCACCGTTCGCCGCGACACCGCTTTGGCGATGTCGCCGAAGTACTCGTTGTCGCTGGTGTTGCTCGGTGGCCGCGAGCAGGCCTCGCCGCATCGGTACTGACTGGTGACGCGCCGTCTTCCGGATTCGCCGGAATGCTGACAGATCGAGTTCAAGGGAATGAGCGCCACGACAGGTTCCGTCCTCCCCGCTGGACTGACCAGCTTGTTTGCCGGCCGGGACGAATCTTACGGAAGGTCGATCCGGCACGATCCGAAACGAGGCGATCGGTGGACCGGGCTCGATCGGGCTCTGTTACAGTCGCCCGTTTCGGCACACACGCGGTACCGCGTCGGCACACACGCGGTACCGCGTCGGTGCACCCGCGGCGTGTCGGTCTCGCTGTGGGGGTAGGCGTTGTTCCTGCCCCTGTCGCGAAGGCTGTAGTCCACGAAGCGGTTGACTAACCATGGGTCGCTCAAGACCTTCAGCACCTTCAACGTTGGGCAATTCTGCTTCCCGCAGGAACACCGACCACGCCTTTCATCGCGCTGGTAGTAGCTCGCGATTGGGTCAGGCGCCGCCAACGCTCGCATCGACGTGACCGGCCGGAGGCGGGGCTGCGGTGGCTGATCTTCGACCGGACTGACCGGCCTGCACGCCGGCAGACCGGTCAGGCTGGCGCCAGGAGGACTCGTGCGCATGGCATCGGGTTGGGGTTGTGGGACTTGAGGTGTCGCAGCACGACGGTGCCGGCGAGCAGGGCGCCGACCGACCCGGTGGCAACTGCGGTGCGGGTGCCGGCGAAGTCCGCGATCCAGCCGATGAGGGGCGCCCCGATGGGCACTGCACCGAGGAGCACCATCGCGGACAGTGCCATGACCCGACCACGCATCGCGGGCGCGCAGCGCTGCTGCAGCAGTGTGGTCGCGGCGGTGACGAAGAGCAATGCGGCGGCGCCGGTGGCGAAGCCGGCGATCACCGCCAGCACCAGGTTCGGCGAGATCGCCAGTAGGCCGTTGGCCAACGCGAAGGCGATGATTGCGTGGGCGAGGAACCGTAGGTCGATCTCGCGGCGACGGGCCACCGACAGGGCTCCGAGCACCGACCCGGCGCTGATCGCGGCGTAGAGCAGCGTGTATGTTCCGGCGCCGCCGCTGAACGTGTGGTGCGCCAGCATCGGAATGAGCACCTGGTGGTTGAACCCGAAGGTGGCGACGACGCCGGTCAGCAGCAGTGCGATCCGAAGTTCCGGCACGCTCCAGGCGTACCGCAGGCCCGCCCGCACCGCCCCGGCTTCCCGGGACGCCACGGTGATGTGTAGTGCCCCGCGATGTACCGGCAGCAGGACAGCCAGCGCGATCAGATAGCTGACGGCATTGGCGATGAAGCACCAGCCGATGCCCGTCCAGGCGATCAGGGCGCCGGCGAACAGGGGTCCCAGCACCCGGCCGATGGCGGCGATCACGCTGGTGAGGCTGACCGCATGCGGAATCCGTTCCTCGTCAACGAGTTCGGCGACGAACGCGCGCCGGACCGGGGTTTCGACGGCGTGGATGACGCCGTACACCAGGGTGAGCCAGTACACCGCCGCCACCGTGGTGGCTCCGGTGAGTACCAGCACGCCCAGGGCGACGGCCTGGCCGACCACCAGGATCTGGGATGCGATGAGCAGGCGATGTTTGTCCACACGGTCGGCCAGGGTGCCTGTCCAGGGCCCCAGCACCAGCAGCGGCCCGAAGGTGGCGACCGCGACCCAGCCGAGAGTGGCGGCGCTGCTGGTCAGTTCGGCGGCCAGCCACGCCAGCGCCACGAACTGCAGCCAGGTGCCCGACTGCGACGCGACCTGGCTGGTGAGGAAGAGCCCGAAGTTGCGCCGCTGCGGGCCGGGCATCGCGTGCAGATGATCCGTGGGCGCCGTGGTCATACTACGAAGCTTGCGGGCTGTCGATGGTGGGGCGATGAGCGATAGATGACAGCTCTTTAATGAATCGGACCCGGTTGCTCTCATCCACGCTGGCGACCCTGGCTGTCATGGAAAGTGAACGCAGTCGGGTGAACAACCCGCCCCGGCACCGGCACACCGACGTGAGCGTGATGACCGGCGATGGCGTCCGACTCGCCGTGCGCGACTACGGCACCCGGGTGGCGCGCCACACCGTCGTGCTGCTTCACGGGCTGTGCGTCAGCGATGAGGTGTGGTCGCTCCAGCTCGACCACCTGCTGGGCCGCGACGACGGCGACATCCGCGTCATCACCTACGACCACCGGGGCCACGGCAGATCCGACCGTGCAGCGGCCGAGAGTTACCGCATCGAGCGACTGGCCGGCGACCTGGCCGACATCCTGGAGGCGCTCGAGGTCGTCGGCCCGACGACCCTGGTCGGCCATTCGATGGGCGGGATGGTGGCGCTGGCCTACCTCGCTCGCTCCGAATCCGATCGACCCGTCGATCCGCACGGCCTCGTTCTGGTCACCACCGCGGCTGGCAAGCTCGCGGAACGAGGTCTGGGACGACTGTTGGCTACCCCGGGTGCCGGGGCGCTGCTCGGGCTCATCAACCATATCCCTAAGCAGGCCCTCGAGGCCCTCGTCGGGCCGGTGTGCTCGACGCTGGGCAAGATCTTTCCGGCGCAGCGCGTCATGCTGGCGAAAGTCGCTGAGGCGGCGGCCACCACACCGGTACCGACGGCGGCCGGATTCGTGCCCGCGCTGCGTGAGTTCGACCAGCATCCGAGCCTGCCTGACATCGGCGCGAACACCGTCGTCGTCAGCGGTGGTGCCGACCCGCTCACGCCGGAAACGCATGCGCGGGAACTGGCCGACGCGATCCCCGGCGCTGTGCACGTGCACCTTCCCGGCGCCGGCCACATGCTGCCCAGTGAGGCGCCGGACACCGTCAACGACGCCATCCGACGCGCGATGCTGCCCGACGGCGCCGCGCGCTCCCGACACCGCGGCAGCGCCGCCGGTTCGGGCCCGAGGACCGGCATCTGTGTTGAAAGTGTCACTACCAGAGCAGGATTCACACCAGCGAGAATGGGAGCGTGAGCAATGCGATATGCCGCTACTGACGCCGGCAGCGTCGACCCGACCGTGGGGGAAATCTGCATCCCCCAGGCCGATCGTGAACTGATCACTCAGATACTGCGGTCCACGAAATCGGCGGAGGTCGACTGGGCCATATTGGGAAGTAAGGGATTTCGATGCGACAACTGAGCGGTCTGGATGCAACCTATTTGGCCCTGGACTCGGCCACGGTGGCCACCCACCTGGGCTGCGTGTGTGTGATCGACCCGCCGGCCGGCGGTCCGGCACTGAGCCTGCAGAAGCTCACCGAACTCGTAGCGTCCAAGCTCCCTCTGCTTCCGCCGTTTCGGCGGCGGCTGGCCGAGGTGCCGTTCGGCTTGGATCAGCCGTACTGGGTCGAGGACCCAGACTTCGACATCGAGTTCCACGTCGGCGAGTTGACCTTGCCCGCACCGGGAAACGACCGCCAATTGGCCGCTGCGGTCGCCGGCTTACACGAGCGGCCGCTGGACCGTACCCGCCCGTTGTGGCAGATCCACCTGATACACGGTTTCGCCTCCGGCCAGCAGGCCGTCTACATGAAGGTTCACCATGCCGCGATCGACGGTGTAGCGGGCAGCAATCTGCTTGTTGCGCTGTTGGACCTGGCGCCGCAGCCCGACGAGGCACCGGTCGTGGACCCGTGGCGCCCGGACACCGAGCCCGGCGCGCTGTGGCTCTTGGCCCACAGTGTGGGCTCGGCGGCCCGGCAACCACGTCGTCTTGCGCGGCTTTCCGCGGACGTGCTGGGGCTGCTGCCTGGCCTGGTCGGCGGCCCGGCGTGTCGGCGGTTCTTGGCGCCGCCTACGCCGTTCAACAAGATGCTCGGGCCGCGTCGGCGGTGGGCCTTCGGGAGTGTGCCGATCAGCCGGGTGGAGCAGGTCAAGAACTGCGCCGGGGTCACCGTCAATGACGTGGTTTTGGCGTTGTGCGCTGGGGCGCTGCGCAGGTGGCTCAGTGATCACCACGCGCTTCCCGCCGGCCCGCTGCTGGCCGGGGTGCCGGTGTCCACCCGCACCGACGAGCACACGGCGACCGAGGGCAACCAGTTGTCCAAAGTCGTCGCGCCGCTACCGACGCATCTGTGCACCCCCGCCGAGCGACTCCGCGCCGCGCACGAAGCCATGGGGGCAGCCAAGGAGCAGTTCCATGCCATGCCCACTGACGTGCTCACCGATATCGCGGAATGCACAATGCCCGCCGTCGCCACGCGGATCAGCCGGCTGGCGAGTCGCGTGCGGCTGCTCGAGCGTGTTCGGCCGTTGAATCTGTTCGTCTCCAACGTGCCGGGACCGCCGGTGGAGATGTACATCGGCGGTGCGCGCCTGGACGCGGTCTATCCGTTGTCGACGATCGCAGACGGACAGGGGCTCAACATCACTGTGGTGGGCTCGTTCGACAAGTTGACCATCGGAATACTGGCCGATCCCGAGCAGGTGCCCGATGTGGAGGCAATCATCGACGCGATGGTCGACGAGCTCGACCTATTGCACGCCGCGGTCGGATCCCGCGCGCTCGGGCCGGCAGATGCAGCGCAGGCCGAGCCGGCTCTAGCCGTATCCTGCTAGAGGTTCCCGGTGCGCGATCACGGCTCAGGTAGGCCGTGGCAATCCAAGGGTGTTCTTCACGCAAGCGGTGTCATTCGCCGCGCAGGAATATCCTCCTGTTTGCTGACCTTGAGTTTGCCACCAGCTATACCGACACCGGCCCGGTATGCAGTGGGTGCGCAGGAGAACCCATCCAGACTTTCACCGGTCAACAGACTCAACGCCATGACCTGCATGCGCCGTGAACAACCTTCGGCGTTCCGGCACGTCGTTTCGCGTACTCTTGCGTCGTTCGCGTGGTCGATTTCCGTTTTTCCACTGGTCAACCCGATTTCTGTTCCGAGTTCGATTCCCCTTAGCTTCAATCTTTTTGGACACATGGGCGTCGACGGCCCGCACGAGCCGTTGCAGCTTCTCGTCCGCTCAGGTTCAGCTAGTGGGTACGGGCCGCGGTCACCATCGTCACCGTCCCGATCATCGGACTCGCCTCCGGATCGGCCGGGTCGATCGGTCGGCCCACCGCGCTCAGGTACTCGATCAGCGACGTGGCATTCGCGGTCCAACCGCGCGCGGCGAACCACTCGTCGGCGGGTGCGCAGCGCTCGTTGTAGATGAGCTGAAACAGCGGTACTGCGGCATCGCCCGCGGCGATCTCATCCCGCAGGCGGGCGGCGAAGTATTCGTCGTCGAACGGGACGGCGTCCTCGATCGCGGCGTGACTGCCCTGCGCGGCCAAGCTGTCGATTCCGTCCAGGAGCGCCTCCTGGGCAGTAGCGGGCAGGTACATCATGAGGCCCTCGGCGAGCCAGGCCGACGCGCGGCCGGGATCGAAGCCGTGGCTCTGCAGTGCCGAAGGCCAGTCGCGGCGCAGATCCACGGCGACCTCGCGGCGATCGGCGGTCGGGGTGGCACCGTGGCGGTTCAACACGTCGCGTTTGAACGCCAGTACCGGCTCGCGGTCCAGCTCGTAGACCACGGTGGTGTCGGGCCAACTTAACCGGTATGCGCGCGAGTCAAGGCCGGCCGCGACAATGACCACCTGGCGCACACCCGCGTCTGCTGCGGCCGCGAAGTAGTCATCGAAGAACCGGGTCCGTGCTCCTTGAAAGCTGGCGCAGTAGTCGCCGAATCGGGTCGCGAGCAGGTTCTCGGGATCCGTGCCGTCGAGGACGGCTGACCAGGTGCCACCGACCGCCCGGCAGAAGAGTTCGGCGTATGGGTCGACGGCCAGCGGGGCGGGTTTGTGTGCCTCCAATGCCCTTGCCGCAGCAACGAAGAGCGCCGTCCAGCCGACGCTGGTGGTGATGTCCCAACTGTCGTCCCCGGTGCGCACGGGGGTGACGCTACCAATCAATCGTCTGATCGAGGTCCATCCGGCGGAGGCGGCCGGAACCGAGTCATGGGTTACACGTGAGTCGCGTCATCGTGACAGATTCCCGGGCCTTCGGCCGGGGCTGTTGTTGTGGTTGCGGTCAGTAGTTCGGCCGGGTCGATCGACGTCGAACACCCGTCCATTGTCGAACGGCATTGTTGACTCGCTACTGATGTCGACCGCCGCAAGGATCCATACCGCGAGCGGGACGGCGGACACCGAAACGCTGTAAGTAGGACTCACCCGTTGGGAGCGAAGAGGTCCCGGCGTCAGATGGCCACAAGATCAGATGGCATCAAGATCAGATGGCCTCGAGACGAGCCGGTAATTCCCACCCGGTTGGATGTTTCAGCGTTGCGCTGCTGGGTTCGAATGCCGCGGCCCTCAGGCGGGGTGGTCATCGGGCGGGGTGGCTGTCAGGCGGCTTGGTCGTCGGGTGGTGCGGGTCCGCCGGGTTGGCCGGGTTCGTCGGTGGGCGTGGGTGGCGACGCGTCGGTGTGGCCGCGCCGGTCGCCGTCCTGGCTGGGCTGGTCTGATTCGGGCGGTGTGGTGTCGGTGTGGCCGGGGGGTGGCGGGTCGTCGGGTGGGCGGAGGAGCCGTTCGGGTCGGTGGTAGGAGTTGAGCCGGGTCTG
>NZ_JAIFZS010000005.1 GCF_019710635.1 Mycolicibacterium xanthum
GACGCCCGCGCCTCCAGCGTCGTCGTGCACGTCGTGGCCGACCACGCCGCCCTGCACGCCCAACCCGACCCGTCGATACACGGCGAGACTGCAGCCCAGCCCGCCCGCGACACCTCACCCCCACCCGCCGAGACCCGACCCGCACACGACGCCGGACCCGCACCCACCCCGGAGACCGACGCCAACCCGGAGACCGAGACGGTGCCCGCGCCCGCCGCACCGTCGACGCCGCGCCCGGCCGCGGTGATCCCCGCCCTGCGCGGCACGATCCTGCCCGCCGCGCTGCTGGCCGAGCTGATCGCCGACGGCGCCACCGTCCGCGTCGTGGCCGACCCGGACAGCCTGAGCACCTGCGCGGGCTATCGGCCCTCGACCGCGCTGGCCGAGTTCGTCCGCGCCCGCGACCTGACCTGCCGCGTCCCCGGCTGTGACCGGCCCGCCGTGCACGCCGACCTCGACCACTCCAACCCGTGGCCGGGCGGGCCCACCCACCCGGGCAACACCAACTGCAAATGCCGTCTGCACCACCTACTGAAGACCTTCTGGGAAGGCTGGACCGAACAGCAGCTACCCGACGGCACGCTGCGCATCACCACCCCGACCGGGCACACCTACACCACCAAACCCTTCTCGGCGCTGCTGTTCCCGACCTGGCGCACCACCACACCACCACCACCGCAATCCGGACAGCCCGCACCGCCCCCAAGCCCCGGGCGGGCGCTGATGATGCCCACCCGCCGCCGCACCCGCGAACAGGCCAAAACCGCCTACATCACCCGCGAACGCCGACTCAACGCCCTACAACGCGAACTCGACCGCGCCGCCGCCGAACAAGCCGCCGAGCAACGCCGAGCCAAAGCCGCGGCCGAACGCGAAGCGAAACCGCCGAGACCGTCCCCCGAT
>NZ_JAIFZS010000050.1 GCF_019710635.1 Mycolicibacterium xanthum
CATCGCAGGTCACATAGAGTGCCGTTGCGAGGGTGTCCAGATCGGTGTCCACAAGGGCCTCCCGGCTCGAGTTGGGTTAGCAACACCGAGTCTGGGCACCCTCCATCTCAAATCACACGCGCCACACCAGTCACACTCTTGGAATCACTCATCTAGGGACCCGAGGCTCAGCTTCCGGACGGTTACCCGAGTTCGCCGTCGGGATCGGTGCCCAGCGAGTTCGTGTCCGCCGGCTGGTCTGGGCGGACGGTGCGATTCTCTCCTGCCGAAAGCGCGGTGGCAAAGCCTGTCCGGCACCGCCGCTGAGCGGTACCGTAAATGCACTACTCGCACTTCACCGGAGGACGAGACGATGGCGGGCGAGGTTGCTTACGAGCTGGCATCCGCCGGATTCGACGACGCCGTCGAAGTGGGCAGGGGCGGGGGCGGCGTCGTCTACCGCTGCCACCAGGCGTCGCTCGGGCGAACCGTCGCGATCAAGGTTCTCGCGTCTCACCTCGACGATGACGACCGTGAACGGTTCCTGCGCGAGGGCTTCGCGATGGGTGGGCTGTCGGGCCACCCGAACATTGTGAACATCCTGCAGGTCGGCATGACCGAACAGGACCGCCCGTTCATCGTGATGCCGTATCACGCCAGGGCTTCGCTCGCCGACCAAGTGCGGCGGGAGGGCCGGATCCCGTGGCCCGACGCCTTGCGGATCGGCGTGAAGCTGTGCGGGGCGCTCGAAACCGCCCACCGGACAGGAACTTTGCACAGGGATATCAAACCCGCCAACGTGCTCGTCAACGACTACGGCGAGCCGCAGCTGAGCGACTTCGGTACCGCGCGGATCGTCGGCGGGTACAAGACGGTGACCGGGTTCTTCACCGGCACGCTGTCCTATACCGCGCCCGAGGTGCTCACCGGTAAGCCGCCGACGGTAGAGGCCGACGTCTATTCGCTCGGCGCCACCCTGTTCGCGATGATCGCCGGGAAGGCCGCGCACGAGCGCAACACCGACGAGGAGCTGATCGCCCACTACCTGCGGATCACCTCGCAGCCGGTGCCGGACCTGCGCCAGCAAGGCATCCCGCCCGACGTGTGCTCGGTGATCGAGAAGGCGATGGCGCTCGACCCCGCCGAACGCTTCGAATCGGCGGCCGAGTTGGGTCGCGCGTTGCAGGAAGCCCAGCGGCACAACGGCCTGACCGCCGACGCGATGGCGATCGGCGAGCCCGTTCCCGCTCCCGAGCATTCCACGGGCACGCAGGCGCTCCCCGTGGCGGACCAGTCCGGTCCGTCTGTCGTGCCGCCGATTCCGGCTGTTGCGCCACCGATGCCGAGCGAAGCGCCGCCGTCACCGCCGGGCCCACCACCGCCGCCGGCCGACATGTTCGCCTTGAGTCCGTCGCCCGCACCGTGGAACCTCGCCGCGCCGCCTGCCCCGGTGCCCGCCGCGCCGACGAAGAACCGCAAGAAGACACTGATCGCGCTCGGCGCCGCCGCGGCGGCGGCGCTCTTGGTGATCGGCGGTCTCGTCATCGTCGCGACGTCGCGAAACACCGGCGGCGGTGGCGGGGTGACGCCCTCGGCGCAGCCGACCGCCGAAGCGCAGCCCGGGTGGCGGCCGATCACAGACACCCGCGCTGCGCTCGCCGGGGCGGCGGCCACCCAGGCCGACGGCACCATCTGGATCTTCGGCGGTATGGGCGCCGACGACCGGGTCAGCGGAGCCCACGAGGGTTACGACCCGGCGATCGACAGCTGGAAGGGCGCCGAGCCCCTGCCCGTTCCCGTGCAGCGGGCGATGGCGGTGACGTGGGAGGACACCCCCGTCGTGCTCGGCGGCTGGCGCACCGAGGGTGCCGAGACCGAGGTCGCCACCGACCAGGTGTGGCGGGTGGTCAACAGCCGCTGGGTGGAGCTGCCGCCGCTGCTGCAGCCGCGCGCCGCGGCGGCGGCCGCGGTGGTGGGCGACCGCATCGTCGTCACCGGCGGCGTGGACGCCAACGGCAAGGTGCTCAACACCACCGAGGTGTACGACGGCAGCGGGTGGAAGCTGGGCGCACCGATGCCGACTCCTCGGCAGCTGCTGGCCGCGGCGTCGGACGGCAAGCTGGTCTACGCGATCGGCGGTACGAACGGCACGGCGGACCTGGCGTCGGTCGAGGCGTACGACCCGGGCGCCGACACCTGGACGACCATGCCGGCGCTGCCCGAGCCGCGCAGCGACTTCGGGGCCGCGGTCACCGACGCCCGATTGGTGGCGGTCGGCGGCACCGCCGCAGGCCGGCCCGTCAAGAGTGTGAGCGCGCTGGATCTGACGACGGCGACGTGGACCGACCTGCCGGATCTGAGTACGGCTCGCCACGGCGCGGCCGTGGCGGCCGTCGGCAAGACGGTGTATGCGATCGGCGGGTCGACCGGCGCCGCCGAGGGTCAGGCCACGTCGTCGGCCGAGGCGCTGAAGCTGGCGCCGCGCACGCCGCAGCCCGCGGCGCAGTGGCGGTCGCTGCCGGACGCGCCGACCGCTCGGTTGATGACGGCGTGGACGGTGCTCGACGACAAGATCTGGCTCGTCGGCGGGATCCGGGAAGGCGAGACACTGCAGACCGTCGAGACGTTCGACCCGGCCACCGATCGGTGGCAGCAACAGCCGTCGCTGCCGATCCCACTGAACCACGCGGCGGCGGCGACCTACCGCGGGGAGGTCGTGGTGATCGGCGGGGCCACCGACACCATCACGCAGGCGTCGGACAAGGTGTTCGCGTTCCGCGACGGCGCGTGGGTCGAACTGCCGAGCCTTCAGCATGCGCGGGCGGCTGCGGCTGCGGCGGTGGTCGACGACAAGCTGGTCGTGCTCGGCGGGCAGAGCGACAAGGAACTGGTGCCCCAGACCGAGGTGTTCGACGGCACGTCATGGACGCAGGCGGCCGACATGCCCACTCCCCGTGAGCATCTCGCTGCGGTGTCCGATGGCGTGTACGTGTACACGGTGGGCGGCCGGTTCCTCAGCGCCGACGAGAACTCGGCAGCCTTCGAGCGGTTCGATCCGGCGTCGGGGAACTGGGAGAAGTTGCCCGACATGCCGACTCCGCGCGGCAGCTACGGTGCGGCGTTCATCGACGGCCGCATCGTGGTGGCCGGCGGCGAGGAGCCGACACGGGTGCTGGCCACCGTCGAGATGTACGACATCGCGAACCGTAAGTGGAGCACGCAGGCTCCGATCAACACACCGGTGCACGGTGAGGCGGTCGCCGCGGTCGGCTCCACCATCTACGTCATCGGTGGCGCCGACCGGCCGACCCACGAGGGGCCGGTCGCCACCGTCGAGGCGCTGGACTTCACGTAGCGCGCTCGCGCAGCTGGGCCAGGGTGACCGCGCCGCGGCGCAGCGCCTCGTTGGCCAGCCGGACGCGCCGGTCGCCCTCGGTGGGGATGGCGAACTTGTCGTAGAGGTTCTGCAGGTGCTGTTTGACGGCGGCCTCGGTGACGTAGAGCTCGCCGGCCATCGCCCGCACCGACGCCGGCTCGGGGAACGGATCGTCGGAGACCAGCGGGCGGCACAACACCACGAGTACGTCGAGTTCGCGGCGGGTCAGCCGGGGCGGCACCTCGACGGGCTGGGCGGCGACGGTCTCCTCGTCGCGGCGGGCGCCGGCGGTGTCGTGGACCATCCAGAAGATCAGCCGCGACTTGCCGACGCGCACCTCGTCACCGGAGTGCAGGACACGTTCGGCGGTGATCTTCTCACCGTTGAGGTAGGTGCCGTTGCGGCTGCCCATGTCGCGGATCGACCATGCCGCCCCGAGGTTTTCGAAGACGGCGTGCAGCCGCGAGACGGTGCCGTCGTGCTCGAGGGCGACGTCGTTGCCCGAGGCCTTGCCGAGGGTCACGCGCTGGCCGGCCAGCGGGACGAGTTCCCGGCCGGTCGGCTTGAAGACTTCCAGGTGGGAAGACATGCGCACCTCCTATTCGGGCAATTCTGACGCACAGGGCTCGGCCCGTCACCGGGGGTGGGTGACGGGCCGAGTGGGGGATGGCGGTCAGGGCATCGCGAGCACGGGTCCGCGGGCGAGCACCGGCCCACGGTCGAGGACCGGCCCACCGTCGGGTGCCGGCCCGGCGTCGACGAGTACCGGCGCGCGGTCGAATAGCGGCGGACGGACGACGTTGCGCTGGGGCGCGGTCGTGATGACGATCTTGCCGCCGCGGCAGCTGACGATCTTGCCGTCGACGAAGACGTCCTGGCCGTCGTCGATCGGCACCGGGTAGCCGTCGGCGTCGGTGTAGGTGCAGCCGCCCCCGCCGGGGGTGGGCTCGTTGTCGGTGGCGAACGCGGTGGCGGGGGCGGCAGCCAGAACTGCGAAGGCGCCCAGGACGGTGGCCGCGTACTTGATGCCGGACAGCTTGCGGGTGGCGGTCATGACGTTTCCTCTCGGTCGGTGCGGGGTTGCCCGCTGTGTTGAGAGAAATACTGCTGCTCAGAGCCCTGCGCCGTAATCGCCGGCAAGCCAGAGTCCGGTACCGGACAGGGAAGAGTTTCCTATCCCGCGGGTAAGGGTGCTGCGCCGACGTTCACGACACCGCCGCGCCGAGCTCCGCGTAGACCGCAGCCTCGAAGCCGAGAATCGTCGCGACCATCCGGTCATCGAAGAACGGTAGTAGCTGCGTCGCGATGACGGCGCCGATCCCCGCCTTGCGGTCGATCCAGAAGAAGCTGTTGAACAGTCCCGACCAGTCGGCCGAGCCGGCGCTGCGCATGCCGGGCAGGTCGACCAGGTACAGGTGGAACCCCAGACCCCACCCCTGGGGGACGTCGAGCAACTCGACCGGCTGGGTGAGCTCGGGGATGGTCGGCTCCATCTGCTTCGGCAGCGGCGCCCCGTCGAGGTGGTCCCGCAACGCGAGCTCCACGGTCTCCTCTCGGAGGATGCGCGCACCGTCGAGCTCGCCGCCGTTGAGCCACGCCCGCACGAATCGCCCGTAGTCGGCGATCGTCCCGTAGGACCCGTGGCCGGCGGCGTCCCACTCAGGCTGCGCCGGCAGGTCGAGGTCGGTCGCGGACAAGCTGCCGTCCGGCGCCCGGAAGCGGACAGGCAGCAGCCGCGCGCGCTGCTCGTCGGTCGGGTCGAACGTCGAATCGCTCATGCCGAGCGGGCCGTAGACGTGCTCGGCGAGGTAGTCGGACAGAGTCTGGCCACTGACCGCCTCGACGACCATTCCGAGCCAGTCGGTGCTGACGCCGTACTCCCAGACCGTGCCGGGATCGTGGACCAGCGGCGCGCTGATGCTCTGCTTGAGGCCTTCGAGCGGGTTGGGGAAGTTCTTCTCGGCGCAGTAGGCGAAGAGCTTCGCGTTGAGGAAGTGGTAGCCGCAGCCGGCGGTGTGGTTCATCAGGTGCCGGACTGTCGCATGCGTCTTGGGCGCCCGCAGCACGGGCTCACGGCCGTCGAAGTGGTCGAGCACCTGGAGCTCGCCGAACTCGGGCACGATCGACGCGACGGTCGCGTCCAGGTCGACGCGCCCCTGCTCGACGAGCTGCAACGCCGCAGTGGTCGCGACGGCCTTCGTCATCGACGCGTTACGGAACATCGTGTCGGACTTCGCGTCTCCGGCTGCGCCCGCGTAGAGCACGCCGTCGCGCCCGACCACCGTCGCGGCGACGCCATGCAGCGATCCGTCGGCGGTCACGCCGTTCAGAAGGTCGTCGATTCGCTCGAACCCCATCCCAAGCTCCTTTGCCTGCGCCGGATATGCGGGCCATCATCGCACGACGCCGAGAACGGATCTCAGCCTTCAGGGCACCAGTTTGGTCTCTCGGTGAGGCTGCGTCAGCGCAGACGAGATGTCCGACAACGACGCCGTCAGCGCAGTCTGAACGTCGGTGGGCGCCGTGGGCACGGCGTCCTCGGCGGCGCCGGAGCGGCCCTCGGGCTCGTCCGGTGTGGACCGTTCCAGGAAGCGGAGCAGTTCGACGGGGAACGGCAGCACCAGGGTCGAGTTCTTCTCCGCCGCCACCTCCACCACGGTCTGCAACAGCCGCAGCTGCAGTGCCGCGGGTTGCTCGGACATCACGCCGGCCGCCGCGGCCAGCTTCTGGGAGGCCTGCAGTTCGCCGTCGGCGGTGATGACCCTGGCCCGTCGCTCCCGCTCGGCCTCGGCCTGGCGGGCGATGGACCGCTTCATCGAGTCGGGCAGCACCACGTCCTTGATCTCGACGCGGTCGATGTGGATGCCCCAGCCCAGCGCCGGGCTGTCGATCATCAGCTCCAGGCCCTCGTTGAGGTGCTCCCGGTTGGATAGCAGATCATCGAGGTTGCTCTTGCCGATGATCGACCGCAGCGACGTCTGTGCGACCTGCCCGACGGCCGACATGTAGTCCTGGACGTCGACGGCAGCCCGCACCGGATCGGCCACCTTGAAGTAGATGACCGCATCCACCCGGACGGTCACGTTGTCGCGGGTGATGCCGTCCTGGGCGGGCACCGGCATCGTGATGATCTGCACGTTCACCTTCTGCAGGCGATCGGCGATCGGTACCAGCAGCGTCAGCCCGGGCTCACGCACCCGGGACTGGACCTGCCCGAAGCGGTACACCACGCCGCGTTCGAACTGCTGGATCACGCGCACGTTGGCCCCGACGAGCCAGAGCAGTATCAGGGCGACCCCGCCGGCCACCGCGTAGAGGGTGATCATGGCGCCTCCGCTTCGAAAGATGCCGGTCGCTCATCCGGCGATGGACGCCGGCGACGAGTGCGGCACGTCGCTGTCGGCGTGTCGAGATCCCTGCGGAGTCCGACCGATCTCCGGCCCACCGGGCCCGAGTCCATGATTCGATTGTGGCACCGGCGGGTGATGCGCTCAATGCCGCCGATCGCTACGCGGCCGGCGTCACGTCCCGGCTCGGGTTCGTCGCATCTGCGGTCGGTCGATGGTGCTCGGGTGCCCAGCCGACGTAGGTCAGGTACACCCCGACCAGCGCAGCCACAACGCACACCGCCGTCCACCATGCCGTTGCGCCGATGATGTTGTCGGCCAACGACATGAACGTGTCGGGGAACGCCAGCAGGAACACCCCGCGCACGACGACCAGCCAGCCCAGCGCCGAGATGATGATCGCCGGGGGACCGTGCCAGTGCTGATGCAGGGCCACGATGACGAGGCCGCCGATCAGGATGAACGCACCCGACACCCACGGCCACGCCGAGTTCGCCGAGAAGTCCGACAGCAGCGTTCGCATGTCCGACGCCCGCAGCACGGCTGTGGCGCAGACGATCACGATGAAAGGCCCGAGCACGCGGGCGAACATCCGCGTCCTGTCGTGGGCCTGTTGTGACGTGTTCATTGCAGTGACCTCCATCCGACGGACGGCTCTGTCCGCCGGTACGAACAACGCCGTCCCGTCTGTTCCATCAGAGCACCGGGTTCGGTGCCGGGAAAGGGACGTAAGTCACTTCATCGCCGGCGGTCCGGCGTACGTGCTGGACGGCGGACCCGCTTCGTGCCACGGTGGACACGGCTGCATTGTTCGAGGAGGTACTGGCCATGGATCAGACCCAGCAGAGCCCGGCCCATCAGGAGTGTCCCGACTGTCATGCGCTCACCGCAGACCTGGCAGCGCACACACAGTGGCATTCCAGGCTCGTCCGCGACATCGCGACCGCGGTCGACCGAGACGCCAAACGCCGCGTGGGAACTCGATAGCGCGGCGCGGGCATCACCCCCAGACCGGGACCGGCGCCGGCCGGCCGGTCGCGTGCGCGCTGCATCGCCATTCGGACGCCGGCGTCGACTTCATCGGCGCCGGGATGCTCGCCGTACCGGGCGGCGATCCCGGATGGGTGCCAGGACCTCGGTGAGGAGCCCGCGAAGTCGATGACGTTCTGGTGCAGAACACCACCTGATCGCCGGGGTGATCAGCTTCTCCGCCACCCGGCCGAAACCCGGATCCCATTTGCTCATCTCGGTGTTGTCAAAATCGTTGCCGCTCATGTGTTCCCACTTCGCCGCGGTCCTCGTCCACACCCGGCCGTACCAGCCGTCGGCCGCCTGTTGGCGTGGTGATTGCCGGCCCCGGCAATCCACCCATCAGGCATCCCGAACCGCCGTAAGCTGGCGCCATGCACGACCGACGTCGGGCAAAATGGCGGACCGTCACCAGACTGGCGGCCTGCTGTCTGCTCGCCGGCCTGCTCGCGGCGGCGTTGCTGTTCCCGTTCGCCGGCGGGGCCGGCTGGGCGGTCATGCGGCTGTCCGACTCGGCCAGCAACGAATCCACGCAACTGCTCGACGGCGAGGTGCCGATCGTGACCACCATGGTGGACACGGAGGGCAAGCCCATCGCGTGGCTGTACGAGCAACGCCGCTGGGTCGTGCCCAGCAATCGGATCGCCAACACGATGAAGCTGGCCGTCATCGCGATCGAGGACAAGCGATTCACCGAACACAACGGCGTGGACTGGCAGGGGACGCTGACCGGCCTCGCCGGGTACCTGCAGGGCGACAGGAGCACCAGGGGCGGGTCGACGATCGAGCAGCAGTACGTCAAGAACTTCAACCTGCTGGTGCTGGCGAAGACCAACGCCGATCGGCGCGCCGCCGTCGAGATCACCCCGGCCCGCAAGCTGCGCGAGATCCGGGCGGCCCTGGCCATGAACACGGCGCTGCCCAAGTCGGAGATCCTGGCCCGCTATCTGAACCTGGTGTCGTTCGGCAACGGCGCGTTCGGCGTCCAGGACGCCGCGAGAACCTACTTCGGCGTCAACGCCGCGGACCTCAACTGGCAGCAGGCTGCGCTGTTGGCCGGTTTGGTGCGCTCCCCGAGCGCACTCGATCCGTACACCCACCCCGACGCGGCGCTGGAACGGCGCAACCTGGTGCTCAGCACCATGATCGAGAACCTGCCCGACAAGGCCGACGAACTCCGCGCCGCGAAGGTCCAACCGCTGGGAGTTCTGCCCCGGCCCGATCAGCTGCCGCGGGGCTGCATCGCCGCGGCCGACCGGGCGTTCTTCTGTGAATACGCGATGCAGTATCTGGCCCGCGCGGGTCTGAGCAAGGAGGACGTGGCACGCAACGGTTACCTGATCCGCACCACGCTCGACCCGAAGGTCCAGGACAGCGTCAAGAACGCCATCGACACGGTTGCCGACCCCACCGCCGCCGGCGTCGCCAGCGTGATGAGCGTGATCACCCCCGGCAAGGACGCCCACCGCGTCGTCGCGATGGCCGACAGCCGCAGCTACGGGCTGGACCTCGATGCCGGCCAGACGATGCAGCCGCAGCCCTTCTCCCTCGTCGGTGACGGCGCCGGCTCGATCTTCAAGATCTTCACCACGGCCGCGGCGCTGGAGATGGGGATGGGAATCAACGCCAAACTCGATGTTCCGCAGACGTTCCGGGCCATCGGCCTGGGTGACAGCACCGAGCCGGGATGTCCGCCGAAGACCTGGTGTGTGAAGAACGCCGCCGGGTACGCCGGCGAGATGAATGTGACCGATGCGCTCGCGAAATCGCCCAATACCGCGTTCGCCAAGCTGATCGCCCAGATCGGTGTCCCGCGCGCGGTGGACATGGCGGTCAGGCTCGGGCTGCGGTCCTACGCCGAGCCGGGGACCGCCCGCGCCTATGACCCCGGGACGAACGAGAGCATCGCCGATTTCGTCAAGCGGCAGAACCTCGGATCGTTCACGCTCGGCCCGCTGGAGCTCAACGCGCTCGAACTCTCCAATGTGGCCGCGACGCTGGCCTCCGGCGGAACGTGGTGCCCGCCGAACCCGATCGACAAGGTCTTCGACCGCCATGGCGGCGAGGTGGCGCTCGAGACGGCGCCCTGCGAGCAGGTCGTCCCCGAGGGGCTGGCCCACACGTTGGCCAATGCACTGGGCAAGGACGACATCAACGGGACCGCCGCCGGCGCGGCCGGTTCGGTCGGCTGGGATCTGCCGATGGCGGGCAAGACCGGCACCACCGAGTCGCACCGGTCCTCGGGGTTCCTCGGTTTCACCAATCGGTACGCCGCGGCGAACTACATCTTCGACGACTCCCCGGCACCGTCGGGTCTGTGTTCGTACCCGCTGCGCCAATGCCGCGACGGGAACCTCTACGGCGGAACGGAACCGGCCCGCACCTGGTACCTGGCGATGAAGCCGATCGCCGAGGACTTCGGCCCGGTGGCGATGCCGCCCACCGATCCGCGCTACGTCGACGGCGGTCCCGGCAGCGAGGTGCCGAGCGTGACCGGGCTGAAGCTCGATGCAGCGCGGAAGAAGCTGGAGGAATCAGGTTTTCAGGTCGCACCGGAACCGACCGCGATCAACAGCTACTCCGCCAGGGGTGCTGTGGTGGGCACGACGCCGAAGGGTAAGACCATCCCCGGGTCGATCGTCACGATCTACACCAGCAATGGGATCGCCCCGGCGCCGGTCTACCAGCCGCCGCCCCCGGATGCGCCGCCGCCTCCTCCCGAGGCGCCGCCGCCCCCGCCCCCGCCGAACATTCTCCAACTCCCCGGACTGCCGCCGATTGTGCTGCCGTGGCCAGCTCCGCCTCCGCCTCCAGCGCCGCCGCCTCCAGCGCCGCCGCCCTGACGTTGCCGGACCGCCTCGCGGATCCAGATTGCGGTAGCGGCTGCTGACGGCGATCGGCACCGACCGCCTATGCAATCTCGCAGCCGGCCGCACGTTCCGGATTCCGAACCCAGGACAAATTTACAAATGCTATTCTTTAAGTCCTGACCGCGACCGGCTCGAGAGGAAGAACCGCGTTGAACCGAGACGACATGGTGCTGATCAGCGTCGATGACCACATCATCGAGCCGCCTGACATGTTCCGGAACCATCTGCCCAAGAAGTACCTGCACGACGCGCCCCGGCTGGTGCACAACCCGGACGGCGCCGACGTGTGGCAGTTCCGTGACACCGTCATCCCCAACGTCGCGTTGAATGCCGTCGCGGGACGCCCGAAGGAGGAGTATGGGCTCGAGCCGACCGGCCTCGACGAGATCCGCCGCGGCTGCTACGACGTCGACGAGCGGGTCAAGGACATGAACGCCGGCGGCATCCTGGCATCGATGAACTTCCCGTCGTTCCCCGGGTTTGCCGCCCGGCTGTTCGCCACCGAGGATCGCGACTTCTCGCTGGCGCTGGTGCAGGCATACAACGACTGGCACATCGACGAGTGGTGCGGAGCGTACCCGGGCCGCTTCATTCCGATGGCGCTCCCGGTGATCTGGGACGCGGAGCTGTGTGCGGCCGAGGTGCGCCGGGTTTCCGAGAAGGGTGTGCACTCGCTGACCTTCAGCGAAAACCCCGCTGCGATGGGCTATCCCAGCTTCCACGACGACTACTGGACACCGCTGTGGAAGGCGTTGGTGGACACCGGCACCGTGCTCAGCGTGCACATCGGGTCGTCCGGCCGGCTGGCGGTGCCATCGCCGAACTCGCCCGCCGACGTGATGATCACCCTGCAGCCGATGAACATCGTGCAGGCCGCCGCGGACCTGCTGTGGTCCAAGCCGATCAAGGATTACCCGGACCTCAAGATCGCCCTCAGCGAGGGCGGCACCGGATGGATCCCGTACTTCCTCGAGCGGGCCGACCGGACCTACGAGACACACTCGGGCTGGACGCACCAGGATTTCCGCGGCAAGCTGCCGTCAGAGGTCTTCCGCGAGCACTTCCTCACCTGCTTCATCTCCGACGACATGGGCATCAAGATGCGAAATGAGATCGGCATCGACAATATCTGCTGGGAAGCCGACTACCCGCATTCGGACTCGCTGTGGCCGGGGGCGCCGGAGGCGCTCCACGACGTGCTCACCAAGAACGATGTGCCCGACGACGAGGTTGACAAGATAACCCACCTCAACGCGATGCGCTGGTACTCGTTCGACCCGTTCGCGCACATCCCGCGAGAGATGGCGACGGTGGGCGCGCTGCGGGCCGCATCGGCCGACCATGATGTGTCCATCCGGGCCGGCAGCCACCGCGGGGGGACCAAGCGGCCGCGCCAGTCGCTGCAAGAGCACATGGCCGAAGTGGAGTCGCGACACTCCGAGGTCTGAGGACCGGACAAACCCCTTCATCCCGCGGCGTGCCGTGCACGCCGCGGGATTCTTGTGTTGCCGAAAGATGCTGCCTGCTTGCGGGAACCGATGCCGAAGCGCCGATGTCGACGCGCAGGCGACGTGGCGCGAACGCGACGAGACCCCGCCGTGACCTGCAGCGTCTGCACACCTGGACCACGATGTGTCTCCGACCACAAAGGTGGCCAGGGTGAGACCCTTGACACACTTAAAAAATAGCGTTTTAATAGTCAGCGAGTCGCTCGGCTGAAGCCGCCTCTGATCGGTTGTGAGACCAGGTGAGCGATGCGCCGGTGCGAGCAGCCGACGAGGTAGGCGCAGTTCGCAACCGGTCTGTCTATTGCCGTCAAGGAGGCGACATGGCCCTGCCGAACCACGAAACAGCAACGTGCACAACACAACAAGGCGTGATCGAGCGGGGAGCCGCAGGCTTTGCCAGATACGTCGGCCGGGTGGGTGCACTCGCGGTCGCGCTGGGCATCGGAGTGGCGATCGCCAATGGGTCGGGCCTCGCGGTCGCCGACACCACCGGAGGCTCCAAGGAGACCTCGAGCGCCAGCGAATCGAAGGATGTTTCCGGCGCCGATGCCGCCGGATCGACGGAGCCGGCGAGCGACGCCGGAACCGACGACTCCGGTGACGGGGAGGCCGACGAAGCCGACGAAGGCGACGGGGCCGACGGAGCCGACGAGGCCGAGCTCGCCGAGGACGCCGAGGACGCCGGGGACGCCGGGGATGACGTGGCGGTAGATGCGGAATCGGATGCCGAGACGGATTCGGTGACGGACGAAACGCCGTCGGGCGATTCCGCCGAAGCGAGCACCGGCGAGATGTCAACTGCGCCGGCGGATCCGTCGGAAGACGAGCCCGAGGCCGAAGATCTGGCGCCGGCTGCCGACGAGAAGCGATCGGCCCTTCGATCCGAGGACGTCACCGTCGAGACTACGAGCGCACCGCCCGCTGCTGCTATCGAAACGCCCATGGAGCCGGAAACGGAGGCGCCGGCGGGCAGCGAATCGAGCGGCGAAACCACCGCCGTCCAGGTGAGCGTGCAAACGCCAGCCATCGTGACGCCGGAGCCCGAGCCGGTGGAGACGGTCGAACTCGCCTCGGCCCCGCGGGCGGACCGGGCCGAAGCCACGCGCCAGGTCGGACTCACGAGCGGTCTGCTGGCGGGGTTCGCGTCGCTGCTCACCACGAACACCGGTGCCGGCAACGGCCCGGTCACGCCACCTTCCTCACCGACGCTGTGGGCGGTGCTGGGCTGGATCCGGCGCCAGATCGAGTACTCGTTCTTCTACAGCTCGCCGACCACGGGTTACCACCTGGCGGCTAACGAGCAGAGCTACTACGGGGTGGTCTCCGGGGCGATCAACCCCAGCCAGGCCAACGGCGACAAGCTCACGCTGAGCGTCGTCGACGGCCCGGACAAGGGCACGGTGATGCTCAACCAGGACGGCACCTTCGCCTACGCCCCCAACGCCGACTTCGCGGTCGAGGGCGGCCGCGACACCTTCACGGTTCTCATCGACACCCGCGAGGGAAACCCGTTCCACGTCAACCTGCTCAAGCTCTTCAGGCCGGGTGCGGGTACCACGACCACCAAGGTCATCGAGGTGAACGTGATGCCGACCAGTCCGTTGGGCACCCCGGAGCAGATCCAGGCCGAACGCATCGCCGAGCTCATCGTCGCGAGCGACGAGGTGCAGGCGGCCATGGCCCAGGTCAGGCAGGCGTGGCTGACCGGGACGGAGGCGGTATTCGGCGCCGGGAACATCGACGCCGCGAACCTGGCTCAGCTGGATGCAGCGCTCGAGGAGTCTGCACGGGCCGCCGCGATCAACGTCCAGGGGCTGGATCCGACCAATCCGCAGGTTCTGGAGAACCTGTTGCCGCCGCACACGTGGTACGGACAGTCGGTCGGTGGGTCACGGGTCGTTTACGACAATCCCGACACCCTGTACCGGTTCATCCCGGTCAACAGCGCGTCCACGTACATCATCGAAGGACACTTCGCCGATGGTCGGCGGCCCGCAGACACCAACTTCAGCGTGACCGCCGGACAGGCCGGAACCGTCGGTGATCTGGCCGGCCGGGACCTCGTGGTCAGGCCCGACGGAACCTTCACGATCACGGTGAGTTCCGAGCCCGCCGCACCAGGGGAAGTGAACCACATCCAGATACCCGCCAACGCCACCTACATCCTCGCTCGTAACACGTTGGGAGACTGGAACAACGAGACGGCGATGTCGCTGACCGTCACGCGGATCAGCGGTCCCCCGGCGAGCACCGCAGAGCCGACGATGGATGAGCTGGTCACCCGCACGGTGCAAACCATGCTGGGCTCGACGACGATCCAGCAGTTCTTCCTGCGGCAGCTGACGATCAACCCTGCGACCGGAGAGCTGAGGGAGCCGAACACACTGACCCAGCCGTTCTCGAGCGGTGGGCTGACGCTGGCGACACAGCTGCAGAGCTGGGGCTACTTCCAGTTGGCGGACGACGAGGCCATGGTGGTCACCGTCGACCCAGGCCGTGCAGGGTATTTCGTGGTTCCAGTTACCAACGTGTGGACTTCCACCGCGAACTACTGGGACGAGCAGACCAGCTTGAACAACTTTCAGGCCATCCCGAACCCGGACGGGACGTACACGTTCGTCATCTCGCCGACCGACCCCGGTGTGGCGAACTGGGTGTCCACCGGCGGACTGAGCATGGGCACCTTGTATTTGAGGTTCCAGGACCTCGATCAGAGCTCGGCGGACAACCCGACGGTCAGCACGGCGTTCGTGAAGCTGGATCAGCTGGCCACGGCGGTGCCGGACACCATGGTTTACGTCACCGACGAGGAGCGGGCCGCCCAGATCGAGCTGCGCCGCGAAGGCTTCTTCAGCCGGTTCGCACCGTTCCCGCAGGAGACGACCGAGGTCTGACGCACCAATGCCGATCCCGCCGCGGCCACCGGCCGCGGCGGGATTGCGTCGGTCAAACGGACTGGTGTGAAAAGGAATTCACCAGGGTGACGGCGCCTCAGGGCTGACGATTGAAAAGCTCAGCCATCGCATGCAATTCGCGGGCGAGACCGTCCTTGACGAGCTCGGCACGGTCGGCGATGAGCAGACGCTTGGACGCCGATACCGCCGCCGGGTTCTGCGCTGCCACCTGCTTCGCGGCAGTCGAGGTCGCTTCGGCCAGATCCGGGTCGGCGACCACGCGCCACACCAGTCCGGACCGTGCAGCCTCGGCGGCGTCCAGCCATTCACTGGAGAGCACCGACCACATGGCGTCGGCCCACCGCATCCGTGTCGGCAGCAGCACCGAACTGCCGGCCTCCGGCACCAGGCCGAGGCTGGTGAACGGCAACCGGAACCGGGCGCCGGCGCCCGCGAGGACGACATCGCAGTACAGCAGCAAGGTGGCGCCGAATCCCACCGCCATGCCGTTCACCGCGGCGAACAGCGGTTTGTCGAAACCCGACAGCGCCTCGAGCAGGCGATCGAACTCCGCGCCTGCGCGTTGCCGACCCTCGCTGTCGCCGCCGGTGAGCAGTGATCGGTCCGCACCGACGGAGAAGGCGCGGCCATGCCCGGTCAGCACCACGACACGAACCGCAGGATCGTCACGCAGTCCGGCAAGGGCGAGGTGTAGATCGCGATAGTCGTCGGCGGTGAAGGAGTTCAGTCGTTGCGGCCGGGCGAAGGTCAACCAGGCCACGCCGCCGTCGCGGCGGTCTTCGATCATGAACCGTCGCGGACAGGGCCCAGCGTCATCGGGAAGTCGTGCGCGGCCCGTACCCCGAGGGTGAACGTCAGTTCCGCCCCCGGCTTCAGACCGTACTCGGGGATGCGCTGGTGCCAGACCTTCAACGCTGCACGCAGTTCCACCCGAGCCAGGTGCGAACCGAGGCACCTGTGCGGTCCGCCGCCGAAGCCGAAGTGGCGCTTGATCTTCCGGGACCATTCCGGCACATCGGCGTCCGGGTTTGCGGAGCCGTCGACGTTCGCGGACCCGAGCATCACCAGCACGCGCTCGCCGGCGGCGATCGGGCAGCCGCCGAGTTCGGTGTCGCGGGTGGCGGCGCGCGGGACCGACATCACTGGTGTCTCCCAACGCAACAGTTCCTCCACCACCGATGGAATCATCTCCGGGTCGTCGATGATCACCTGACGCAACTCGGGGTGGTCGATCAGGTACTTGAAGAAGCAGTCCAGCGAGGCCGACACGGTGTCCAGACCGGCGATCAGGAACAGGAAGCAGATATCCAGAATGTCGTTGTGACTCAGCCGTTCGCCGTCGATCTCCGCGTCGAGGAAGTGGCTCATCAGGTCATCGCCCCGGACGCCGCCGCGTTCGTTGATCACCCCGTCGAAGTACTCGTAGATCGACTGGGCCGTGGCGCGTTGGTGTTCTTGCACGTCCGGATGGTCGAAGGGCTTGCCGACCACCATGTCGGGCCGGATGATCCCGTCCTTCATCGCCAGGAACTTCGGCAGCTCCTCGACCGGCAGGCCCAGCATGGTGATGAACACCTGGCTGGGGAACGGCACCGAGAAGTCGGCGACGAAATCGATCTCGGACCTGCCGACGAAGCCGTCGATGAGCCGGTGCACCAGTGCCTCGACATCGCCCTCCCGCTGCTTCATCAACTTGGGCGAGAACAGCGGGTCGAGGATCCGGCGGAACTTTCCGTGCTCGGGCGGGTCGATCTGCAGCGGGATCAGCGGGCGCTCGTTCTTGAGATCACCCGCGGCAGGCGACGACGAGAACCGATCCGTGTCGTGCAGCACCTCGTCGACCAGGGCCCAGGAGCTGACCAACGTGCCCACCCCGTCGACGTGCAGAACGGGGGAGTTGTCACGGAGCGCCTGGTAGATCGGATGCGGGTTGGTGCCGACGGCGTCGCCCGCCAGGCCGAGCGGGTTGGACAACATCGCGGACTGCTCTTGCGCCACGGCTGCTCCTCTGTGTGTCGGGTCTGCATCGAGCCTCCCACCACCGGAACAATTTTTCAAATGCTATTCTCGAAATATCTGGCCCTGCTCTGCCACGCCGAGGGGAAACACCATGTCATCACCACCGCGTCGGATCCTGCCACCGGTCGACGGACCCACCGGGTTCTTCTGGACCATGGGCGAAGACGGCAGGTTGCGGTTCCAGCAATGCGCAGCATGTGGGTACTACATTCATCCGCCGACCTCGTACTGTCCGCAATGCGGGGGGCGCGAATCCGCGCCGGGGGAGGTGTCGGGGCTCGCCAGGCTGTACTCGTTCACCGTCAACCACCAACCGTGGGACGGCGATGACACCCCCTACGTGGTCGGCATCGTCGAACTCGCCGAGCAACCGGGACTGCGCCTGATGACGAACGTCGTCGATGTCGCGCCCGGGGAGGTCTACATCGGCATGCCCCTCGAGGTCACGTTCGAAGACCACGCGCCGGTCCACCTGCCGCTGTTCCGCCCGGTGGCGTCATGAGTTCCGGCGAACGGCGCGCGGTCATTTCCGGGATCGGCCAGTCCGCGATCGGCCGCCGGCTCTGTCGGGACGAGCTGGATCTCACCCTCGACGCGGCGCTGGCCGCGATCACCGACGCGGGTCTCACGGTCGCCGACATCGACGGCCTCGCGAGCTATCCGGGCGGGATAGGCGGATACCCGGGGTTCAGCGGGCCGGGCACACCCGCGGTCCACGACGCGCTACGACTGAACCTGAACTGGCACAGCGGAGGGGCAGAAGGCCCGGCCCAGTTACAGGCCGTGGTGAATGCGACCATGGCCGTATCGATGGGCCTGGCCCGCCACGTGCTGGTCTACCGAACCGTCACCGAGTCCACCGCGCAGGGCACCGGGCGACGTCCGGGCATCGGCATGGACGCGAATGTGGTGACCGGGGCGCAACAGTGGACCATTCCGTTCCGCGCGTACTCGGCGGCGAACTGGCTGGCAATGTACGCGGCACGGCATTTCCACGAATTCGGCACCACCGAGAAGCAGATGGCGCAGATCGCGCTGAACGGACGGCGCAACGCCGCGCTGAACGACAAGGCCATCTTCCGCGAGCCGCTGACAATGGACGACTATCTCGCTGCGCGGATGATCTCGACCCCGTTCCGGCTGTATGACTGCGACGTCCCCGTCGACGGCTCCACCGCACTGATCGTGTCCGCCGCCGAACATGCCGGCGCGGTGGACCATCCCGTCGCACGCATCGAGGCGGTCGGCACGGCTCTGCGCGGTCGGCCTTCGTGGGAACAGTGGGACGACCTGACCACGATGCCCGCACGCACCTCCGCGGCGCAGATGTGGGCGCGCACCGACCTGCGCCCGTCCGACGTCGACGTCGCCGAACTCTACGACGGGTTCTCTTGGCTGACGATGTCGTGGCTGGAAGCGCTCGGATTCTGCGGGCACGGCGAGAGTGGCCCGTTCATCGAAGGCGGGGAGCGGATCGCGCTCGACGGCGAGCTGCCGCTCAACACCCACGGCGGCCAGCTGTCGGCGGGCCGGCTGCACGGGTACGGATACCTGCACGAAGCGGTGCTGCAACTACGCGGCGAAGCCGGCGCCCGTCAGGTCGCCGGAACGCCGGAAGTGGCCGCCGTGTCCAACGGCGGCGGACCGGTCTCAGGATGCATGCTTCTTACCCGGCTGGCGTGACCGCGACGACTTCCGGCGTGCACCGGGGTCCGGGATCCGCAACGCCGGTGCGGCGAATCGCATGACCTGAGCCCGCGTTTCATCCCGGTTCCCGGCGAACCCGTGCTCGGAAAAGGAGATCTGACTCGCGAGGGCGAAAAGGCTCACCGCGTCGGCTTCCGGATGCGCGGAATCCAGCACCCCGGCGGCATGCCCTGCTCGCAGGAGATCCACCAATGGTTCGGCCAGCAGCCACCGCATCTCATCGGTCACCTCGGCCGCACGCCGGGACCCCAGCACGTCGGCGGCGCTGAGCAATGAGGTCCGTTCGGCCCGGCCCGGCTGGAAGAACAGGTCCAGCAACGCATCGAGCCACGCGTGGAACGCGGCGACCGGGTCCGGGGCCGCGTCGATAGCGGCGTCCAGGAAACGACGTGCGGAGCGCCCGTCCCGGCGGATCAGCGCCTCGGCCAGCGCGTCCTTGGAGGCGAAGTGGCGGTAGAAGCTGCTGGTCGACAGGTTCGCCTCGGCCAGCACGTCGGCGACCGACATGGCCGAGTACCCGTTGCGGTTCATCACCGTGACCGCGGCGTTCATGACCATCCGCCGCTCGGTCTCGTCGTCGAACAAGCGCGGGCGACCCAGCCGCTCCGCGGCCTGACCTGTCGACTTCTTCACAGTATTTCCTCCCGGGATTCGGAGGTTACCCCGATATACCAAGCATCGCCCATGGCCGTCCCGGACGCGCGGTCGATGGAATCGGGGATTCGCGAGTCGAGGCGGGCACGGGAAACGCCGCCGGCGGCTTCCAGATGAATTCGCGCCCAGTGCACCGGGCAGCGTAGCGGACCAAGCGGCCGAGTAGCCATGTCTATGCGGGCCATGCCTGTTCGGGTAGCCATCTACGCTGTGGCCCGCCCCTGAGAACTCCGACGATCGGTGTGTCTGCAACAGACACCAATCCTGGCCGCGACTGCAGTCACTCCGGTGTCCGCCAGTGTCGGCCCGATCGAGGAGGAACCCAATCATGACATTCGTTTCATTGCGGAACGTCCACTGCGACATCGAGACCGACGAGCTCGGCGCCGACGAGATCTACGTTCTCATCAGCATGGTGAACCTGGGCGCCCAGGTGCGGATCGAGGGTGTGCCCGTCCCGATTCCGTCCTTCGACGTCTGGCGCTACGGCATCTTCGGCGACTTCGACCAGGGTGAGACCAAAGCCCCGGCGTTCCAGCCGTTTTGGACGGCGCCGCTGACCAACCCGGATCAGGCGATCTTCGTGGTCTCGGTGATCGAGAACGACAACGGGGTGCCCGAGCAGTATCAGCAGGTGCTACGAGTGGTGATCCCGAAGTCCCTCGGCTCCTCGGTGGGGGAGTCGTTGGGCGTCGTGCGGTCCAAGCTGGCACGTGAGATCGGCGAGGTTCTCAACGGTATCGACCTGGGCCCGATTCCGTTCGCGCTCGACGACGACCATGTCGGCACTCAGGAGTTGCGCTACGAGGCGGCCGAACTACAGCGAGCGGCCGGCGACGTGGTATCCAAGGAGCTCGTCTTCGTCGGAGACGGCGGGCGTTACCGGTTGACGTTCGACGTGTCACCCGACATCTTCGGCGGCATTCGGGACCGGTGGATCGCCCTGGGCGCCGGCGGCTCGCCGCTGGGCCGGCCGCTGTCCGGGGAGAATCCGACCTTCGACGGCAAGGGCCGCTTCGTCAACTTCGCCGGCGGGGTCATTTCGTGGCATCCGGACACCGGGGCGCACGGCGTGTGGGGTGCGATCGGCGGGCGCTGGCTGCAGATCGGTCGCGAGAAGTTCGGTTATCCGGTCACCGACGAGGTTTCCAGTGGGAACGGCAGGATGAACACCTTCAAGGCGCTTCACCTGGCCGGCAAGCCGGAGGCCGCGATCTTCTGGGCCCCCCAGACGGGTGCGGTCGAGATCTTCGGTGGAATCTGTGCGAAGTGGAAGTCGATGGGCGCGGGTGGTTCGGCCATCGGCGGTCCGGTGGCCCCGGAACAGGATGCACCGGGCGGTCGCATCCAGCGTTTCCAGCGGGGCTCGCTGTTCTGGAACCGCGCCAACGGCCAGGTGTCTCAGGTCTGAGGCAGCGTCGACCCACGGCGCCGAAAAAGGGCTGCACCGTCCACGGGTGACACGGGACGGTGCAGTTCTGGACGGGGACCCCTCCCGAATGCGCGGTCAACCCGCGGAATGAGCCGTCGACGGCCGTCATCCGCGGTTGAGGCGGGCGAGTTTCTCCGGATTGCCGATCGCGCGGATGGCTAGGACCCGGTGGCCGTCGGTCTCCAGGTCGATGACCGCCATCACCCGGCCGCGCAGCGACACCACGACGCCGGGCCGGCCGTTGACGCCGGCGACCCGGAAGTCCGCGCCCGCGCCGAACAGCGAGCCGGCCAGGACGATCGACACCAGCTCCGCGCCGACCCGCGCGTCATGTGGTGCGCCCGCGACGCGGCCGCCGGAATCGAACTCTCCGACGACGTCGGGGGCCAGTACCGCGGCCAGATCGGCGATGTCGCCGCCGGCGCACGCCGCGGCGAACCGTTCCGCGACCGATCGGGCCTGGGCGGTCGTGACGTCGAAACGGGGCTCGGGGTCGTCACGGATCGCCGTGCGGGCGCGGCTGGCGAGCTTTCGGGTCGCAGCCGGCGAACGTCCGACGATCTCGCCGATCGCCTCGAACGTCAGCCCGAACACGTCGTGCAGGACGAAGGCGACCCGCTCGGCCGGGCTCAGCGTGTGCAACACCGCCAGCAGCGCGATCCGGACGGTGTCGTCCAGGGTGACCCGGTCGGCCGGATCGGGTGCGGAGGCGTACTGGTCGATCAGCGGTTCGGGCAGCCAGGGCCCGAGGTACCTGCGCCGGGTCGCACCGGCCCGGAGCATGTCCAGGCAGACCCGGCCGGCGACCGTGACGAGCCAGCCCTCGACGTCGTCGATGGCGTCGACATCGGAACGGGTGAGCCGGGCGAACGTCTCCTGCAGCGCATCCTCAGCGTCGGTCAGCGTGCCCAGCATCCGGTAGCTGACGTCGAGGACGCGTTTGCGGTGCTGGTGCCAGAGGTCTGCCACCGTCGTATCGGTCATGTCATCAAGGACGCGCGGGGACGGGAAAGTGTGACCGTCACATTGTCGCCGCACCGATCGTCCTTGGGGGCATGAACATTCACATCAACGATTCCCGCAACGCAGCTCTGCACACCCCGCCCCGTCCCGACTGGCTTCCCGAGCCCGTCTGGCCGTTCGACCTGCACGAGCTCGACCTGGACGGCCGGCGCCTGGTCTACACCGACACCGGCGGCGACGGCCCGGTCGTGCTGATGGTGCACGTCGGTCTGTGGTCGCTGCTGTGGAAGGGACTGATCACCGAGTTGGCGCCGCGCTTCCGGTGCGTCACGCTCGACGTTCCCGGCTCCGGTCTGTCCGGTACCGCGCCGGCGTCGCTGGCCGCCGCGTCGGACGCGATCGGGCGCTTCATCGATCATCTGGGTCTGCACGACGTCACCCTGGTGGTGCACGATACCGGCGGCTGGGCGGCGATGGCGGCCATCGGCGACAACTGCTCGCGCAGCGAAGGCATCTCAAAAGTCGTCGCCGTCAACACCTTCGGCTGGCGACCGCGCGGCGTGCTGAGGCTGGCCCTGCGGATCATGGGTTCGGCCGTGATGCGTGAGCTGATGGTGTGGACCGGGTTCATGGCCTGGGGCAGCGCCACCCGGTTCGGGGTGGGTCGGCACTTCGACCGGCCCACCAGGCGGGCCTGGCGGCGCGGCCTGCGGTCACACGCCCGACGCCGGTTCCTGCACCGCATGTTCACCGACGCCGCGAACGACGGCGCCGTGTCATTGGCCGCGGAACGCGGAATCGAGGCGCTGGCGGACCGGCCGACCATGACGGTGTTCGGACAGTTCGGGGACTACTTCTTCTTCCGCCGCGGCTGGCGCCGTATCCGCCCGGCCGTGATCGAGGTGACCGTGCCGTGGGGCGTGCACTTCCCGCAGTCGGACAATCCGGCGCTGGTGGCCGGGGCCATCTCGGACTGGCACCGGGGTGCCTGACACCTCGGTGCAGGTGGCGACGACGATCCGCACCGCGGTGAACATCACCGGCGACGCGGTCGTCACGCGCATCATGGGCACGAAGGGAAGGCCGGCTGGATCGCCGGAACGACGACGACCCGAAGAGCCGGGATA
The DNA here is from genome assembly GCF_019710635.1 of Mycolicibacterium xanthum. GTDB lineage: Bacteria > Actinomycetota > Actinomycetes > Mycobacteriales > Mycobacteriaceae > Mycobacterium > Mycobacterium xanthum. Next base: position 22,927 of record NZ_JAIFZS010000050.1, read on the forward strand.
CCCGGCGACCCGGTCAATCGATCATCGAAGAGCTTCAGGACGGCCGCTGATCCAGCCGATCCGGAACACCGGGAAATCGGCGGCGATGGCTTCGAACTCGGCGAGTGGGGCCTGCCGCGGGACCGGAACGTGCGGACGCGCGCCTGGGGCGACGTCGATATAGCGCCGCAGGACGGGGGCCCGATCGGCAATCGCAACCTCCTGCAGCGCAACGGGATACCCGCGGCCATGGCGGATCGTCGCACGGCCGCCCGCCGCCCGCACGTTGCTCACCCAGCGGGCGTCGCCGCCCAGCATGGACACCAGGTACCACTGGCCCGCGAGGTCGGCCATCACCACCGGAACCGCGACGGTGTCGCCGCTGACCCGGCCCCGCACCTCCAGCGTCACGTCCCTGTCGCGGGCCAACCGACCCGCCGCGTACTGCCGGGCCCAGAACGCGTTGAGCACCCGCGCCGCCGGGCCGGGCCGCCGGCCGGGGTACAGGCGGCGCTTGACCCAGTACCACCGCCCGAACCCGCCGCGACCGCCCATCGGGTCGAAGTATCGCAGGCCACGGCTACCCTTGAACCCATGCCCGGTCAACGGATCCCCGGCGGGGTGGTGCACGGACTTCCCGCCGACCTGCGCCTGGCGCTGAGCGCCGACGCGGCCGTGCTGGCCGCGTGGAAGGACATCACGCCACTGGCCCGCAACGAGTTCATCTGCTGGGTCGAGGACGCCAAGCAGGACAAGACCCGCGAGCGCCGGATCCGGCGCACCCGGGAGGAGTTGGAAGAAGGCAAGCGGCGGCCGTGCTGCTGGCCCGGATGTAAGCACCGCGAGCGCACCGGTCGCTGAGAACCGCACGGAACCGCGTCCGAGGTGCGACGATGGGACGACCGCAGTCACCGACTGGACACCGGGAGTGGTCGTGGAGTTCTTCCAAGAGCATGTGATCGGACCGGTCAGCGATGTGCTCTACAGCTACGTTTTGGTCTACCTGCTCGTCGCGGTGGGCATCTACTTCACCATCCGCACCCGCTGCATCCAGATCCGCTACTTCCCCAAGATGCTGCGCCAGCTCACCCACTCCCGCACCCACGGCGAGGGCATCTCGTCGTTCCAGGCGTTCTGCGTCGGGCTGGCCTCGCGGGTCGGCACCGGCAACATCGCCGGGGTGGCCATCGCGCTGACGGTCGGCGGCCCGGGATCGATCTTCTGGATGTGGGTGGTCGCCGCGATCGGCATGGCCACCGCGTTCATCGAGGCCACCCTCGGCCAGATCTTCAAGGTCCGCGCCGACGACGGATCGTTCCGCGGCGGGCCCGCGTTCTACATCCAGCGTGGTCTGGGATCGCGCACCGGCGGGATCATCTTCGCCGTGCTGTTGATCTTCACGTTCGGCATCGCGTTCAACATGGTGCAGGCCAACGCGATCAGCGCCGTGCTGGACGCCTCCTACGCCGTGGAGACCGGGTGGACCACCGTCGGGTTGATCGTGCTGTCGGCCCCGGTGCTGTTCGGCGGCGTCAAGCGGGTCGCAAGGATCGCCGAGGTGGTGCTGCCGCTGATGGCGGTCGCCTACGCGGTGCTGGCCATGGTGATCGTGGCGATCAACATCGACTATCTCCCGGAGGTGCTCAAGGAGATCATCGGCGGGGCGTTCGGCCTGACCGAACTGGCCGGCGGCTTCGCCGGCGGCATCGCCGCGGCGATGCTCAACGGCGTCAAGCGCGGGCTGTTCTCCAACGAGGCCGGCATGGGCAGCGCACCGAACGTGGCGGCGACGGCCACCGTGTCCCACCCGGTGAAGCAGGGGCTGATCCAGTCGCTCGGCGTCTTCGTCGACACGATGATCATCTGCACGGCCACCGCGTTCATCATCCTGGTGTCCGGCCCCGACATCTACGATCCGTCGACGCCCACCAGGGTGGAGGGCGCGACGTTGACCCAGGCGGCGATCTCCGACGGGCTGGGCTCCTGGACGGTGTCGCTGATGACGGTGCTGGTGTTCGTGTTCGCGTTCTCCTCGGTGCTGGGAAACTACGTGTATGCCGAGATCAACCTGTTCTTCCTGGGAGCAAAACAGCTCGTGATCAACGTGTTCCGGGTGTTAGTGCTGATCGCGATCGCCATCGGGGCGCTCGCGGAGCTGATCGCGGTGTGGGCGCTGGCCGACGTCGCGATGGGCCTGATGGCCCTGGTCAACCTGGTCGCCATCGTGCTGCTCGGCAAGTGGGCGTTCGCCGCGATCAAGGACTTCCACCGGCAGGCCGAAACCGGCACGGACCCGGTGTTCGTCGCCGACGAGGCCGGGCTACCGGGAACCCTCGAGGGCGACATCTGGCTGCGCAGGCCCGCGGGGTCGGCCGTCGGTGCCGGCGACGGGTAAGTCGGCCCGGCGCACCGCCAGACACATCAGCGCGGCCAACCCGCACAACCCGGCGGCCAGGTAGAAGGCCACGTCGTGGTCGCCACGCAGGTCCGCAGCCAACCCGCACCGGCGGCGGCCACCGCCGCACCCAGCTGATGGGCGGCGAACACCCAGCCGAAAACGATCGGCGCCCGATCCCCGAAGTAGTTGCGGCACAACGCGATGGTCGGGGGCACGGTGGCGACCCAGTCCAGCCCGTAGAAGATGACGAACACCCAGGTGCTGCTGGGCGGCCCAGGCGTCGACGACCATTCGGGACTGGCCCGGGACTGGATCACCCCGCGGTTCGGCGCGCGCGCCGGGTGGCTGGCCGGCGCCCATGTGGCCGCCAAACGGCATCTCGCCGCGGTCGACCCGGCCTATGCGGCCGCGCTGAGCGACACGTCGGTGACGTCGCTGGTGGCACAGGGCGGGGCGGCGGTCGATCCGGCGTTCGCCGGACACCCGTGGCATCGGGATGCGTTGCGGCTGCGCCGATATGACGACGCCGCCAAGGATCCCTCGGTGGCTGGCGCACCGTTGCCGGTGGTGCTCGAGATCGTGGCGCGGCTGGCCCGGTGAACCTGCCGAAGCCCTATCTGGTGCGTACCGGGCTGGAAGCGGATCCTCGACGGGCTGCGCGAAGGGGATCCGTTCCCGGCCTAGCGTGAGTTGGCCGCCCGGCTCGGGGTGGCTCGCGAGACAATCCGGCAGGCGGTGCACGAGCTGTTGGTGGAGGGCCGGATCGAGCGGCGCGGGCGGGGCACCGTGGTGTCGCGCCCGAAGCTGGTACAGCCGCTGTCGCTGCGGTCCTACACCGAGGGGGCCCAGCGGATGGGCCGCACCCCGGGCCGGTTGCTGGTCACCTGGGAGGACGTCACCGTCGACGCGGAAACCGCAGGGGCGCTGGATGTTCGGCCCGCGGACCGGGTGATGCACCTGGAGCGGGTGCTGCTGGCCGACGGTGTGCGGATCGGTCTGGAGAGCACCTACCTGCCGCTGCACCGGCTCGCCGACCTGAGGAAGGACTTCGACCCGGCCAGCTCGCTGTACGCGGCGATCCGGGGCCGGGGCGTGGTGTTCGCCCACGCCATCGAGCGCATCGAGACCGTGCTGCCGTCACCGCGGGAGGCCACCCTGGTCGAGTCCACCGCCGCGATGCCGATGCTGCTGCTGCACCGCCGGTCCGTCGACACCGACGGCGCACCGATCGAGGTCGTGCGGGCGCTCTACCGAGGGGACCGGGTGGCGTTCGAAGCCGCCCTCACCGACCGCTGAACGGCCGGCCGCAACCGCTGCGCCGCGGGTAGTGTCGGTGCCACCGGATCGGGGAGGCCAGATGCCCGCTGCCAATAGCGTCGCTGCCAATCTCGCCGCCGTGGGCACCGGTGTGCGGGCCACGGCCGCCGCGGTGCTCGGCCAGGGCGGCGAACTGTTCAGCGCGCCCGGCGAGACCTTCGACGCCACGCTGTCCGTCGACACGAACGCCGAGGTTCCCAGCTCGGCGCTGCTGCGGCCGGGCAACTCGGTCCCCGCGCTGGTGCGGGTGGGTCCGGACGACCCCGGTTCGGTGGTGCGCGGCCTGTGCGTGAAGATCCCCAACGCCTACGGCGAAGGCCGCGACCAGGACTTCCTGCTGGCGTCCTCCGGTGACGGCGCCCCGCTGCACCACGCGGCGCTGCCCGCCGACCCGGTGGCGCCGCTGTACTCGTCGCTGTGGCTCTACCTCACCGGTCTGCAACCCGTGCTCTTCGGTGTCCGGCCCCCGATCACCGGCCCCGACGTCCGCTTCGGGCCCGGCGACGAGCTGGAGTTTCTGATCAGCCCCCCGGTCGGCCGGTTCCGGCGGATCGGATCGTTGACGCTGGCCGGGTCGCACCCGGGTGAGGTGGCGTTCTCGGCGCGAAACAGCGGCGGCAACATCAGACCGCTGCCACCGGTGCTGTTCTACTGACGAGCACCTGGAAGTATCGGGTTCGTGGGCAAGAACGAACGCGCGAAGATCGTCATGTCCGACGACGAGATCGCCGGATTCATCGAATGCAGCCGCACCGCGACGATGGCCACCGTGCTGCCGGGCGGACAGCCACACCTGGTCGCGATGTGGTACGCGGTACTCGACGGCGAGATCTGGTTCGAGACCAAGGCCAAGTCGCAGAAGGCGGTGAACCTGCGCCGGGACCCGACCGTCACCGTGATGATCGAGGACGGCCTGACCTACGACACCCTGCGCGGGGTGTCGATCGACGGGCAGGCCGAGATCTACGACGATCCGGAGACCAGCCTGCGGGTCGGCATCAGCGTGTGGGAGCGCTACACCGGTCCCTACACCGACGAGATGCGGCCGTTCGTCGACCAGATGATGGACAACCGCATCTGCGTGCGGGTGGTGCCGTCGCGGTTGCGCAGCTGGGATCACCGCAAGCTCGGCATGGCGGGCATGCCGATCTCGGGCAGCACGGCGCAGTACCTCTAGGTGCTGATCTGGGCCCGCGGCGGCGCGAAGCCGGGGTTGGCCAGCGCGGTGGCCGTCGCGGACCCGATCGGGCCGGCCTGGTCGAACAGCACGGCGGTGCCGGTCGCGACACCGGCGTGGCTGGAGTGCGTCAGCGCCGCCAGCCCGAGGTAGGGGCCGTCGGGCAGCCTGCTGAGCGTCAGCGTGTAGTCGGCGTTGATGAAGTGCAGTCCGTCCGGGCCGAAGTGGGTCAGTGAGCTGGCCACGTCGCCGGCCATCGCCGAGCGGGTGAACGGGGACAGCGCCACCCCGTCGACGAGCGGGACCAGGTCGTGCACCCAGACGTGCTTGGGGCCGCTGTGCGCCCACGCGCCCAGCCCGAGATGGGGCGTGTCACCGTCCTTGCCGTAGGTCCACACCAGCATCGTCAGACCCTCGGGGACCGGGTCGGGCAGTGGCGGTGGCGGCGGCATCGTGATCGGGGTGGACCAGATCTCTGCCGGGGGCTGTTGGCCGGTGCGCAGTAGCAGCGCGCTGGCCCGCGCGACCATGGCCGGTCCCTGGAACATCGCCGCCTCCACCAGCGTGAGCCGGCGTCCCTTGCGGGTCACCACGGTCTGCACCCGCACCGGGGCCAGCGCGGCGGGCCGGCACAGGTCGACGGTGAGCCGGGCCGGCTGCAGCTCGGGGTCGTCGTTGTCGCGTTCGATGACGTGGCCGATCAGGCCGCCGACGTAGTTGCCGCTGATCGTCTCGCCCCACGGTCCCCGCGCCAGCGGGGTGGGGACGAATTCGTCGCCGTCGGCGACGAAGAAGGCTCGGCCGTTCACCGGCAGACCCTAACCGGCCGCGCGTTCTAGCGTCTGGCGAGTACGCGCTTGACGTCGATGGTCACCGGGTCGACGAGGTCGCCGAACTCCGGGTGCCTGTCGAGGTAGCCGGCGACCAGCGGGCACACCGGCACGATGCGCAGCCCGGCGGCGCGGGTCGACTCCAGGGCCTCGCGCACCAGGACGGTGGCCAGCCCGCGCCCACCGTAGGCGTCGTCGATCTCGGTGTGCGGGAAGATCCGCTGATCGCCGTGGTCCATGAACTCGGTGTGGCCGACCCGCTGCCCGTCGACACTGATCGCGAACCGGTCCGGTTCCTGCGTGACGGTGGTCGGGGCGCCGGTCTTGTCGGTGGTCATGGCTCGTCTATACCCGGGGATCGGGCGCGGTGTCTGTTGAAGCATCGCCGACCAGGCGTTCGCTTCGCGTCGGGTTCGCATCGGATGTCGCGATGTCGCACTCAGAGATGTGAGAGCGCTCATTGGCGTTTCGGCCGTGTCTCACTGTGCCCCCGGAATCTGGACGTAGCCGCGAAGTACGCGGGCCGGATTCAAACCAGATTCGGAGGAGGACATCGTGAAGCGATTCCCCACCTGGAAAGTCGTCGCTTTCAGCGCAGCCCTGGCTGCCATCGGGGGTGCCGGTGCCGCGACCGCCACGGCACAGCGGTCAGAGCCGGTGCGTGAGCATGCGGTGATCGCTAGCGCGGACTCCAGGTCGACCGACTCGACGTCGACCGAACGGACCCGGCGACCGGTAGCGCTGCGTGAGGGTGCCGGCACCGACTCCACGTCGACCGGGCGTACGAGATGACCGATGCCACGCGGCGGTGGCGACACCGCCTCGACGTCGACCCCGTCGACCCCGCGACCAGGAGCGTCGGATTCCGGCAGACCGCGCTTCTCGCACATGCGTGAAGGTGGGCGTCGTAGTCCGGTGACCGCACGCGTCACCAACCCTGCAACGTCGAGCTATATCCCGGGATTGGCCCGCGGCCGCAGCCGGCCGTTGGGCAGCGGCGGGGCCGGCAGCCGCTCGACGGCGCCGCGGTAGCCCTCGACGCGGCCGAAGCGGGCGTCGTGCTGCTGCCACTGCTCGCGGTAGGCGGCGATGTCGTCGTGGCTGCGGCCGACGAAGTTCCACCACATCACCAGTTCCTCGGTGAACGGTGTGCCGCCCAGCAGCAGCAGCCGGGCCGGCTCGTCGCCGAGGTTGGTCAGCTCGAGGCCGGCGTGGCCGGGACCCTGGTAGGCCAGGTCGGCGACCTCGAGCAGCGACCCGCAGGCCTCGACCCGACCCCGGTCCAGCAGCACGCCGTGCTCGAAGCGGTGATCGACCTCCAGGGCCAGCCGCACACCGGGTTCCAGGTCGACCTGTGCGCCGAGCAGCGGGGTGAAGGTGTGCACCGGCGAGCGCTGCCCGTCCAGCTCGCCGAGGAACGTCCGCAGCGTGACGCCGCCGGCGGTGCGCGCCCGCGGCGCGTAGTGCGCGAAATCCCGGCCGGTGTCGCGGTCGGAGTCCGGTAGCGCGACCCACAGCTGGGCGCCGTGCAGGATCGGCTCGGCGGAGGCCACCGACACCTCGGAGTGGCAGATCCCGGCCCCGGCGGTCATCAGGTTGAGCTCTCCGGGCCGCACCAGGGCGTGCACGCCGGCGCTGTCGCGGTGCTCCACCGCGCCGCTGAACAGCCAGCTGACCGTCTGCAGGCCGGTGTGCGGGTGCGGCGGCACGTCCATCCCGGTGCCGCCGCGCTGGTCGTGGGGCCCGTAGTGGTCGGCGAAGCACCACGCCCCGATCAGCGAGCGTTCCCGCTGCGGCAGGGTCCGGCGCACCCGGATGGCCCGCGGCCCGCCCAGCGGAACCTCGCGCGGATGCAGCACACCAGCGAATGACGAAGCGGCACAGTCGACTTCGTTGGGCGCCGTTTCGGTGTTACTCACCCGTCCACAGTAGCCGCCTCGGGCCGGGTCATCGCCGAACGGATGACCGACAGGTCGTGGTCGTCGATCGCGAAGACGCCGAACCGGAATTTGTAGCCCCAGCGGCCCTTGTCCTCGACGAAGTCCAGGTCGTCGAGCAGCGGCCGGATCGGCGTCTCGAAGCAGTCGAGGAACTCGACGTGGCGACGCCATGGTTTGAAGTCCGGCGCCATCTCGGCCTGGTAGGGCTCGTCGTCGGATACCTGCCCGATCGCGGTGAACGCCTGCAGCGCCGGCCCGTCGGGGTACACCGTGCGTGGTGAGTAGAACAGGATCCAGTCGCCGCGTTTCATCTTGCGCAGCGTGTGCGGCTTGCCGTGGTTGGCCTGGGTGAAGCCGCCGGCCACGCCGCGCTCGACGTGGTCGCGGCTGACGGTGTTGATCCAGTTGGTCATGTCCGCACGGTAGGCCCGGCGACTGACATGTTCGCGGATCGGCAGAGGTCAGGACACCTCAGCGCTGATCCCGGCGACCGCGTCGACGACGGCGTCGGGCCGGTCCAGTGCGACGAAGGTGGTCGCGTCGGGCACCTCGACCAGCGTGGCCGAGCCGAACGCGGCGGCCAGCCGGCGCCCGAGCGCGGGGGTGAAGCAGCGGTCGCGCTGACCCCAGACGACGGTGACCGGCTTGGTGAACCGCCGCAGCCGCGGTGCGACGTCGGTGAGGTCGGTGGCCGCCACCGCGCGCAGCAGCCGCGCCAGATCGTGGCGGATGCGTGCGTCGGTGCGGGCCGGCCGCGTCCAGGACTCGGTCAGCGCCGGATCGGGGTGGGCCGCCAGCAGCCCGTAGCCCAGCGGTGAATGCCGCAGCGCGCGCAGCCGCATCTGGTCGAACAGCACCTTGATCGACACCGGGCCCCGCAGCAGCGCGAACACCAGCGTGAACGGGAACGGCGGGAACTGGTCGAAGGCATCGCAGTTGGTCAGCACCAGCCGCCCGACCAGGTCGGGGCGGGTGTCGATCAGCAGCTGGCACAGCCCGCCGCCGGTGTCGTTGCCGACCAGCGTGACGTCGTGCAGGCCGGTCGCGGTGATGAATTCGCCGATCAGCCGGGCGACCCCGGACGGCGACAGCACCGACGGGTCGGTGACCGGGATGGTGTGCGAGCCCAGCGGCAGGTTGGGCAGATAGCAGCGGTAGCCCTGTTCGGCGAGCCGGTCGGCGACCCCGCTCCACAGCCGGTTGTCCACCAGGATTCCGTGGATGAACAGCACCGGCGGGTGCGTGGAGTCCTCCGGGCCCACCACGCGGTAGTCGATCGTCGCCTGTTCCAGCGTGACCTGCGGCATCTTCGCTATCCTTTCGGTCAACTTACAAACACTCAGTACGAAAGTTACATACAGCCTGTATGAAAGTCAATGACACGGGATCCGTGACCGGCCGGCGCACCCAGGCCGAGCGCCGGGCCGCCACCCGGGCGCTGCTGCTCGGCGCGGCCCGAACGTTGTTCGCCGACAAGGGGTTCGCCAACGTCTCCACCCAGGCGATCGTCGACGCGGCGGGGGTGACCCGGGGCGCGCTGTATCACCAGTTCGAGGACAAGACGGCGCTGTTCGCGGCGGTCTACGAGGAGGTCGAGCGCGACGTCGTCGGCGAGGTGGCGCAGCGGATCGCCGAGGTGGCGCCGCCGGATGCGCTGACCGCGATGCGGCTCGGGGCGCAGGTGTTCCTGGACGTCTGCGCGCGGCCCGATGTGCAGCAGATCGTGCTGCTCGACGCCCCGGCGGTGCTGGGCTGGGAGGCCTGGCGCGCGGTCGGGGAGCGCTACGGGCTCGGGGTCATCGAGGCGATGCTCACCCAGGCGGTCGCCGAGGGTGGAGTGGCCGGCCTGGCGCTGCGCCCGACCGCGCACGTGCTGCTCGGCGCGCTCGACGAGGCGGCGCTGTACGTGTCGCGGGCACAGGACAAGGTGCAGGCGCGCGCGGATATGGATGCGGTGTGCGCCCGGCTCATCGACGGGATCGCGGGGCGGCCGGCGGGATAGGCTTCTGGCAGGCTTGAGGATCTCGAGATCGGACGAATCGACGTGTCAGGGTGTCCGCAGCACGGTCGAGGTGCCGTCCGGCCGGTACTGAACCAGGGCATCGTCGTCGTCGAGCGCCACAGCGACGACCCCGCGCGCGGCGAGCGTCTTGCCGTAATCGGTGTGCGTCAAGCCCTTTGCGATCGCCGCGGCGACGTTAGCGGTCGATGCTTTGTCCCCGTCTGTGGCCGGCATAGCGCCCTCCTGATGTAGCTGCCTGAGACCACGGTATCGGAGGCCGATGTGCCCTTCGCTTCAGTCGGCGGAGAAGTGAGCCTCAGACCGCCGTGCGGTGCGTCTGCTCGTAGCGGGTACGCGACTCTTCGCGGCGCCGAGCCACCTTGGGGTTCTGCAGGTCCTCGGGCAGCCCGTGCTGGATCAGCCGGCGCCGCCTGCTGGGGTCGATCAGCACGATCGAGTAGAACAGCGCCAGCAGCAGGCCGAGCAGCAGCGAGGCGCCCTTGAGCATCGGTGAGCCGGGGATGAACAGCGCCGCGATGAAGATCGGCACCAGCGGCACCATCGCCCGGAAGATGTGGCGGGGCACCGCGTGGTCGCCGGTCAGGTCGTTGCGCACCCATTCGCGCATCTCGTCGGGCAGCTTGCGGCCGAATGCGTAGCCGATGTAGCGCACCGGGCCGGGGCGGGTCGCGGTCATCACGGTCACCTTTCGTCGTGATCCCAGCCTAACCTAATAGCTAGTACACTAACTATTAGTGTGCGACATATCACGGGTTGTTAGAGTCTGACCCCATGAGCGAGGGCGGTCTCACGGCAGAGCAGCTGCGCGGCATCACGTTCGAGAAACCGCCGCTGGGCAAGCGGGGGTACGACGAGAAGGCGGTCGGGGACTTCCTCGCCCTGGCCGCCCGCCGGCTCGACGGCCGCGGTCACCTGTCGGCCGACGAGGTGCGCGGCATGCGCTTCAACAAGCCGAAGTTCGGCCGGCGCGGTTACGACGCTGCGCAGGTCGACGCGCTGATCGGCGAGATCGCCGACGCCATCGCCGGCCTCGATGGCTGAGCCCGAACGCGTCGACCTCGCCGAGTTGCGGCGCCGCCGCGCGCTCACCGAGGACGAGGCCCGCCCCGACGCGGTGGCCAGGCGGCACGACGCGGGCGGGCGCACCGCCCGGGAGAACCTGGCCGACCTGATCGACCCCGGGTCGTTCGTGGAGTACGGCCGGTTCGCCATCGCCCCGCAACGGATGCGCCGCGACGTCGGCGACCTGATCGCCCGCACCCCGGCCGACGGCCTGATCGCCGGGACGGCACGGATCAACGGCGACGTGTTCGGCGAACGGCGCAGCGCGTGTGCCGTGCTGTCCTACGACTACACCGTGCTGGCCGGCACCCAGGGCGCGCTCGGGCACCGCAAGAAGGACCGGCTCTTCGAGCTGATCGACCGGATGCGCCTGCCGACGGTGTTCTTCGCCGAGGGCGGCGGCGGGCGGCCCGGCGACACCGACTATCCCGTGGTGTCCGCGCTGGACACCCGGGCGTTCGCGCTGTGGGCCAAGCTGTCCGGCGTGGTGCCCCGCATCGCCGTGGTCAAGGGCCGCTGCTTCGCCGGCAACGCCGTCATCGCCGGGGCGTCCGACCTGATCGTGGCGACCCGCGACGCCTCTCTGGGGATGGGCGGGCCGGCCATGATCGCCGGCGGCGGGCTGGGCGACGTGCACCCCGACGCGGTCGGGCCGATCGAGATGCAGGAGCCCAACGGCAACGTCGACGTCGTCGTCGACGACGAGGCCGAGGCGGTGGCCGTCACCAAACGCCTGCTCGGCTACTTCCAGGGCGCCACCACGGACTGGACCGCCGCCGACCAGAGCCCGCTGCGCACCGCGGTGCCCGAGCGGGCCCGGCGCGCCTACGACGTCACCCCGATCATCGAGACGATCGCCGACGACGGGTCGGTGACGGTGCTGCGGCCCCGGTTCGCCCGCGAGATGGTCACCGCGCTGGCCCGCATCGAGGGGCGCCCGGTCGGGGTGATCGCCAACGACACCCGCTTCACCGCCGGCGCGATCACCGCGGGCGCCTCCGACAAGGCCGCGCGCTTCCTGCAGCTCTGCGATGCGTTCGGGTTGCCGGTGATCTCGCTGATCGACTGCCCGGGCTACATGGTCGGCCCGGCCGCCGAGGCGGAGTCGCTGGTGCGCCGCGCGTCGCGGATGCTGGTGGCCGGCGCAGCGCTGCGGGTGCCGATGATCGCGGTGATCCTGCGCCGCGGCTACGGGCTGGGCGCGCAGGCGATGGCGGGCGGAAGCCTGCACGAGCCGCTGCTGACGGTGGCCTGGCCGGGCGCGCACCTCGGGCCGATGGGACTGGAGGGCGCGGTGCGCCTCGGCCTGCGCAAGGAGCTCGACGCGATCGTCGACGAGGTCGAGCGTGAGGGCAGGGTCCGGGCCGCCACGGCGGCCGCGGAGGAGAACGCCCGGGCGCTGAACGCCGCGATGCTGTTCGAGATCGACGACGTGATCGACCCCGTGCAGACCCGGGGCGTGATCGCCGCGACGCTGGCCGCGGCCGCTATGCCGGAACCCGGACCGGGCCGGTTCGTCGACACCTGGTGACCGATCGGCCCGCCCGCTCACCGCACGCGATGCTGGGCCAGCGGCACTTCGCCGCTCGCCGGGGCGCCAACCTGACGGTGGCGGAGACCGCACAGGCCGCCGGTGTCCCGGAGCGCGCCATCGAGTCGGCCGAGGCCGAGGAGCCGGTATCGGCGACCGATGTCGCGGCCATCGAGTCGTTGGTGGGTCAGATCAGCTGAGTGCAGGTCCGGGTCAGCGGCGTTCGCGGGCCTTGTCCGGTTGGGTCGGGAAGAACGCCGCCAGCGCCGCGCAGATCTCCAGGAAGCGCAGTCGGGTCGCATGTGACATCTCGTCGGTGCCCTCGATGACGCCGCCGGGCCGCAGGCGCCCGTCGTAGGGCACCTCGATCACCGGCTGGCCCTGACCGGAGAACTGTTGGGCGAGCACGGTCCTGGTCCGCTTGTCGGCGTGCCCGTCGGAGTCGTTGACGACGACGATCGTGCGGTGCAACAACGCGTTCAGGCCCCGCGCCGCGAGCCAGTCCAGGGTCTGACCGGCCGCCGCGGCTCCGTCCACCCACGGCGAGGACACCACGACCAGCGCGTCGAGGTCGCGCAGCGCCTCCTGGGTCACCGGTGCGTCCATCGTCGAGCTGCAGTCGACCACCGAGATGGTGAAATGGCGGTCCAACCGCGTGGTGGCCTCGCGATAGATCGCCGGATCGAGGACCCGGCGTCGGGCCGGGGTGGCCTCACCGGCCAACACGAACAACCCGGCGGCGTTGTTGCCGACCAGGCTGCGGATGTCGGCGAAGGTTTCCAGATGCTGATCGGAGGCCAGCTCCCAGTACGAACCCTGTGCCTTCGGGTCGACCCGGCTGCCCAGCTTGCCGAACGCGGTGTCCGCGTCGACGGCAACGACGCGGTCGTCCTGGCGCAGCTCGGCCAGGACCGAGCCGATGCATGCCGACACCGTGGTCTTGCCGACACCGCCCTTGCCCATCACCCCGATCTTGAAGTGGCCGCGCAGCGGGGCACGGACGGCGGCCTCGAGCTCGGCGAGCCGCCGCTCGTCGGGCGACGGGCCCAGGTTCACCAGGCCGAAGGTCGCCTTGTAGAGCACCGCGCGCCATCCGTGGCCGGGTACGGGTTTGCGGGCCGGCACCAGTTCGTCGGGGCGGATGAGGTCCGCGTACGAACCGGTCTGGGGGCCGGGCCACGGTTGGCCGGCGGCCTGCTGCGGTGGAGCCCCGGGGGCCGGTTGCCGGGGCGCCCCGGACCAGCCCGGCGGCGGTTGCTGAGCCCACCGGTCTTGTGGGCCCGCTGGTCCGAATTGCTGTGGCGGGGGCCTGAAGGTGTTACCCGGCCGGTCGGGTTCCGGGGTGGCGGGCGTCGGGTCGCCCGCAGGCGGAAATTCAACGGGTGGGCGCGACGGTGGCCGCGCGGGATTCGGAGCGGCGATGTGCTGACTGAGGGGTTCGAAGTCCGCGTCCTCGGGCCCGGTCCATCGCCGTTCGCTCCGCAATGCGTCATCGCGGTCGGTCACTTCTCGTCTCCTCATACTGCAATCCGTAACCGGAACTCGGCCTTTTCATCTGCCAGGCTAGCTGTGCGCCGTGGCGAGCAAATCCTGCCCTCTGATGCGCCGGGGGCGTCGAGGGACGTGTCCGGTCGGAGGCCCGGGGGGGGGGCGCCAGGGGCCGGCGTGCCGGGGAACCGCACACCGGTGCAGCGGGCTCACCTTCTACGCCGCCAACGATGATCTCCTCGACCCGGTGGCGACCAAGACATGTCGGAGGAATCGGAGACTTGGCAGGCGATCATCGCCTCGGTGCCGGACTCCGCTGCGCGGCTGACCGGGCGCAGCCGGCTGGCCAAGCGGCTGCTGATCGGGTATCTCACCGCGGACGCTGTTGGTTGATCCGGACCAATTCGGCATCGCCGGGGCCCAGCTGGCGGAGTCTGTGTCACAGTTGCGCGCCGCCTCGCCGCCCACCAACTCGGTTGGCTTGGATCCGTTGTCGGCGACGATCCTCAAGCAGATCCCGGTCACGTGAAGGGCACCGAACGACTAGTGCAGGAGGACGGCGCTGCTTCCGGCGAGCCCGGTGCCGAACGGGCCCCGGAGACGGCAGACAAGGCAGAGGAAGCCGAAAAGGATTCGGAGGCAAAGTCTCCCGGTCGGCATCGCCGGACCGATACCGACAACCCGACCGACGCGTGACGGATAGCCTCTTTCGAGGCGCGATCTCTAACCCGTCAACTCGACACTACCTTCGCCAAACTCCGCCACTATCCTTAGCTGGCCGCCGAGTGCGGCCACATACGCTTGAAGAGTGCCTACTTCGGTGCTCGATAGGTCACCGCTCTCCAGCTTGGAAACCCGTGCCTGAGATACACCCATAAGCTCGGCGACATCAGCTTGGCGCGGGTGTCCATGAGACTTGCGGATGTCAGCGAGACGCTGCGCCTGGACGGCGTGATGCATCTGCTTGCGCGCAGCAGCGGCTTGGTCCGGGCCGACACGATCCTGTGCGATTGCCTCGTCCCGAATTTCGCGCCAATTGCGTGCCAACGTGATTCACCTCCTGCTAACCAGCCTTCATATCGCTGCTCAGCGATGGGAATGTTCTTTTCGTACCAGCTCTTCCAGCGGGATGCCTTGTCGCCCGCGAGTAACAGGATGGCCTGCCTTCGAGGATCGAAAAGGAACAAGATTCGGATGCTCGTACCAGCGGGCCGCAGTTCCTTCATGCTGTGGAACTTCGACCCATTGACTTTGTCCGCCGTTGGCCGGCCGAGTGTTGTCCCCTCTTGTTCGAGCAAGTCGATGGCACCCGTGACAGCAGTCACGGCCCCGGCGTCGAGTCCGAAGTACCAGTCCTTAGCACCATCGCCGAGGTCGCAGCGGCGTTAGGCATGAAGGTGACGCTCACGCCGATGTCGGAGGACGAGCGCACTCGCATTACCGAACCCATGCGGGCCTGCGCCTAGCTCGCTCCCATCGCGGCGCGGACGTCGTCCTCGAGGGCGAGCGACCTCGGGTTGCGCCCGAGATACTCGTTTCCCAGTCTGCGCACCTTGGCGTAGCGCCCGTCGGACAGGCGGTCGTCCGGTAACGTACGGCACCGTCAGCGGCAGCCCAAAAGGTGACGTCAAGGCTACGCGTTGCGGGCACACCGGCAATCGTAAGGGTGGCTGGGGCGGGGTCATTCCGCTTTCTCGAGTGCCCACGCCAGCCGAAATGGCATTCCGGCAGAGGTGCACTCGCACTTTCCCTGCCGGAATGCCAGTTCGGCCCGAACGGGGGCTACGCGTCGAGGTCTTGCTCCACGAGGTCGGCGACGGTGGCCAGCGCGCCTTCGTCGTCGGATTCGACGGTGACCTCGGCGCCCTTGCCCGCGCCGAGGGTCATGATCATCAGGGCCGATCCGGCGTCGACGGGCTCACCGCCATCCATCGACAGCGTGACGGGAACGCCGGCGTTGACCACCGCCTCGGCGATGATCGCCGCGGGACGGGCGTGCAGGCCGATGGCCGAGCCGACGATGACGTTCTTGGTGGGCATGAATACTCCTTCGTGTCGGGTAGGTGGGGACGGGCTTTTGAGGACGTAGCTCAGGCGGCGACGAACTCGGCTTCGGCCTTCGCCGCGGCGGGCTTGATGAACTGCTTGGCGACGATCACCGCCACGGCGCCGGCCAGCATGCCGGCCAGGATCGCGATGACGAAGCCGATCTTGTTCTCGATGGCGAACAGCACGAAGATGCCGCCGTGCGGCGCGCGGGACGTCGCACCGAACGCCATCGACAGGCCACCGGTGACCGCGCCGCCGACCATCATCGACGGGATGACGCGCAGCGGGTCGGCCGCGGCGAACGGGATCGCGCCCTCGGAGATGAACGAGGCGCCCAGCAGCCAGGCGGCCCGCCCGTTCTCCCGCTCCGGCTCGCTGAACAGCTGTGGGCGCACCACGGTGGCCAGCGCCATCGCCAGCGGCGGAACCATGCCCGCGGCCATCACCGCGGCCATGATCCCGAACGACGCGGTGGTGGCGGCGGCCAGTCCCGCGGTGGCGAACGCGTAGGCCGCCTTGTTGACCGGGCCACCCAGGTCGAAGCACATCATCAGGCCGAGGATGATGCCCAGGAAGACCGCCGAGGTGCCGGACATGCCGTTGAGCCAGTTGGTGAGGCTGGTGTTGACCCAGGCCAGCGGGCGGCCGACGAAGAAGAACATGATCAGGCCGACGGCCAGCGATGCGAACAGCGGCACGATCACCACCGGCATCAGGCCGCGGAACCACTGCGGCACCTTGAGGTTGCTGATCCACAGCGCGGCGAAGCCGGCGATGACACCGCCGACGATGCCGCCGATGAAACCGCCGCCGATGAACACCGCCAGCGCTCCGGCGGTGAAACCTGGTGCGATGCCGGGCCGGTCGGCGATCGCGAACGCGATGTAACCGGCCAGTGCGGGTACCAGGAAGCTGAAGGCCAGCCCGCCGAGGCTGAACAGGATGGCGCCCAGGTACTGCGCGAACCCGCCGGGCGGCAGGTCGGTCAGCGAGTTGTTCAGCGCGATGTCGTTGCCGGTGTCGGCGATCTCGTACCCACCGAACAGGAAGCCCAGCGCGATCAGCAGGCCGCCGGCGGCGACGAACGGGATCATGTAGCTCACGCCGGTCAGCAGGATCTGGCGGGTCCTGGTGCCCCAGCCCACCTTGCCGGCCGGGGCGCCGCCGGTGCCGGCGTCACCGGCCGAGCCCTCGACCCGGGCCGCGTTCGGATTGTCCGCCGCGGCAACCGCTTCGGCGATCATCTTGGCCGGCTCGTTGATCGCCCGCTTGACGCCGGAGGCCACGACCGGCTTACCGGCGAAGCGACCCTTGTCCTTCACCCCGACGTCGGTGGCGAAGATGACCGCGTCGGCGTTGGCGATGCGGTCGGCCGCCAGCGGGGTGCTGCCCGACGATCCCTGGGTTTCGACGAGCAACTCGACCCCGGCCTCCTTGGCCGCGGCGGCCAGCGAGTCGGCGGCCATGTAGGTGTGCGCGATGCCGGTCGGGCAGGCGGTGATCGCGACGACGGTCTTGGCGCGCTTCTCGGCCGGCTTCTCCGCGGCGGCGGGTGCCGCCGGTGCCGGGTTGACCACCCCGTCGACCAGGTCGACCACCTCGTCCTCGCTGGTCGCGTTGCGCAGCGATTCGACGAAGTCCTTGCGCACCAACGCCCTTGCCAGGCTGGACAGCAGCTTCATGTGCTCCTGCCCGCCGGACTCCGGCGCGGCGATCAGGAACGCCAGGTCGGCCGGACCGTCCGGGGCGCCGAAGTCCACGCCCGGGCTCAGCCGGGCGAACCCGATCGTCGGGGTATCGACGTAGGGCGAGCGGCAGTGCGGGATGGCGATGCCGCCGGGCAGACCGGTGGCCGACTGCTCCTCGCGGGCCATCGCGGCGCCGATCAGTCCTTTCGCGTCGTGGGTGCGGCCGGCGCCGGCGAGGCTGCCGACCAGTGCGGCGATGACGGCCTGCTTGTCACCCTCGATGTCGGCGTCGAGCAGAACCAGATCTTTGGTGATGATCGGTGGTGAGGTGGTGGAGCTGGTCATGAATCTACTCTCGTCCTTCTGTGTTACCGGGTGGCGGGAATTGGTGAGATCGGTGACACCTGAACGGCATTCAGGTCGATCTCGGCGGGTGTGGGCAGGGTGGTGCCCGGTAGTGCCGCGGCGGCGCTGCCGTAAGCGACGGCCATCTGGAGACGTTGCGGCGCGACCGCGCCGCCGACCTCGGCCCGGACGTAGCCGGCCAGCGAGGAGTCGCCCGCGCCGACCGTCGAGCGCGGGGTGATCGGCGGGGGCATGGCCATCCACGCGCCGTTGCGGTCGACCAGCACGGCGCCGGCGGCGCCGAGCGTGACGAGCACGGCACCGATGCCCCGGTCGACGAGCTGGCGGGCCGCCGCCACCACCGGGGCCGGATCACCCTGGCTGACGGCGTCTTCCAGGGCGTCCGGGTCCAACCCGAGAACGCCGGCGAGCTCCTCGTGGTTGGGCTTGATCAGATCCGGGGCACCCCGGTCCAGCGATGCCACCAGCGCGGCCAGCGGGGCGTCGGAGGTGTCGACGGCGACCCGGCAGGGCTGCGGCGCCAGAAGCGCGACCACGTCGCCGTACCAGGACGCCGGCACCCCCGGGGGCAGCGATCCGGACATCACCACCCAGTCGGCGCCGTCGGCGGTGCCCAGCACCGCGTCGGTCAGCGCGGCCACCGTCGCGGCGTCCAGCGTCGCGCCCGGCTCGTTGATCTTGGTGGTGGTGCCGTCGGGTTCGGTGATGGTCAGGTTGGTGCGGGCCGGTTCTGCGGTCGGCACCACCCGGTAGGGCACGGCGATCGTCTGCAGCGTGCTGATCAGCGGGTCGTTGGCCGCCGCCGGGAGCACCGCGAGGGTGTCCAGGCCCGCCAGCGTGAGCGCGCGGGCGACGTTGACGCCCTTGCCGCCGGCCTGGCTGGTCACCGACGTGACGCGGTGCACGGCACCGCGGGTCAGCGCCGACGGCAGCGTGACGGTGCGGTCGATGCTCGGATTGGGGGTGACGGTGACGATCACTGAGAACCTCCTGCGCAGATGACCTCGACCCCGTGCTCGCTCAGCGCGGCGGTGTCCTCGGCGCTGATCTCGGGGTCGGTGATGAGGGTGTCGACACTGGAAATGGGTGCGAAGCTGACGAAGTCCTCGCGGCCCACCTTCGACGAGTCGGCGGCGGCGACGACGTAGTTGGCGGCGCGCACCATGGCCCGCTTCACCGCGGCCTCCTCGCTGTCGGGGGTGGACAGGCCGTGGCGCACGCTGAGGGCGTTGGTGCCGATGAACGCGATGTCGACGCGCAGCGTGTCGAGCACCCGCAGCGCCTGCTCGCCCACCGCCGCCTGGGTGACCCCGCGCACCCGGCCGCCGAGCAGTTGCAGCGTCACCGTCGGAGAGGTGGCCAGCCGGGCGGCGATCGGAACCGAGTTGGTGACCACCACCAACGGCCGGTCGGCGGGGATGTGCGCGGCGATGCGCATCGTCGTCGTGCCGGCGTCGAGCAGCACGCTGGCCCCGGACAGCGGGAAGAACTCGGCGGCCGCGGCGGCGATGGCGTCCTTGTGCTCGGCGCGGGTGACGTCGCGCTCGCCGACGCCGGGCTCGACCAGGTGCAGCGCCCGGACCGGTACGGCGCCGCCGTGCACCCGGCGTACGACGCCCGCCTTGTCCAGCACGGCGAGGTCGCGGCGCACCGTTTCGGTGGTGACGTCGTAGGCCTGGGCCAGTTCGGTCACCGACGCCCGGCCCTTGGCCATCACCAGCGAGGCGATGGCCTGCTGACGCTCTTCGGGATACATGGCGCTTCCTGAATCTGACGGTGTTACGAGGTTATGTGTGGGTATGGATCCACATTGATGTTGTTATGTTTGGTTTTACTCCTGAACTTGTTGACTTGTCAACGGATTTCTGTAATCTGGTTCACATGACAGCTTCGACGTCACTCACATCACTGGTCCTGCACGGTGTGCCCGTTGTGCCGGGCGTTCAATATGCGCCGGTCATCCGGCCGGGCAAGCTGCCCGACATCGACGTCGGCACGGCCGCCGACGTCGCCGAGGCCGACCGGGCCGCCGAGGGGGAGCGGTTCAGCGCGGCCGCCGCGACGGTGGCCACCCGGCTGCGAGAACGGGCCGGCCACGCGACCGGCGCCGCGTCGGAGGTGCTGGCCGCGACGGCGATGCTGGCGCAGGACCGGGCCTGGCTGGGCGCCACCGAGAAGCGCATCAAGGACGGTGCCCCCGCGGTGCGCGCCGTGGCCGGCGCGGTCGACCAGTTCGTCGACATGTTCACCAAGATGGGTGGGCTGATGGCCGAACGGGTCACCGACCTGCGTGACATCCGCGACCGGGTGATCGCCGAGCTCAAGGGTCTGCCCGAACCCGGCGTCCCGATGCCCGACGAGCCGTCGATCCTGTGCGCCGAGGATCTCGCGCCCGCCGACACCGCAGGCCTGGACCCGTCGCTGGTGGTCGCGCTGGCCACCACGCTCGGCGGCCCGACCAGCCACACCGCGATCATCGCCCGCCAGCTCGGCATCCCCTGCGTGGTGGCGGTGCACGGGCTCGACGACGTCGCCGCCGGTACCCCGGTGCTCGTCGACGGCACGCTGGGCACCGTCACCGTCTCGCCGGACGAGGGCGCCGCGCGTGAGGCGGTCGCCGAGGCCCAGCGCATCGCGGCCCAGGCCGCCAAGTGGTCCGGTCCCGGCGCCACCGCCGACGGGCACGCCGTGGCGGTGCTGGCCAATGTGCAGGACGGGGCCGCGGCCCGGTCGGCCCGGGAGACCCCGGCCGAGGGGGTCGGGCTGTTCCGCACCGAGTTGTGCTTCCTGAACACCGACACCGAGCCCACGGTCGACGAGCAGGCCGCCATCTACGCCGAGGTGCTCGACGCGTTCGGCGGGCACAAGGTGGTGATCCGCACGCTCGACGCCGGGTCGGACAAGCCGCTGAAGTTCGCCGGTCACCCCGACGAGGCCAATCCGGCGCTTGGGGTGCGCGGGATCCGGATCGCCGAGGGCAACCCGGGCCTGCTCGAGCACCAACTGGACGCGATCGCCGCGGCGGCCACCAGCACCGGCAACCAGCCGTGGGTGATGGCCCCGATGATCGCCACCGCGACCGAGGCGCAGAACTTCGCGGCCAAGGCCCGCGACCGCGGCCTGACCCCGGGCGTGATGATCGAGGTGCCCGCCGCCGCGCTGCTGGCCGAGCGGATCCTCGAGCACGTCGACTTCCTGTCGATCGGCACCAACGACCTCGCGCAGTACACGATGGCCGCCGACCGGATGTCGGCCGACCTGGCCACGCTGACCGACCCGTGGCAGCCCGCGGTGCTCGCGCTGGTCGCGATGACCGTGCGGGCCGGCGCGGCGACCGGCAAGCCGGTCGGGGTGTGCGGTGAGGCCGCCGCCGATCCGCTGCTGGCCTGTGTGCTCACCGGGTTCGGGGTGACCTCGCTGTCGGCGGCGTCGGCCGCGGTGCAGGGGGTCGGCGCCAAGCTCGCCCAGGTGACACTCGAGCAGTGCCGCGCGGCCGCCGACGCCGTGCTGGCCACCGCCAACGCCGCCGACGCGCGGGCGGCGGCACTGGCGGTTCTGGGTTAGGTGCCCGGGGCGCGGTGCCGGCCGACGTATTCGCCGGCCGGAGCCGGCGGCCGCCAACCGAGCCCGAACAACTCGAGGGACGGGTCGGCGCTCCACGGCGCCGTGGCCGCCCCGGCGCTGCCGCCCGGCAGCCCGCCTGCCTGCCCGACTGTGCTTTCGTTCATCGACTCACCCCATGACGCGAAACTGACGTGGCGGCTATATACCCACTGTCGGTCGGCGGAAACAGGCTCAGGTGCCCTTGACGTTGAGCACCTGACGAAGTGAGTGCTCGACCTCGATCAGGTCGGCGGCGTCGGCCATGACCTGATCGATGTCCTTGTAGGCGTCCGGGATCTCGTCGATCCACTGCGACCCGTGGCGGTACTCGATGCCCGTCATCCGGGCCGCGAGGTCCTCGGCGCTGAAGCGCTTGCGCGCCTCGGTCCGGGAGAACCGTCGACCGGCCCCGTGCGGGGCCGAGCACAGGCCGGCCGGGTTGCCCTTACCGCGCACCACATACGAGCGGGTGCCCATGCTGCCGGGAATGACCGCACGCACCCCGGCGTGCGCGTCGACCGCGCCCTTGCGGGTCAGCCACACCTCGCGCCCGCCGTGCTGCTCGAGCTGGACATAGTTGTGGTGGCAGTTCACCCGGTCGACCTCGATGCCGGCCGCGGCGCCGGCATCCACACCCATCCAGTGGGCCAGGGCCTGCCGGAACCGGTCCGTCATCTCGGCGCGGTTGGCCAGCGCGAAACGCTGGGCCCAGTGCAGATCCCGCAGGTACGCCGCGAACTCGTCGGTGCCCGCGGTCAGGTACGCCAGGTCCCGGTTGGGCAGTTCGACCCCCGCCTGCGCGCACAGCCGCTGGGCCACCTTGATGTGGTGCTGGGCGATCTTGTTGCCCACCCCGCGCGACCCGGAGTGCAGGAACATCCACACCCGCGACCGCTCGTCGAGGCACAGCTCGATGAAGTGGTTGCCGCCGCCGAGCGAGCCGAGCTGGTAGGGCCAGTTCAGCGAATGGGTCAGCTGTACACCGTTCTCCTCGGCGTCGCAACGCAATTCGTCGATCCGCGCCGCGGTGAACGGGTAGCGGTCGGTGCGCCGGTTGTGGTTGCCCGGCGAGAGCGGGATCGCCGACTCGATCGACGCCCGCAACGCGGACAGATCGCGCCCGGCGATTTCGTCGGCCGTGTAGACGGTGCGCGCGGCGATCATGCCGCACCCGATGTCGACCCCCACCGCGGCCGGGATCACCGCGTCGACGGTGGGGATGACCGTGCCGACCGCCGAGCCCTTGCCGAAGTGGGCATCCGGCATCAACGCCACGTGCGGGTGCACGAACGGCATCGACGCCGTCTGCCGGGCCTGCGCGACGGTCGAGTCGTCGACAAGCGAGGCGAAGTTGACCAGCTTGTGGCCGTCAACATGCTGAACGGTCATGTGTCGAGTATCCGTTCGACGCCGAGCGATTTACGGTGCCGATTGCGATGATCGGCGGATGGGCGGACCGGGAATTATTCGGACTATGGTCCGGTTGGTGTGAGTATGCCTGCCGTCACCGCCGATACGCTCACCCTGCCCCGCATCGCCGGGCCGGCACCGGCCGACACCGAACGCCCCGTGCGCTCGGTGACGACCGGTCCCCGCGGTTACGAGGGCGAGGGCTTCCCGGTCGTGCGTGCCTTCGCCGGGGTCGACGCCCGCGACCTGGACCCGTTCGTGCACATGGACCAGATGGGCGAGGTCGAGTACCAGCCCGGCGAACCGCGCGGCACCGACTGGCACCCGCACCGCGGGTTCGAGACCGTCACCTACATGATCGACGGCCGCTTCGCCCATCAGGATTCACACGGCGGTGGCGGCCTGATCGAAGACGGCGCCACCCAGTGGATGACGGCCGGATCGGGGGTCCTGCACATCGAGACGCCGCCGGCCGAACTGGTGGAGAGCGGCGGGGTGTTCCACGGCATCCAGTTGTGGGTGAACCTGCCGAAGAAGGACAAGTTCGCGGCGCCCAGGTATCAGGCGATCGAGGGCGGCCAGGTGCGGCTGCTGTCCTCCGACGACGGCGGGGCACTGGTACGGGTGATCGCCGGCGAGATCGACGGCCTGGGCGGGCCCGGTCTGACGCACACGCCGATCACGTTGGCGCATGCCACCATCGAGCCCGGTGCCCGGCTGAACCTGCCGTGGAACCGGGAGTTCAACGCACTGGGCTACGTGCTGTCCGGCCGCGGTGCGGTCGGGCCCGTCGGCCATCCGGTCGAACAGGGGCAGCTGGCCGTGCTCGGCCCGGGGGACCGCATCACGGTCGCCGCGGCCGGCGGCCAGGACGGCAACCGGCCCGCCCTCGAGGTGCTGCTGCTCGGCGGCCGGCCGATCCGCGAGCCGGTGTTCCAGTACGGGCCGTTCGTGATGAACTCGAAGTCCGAGATCATCGCCGCGGTCGAGGATTTCAACGCGGGCAGGTTCGGGACCATCCCGCCCGGCGCGCTGATGCCGCACCGCCCACAGCGCTGATGCCGCACCGCCCACAGCGCTGATGCCGCACCGGTCGCAGTGCTGAGGCCCTCCCGCCGCCCTTCCGCCCCTGCGCCTCCCACCGCTCCGCCGAAATGGCATTCCGGCAGGAAAAGTGCGAGAAGCGCCCTGCCGGAATGCCATTTCGGCGAAAGAACGGGGCGGGGCACCCGGCGAAGAGGTCCGGGTCAGGCCGGGGCAGGCTGCAGCGGGTAGATCAACTCCAGTTCGCCGAGCAGGGCCGCGACGGTCAGCAGCGGCAAGGCCGCGGAGACCCCGAGGGTGTCGTCGAGCGCCTCCGAACGCAGTGCGAGCACGAAGTCGTCGCTGATCGGCACCCACGCGTGCGCCGGATCGAACCGGCCGGCCAGCCGTGCGCAGATGGCGTCGACGTGGACCTCGATGATCTCCCGCACATTCGGGTACGCCCACAGCGGTGGCGGCGTGGGGATGTCGGCGATCAAATCGGCCGAGGCGCGCAGCCGGATCGCCCGGTTGAACGAACGCACCACCGGCGCCCGGAAGTCGGTCTCCCCGCTGCTCTCCGAAAGATACTGCCGCACTGCGTCATCGACGACGCGAGAGGCGTTCAGCGCATCGTGGCTGAGGGTGACCAGCTCGTCGGTGCGCTCCTCGAAGGCGCCCCGGGTGACGCGCAGCACCGCCACTTTCAGGTAGCGCGCGAAGATCGCGCGCGCCGAGTCGATCACCCGGGTGACCGATGCGGTGGCGCCCCGGGGCCACAGCAACACCGACACCATCACACCGACGAGGGCCCCGACCACGACGTCCTCCACCCGGATCAGTCCGACCTGCCACCCGGTCGGCACGATCAGGTTGAAGAAGATCAGCACCATCATCGTGAACGCCGCCTGGGCCGCGGTGAACGACGCGATCTCCGGGACATATGCCGACCCGAAGACCACCAGCGGCATCAGGACCCACAGCACCGTCGGATCCACGCCGACGAAGTTGATCACCACCGCGCCGATCAGGAAGCCGATGCCGGTGCCGATCACCGCACGCCACACCCGGGTTCCGGTGGTCAGCGCGCTGCTGCGCAGCACCGACAGCGCGCCGAGCACCACCCAGAAACCGTGCTCGACCGGGAAGACATGAGTGACGGCCACCGCCAGCGCCAACCCGAGCCCGGTGCGCAGGCTGTTGCGCACCGCCACCGAACGATTCGCCAGAAACCCGGTGGTGATCTGGGTGAGCGCCCGGGTCTCGGACAACAGTCGCTCCGACGCCCCGGTCTCGGGCAGTCGCAGACCGAGGGCGCGGGCCCACACCGGGCGGGCGTCGGCGGCCGCGGCCGCGGCGATGATCCGCCCGGTCGCGCCGATGGTGGCCGCGATGGTGCGCCGGCGCAGCAGTTCCCGGCCCAGCTCCACCGCGCGCTCGTCGTCGGCCGCGCCCAGGATCGCCTCGAGGTCCTCGCGGTAGCGGCCCCGGGCCGCGGTGCGCAGATCGACCAGCGCGGCATCGAGTTCGGCGCGCCACGCGTCCCGGCCGGCGGGATGTGAGATCCGCAGTACCGCGGCCGCGCAGCGCAGTACCCGCACCGCGGGATCCTTCATGTCGGCGAGCGCCGCGCCCGCCTTCTGGCCGGTGCGGTCGGTCACCCACTCGAGGTCGTCGACCACCCGGACGAGTGCGCGGCTGCCGGCGGTCAGGCCGACGGGGCGGTAGTCGGCCCCCAGGAACGTCTCCCGCAGCCGGTTCATCGCGTGCGAGACATCGGTGGCCGAGGCCGCCCCGTCCAGCCGGTCGGCCAGCGTCCGGCAGGCCCGCGCGGCGCGCCGGCGCAGCTGCCCGTGGTGCCGCGGCGGCAGGATGAACAGCGCCGCCGGGACGCACACCGCCAGCGCGATGGTCCAGCCCAGCAGCCGCTCGGCGACCGGCCCGGTCGGCGTGCACGCGGGCAGCACGAACAGCAGCAGCGTGGACCGCTGACCGGCCGCGATCGTCTCGCTGAGCACCCCGCAGAACGTCACCGCCACGCCCAGCACGAACATCAGCGCCACCGAGGGCACCGGATAGGGGGCGATCAGGGTGCCGAGGGTGATCAGCACGAAGCCGTTGAGCGCCAGCCCGCCGTAGGCGACCGCGCGGTTCTGCCGGTTGCCCGGAAAGTCGGCGAACACCAGCAACGCCACCGAACCGAAGATGGTGAACAGCGGTGTCTGCGAACCGCCGCCGACCGCGAACCCGACGGCCCCGGCCGTCGGCACGATCACCGCCGCCCGTACCGCGCGGCGGAGTGCGTCGTGGTCGGGATCGCGTTGCCGGATCCGGTGTGCGATTCGCTCAACCAGCCCGCGCGGGCCCTGCGTCATCAGTGCGCGAGCACCTTGACGGCGATGACCAGCAGACCCACCCCGGCGAGCAGCACCACCATCATCACCTGCCGCCACCAGGGCAGCTCGGTCTTGCGGACGGCGAGCAGCGCGATCAGCGCCAGCTCGACGACCAGGATCCACTGAGCGATCCACACCGCGGTGTCGGTGTCGTAGACGCCGATCCCGGCCAGTGCCAGCGCCCCCAACGGCAGCACGCCGGCCTGCAGGATCTGCCCGGACGCCTGCAGCATCCGCAAGCGCTCGACGCCTTGCGGCGCACGCGAGTGCACGCTCATGTGCGCGACCCAGTCCGAGAGCAGGCTGGCCAGCCACAGACCACCCAGCGCGACCGCGACATCGATCATGCGGGCCCATCCGCTGGTTTCGTCACCGGTGTAGCGGGTGAGCACGGCCAGCGTCGCCAGGCAGGAGATCGCCCCGTAGAGGCGTTCGCGCAGCATCGCCACGGTGTGTGCGACGGGTACCGGCAGGTCCTCGGCGTCGGTTCCGGCGCGGGTCTCCGGATCCCCGGTCTGCTCACTCATCGGCGGGCACCGACGCGAACCGGCCGCCGTCGAGGGCGGCGAGAAGCTGCTCGGCGATCCAGCTCAGCCCCGCGGTGTCCATCGGCAGCAGCGTCTGCTCGTAGCCGACCAGAAGGTAGACCGCCCATGCGGCGAACAACTCGGCCTGTCGGGGAGTGGCCAGGATCTCCAGCGCGCACTGATACATCGCATCGTGGCGCTGACGGTCCACCTCCGCCTGGACCGCACGCACCTCGGGGTCGATCGCGCTCCAGACCCTGATCGCGGCCTCGGCGCCGTGCGGCAGCAGCAGCCCGGCGTGGATCAGGCTGTCGATGCGCTTGCGGGGGTCCGGTTCGGCCTGGACGGCCTCGACGACGTTCACGGTCAGCCCTTCGTACCAGTGCGCGACGAGCTCGTTGGTGTAGACCGACCAGCTCGCGAAATAGTGGTAGAAGGATCCGCTGGTGACGCCCAGCCGTTGGCACACCTCGGCCAGTTTCAGGCCGCCGTAGCCGAGATCGGAGAGCACGTCGAGGCCGGTGTCGAAGAACGATTCCCTCGAGGCGACTCCTGCCATGCCTGAGCACGATAGTTCGACAGCGGCCGAGTGTTCACCCGTGGTCGGTGCGCGAAGGGGGTGCAGGCCACCCGGCGGCGGCGCGTGTTGTTTGCTGGATGGACACAATCGGGCAACGGACGGCGCCGGCCAGCCAACATCCAGTTGATGTGTGACACAATCCGACCGTGCCGCATACGGCGAGTCGAGGCCCGGGCCGTCCACCCGCAGCGAAGGCTGCCGAGACGCGACATCGCATTGTGTGCGCTGCCCGTGAGGTATTCAGCGAACTCGGGTATGACGCGGCGACGTTTCAGGCCATTGCCGTGCGCGCGGACCTCACCCGGCCCGCCATCAACCACTACTTCGCCAGCAAACGAATTCTCTGGGGCGAGGTGGTCCAGCAGACCGATGCCGCGATTGTCAGCGCCGGCGTCGCACATGCACATGAGCAGACGTCGTTGATCGGAAGGCTGTCAGCCTTTCTGTCCGTCGCGACCCAGGCCGAGGCCGAGGATCGTTCCGCGGCGGCGTTCCTGGTCACGTCGGTGCTGGAAACCCAGCGCCACCCGGAACTGGCCAGCGAGCGGCACGATCCGCTGCGGAACTCGCGCGCGTTCGTGACCTGGGCGGTCGACGACGCGATCAGGCGTGGGGAGCTGAGCACCGACACCGATGTCGGCCACCTGGTCGAGATGCTGGTCGCCGTCGTGTGGGGGATGGGCTTCTACGCCGGGTTCGTCGGCGACCGAGACGAGCTCGGGTTCGTCGTGCACAAGCTCGAGCTGATGCTGGCCAACAAGCTGTGGAACCTCAGCGAGTAGCTCCGGCGCCCCGGGTTCCTGCCGTCTTGCTGTGGGTTTGGGGATCGGCCACATTCATTAGATAGACTTGCGAAGTAAATCTGTTGGATCTGCTCTCCCGGACGGAGCCGTCATGAGTTCACTGCGCACCGACAACGACACCTGGGACATCGCCTCCTCCGTGGGGGCGACCGCCGTGATGGTCGCCGCGGCCCGCGCCGCCGAGACCGACCGGCCCGATCCGCTGATCCGCGATCCGTACGCCAAGATCCTGGTGGCCGATGCGGGCACCGGCGCATGGGAGTACATGCTCGACGACGAGTTCGTCGCCAAGGTGGCCGCGTCCGATGGTGAGGTCGCCGCGATGTTCGAGCACATGGGCAGCTACCAGGCCGTGCGCACCCACTTCTTCGACGCCTATTTCGCAGCGGCCGTCGATGCGGGCATCCGCCAGGTGGTCATCCTGGCGTCGGGCCTCGACTCGCGGGCATTCCGGCTGCCGTGGCCCGCGGGCACCACGGTGTTCGAGATCGATCAGCCCAGGGTGCTCGAATACAAGGCCGCCACGCTGGCCGCGCACGGTGTGCAGCCGGCCGCCGACCGCCGGGAGGTGGCCATCGACCTGCGCCAGGACTGGCCGGCGGCCCTGCGGGGCGCGGGCTTCGACGCGGCGCAGCCCACCGCGTGGCTGGCCGAGGGCCTGCTGATGTACCTGCCCGCCGATGCCCAGGATCGGCTGTTCGAGCAGATCACCGAGCTCAGCGCGCCCGGCAGCCGGATCGCCGCCGAGTCGATGGGGGTGCACGCTCCCGAGCGCCGGGAGCGGATGCGTGACCGGTTCACCGTGATCGCCGATCAGCTCGGCGTCGAGCCGATGGACATCGCCGAGTTGACCTACGACGATCCGGACCGCGCCGACGTGGGGCAATGGCTCTCCGCGCACGGCTGGCGGGCCCGTGACGTGGCGTCGCAGGACGAGATGCGCCGGCTCGGGCGACTGGTCGAGGTCGCCGACAGCGGCGAGCCGTCGTTCTCCACGTTCACCACCGCCGAGCGGCTCTGACCCCCTTCGGGACAGGTGTCCCGCCCGAACGGGCGCTGTTCACCAACCGTCCGGTTGGTTAGGATTCGGGTACTCCGAAGGTCAGGAAGGACCCGTCATGACCACCGAATCCGTCACGCCTGTTCAGGCCGTCGCGGCACCCGCCACCCCCGACATCCCGGCGATCGTGCGCCGGCTCCGGGAGACGTTCGCGTCCGGACGGACCCGCAGCGTCGACTGGCGCAAGGAGCAGCTGCACGCGCTGGAGCGGCTGATGGTCGAGAACGAGCCGGCCATCGCCGCCGCGCTGGAAACCGATCTCGGGCGCAAACCGTTCGAAGCGTGGCTGGCGGACATCGCCAGCGTCGTCGGTGAGGCCAAAGACGCCGCCAAGAACGCCGGGAAATGGACGAAGCGCCGCTACCGCATGCTCGAGATGTCCCAGTTGCCCGGGCTGGGCTGGGTGGAGTACGAGCCGTACGGCACGGTGTTGATCATCGGCGCCTGGAACTTCCCGTTCGCGCTCACCCTCGGTCCCCTCGTCGGGGCCATCGCGGCCGGCAACACCGTCATGCTCAAGCCGTCCGAGGTCGCCCCGGCGTCGTCGGCGCTGATGGCCGAACTGGTACCCCGCTACCTGGACACCGATGCGATCGCCATCGTCGAGGGCGACGGATCGGTGAGCCAGGAGCTCATCGGACAGGGCTTCGACCATCTGCTGTTCACCGGCGGCACCGAGATCGGCCGGAAGGTCTACCAGAGCGCCGCGGCGCACCTGACCCCGGTGACCCTCGAACTGGGCGGCAAGAGCCCGGTCATCGTGGCCGCCGACGCCGACATCGACGTCGCCGCCAAGCGGATCGCGTGGACCAAGCTGATCAACTCCGGTCAGATCTGCATCGCGCCGGACTACGTGATCGCCGACGCCAAGATCCGCGACGAGCTGGTCACCAAGATCGGCGAGGCCATCGCGAGCTACGAGGTCGACCATCCACAGGGAATGCGGATCGTCAACGAGCGCCACTTCGAACGGCTGACCAACGCGCTCGCTGCGACGAAGGGCGACATCGCGGTCGGCGGCAAGCCCGGGGCCGGTGACATGCACATCCACCCGACCGTGGTCGTCGATCCCGACCCCGCCGAGCCGCTGATGACAGACGAGATCTTCGGCCCGATCCTGCCCGTCGTGACGGCCCAATCCCTGGACGACGCAATCGCTTTCGTCAACTCGAGGCCCAAGCCGCTGGCGGCATACCTGTTCACCAAGGCCAAGAGCACCCGCGAACGGGTGATCAGGGAAGTGCCCGCCGGCGGCATGGTGGTCAACCACCTGCTGTTCCATTTCGCCACGAACAAGCTGCCGTTCGGCGGTGTCGGGCCGTCCGGGATGGGGGCCTACCACGGCAAGTACGGGTTCGAGGAATTCAGCCACCGCAAGACGGTGATGGTCAAGCCAACCCGACCCGACGTCGGCGCCTTCATCTATCCCCCGTATACAGAGAAGGCGTGGAAGCTGGCGCGCAAGCTGTTCTAGCGGCGAGCCGCCGGCGCGGACCTTCAAGAGAGGAAGATCAGTGCCAGGAGTGCAGGATCGTGTCATCGTCGTCACGGGTGCCGGAGGCGGACTCGGCCGGGAGTACGCGCTGACGCTGGCCCGTGAGGGCGCCAGTGTGGTGGTCAACGATCTCGGTGGGGCCCGCGACGGCACCGGGGCCGGTTCGGCCATGGCCGACCAGGTGGTCGCCGAGATCAAGGACGCCGGGGGCCGGGCCGTCGCGAACTACGACTCGGTCGCCGAACCCGAGGGCGCGGCCAACATCATCAAGACCGCGATCGACGAGTTCGGCAAGGTCGACGGCGTGGTCAGCAACGCGGGCATCCTGCGCGACGGCACCTTCCACAAGATGGAGTTCGCCAACTGGGACGCCGTGCTCAAGGTGCACCTCTACGGCGGCTACAACGTGATCCGGGCGGCCTGGCCGCACTTCCGGGAGAACGGATTCGGGCGCGTCGTCGTCGCGACCTCGACCAGCGGGCTGTTCGGCAACTTCGGCCAGGCCAACTACGGTGCCGCCAAGCTCGGCCTCGTCGGCCTGATCAACACGCTGGCCCAGGAGGGCGCCAAGTACGACATCAAGGCCAACGCGGTCGCCCCGGTCGCGGCCACCCGGATGACGCAGGACATCCTGCCGCCGGAGGTGTTCGAGAAGCTGACCCCGGAGTACGTCGCCCCGGTGGTGGCCTACCTGTGCACCGAGGAACTGCCCGACACCGCATCGGTGTTCATCGTCGGGGGCGGCAGGGTGCAGCGCGCGGCGCTGTTCCAGAACAGCGGTGTGACGTTCACCGAGGTGCCGTCGGTCGACGACGTCGCCGCCAGGTGGGGCGAGATCACCGATCTGTCGGCGGCCGAGCGGGCCACCTTCAGCCTCGGCTGACCCAGACATGAAAGCGCTTGTCGCGCAGGAGCTGACCGGCCCATCGGGGCTGGCCTACCTCGATGTGCCGGACCCGGCGGATCCGGCGAAGGTGATCATCGACGTGGGCGCGGCCGGGGTCTGTTTTCCGGACCTGCTGCTCCTGCGCGGCGAGTACCAGCTGCGGCTGGATCCGCCGTTCATCCCCGGCATGGAGGTCGCCGGGGTGGTGCGCAGCGCCCCCGCCGGATCGGGATTTCAAGCCGGCCAACGTGTCTCGGCGTTCACCATGATGGGCGGCTACGCCGAACGGGTCGCCGTGGCGCCCGAGAGCGTGGTGCCGACCCCCGCCGACGTCGACGATGCTGCGGCGGCCGCCCTGCTGGGCAACTACTACACGATGTATTTCGCGTTGCAGCGCCGCGCGGGGCTGCGCGCCGGCGAGACCGTGCTGGTGCTGGGCTCCGGCGGGGGTGTGGGCACCGCCGCGGTGCAGATCGCCAAGGCGATGGGCGCCCGGGTCATCGCGATGGTGCACCGGCCGGGCGCGGTCGGGTTCGTCGAATCGCTCGGCGCCGATGCGGTGTTGCCGCTGACCGACGGATGGCTGGACGCGGTCAAACAGCACACCGGCGGCCGCGGCGTGGACGTGGTGGTCGACCCGATCGGCGGACCCGCATTCGACGACGCCGTCCGCGCGCTGGCCACCGAGGGCCGGTTGCTGGTCCTCGGTTTCGCCGCGGGAGGCGGCATCCCGACCGTCAAGGTGAACCGGCTGCTGCTGCGCAACGTCAGCGTCGTCGGCGTCGGCTGGGGCGAGTTCGTCAACCGCACCCCCGGCGCGCAGGCCGAGGTCGCCGCCGGGCTCGGCGAACTCGTCGCCGCCGGACTCAGACCGCCTGCACCCGTGAGCTTTCCGCTGTCCGCAGGGGTGCAGGCGCTGCAGGCCCTGGCCGACGGAGAGGTGCACGGAAAACTCGTCCTGGAGCCGGACACCCGAGGCTGATGGTCCGCGCGCTGGCGTTCGACGTGTTCGGCACCGTGGTCGACTGGCGTTCCAGCGTGACCGCGGAGCTGGAGCGGTTCGGGGCCGCCAACGGGCTGACCCGGGACTGGGCGGCAATGGCCGATGACTGGCGGGCGGGCTATGTCCCCGCGATGGACCGGGTCCGCCGCGGTGAGTCGCCCTGGACCGCGCTGGACGACCTGCACCGCCAACGCCTCGTCGAACTGCTCGCAGCCGCCGAGATCACCGCCACCGATGCGCAGATCGACGAGCTGAACCGGGCCTGGCACCGGCTCGAGCCGTGGCCGGACTCGGTCGCCGGACTGGCGCGGCTCAAGCGGCGATTCATCATCGCCACGCTGTCCAACGGCAACGTCTCGCTGCTGACGAACATGGCCAGGCACGCAGGCCTGCCGTGGGACTGCGTGCTCTCGGCAGAACTGTTCCGGCACTACAAGCCGGATCCGCAGACCTATCTCGGGTGCGCCGGTCTGCTCGGTGTCGCCCCGGGCGAGCTGATGATGGTGGCCGCCCATCCCGCCGACCTGCGGGCGGCCCGCGCCGCCGGACTGCGCACCGCGTTCGTCTACCGACCGGCCGAGCACGGGCCCGCCCGCACGCTGCGCAGGCCACCGGACGGTGAATTCGACGTTCAGGCAGACGATTTCTGCGACCTCGCCGACCGGTTGGGTGCGTGAGCCGCCGGCGTAGCGTGGACGAGGTGAACACGTCTCTGCCCGCGGCGCTGGCCAAGGCGCTGCCGCTGCTCGCCGACCCGCCGGAACACCCCGACGCGGGTTCGGGCTATCTGGATCTGCTGGCCGACCCGTCCGCGCAGGGGCCGGACCGCAACACCGGCGCCATCCAGGCGCTCTGGGCTTCGACGCTGGGCGCCCGGTTCTACGACAACGCGCAGACCATCGCCCGCCGGTTGACGACCATCTGGCAGGAACCCACCCAATGGCTCGACCTGCCCGAGGGTGGGGTGGCACTCGACGTCGGCAGCGGGCCGGGAAACGTGACGGCCGCGCTGGGACGCGCCGTCGGACCGTCGGGTCTGGCGCTGGGCGTCGACGTCTCGGTGCCGATGCTCACCCGCGCCGTGCGTGCCCAAGCGGGCCCCACCGTGGGGTTCATCCGCGCCGACGCGCAACGACTCCCGCTGCGCGACGCGACGGTCGACGCCGTGGTGTCGGTGGCGATGCTGCAGCTGATCCCCGATCCGGCGGTGGCGCTGGCGGAGATGGTGCGGGTGCTGCGGCCCGGCCGGCGGCTGGCCGTCATGGTGCCCACCGCCGGCCCCGGCGCCCGGCTGTTGCGGTTTCTGCCCAACGCGGGCGCCCACGCGTTCGGCGAGGACGAGATCGGCGACACGCTGGAGCGTCTCGGGCTGACCGGCGTGCGCACGAAGAGCATCGGCGCCGTCCAGTGGGCCCGCGGCAGGAAGCCGTGAGCGCCGGCGGCATCATCCTGGTCGCGCTGGCGATCGCGATCGGCCTGGCCGGCATCATCGTGCCGGTCCTGCCCGGCGGCATCCTCGTCATCGGAGCCATCGGGGTTTGGGCCTTCGTCGAGAACTCGGCCGTGTCGTGGGCGACGTTCGGCGTCGCGGCCGCGGTGTTCGTCGCCGCTGAGGTGATCAAGTACACCTGGCCGGTCAAGCGGATGCGCCAGGCGCAGGTACGCACGTCGGTGCTGGTCGCCGGCGCGCTGCTGGGCATCGTCGGCTTCTTCGTGATCCCGGTGATCGGGCTGCTCATCGGTTTCGTGGCCGGGGTGTTCGCCGCCGAGTTGGCGATACGTCGCGACCCCACCCGGGCATGGGCCTCGACCGTGCACGCGCTGAAGGGCGTGGCCCTGTCGGTGGGGGTGGAGTTCACCGGCGCCCTGCTGGCCACCGTGGCATGGGTGGTCGGCGTCTTCCTGACGTAGCCGGCTGCCGCGAGTTCGGCAGCGGGGTCGCGGCGGCGCCTGCGGCGCCGCCGTGCCGCAGAACTCGACGCGAGAGGCTAGCCGTGCAGCGTCGAACGAAGCCGGGCCAGGTCCTCGGCGGTCACCCCGGCGGCATCGAGATAGCCTGCCAGCGAGCCGAACTCGTCGTCGAGGGCGCGGCGCGCGGCGTCCAGGTACTCCGGCCGGACACCCAGCACCGATTCGGTGAGCCTGGCCTCGGCCATCTCCAGCACCTCCGGAGACTCCGCCGCGCGCTCGCGCACCGTCGCCAGAATGCTCTCCCGAAGCTGCGGCACCGCGGTGTTGCTGCGCAGGTAGTCGGCCATGATCGCATCGCGCCGGACGCCGGCGGCCTCCAGCACCACGGCGATGGTGAACCCGGTGCGGTCCTTGCCCGCGAAGCAGTGCGCGAGCACCCGGTTGCCCGAACCCAGCAGCGTGATGACCCGGTGCACGGCGCGCCGGGCCAGCGGAGCGCTCGCGATCCGTCCGTACTCCTCGGTCATGTAGCGCGCCGCCGCATCGGCGACGGACTCGTCCTCGGGTTTGTCGGTCATCATCCGCTGGAACGCGTGCTCGTGCGGGGCCTCCGCGTCGGATGCGGCCGTCTCGACGAACGGCAGGTGGTGGATGTCCACCCCGGCGGGCACCAGGCCCGGGCCGTGCCTTTCGAGTTCGCGCAGCGTGCGCAGGTCGGCGATGTCGGTGACGCCGAAGTCGGCCAGCGCGGCGCGGCCTGCCTCGTCGAGCCGGGACAACTCGCTGGCCCGGAAGAACCGGCCCGGCGCGATACCGGTCTGCTCGGCGACGTCGCGGAAGTTCCAGGCTCCCGACAGTTCCCCGCCGTCCACCGGCCCGCCGGGGACCATCAGGCCGTCACCGCCGGGTTCGATCGGCGGTCCGGCGCTGGACCTGATTGGCGGCTCGCCGCCGGGTCTGATTGGCGGTTCACCGCCGTCGCGAAGGCGGATTTCTCCCGGCCGAGTTCGGCGCGGGCGATCGTGCGCATGTGCACCTCGTCGGGCCCGTCGAACAGGCGCATCGCGCGGTGCCAGCTGTAGAGCCGGGCCAGCGGGAAGTCGTCGGACACCCCGGCGCCGCCGTGCACCTGGATCGCGCGGTCGATCACGTTGCAGGCCACCTGCGGCGCGACCGCCTTGATCTGACTGACCAGCACGTGGGCTTCCTTGTTGCCGTGCTGGTCGATGGTCCACGCCGCCTTCTCGCAGAGCAGCCGGGCCTGGTCGATCTCGTTGCGCGACTTGGCGATCGATTCGCGCACCACGCCCTGCTCGGCCAGCGGCCTGCCGAAGGCGACCCGCGTCTGCACCCGGTCGATCATCAGCGCCAGCGCCCGCTCGGCCGCGCCCAGGGCACGCATGCAGTGGTGGATGCGGCCCGGCCCGAGCCGGGCCTGGGCGATCGCGAAACCGGAACCCTCCTCGTCGAGCAGGTTCGACGACGGCACCCGCACGTTGTCGAAGGTGATCTCGCAGTGGCCGTGCTGGTCCTGCCAGCCGAACACCGGAAGGGAACGACTGATGGTGACCCCTGGTGTCTCGACGGGCACCAGGATCATCGACTGCTGCCGGTGGCTGGCCGCATCGGGGTTGGTGCGGCCCATCACGATGAGGATCCTGCAGCGCGGATCGGCCGCGCCGGTGATCCACCACTTGCGCCCGTTGATGACGTAGTCCCCATTTCCCGCGCGATCGCGCTCAATGGTCGTCTCGATGTTGCGGGCATCGCTGGAGGCCACCGCGGGTTCGGTCATCGCGAAGGCGCTGCGGATGTCGCCGGCCAGCAGCGGCTCGAGCCAGTCCTTGCGCTGCTGCTCGGTGGCGAACAGGTGCAGGGTCTCCATGTTGCCGGTATCGGGGGCGGCGCAGTTGGTGACCTCGGGGGCGATCTCCATGCTCCACCCGGTCAGCTCGGCCAGCGGCGCGTACTCCAGGTTCGACAACCCCGAGACCGACGGCAGGAACAGGTTCCACAGCCCCCGCTCCCTGGCCAGCACCTTGAGCTCTTCGACCACCGGCGGGACGGTGTGGTCGTCGGGGCCGGCCTCGAGGCGGTAGCGGTGGTACGACTCCTCGGCCGGAAACACGAACTCGGTCATGAAATCGGTCAACCGCTCGTGGTAGTCCTGCGCCTTGGCTGACATCGCGAAGTCCATGCCCGTCACGATATGACACCCGTAAAGACGGGTCCTCCCCGGAGTGCACCGCCCGGGGAGGGCCGTGTGCAGAGGCGGTCGCAGACGACTCGCCAGTCCCGGTGGTGACGGTGCGCCCGGTCTCCCGGGGGTGCGACCGCCGCGCACCCGAGCCCGCCTCAGACACCCACGTTTTGCAGCAGAAGTGCGAGCAACTTCCTGCAAAAGGTGCGGATGTGGGAATTCTCGCTTGGTCGCTAGACCTTCGCGGAGACCGACAGCGCCGCGTTGATCGCGTCGACGCGGTCCTTGGCGTCACCGAAGAGCATCTGGGTGTTCTCGCGGAAGAACAGCGGGTTCTGCACCCCGGCGTAGCCGGAGGCCATGGACCGCTTGAACACGATCACGTTGCGGGCGTTCCACACCGTGAGCACCGGCATGCCGGCGATCGGACTGTTCGGGTCTTCCGTGGCCGCCGGGTTGACGGTGTCGTTGGCGCCGATGACCAGCACGACGTCGGTGTCGTCGAAGTCGTCGTTGATCTCGTCCATCTCCAGAACGATGTCGTAGGGCACCTTGGCCTCGGCCAGCAGCACGTTCATGTGCCCGGGCAGTCGTCCGGCGACGGGGTGGATGCCGAAGCGCACGTTGACGCCGCTCTGGCGCAACCGCCGGGTGAGTTCGGCGACGCCGTACTGGGCTTGGGCGACGGCCATCCCGTAGCCCGGGGTGATGATCACCGAGTGGGCATTGGCGAGCAGTTCGGCCGCGCTCTCGGCGGTGATCTCCCGGGGTTCGCCGTAGTCGGTGTCGTCGGCCGGACCGGCCTCGATACCGAAGCCGCCGGCGATGACGGAGATGAAGGACCGGTTCATCGCCTTGCACATGATGTAGGACAGGTAGGCACCGGAGGACCCGACCAGCGCACCGGTGATGATCAGCAGGTCGTTGCCCAGCAGGAAGCCGGATGCCGCGGCCGCCCAGCCGGAGTAGCTGTTGAGCATCGAGACCACCACCGGCATGTCGCCGCCGCCGATCGAGGCGACCAGATGCCAGCCCAGCAGCAGGGCCAGGACGGTGACCGCAATCAGCAGCCACAGCTGCGGGTCGATGACGAACCAGACTGTGAGCGCGACGAACACCACCAGCGCGCCGACGTTGAGGAAGTTCTTGCCGGGCAGCATCAACGGCGCGGACTTCATACGCGCCGAGAGCTTGAGGTTGGCCACGACGGAACCGGTGAATGTCACACCACCGATGAACACGCCGATGAACACCTCTGCCGAATGGATACCGAGCATGCCTTCACGGCCGAGCTGAAGCGCCTCGGCGCCGCCCAGCTCGCGCTCGACGTGCAGGTATCCGTTCCAGCCGACCAGCACGGCGGCCAACCCGACGAAGCTGTGCAGCAACGCGATCAGCTCCGGCATGCCGGTCATCTCGACGATGCGGGCCCGCCACAGCCCGATCACCGCGCCGATGACCATGGCGCCGACCAGCAACCCCAGCCCGACCGGTTCGATGTGGCGGGCCAGAGCCAGTGCGATGGTCGCGATCAGGGCCACGGCCATCCCGGCGATGCCGAAGGTGTTGCCCGCGCGGGAGGTTTCATGCTTGGACAGCCCCGCCAGGGCGAGGATGAACAGCAGCGCGGCGACCACGTAGGCCGCGGTCGCGGTGGTTTCCAGACTCAGCATGGGTGCTAGCTCCTCGAGAACATGGCCAGCATGCGGCGGGTCACCGCGAAGCCGCCGAAGATGTTGATGCTGGCGAGCAGGATGGCCGCGAAACTGATGGCGGTGATCACGGTGTTGCCGTGGCCGATCTGCAGTAGCGCCCCGACGACGATGATGCCCGAGATCGCGTTGGTCACCGACATCAGCGGGGTGTGTAGCGCGTGGTGCACATTGCCGATGACGTAGTAACCGATCACGATCGCCAGCGCGAACACCGTCAGGTGCACCTGAAGCGCGGCCGGGGACAGCGCAATCAACGCGAACAGCAGCGCCGCGGCGGTGAACGTGATGCCCAGCCGGCGGCCCGTCGTCATGGGCTTCTTCTCGGGCTTGGCCACCGGCGCCTCGGCGGCCTTGACCGCGGGCGCTGCCGACACCTGCACCGGCGGGGGCGGCCAGGTGATCTCACCGTGGCGGACCACCGTCACCGAGCGCTGGACCACGTCGTCGAAGTCCAGCGTGAGCTGGCCGTCCTTCTCGGGGGTGAGCAGCTTGAGCAGGTTCACCAGGTTGGTGCCGTACAGCTGCGAGGCCTGAGCGGGCAGGCGCCCGGCCAGGTCGGTGTAGCCGATGATCGTCACCCCGTTGTCCGTGACGACAGCCCGGTCCTTGACGGTGCCTTCGACGTTGCCCCCATTACCGGCGGCCATGTCGACGATGACGCTGCCGGCCTTCATCGAGGCGACCATGCCGGCGGTGATGATGCGCGGCGCCGGCTTACCGGGGATCAGCGCGGTGGTGATGATGATGTCGACGTCCTTGGCGAGCTCGGCGTACAGGGCGGCCTCGCGGGCCTTGTAGTCCTCGCCCATCTCCTTGGCGTAGCCGGTGGCCGACACCTCGGCCGCCGCCGGATCGACCGAGACGTATTCGCCGCCGAGAGACTGCACCTGATCGGCGACCTCGGGCCGCGGGTCGGTGGCCTTCACGATGGCCCCCAGGCTGCCCGCGGCGCCGATCGCAGCCAGTCCGGCCACACCGGCGCCGACCACCAGCACCTTGGCCGGGGGCACTTTGCCGGCCGCGGTGACCTGCCCGGTGAAGAATCGGCCGAAGGTGTGCGCGGCCTCGACGACGGCGCGGTACCCCGCGATGTTGGCCATCGAGGACAACACATCCAGCGACTGCGCGCGGGAGATGCGGGGGACGGCCTCCATCGCCAACGCGGTGATCTGCCGGGTACCCAGCTCCTCGACCAGCTCGGGCCGCAGCGCGGGGGAGAGCAGGCCCACCACGGTCGCGCCGTCGCGCAACGCCGCGATCTCGGGACTGGTCGGCGCGTTGACCTTCAGCACCACATCCGCCGCCCACACCTGCTCGGTGGCACCGACGTCCGCGCCGGCTTCGGTGAAGGCCTGGTCGGAGAAACTCGCCGCCGCACCTGCGCCGGACTCGACCACCACCGAGTAGCCGAGCTTGATCAGCTGGCTGACCGTGGCAGGTGTGGCCGCGACGCGCGTCTCACCTGGTGAGGACTCTCTCGGTATCCCGATGATCATCGATTTCGATCCGATCTAGGCTCTGCTCGCGGTGCGGCCGGAGCGCTTCCGGCGCCGGCATTGCTTGGTCTTGGACGTTTGGGAAATGCAAGTGTAAGAGGTCAGGCGCATCTGTCGCGCACTCGTAAGCTGCTGCGCGGGACTCCGCCCAGCGTGAGCGCGGTCGCCGGAATTTTTCTGAACACGACACGCCACGCCGGAACGGTCGCCACAGACGTCACAGTGGCCCCGGGTGTTCCGACTTCGACGAATGTGTCCGGTGGCGCGTTCTGCTGCCGCGGCCTGGGTGGGCGGATCTCGGAACGGCACCGATACGGCATCGAGTTCCGCCGCCCCGGTGCGCCCCACCGGGGCCGCACCCCACCATGACAAAGATGAGCATGGTGGTCGAACGCGGGCTGGCGCGCTGCCCGCGATGTGTGTCGATGGCGGACTACGTCTTCATCGAGTTCTCTGCGGAGGTGTATTCCGGCATGCTGCGTTACGAAGTGCGCTGCCGCAAGTGTGGGGAGTGCTACGGCGAGGAGAGTCGGCCGACGGTGCATGCCGCGGTCGTCGTCGCCGAACCGCCGATCGTGTGGCCGCCCGACTGCGAGCCGGTTCCACCGCGGGACCGGCGCGCCGAGCTTCGGCAACGGGCCGCCGAGCTACGACATCGGACGGCCGAGGTCGCTGCCCGGGCGCGTACGGAGGGCACTCGGGCCCGGGACGAGACGACGAAGTGGGTCACGAAGTCGGTCCAGAAGGCGCGCACGATCCGGCCCGCGGACTGGTTCCGGCGCGACGAGGCTCAGACGGGCGGCGTTCAGACCGGCGGATAGGACGGCGGCGGATACACCCCGCGCAGGATCCACGCGAACCAGTTGATGCCGTACTCCAGCTCATCGCTGGCGTCGTAGTCCGGATTCGGGTCCATTTCGCCACCTCTCCGTCTCCGCCCGCTGAACGGCGGCTGCCGGCAAGTCTAGACCGACAGCACCCGCGGCAACATGGCAACGGCCTAGACTGAACCAACCAGTTAGTAGACTGCCCCCTGCGGTGGGCCCTGCCTATAGTGAGTCGCCATGTCTGAAACCGTCACGACCAACGGGATGTCTCGCCGCGAGGAATTGTTGGCCGTGGCCACGAAGCTGTTCGCCGCGCGTGGCTACCACGGCACCCGGATGGACGACGTCGCCGACGCGGTCGGCCTGAACAAGGCGACCGTCTACCACTACTACGCCAGCAAGTCGCTGATCCTCTACGACATCTACAAGGGAGCCGCGGACTTCACCGTCGATGCGCTGCACGACGATCCGACCGCCTCGGCGCGCGAGACCATCTACCACTTCACCCGGCGGCTGCTGGTCGGCATCGCCGGCAACATCGAGCGGGCCGCGGTCTACTTCCAGGAAGGCCCCTACATCACCGAGTGGTTCACCGAGGAACAGGTCGCCTACATCCGGGAGAAGGAAACCCAGGTCTACGAGCATGTGCGTGACGTGATCGACCGGGGCATCGCCAGCGGCGAGTTCTACGAGTGCGACTCGCACGTGCTGGCGCTGGGATACATCGGCATGACGCTGGGCTCCTACCGGTGGCTGCGCCCGCACGGGCGGCGCACCGCGCAGGAGATCGCGGTCGAGTTCAGCACGGCGCTGCTGCGCGGCCTGATCCGTGACGACGAAGTCCGGCAGACCTCGCCGCTGGGCGCGGACCTGGCCGCCGGCAGCGCATCGGCGTAGCCGACCGTGAGGTCCACGCTGCTCTCCCGCCGGGACCTGGACTTCCTGCTCTACGAGTGGCTGCGGGTCGAGGAGCTGACCGCGCGCAAGCGCTTCGCCGAGCACTCCCGCGAGACCTTCGACGGGGTGCTCGACCTGTGCGAGCAGCTGGCCACGAGGTACTTCGCCCCGCACAACAAGACCAGCGACGCGCACGAGCCGACGTTCGACGGTCGG
The DNA here is from genome assembly GCF_019710635.1 of Mycolicibacterium xanthum. Taxonomy (GTDB): domain Bacteria; phylum Actinomycetota; class Actinomycetes; order Mycobacteriales; family Mycobacteriaceae; genus Mycobacterium; species Mycobacterium xanthum. The sequence goes on from NZ_JAIFZS010000050.1 coordinate 64,823, forward strand.
ACCGTCACCGTCATCCCCGAGGTGAAGGAGGCGCTGGACGCCTTCGCGGCCGCCGATCTGCTCGGCATGGGAATGGACGAGTCGCTCGGTGGCGCGCAGCTGCCCGCGACCGTCGCCCAGGCCGGGTTCGCGTGGCTGTCGGCGGCCAACATCGCCACGGCCGGCTACCTGATGCTGACCATCGCCAACGCCAACCTGCTCGCCGAGTTCGGCAGCGCCGAACAGATCGAGATGTTCGTGCGGCCGATGCTGGCCGGGCGGTTCTCGGGGACCATGGCGCTCTCCGAGACCCAGGCGGGGTCCTCGCTGGCCGACATCACCACCCGCGCCGAACCCCGCGCCGACGGCTGCTACCGGCTGTTCGGCTCCAAGATGTGGATCTCGGGTGCCGAGCATGAGATGACCGAGAACATCGTCAACCTGGTGCTGGCCAAGATCCCCGGAGCGCCGGCCGGAACGCGGGGCATCTCGCTGTTCGTCGTGCCGAAGTTCTTGGTCGGCGCCGACGGTGCGGTCGGAGAGCGCAACGACGTCGTGCTGGCCGGGCTGAACCACAAGATGGGCCAGCGCGGCATCACCAACACCGTGCTGAACTTCGGCGAAGGCGTGCACCGGCCCGGCGGCGAAGCGGGTGCGGTCGGTTACCTGGTCGGCGAGCCGAACCGCGGCCTGGCCTGCATGTTCCGGATGATGAACGAGGCCCGACTCGGTGTCGGGATGGGCGCCGTTGCGCTCGGCTACACCGGATACCTCAAGTCGCTGGCCTACGCGAGGGACCGCCCACAGGGCAGGCCGGTCACCGCCAAGGACCCGGCCGCCCCTCAGGTGCCGATCATCGCGCACCCCGATGTGAAGCGAATGCTGCTGGCGCAGAAGGCGTACGTCGAAGGGGGGCTGGCGTTGGCGCTGTACTGCGCGAACCTCGTCGACGTCCAGCGCAGCGCCGAGAAGCCGGCCGAGGCCGACCGCGCCGGCCTGCTGCTCGACCTGCTGACCCCGATCGCCAAGAGTTGGCCCTCGCAGTGGTGCCTGGAGGCCAACAACCTGGCGATCCAGGTGCACGGCGGGTACGGCTACACCCGCGAATACGACGTCGAACAGCACTACCGGGACAACCGGCTCAACCCGATCCACGAGGGCACACACGGAATACAGAGCCTGGATCTGTTGGGTCGCAAGGTGATTGCGCATGACGGTGCCGCGCTGGCGGAGTTCGCCTCGGCGGTCGGGACGACGGTGCGGGCGGCCGAGGCGCTCGGCGGGGACACCGCGGAGATGGCCACCCGGCTCGACGCCTCGGTGCGCCGGCTCGTCTCGGTCACCGCCGCGATGTTCGGCCCTGGCGACGTCGAGGCGGCGCTGGCCAACAGCGTCGTCTACCTCGAGGCGTTCGGGCACATCACCGTCGCGTGGATGTGGCTGCAGCAGGCGCTGGCCTGTGCCGGGCGCGACGGCGACTTCTACTACGGCAAGCGGCAGGCCGCGCGGTTCTTCTTCCGGTACGAATTGCCCAGGACCGCAGCGCAACTCGACCTGCTGGAAAGCCTGGACCGCACCACGCTGGAGATGCGCGACGCCTGGTTCTGAAGGCGCCGGAAGGCCCGGTCAGCGCAGCCGCGCGGATCGCGGCTCAATCCGGCACGTCGAAGTGGGAGCCGCCGTCCTCGCGGCCGATGGCCACGCTCGTCCTTCGGCCAGATCGGTGCTGTCGAAACGGGAACCGCCTTCGGGAACCGGCTGCGCAGGGTCGGAAATCGAGACGCCCGGAAGCGCTTCGGAGGGAGTTGTCGAGGTCATGGCGTCAGTCGATATGCTCGGCCCATGCCGCTGGTGAGTAAGACGGTCGAGGTCACGGCCGCTGCCGACACGATCATGGCGATCGTCGCCGATTTCGAGAGCTACCCGCAGTGGAACGAGGAGATCAAGGGGTGCTGGGTGTTGGCCCGCTACAACGACGGGCGGCCCAGCCAGCTGCGGCTCGACGTCGTGGTGCAGGGCCAGTCCGGGACGTTCATCACCGCCGTCTACTACCCCGGCGAGAACCAGATCTACACGGTGCTGCAGCAGGGCGATCTCTTCGCCAAGCAGGAACAGAAGTTCTCGGTGGTGCCGATCGGGCCCACGTCGCTGTTGACCGTCGACCTCGACGTCGAGACCGCGATGCCGATCCCCAAGCCGATGGTGAAGAAAGCCATCGGCGACACGCTGGACTATCTGGCCGACAACCTCAAGGCGCGCGCCGAGAAGCTCGCGGCCAGCTGATCCGGCTCAGGTCCACAGCCCGGCCTGTTCCAGCCAGGCCAGCAACCGGGCCAGGCCGTCGCTGAACTGTTCCTCGGTCAACGTCACGACGGCGTCGACATCGCGGCGGCGCAGCGCCTCGATCAGTTTGGTGTGGCAGGCCACCGCGGCGGCACCCCAGGCCGGATCGGTCGCGAACAGCTGCGGCGGCAGGTAGCGGGCCGCGTGCAACAGGAACCAGGCCAGTTTGATCCGTCCGCCGGCCCTGTTGAACGCGCGGTGGAAGGCGAACTCACACCGGGCGATTCCGTCCGGGTCGCTTCGCGCCACCGCGTCGGACATCTCCTCGTTGAGATACTCCAACTCCTGGATCTGCCCGTCGGTGATGCGGTGCGCCGCCGCGACGGCCAGTTCCCGCGCGATCGTCGACTGCAGCCAGAAGATGTCCTCGATGTCGCCCCTGGTCAGTGGGACCACCCGGTGACCCCGGTGCGGCTCGAGCTCGACCATGCCCTCGCCACGCAGGGTGCGCAGGGCCTCGCGCACCGGGGTGATGCTGACGCCCAGCCGGGCGGCGGTCTCGTCGAGCCGGATGAAGGTGTCCGGCCGCAGCACGCCCGTCATGATGTCGGAGCGCAGCCGGGCGGCCACCTCGTCGGAGAGCTGTTCGCGGCGCAGAACACCCGGCGACCGCGAACCCACTGGGGCGTTCATCGGATTCCGCGGCCCCTTCCGGCGTGTCTGGCGTGTCGGCCATAAAGGTTGTCTGATACCCGCCGGGGTCATAGTGTGACCGTGGCAACACAATGTTTGATCACATATCAGCTGCCCGCAACCCCCGACCCGGAGCAGGAGACGTTGAGTAATACCGCCGCCCCGCTGGGCCAGGCCACCGAGCAGCCGTACCTGGCCCGGCGCCAGAACTGGGCCAATCAGCTCAGCCGGCACGCGTTGATGCAGCCGGATGCCGTCGCGCTGCGATTCCTCGGCAAGAGCACCAGCTGGGCCCAACTCGATGAGCGGGTCTCGGCGCTGGCGGCTGCACTGCACCGCCGGGGTGTCGGCGACGGCGACCGCGTGCTGATCCTGATGCTCAACCGCCCGGAGTTCATCGAATCGTTCCTGGCGATCAACAAGCTCGGCGGGATCGCGGTCCCGGTGAACTTCCGGATGACGGCGGCCGAGATCGCATTCCTGGTGTCCGACTGCCGGGCTCACGTCATCATCACCGAACCGGTGCTGGCCCAGGTCGCCACCGCCGTGCGGGAACTCGACCACACGTTGGCGACGGTGGTCGTCGCAGGCGCCACTGCCGACACCGCCAACGACGGAGTGCTCGACTACGAACGTCTGCTGGGTGAGGACGGGCCCGCCGCCGACCCGGTCGACATCCCCGACGACTCACCCGCGCTGATCATGTACACGTCGGGGACCACCGGCCGGCCGAAGGGGGCGGTGCTAACCCACAACAACCTGGCGGGGCAGGCGATGACGCACCTGTTCACCATCGGCGCCGACATCAACCACGACATCGGGTTCGTCGGGGTCCCGCTGTTCCACATCGCGGGCATCGGCAACACCATCTTCGGACTGCTACTGGGCCGTCCGACCGTGATCTACCCACTGGGCGCTTTCGAGCCGGGCGAACTGCTCGACGTGCTGGAGGCCGAGCAGGTCACCGGGATCTTCCTGGTGCCCGCCCAATGGCAGGCGGTGTGTGCCGAACAGCGGGCCAACCCCCGCGAACTCCAGTTGCGGGTGCTGTCCTGGGGCGCCGCGCCGGCCTCGGACACGTTGCTGCGGGAGATGTCGGAGACGTTCCCGGGCGCCCAGATCCTTGCCGCGTTCGGCCAGACCGAGATGTCGCCGGTGACCTGCATGCTGTTGGGCGAGGACGCCATCCACAAGCTCGGGTCGGTGGGCAGGGTCATCCCGACGGTGTCCGCGCGCATCGTCGACGACGAGATGAACGACGTCCCCGTCGGCCAGGTGGGCGAGATCGTCTATCGCGCTCCGACATTGATGGCGGGCTACTGGAACAACCCCGAGGCCACCGCCGCGGCGTTCGCGGGCGGCTGGTTCCACTCCGGCGACCTGGTCCGGCAGGACGAGGACGGTTACATCTGGGTGGTCGACCGCAAGAAGGACATGATCATCTCCGGCGGCGAGAACATCTACTGCGCCGAGGTCGAGAACGCGCTGGCCGCTCACCAGGACATCGTCGAGGTGGCGGTGATCGGGCGGGCCGATCGCAAGTGGGGCGAGGTGCCGGTTGCTGTGGTGGTGCTCAAGAGTTCGCCGGGGACGGCCCCCCGGCGCCCGCTGGGCCCGGCGGATCTCGGCGAATTCCTCGGCGACCGGCTGGCGCGATACAAGCACCCCAAGGCCGTCGAGATCCTCGACACGCTTCCACGCAATCCCGCCGGCAAAGTTCTCAAGACCGAGCTGAGGGTGCGGTTCGGCGGTGAACAATCTGTTGAGGTGGACGAAAGTTCCTCTACGCCAACGGTTTCAGCGGGAAGTCGACGGGACCGATGACGGGGGGGCCGGTTTGCCAGCGGTGAAGATATCAATCCCGCCGATGCGGTACATCGCGACCACCCGATCGGGTACAGTCCTGTGGTCTGTCTCACTACCCGCCGGTAGCGGGGCTGAGCTCACAGGGATGGGGCCGGGGCTGGAAGGGAGCGTGCGACAGATGCTGCCGGTGTGCTACCTCGGCCGGGCAATGGTCGCCGGGGGGCGCCGGTGACCAGCACGACGAATCTGTCCGGCTACATCCGCAACCAGAGCAGGCCGGCCCTGGAGGCCGTCGGCGGCTTCGTCCGGATGTGCGTCCTCGTCGGCAAGGCCACGTTGCGGCCGCCGTTCCAGTGGCGTGAGTTCATCCTGCAGGGCTGGTTCCTGATGCGGGTCGCGTTCCTGCCCACCCTCGCGGTGGCGATCCCACTGACCGTGCTGCTGATCTTCACACTGAACATCCTGCTCGCCGAGTTCGGCGCCGCCGACGTCTCCGGCGCGGGCGCGGCGATCGGCGCGGTGACCCAGCTGGGGCCCCTGGTGACCGTGCTGGTGGTGGCCGGCGCGGGTTCGACCGCCATCTGCGCCGACCTCGGTGCCCGCACCATCCGGGAGGAGATCGACGCGCTCGAGGTGCTGGGCATCGATCCGATTCACCGCCTGGTGGTGCCCCGGGTGGTCGCGTCGACGTTCGTCGCGATCCTGCTCAACGGCGCGGTGATCACCGTCGGCCTGGTCGGCGGATTCATCTTCGGCGTGTACCTGCAGAACGTGTCGGCCGGTGCCTACGTCTCCACGCTGACGCTGATCACCGGCCTGCCCGAGGTGGTCATCTCGATCGTCAAGGCGGCCACGTTCGGCCTGATCGCCGGGTTGGTGGGCTGCTACCGCGGACTCACCGTGGCCGGCGGCGCCAAGGGCGTGGGCACCGCCGTCAACGAGACGCTGGTGCTGTGCGTCATCGCACTGTTCGCGGTCAACGTCGTGCTGACCACCATCGGCGTGCGGTTCGGAACGGGGAACTGACATGTCGACCATCGCCGTTCTGCGCTCGAGGTATCCCCGCGGGGTCGCCGCAGCCGAGAAATGGGCCGGAGCGCCGGGCCGTGGCCTGGACTCGCTGGGCCACATCGCGTGGTTCGTCGTCACGGCGGTCGGTTCGATCGGCCATGCCGTGCGGTACTACCGCAGGGAGATGCTCCGGCTGATCGCCGAGATCGGCATGGGCACCGGCGCGATGGCCGTCGTCGGCGGGACCGTCGCCATCGTCGGTTTCGTCACACTGTCCGGCTCCTCGCTGGTCGCGATCCAGGGTTTCGCGTCGCTCGGCAACGTCGGCGTCGAGGCGTTCACCGGCTTCTTCGCCGCCCTGATCAACGTGCGCATCGCCGCCCCCGTCGTCGCCGGGCAGGCGCTGGCGGCCACCGTCGGCGCCGGTGCCACCGCCGAGCTCGGTGCGATGCGGATCAGCGAGGAGATCGACGCGCTCGAGGTGATGGGCATCAAGTCGATCTCGTATCTGGTTTCGACCCGAATCGTGGCCGGATTCATCGTCATAATCCCGCTCTACGCGATGGCGATCATCATGTCGTTCCTGTCGGCGCAGGTGACGACGACGCTCTTCTACGGGCAGTCGGTCGGCACCTACGAGCACTACTTCCGGACGTTCCTGCGTCCCGACGACGTGTTCTTCTCGTTCGTGCAGGCGGTCATCATCTCGGTGATCGTCATGCTCAACCACTGCTACTACGGCTTCTACGCCAGCGGCGGTCCGGTCGGTGTGGGTGAGGCGGTCGGCCGGTCGATGCGGGCGTCGCTGGTCGCGATCGTGTGTGTGGTTCTGTTCGCCTCGTTGGCGCTCTACGGCGTCAACCCGAACTTCAACCTGACGGTGTAGCGGCCATGTCGGACCCGCAGAAGCCGCTGAACACCAGGCGTGAGCCGCCGTACAAGATCGCCGGGCTGGCGCTGGCCGTTCTGGCGATCATCGTGGTGGTGGTGGTGTATCTGCAGTTCCGGGGCACCGCGCCGTGGATGGAACGCGAACAGCTGACGCTGCTGTCCGCGCGCGCCGGCCTGTCGATGGATCCCGGGGCCAAGGTGACCTACAACGGCGTGGAGATCGGCCGGGTCGGCAAGGTCGAACAGGTCAACGTGGGTGACGAGCCCAAGGCCAAGATCCTGCTCGAGATCGATCCGAAGTATCTGAGCCTGATCCCGAAGAACGTCGACGCCAACATCACCGCCACCACCGTGTTCGGCAACAAGTACATCTCGTTCACCACGCCCGAGAACCCTGCCGCGCAACGGATCACCAGTAGCGATGTGATCGACGTGACGTCGGTGACCACCGAGTTCAACACGCTGTTCGAGACCGTGGTCTCGCTGGCCGAACAGGTCGACCCGATCAAACTGAACCAGACGCTGACGGCCACCGCGCAGGCTCTCGACGGGCTCGGCGACCGATTCGGCGAGTCGATCATCAACGGCAACCAGATCCTTTCCGAGATCAACCCCCAGATGCCGCAGATCCGTCGGGACAACCAACTGCTGGCCGATCTCGGTGGGATCTACGCAGATTCGGCGCCCGATCTGTTCGACGGGTTGCAGCACGCGGTGACCACCGCGCGCACGTTCAACGAGCAGCAGGGCAACGTCGATCAGGCGCTGATGGCGGCGGTCGGTTTCGGCAACACCGGCGGCGACGTCTTCGAGCGCGGCGGACCGTATCTCACCCGTGGCGCCGCGGACCTGGTGCCGACGACGGCGCTGCTGGACAAGTACAGCCCCGAGTTCTTCTGCATGTTCCGCAACTACCACGACGCCGAACCGCTGATCGCAGATTCACTGGGCGGCAACGGTTACTCGCTGCGCACCCATTCGGAGGTGCTCGGCCTGGGTGCCGGCAACCCGTACGTCTACCCGGACAATCTGCCGCGGGTCAATGCCAAGGGCGGACCGGAGGGACGCCCGGGATGCTGGCAGCCCGTCACCCGTGATCTGTGGCCGGCGCCGTACCTGGTGATGGACACCGGCGCATCGATCGCCCCGTACAACCACATGGAACTCGGCCAGCCGCTGTTCACCGAGTACGTCTGGGGGCGTCAAGTCGGGGAGAACACGATCAACCCATGAAAATCACCGGTACCGCGATCAAGCTCGGCGCCTTCTCACTGGTGCTGCTGTTGTTCACCGCGATCATCATCGTGGTGTTCGGACAGATCCGGTTCGACCGGACGACCGGTTACACGGCGATCTTCTCCAACGCCAGCGGCCTGCGTGCGGGCCAGTTCGTGCGGGCCTCCGGAGTGGAGGTCGGCAAGGTCTCCGATGTGACCCTGATCGACGGCGGCAACCAGGTCAAGGTCGATTTCAACGTCGACCGGTCGCTGGAGCTCTTCGAGGAGACCACCGCGTCGGTGCGCTATCTGAACCTCATCGGCGACCGCTATCTGGAGCTCAAACGCGGCGAGAGCAACACGAAACTCCCTGCGGGATCGACGATTCCGATCGAGCGCACCGAGCCCGCGCTGGACCTCGACGCACTGATCGGCGGCTTCCGTCCGGTCTTCCAGTCGCTGGACGCCGACAAGGTCAACACCATCGCGCAGTCGCTGATCACGGTGTTCCAGGGCCAAGGCGGCACCATCAGCGACATCCTCGACCAGACCGCGTCGCTGACGTCGGCCCTCGCCGATCGTGACCAGGCGATCGGCGAGGTGATCAAGAACCTCAACACCGTGCTGGACACGACGGTCAAACACCAACAGCAGTTCGACGAGACCGTCCAGAATTTCGAGACGCTCATCACCGGCCTGAAGAACCGGGCCGACCCGATCGCCGCGTCGGTTGCCGACATCAGTGACGCCGCAGGCACGATCGCCGATCTGCTCGCCGACAACCGGCCGGTGCTGCAGAGCACGGTGAGCCGTCTCGAGGTGCTGGGCCAACCGCTGGTCGAGGATTCCGACAAGCTCGACGCCCTGCTGGTCAAGCTGCCCCAGGCACTGAGGATAATCGGCCGCTCGGGTGGAATCTACGGCGACTTCTTCAACTTCTACGCCTGCGATATCACGTTGAAGCTCAACGGATTGCAGCCGGGAGGACCGGTCCGCACCGTCAAGGTGTGGAGCCAGCCCACGGGCAGGTGCATGCCGAAATGAGAGTTCTGGAGGGTTCGACCCGGGTTCGCAGCGGGTTGATGGGAATAATCATCGTGGTCCTGGTGATCGGGGTGGGGCAGAGCTTCGCGAGTGTCCCGATGCTGTTCGCCCAGCCGACGTATTACGCGGAGTTCTCCGACACCGGCGGACTCAATGCAGGTGACCACGTGCGGATCGCCGGTGTCGACGTCGGCAACGTGCGCTCGTTCGACATCGACGGTGACCGGGTCGTCATCGGCTACTCGCTGAACGGCACCGAGATCGGTACCGACAGCCGGGCGGCGATCCGCACCGACACCATCCTGGGCAGGCGCAATATCGAGATCGAGCCGCGCGGTACGGATCGATTGCGGGCCAACGGCGTTCTCCCGCTCGGCCAGACCACCACGCCGTATCAGATCTACGACGCGTTCTTCGACGTCAGCACCTCCACGTCGAAATGGGACACCAAGACGGTGCGGGACTCGCTGAACGTGTTGTCGCAGACCATCGACGAGACCTCCCCGCATCTGTCCGCGGCTCTCGATGGGGTGGCCAGGTTCTCCGACACCATCGGCAAGCGCGACGACCAGATCAAGCAGCTGCTGGCCAACGCCAACAAGGTCGCCGGCGTGCTCGGTAACCGCAGCGAGCAGATCAACGATCTGTTCGTCAACGCCCAGGCGCTGCTGGCCGCGATCAACGAGCGCAACTACGCCGTGGGCCAACTGCTGGAACGAGTCGCGAAGTTCTCCGATCAGGTCCGCGGCTTCATCGACGACAACCCGAACCTCAACCACGTGCTGGAGCAGACCCGCACGATCACCGACATCCTGGCCGAGCGCAAGCAGGATCTCGCCGACACGCTGTCCTCGCTGTCGAAGTTCATGGTCTCGCTGGGTGAGGCGCTCGCGTCGGGCCCCTACTTCAAGGTGCTGCTGGTCAACCTGGCGCCGTACTGGATCCTGCAGCCGTTCGTCGACGCGGCGTTCAAGAAGCGCGGCATCGACCCCGAGGAGTTCTGGCGCAACGCCGGCCTGCCGGCGTTCCGGTTCCCCGACCCGAACGGCACCGGCTTCGCCAACGGTGCGCCACCGCCCGCGCCGACCCCGATCGAGGGCACCCCCGAGCATCCCGGCCCGGCCGTGCCGCCCGGCTCTCCGTGCTCCTACACCCCACCCGCGGACGGCTTGCCGCGACCGGAGAACCCGTTGCCGTGCGCCGCACTCACCCAGGGGCCGTACGGCCCGGTTCCCGGTGGTTTCGCACCGCCGAACGTCGCCGCGTCGGCGCCGAACGCGCACGGTCCGCAGCCCTCTCCCGGAGTGCCCGCCGCGGCGATCCCCGGACAGCTGTCCCCGAACGTCCCCGGCGCGGTCACCCCGTTGCCGCCCGCCCCGGTCGGCGCCCGAACCGTCCCGCTGGACCCGCAGCCGTCGCCGCCCGACTTCACCCCGGGCATCGCTCCGCTGCCGCCCGCGCTGCCGGCTCCCGCGGTGCCCGGACCCGGTCCGATGCCGGCCCCGGCAGGCCAGCCGCTGCTGCCGGGCAATCCGCCGTTCCTCCCGCCGGGATCGCAAGGCTAGGGGGGCGAGCAGATGTCAACGGTTTTCAACATCCGCAACCTGCGGCTGTCGGGTGCGGCACGCACGGCGGTGATCGTCGGTGCGCTGGTGCTGGTCCTCGCTATCGTCGGCGGGCTGCTCGGGTGGAACCTGTACAAGAAGATGACCACCAACACCGTCGTCGCCTACTTCAGCCAGACCCTGGCGCTCTACCCCGGCGACCGGGTCCAGATCATGGGTGTGAAGGTCGGCAGCATCGACAAGATCGAGCCGGCCGGCGACAAGATGCGGGTCACGTTCCACTACGACAAGAAGTACAAGGTGCCGGCCAACGCCACGGCGTCGATCCTGAACCCGAGCCTGGTCGCCTCGCGCACCATCCAGTTGGCGCCCCCCTTCACCGGCGGGCCGGTGCTGGAGAACAACGCGGTCCTCGGACTCGACCGCACCCAGGTGCCCGTCGAGTACGACGACCTGCGGGACTCGCTGAGCAGGCTGCTCACCGACCTGGGCCCGACACCCGAGCAGCCGCGCGGCCCGTTCGGCGACATCATCGAATCCGCCGCGGACGGGTTCGCCGGCAAGGGCCAGCAGTTGAACAAGACGCTGACCGGGCTCTCGGAGGCGCTCTTCGCGCTCAACGAGGGACGCGGCGATTTCTTCAGCGTGGTGAAGAGCCTGGCGCTGTTCGTCAACGCGCTCTACAAGAGCGACCAGCAATTCGTCGCCCTGAACAACCAACTGGCCCAGTTCACCAACGCGTTCACCAACACCGACCGCGAGGTGGCACAAGCGGTCCAGGACCTCGACCAGCTGCTCACCACGACCCGGGGCTTCATCGAGGAGAACGGCGGCGTGCTGGCCCACGACGTCAACAACCTGGCCGACGTGACCACCGCGATCCTGCAGCCCGACGCGCGCGAAGGTCTCGAGACGGCGCTGCACGCCTACCCCAACGTGGCGGCGAACCTGATGAACATCAACGCACCGAACTCGGGCGGAATCGTCAGCCTGCCGGTGATCTCCAGCTTCGCCAACCCGATGCAGTTCATCTGCAGCGCCATCCAGGCCGGCAGCCGGTTGGGCTATCAGGAGTCCGCGGAGTTGTGCGCGGAGTATCTCGGCCCGATCCTCGACGCGATCAAGTTCAACTACCTGCCGTTCGGAGCCAACCAGCTGCAGACCGCGATGACGCTGCCCAAGCAGATCGCCTACTCCGAGCCGCGGCTGCAGCCGCCGCCCGGCTACAAGGACACCACCGTGCCGGGCATCTTCTCCCGGGACACGCTGTGGTCGCACGGCAACCACGAGCCGGGCTGGGTGGTCGCACCCGGCATGCAGGGCGTCGAGGTACAGCCGTTCACCGCGAACATGCTCACCCCGGAGTCGCTGTCCGAGCTGATGGGAGGGCCCGACATCGTCGCCCCGCCGGCCCCGCCCGCATTCGGCGTCGACAACGGCAGGCTGCCCGGCCCGCCGGACGCCTACAACGAGACCAGCCCGCTGCCGCCCCCGTGGTATCCGCAGCCCGCGCCGCCGCCGGGCCCGGCGCCCGGCGTGCTCGCGGGCGACCCGCTGGGTGCCATCGCGCCCGCCGCGCCCGCTGCGGCCGTTCCGGCCCCGGCCGCGCCGGCCGGACCCCTGTTGCCGGCCGAGGCAGGAGGCTGACCCGTGGGCAAGCTACGCACACTGACCCGCCGCGCCGCCGCACTCGGCGTCGCGGCGCTGGTGCTGACCTCGTGCGGGTCGTGGAAGGGCATCTCGAACGTGCCGCTGCCCGGCGGTCCGGGTACCGGCGACGACCACACCACGATCTACGTCCAGATGCCGGACACCCTGGCGCTCAACGTGAACAGCCGGGTCCGTGTCGCCGACGTGTACGTCGGGCGGGTGCGGTCCATCGAGCTGAAGAACTGGGTCGCGGTCCTCACGCTCGACCTCGAGCCGAGCGTGAAGCTGCCGGTCAACGCGCTGGCCAGGATCGGCCAGACCAGCCTGCTGGGCTCCCAGCACATCCAGCTGGACCTGCCGCCGGACCCGTCGCCGCAGCTGCTGAAGTCCGGTGACACGATCCCGCTGAAGAACGCCTCGGCCTTCCCCACCACCGAACGCGTGCTGGCCAGCATCGCCACCATCCTGACCGGCGGCGGCGTGTCCAACCTGGAAACCATCCAGACCGAGGTCTACAACGTGCTCAACGGACGCGCCGACCAGATCAGGGACTTCCTGGGGCGGCTGGACACGTTCACCGCCGAACTCAACGCCCAGCGCGAGGACATCACCCGGGCCATCGACTCCACCAACCGGCTGCTGGCCGTGGTCGGGCAGCGCAATGACACTCTCGATGCGGTGCTGACGGAGTTCCCGCCGCTGATCCAGCATTTCGCCGACACCCGCGACCTGTTCGCCGACGCCGTCGAGGCGCTCGGCCGGATCAGCAACGCGGCCGAGGACGCCCTGGCCCCGGCCAGCGACGACATCCACACCAACCTGGCCAACCTGCAGCGCCCGCTGCGCGAGCTCGGCAAGGCCGGTCCGTACCTGCTCGGCGCGCTGAAGATCTTTCTGACCGCGCCGTACTCCATCGAGAACGTGGACAAGGCGATCCGCGGCGACTACATCAACTCCTCGGTGAACATCGACCTGACCCTGTCGGGCATCGACAACGGGTTCCTGAGCGGCACCGGAATCTCGGGCATGCTGCGTGCGCTCGAGCAGGCGTGGGGCCGCGACCCGAACACGATGATCCCGGATGTGCGCTTCACCCCGAACGCGCACTCGGTGCCGGGCGGCCCGTTGGTGGAAAGGGGTGAGTGAGCGATGCTGACCCGGTTCATCAGGATCCAGCTGGTGTTGTTCTCCATCCTGACGGTCATCGCGCTGGGGGTGCTCGGCCTGTACTACCTGCGCCTGCCCGCCCTCGTCGGGGTCGGTGAGTACACGTTGTACGCCGAGTTGCCCCGTTCGGGTGGGCTGTACGAGACGGGCAACGTCACCTACCGCGGATCCGAGATCGGCAAGGTCACCGCGGTGGAACCCACCGAAACGGGTGCCCGGGTGACGATGAGCATCGACAACGACGTCAAGATCCCGGTGGACACCACCGCCAACGTGCACTCGGTGTCGGCGATCGGTGAGCAGTACCTGGACCTGGTGCCGGCCGGCGAGGGTGGCCAGTACCTGCAGCCGGGCCAGACCATCACCAAGAGCACCGTGCCATCCGAGGTCGGTCCGGCGCTGGATGCGGCGAACGACGGACTGGCGGTGCTGCCGAAGGAGAAGATCGACTCGCTGCTGACCGAGACATCGCAGGCGGTGGGCGGCCTCGGGCCGTCGTTGCAGCGCCTGGTCGAGTCGACGACCAACCTCGCCGAGGGCTTCCGGGACAACCTGCCTCAGGTCAACGACATCATCGCCAACTCGGCGCCGATCCTGCAGAGCCAGGTCGACTCCGGAGGCGCGATCGAACAGTGGGCGCGCAATCTCAACGCGATCGCGTCGCAGACGGCGGAGCAGGACACCGCGCTGCGCAGCGGCCTGCAGCAGGCCGCTCCGACACTCGACCAGGTCACCGCGGTCTTCGGCGACGTCCGGGAGGCACTGCCACAGACGTTGGCGAACCTGGCCGTCGTGATCGACATGCTCAAGACCTACAACAAGGGGCTCGAGCAGACCCTGGTGATCTACCCGCAGGGCGCCGCACTACTGCAGCAGGGCTCCATCTTCGAGGATGGCGGCCTGCTGCACTTCGGCCTGTCCGTCAACCAGCCGCCGCCGTGCCTGACCGGGTTCCTGCCCGCCTCCGAATGGCGCTCGCCGGCGGACACCACCACGGCGCCGCTGCCGTCGGGCCTGTACTGCAAGATCCCGAAGGACTACCAGGCCAACAGCGTGCGCGGTGCGCGTAACTATCCGTGCGCCACCGTGCCCGGTAAGCGGGCCGCGACGCCGAACGAATGCCGCAGCGACGAGCCGTACGTGCCGCTGGGCACCAACCCCTGGTACGGCGACCCGAACCAGATCCTGTCCTGTCCCGCGCCGGGGGCCCGGTGCGACCAGCGGGTGGCGCCCGGACAGGTCATCCCGGCCCCGTCGATCAACAACGGCCAGAATCCACTGCCCGCCGATCAGCTCCCACCTCCCGAACACACGGCGCCGACCAGCGATCCGTTGACCGCTCCGCGCTCGGGTACCGTCAGTTGCAGCGGACAGCAGCCCAACCCGTGCATCTACACTCCCGCGCAGGGACCGCCGGGCAGCACCGCGGCCTACAGCCCGAGTAGCGGCGAGGTGGTGGGCCCGGACGGCGTCCGGTACAACGTGAGGAACTCGACTAACCCAGGAGACGATGGATGGAAGGAGATGCTGGCACCAGCCGGCTGAACCCCACCACCGGCGGGGAGGACCCCCGAGACCCGGGAACCGTCGACACTTCAGGGGAAACCGCCGCCGACGCGTCGGCGGAAACCGAAGTCGCCGACGCGTCTGAGGCCACCGAGACGCCCGAGGACACCGACGCGCCCTCCGACACCCGCCGACCCGCGCGGCTCGGCAGGGGCTGGGTCGCGAGCATCTGCGCGGTGCTGGTCCTGCTGGCCGGCGCGGGCATCGCCGGCGGCTATTTCGCGCTGCGGGCCAACGAGCAGGGCGCGGCCACCGCGCGTTCCGAGGAGGCGGCGCTGCAGGCCGCCAAGGAGTGCGTGGTGGCCACCCAGGCACCGGACACCGCCACGATGACGGCCGCACAGTCGAAGATCCTGGAATGCTCGACCGGCGAGTTCGGGGTGCAGGCCGGGCTGTACGGAAGCGTGCTGGCCGAGGCCTATCAGGCGGCCAACGCGACGGTCGCCGTCGACGAGCTGCGGGCCGCCGTCGAACGGCACAACGAGGACGGGTCGATCAACGTGCTGGTCGCGGTCCGGGTCAGGATTTCGAACTCCGAGGCCGCCGATCAGCAGGTCGGTTACCGGCTGCGGGCCCGGATGGCCTACGACGACGGGCAG
The DNA here is from genome assembly GCF_019710635.1 of Mycolicibacterium xanthum. GTDB lineage: Bacteria > Actinomycetota > Actinomycetes > Mycobacteriales > Mycobacteriaceae > Mycobacterium > Mycobacterium xanthum. The sequence goes on from NZ_JAIFZS010000050.1 coordinate 80,294, forward strand.
TACCGGATCGCCGGATTGGACCAGGTCACGTCGTGACGACCGTTCTGGACACCACCCCGGCGACCCCGGCCGACGACCCCACGCCCGAGGACCGGCCGGCGTCCTGGCCGGCCAGGGCCACCGCGCTCGCCGTCGACCTGGGTCCCGGGCTCGCAGTGATCGCCACGGCCGCGCTGTGTGCGCTCGCCGCCCCCGCCGACGGCTGGCAGCGGTACCTGTTCGGCGGAATCGCCCTGGTTGTGCTGTTCGCGACGGCGCTCAACCGGCTGGTGCTGCCGCACGCCACCGGGTGGACGCTGGGGCGCGCGCTGGTGGGGATCAGGGTGTACCGCCGCGCGGGTGAACCGGTCGGTGTGGTGCGGCTGACCGCACGGGAGTGTGCGCACCTGCTCGATACCGCCGCGCTGTTCGTCGGCTGGCTCTGGCCACTGTGGGATCGGCGCGGACGCACGTTCGCCGACCTGTTGGCGCGCACCGAGGTCCGCCGGGTGGTCCGGCCGCGCCGCGACATGCACCGCACGGTGGGGTGGGTGCTGGTGGCCACGGCGGTGGCGTGCGTGGCCACCGTCGGGCTGGGTTATGCCGTCGTGTACCGCCCCCAACTCGCCGTGGACCGGGCCGGCGCGCAGATCAGAGAACAGGGCCCGCGGATCGTCGAGCAGATGCTGAGCTACGGTGCCGACTCGCTGCCGGAGGACTTCGCCAGGGCGCAGTCGCTGACGACCGATGCCTACCGGCCCCAACTGATCGCCCAGCAGCAGGCGGTCCAGCAGGCCGGTGCCACCGGCAACGAGTACTGGGCGGTGGCCAGCGCGCTGCTGACCGACCCGCCGGTCACCACCGATCACGCGGCGATGCTGATGGCGATGCAGGGCCAGCGCGGCACCAATCCCGAGGACCTGAAGTTCATCACCGCGACGGTGCGGGTGGAGTTCGACAGGTCCGCAGACGGGCAGTGGCGGGTGGCGAACCTGACCGTGCTCAAGAAGCCGCTGATGGGCCGGGACGGCCGATGAGCCCGCGACGCAACTGGGTTGCCGACCACGATGCCGAGAACGTCGTGGGATCCGGCTTCTTCACGAGGAAGACCAGGCCACCGCGGCGTTGGGGGCTCCCGGTGGTCGCCGCACTGTGCGCGCTGCTGGTGGCCGCGGCGATCACGGCGGGCTCGCTGATGCTCGTCCGGCACGAGACCGATCGGCGCGAAGCGCTCTTCGACGCCGCCGCGCTGAGCTACGCGGGTGAGTTCATGACGATGTACACCACGCTGGACCCGTTCCACGCCAACGACTACGCCGACCGCATCCTGGCCCAGGGCACCGGGGATTTCGCCAAGATGTTCTCCGAGAAGAAGAACGAGATCCTGATCCAGGTCGCACAGGCCGAGCCGACGACCGGGGAGGTGACCGAAGCGGGCGTACAGCGCCGCAACGACGACGGCAGCGCCGACGTGCTCATCGCGACCAAGGTGACCACGACCTCACCGGACGGGAAATCGACGGTGCAGAGCGGCAGCCGGTGGATCGCCACGACGATCAAGGAAGGACAGCAGTGGAAGATCAGCAACCTGATCCAGGTGATCTGACCGCCGGGTCCGACGGAGACACCGCCCCCGAGGCCGAGACACCTCCGGGGGCCAGGAAGACGCCTGTCGGCAAGGCGGGGAGGTCCACCGGATCGGCTGTCCCGCAGCAGGAGTCCACCGAATCCGACGGGGACGAACAGCCGGACGAGGTCGTCCTGGTCGCGCACCGGCCCGCGGGCAAGCGCCTGATCGGCGCCGCCGCCGCGGCGTCGGTGCTGTTCGTCGGCGCCGCGGCCTTCGCCGGTGCGATGGCACAGCCCTACCTGTCCGAGCGGGCCATGGTGCAGACCAAGTTGGCGATCGCCACCAGGGCCACCGATGCCATCACCACACTGTGGACCTACACGCCCGACGACATGAACACCCTCGCCGACCGCGCATCACGTTTTCTCGCAGGCGATTTCGCCGAGGAGTACCGCCGCTACATCGATGCCATCGTCGAGCCCAACAAGCAGGCCCAGGTCACCAACACCACCCAGGTGATGGGCGCCGCGGTGGAGAGCGTGTCGCCGCCGGATACCCCCACGGAGGCGACTGCGATCGTCTACACCAACTCCGTGGCCACCAGCCCGGTCACCAAGAACATCCCGTCGTTGCGCTACCTGTCCTACCGGTTGACGCTGGAACGCGAAGGCGCGACCTGGCTGGTGACCAGGATGTCGACGATCACGTCCTTCGACCTGACACCCCAGCTGTAACGTCCGCTGTGCCCATGGCCCTGCCGGTCCGTGTCGCGCCGAAATGGCATTCCAGCAGTGATTCTTCCGAACTTTCGCTGCTGGAATGCCATTTCGGCGGAAGGGCGGCCGTGTGGAGTTCGTGAAGCGCAACGCGCGGGCGCCTGCCGGGTTCTTCGCATGTGAAGCCGCTGGGCTGCAGTGGCTTTCGACGGCCACCGGCGGGGTCGCGTGCGCCCGGGTGATCGCTGTGGACGAGCACTCGCTGACTCTGCAGCGGCTGACGACCACGGCTCCCACCCACTCGGCCGCACGCGAGTTCGGCCGGCGACTGGCGATCACCCACGACGCCGGCGCCGACGGGTTCGGGGCCGCGCCGCCGGGGTGGCGCGGGCCGGGCTTCTTCGGCCCGCTGGATCAACCGTTGCCGATGGCGTTCGGCACCGAGCCGTCCTGGGGGCGGTTCTATGCGGCGCACCGCCTCGCGCCGATGGCCGAGCGGGCCGCGGCCCGGCTGGGTGCGGCCACCCGTGGCGCCGTCGAAGCCGTCATCGAGTGTTGTGCTGCAGGCGATTTCGACGATGCCGACGCGCCCAGCCGGTTGCACGGCGACCTGTGGAGCGGCAACGTGATGTGGACTCCGGACGGGGTCGTGCTGATCGACCCGGCCGCGCACGGCGGCCACCGCGAAACCGACCTGGCGATGCTGGCATTGTTCGGCTGCCCGCACCTGGACGCGGTGCTGGACGGCTACCAGAGTCGCCGGGCGCTGCGGCCCGGCTGGCGTGACCGGATCGGCCTTCACCAGTTGTTCCCGCTGCTGGCCCACGTGGTGCTCTTCGGCAGCGGCTATGCCGCCCAGACGCATGTGGTGGCGGTCGCCGCACTGGGCGGCTGAACCGGGGTCAGTCCCGGGACAGCGCCGCGGCCGCCTCCTTCTCCATGTCGAGGTAGGACTCCTCGCTGACGTCGATCCCGACGCCGTAGACGGTGCCGCCGGTGAACGTGCCGGGGTTCTGGTAGTGCGCCGACACGTTGTCGCCGCTGTCGTAGCCGACGCAGAGACCGTCGCCGGACAGCGTGAACTTGCCCACCTGCGCCCGCATCGGGCCCTTGGCGGCCACCTTGTCGTCGACGAACAGCGTGGTGGTGCCGAGCGATTCGCCGTAGTCGCCCGCGCTTTCGCGCACGAACTCCATTCCCAGCGTGTGCTTGCCGGGGGTCAGCTCCTCGGAGACGAACTCCTGCTCGGGTTTGATGCCGAGGAAGTTGTACACGTAGTGCAGTTTGCGGTCCTTGATGAACAGCGCGTGGCCGCCGAAGCGCGAGCCGTGCGCGAAGATCACCCCCTCGGCGTCCGCGGTGAGTTCGACGTCGGCGAGGAGCTTGTAGGAGCGGCCGCGGATGTTCACCGCCACCCCTTCGGGTATGGGTGCGGTGTCCGGGTAGTACACGTAGCGGTCGCGTGGCGGCTCCGCCTGGGGGCGCTCGGTGGTGAGCAGTTCGGTGGCCGAGCGGTCGTCGAGGGGCAGTACGAAGTTCTCGTCGGCCTCGGTGAACCAGGTTTTGATCAGCGCCTGCAGTTTCTCGGGGTGCTGGTCGGCGAGGTTGTGCGCCTCGGCGCGGTCTTCGTCGACGTGGTAGAGCTCCCAGACGTCCCGGTCGAAGTGGCCGGCGCCGGACAGCGGGGCGTGCAGCGCGGCGGCCTTCCAGCCGTCCTCCCAGATTCCCCGGGTGCCGAGCATCGTGTAGTACTGCCGCTTCTTGGTGGTGGGAGCGGCGGAATCGTCGAAGCTGTACCGCATCGACACCCCGTTGAGCGGGTGCTGTTCGACGCCGCGGTAGGTGCCGGGCATGTCCAGGCCGATGACGTCGAGGATCGTCGCGACCACATCGGTGGCGTGGTGGTACTGCTGGCGGACCTCACCCCTGGCCTTGATGCCCGCGGGCCAGTGGATGACCATCGGATCGCAGGTTCCGCCGGAGAACTGCGAGTACCGCTTGAACATCTGGAACGGGGTGGAGAACGCGACCGCCCATCCGGTGGGGTAGTGGTTGTAGGTGTCCGGGCTGCCGAGGGTCTCGAGGTACTGCATGTTCTCCGCCAGCTCGTCGGGGTAGCCGTTGAAGAACTTGTTCTCATTGACCGAGCCGTTCGGCGAGCCCTCGCCCGACGCGCCGTTGTCGGCGCAGTAGAAGACGATCGTGTTGTCCAGCTGGCCGGTCTGCTCGAGATAGTCGACGATGCGACCGACCTGGGCGTCGGTGTACTCGGAGAACCCGGCGTACACCTCGGCCATCCGCGCGAACAGCCGCTTCTCGTCGTCGTTGAGGCTGTCCCACGGCCGGACCGAATCCGCCTCCATGGCAACGTCATCGGGTAGCGGATTGAGCGGGGTCAGCTCGGTACCCTCGGGCAGCACACCCTTCTCGATCATCCGGGCCAGCACCCATTCCCGGTAGGCCTCGTAGCCGTCGTCGAACATGCCCTTGTACTTTTCGGCGTACTCGGTCGGGGAATGGTGCGGCGCATGGTTCGCACCCGGGCAGAACCAGAGGTACCAGGGCTTGGACGGGTTGGTGGCCTGCTGGTCGCTCAGCATCCGCAGCGCCTGGTCGGCCAGGTCCTTGGACAGGTGATAGCCGTCCTCGGGGCTGTACGGCTGCTCGATGAACCTGTTGTCCTCGACGAGATCGGGATACCAGTTGTTGGTCTCGCCGCCGAGGAACCCGTAGAACCGGTCGAAGCCCTTCTGCAACGGCCACTCCGATCGGCTTCCGCCGCTGGCGACATCCTCCTCGGGCACGTTGTGGTTCTTGCCGATCCAGAAGGTGCTGTAGCCGTTGTCCTGCAGCACCTGCCCGATCGTCGCGCACTCGGCCGGCAGCCGGGCGGCAGCACCCGGGAATCCGTTGGAGGCCTCGGTGATCGCCGAGCAGCGGTTGACGTGATGGTTGCGCCCGGTCAGGAAGCAGGACCGGGTCGGTGAGCACAACGCGGTGGTGTGCCACTGCGTGTAGGTCAGGCCGTTGTCGGCCAGCCGTTGCATGACCGGCATCTCGATGCGCCCGCCGTACGGCGACCAGGCCGCCAGCCCGGTGTCGTCGTACAACACCACCAGCACGTTGGGGGCACCCTGCGGGGCCCGCTTGAGTTCGTAGGGGGTCCAGTCCGAGGTGGAGTCCCGGACGTCGAGTTCGATCTTGCCGTGAAAGTCCTCGTTCATTCGTTCTTCCTCCTGCGACGCAAGCGGGAAGCGACGTCGCTCGACCAATCCGGGCATGCCGCAACGATCCGGTCAAATCCACCGTAGGCGATTCCGGCCCGGCGGCGGAAGGGGTTGCGGCTCAATTGAAGGCGAGCCAGGCCGGCAGGGCGCGCTCGCGGGAGTCGCACAGCACGGCCATGGTGTCGCAGGACCCGCGCGGCGATCCCGCGCCCGCCCACATGCCGCCGGTGTCGCGGCGCAGCACGATCGCCGAGGACCCGCCGCCGTCCAGCAGCACCGCGGTGTCACTGCCCAGGCCGCGGAACAGATCCTGGATCTGGTCGGGCGTGTAGCTGCCGCCCTGGAAAACGTACATCTCGTCGCGGTCGCGGACGTAGGCCAGGGCGGTGCGCGCGGCGCTCGGGCCGGGGTCGTGCAGTTGGCCGGTGTCTCCGGGGGCCAGCAGCGGCAGTCCGGCGACGGCGACGAACCGGGTGCCCTTGTCGATCAGACCGGTGACCACCGGTGAGGCGGCGTCGTAGTCGTCGTCGCTCTTCGGTGCGACGACGAACGGCGCTCCCGCGACCGGCAGGACCATCGTGGACAGCGCGATCCAGTTCTCGTCACCGCCGGAGAGCCCCTGCTTGCCTGCGTAGGCCAGCGTGCCCGTCACCGCGGCGTTGGTGCGGCCCAGCCCACGGGTGTTGTCGACGTAGGCCCCCAGCGGCGAACTGCACCCGGTCGTCTTCCACGATCCACCCTGCTGGCCGCGGACGTCGAAGAAGTTGGCATTGATCGCGATGGTCGGCGCACCGAGTGCCTGCCAGGCCTGGATCGGGGGGTAGGTCTCCGAGGCCTGCCACAGCCCCTCCCCGGTTCGCGCGCGCGGATCACGTTCGCAGCGGGCCTGATAACCGGTGTGCGAGTCGGCGAGCAGTCGGGGCGCCAGCCGCTGCGACGCGCCCTTGATGATCATCAGGCGCCCGCCGTTGTTCAGCTCGTACCAGTTGCCCGCCGCGTCGAGCATCGGTGCCGGGAATCCGCCGCCGAAGTTGTAGACGAGGTAGGAACCGCGGGTGTTGGCGATCGCCCCCGCGAGCAGTTCGCGGGCGCCGGCGGCCGCTGCGACCGGGGCTGCGGCGGTTGCAGCCACCGTGCACACGAGGGCACTTGCCAGCGCCCGCACGCCCGGTGCAAGGCGCCGGACGTTTGCGGGGAAGGTCCACACCGGTGGCTCCTCTCCGGGTGGGGCGACGGTTGACGGCGGGCAAGTCAACAGTAATCCCAGCAGACACACTGTCAACTTTCGTCACATTCGTATCACTTCGCGATCTCGACCGGGTCGCTGTGCCGTTTGCTGATGTTCGCCCGCATCGGCCCGGTCACGGATGGTCACCGGTCGGAGCGCGAGGCCGTGCCGAAACCCGTGCCGTGGGCCGGCTACCCCGGCGCCAGCCGGTATATCGCATCGGCGGCGTCATCGGTGACGTAGACCGCGCCGTCCGGTCCGACCACGGCGGCGACGGGCCGGCCCCACCGGGAGCCGTCCTCGGCCTGGAATCCACCGATCAGGGTCTGCTGATCGCCCAGATCGCCGCCGCGCCAAGGGTAGAACGACACCTCGGGTGCCCGTGGCGGCTGCCGGTTCCAGGATCCGTGCACGCCCACCAGCGCGCCGTGGGCGTAGGGCGCCGGTAGTGCGCCGTCGACGAAACTCAGGCCGAGCGGCGCGGAGTGCGCGCCCATGCTCTGCTCGACCGGAGGCAGTGCGGCACAGTCCATCTCGGTGCCGTCGGGGTTGGTCTGCACATCTCGGACGAACGGCAGGTCGGTCGGCCCGCCGTCGGAGTTGCAGTACGGCCAGCCCAATTCGCGTCCCGGCGTCAACCGGGCCACCTGCTCGGGTGGATGGTCGTCGACGTAGTCGGGGATGACCTGTCCGTACGACGGGCCGGGTTCGGGAAAGGCGACGTTGTCGCGGCCGTTCACCGCTGTCCACAGCGCGCCGTCGGGCGCGACGGCCAGGCCGGTGCCGTTGCGCACCCCGGTGGCGAACACCTCGGCGGGCCCGCCGCCGGGCGGAACCCGCATGATCGTCGCCCGCGGCGGGTCGGCGACGCGGTCCGCTGCGGTGATGTTGCCCGTCGAGCCGATGGAGAAGTAGACAGCGCCGTCGGCGCCCACCGCCACGCTCTTGAGCGCGTGGGAGTAGGCACCGCGCAGTTCGGGGCTGCGGGCGTCGGGCAGCCCGGTCGCAACGGTGCGGTGGTTGGTCGCGCTGCCGTCGGCGTAGTCGTATGCGTCGATCTGATCGCTCTCGGCCACATAGAGTTTCGACCCGGCGAACGCCAATCCGTGCGGTTGGTCGAGACCGTCGAGCAGCACCGATTGTTCGGGCGCGCCGCCGTCCGGCGCGGGTGAGAGACGCAGCACCCGGCCGTCGCGCGGGACCGACACCAGCAGCCTGCCGTCCGGGGCCCAGGCCGCCAGTCGCGGGTGCGGGGTGCGCGCCCAGACCGACAGCGTCCACCCCGCCGGCACGACGGCCTGCCGCGGCTCGTCGAACGGTGCCGCGGCGAGATCGGGTGGCACCCCCACCGTGACGAAGTTCGACGGATCCGGGGCGGCCGGCGACGGTGCCGGTGCGGCCGGGGCGGTGCGGACGGGCGCTGCCGGAGGCTCCGCAGCGCAGCCGGCGATCAGCGCCGCTCCCAGCAGCATCGCACCGGTTCGCTTACGCCGCAGCAAGACCGGCATGCATCTCCCAGACCAGGATCTCGGCCGGCTCGGCGGCGGTGACCCGCTGACCGCCCGACGCGGTGAAGCGCACCGCGTCACCCTCGTGTAGCGCGCCGGCCCCCTCGAGCGTCACCGCTCCCCTCGGCACGAACAGGTGCAGGTAGGGCGCCTCGGGCAGCTCGATGCTCTGCCCGGGCTGCAGACGGGCACCGTGCAACGCCGCGTAGCGGTTGCGAATGGTGATCGCGGCCTGGTCGCGGTGCTCGGGCATGCCGGACGCGATCGTCACCAGGTTGCCGCGCAACAGCTCGTCGTCGATCTCGAGTTGCTGATAACCCGGCGTGATCCCGGACTCGTCTGGCACCACCCACATCTGAACGAAATGCACGGGATCACTATGAGATTGCTCGCCGCTCAGCGTCCACGAGTCGTTCCTCTCGGAGTGCAGGATTCCGCGGCCCGCCGACATCCGTTGCGCCAGGCCGGGATAGATGACGCCGGAGTGGCCGGTGGAGTCCTGGTGCACCAGCGAGCCGCGCAGCACCCAGGTGACGATTTCCATGTCGCGGTGCGGGTGGGTGTCAAAACCCGTGCCCGGCTTGACGGTGTCGTCGTTGTTGACCAGCAGCAGACCGTGATGGGTGTTGTCCGGATCGTAGTGGCCGCCGAAGGAGAACGAGTGCCTGGAATCGAGCCAGGCGATCCGGGTCCGGGCGCGTTCGTCGGCGCGACGGATGTCGACGATGCTCTGGGGGCTGGTCATGGCGATCACTCCTCGGAGGTCCTTGTCAGCCTAGGTGGCCGGCACTGCCCCGACAACCTGGATGACACGTCATATATTCCGCCGATACGCTGGGCGGGTGGAATGGCTCACCGACGAGCAGCAGCGGATCTGGCGTAACTACCTGGCGATGACCGACCGGTTGCACGCCGCGCTGAACCGGCAGCTGCAGCAGGACTGCGAGCTCTCGCTGTCCGACTACGACGTGCTCGTCGCGCTCTCCGAGCGCGGACCGCTGCGGATCAACGAGCTCGGTCAGCTGATCGGGTGGGAGCAGAGCAGGCTGTCGCACCAGTTGCGCCGGATGCGGGATCGTGGCCTGGTCGACCGGCAGGGGCACGAGGACGACCGCCGTGGGGCGGTTGTCGGGATCACCGCCGCGGGCCTGTCCGCGCTGCAGACCGCCGCACCGGGACACGTCGAGCTGGTCCGGGCCGTCGTGTTCGACGGACTGTCGGTGGCCGAGCAGCGGGCGTTCGGTGTCGTGGTGCAGACCGCGCTCGAACGGCTGGACCGAGGCGGCGGCGACTGACGGGTGCTCAGACCGTGTCGGGCAGGCCGAAATGGGTGAACAGGGTGGTGTCCATGAACGCCACCACGTGGCTGATGCCGCTGCTCCGGGTGTCGACCACGTGCAGCTGGAACGCCTCGTGCCGGCCGGATTCGGGGTTGAACATGTACAGCGCCGCGGCGGGTTGGCCGTTGGCCGTCGTGGTGAGGAAGCGCATGTCGCCGGGTTTGTCCGCCGGGCAGTGTGTCTTCGACAGCGTGATGATGTCCGAGGGTCCGCGATACCAGCCGTCGAACGGCGGCATCTCCCACACCGCGTCGGCGGTGAACAGCTCCGCCAGCGCGTCGATGTCGTAGCTCTCGAACGCCGCGATGTACTTCGCGAGCAGGTCGGCCGCCTCGGGGGACTCCGGCGGGACCGGCTGGTCGTCGCGGCTGGGCTGCACCTCGTCGATCTGGGCCCGGGCCCGCTGCAGCAGGCTGTTGACGGCGGCGGGGGAGGCGCCGATCGCCTCCCCGACCTCGGCGGCCTTCCACTGCAGCACCTCGCGCAGCACCAGGACCGCGCGTTGGCGGGGCGGCAGATGCTGCAGCGCCGCGATGAACGCCAGGCGCACCGACTCGCGGGACTCGGCGATCACCGACGGATCCGACGGGTCCTCGCGCGGGGCGTCCGGCAGCGGCTCCAGCCAGGAGATCTCGTGGTGCTCGGCGATCTCGCCGGTGGGATCGGAGGCCGGGGCGCCCAGCCCGGTCGGCAGCGGCCTGCGCTTTCGGCCCTCCAGCGCGGTCAGGCAGGTGTTGGTGGCGATCCGGTACAGCCAGGTGCGCACCGACGACTTGCCCTCGAAGCCGCCGAACGACTTCCAGGCCCGCAGATAGGTTTCCTGGACCAGGTCCTCCGCGTCATGCAGCGAACCCGTCATCCGGTAGCAGTGCGCCAGCAGTTCCCGCCGGTACCGCTGTGCGTCGGCGAGAAAAGCATCCCCGGCACCGCTGTCGTCAAGCGCGGACACGGTCACGGAATTCAGCTTACGCAGCGCGACCGACACGTCCCATGGCGTTTCGGCGGCGGGCGGTTCGGGTGCCGCGCCACCGCCCCGTAGTCTCTCGGGAATGGCCGTCACCCACAGCGAACGCAGTTTCGACGGAGTCGGTGGTGTCCGGATCGTCTATGACGTGTGGACCCCCGACGCGCAGGAATGTCCACAGCCCCGCGGCGTGGTGATCCTCGCTCACGGGTACGCCGAGCACGCCCGCCGCTACGACCACGTGGCGGCCCGGTTCGGTGCGGCGGGGCTGATCACCTACGCGCTCGACCACCGCGGCCACGGCCGATCCGGCGGCAAGCGGGTGTACCTGCGCGACATCTCCGAGTACACCGCCGACTTCCACAAGTTGGTCGGCATCGCCACCGCCGAGCACCCGGAACTGCCCCGCATCGTGGTGGGGCACAGCATGGGCGGCGGCATCGTCTTCACCTACGGGGTGGAGCATCCCGACGACTACGCCGCGATGGTGCTGTCCGGGCCGGCTGTCGACGCTCAGGAGGCGGTCTCGCCGGTCTTGATGCTGATGGCCAAGGTGCTGGGCCGACTCGCCCCCGGACTGCCGGTGGAGGACCTGCCCGCCGACGCGGTGTCACGCGACCCGGAGGTGGTCGCCGCCTACGAGAACGACCCGCTGGTCTACCACGGCAAGCTGCCCGCCGGCGTCGCCCGCGCGCTGATCGGTGTGGGCGAGTCGATGCCGCAGCGCGCGGCCGCCATCACCGCTCCGCTGCTGGTGGTGCACGGCGAGGCGGACCGGCTGATCCCGGTGCAGGGCAGCAGGCGACTGGTCGAGTGCGTGGGCTCCGACGATGTGCACCTCAAGGTGTATCCGGAGCTGTTTCACGAGGTGTTCAACGAACCCGAGCAGGGGCTGGTGCTCGACGACGTCACGGCGTGGATCGAGTCGAAGCTGTGAGGTGTCTTGTCGCACTGTTGCTTTCGCTGACGGTGCTGCTCGCGGCCGGGTGTTCCCCGGACAACGGCGACACCGACGGTGCGCAGTCCGGCTGGACCGACGAGGACGTGACGTTCGAGGCCGACGGCCTGACCCTGCACGGAACCTATCGCCACCGCTCCGACGCCGGACCCGGCCCCGCTGCGCTGCTGATCTCGGAGAGCGGGAACACCGACCGCAACGGCGACAACCTCGTCGCCGGCCCCATCGGCAACATGCGCCAACTGGCCGAGCTGCTGTCCGACCGCGGGGTCGCCAGCCTGCGCTACGACAAGGTGGGCACCGGTCAGACCGGACTCGGACCGTTCGAGAAGAACCCCGACGACGTGGTCAGCGCGGTGTACACGGCGGGTGCGAAGTCCGCGGTGCGGTTCCTGGCCCAGCGGCCCGAGACCGACCCGCAGCTGCTGTCGGTGTACGCGGTGGGCGAGGGCACCATCCATGCCGTGACGCTGGCCGGCGACACCTCGCCCGGCGCGCCGAAGGTGCACGCGCTGGGCCTGTTCCAGCCGCTGCCCGGCCGCTACCTCGACATCATCACCACCCGGGTCGAGGCCGACGGATCCCCCGAGACCGTGGCGGCGTGGCGGGCGGCCGTCGAGCAGGTGCGCACCGACGGGACCGTGCCCGACAAGCTGCCCGAAGGGCTCGGCGCGATCGTGAACCCGGGCAACGTCAAGGCCGTCATCGAGGCCGACAAGATCGATCCGCTCGCGCTGGCGGCCGCCGTCCCCGCCGGCACCCCGGTGCTGCTGACCTGTTCGGACTCCGACAACCAGGCCCGCTGCGATTCGGTGCAACCACTGGCCGACGCGCTGAAGCACACCGATCTGACGGAGGTGAAGCTCGAAGGCGTCAACCACGTGTTGCGCGACGACCCCACCGACAGCATCGCCAACTACGCCAAGCAGGATCCGCTCTCGCCACAGCTGGTGAGTGCGCTCGACCAGTTCGTGCACAAGGTCGACTCCTGACCCCAGGCCACCTGTGGATGAAAACCGGTGTGGGGATAGGGGATACTGAACTCGGTGAACACGTCATGAACGCGCCGAAGGACCGTCGTACCCGCTGCCTAGCCTCGCGAGCATGAATATGAGCACCGACGAGAAGATGCTGGCCCGGATCGCGGCGCTGCTGCGCCAGGCCGAGGGCACCGACAACCAGCACGAGGCCGACGCCTTCATGGCCGCCGCGCAACGGCTGGCGACCGCGACGTCGATCGATCTGGCCGTCGCCCGCAGTCACGGGGCCAACCGCAGCAAGGCGCAGACCCCGATCCAGCGCACCGTCACCATCGGTGAGGCCGGAACCCGCGGGCTGCGCACCTATGTCCAACTGTTCGTCGTGATCGCGGCGGCCAACGACGTCAAATGCGACATCGCCTCGAACTCGACGTTCGTCTACGCCTACGGGTTCACCGAGGACATCGAGGCCAGCCACACCCTCTACACCAGCCTGGTGCTGCAGATGGTGCGGGCATCGACGGACTACATCAACTCCGGCGCACACCGGCCCACCCCGACCATCACGGCGCGGATCAACTTCCAGCTGGCGTTCGGAGCCCGCGTCGGGCAGCGGCTGGCCGACGCGCGCCGGCAGGCGCAGCAGGAGGCGACCACGGGTCCGGCCAGTGTGCCGGGCACCGCTATCGCCTTGCGCAACAAGGATCTCGAGCTCAAGGACTACTATCGGCAGGCCTCGCGGGCCCGGGGTACGTGGCGGGCGACCAGCGCCACCGCCGGGTACTCGTCGGCCGCCCGGCAGGCCGGCGATCGGGCGGGCCGGCGGGCCAGGCTGGGTGGCAACCCCGAGCTGCCCGGGGCTCGCACGCCACTGGGGCGATGACCCGCGACACCCAGCGCGCAAAGGTCTATGCGGCAGAGGAATTCGTGCGGACCATGTTCGACCGGGCGGCCCAACGGGGCAACCCGGTGGTGGACTTCTTCGGAACGGCACTCACGCTGCCGCCGGAGGCGCGTTTCGCGACCGTCGACGGCGTGCAGCGCTACGTTGACGACGTGCTGTCGCATCCCGCCGTCCGGCGGCGCTGGCCCGCAGCAACCCCGCTGCGGGTGCGGCCCCGCCGGGGGACCACAGCCGCACACTACGAGTGCGGGGCGGACGGGCCGACCATCGCGGTGCCGGAGGGTGGCACCGCCTGGGCGCTGCGCGAGCTGGTGGCGCTGCACGAGATCGCCCACCACCTCGCCGGGGCCGATCTCCCGCACGGTCCCGTTTTCGTCGCGACGTTCTGCGAGCTCGCCGCGACGGTGATGGGGCCGGAGGTGGCACACGTGCTGCGGGTGGTCTACGCGAAGGAGGGGGTGCGCTAGTTGTTCCTCGTGGGCCGCCCCGGAGCCGGCCGGCCGGTCGGGGGCCGGGGGTAACGTCGCAAGGATGACCGTGCCGGACTGGGCTTCGCTCGACGATCTGTTCAACCGCGTCCTGCACACCGAGGACGAGGCGCTGCATGCCGCCCGGGAGACCGGTAAGGCGGCGGGCATGCCGCCGATCGAGGTGTCGGCGCAGCACGCCAAGCTGCTGTCGTTGTTGGTGCGCATCGCGGGTGCGCACCGGGTCCTGGAGATCGGGACGCTGGCCGGCTACAGCACCATCGCGCTGGCCCGTGCGGTCGGGCCGGACGGCGGGGTCGTCAGCCTGGAATACGAACCCGCACACGCCGAGGTGGCCCGCGCCAACCTCGAACGGGCCGGCGTGGCGGACCGGGTCGAGGTGGTCGTCGGTGCGGCACTGCAGACGCTTCCGCAGCTGCAGCAGCGCAGTGAGGTGTTCGACCTGGTTTTCATCGACGCCGACAAGGAGAACAACGTCTCCTACGTCGAGTGGGCCGTCACGCTCGGGCGCCCGGGCACGGTGATCGTCGTCGACAACATCGCCCGCAACGGCCGGGTGCTCGACCCCGCGCCCGACGACGCCCAGGCGCAGGCGATCCGCGCCATGTTCGACATGATGGCGGCACACCCGCGGCTGGACGCCGCCGCGATCCAGACGGTCGGGACCAAGGGCTGGGACGGCTTCGCGATCGCCCTGGTCGACTAGGGCAGGGGGCCGGCCGACGGCCGTGCTCGCGCCGGCGGGGCAGGGGGCGGCGCTAGTTGCAGACCGCGCCGACCGCCGCCGAGCCGACCAGCTTGGTGTACTTGGCCAGCACGCCGGTGGTGTAGCGCGGCGGCAACGGCTCGAAACCGGTCTTGCGGGCATCGAACTCGTCGGCGTCGACCAACACGTCCAGGGTGCCGTTGGCGACGTCGAGGCGGATCCGGTCACCGTCGCGCAGCAACGCGATCGGTCCGCCGTCGACGGCCTCCGGTGCGATGTGGCCGACGCACAGACCGGTGGTGCCGCCGGAGAACCGGCCGTCGGTCATCAGCAGCACGTCCTTGCCCAGGCCGGCGCCCTTGATCGCACCGGTGATGGCCAGCATCTCGCGCATGCCGGGGCCACCCTTGGGGCCCTCGTACCGGATGACGACGACGTCGCCAGCGGTGATGGTGCCGTCCTCGAGGGCGTCCAGCGCGGCCCGTTCCCGCTCGAAAACCCTTGCGGTGCCTTCGAAGACATCGGAGTCGAAGCCCGCGGACTTGACCACCGCACCCTCGGGAGCCAGCGATCCGTGCAGGATCGTGATGCCGCCGGTCGGGTGGATGGGGTTGGACAACGCGCGCAGCACTTTGCCGTCGGGATCCGGCGGCGCGATGTGCGCCAGGTTCTCGGCCATCGTCTGCCCCGTCACGGTCAATGCGTCCCCGTGCATCAGTCCGGCGTCCAGCAGCGCCTTCATCACGACAGGGACGCCGCCGATGTGATCGACGTCGAACATCACGTGCTTGCCGAACGGCTTGACGTCGGCCAGGTGTGGCACCTTGGCGCCGATCCTGGTGAAGTCCTCCAGGGTGAGCTTCACGTTGGCCTCGTAGGCGATCGCGAGCAGGTGCAGCACGGCGTTGGTGGAGCCGCCGAACGCCATCACCACCGCGATGGCGTTCTCGAACGCCTCCCTGGTCAGGATGTCGCGGGCGGTGATGCCGCGGCGAAGCATGTCGACGACGGCCATCCCGCTCTTGCGGGCGAACCCGTCGCGGCGGCGATCGGTGGCCGGGGGAGCGGCGCTGCCGGGCAGCGACATGCCCAGCGCCTCGGCGGCCGAGGCCATCGTGTTGGCGGTGTACATGCCGCCGCAGGCGCCCTCGCCAGGGCAGATGGCGCGCTCGATGGCGTCGACGTCCTCGCGGGGCATGAGTCCCCGCGCGCACGCGCCGACCGCCTCGAACGCGTCGATGATCGTCACGTCCTTCTCGCTGCCGTCCGACAGCTTGGCGCGGCCGGGCAGGATCGAACCGGCGTAGAGGAACACGCTGGCCAGGTCGAGCCTGGCGGCGGCCATCAACATCCCGGGCAGCGACTTGTCGCAGCCGGCCAGCAGGACCGAACCGTCGAGCCGCTCGGCCTGCATGACGGTCTCCACGCTGTCGGCGATGATCTCGCGCGACACCAGCGAGAAGTGCATGCCCTCGTGGCCCATCGAGATGCCGTCGGACACCGAGATGGTGCCGAACTCCATCGGGAAACCGCCGGCCTCGAACACGCCCTCCTTCACGGCCTTGGCCAGCCGGTCCAGTGACAGGTTGCACGGGGTGATCTCGTTCCACGACGACGCCACCCCGATCTGCGGCTTCGCGAAGTCCTCGTCACCCATGCCCACCGCGCGCAGCATGCCGCGGGCGGCGGCCTTCTCGAGTCCGTCGGTGACATCGCGGCTGCGGGGCTTCATGTCCGGCGATGAGCCGCTTGCTGAGTCTGAGGGCATGCGCCCAAGTATGCCCCCGGCGTTTCACCCGGCCAAACCACTATCGATACCCCCATGGGGTACCTGTACGCTGGGGGCATGCGCTCGAGCATCGCAAGCCTTTCCGCCACGTTCGCCGCACTGGCCGCCGCCGTTGCGCTGGCCGGGTGCGGCGGCGGAACCGAATCCGCGGAGCACACCGGTACGTCGGGGGTCGAGACGCCGGTGATCACCGGCGAGCCGGCCGGCTACAACGCCGACGATGTCGCGTTCGCCACCAACATGGTGCCGCACCACAAACA
This sequence comes from Mycolicibacterium xanthum, assembly GCF_019710635.1. Taxonomy (GTDB): domain Bacteria; phylum Actinomycetota; class Actinomycetes; order Mycobacteriales; family Mycobacteriaceae; genus Mycobacterium; species Mycobacterium xanthum. The sequence continues at coordinate 96,911 of NZ_JAIFZS010000050.1, forward strand.
GGCCATCGAGATGTCCGCGCTGGTGCCCGAGCGGTCCACCGACCCGGGGGTGATCGCGCTGGCCGACCAGATCACCGCCACGCAGCAGCCCGAGATCAACATCCTCAACGTCTTTCTGGTGCAGTGGAACGAGAACCCGGACGCCGCCACCGGCGGCGACCACTCCGGGCACGGATCGGCGATGCACGGCATGGTCGACGACGCCACGATGGCGAAGCTGGAGTCGCTGAACGGGCCGGACTTCGACACACTGTGGCTGAACTCGATGGTCGCCCACCACCGGGGGGCGATCGAAATGGCCAAGGCCGAGATCGCGCACGGTGAGAACGTCGACGCCATCTCGATGGCCCAGACCATGGTGGCCACGCAGGAAGCCGAGATCGAGCAGATGAAGCAGATGCTGAAGGGCGGCACGCCGTGACGGAGAACCCAGACGACGCAACGGCACTCGCCGGAGGCCCCGTCGCAGCCGGGGAACACGGCTACTCGGCGCACAAGGAGAACTACGCCAAGCGGCTGCGCCGTATCGAGGGGCAGGTCCGCGGGATCGCCCGGATGATCGACGAGGACAAGTACTGCATCGACATCCTCACCCAGATCAGTGCCGTCAACAGCGCGCTGCAGTCGGTCGCGCTCGGGCTGCTCGACGAACACCTCAACCACTGCGTCACCCACGCCGTCGCCAGCGGCGGCGCCGAGGCCGACGCCAAGCTCGCCGAGGCGAGCGCGGCGATCGCCCGCCTCGTGCGTTCGTGAGTCGGTCACTCGCGCAGTCAGCATGGTGGGTCGGGGTCGCCGTGTAGGAGTTCGTCGGGGTGGTGGGCGTGGTTGATGCGTGGTGGGGTGGTGTCGTCGGTCCAGGCCAGGCGGCCGTTGCGGACTTCGGCGTTCCAGTGGCCGTTGGT
>NZ_JAIFZS010000051.1 GCF_019710635.1 Mycolicibacterium xanthum
CAATTTGTGTTCGGCGGTGTCCTACTTTTCCACCCGGGTGGGTAGTATCATCGGCGCTGGTAGGCTTAGCTTCCGGGTTCGGGATGGGTCCGGGCGTTTCCCTGCCGCTATTTCCGCCGTAACTTTATTCACTTGTTTCAGTGACAACTCTGTTGGGGTTGTTTTGGTGGTGGGGTGGGTGTTTTCCACGGTCCCCCGGTTGGTGGGGGTGTGGTGTGTGGTTGTGGTTGCGAGGTTTTGTTGTTTTTGTTGTAAGTTTTCGGCCGGTTAGTGCCAGTTCCCTGCGCACATTGCTGTGTTTGTAGGTCTGGTCTATCGATCCCGTGGTCTGCGGGGGGCCTTATCCTTCTTAAAAGGTGAGAAGCCTGGTCTTGGAGGGGGTTTCCCGCTTAGATGCTTTCAGCGGTTATCCTGTCCGAACGTGGCTATCCAGCGGTGCCCCTGGTGGGACAACTGGTGTACCAGAGGTTCGTCCGTCCCGGTCCTCTCGTACTAGGGACAGGTTTCCTCAAGCTTCTGACGCGCGCGGCGGATAGAGACCGAACTGTCTCACGACGTTCTAAACCCAGCTCGCGTGCCGCTTTAATGGGCGAACAGCCCAACCCTTGGGACCTGCTCCAGCCCCAGGATGCGACGAGCCGACATCGAGGTGCCAAACCATCCCGTCGATATGGACTCTTGGGGAAGATCAGCCTGTTATCCCCGGGGTACCTTTTATCCGTTGAGCGACACCCCTTCCACTCGGGGGTGCCGGATCACTAGTCCCGACTTTCGTCCCTGCTTGACATGTCCGTCTCGCAGTCAAGCTCCCTTGTGCACTTACACTCAACACCTGATTGCCATCCAGGTTGAGGGAACCTTTGGGCGCCTCCGTTACATTTTAGGAGGCAACCGCCCCAGTTAAACTACCCACCAGGCACTGTCCCTGAACCGGTTTCACGGTTCGAAGTTAGAGGCCCAATACGATCAGAGTGGTATTTCAACAACGACTCCACCCGAACTGGCGTTCGGGATTCACAGTCTCCCACCTATCCTACACAAACCGTATCGAGCACCAATACCAAGTTGTAGTGAAGGTCCCGGGGTCTTTTCGTCCTGCCGCGCGTAACGAGCATCTTTACTCGTAATGCAATTTCGCCGAGTCTATGGTTGAGACAGTTGAGAAGTCGTTACGCCATTCGTGCAGGTCGGAACTTACCCGACAAGGAATTTCGCTACCTTAGGATGGTTATAGTTACCACCGCCGTTTACTGGGGCTTAAATTCTCCGCTTCACCCCCGAAAGGGTTGACAGGTCCTCTTAACCTTCCAGCACCGGGCAGGCGTCAGTCCGTATACATCGTCTTGCGACTTCGCACGGACCTGTGTTTTTAGTAAACAGTCGCTTCTCACTGGTTTGTGCCACCGGATCCCGCTGCCGGCCGCAAGGGCCATGACGGTGTTCCGGTCCCCCTTCTCCCTAAGTTACGGGGGCATTTTGCCGAGTTCCTTAACCATAGTTCACTCGTACGCCTCGGTATTCTCTACCTGACCACCTGTGTTGGTTTGGGGTACGGGCCGTGTGCGTGCTCGCTAGAGGCTTTTCTCGACAGCATAGGATCACCGAATTCGCCTCAATCGGCTATGCATCACCTCTCAGGATCTGTGAAACCCGGATTTGCCTAGGTTTCTCCCTACCGGTTTGCCCCAGTATTACCACTGACTGGTACGGCTACCTTCCTGCGTCACCCCATCGCTTGACTACTACCCACCTGGGTCCCGCGCAGCCGGTGAGTCCTCGCACCCCGAAGGGATTGATGAACCACCATTTGGGCGGTTAGCAAGATGGATTCGCCAGGGACGCTCACACACGGGTACGGGAATATCAACCCGTTGTCCATCGACTACGCCTGTCGGCCTCGCCTTAGGTCCCGACTCACCCTGGGCGGACTGGCCTGGCCCAGGAACCCTTGGTCTTTCGGCGGGCAAGGTTCTCACTTGCCTAATCGCTACTCATGCCTGCATTCTCACTCCCACACCCTCCACAGCTGAATCACTTCGCTGCTTCACCGGATGCAGGACGCTCCCCTACCCAGCCCACAAAGGGGCTGCCGCGGCTTCGGCGGTGTGCTTGAGCCCCGCTACATTATCGGCGCACAATCACTTGACCAGTGAGCTATTACGCACTCTTTCAAGGGTGGCTGCTTCTAAGCCAACCTCCTGGTTGTCTTCGCGACTGCACATCCTTTTCCACTTAGCACACGCTTAGGGGCCTTAGCCGGCGATCTGGGCTGTTTCCCTCTCGACGCACGGAGCTTATCCCCCGCCGTCTCACTGCCGCATTACACCGTGTCGGCATTCGGAGTTTGGCTGACGTCAGTAACCTAGTAGGGCCCATCGGCCATCCAGTAGCTCTACCTCCGACACGAACACTGCGACGCTGCACCTAAATGCATTTCGGGGAGAACCAGCTATCACGGAGTTTGATTGGCCTTTCACCCCTACCCACAACTCATCCCCTCAGTCTTCAACCTAAGTGGGTTCGGGCCTCCACACGGTCTTACCCGCGCTTCACCCTGGCCATGGGTAGATCACTCCGCTTCGGGTCCAGAACACACCACTACACCAACCCCTACGGATTGGATACGCCCTATTCAGACTCGCTTTCGCTACGGCTACCCCACCCGGGTTAACCTCGCGACATGTCCCTGACTCGCAGGCTCATTCTTCAAAAGGCACGCCATCACCCCACCCCAAAGGGGAAGGCTCTGACGGATTGTAAGCGCACGGTTTCAGGTACTATTTCACTCCCCTCCCGGGGTACTTTTCACCATTCCCTCACGGTACTGATCCGCTATCGGTCACTAGGAAGTATTCAGGCTTACCGGGTGGTCCCGGCAGATTCACAGCAGATTCCACGGGCCCGCTGCTACTCGGGAACCAACGACAACAGAGTACGAGTTTTCACCTACCGGGCTCTCACCGTCTACGGCAGACCATCCCAGGCCACTTCGACTAACCCACACTTTTCTCACTGCTGCCCCTCTCGGCGGAGAGGAGAACGCCGGCCCCACAACACCGCACACACAACCCCCGCCGGGTATCACATGCACACGGTTTAGCCATCCTCCGCTTTCGCTCGCCACTACTCACGGAATCACAATTGTTTTCTCTTCCTACGGGTACTGAGATGTTTCACTTCCCCGCGTTCCCCCCCGACACCTATGTATTCAGTGCCGGGTGACACGACATCACTCGTGCCGGGTTTCCCCATTCGGACATCCTCGGATCCACGCTCGGTTGACAGCTCCCCGAGGCATATCGCAGCCTCCCACGTCCTTCATCGGCTCCTAGTGCCAAGGCATCCACCATGCGCCCTTAAACACTTACAACACAAAACCAAAAATGAGTCACCCACACACACCCCCACAAAAAAAGGGGCACATGCGAGTTTCAACAAAATTGCATACAACAAGACACACACCAACACCCAGGCCGAAACCCGGACACCACTGCGCGCCTTAGATGCTCGCAACCACTATCCACAAATCAAACACCACACCCCACCACCAAAGTGAGGCAACAACAGGCTCTGCCACCCAACAGATGACAGCCGGCCACAACGACCGCAGGGCTTGTTGTCTCAAAGCCCAATAGTGTGTCTGGCAGCCCCCACCGCAATCAATCCCGTTGCGGCAGGACATGTTTGTCGTGCACCAAACCCTGCCCACTACAGGCACCGGGTTCCTCACGGCTCACACCCCCACAGCGGGGGTGTCTCTCGTGGTGCTCCTTAGAAAGGAGGTGATCCAGCCGCACCTTCCGGTACGGCTACCTTGTTACGACTTCGTCCCAATCGCCGATCCCACCTTCGACGGCTCCCTCCCACAAGGGGTTAGGCCACCGGCTTCGGGTGTTACCGACTTTCATGACGTGACGGGCGGTGTGTACAAGGCCCGGGAACGTATTCACCGCAGCGTTGCTGATCTGCGATTACTAGCGACTCCGACTTCACGGGGTCGAGTTGCAGACCCCGATCCGAACTGAGACCGGCTTTGAAAGGATTCGCTCCACCTCACGGCATCGCAGCCCTTTGTACCGGCCATTGTAGCATGTGTGAAGCCCTGGACATAAGGGGCATGATGACTTGACGTCATCCCCACCTTCCTCCGAGTTGACCCCGGCAGTCTCTCACGAGTCCCCACCATGACGTGCTGGCAACATGAGACAAGGGTTGCGCTCGTTGCGGGACTTAACCCAACATCTCACGACACGAGCTGACGACAGCCATGCACCACCTGCACACAGGCCACAAGGGAAACCACATCTCTGCAGTCGTCCTGTGCATGTCAAACCCAGGTAAGGTTCTTCGCGTTGCATCGAATTAATCCACATGCTCCGCCGCTTGTGCGGGCCCCCGTCAATTCCTTTGAGTTTTAGCCTTGCGGCCGTACTCCCCAGGCGGGGTACTTAATGCGTTAGCTACGGCACGGATCCCAAGGAAGGAAACCCACACCTAGTACCCACCGTTTACGGCGTGGACTACCAGGGTATCTAATCCTGTTCGCTCCCCACGCTTTCGCTCCTCAGCGTCAGTTACTGCCCAGAGACCCGCCTTCGCCACCGGTGTTCCTCCTGATATCTGCGCATTCCACCGCTACACCAGGAATTCCAGTCTCCCCTGCAGTACTCCAGTCTGCCCGTATCGCCCGCACGCCCACAGTTAAGCTGTGAGTTTTCACGAACAACGCGACAAACCACCTACGAGCTCTTTACGCCCAGTAATTCCGGACAACGCTCGCACCCTACGTATTACCGCGGCTGCTGGCACGTAGTTGGCCGGTGCTTCTTCTCCTACTACCGTCACTTGCGCTTCGTCGTAGGCGAAAGAGGTTTACAACCCGAAGGCCGTCATCCCTCACGCGGCGTCGCTGCATCAGGCTTGCGCCCATTGTGCAATATTCCCCACTGCTGCCTCCCGTAGGAGTCTGGGCCGTATCTCAGTCCCAGTGTGGCCGGACACCCTCTCAGGCCGGCTACCCGTCGTCGCCTTGGTAGGCCATCACCCCACCAACAAGCTGATAGGCCGCGGGCCCATCCCACACCGCAAAAGCTTTCCACCACAGCACATGCATGCCGTGGTCCTATCCGGTATTAGACCCAGTTTCCCAGGCTTATCCCAAAGTGCAGGGCAGATCACCCACGTGTTACTCACCCGTTCGCCACTCGAGTACCCCGAAGGGCCTTTCCGTTCGACTTGCATGTGTTAAGCACGCCGCCAGCGTTCGTCCTGAGCCAGGATCAAACTCTCCAAACAAAAACCCCCCACCACACAGGCAGGGCAGCAATCAATCAGAGAAAATCTGACCTAACAAACAAAGACACCAAAACCTGGCATCACAAAAAACCACACCCCAACACGGGGAGTCAGAGCATGGCAAAAAA
>NZ_JAIFZS010000052.1 GCF_019710635.1 Mycolicibacterium xanthum
CTGAGCCAGGATCAAACTCTCCAAACAAAAACCCCCCACCACACAGGCAGGGCAGCAATCAATCAGAGAAAATCTGACCTAACAAACAAAGACACCAAAACCTGGCATCACAAAAAACCACACCCCAACACGGGGAGTCAGAGCATGGCAAAAAACAACAAACAAAAACCACCAAACACACTATTGAGTTCTCAAACAACACACCCGACTGACCGCGCGAGAGTCCCGCGGCGAATGCCGCCGTTCTCTAGTGCGGGCAGATGAGGACCGCCATCGAAATGGTTGACCTCTGGGAGTCGGCCGCGCTCTCCGGGCTGGGCCCGTGTCGCAGCGACTCCGATAAGTTACGTCAGGGATAACTCCGAGTCAAATGGCCTGCTAGGGCGTGTCTTTGACACTAACCTCCGGCGTCGCGCACGCGGCGTGCGTTGACTCTGGGGATCACAACGCGCCGGTCACGGGATTTGTTCCCAGCCTCCAGGAAAGGGCTGACCTGCGCGTTCTTTCCGTGCCTCAGCCGACCCGCTCGATGCCGGCGATGTTGCGCTTGCCCCGGCGCAGCACCAGCCACTTGCCGTGCAGGAAGTCCGACGGCTGCGGGACCCAGTGGTCTGTGGCGACCTTCACGTTGTTCACCGACACCCCGCCCTCGGCGACGGTGCGCCTGGCTGCGCCCTTGCTCGCCGAAAGCCCGCTGGCGACCAGCAGATCGACGATGGAGTCCGGACCGTCCGGTGCCAGCTCGGCCACCTGGTTGTTGCCGGCCTCGCGCAGCGCGGCGGCCAGCGTCGGTTCGTCGAGGTCGCCCAGTTCGCCGCGGCCGAACAGGGCCCGACTCGCAAGCTCGACCGCCGCCGTCGCGGCCTCGCCGTGCACCAGGTCGGTCAGCTCCCGGGCCAGTCGCCGCTGGGCCGCCCGCTCGTGCGGGCGTTCTGCGGTGATCTGCTCGAGGTCGGCCAGCTCGTCGGCCGACAGGAAGGTGAACCAGCGCAGGTAGCGGACCACGTCGGCGTCGGCCGTGTTGACGAAGTACTGATACCAGGCGTACGGGCTGGTCATCGCGGGGTCGAGCCAGAGGCTGCCGCCGCCGGTGGACTTGCCGAACTTCTTGCCCTCGGAGTCGGTCACCAGCGGCGTGGTCAACGCGTGCACCGTCGCGCCGGCCTTCTGCCGGACCAGCCGGACGCCGGCGATGATGTTGCCCCACTGGTCGGACCCGCCCACCTGCAGCGTGCACCCGTACCGTCCGTGCAGCTCGACGTAGTCGTTGGCCTGCAGCAGCATGTAGCTGAACTCGGTATAGGAGATGCCCTCGCCGTCCAGCCTGCGCCGGACGGTGTCGCGGTCGAGCATGACGTTGACCGAGAAGTGCTTGCCGACATCGCGCAGGAACTCGATGGCCGACATCTCGGAGGTCCAGGTCAGATTGTCGGCGACGACCGCGCCGGTCGGCGACTCGTCGAACTCGACGAACCGCTCCAGCTGGCTGCGGATGCGGCCGGCCCAGTCCGCCACGGTGTCGGCGGTCTGCAGGCTGCGTTCGCCCACGTCGCGCGGGTCGCCGATCATCCCGGTGGCGCCACCGGCCAGCACGATGGGCCGGTGCCCGGCCCGCTGGAACCGACGCAACGTCAGCAGCGGGACCAGATGTCCGGCGTGCAGGCTGGGCGCGGTCGGGTCGAACCCGGAGTAGACGGTGACCGGGCCGTCGGCCAGGGCCTCGGCCAGCGCGGCGCGGTCGGTGGACTGCGCGATGAGCCCACGCCATTCCAACTCGTCGAGGATTTCGCTACCCACGCTGCCGATCTTTCCGTACTAGTCGCTGTGGCCGGGAGCCGGTGCCCGCGGACTTCGCCGGTAGGCCGACACCTCCGGCCGGTCGGCCAGCCAGAACCGCCAGGGCCGATCGGCCGCCTTGCTCACGCCGACCCGGGGACCGGCAGTCGCCGCGCGGGCCACGCCGAGGGTGAGCCGAACCGGGCTGTCGGGAGCGAACAGGTCGATGCCGTTGTCGTGCATGGTGATTCCCAGGGCCGAACAGAGATTGCCCGGACCCCGCGCCAACGCCGCCGGCCGGATCGAGTCGCCACGCCGATTCTGCGCGACGTCCACCCCGGTTTCCAGGGCCGCCGCGCGCAGCAACACTGCGCCGGCGATCCCGTCGCCACCCGACACCACGTTGGCGCAGACGTGGACGCCGTGGCTGCGGTAGGTGTAGAGCCGACCGGCCGGGCCGAACATCACCGCATTGCGCGCTCCGGGGCCGCGGAACGAGTGCGATGCCGCGTCGGGCCACGGCCCGTCAGCGGGACCGCCATATGCCTCCACCTCGACGATCAGGGCACTCGCCCCACGGCCGGTCAGCACCGATCCGATCAACCGTCGAGCCGCGGTAAGCGGATCCCCGGACAGCGGCTCGGCACTCATCGCAGCGATTCTGCCCGCGACCGTTGACAGCGCCGACTGCGGGACCGCACTATTCATCACATGATGAGTTCATCGAGCGATGAATTACTTCACAACGGAGCGGAACCGGCCGTCGTCATCGACCACCTGCACGTGGTCCGCGGAAAGCACGAGGCGCTGCACGACTTCTCGGTGCGGATCGCGCGGGGCACCATCACCGCCCTGCTCGGCCCGTCCGGCTGCGGCAAATCCACCCTGATGCGCAGCATCGTCGGCACCCAGATCGTCGCGTCGGGCACCGTCACGGTGCTGGGGCGGCCCGCTGGGAGTTCCGGACTGCGTCGCCGGGTCGGGTACATGCCTCAGGACCCGACCATCTACAACGACCTGCGGATCATCGACAACGTCCGCTATTTCGCCGCCCTCTACGGCGCCGACGACCAGGACGTCGACGAGGCCATCCACGGGGTTGGTCTCGACGATCACCGCACCGCGTTCTGCGGGGACCTGTCCGGTGGCCAGCGCACCCGCGCGTCGCTGGCGTGTGCCCTGGTCACCCGGCCGGAGCTGCTGGTGCTCGACGAACCGACGGTCGGGCTGGACCCGCTACTGCGGGTCGACCTCTGGGAGACGTTCCACCACCTGGCCCGCAGCGGGATCACGCTGCTGGTGTCCAGCCACGTCATGGACGAAGCGGATCACTGCGACGACCTGCTGCTGATCCGGGACGGCCATCTGCTGGCCCACACCACACCCGCGAAACTACGAGAGGACACCGGATGCAAGTCCCTGGAGGAAGCGTTTCTGTCCGTCATCCGGCACACCACCACGCCCGCCGCCGGATAACGCTGCGGGCCTACACCGCGACGACGACGCGGATACTGCGCCAGCTGGCCGCGGACCATCGCAGCGTCGCGATGATCCTGCTGGTGCCGGTGCTGGTCATCACGCTGATGTACTTCATGTTCCAGGACGTGCCGACCCGCCCGGGCGCGCCATCGCCGTTCAACACCGCCTGCCTGATTCTGCTGGGCCTGTTCCCGCTGTTCGTGATGTTCCTGATCACCTCGATCACGATGCAACGCGAACGAGCGTCGGGCACCCTCGAACGCATCCTGACCACGCCGCTGCGCCGGCTGGATCTGCTCGCGGCCTACGGCACCGCGTTCTCCATCGCCGCGGCCGCACAGGCCATCGTCGCGTGCAGCGTGTCGTTCCTGCTTCTCGGATTCGAAACCCAGGGCAGCTGGGTCTGGGTGTTCGTCATCGCCGTCATCAACGCCGTGCTCGGTGTCGGGTTGGGGCTGCTGGCAAGCGCATTCGCCCGCACCGAGTTCCAGGCGGTGCAGTTCATGCCGGTCTTCATCGTCCCGCAGCTACTGCTGGCCGGGATAATCGTGCCCCGCGCCCAGATGCCCGGCTGGTTGGAGTGGATCAGCAACGTCATGCCTGCCAGTTATGCACTCGAGGCGCTGCAGCAGGTGGCGGCACACCCCGAGTTGACCCATATCGCCGTTCGCGACATCGTCATCGTCCTGGGGTTCGCCCTGCTGGCGCTGGGCCTCGCGGCCGCCACGCTGCGTCGGCGGACCCCGTAAGCCGTTGGCTACCAGCCAGACCCGACGAAGGCCCGGCCGCCCGCCCGGGGCGTCGGAAACGCGTGACCGGATCCTGTCCAGCGCCCGCGAGCTGTTCGCCCGCAACGGATTCAACAACACCCCGATCCGCGCGATCGCCGCCGATGCCGGGGTGGACCCCGCGCTGGTGCATCACTACTTCGGCACCAAGACGCAGTTGTTCGCCGCGGCGATCCACATCCCGTTCGACCCGATGAGCGTGATCGGGCCGCTGCGCGAGGTCCCGGTCGAGCAGATCGGCCGCACGCTGCCGTCGCTGGTGTTGCCGCTGTGGGATTCCGATGCCGGCAAGGGGTTCATCGCCGCGCTCCGGTCGACCATGGCCGGCGGCGACGGCCCCGAGATGTCGCTGTTCCGGTCGTTCCTGCAGGACGTCATCACCGTGGAGGTCGGCGGCCGGGTCGACGATCCGCCGGGCACCGGCCGGCTGCGGGTGCAGTTCGTGGCGTCGCAGCTGATCGGCGTGGTGATGGCCCGCTACATCCTCGAGCTCGAGCCGTTCAAGTCCCTGCCGGTCCCCCAGATCGTCGACACCATCGCACCGAACCTGCAGCGGTACCTGACCGGCGACCTGCCCAGGCTGGGTTAGGACGCGCCCGCCGCGGCGACCAGCCGATCGTGCTCGGCATCGTCGACGGTGACCGCCTCGTCGATCAGCAGCACCGGGATCCCGTCCTCGATCCGGTACGCACGGTGCAGCCGCGGGTTGTACAGCCGGTCGTCGACGTAGAGCAGCGGGCCCCGGTCGTCGGGGCACACCAGGATCTTCAGGAGCTCGGGGTCCAGCGCCATCGCTCAGCGGCCGGGCATCGGGAAGATCGCGTCGTCCCGGACCATCGGATTGCCCGGCGCCCACACCGGCGCACCCGGGCTGCCGGGTGTCGCCACCGGTGGCGCTCCGCTCGGGGCCGCTCCGATGCCCGACTGCGCCAGTTGCTTGCGCTGATAGCTCAACGTCGCCTGCAGCGCCTCGATCAGCGGGCCCTGGTTGGGCCGCTTGTCGAGCGCGGCGGCCAGCGCCTGGGCGTTGGAGATCGAGGGCCGGAAGCCGCGCATCCGCAGCGTCATCACCTGTTCGATCAGCTTGGACACCTGACCTCCGCCCCGGCCGGTCTGGTACTGCTCCGAGATCATCATCAGGATCTGGTCGGGCGAGACTGGGCGCTGCTGCTCGGAGGTCGGGTCGGCCGGTTCGGCCGCCGCCGTGGGCAGCGCGATGCCCGCTGCAAGCCCGCCGACCAGCGCAGACGCAGTCAGCGCGGCGGCAGTGGCCCGGCGCCAGGTGTGTCGTGACATCGATCCTCCTCAGGGGGCTTCACGCCCGAGCACGCGACACGAAGTCGCCGGGGCGAGCCTAACAGTGTGCCCACGGTCGGGCATCACGGCTGACTGCCGACGATCTCGCTGCGTACGGCGATGGTCAAGCGCTTGTACCGATGGGTATCGGGGTCCAGGTACCAGGCGTTACGTGAGGGTTTCGGCACACCCTGTGCGCGCAGTGGCTCGGTCAGCGGACGGTAGGTGGCGGTCAGCGCCATGTCGGTGACCACGTGCACGATGTCGGGCGGATTACCCACCGGGAGCTCGGCGAGGGCCTCGGACAGGTCGGCGGAGGGAACGGTGCCGCCCGGCCGCAATGCCAGCGCGGTCACCGCAAGGGTCGTGCCACCGGCGGTGACCCTGTAGGTGACGGCCATGTCGACGGCGTCGATCCGGCCGACGGCGTCGTTGACGGTGGCGGCGAAGACCGGACCGCGCGCGGTGTGGATCACCGCGGCGCGGTTGTCGACCAGCCAGTAGTCGCCGTCCTCGTCGCGGCGGAAGAGGTACTCCGTGGACACCCAGGTGTCGGCCGGGGCGAACACGCCGCGCTTGACCGATGCCAGCGGGTCGACCGGGCCGCGCGGCCGGGCCAGCAGCACGCCGACCTCACCGGCCTCGGCGTGGCGGACGAACCCCTGGTCGTCCTCCAGGATCAGGTTGTCCTCCGGGTCGTAAGCGGCCAGCGCGATCTCCCCACCGCCGGGCAGCGGCCGCCCCTTGCTGCCGACCTTGACGCCGGCGACGTTGGCGAGCACCGCCTGGCCGTCGGTGGTGGCGAAGAACTCGACGACGTTGGCCGGCTCGAAGACGTCCACGACCCGCTTCCACAGGCCGACGGGCATTCCGGAGCCGATGAACAGCCGGACCGGGTGACTGCCGGTCGACGCGAACGCCGGATCGTCGATCACCTCGCGCAACATCGCCCAGGTGTAGGACACCACGGTGACGCCGTACTGGCGGATCTCCTGCATGAAGCGGTCGGGCCGCAGCTCCCGGGACAACGCGATGCGGGCGCCGCCGACCACGGCACCGCCGAGGCTGACCAGCAGCCCCGACTGGTGGTGCAGCGGGGTCAGGCAGTACACCGTGTCGCTCCGGCTCAGGTTCGCTGCCGAGGCGGTGCCGATCGCCGACAGCGCCCAGCGGAAGTTGGTGATCTGTCGGGCGACCAGTTCCCCGCTGATCGTGCTGAACGCGATGAAGGCCAGGTCTCGTGCCAGGCCCGGATTGGGCCGGTACCAGCCGGGCAGCTCGACGATGTCCGGGTCGATCTTCTCCATGTCGACCACGGCGCCGCCCTCATCGGATTCGGGCAGATGAAGGTCGCGGGACTCACCGCCGCCGAGGACCAGCACCCGGGACTCCAGTGTCCGGGCCACCTGCAGGTTGCTCGGATCGGTGATGACCTCGGTGACCGCGCCGAGCCGGGCCGCGGTGGCCAGGTCGGCATCGGGTGGCATCAATACCGCGACGGCACCGAGCCGGGACAGCGCGGCGATCGCGACCAGGGCGCTGGGCCGCGTCTCCATCAGGACGCCGACATGCGCGCCCTGCCGCACCCCGACCGCGATCAGTCCGTGAACGACGTTGTTGATGCGCCGGTCGACGGCCTCGTAGGTGTGCACCCGCCCGTCGAACAGCAGCGCCTCGCCCGAGGGGAGGTCACGTGCCTGCTCGGACATGATCCGGCCCAGCGAGATGCGGGTGTGGTCGTTGACCTGGCCCAGCCGGGCCAGCCTGGGCAGGGTGCGGGCGGTTTCGACGGCCAGCGTGCGTGCCGACTTGTTGGCCGCGACGATCGCATTGGCGGCCGACCGGGCCAGGCTGAACGCCATCTCGGTGGCCGCGGCGGTGCTGTGCGCCAGCCGCGAGGTCAGCGACACCCCGCTCTCGTCGCTGATCTCGGGTTGCAGCGCCATCGGCGTCACGCCCTCGGGCATGATGCCTCCGCTGTCGAGCCAACGCACCCAGGCTGCGACGGTCGGCCAGGTCTGGGTGGCCGCCTTGGAGCCCACCACCAGACCGAAATGGCCGGCGCGGATCAGATACTCGTAGCAGTCCGCCTCCGGTGCCGCACGCTTGATACCGCGTACCGCGGCCGGCTGGCCGATGTCGTCGACCTCGCCGATGACCGCAAGTACCGGGCAATCGATGTCGGACAGCGTGACGAGGTCGCCGTGGATGGAAAAGCCGCCGGTCATCATCCGGTTGTGTGCGATGAACTGCTTTAGCAGCTCGGAGATCGCCGGCCCGGACCAGGCGATCCAGCCCTCCGAGGCCAGGAAGCGGCGCTGCTGCTCGCGCGGCAGCAACGCCTCACGGTCGTGCAGCTGGCGCAGGAACTCCAGCCGCGACTGCGCGGTCTTGATCGGGTCGAGCATCTGGAACCCGGTCCGGGCCAGCCAGCTCGGGATGTCGATCCGGCTGAACACGTGGTCGGCCATGAAGTCGGCGGCCGCCGGGGCCAGGCTGGCGGGCAGGTTCATCGGCATCGCCGCCAGGGTGTCGACCGGCGCACCGAAACCGATGATGCTGGCCAGGTCTTTGCTGCGGCGGTAGGCGGCCGCCTGGTAGGCGAACATTCCGCCCTGTGAGTAGCCGGCCATGTGCACGTCGCGGCCGGTGGTTGCCTTGACGGTGTCGATGGCCTCGCTCAGCGCCACCACATGGTCCGCCAGGTTGCGCTGCATCCCGCCTTCGACCTTGTCCGGTGAGCCGAAGTCGATCACCCACGGGTCGAGCCCGGCCTTGTGCAGAATCCCCACCGCGCCCTCGTCGCGGGTGACGTCCCACATGTCGGCCGACATCATCATCGGGTGCACCATCAACACCGGTGGGCCGGCCGGTGTGGCCCCCGGGCGGCTGTCGGGCGGGAAGTAGCGTCGCAGCCGGTACATCGGGACGCTCTCGACGATCTGGAACGGTGACGGCACCGCTCCGGTCTCCAGGCCGCCGTACCGCAGCACCTCCAGACCGTTCTGAGCGGTGGCGACCAGCCGCCCCACCGGCCGGGTGATCGCCGAGAGATCCACCACGCGCGCTCCCCTATCTAGCTGGCCGGCCAGTTCGTCTCCCCCGACTGCCGACGTCATCATGGCACAGCCGCCGCCTATCATCGGCGGCTGATGGCTAACCTGGTCAACCTCGAACGGGCCACTGTGGGCTATGGCACCCGCACGTTGCTCGACGGCGTCAGCCTCGGGATCGAGGAGGGCGACGCGATCGGCGTCGTCGGCCGCAACGGCGACGGCAAGACAACGCTGCTGAGAATCCTGACCGGCGCGCAGGAACCCGACTCGGGACGCGTGACCCACACCTCCGGCCTGTCGGTCGGCTATCTGCGGCAGGCCGATGACTTCGAGCGTGGGTCCACGGTGCGCGGCGTCATCACCGGCGGCCACCCCGACCACATCTGGGCTGCCGAGCCCACCACCCGCACGGTGGTGGAGAACCTGCTCTCCGGTGTCGACCTGGACTCCGAGGTAGCTGCGCTGTCCGGGGGCGAACGGCGCCGCGTGGCGCTGGCCGAGGTGCTGCTCGGCGGGCACGACGTCCTGATCCTCGACGAGCCGACCAACCACCTCGACGTCGAGGTGATCGGTTGGCTGGCCGCCCACCTGACCTCGCGGCCGGCCCGTGCGCTGGTCGTGGTCAGCCACGACCGGTGGTTCCTCGACGCGATCTGCACCGCCACCTGGGAGGTGCATGACGGCACCGTCGACGCTTACGAGGGCGGATACGCGGCCTACGTGCTGGCCCGCGCCGAGCGGATGCGGGTGGCGGCCGGCACCGAGGCGCGGCGGCGCAACCTGATGCGCAAGGAACTGGCGTGGCTGCGGCGGGGGCCGCCGGCCCGCACGTCGAAGCCGAAGTTCCGCATCCTGGCCGCCAACGAGCTGATCGCCAACGAGCCACCGCCGCGCGATTCGCTGGTGTTGCAGCGTTTTGCCACCACCCGGCTCGGCAAGGACGTGTTCGATCTGCATCGGGTCCGGCTGGAGGTCGGCGATCCACCCAAGGTGGTGCTCGACGGCGTCGACTGGTCGATCGGCCCGGGGGCGCGCATCGGCCTGGTCGGCGTCAACGGCACCGGTAAGACCTCCGTGCTGCGGCTGCTCGCCGGCGAACTGCAGCCGTCGGCGGGCACCGTCAAGCGGGGCCTGACACTGCGGATCGGCTACCTGAGCCAGGCCGTTCGGGAGCTCGACGGCGCCGACCGGGTCATCGACGCGGTCGAGAACCGGCGCCGGATCACCGAGCTGGCCGGTGGCCGGGAGATCAGCGCGGACACCCTGCTGAAGGACTTCGGGTTCATCGGGGACAAGCTGACCACCCGCATAGAGGAGCTCTCCGGCGGTGAGCGGCGCAGGCTGCAGTTCCTGCGGCTGCTGCTCGACGAACCCAACGTGCTGCTACTCGACGAGCCGACCAACGATCTGGACATCGACACCCTCACCGTCATCGAGGACTACCTCGACGGCTGGCCCGGCACACTGATCGTGGTGACCCACGACCGCTACTTCCTGGAACGGGTCAGCGATGTCACCTACGCCCTGACCGGCGGGGGTCGCTGCGACCTGCTGCCCGGCGGGATCGAGCAGTACCTGGCCGACCGCGCGTCGGCGGACGAGCCGGTCGCCGCCCGAGCCGAACCGGCCCGCAGGGAATCCGCCGCGGCCCGCCGGCGGCGAACCGGAAAAGAACTGGCGCGCATCGAGGGTCAGCTCGCCAAACTGGACGACCGGATCGCCGCGCTGCACGAGTCGATGGCCGAGGCGGCCGCCGACCATGTGCGCGCGGCCGAGCTGAACACCGAGCTGGGCGAACTGACCGACCGCAAGGAATCTCTCGAGGAGGCCTGGCTGTCGCTCGCCGACGACGGCTGAAGATAGCTCAGCGGCGCAGCCGCACCCGCAGCCGGTCCGCGGTGTCGCGCAAAGCGCCGAGCTGACGGGCGACCTGAACCGGTGCGGTGCCGCCGCGCGCGTCGCGGGAGTTCACCGAACCCTCCACGGTGAGCACGTCGCGCACCTCACCCGTCAACTCGGGGTGGATGCCGGTGAGCTCGGCGTCCTCGAGTTCCTCCAAGCCGACACCGCGCGCCTCGGCGGCGCGCACGGCGGCCCCGGCCGCCTCGTGGGCCACCCGAAACGGCACCCCGCGACGGACCAGCCACTCGGCGACGTCGGTGGCCAGCGTGTAGCCCAGCGGGGCGAGCTCGGCCATCCGGTCCACGTCGAAGCGCAGCGTGGCGACCAGCCCGGCCATCGCCGGCAGCAGCAGCTCAAGCTGGGCGACCGAGTCGAAGACCGGTTCCTTGTCCTCCTGCAGGTCGCGGTTGTAGGCCAGCGGCTGCGCCTTGAGGGTGGCCAGCAGACCGGTCAGGTTGCCGATCAGCCGGCCCGATTTACCGCGCGCCAGCTCGGCGATGTCGGGGTTCTTCTTCTGCGGCATGATCGAGCTGCCGGTCGACCAGGAGTCGTGCAGCGTCACGTAGCCGAACTCGGTGGTGCTCCACAGGATGATGTCCTCGGCCAACCGGGACAGGTCCACCCCGATCATGCTCAGCACGAACCCGGCCTCGGCGGCGAAGTCGCGTGCCGCGGTGGCGTCCACCGAGTTGTCCGCGGCGGCGTCGAAGCCGAGTTCCTCGGCGATCGCGTCGGGGTCGAGCCCCAGCGAGGAGCCCGCCAGCGCGCCGGATCCGTACGGCGACACCGCGGCCCGGCGGTCGAAGTCGGCGAGCCGGTCGACGTCGCGCAACAGCGGCTGCGCGTGCGCCAACAGGTGGTGGGCCAGCAGGATCGGCTGTGCGGACTGCAGGTGCGTCTTGCCCGGCATGATCGCGGTGGGGTGTGCGGCGGCCTGGGTGGCCAGCGCGGAGACGACCTCGAGCACACCGTCGGCGACCCGGCGGATCGCGTCGCGCAGCCACAGCCGGAACAGCGTGGCCACCTGGTCGTTGCGGGACCGGCCGGCACGCAACCGGCCGCCCAGGTCGGCGCCGACGCGGTCGATGAGGCCCCGCTCCAGCGCGCCGTGCACATCCTCGTCGGTGACCAGCGGTCCGAAGCTGCCGTCGGCGACGTCGGCGGCCAGGCTGTCCAGGCCGGCCAGCAGCCCGTCACGCTGTTCCTCGGTCAGCAGCCCGGCCCGGAACAGCACCCGTGCGTGCGCCTGCGACGCCCGCACGTCGTAGGGGGCGAGCACCCAGTCGAAGTGCGTCGACTTGCTCAGTGCGGCAAGCGCGTCCGACGGGCCGCCGGAAAACCGCCCACCCCACAGCGAGCCCTCGTTGGTGCTCACGATCGCCCCCGTGGTGCTCGACGAGTGCGCGCATCTGTACGCAATCTGCGGCGTGTCGCTGTGCAGACCCTCCCCCGCAAGCGGGAGGTGCCCCCAGCGCTCGCGGTGGAGGGCGTCACAAGCCCCCCAGGTCCCGGCGCGCCGACAGGCTCGAGGACAGGCCGTGCACGTGCACGAAGCCCTTGGCCGCGGACTGGTCGAAAGTGTCGCCCTCGTCGTAGGTGGCCAGGTTGAAGTCGTAGAGGGATTCCTGGCTTCGCCGGCCGTTGACCGCGATGTGCCCGCCGTGCAGGACCAGCCGCACCTCCCCGGTGACGTGTTCCTGGGTGTTGGCCACGAACGCCTCCAGCGCCGTCTTCAACGGCGAATACCACAGCCCGTCGTAGACCAGTTCGCCCCAGCGCTGGTCGGTCATCCGCTTGAACCGGCCGAGCTCGCGTTCCAGCGTGACGTGTTCGAGCTCGGTGTGGGCGGTGATCAGCACCATCGCCCCCGGGGCTTCGTAGATCTCCCGGCTCTTGATGCCGACCAGCCGGTCCTCGACGACGTCGAGACGCCCGACGCCCTGCGCGCCCGCCCGCGCGTTGAGCTGCTCGATGGCCTGCAGCACCGTCACCGGCTGGCCGTCGATGCTCACCGGCACGCCCTTGACGAACCCGACGATCACCTCGTCGGGGACTCCCCAATTGACCGTGGGGTCCTCGGTGTAGTCGTAGACGTCCTTGGTCGGCGCATTCCACAGGTGCTCCAGGAAGCCGGTCTCCACGGCGCGACCCCAGACGTTCTGGTCGATCGAGAACGGCGAACGCTTGGTGACGTTGATCGGGATCGCGTTCTCCTCGGCGAACGCGATGGCCTTCTCGCGGGTCCACGCGTAGTCGCGGACCGGCGCGAGCACCTGCAGATCCGGTGCCAGCGAGGCGAACCCGACCTCGAAGCGGACCTGGTCGTTGCCCTTGCCGGTGCAGCCGTGCGCGACGGTGCCGCCGCCGTGCTCGCGGGCAGCCTCCACGAGGTGCTTGACGATCAGCGGCCGGCTCAGCGCCGACACCAGCGGGTAGCGGTCCATGTACAGCGCGTTGGACTTGATGGCCGGCAGGCAGTACTGCTCGGCGAACTCGTCGCGGGCGTCCACGACGACGGACTCCACCGCGCCGCAGTCCAGCGCACGCTCCCGCACGACCTCCATGTCCTCGCCGCCCTGGCCGAGGTCGATGGCGACGGCGACGACCTCGCGCCCGGTCTCCTTGCCGATCCAGCTGATCGCCACGGAGGTGTCCAGACCGCCGGAATACGCCAGGATGACGCGCTCGGACCCGGACTTAGGCATGGGAACTCCTTCTTGTCGTGCTGCTCAGGCTCGAGACAGGTGTTCGACCGTGGCGGCGAGCTCCGCACCGGTCATCGGTTCACGGGCGACCACCAGGATGGTGTCATCACCGGCGACGGTGCCGACCACGTAGGGCAGTGCGGCCCGGTCGATCGCACTGGCCAGGTAGTGCGCCGCACCCGGTGGGGTGCGCAGCACCGCCAGGTTGGCGCTGGCGTCGGTGGACACCAGCAGATCACCGAGCAGCCGCGACACCCGCTCGGTGCCGCCGGTCACGCCGCGCACCGGGCTGCCGTCCTCGGGCACGACATAGGACCCGACACCGCCGTCGGCGCCGCGCAACTTGACCGCGCCGAGTTCCTCGAGATCCCGCGACAGCGTCGCCTGGGTGACCTCGATGCCCTCGTCGGCCAGCAGTGCGGCGAGCTCGCTCTGGCTGTGCACCGACCGCGCCGACAGCAGCGCGACGATGCGCGCCTGCCGGCCGGCCCGGGTGGTGGCGGCGGTCACGGGTGCCCTCGCTCTTCGCGCAAGCGGCTCATCGGTGTCCTCGCTCTTCGCGCAAGCGGCTCATCGGTGTCCTCGCTCTTCGCGCAAGCGGCTCATCGGTGCTCCAGCAGCCACACCAACAGCGCCTTCTGTGCGTGCAGCCGGTTCTCCGCCTCGTCCCACACCGCGCTCTGCGGCCCGTCG
>NZ_JAIFZS010000053.1 GCF_019710635.1 Mycolicibacterium xanthum
CTCCAGCAGCCACACCAACAGCGCCTTCTGTGCGTGCAGCCGGTTCTCCGCCTCGTCCCACACCGCGCTCTGCGGCCCGTCGAGCACCTCGTCGGTGATCTCGTTTCCGCGGTGCGCCGGAAGGCAGTGCAGCACGACGGCTTCGGAGTCGGCGCGGGCCAGCATCGCGCAGTCGAGCTGGAAGGGCCGGAACGGCCGGACCCGGTCCAGCCCGTCGTTCTCCTGTCCCATCGACGTCCAGGTGTCGGTCACCAGGACATCGGCCCCGTCGGCCGCGGCCAGCGGATCGTGGGTGATCGTGACGGTGGCGCCGGTGAGCGCGGCACGTTCCCGGGCGGCCGCGACGAACATCGGGTGCGGCTCGAACCCGCGCGGTGCGGCGATCGTCACGTGGATCCCGGCGGTGACGCCGCCGAGCATCAGCGAGTGCGCCATGTTGTTGGCGCCGTCGCCGAAGTAGCTCAGCGTCAACCCTTTCAGCGCGCCCTTCCACTCCGCGAGGGTCTGCAGGTCGGCCAGCACCTGGCACGGGTGCAACTCGTCGGAGAGCGCGTTGACGATCGGCACGGTCGCGCCGGATGCCATGGCGGACAGCCGTTCCTGCGCGAAGGTCCGCCACACGACGGCGTCGACGTAGCGCGACAGCACCCGGCCGGTGTCCTCCAGGGTCTCCTCACGGCCCAGCTGGGTGCTGCGGCCGTCGACGACCACCGCGTGGCCGCCCAGCTGTGCGATGCCCATCTCGAACGAGAACCGGGTACGGGTCGAGTTCTTCTCGAAGATGACCGCGACGCCGCGTGGTCCCTCCAGCGGCCGCCGGCTGAACGGATCCTTCTTCAGGTCCGCGGCCAGGGCCAGCACCTCGGCCTGTTCGGCCGGGCCCAGGTCGTCGTCGCGCAGGAAGTGCCGGGTCATGACGGGTTCACCTGCGCGGCCGCGGTGTCGAGCACCCCGGGCAACGCGGTCAGGAAGGCCTCGATCTGGGGTTCGGTGACGATCAGCGGCGGGGCCAGCCGGATCACATCCGGCGCGGCGGCGTTGACCAGGAAGCCGGCGTCGCGGGCGGCGGCCTCCAGTGGCTTGGCGGCCTCGGCGGTCAGCACGATGCCGCGCAGCAGTCCGCGGCCGCGGACATGGTCGACGAGCGGGTGGCCCATCGACTCGATGCCGTGGCTCAGCGTCTTGCCGAGCACGTCGGCACGCTGGACCAGATGCTCGTCGGCGAGCACCTTGAGCACCGCCAGCGCGGCCGCCGTGCACACCGGGTTACCGCCGAAGGTACTGCCGTGCAGACCCGGAGTCAGTAGATCGGCCGTCTCGCCGATCGCCAGGCAGGCGCCGATCGGCAGCCCGCCGCCGAGGCCCTTGGCCAGCGTGACGATGTCCGGGGTGATCCCGTCGTGCTGGTGGGCATAGAAAGCTCCGGTACGCCCGACCCCCGTCTGCACCTCGTCGAGCGCGAGCAGGGCGCCGTGGGCGGCGGTGACCTCGCGGGCCGCCGCCAGGTAGCCCGCCGGTGGCGTCACGACGCCACCCTCCCCCATGATCGGTTCGAGGAACACCGCCGCGGTCTGGTCGTCGACCGCGGCAGAAAGCGCTTCGACGTCCCCGTAGGGCACGTGGGTGACCTCACCGGGCAGCGGCTCGAACGGAGCCTGCTTGGACGGCTGACCGGTCAGCGCCAGCGAGCCCATCGTGCGGCCGTGGAAAGCACCCTGTGCGGCAACGAGTTTGATGCGCCCGGTCAGCCGGGTGATCTTGAACGCCACCTCGTTGGCCTCGGTGCCGGAGTTGCAGAAGAACACCCGTGCCGGCGCGCCGAGCAGACCGACCAGTTCCTCGGCCAGCGCCACACCGGGCTCGGTGGCGTACAGGTTGGAGGTGTGGCCCAGGGTGTTCAGCTGTCGGGTGACTGCCTCGATGACCGCGGGGTGGCGGTGACCCAGCACGTTGACCGCGATACCGCCGAGCAGATCGACATAGCTCCTGCCGTCGACGTCGGTGACCACCGCGCCGTCCCCACTGGCCAGCGCCATCGGCGGGGTGCCGTAGTTGTTCATCATGACCGCCGACCAGCGATCCAGCAGGCCGGTCATCCGGCGCTCACCACCTTCGTGCCGGCCCCCTCGTCGGTGAACAGTTCGACCAGCACGCAGTGCTCGACCCGGCCGTCGATGACGTGGGCGCTGGGCACCCCGCCGTTGATCGCCCGCAGGCAGGCCTCGATCTTGGGCACCATGCCCTCCTCCAGTGTCGGTAGCAGCTGGGTCAGCGATGCGGCGTCGATCTGGCTCACCAGCGATCCGCGGTCCGGCCAGCTGGTGTACAGGCCCTCGACATCGGTGAGCATCAGCAGCTTCTCGGCGCCCAGCGCCTCGGCCAGCGCGGCCGCGGCGGTGTCGGCGTTGATGTTGTAGACCAGCCCGTCGGCGTCCGGGGCGATCGTCGACACCACCGGGATCCGGCCCGCGTCGATGAGGTCGAGTAGGGCGTCGGTGTTCACCTGTGCGACGTCGCCGACCAGGCCGATGTCGGTGGCCACGCCGTCGACCAGCACGGTGCGCCGCACCGCGGTGAACAGCTGGGCGTCCTCCCCGGTGATGCCCACCGCATAGGGGCCGTGGGCGTTGATCAGATTGACCAGTTCCCGGCCCACCTGACCGAACAGCACCATGCGGGCCACATCGAGCACCTCGGGGGTGGTGACCCGGAACCCACCCCTGAAATCGCCTGCGATACCGAGCTTCTTGAGCATCGCGCTGATCTGTGGGCCACCGCCGTGCACGACGACCGGGTGGATGCCGCAGTTGCGCAGGAACACCATGTCGGCGGCGAAGGCCGCCTTCAGCGCGTCGTCGGTCATCGCGTTGCCGCCGTACTTGACCACGACGATCTTGTCGTGCAGCGCCTTGAGCCAGGGCAGCGCTG
Source organism: Mycolicibacterium xanthum (assembly GCF_019710635.1). GTDB lineage: Bacteria > Actinomycetota > Actinomycetes > Mycobacteriales > Mycobacteriaceae > Mycobacterium > Mycobacterium xanthum. Next base: position 2,929 of record NZ_JAIFZS010000053.1, read on the forward strand.
CCGCGAGCACGCCGGCCTTGTCGCTGGTCTGCACGCTCATGAGCTGTACGCCGAGTTCTCTTCGACGTAAGCGTGCGACAGGTCGGTGGTGCGGATCGTCGCCGAGTCCGTGCCGACACCGAGGTCCACGGTCACCGCGATGTCCTCCCCGGACAGATCGACCTCGCGCGCGCCCGGTGCGCCGACGCTGTCGATGCAGACCGGGAACCCGTTGAAGGACACGGTGATCCGCCCGGCATCCAACGTGACCGGGGCCATCCCGACCGCGGCCAGCACCCGGCCCCAGTTCGGGTCGGAGCCGAACAGCGCGGTCTTGACCAGGCTGTCGCGCGCGATGACCCGGGCCGCGACGACCGCGTCGTCCTCGCTGAGCGCGCCGGTGACGGTGACCGCGATCCGCTTGGTGACGCCCTCGGCGTCGGCCTGCAGTTGCGCGCACAGGTCCTCACAGACCCGCAGCACCGCGTCGTCGAGATCCTGCTGGCTCGGCGCGATCTCGCTGGCCCCCGACGACAGCAGCAGCACGGTGTCGTTGGTGGAGCAGCTGCCGTCGATGTCGAGGCGGTCGAACGTGGTGGCGGTGGCGGCGGCCAGGGCGGAGCGCAGCGCGTCGGCACCGGCGACGGCGTCGGTGGTGATGACGCACAGCATGGTCGCCAGCGACGGGGCCAGCATGCCCGCGCCCTTGGCCATCCCGCCGACCGTCCACTTGTCCCGGTGGTGCAGCGCGGCCTGCTTGGGCACGGTGTCGGTGGTCATGATGGCCCGGGCGGCCTCCTCGCCACCGCTGAGCCCGCCGGCCATCTCGTGCACGATCTCTGCCACGCCGGCCAGCACCTTGTCCATTGGCAGCCGGTCCCCGATCAGGCCGGTGGAACACACCGCGACCTCGATCGCACCGGTCTCGGTGCCCCAGTCCGACAGCGCCGCCGCGACGGCTTCCGCGGTGGCGTGGGTGTCCTGGAAGCCCTGCGGTCCGGTGCAGGCGTTGGCCCCGCCGGAGTTCAGGATCACCGCGCGTAGCCGGCCCGTGGTCAACACCTGTGCCGACCACAGCACCGGGGCGGCCTTGACCTTGTTGCGGGTGAACACGCCGGCGGCGCCGTAGTCCGGCCCCTCGTTGAACACCAGGGCCAGGTCGTGTGCTCCGGAGGCCTTGATGCCCGCCGCGATCCCGGCGGCCCGGAAGCCTTCGGGCGCGGTGACGCCCTGGGTGCGCAGCAGCCGGGTGGTGGGCTGGCCGATATCGGTCACGGCGCCACCCCGACGATCGAGAGACCCTCGGTCTCAGCCCATCCCAGGGCCAGGTTCATCGACTGCACGGCTGCTCCTCCGGTGCCTTTCACGAGGTTGTCGATGGCGGCGATCGCGACGAACGTGGCGGCGTCCTCGTCCACCGCGACGGCCAGTTGTGCGGCGTTACTGCCGATCACAGCGCCGGTCCTGGGCAGCTGGCCCTCGGGCAGCAGATGAACGAAAGGCTCGTCGGCATAGGCCTTCTCGTAGGCCGCCCGCAGCTCGGAGACATTGGCGGCGGTGCGCGCCGTGCAGGTGGACAGGATGCCGCGTGAGGTCGGGATCAGCACCGGGGTGAACGAGACGCTGACCTCGGCGTCGGTGACGGCCCGCAGCCCCTGGGCGATCTCGGGGGTGTGCCGGTGCTTTCCGCCGATGTTGTACGCCCGCGCCGACCCGATGACCTCCGAGCCCAGCAGATCCACCTTGGCGGCGCGCCCGGCGCCCGAGGTGCCGCTGACGGCCACCACGGTGACCGCGGGCTCGACCAGGCCGGCGGCCAGCGCGGGCCACAGCGCGAGCAGGGCGGCGGTGGGATAGCAGCCGGGCACCGCGATCCGTTTGGTGCCGCGCAGCCGGTCCCGGCCGCCGGGCAGTTCGGGCAGGCCGTAGGGCCAGCTGCCCGCGTGTTCGGAACCGTAGAAGCGTTGCCAGGCGGCCGCGTCGGTGAGCCGGAAGTCGGCCCCGCAGTCGATGATCAGGGTGTCGGGACCGAGCTGGTCGGCCAGCGCCGCCGAGTGCCCGTGCGGCAGACCGAGGAACACCACGTCGTGACCGGCCAGAACGTCGACCTCGGTGGGCTCCAGCGTCCGGTCGGCCAGCGGCAGCAGGTGCGGATGATGTTCGGCCAGTGACGATCCCGCGCTGGCCGCGGCGGTCAGCGCGCCGATCTGCAGGCGCCCGTCGGCGCAGGCCGGATGCCCGAGCAGCAACCGCAGGATCTCGCCGCCGGCGTACCCACTGGCGCCGGCGACCGCGACGGAAGTCATAACGGCCATCGTGCATGGTTATACAGAAGATTGCAAACCAATTCTGGATGTCCTCAGCCCGCCATGCCGGGCATCTCTCCCATCGGCGTCTGGCCGGGCACCGTCAGACCGGGAACCGCCTCGGGCGCCACGACGATCAGCACGCCGAGGACCAGCAGGAAGGCGGCGACACCGTAGACCGCGAGCCGCCGCCAGGGCAGCAGTTTCTCCACCGCGATCAGTGCGGTCACGAACGCCATCCAGACGATGCTCATGATCCCGAGCGCGAACAGCGATGCCATCAGCGCCCAACAACACCCGAGACACCAGGCGCCGTGGGTCATCCCCATGCGCAGCGCACCTGCGAGACCGTCTCGCCAGTGGCCGAGCAGAAACCCCAACGGGGTACGACAGTGCCGCAGACACACGGCCTTGGCCGGGGTGAGCTCGTAGACCGCCGCGGCCACCAGAATCCCCCCGGCCAGCCAGCGACCCCCACCGTCCCACGTCAAGACCGAGCCGAGAAGCCTGCGACCGGTCTCCGACACGGCGAACGCGAGCAGGCCGGCCGCGGTCCAGATGATCAGATATCCGGCGACGAAGACCAGCGGGGCCGCCGGCGACCGCTCCCCGGTCATCCGTGCATACAGCGCGACCGTCGGCCAGATCGACGGCAGCATCATCGCGGCCATCATCACCGCCCAGATGCCCAGAAACCAGCCCAGCGAGCCGAGTGCGCTTCCGGGACCGGCGTCCATGCCGCGCATCTGATCGACGGTGAACCACCAGGCGGCGACGGCGAGCCCGAACAGCAACGCCACCAGCCCGAGATGGCCGCGCACCGCGAGACGGGCGAACGCCGGCTCGGCGTCGACCCCGTCGCGGCGCACCGTCACCGGCTCAGGCAGCCCAACTGAACTCGGCAGCGGAGATGCCGGATTTGCCCTCGAACGCGATGCCGAAGGCGTCGATGTCCGCGCGGGTGGCCTCGGCGACCTCGAACTCGGAACCCGCGGGATGGAACATGCCCACGACGCGCGCCGGCTTGCCGGTCTCCACACCGAAGGGGACGGGGTTCTCGATCTCGAAGTCGACGGCGTCGCCGATGCGCACGCTGTGGCGCAGGCCGTCCTCGACGACCTCGACCGACGCACGCTCGACGCCCAGATGTTCGCCGATCAGCGGTCCCAGCGCCGCCATCGGACCGCCGAGCTGCCCGCCGAACACTCCCTGCAGCTTGTCGGCCTGCTCGTCGGTCGCATCGACGAACACGCCCACCCGCCAGTTGCCGTCCGTCATGACCTTGGGTGTCTCGGCGACCAACGCCACCACCGTGCCGCCGACGTTCACCCCGTCGACCGCACCGGCGGTGATGTTGAACACCAGCACCACCCGGCACCGGTCGTAGTCGGCACCGTGCGCGAGGTTGAAATTGCAGGGACAGAAGAATTCACACGAACACGTCTCGATATACGTTCCGGCGATATTCCATGACATTGCTGTCGCCTCCTTAACGGGAAGTTTCGCCAGCACTGTCAATCCTGCGCTCCTGGCCACCGAATCGGGAGGGTTTGGGCAGATCGCCCGAACTTCCCGCGCCGTGCGGCCGGACGCACCGGGTGGACGGTGCGGGGCCGCCGTAGTCGCCGATAATGGCGATCGGGAGGTGGTGGATGACTCGGCGGATCGCGGTGGTCGGCGGGGGCATTCTCGGTGCGGCGATCGCCCGGGAGCTCACCGGGCGGCGGGATGCCGAGGTCACCGTGTTCGAGAAGGAAGACCACCTGGCCGCCCATCAGACCGGGCGCAACAGCGGCGTCATCCACGCCGGGCTGTACTACCAGCCCGGTTCGGCCAAGGCGCTGCTGTGCCGGCGCGGGGTCGGCCTGCTCGAGGACTACTGCGCACAGCGAGGCATCACCCGGATCGGCTGCGGCAAGGTCCTCGTCGCGCTCGACGACGCCGAACGCGCCCGCCTCTGCGACATCCAGGATCGCGCCAACGCCAACGGTGTCCCCGGGATCCGCATCATCGGCCCCGCGGAGTTGCGCGAACTCGAACCGCACGTCACCGGCATCGCAGCGCTGCACTCACCGTCGACGTCGATCGTCGACTACGCCGAGGTGACCAGGTCGCTGGCGGCCGACGCGCAGGGCGCGGGCGCCACGGTGGCCCTGGGTCACGAGGTCACCGGCATGCGCGCCACCGCGACCGAGGTCGTGGTCACCGCCCGGTCGGCCGACGGCACCGATGACACCGCCTTCGACCAGGTGATCGCCTGCGGCGGCCTGCAGAGCGACCGCCTCGCGGTGCTGGCCGGCGACGGGCCGGATCCGGTGATCATGCCGTTCCGGGGCGAGTACTACGCCCTCAAACCGCAGCGCCGCCACCTGGTCAACGGCCTGGTCTACCCGGTGCCCGATCCGCGCTACCCGTTCCTGGGCGTGCACCTGACGCCCCGGGTGGACGGCGAGGTGCTGATCGGACCGAACGCGGTGCTGGCGCTGGCCCGGGAGGGCTACACGTGGAAGACCGTGTCGGTGGGCGATCTCGCCGGGGTGGCCCGCAGCCCGGCGTTCTGGCGCTTCGCGCGCCGGCACTGGCGCACCGGCATCCGGGAGATGTCCGGTTCGCTGAGCAGGCACCGGTTCGTCGCGGCCGCCCGCGCCTACCTACCCGAACTGCAGATCGACGACGTCGTGCCCAGCAGAGCAGGTATCCGGGCCCAGGCGCTGGACCGCGACGGTGGCCTGGTCGACGACTTCCGGATCAGCGTGCACGATCGGATCGTGGTGTTGCGTAACGCGCCCTCCCCGGCGGCGACCTCGGCGTTGGCCATCGCCGAACATGTGGTCACGACCCTGAACGATCAGAGCTGAGGTGAGGTAGCACCATCCCCGCCGGCCGCCTAATCGAACGCCGGATGAAACGAGACGGAGCCACTGGAGGCCGGTGTAGACGTTGAAAAGCCGGACGTCCTCCGGCAACTCGCCGGCACCCCGCCCGCTCAGCACCTGGGCCGACCAAAGCACCGGAGCCGCCTTGACCTTAGGGCCCGCTGCCGGCGTGCTCGGAGCCGTAGAAGCACTGCCAGTCGCCGGCGTCGGTGAGCCGGAAGTCCGCACCGCCGTCGATGATGGCCCCGGCGACCGCGCCGGACGTCATCCGCCCATCATTGCAACTTTATGCAGATTGATGCAAATACATTAGAAGTAGGTTGTCGTACCAGGGCTCTACGCTGACCTCGCAGCGACCCGTAGGAGACGACATGCGTTCGAATTGTGCCTTGTACGTGGATGCGGGCTACCTGCTGGCTGCGGCCGCCACTCGCGTCACGGGTACGTCCCTGCGCAACGGCATTCATGTCGAATTCCGGCCGATGATCGAGGCCCTGATCGAGCAGGCGCAACAGATCTCGGGGTTACCGGTGCTCAGGCTGCACTGGTATGACTCGGCAAAGAACGGCGTGCCCGACAAACAGCAGGAACGCATCGGCGAACTCCCCAGGGTCAAACTGCGCCTCGGCCGCTTCGGCGTCGATGGTCAGCAGAAGGGAGTCGACCTGCGCATCGGCCTCGACCTCGTCGCGCACGCCCGCAGTGGGACAGCCGACGTGTTCTTCCTCGTGTCCGGAGACGACGACCTGACGGAGGCCGTGGAGGAAGCACAGGCCCAGGGCGTGCAGGTTGTCGTGCTGGCGGTACCCAACCCGGATGGCAAGCCTCACGCCGTGAGCCGGCACCTGTTGCGAGCTGCCGATGAACTGCGCACGGTGTGCCCCTCGACCATCGACGACAACGTGATGAAAGTCGAGACACCGCAGCCTGTGCCATCGGTACCGGTTGCGCCGGCGTCACCCAAGGCCGGGTCGATTGTTCCGTCGCCGGGTGACTTGGCTGCGCGTCGTCCCACGGCGACGTCCGCCAGACCTGCCCCGGTACGCGAGTCACAATCCGTGCCCGTCTACAGCAGTTCGACCGGAAGTCGTTCCTTCGATGTGGCCTTCCTCCCCGACGAGCCGGACGACGAACAGATCGATCAGGTCGTCGCTAACGTCATCGACTCATTTCGAAACAGCGCGGATGCCGAGGCAAAGAACGCGCTTTCCGACGGAAGGCCGTCGATTCCGCCCGATATCGACAAGGCGCTGCTGCTGGATCTCTCCGATGCTGTCGGCAGTTACGAGTTGAGCGACCTGGTTCGCGTGCGTTTGCGTAGTCGTTTCTGGCAGAAGTACGACGAATTGTCTAAATGACGCTAGGTCACCGGCGCTGCTGCGCGCCCACCCGCTCACCCGCCGCGGCCACCGCGGCATCGCGCGCGGCGCTGGCCTCGTCCTCGGTCAGGGTCCGGTCGGGGGCCCGGAACCGCAGCGCCAGCGCCAGCGACTTGCGGCCCTCGCCGACCTGCGGACCGGTGTAGACGTCGAACAACCGGACGTCCTCCAGCAGCTCGCCGGCGCCGGCGCGGACCGCGTCGACCACGCTCTGCGCGGCGACGCCCTCGTCGACCACCAGCGCCACGTCCTGGAACACCGCAGGGAACGGTGACACCGACGGCAACGGCAGCGCCTCCGTGATCGGCACGGCGTCGAGGTTCAGCTCGAGCGCGCAGGTGCCCTTCGGCAGTCCGGAGCGCTCGATGACCGCCGGGTGCAGCTGACCGGCATGGCCGACGACGACATCGCCCACCAGGACCTCGGCGCAGCGGCCGGGATGCCACGGCAGGTACTGCGCCGCGCGCAGGGTGAACTCGACGGCGGCGGCGCGGCCGATGATGCGGACGGCCTCGAACGCGTCGGACGCCTCGGCCGGGCGCCCGGCGCCCCACGGGCCCGCGGGCTCGCGCAGACCTGTGAGCACCGCCGCGACGTGCTGCGGCTGACGCGGCAACGAGGCGTCCAATCTCGCGATCTCCTCTGCGGTCGGCCTGCGGTCGTTGGGGATGCGCGGCACCGCCCGGGTGTGGCTGGTCGGCTCGACGACCTGCGCGATGGCGAACAGCGCGGCATCGACCGCACCGCGGGAGACGTTGCGGCTCAAGGCCTCCAACAGGCCGGGCAGCAGCGTGGTGGCCAGGTGCGGCCGGTCGGACTCCAGCGGATTGAGCACCGCGCTCGTGCTGCGGCGCGCATCGTCGGCGGGCAGCCCCCACTGATCGAACACCCCGGCGGGCAAGAACGGGGTCGGCAGGATCTCCACAAAGCCGCCCAGCGCCAGCGACTTCCCGATCGCGCGGCGGCGCTTCTGCACCGGCGTCAGGCCGCGTCCCGCCGGGGCCGGCGGCAGCACCGACGGGATGGCCTCGAGGCCCTCCAGTCGCATCACCTCTTCCACCAGGTCGGCGGGCTGACGGATGTCCGGGCGCCAACTCGGCGGTGTGGCGGTCAGCAGGTCGCCGTCGACGACCACCTCGGCACCGATCTGACGCAACCGCCTCTCGGCGGCGCCGCTCGGGTAGTCGATACCGGCGGTGCGGTCGGGCAGATCGGCCGGCATGCTCACCGGCGGCTGCGACCAGTCCTCGGTCGGCGGGTCGCCCCGCCAGTCGGTCAGCGTGGGTTGCACTGTCCCACCGGCGATGTCGGCGAGCAGCGTGGCGCAGCGGTCCAGCGCGGCCACCGAGATGGCGGGGTCGACGGTGCGCTCGTAACGGCGGCCGGCCTCGCTGTGCAGGTGCAGGCGCCGCTGGGTGCGCGACACCGCGGCGGGATCCCACACCGCGGCCTCGAGCAGCACGTCGGTGGTGCTGTCGCGGACCTCGGTGGTGCCGGCGCCCATCACCCCGCCGATCGCCGCGGTCGCGGTGTCGTCGACGATCAGCACGTCGGCCGGGTCCAGCCTGCGCTCGACGTCGTCGAGGGTGACCACGGTCTCGCCGGGCTCGGCGAAGCGCACCCGGAAACCACCGGTGATCAGGCCGCTGTCGTGTGCGTGCATCGGATGCCCCAGCTCGAGCATCACGTAGTTGGTCACGTCGACCGCCGGCGAGATGGCCCGGATCCCCGACAGCAGTAGCCGGCGCTGCATCCACCACGGCGACACCGCATTCGGGTCGATGCCGGAGACCGGGCGCAGCCCGAAGCGCAGCACCCCGGTGCCCGGGTCGATCGTCACCGGCAGCCCCTCGCCCTCGGCGGGCAGCGGCGCGACGGCGGCGGGGTCGGCGTAGTCGAGGTCGTAGGCGTTGGCGATCTCGCGGGCCAGCCCGCGCACCGACAGGCAGTAGCCCCGGTCCGGGGTGATCGCGAGGTGGAAGACCACGTCGTCGAGCCCGAGGACGTCGGCCGCGGCGGTGCCCGGTTCGGCGGTACCCGGCGGCAGGACCAGGATCCCGGAGTGGTCGGTGCCCAGGTTCAGCTCGGCCGTCGAACAGATCATGCCGTCGGAGGTGCGGCCGTAGGTCTGCCGGGCGGCGATCGTGAAATCGCCGGGCAGCACGGTGCCGGGCAGCGCGGCGACAACCAGATCGCCGACCGCGAAGTTCGTTGCTCCGCAGACGATGTCACGCGGCTCCGCCTCGCCGACGTCGAGCTTGACGGCCCTGATGGGCTTCTTGAAGTCGGTGAGCTCTTCGATCTCGGCGACCCGGCCGACGGTGAGCGGACCGCTGACCGGTCCGACCGGGATGATCTCCTCGACCTCGTGGCCGATGCGGATCAGGGCCTGCTCGAGGTCATCGGCCGGCACGTCCCAGCCCGGTGCGCCCGCCGCGACGACCTCGCGGAGCCAGCTGTACGGCAGCCGCATCAGGCCCCCACCCCGAACGGCAGCGAGAACCGGACGTCGCCTTCGACCATGTCGCGCATGTCGGGGATGCCGTTGCGGAACTGCAGCGTGCGCTCCAGGCCCATGCCGAACGCAAACCCCGAGTACACCTCCGGGTCGATCCCGCAGGCGCGCAGCACATTCGGATTGACCATGCCGCAGCCGCCCCACTCCACCCAGCCGGGCCCGCCCTTCTTGTTCGGGAACCAGATGTCGACCTCGGCCGACGGTTCGGTGAACGGGAAGAAATGCGGCCGGAACCGGGTGCGTCCCTCCGGGCCGAACTCGGCGCGGGCGAAGGCGTCCAGCGTGCCGCGCAGGTGGGCCATCGTCAGGTTCTCGTCCACCGCCAGACCCTCCACCTGATGGAACACCGGGGTGTGGGTGGCGTCCAGTTCGTCGGTGCGGAAGGTGCGCCCGATCGAGATGATGTACACGGGCAGGTCGCGCTCGAGCAGCGCCCGGATCTGCACCGGCGAGGTGTGCGTGCGCAGCAGCTGCCGCGATCCCTCCGGGGCGACGTGGAAGGTGTCCTGCTCGCTGCGGGCCGGGTGGTCCGGCGGGAAGTTCAGCGCGTCGAAGTTGAACTGCTCGGTCTCCACCTCCGGCCCCTCGGCCAGCTCCCAGCCCATCGCGACGAAGGTGTCGGCGACGTGCTCGGCCAGGATGGTGATCGGGTGGCGGGCGCCGACGGGCTGCCGCGTCGACGGCAGCGTGACGTCGATGCGCTCGGCGACCAGCACGGCGGCGTCCCGCTCGGCCCGCAGCACGGCCAGGCGTTCGTCGTAGCCGGCCTGCACGCCGGTGCGCGCGACGTTCACCCGCTTGCCCGCGTCGGCGCGGTCGGACTTCGGCAGCGAACCCAGCGCCTGGCGCGCCAGCGCGATCGGCGAGCGGTCCCCGAGGTGTTCGGTCTTGGCGTGGGCCAGTTCGTCGAGGTCCGATGCCGCACCGAAAGCGGCGGTGGCGGCGCGCACCGCCTCGGTCAACGCGTCGTCTGATAGGTCTACTGGCTGCTCAGCCACCCGGCGATCATAGGCGATCGCCCCAGCCGCACTTCATCTGCAGTTGCCGCGCGGCGCGATACCCTCACGCCGTGTTGATCCGGCCCCTGATCGTCGCCGCGGTGTGGTTGTCCGGGGCGGCCGCCGCCGCGCTGGCGGTGTCGCTGCACGGGTGGTGGGCCGTGCCTGGGGCGATCCTGCTGGCGTTGGCGGCGCTGGGCACCTGGGATCTGATCCAGACCCGGCATACCCTGCTGCGCATCTATCCGATCGTCGGGCACATGCGCCCGCTGCTGGAATCGATCCGGCCGCAGATCCGGCAGTACTTCATCGAGTCCAACACCGAGGCCACGCCGTACGACCGCGAGACAAGCGATCTGGTGTACGACCGGGCCAACGGCGTGAAGGGCAACGAGCCGTTCGGCACCCAGCGCGATGTCAACGTGTTCGGCTACGAGTTTCTGCGGCACTCGCTGCGGGCCTGCTTCGCCGAAGACCTCGCGCCGCGGGTGCGCCTCGGCGGGCCCGAGTGCACGCAGCCCTACGACCGAGTGCACGCAGCCCTACGACATCGCGTTGCTCAACGTGTCGGCGATGAGCTTCGGGGCGCTGTCGGCCAACGCCATCGCGGCGCTCAACGGCGGAGCCGCGCGCGGCGGGTTCGCCCACGACACCGGCGAGGGCGGCATCAGCCCGTATCACCTGCGCGGCGGGGACCTGATCTGGGAAATCGGCTCGGGCTACTTCGGGTGCCGCGACGCCGACGGGAACTTCGACGCCGCGAAATTCGCCGAGAAGGCCGCGATGCCGGCCGTCAAGGCGGTGTCGGTGAAGCTGTCCCAGGGCGCCAAGCCCGGGTTGGGCGGGGTGCTGCCCGCCGCCAAGGTCAGCGGGGAGATCGCCGCCACCCGCGGGGTCCCGATGGGCCACCCGGTGGTCTCGCCGCCGGCGCACACCGCGTTTCGCACACCCACCGAGTTCGCCGAGTTCATCGCGACGCTGCGTCGGCTGTCCGGCGGCAAGCCGGTCGGCTTCAAGCTCTGTGTGGGCGCGCGCACCGAGTTCCTGTCGATCTGCAAGGGCATCCTGGCCACCGGCATCGCACCCGACTTCGTCATCGTCGACGGAGCGGAGGGCGGAACCGGCGCGGCGCCGCAGGAGTTCGAGGACCACGTCGGGATGCCGCTGACCGAAGGTCTGATGTTGGTGCACAACAGCCTGGTCGGGACCGGGCTGCGGGACCGGATCAGAGTCGGGGCGTCGGGCAAGGTGGCCAGCGGCGTCGACATCGTCAGCCGGATCTGCCAGGGCGCGGACTTCACGCTGGCCGCGCGGGCGATGATGTTCGCGGTGGGGTGCATCCAGGCGCTGGAGTGCCACACCAACCACTGCCCGACCGGGGTCGCCACCCAGGACCCCGGCCGCGCCAAGGCGCTCGACGTCACCGACAAGACCGCCCGGGTGTACAACTTCCAGCGGGCCACGGTGGCCAGCGCCGCTCAGATCGTCGCGTCAATGGGCCTGGCCGGCTTCCACGAGCTGTCCCCCGCGATGCTCAACCGCCGTGTCGAGGGGCAGCGGTCCCGCACCTATGCCGAGATCTACGACTGGCTGATGCCCGGCGAACTGCTCGACGATCCGCCCGAGTCGTGGCGCTCGGACTGGATCGAGGCCCGCGCCGACGAGTTCCGCTGACCGCAGGCCCGCGCCGGACCCACTATGCGCCGGCCGCGGTGCCGTCCTCGTCCTCGTCGCCTTGCACCTGCCTGCGAGTTTTGAGCCGGTACATGACGAAGTCGGCGGGCACCCCGTCGTGTTTCGGGGGGAACACCGGTCTGCGCAGCTTGCGCGCGGTGACGCCGAGTGCCTCCAACTCCTCCGGGTCGATGCGATCCAGGGTGGCCTGCGAGACGACCAGCCCGCCGCGGGTGGCGCGTTCCATCACGCGTGCGGCCAGGTTCACGTCGATGCCCAGCCAGTCCGACCCCAGCCGCTGCGGCCGGCCGGTGTGGATGCCCACCCGCATCCGTGGCGTATAACCCGACACCTCAACGGTTCTGAGCGCCTCGCGGGCGGTGATCGCCGAGCGGACGGCGGTCGCGGGGTCGGCGAAGACCGCCATCAGCCCGTCGCCCATCCGCTTGACGATGTGCCCGCCGGATTCCAGCAGCGGGGGTTCGACGACCTGGGCCACGCGCCGCAGCAGGCGCAACGCATCGTCGTCGCCGGCCTCCAACGACCAGGCCGAGAAACCGACCAGGTCGGTGAACACCAGCGTCACCTCGGCGTTGGCCGGCCGCCCCGACACCCGCTCGGTCAGCGCCTGCCACACCTGCAACGCGCCCAGGCTGATCTCGCGCGAGGCCCAGTCGCGCTCGAGGATGCGGTCGGCCGCCCTGGCCGCGGCGCTCGGGCCGCCGACCCCGGCGACCGAGAGCGGGTCGCCGAACTCCGGGTCCCCGGGCAGCACCCGGCGGGCACGGCGCAGCATCGAGATGAGGCCTGGATTCTGGTTGACGTCGCGCCACCAGCCGATCGGACCGGACGAGTGGCCGCCGGCGGGTTCCATCGACGGGTGGTCGTCCACGCCGCCAGCCTAATCGAGCACCGAAATCACGGTAAACCACCAGCTCACATGCGTATGGCGGCGGGATGGAGGCTGCGTGACACCACTCCGGACGCACGCCGGAATCGTGGACAACGACTGTTGTCAGCGCCTATCGTGAGGCGATGCGATCAATGGCGATGGCAGATTCCAGCGATCCTTCCGCAGCACCGGATGGCGGCGGGTTCCCCCTGGGCCCCGATTCGCTGACGTGGAAGTACTTCGGCGACGTCCGCACCGGGATCCGCGGCTACCACACGACGATCAAGGGCACCGACGCCGAGGGCAGGCGCTACCACGCGCTCGACCCGGAGACCTTCTACTGGGCACACGCCACCTTCTTCATGCTGATCCTCAAGACCGCGGAGTATTTCTGCGGCGGGCTGACGGAGGCCGAGAAGCGCCGGCTGTTCGACGAGCATGTGCAGTGGTACCGGATGTACGGGATGAGCATGCGCCCGGTCCCCGAGTCCTGGGAGGCCTTCTGCGAGTACTGGGACGACAAGTGCCGCGACGAACTCGAGATCAACCGCGCGACGCTGGACATCTTCACGATCCGCATTCCGAAACCGTGGTTCGTGCTGATGCCCACCCCGCTGTGGGACCAGATGTTCAGACCGCTGGTGGGCGCCCAACGCTGGTTCGCCGCAGGCGTTTTCGACCCCGTCGTGCGCGAGCGCGCCGGGATGCGCTGGACCCCGGGCGACGAGATCCTGCTGCGGTTGTTCGGCAAGCTCGTGGAGCTGGCGTTCGTCGCCGTGCCCGACGAGATCAGGCTGCACCCGCGCGCGCTGGCCGCCTACCGGCGTGCCGAGGGCAGGCTGCCCGCAGATGCCCCGCTGGTCGAAGCGCCGTCGTTCACGGCGCCACCGCGGGACCGCCGCGACCAGCCGATGCACTACCTGCCACCACACAAGACATTGCTCGACCGGGTCGGCTCGCTGGTGCACTCGACGTTCTCGTTGGCGGGGGTGCGTCCCGCCCGCGGACGCGGTAAGGCAGCCTGAACACATGCTCGAATGGTCTGACGTCGATCTCGCCGTGCGCGATGCGGTCCGCGAGTTCGTCGACAAGGAGGTCCGGCCGCACGTCGATGCGCTGGAAAGCGGCGAGATGGAGCCCTATCCCATCATCCGTAAGCTGTTCGCCACGTTCGGCATCGCCGAGATGGCCCGCGACTCGCTGGACAAGCGGCTGGCCCGGCTGCGCGACGGCGGTGGGCCGGCCACCGACGGCTCCGGCTCGGGCGGCATGTTCGGCGGATCGCCGGGCATGGGCTTCGTGGTGATCAGCGAACTGTGCCGGGTATCGATGGGCGTGGTCACCGGGATGGGCGTCAGCCTCGGGCTCACCGTGCCCACGATCATGAGCCGCGGCAGCCTTGCCCAGCAGGAGCGCTGGCTGCCCGATCTGGTCACCTATGACAAGGTCGGCGCCTGGGCGATCACCGAACCGGACTCGGGATCAGACGCTTTCGGCGGCATGAAGTCCTACGTGGTTCGCGACGGCTCCGGCGGCTACCTGCTCAACGGCCAGAAGACCTTCATCACCAACGGCCCGGATGCCGACGTGGTGGTGGTCTACGCAAAACTCAACGACGACGCCGCCGCCTCGGCCGACCCGCGGGACCGCAAGGTCCTGACCTTCGTGCTGGATCGCGGCATGGAGGGCTTCATCCAGTCGAAACCCTTCCGCAAGATGGGTATTCACTCGTCGCGTACCGGTGAGCTGTTCTTCAACAACGTCCGGCTCGGCCCGGACCGGCTGCTGGGCGAGACCGAGGACAACGCCGCGGGTGACGGGCGGGCCAGCGCCCGGTCCAACTTCTCCGCCGAACGCATCGGTGTCGCCGCGATGGCGCTCGGTGTCATCGAGGAATGCCTGCGGCTGAGCGTCGGCTACGCCAAGTCACGGACCCTGTGGGGCAAGGAGATCGGGCAGTTCCAGCTGATCCAGCTCAAGCTCGCCTCGATGGAGTTGGCCCGGATGAACGTGCGCAACATGCTGTTCCGGGTCATCGAGGCGGCCCAGCAGGGCAGCCCGATCTCGCTGGCCGAGGCGTCGGCGATCAAGTGGTACTGCTCGCAGGCCGCGACCGACGTGGCGATGGATGCGGTGCAGCTGTTCGGCGGCAACGGCTACATGACCGAGTACCGGGTCGAGCAGCTCGCCCGCGACGCCAAGTCGCTGATGATCTACGCGGGCAGCAACGAAGTGCAGATCACCCATGTGGCCAGGGGGCTGCTCGGCGACTAGTTTCGTCTGGTCGCCGGAAGCGGTCCGCCCGTTCGTGAAATCCGCGTGCGCATCCTCACCCTCTGCTCCCGGACCCGCTGCTGCCGGAACTCCTGCTGCCCGAGTCGCCACCGCCGGAACTGCCGCCCGAATTGCTGCCGCCGGAGGTCCTGCTGCCGGTGTTCGGCTGGGTCCTGCTCGACGTACGCGCCGCGGTCGTGGTGGGTGTGCGCTCGGCTGTGGTCTCCGGCGGTGGTTCGGAGGTACGGACCGACGGGGGCTCCGTGGCCGGCGGCGGAATCGACGGCTGGAGCGGCGGTGGAACAGGCGGAGCGACCGTCATCGTCGCGGCCGGGGTCGGCTCGACGACCGGTGGCGGCGGGGGCGGAGCTGGCGTGGTGACCGGGTCGGGGGATCGGACGGCGCCGGGCGTCGTCGTCTCCGCGACAGTGGTCGGGGTGTCGGTCGAACTGCTCGGGTAGTACCCGGACTTGGGCACTCCGCTCGGGCCGGCCGGCACGGTGTCACCCACCTCGGTCGGAAAGATCGACACCCCGTGGTGTTGGGACCAGACGAGCGTGAGCCCGACGGACGCGATCAGCGCGGCGAAGAACAACGCGGCCACCACGATCACGCTCCTGCGGCGCCCGCCACCGGTCGGGCCCGGCGGGGCATCGTTGCCGGCCCCCGACGCGCCCCCGGCGTGTTCCGCAACAGTCACCACGTCGATCGGAGGGGCGACGGCCTCGAGACGGACGTCGCTGAGGGTGCGTTCGCGCAGCCATGACGGCGCCGGAATGAACACCGGCGCACCCGCGAGCAGCCCGGCGGGACTGACGAGTCGTTGCCGGTGCTCATCGCAGGTCGGGCACGATTCGATGTGCCGGGCGACGCGCTTGCGCATCAGAACGCTGAAGCGCCCATCCCAGTCGTCGAGGATCCCGGCCAGCGCGGGGCATTCATCAGGCTTGTTGAACACCCGCCGGGACACCAGCAGAGCGCCGAGCGACAGCTCGAACGTCTTCCGCAGGCGCGAAAGCATCTTGTTGGCGTTGGCCGGGGTCACGCCCAGCGCATCGGCGAGCTCGGGTCCGTCCAGTCCGTGGCGGTAGGTCAATTCGAGGACCGAGCGGTCGCGATCGGAGAGCCCGCCCGAGGCCTCGGCGATCAGATCGGTGAGTTCGCTGCGTGCGGCCAGGGCGTCCGGACCAGGATCTTCAGACAGTGTTTCAGGCATTTCAGCGGAAGGGGTTTCGCGGCGGCGTTCCCGGAGGCGGCGCAATGCTTCGTTGCGGGCGATCGCGTACAGCCACGGGCGGAGTTTGTCGGGTTCGCGAAGTTGCGAGAGCCGGGTGACTGCGATGCAGAACGCGTCCTGCACGCAGTCGGCAGCGCCGTCGCGGTCGCGGAGCATCCCCACGCAGAAGTCGAACAGCCGATCGGCGTAGCGGTCGTAGATTGCGGCGAAGGCCGATCGGTCGCCGGCCGCGGCCGCACCCGCCAGTTCCGCGTCGGACCGGCCTGACGTGTCCCCGTGATCGGGTAGTGCGGTCATGATCGAACTTCCATGACATGTCTAGTGTTCAGCACTCACGCCGATTTGCCTAGGCCCATCGCGCAGGCTGTGGCGGTGAGTGCCGCCCCGCGGATCTCGGCGATGGCCGGGCGTCGATTGCCCGCATCCAGCACAGCACCGCAGGGCGGCCTCGCGACACGTCGCGGCAGCACAACTTCCATCAGCACGGGCGCGGAATGAACAGGGCCCAGCACACATTCGGGGGCTGCCAGGGGTACGGGGGTGGGGGATTCTCGCCATCCCAGACCGTGGGTGAAACATTGCCCTGCCCGTGGTTGACGTAGTGATAGGTATGGCAGATGTTCCAATCCCAATTGGGTCTGGCGTCCGCGGGGGTGTCGAATCCGGCGCCGAATCCCAGGGGATCGTCTCCCGGGCACCACTGATAGGGGCCGCCGGCATTTGCGATGCCCGCGCCCAGACCCACGCTGGCCAGGCCCAGAGCCCCCGCGACGAGCCCTGTCATCGCCAACCGCTTGACCTGGTTCACAGCTGTTTGCCGGGCCGACTGCGGTCCCGATGGTGTTGTGTTCATGATGTGCTCCTTCGGTGTGGTCGTCGCGGCGCGCGATCGGCCGCGCTCATGGGTAGGAGTCGTCGTCCCCGGCATCTCGGACACTTTTCGCCCCGAGATTTCTCGCGCTTTCAGACACCGGGAACCGACGTCGAAAGTCGGCGTGGCACTCGTCGATGCTCACGCGCGCAACGGGACTGGCAGCCATCACTGACCGCCAGTCCCATGTCCAGACTGGTTCGCTGACCTCGACGCGCGTCAGTTCGAGCGACGTGCGGCCGGGTGTCACCGCCTTGGCGACGGAACGCTGTCGGGGCCGCCGTACTCGGGCTTGTTGTTGATCGGCAGGTGGTCGGACGGATACCCGGGCGGATCCGGCTGCGGGTTGAAGCCCACGCAGTCGGCGCATATGGGTGCAGCCGGCAGGTAGTCGACGGGCAGAGCGTGAGAGATTCCGGCCCCGACGAACAGCACTGCCGGGGCGGCCGCGGCGGCGACGGCGACGCGGACGGTGGTGGTGATGAGACGTTTAGCGCGGGTGGTGCTCATGATGTGCTCCTTGTTCGGTGATCACAACCCCGATGGCTGCGTTCATCAGGTAGGAGCATCCGGCGGGGGTAGTTCGGACGCTTTCTGGCCGAACCCATCCACCACTCCGGTAACGTCTTTCGCGCGAAGCCGACGGGCTCAATCTCACCGATCTTCGCGGATGAACTCCGCGGCCCGGGCCGCCATCGCCATCACGGGACCGTTCAGGTTGCCCGCCATCATGATCGGCATCGCCGAGCAGTCCACGACACGCAG
This sequence comes from Mycolicibacterium xanthum, assembly GCF_019710635.1. Lineage (GTDB taxonomy): Bacteria > Actinomycetota > Actinomycetes > Mycobacteriales > Mycobacteriaceae > Mycobacterium > Mycobacterium xanthum. Next base: position 20,698 of record NZ_JAIFZS010000053.1, read on the forward strand.
CGCGTCCACCCCCCTGACCCGCAGCCGGCTGTCGACCACGTCGTCGTCGGCGGGACCCATCGCGCAGCTGCCGATGGCGTGGTATCCGGTGTATCCGCCGTCGAGTGCCGAGTCGAGCAGTTCATCGTCACTCCGGGCACCGGGACCGGGGAACGTCTCGTGATCGATCCGGTCGGCGATCGGCGACTGCGCGAACAACTCCCGCGTGCGGCGCATCACGTTCGCCGTCGTGGTCCGGTCGTGCTCGCTGGCCGGATAATTGGGCTCCAGCAGCGGCGGTGCACCCGGGTTCGCCGATGTCATCGCCACCGAACCTTCCGAGGTCGGACGCAGCGCGAAGCCCAGACACGACAGCCCGGGCGCCCGCTCGATCGAGACGGGTTCGCCCTCCTGGTAAGCCGGGATGGTGAAGGGCCCCAGCAACAACTGCCCGTCGACCCGGTCGGCGGACGGCGTGGATTTGACGAACGCCAGCACGTCGAAGGTGGGGGTGGCCAGTGAGCCCCTCCGGGCCGCCAGGTAGCGCGCCGCCGTCCTCGCCTGCCCCCAGCCGGTAGCGAGCTGCCGGTTGTACCCGAGATCGGCGTTGAGCCGGAACTTCATTGCGAAGCAACGGTTTTCGCGCATCCGCCTGCCGACGTGCTCGCGATGGAGCAGAACCGGCACACCCGCGCGCTGCAGCACCTCCCGGTCGGCGCGGACCTGTGCGGTCGCTCCCCCCGCGCGTCGCGAGCTCGACCCCTACCGGGCGATCGTTCTCGACGATCACCCGCGTCACCGTGGTGCCGGTGCGGACCTCCAGGTTGGGCCGCCTGCGGGCCGGTTTGAGGAACGCGTCCGCGGCACTCACCCGTCTACCCCGCCGGATGGTGGCCGGCGTGAAACCGATACGCGGGTCGTCGGTCTCGTTGACATCGGTGACCTCGCGCAGCCCGATCCGGGTGCCGGAAGTGACGATCTACCCGCAGAGGCGGTCCTGCTCGGCGGCCACCGAGACGTGCAGTGGGCCTCCGGTGCCGCGCGTCGGGGTCGGCCCGAACTCGTGGTCCTCGAACGCGGTGTAGATCGGCAGGATGTCGTCCCAGCCCCACCCGTGGTTGCCGAGCCGTTCCAACTCGTCGTAGTCGGCACGGTTGCCGCGGTTGTACACCATCCCGTTGATCGAGCTGGAGCCCCCGATCACCTTCCCGCGGGTCCAGAATTCGGGGCGTTGCTTGGGTCCGAATGGTGTCGTGGCATACCGCCACACGTACTTTTCGTTCTCCATCAGCAGCCCGGAGCCCTTGGGCACGTGGAACATCGGATGGCGGTCCGGGCCACCGGCCTCGACGAGCAGCACCGATACGCCGGGATCGGCGGAGAGCCGGTTGGCCGGCACGCACCCGGCCGATCCGGCACCGGCGATGACGTAGTCGTAGGAAGGCACCGAACCCCCGATCCCGTCGAACAACGGACGTTACAGAGTCCGCCAGATTTGTATCGACGCAGAATGCACGCGCGCCGCGCCGATCGCGGGCTGAAGCCCTCCGGGGCAGGGGCCCCCGTCAGCGGTGGTCGCGGCGAGCAAGCGCGCGGGCGCTCTGATACAGACAGATCGCGGCGGCCGCGGCGATGTTGAGGCTCTCGGCACCACCGGCCATCGGGATCCGCACACCGGCGGATGCCAGTGCGACGACCTCCGGTGGAAGGCCGTGTGCCTCGGGGCCGAACAGCCACGCCGTCGGTCCGGCCAGCTCCGCGTCCTCGAGGCTGAGCTCGCCGTCGAGCACCGTGGCCAGCACCTGCAGCCCGGCATCACGCACCCTGCCGACGACCGACACGGCATCGGGGTCGCTGACCACCGGGATCGAGAAGATGCTGCCCGCCGATGCGCGCAGACACTTGCCGTTGTAGGGATCGACGCTCGTTCCGGCGAGCACCACCGCGTCGGCCCCCATCGCGTCGGCGACCCGGATGATCGTGCCGGCGTTCCCCGGTTCGGCGATGCCCACCGGCACGGCCAGCAGCGTCGGCTGCGCGGCCAGCACATCGTCGAGCCCCGTCTCGGGTACCGCACACACCGCCACCAGACCCACCGGCGAGACGGTGTCGGACAGCGCCTTGGCCGCGCGCTCGGTGACCAGGTGTACGGGTGCGCCGGCCAGCAGCCCGGCGAACCGGTCGGCGGCGGATTCGGTGGCGAAGACCTCGGAAACGAGTCCGCGCCGCAACGCTGCCTCGACGAGATTGGGGCCCTCGGCGAGGAAGCGTGCGGCGCGGCGGCGCCCGACGTGGCGGTGTAGTTTGACCGCCGCCGCCACCCGGGCAGAGCGCTCGGTGAGCGTCAGGCAGCCTCGCCCGACGGAGCGTTCACGTCGTCGGGCAGGGCGCCCTTGGCGACCTCCACCAGCGCGGTGAAGGCGGCCGGGTCGCTGATCGCGATCTCGGCGAGGTTCTTGCGATCGACGTCGACGCCCGCGGCCTTGAGGCCCTGGATCAGCCGGTTGTAGGTGATGTCGTTGGCCCGGGCCGCCGCATTGATCCGCGAGATCCACAACTTGCGGAACTCGCCCTTGCGGGCGCGCCGGTCCCGGTAGGCGTAGGTCAACGAATGCAGCTGCTGTTCCTTGGCCTTGCGGTACAGCCGGGACCGCTGGCCCCGGTAGCCCTTGGATGCCTTCAGTACGGTGCGCCGTTTCTTCTGCGCGTTGACCGCGCGCTTCACGCGTGCCATGAGTGTCTTCCTATCTTGGTCAGGTCAGTTCGAGTTGAGTGCCGGCGCCTAGCCGTTGAGCATCTTCGCGACGCGCTTGGTGTCGTTCGCGGCCACCGCGGTGCGCCCGTCGAGGCGGCGGGTGCGCGAGGTCGGCTTGTGCTCGAGCAGGTGGCGACGGTTCGCCTTCTGACGCACGATCTTGCCGGTTCCGGTGCGGCGGAACCGCTTCGAAGCGCCGCTGTGGGTCTTCGCCTTGGGCATGTTTCCTCAGTTCTGTGGTGAATCGGTCTGTGCTTCGTCAGCCTGCGCGGTTCCGCGCGGAGCCGACGGGGTGTCTGCATCGTGCGCCGCCTTGGCGCGAGTCTTCGCGCCGCGGTGCGGGGCCAGCACCATCGTCATGTTGCGACCGTCCTGCTTGGCGGACGTCTCGACGAAGCCGTACTCGGCGACGTCGGCGCCCAGGCGTTGCAGGAGTCGGTAACCCAGTTCGGGCCGCGACTGCTCGCGCCCGCGGAACATGATGGTCACCTTGACCTTCGACCCCGCTTCGAGGAAGCGGACCACGTGGCCCTTCTTGGTCTCGTAGTCGTGGTCGTCGATCTTGGGTCGCAGCTTCTGTTCCTTGACGACGGTCTGCTGCTGGTTCTTGCGAGACTCGCGCGCTTTCTGGGCCGTCTCGTACTTGTACTTGCCGTAGTCCATGATCTTGCAGACCGGAGGCCTGGCGTTGGGGGCGACTTCGACGAGATCGAGATCGGCGTCCGCGGCGACGCGGAGGGCATCTTCGATGCGCACGATGCCTACCTGTTCACCGCCCGGTCCGATCAGGCGGACTTCAGGTACGCGGATGCGCTCGTTGACGCGGGTCTCAGTGCTGATGGGGCCTCCTATGTTGTCCTGAGGAGCCCCTCCGCCGCCGGCGCCTCCGTTCCGCCAAGAACAGAAAAGCCCTGCTCACAGCAGGGCCCATCGCCGACCAGGACAGACATCGGTGATGTCTGTGACCGGACCGCTGTACCTTCGACTCGATCGTCGGTCAGCGGTGGGAGTGGGACTCCACTTGCTGTCCCGGGCGTTGCCGGGACGGTCGCGCATGCCAGTCTAGCAGGCATGACCGATGTTCCTAACACCGCCGAACCCAACGTGCGCGAGTTGGCCGAGGTTCCCGCCGTCGAGGTCATCACCCGGGCCGCGGTCATGATGATGAGCGCGGCGGCCGAGAAACTCGGGCTGTCGTCCGAGGATCCCGACGACAGCCCGCACCGCGATCTCGACGAGGCCCGGCGGCTGATCACCGCGCTGGCCGGCCTGGTGACGGCATCCGCGGAGTACCTGGGCCCGCACGCCGGGCCGGTGCGCGACGGGCTCAAGACCCTGCAGCTGGCATTCCGCGAGGCCAGCGCGGTGCCCGACGACCCGGGGCACGGTCCGGGCGAGAAATACACCGGCCCGGTCTGGTAGCGCCACTTTCCCCCACCGAGCGAATATTCTCCCGGCGTATGACCGCTACGCGCCCGGTGCGGGCACGCCCGACGTCCCCGTACCGGTGGGTGCCCGCGGCCGCCGGGTGGACCGTCGGCATCATCGCGACGCTGTCGCTGGTGGCCAGTATCTCGCCGCTGATCCGGTGGGCCATCAGGGTCCCGCGCGAGTTCGTCAACGACTACATCTTCAACTTCCCCGACACCAGCTTCGCGTGGGCGTTCGTGCTCGCCCTGCTGGCCGCCGCGCTGGCCGCCCGCAAGCGCATCGCCTGGTGGATCCTGTTCGGGTACATGGTCGCCGGCGTCGGGTGGAACATCGGTGACCTGCTCACCGGCGGCGAATCCTGGGTCGAGGAGATCGGCGAGGTCATCGGGCTTGGGTTCCACCTGGCCGCGATCGTGTTCCTGCTGCTGGCCCGCAAGGAGTTCTGGGCCAAGGTGCGCCGGGGCGCGCTGTTCAAGGCGGCCGCGGTGCTGGTGGCCGGGTTGGCGGTCGGCACGCTGATCGGCTGGGGTCTGGTCGAGCTGTTCCCGGGCACGCTGGCCCGGGAGGACCGGTTCTGGTACGCGCTGAACCGGGTCGGTGCGTTCGCCGGCGCCGACGCCGACGCGTTCAGCGGCTATCCGCACGTGCTGGTCAACGCCGCACTCGGCCTGTTCGGTGCGCTCGCCCTGATGGTCACGGCGGTGGTGTTGTTCCAGTCCCAGCGCGCCGAGAACGCGCTGACCGGCGAGGACGAGTCCGCGATCCGGGGCCTGCTCGAGCTGTACGGCAAGAACGACTCGCTGGGCTACTTCGCCACCCGTCGCGACAAGGCGGTGGTGTTCGCCGGTGACGGCCGCGCGGCCGTCACCTACCGGGTCGAAGTGGGTGTGTGCCTGGCCAGCGGCGACCCGATCGGCGACCAGAAGGCCTGGCCCCAGGCGATCGATGCGTGGCTCGAGCTGTGCCAGACCTACGGATGGGCCCCCGGGGTGATGGGCGCGAGCTCGACCGGCGCGCAGGCGTTCCGCGAGGCCGGGCTCAACGCACTGCAACTCGGCGACGAGGCGATCCTGTACACCGACGACTTCCGGCTCTCGGGTCCGGACATGCGCGCCGTGCGCCAGGCGGTGACCCGCGCGCGGCGCGCCGGGGTGGGAGTGCGGATGCGCAGGCACCGCGATCTGTCCGCCGAGGAGATGGCACGGGTGGTCGAGCGGGCCGACCGGTGGCGCGACACCGAGGACGAACGCGGGTTCTCGATGGCGCTGGGCCGGCTCGGCGATCCCGCCGACGGGGACTGCCTGCTCGTCGAGGCGGTACAGGACGAGCGGGTGGTGGCGATGCTCTCGCTGGTCCCGTGGGGCACCAACGGGGTGTCGCTGGACCTGATGCGGCGCTCCCCGCAGTCGCCCAACGGCACCATCGAGCTGATGGTCAGCGAGCTGTGCCTGCGGTCCGAGGACATCGGCGTGACCCGCATCTCGCTGAACTTCGCGATGTTCCGCTCGGCGTTCGAACAGGGATCCCAGCTCGGCGCCGGGCCGGTCGCCCGGCTGTGGCGCTGGATCCTGGTGTTCTTCTCGCGGTGGTGGCAGCTGGAGACGTTGTACCGCTCGAACATGAAATACCAGCCGCAGTGGGTGCCGCGTTACGCGTGCTACGAGGACGCCAGGCTGGTGCCGCGTGTCGGTGTCGCCTCGGTGATCGCCGAAGGCTTTCTGGTGCTGCCGTTTTCCCGGCGCCACGACCAGCCGCACACCGGGCATCACATCGCGGCGCCGGGACCGCTGGTCGCGACGGGCGTGCTGCACAGCGACGGGACCGCACCCGACATCGACCGGCTGGTCGACGATCTGCCCGCAGACGGAGCGCGCCGGTTGCCCGAGCAGGTCCGGGTGCGGATGGCCAAACTCGCGGCGCTGCAACGGCGGGGTGTCGATGCCTACCCGGTCGGCAGCCCGCCGAGCCACACCGTCGCCCAGGCCCTCGCCGCCGACGAGGGCACGCCGGTCACGGTCGCCGGCCGGGTGCTGCGGATGCGCGACTACGGCGGTGTGCTGTTCGCCCAGCTGCGCGACTGGTCCGGGGAAACCCAACTGCTGCTGGACAATTCGCATCTGACCGAGGCCACCACCGCCGAGTTCACCGGCAGCATCGACCTCGGGGACCTGATCGAGGTGACCGGCGCCATGGGCCACGGCCGGTCGGGCGCGTGGTCGGTGCTGGTGTCCCGATGGCGATTGATCGGCAAGTGTCTGCGGCCGCTGCCCGACAAATGGAAGGGCCTGACCGACCAGGAGGCCCGGGTCCGGGCGCGCTATGTCGACCTCGCGATCAACGCCGAGGCCCGTGACCTGATCAAGGCCCGCAGCGGGGTCCTGCACGCGATCCGGGAGACCCTCGTCGGCAAGGGCTTCCTGGAGGTCGAGACGCCGATCCTGCAGCAGATCCACGGAGGTGCCAACGCCCGACCGTTCCTGACCCACATCAACGCCTACGATCTCGACCTGTACCTGCGTATCGCGCCGGAGCTGTACCTCAAGCGGCTCTGTGTCGGCGGGGTGGAACGGGTTTTCGAGCTGGGCCGCGCATTTCGCAACGAGGGCGTGGACTTCAGCCACAATCCGGAGTTCACCCTGCTGGAGGCCTATCAGGCACATGCCGACTACAACGTGTGGATCGACGGCTGCCGCGAGCTGATCCAGAACGCCGCCGAGGCGGCCAACGGCTCCCAGGTCTTCATGCGGCCGGGCCCCGACAACGCTCTCGAGCCGGTCGACATCTCCGGCGACTGGACGGTCAAGACCGTGCACGGCGCGGTGTCCGAGGCCCTCGGTGAACAGATCGGCCCCGGCACCGACCTGGCGACGCTGCGGCGGTTGTGCGACGCCGCCAAGATCCCCTACCTGACGCACTGGGACGCCGGCGCGGTGGTGCTGGAACTCTACGAGCGTCTCGTCGAGGAACGCACCGAAGAGCCGACTTTCTACAAGGATTTCCCCACCTCGGTGTCCCCGCTGGCCCGGCCGCACCGCAGCATCCCGGGCATCGCCGAGCGCTGGGATCTGGTCGCCTGGGGGGTGGAGCTGGGCACCGCCTACAGCGAGCTGACCGATCCCGTCGAGCAGCGGCGCCGGCTGCAGGAGCAGTCGCTGCTGGCTGCCGGCGGGGATCCGGAGGCCATGGAGCTCGACGAGGATTTCCTGCAGGCGATGGAGTATGCGATGCCGCCGACCGGTGGGCTCGGCATGGGGGTGGACCGGGTGGTGATGCTCATCACCGGGCGCAGCATCCGCGAGACGTTGCCGTTCCCGCTGGCCAAGCCGCGCTGAGCCCGCACCCGCTCGACAGCCACACCACAGCAGGCTCCAAGGAACGGCGCCCAGTCTGGTTCTGTGACACTGCCGTTTGTCCTGCACGACCCCCTGCTTCTGACACACGGATGGCTGCCCGTCCTGGTCCAGGTCCTCGCCGCCGTAGCGTTGGTCACCGCGATCGGCTGGCGCAACCGGCGCTGGCGCACCGTGTGGCTGCCGTGGTCGGCACTCGTCGGCGCCGCGCTGGCCGCAGCGACCTACGGCTACATCCGGTCGGCCGACCTGGCCGACGACACCAACCCCGCACCCCACACCCTGTGGCTGTGGATCGCACTGTCCGGGATGGCCGTCGGGGTGTTGGTGTCCGGCTGGGCATCCGCTCCATGGTGGCGCAGGTGCGCGTCGGTGCTGGCGGTTCCACTGTCGGTGCTGGCCGCCGCCCTGGGGCTGAACCTGTGGACCGGCTACTTCCCCACCGCCGCATCGGTCTGGACCCAGGTCACTGCGGGGCCGCTGCCCGATCAGACCGATCAGGTCACCATCGCCGCCATGCAGAAGCGCCACGTGCTGCCGCCCCGCGGCAGCGTGATCGCGGTCGACATCCCGGACACCGCTTCGGGTTTCGCCCACCGCCGGGAATACGTCTACCTGCCGCCCGCCTGGTATGAGAGCGGCCCACCGCCGGCGCTGCCGACGGTGATGATGATCGGCGGAGACATCAACACCCCGGCGGACTGGATGCGCGCCGGCGGGGCGATCAACACGATCGACAGGTTCGCCGCCGCCCATCACGGCTACGCGCCGGTGCTGGTGTTCGTCGATCCCGGTGGCACGTTCAACAACGACACCGAGTGCGTCAACGGCAGCCGGGGCAACTCCGCCAACCATCTCACCGAGGATGTCGTGCCGTTCATCGAGTCCCGGTACGGGGTCAGCGCGAACGCGGCGAACTGGGGCGTGGTCGGCTGGTCGATGGGCGGCACCTGCGCGCTGGACCTGGCCGTCATGCACCCCGACATGTTCAGCGCCTTCGAAGACATCGCCGGCGATCTCGTTCCGAACGCCGGGAACCGCCGGCAGACCATCGACCGTCTCTTCGGCGGCAACGCCGTGGCCTACGCGTCGTTCGACCCCACCCAGGTGATCGCCCGGCACGGGCCCTACCGCGACACCGCGGGGTGGTTCGACGTCAACTTCACCACAAGCTCGGCACCCCCCAACGAGCAGACCGTCGCCGCGCGCACGCTGTGTGCGCAGGGCCGGCCCGCCGGCATCGATTGCGCGGTCGTCGCACAGCCGGGCAACCACGACTGGCCGTTCGCGTCGCAGGCCTTCACCGCGGCGCTGCCGTGGCTGGCCGGCGCGCTGGACACCCCGGATGTCCCGCACGTGGGGCTGCCGGTCGGCGTCACGCCGGTGGCCGCCGTTACGGCCGCAGGGTAGGCCGTCGGCGGTACCGTGATCTCATGCCGGACGAACCCAGCCCCGAACCTGACGTCACCCCGGCGCCGGTCGACAGCGGATACAGCGCCAGCGGAGTGCCGACGTTCGACTCGGTGCGGGAGAAGATCGAGACCCGCTACGGCACCGCGATGGGCGCCACCGAGCTCGCGGCGGACACCCCCGAGGGCCGATCGGTCGAGGAGGCCTACGAGGCCCGCCAGAAGGCGGCGGCCGAACGGCTCGAGCAGATCCGCCGCTCGATGCACGGTGTAGACGGCGACGAGCAGGCTCAATAGTCCGATTCGGCGGCGAGCACCTCGGCCAGGAACGCGTCGGCGCCAGGCGTGCGCAGCCGGGACCGCGCGAACTCCCTGGCCCGCTCCCGGTGCTCGCGCGACTCCCGTACCGGCACCCCGATCATCACGTCGGTGTCACGCCAATCATGGTTCCAGGCAATGGTTTCGGTGACCGGTTCGTGCGCCTCGAACAGCGCGACCGTCGCCCTCCCGGTCTCGTCGAGCACACCGGCGCCGCCGATCGCGCCGGAGGCCAGCCGTACCCCGACGCCGGCCGGTGAGGCGCCGCCGGACAGGTCGGCGTGCACGCGCGCGATCACCTCGGCGCCGACCGCATCGATGTGCCAGTCGACGGTGTCCTCCGCGGAGTCGAAGATCCCGGGTGGCACGGCCGCCCAGCGTACCGATCCGGTGCCGGCGGCGATCGCGGTAGCGGGCCCACCCTGGCCGTCGGATCCGGCCGCCAGCGCGTAGTCGTCGCGGCGTGCCACCACCGGTGGGCGATCGGGTGGTGGCACGCCGGTGTCCTCGGCCAGCGCGGTACACGCGCGGGCCAGCTCCGCGATCCGCGGATCGCCCAGCCGGCTCAGCCCGGCGAGCAGGTCCGCGTGTGGACGCAGCAGCCCGGAGATGTCGGAGTCCAGGGTGTCGTCGGTGAAGTACTCCTGCGCCCCGGCCGTGAGCAGCGCGAGCTCGGCGTCGAGCAGCGCGGCGTCGAGATCGGCGATACCGTCGCGCCGACTGGCCGGCCACCAGCGGCGCAGCCAGTGGCCGATGGCGAGGTGCCGCAATCGGTTCAGCGCGGCGGTGTCGAGGGTGACACCGGGAACCTCGAGTTCGCCTTCGGGCGCGCGGGCGGTCAGCGCGGTCACGATCGCGTCGTGCCCGTTCTCGCCCGCGAGGCGCCACAACCAGTCCGCCCGCTCGGCGGCGGTGAAGGCGATGTGCGCCGATCCCGACCCGTCGTCGACCGTCCACGACAGCACCGCGCCGGCAACCTCGAGAACCGCCGTGAGCGGCGCCGGCTCGGGGACCTCCCCGGTGCTCCACAGACCCGACTCGGCCACCAGTCTCATCGCGGGCCCCCGTCGCCGAGCATCGCCTTGATCCGCTGCCGGTGATCGAGGCTGACCGAACGCGCTACACCGTCGAGCAGGCTCAACACGTCGTCGACATCGGTGCACGGCTCCTGCCACACATCGCGACCGTGCAGCCGGGCCCAGAGCCGGCTCAGATACGGCCTGCGGAACACGGCGAGTTCGTCGACGACCTGCCGCTGGCGCGGATGCAGAGCGGCGCCGTCGGCCAGGTGGCGCCGCGCATGCAGCACATAGGCCTCCTTACGCAGCCGGGCCTGGATCCTGGCCGACAGATCGTGGCGGGCCGGTGCCGATTCGTCCAGCGGGGCCAGGTCGAGCGCGACCTCGACGCCGGCGACCAACGTCGCCTGCTTGTCCTCGGCCAGCAGACCCCACGGCGCGCAGGCGCGGTCGACCTCTTCGGCGCACAGCAGCGCCACGGTGGGCAGCTCGTCGCGGGCCATCGCCCGGCGCAGGGTCGCGCGGACCCGGTCGACCACACTGCGGTCCAGCGGACGCTCGCCGTCGGCACCGGTGATCTCCGGGGGGCGCTGCCGGTCAGCCCCGCTCAGGCCCAGATCGGCGATCGACCACGGCAGCTCCGCCCCGTCGGTGTGTGCCTGGGCACCGAGGTTGTACGGCGTGGGATCGGCGACCAGCGCCGACCACACCCGCCCGCGTGCCGCCCTGGCGTTGTGACCGTCCGCACGGCCCAGAACGGTTGTCAGCCCGGCCAGGAACGGCCCGGTGATCTCGCCGCCGCTGCGCACGTCGCGCCAGGAGCGGTCACGCTGGGCGGCCAACCCGGCGACGACGCCGGCGTCGTCGATGTAGTCGTTGAGCGTTTCGGTCGCCGTACGGTCACGATCGGAGTGCAGCTCCGCGAGCACCCGGGCGGCGGTCTCGCGGGCATGCCGGCCCGGCGCGCCATGGAGCACGGCCAGCTCGAAACAGACCGGGAAATACAGTTCCTGGGCGTTCCCGGTGGTGATGCGCTGTCGGCGGCGTTCGCGTTTGAGCAACTCGAACCATCCGGCGGTGGCCCGCAGCGGACCGCTCTGCCCGACGATGACGTCGTGGATCTGCACCGCGACGTCGGCGGTCACCAACGGCGCCGAGAACCGCGCGTTGACCCGTAGCCGCAGCACCAGCGGATCGACGATGCGCTTGACCGTACGGCTGAGCGGGCCGCCGTCGGCGGCGCTGAGCACCTCGACACCGGGACCGATGGCGCGCCAGGCCCGTTCGATCACCGCGCGGCGTGGCTGCCGCACCGCCACCGCCGACTCCGGGCCCGCCCTCATCGCAACAGAATAGAAGTCGGGTTCGGTAGCCCGATAGAAGTTGGGTTCGGTAGCCCGCCCGCTCGCCGAGCCTCGAAGTATGTCCAGCGTGCTCCCCCTGGTGTTCGTCAGCTTCCTGATCGCCGGATCGGCGGCGGTCCTGCTCGCCCCGACCCGCGCCGTGGTGCGCTCGCGCGGCGTGGTCGTCGCCGTCCGGCTAACCGGTGCCGCCCGCGCGGACTGTCGCGAGGTGGAACTCGACGTCATGGTGAGCAGGCCCGAAGGGGGGCAATTCGCCGCGCGCGAGACCACGCTGATCCCGGAGAACTCACTGGGGTGGTTCACCCCCGGCAGGGTCATCGACATGTTCTATCGGCCCGACGACGAATCCTCGGTGGCGGTGCGGATCCCGCCCCGGCGGCGTGGCTGACCGTCATCGGGCACCGTCCACCGCGAAGGTCACCAGTGCGGCCCAATACAGCGGGCTGGCCGTGACGTCGCCGTCGCCCCAGCGCGCCAGCTGACAACGCTGCCACACGTTGATCGCCCGGCCGGGCTCGTCGGCATCGTGCGCGGCGTCCACCGCGAGCACCACATCGGCCATCGGATCGGCCAGGTCCCCTGCCGCGCTGCAGAAGCGGTGGTACCCGGCGGTGGTGGGCAGCGACCACAGCGTCGCGGTGACGAGCACCGCACCGCCCAGGACGAAGGCCGCGACCAGCCCGGTCGCCTCGTCGAATCGGTAGTCCCCACCCGAGGAACAGGCCAGCAACGCCACCCGTGGCGGCAGCGCCAGCCCGGAGGCCATCAGGTCGGCCGCGGTCAGCGGGTCGTCCTCGGCCAGATGCACGGCGGCGCGGTCGGCATGGCCGACGTCACCGTCGGCAGCTGTGGCGTGCCCGACGAACAGCAGCCGACCGGGTTGGCGGCCGAGCTGTGCGGCCAGCCACCCGCGGTCGGCCGTCGCCCGGCGGAACAGCTCCACCGCCGACCCCACCTCGGGCAGCACCTCCCGGTGCCGCATCACCGCCGCGAAATGCCGGACCAGCCGGCTCTCGGCGTCCGGCCTGCCCAGCACCGAGCCCAGCGCGGAGTCGGGACGCTGCCCGGGTACCCGCGGGTCGAGGATCAGCAGCGGCGGGCGGTCGGACCGGTCCTGCCAGCGAGCCGGGCGACGGTCCGCGTTGGCGATGCTGGGCGGCGCCGCGAGCAGGACATCGATCAGCTCGACCAGTCGCCGGCCGTCGCCATCCGGCGGGGTGAGGACCGACCATGGCACCTGCGCCAGCCGTGCGGCGGGTGCGACGAACAGTGCCGCGCCGGGCGTGCCGGCGTACTCGGCGATCAACCGCCAGGCGTTCGGCGAGATCAGCTGCTCGCCGAGCACGCCGGCGAGCTCGCGCTCGGCTGCCGGTGTCGCGAGCGAGCCGGCGGTCAACGCACGTTCGACCGCGTCGCCCGGGGTTTCGCCGGGGCGGGGGTCGGGCAGCGCGCCGGTCAGCAGATCGCGCACCGTGTCGAGGGCGGGCTCCTCGATCGCCCAGGTGACCGTCGCCTGGGGGCACCCGACCACCCTCAGGCCGGCATAGACCGCCGCGCCGACGTCGGCGTAGCGCATCATCAGGGTCGGGCCCGGGCCGGTCACGGCCACGTCGACCATTCGGCGTCGTCGGCGGTGACCCGCCTGCCGTACCGCCGATGGGCCAGCTCGCGGTAGCCGACCAGCACCGGCTCGCCGGCCGGGTCCATCCGCAGCGGCGGCAGCGCACCCAGCGTGCTCAGCGGGCCATCGGGCACCGGCCCGTTACCGGAGGCCACCAGCGCGTACTCGTCGGCGTCCTCGACCGGCACCGCCGCCGTGGCGGTATCGGCCCAGTCGGCCCCCTGCGGGGCTTCGGGCATGCTGAAAGTACCTCGCGCGCAGTGATATTCGATCAGCTCGCTGAGCAGCTCGGTGTTCCCCCAGTCGGCGGCGACCGCGAAAGCCCCGGCGAGGATGCGCGCCGACACGCAGGTGGCCCACCGCATCCGCGCATCGGCGTCGGCGATCGCGTGCCGCACGGAATCGACGGCCAGTGCCGCGGGAACCTTGAGCTCGGCCGCCTGCGCGAACTTCTCCCCGGCATGATCGGGGTCGGCCAGCGCCTCGGCGCGCAGGATCGACCCGAGGTGGTCGTCGAGCCTGGCGTACTGCAGCCAGCTGTGCCTGGGCCAGCTGTCGAGTAGCTCGCGGGCCGCGTGGACCCGTGCGGTCGCCGCGGCGAAATCGCCGCGCAGGATGTCGACCCAGCTGCGCTGCAACAGGATCCGGTGGATGTGCAGCGGCCGCCCGAGCTCGCGCCAGTGCCGCTCGGCGTGGCCGAGTCGTTCGTCGGCGTCGTCGAGCGCCCCCACCGAGATACTGATCAGGCCGAAGTACAACCAGCAGCGGGACACGTCGTGCGCACGGGCGTGCTCGGCGATCGCCGGATAGCACTCGTGGACCAGATCCTGGGCCAGCCGCCGGTCCCCCGCGGCCCATGCCGCGGTGGCCCGCTCCAACTGCGTACGCGCCGTGGCCAACTGCCAGCCGCGGGCCTGCGCGCGGGCGCCGGCACGACGCAGATGCGGGTCGGCCTCGGTCAACCGGCCGGTCTCGACGCAGAACCTGCCGTAGCCGGTGCCGGCCAGCACGCGCAGGTTGTCGTCGAGCTCACTGCCGTCGGCCGGCGCATCGAGATCCTCGAAGACCCTCTCCCACAGCGGCAGCGACTGCACATGCAGGTCGTCGTCGCACAGCGCGACGGCGCACAGAATGTTCGCGTACGTGACCAGATAGGCGTGCTCGGCGGCCAACGCGCCGCCGCCGGTGTCCCCGGCCAGTGATCGAAGTGCGGCCCCGGCGCGCTCGTGCTCGCCGTGCGCAGCGGCCAGTCCGCTCTGCAGGAACAGCGCGCGTCGCCGGTAGCGGCAGAGTACTGCGTCGATCTCGTCATCGGTCATCGTGACGTCCCCGGCCGCCCCGACGCGCAGCCCGGCCCGGATGTCGCGGTAGGCCTGCAAGGAGGCCTCGATCCGGCCGAGACATTCGGTGACTCCGTCGTAGGCGGTTCTGACCAGATAGATCTCGCCGAGCTGGGCGTAGACCTCCAGCATCAGATCCTCACGCCCCGCCTCTTCGATAGGGGGCATCAGCGACAGCAGTACGTCCTTGGCCGACCCCTCGTCCGCGGCCAGCGCGAGCTGACGGGCCCGGTCCAGGTCCTGCTCGATCGCGCGGATCGTCACTGCTGAATCATAGGAAGCGGCGGGCGTGTTGGATACGCCCGCCGCTCCGGACGCGGGACTCAGCTACAGCTCACCGTGACGGTGAACGGCTTGGTGATCATCCCGGCCATCGGATTGCTGATGTCGGCGCCGGTGGCCTCCCCGGTGACGGTGTAGGTGTCGCCGTCGACACTCACCTCGGCCGAGCCGACCTCGGCGCCCATCGTGTTGGTCACCGCGAGCGCATTACCGTCGACCACCATGCCGAGCGACTCGACGACCGGCGTCGCCTCGTCGGTCATCACGATGCCCAGACCCTGCTGACCGCCGATCGCACCGCTGGCCACGTTGATCTTCCCGCCCTGCTTGACGCAGGTCACCGAATTCAGGTCCAGCCCCGCCAAGTCGGCGCCGTCGACCTTGACCTCGGTCTTCTGTCCGGTGCTGACCTGCGCGTCGGCGGCCACCGAACTCTCGGTACCGGTGCCCGGGTCCTGGGCGCCCTTGTCGTCGGAACAGCCCACCAGCATGGCGGCGCCCGCAGCGATCCCGATCACACCAGCGACAACTCGCTTCATCGATCCATCCCTTCGTCCTGCTTCGCCTCGGTGGCGTCGTCGGGTGAAGTCAATGCCCGCCGCGGCGCTACCGATCCCAAATATCGGCGGCGGCGACCGCGACCTCCACCGGACCGCATGCCACCGACCCGGCGGATCCACCGTCGGGGCGCGGGGCTGTGGACTACGCGCTGACCTTGCTGCTGCGGCGGGTCTTGCGGGCCGGACGCGACACCCCGAGCGTCTCCGCCAGGAAGTGTCCGGTGTAGCTCCCGGGGTGCGTGGCAACATCCTCCGGCGTGCCGGTGGCCACCACCGTTCCGCCACCCGAGCCACCCTCGGGACCCATGTCGACGATCCAGTCCGAGGTCTTGATCACGTCGAGGTTGTGCTCGATGACGATGACGGTGTTGCCCTTGTCGACCAGTCCGTTGATGACGGAGAGCAGCTTGCGGATGTCCTCGAAGTGCAGCCCGGTGGTGGGCTCGTCGAGGATGTACACGGTCCGGCCGGTGGAGCGCTTCTGCAACTCGGAGGCCAGCTTGACCCGCTGCGCCTCGCCACCGGACAGCGTCGGGGCGGGCTGACCGAGCCGCACGTAACCGAGGCCGACGTCCACCAGCGTCTTGAGGTAGCGGTGGATGGAGGTGATCGGGGCGAAGAACTCCGCGGCCTCCTCGATCGACATGTCGAGGACCTCGGCGATCGTCTTGCCCTTGTAGTGCACCTCGAGCGTCTCCCGGTTGTACCGGGCGCCCTGGCACACCTCGCACGGCACGTACACGTCGGGCAGGAAGTTCATCTCGATCTTGATGGTGCCGTCACCGGAGCAGGCCTCGCACCGGCCGCCCTTGACGTTGAACGAGAACCGCCCGGGCTGGTAGCCGCGCACCTTGGCCTCGGTGGTCGCGGCGAACAGTGTGCGGATCTTGTCGAACACGCCGGTGTAGGTCGCCGGGTTGGATCGCGGCGTGCGCCCGATCGGCGACTGGTCGACCCGGACCAGCTTGTCGACCTTGTCCAGGCCGGTGACCCGGGTGTGCCGGCCGGGCACCAGCCGGGCGCCGTTGAGCTTGTTGGCCAGCACCGCGGCCAGGATGTCGTTGACCAGCGTGGACTTGCCCGAGCCGGATACTCCGGTCACCGAGGTCAGGACACCGAGCGGGAACGTCACGTCGATCTCGCGCAGGTTGTGCTCGCGCGCCCCGACGACGGTCAGCTGGCGTTTCCGGTCGACCGGGCGGCGCAGCGCGGGCACCTCGATCTCTTCCTTGCCCGACAGGTAGGCCCCGGTCAGCGAGTCCGGGTTGCCGAGCAGCTCGTCGTACGGGCCGCTGTGCACGATTCGGCCGCCGTGTTCGCCGGCCGCCGGGCCGATGTCGACGACCCAGTCGGCGTGGGCGATGGTGTCCAGGTCGTGCTCGACGACGATCAGGGTGTTGCCGAGGTCGCGCAGCCGAACCAGCGTGTCGATCAGCCTGCGGTTGTCGCGTTGGTGCAGCCCGATCGACGGCTCGTCGAGCACGTAGAGCACACCGACCAGCCCGGAACCGATCTGGGTGGCCAACCGGATCCGCTGGGCCTCACCGCCGGACAGGGTCGCCGCGGCCCGCGACAGCGACAGGTACTCCAGCCCGACGTCGAGCAGGAAACCCAGCCGGGACTGGATCTCCTTGAGCACCTGACCCGCGATGGCCTGTTCGCGGGTGCCCAGCGTCAGTGCGTTGAGGAAATCCGCACAGCCGGCGATCGACATCTCGGCGACCTCGGCGATCGACTTCGCGCCGAACGTGCCCGCGGCCAGCGTCACCGCCAGGATCTCGGGCTTGAGCCGGGAGCCCTGGCACTCCGGGCACGGCACATCGCGCATGAAGCCTTCGAGACGTTCCTTCATCTGCTCGGAGTCGGTCTGCTCCATACGCCGCGTCAGGAACGCCATCACGCCCTCGAAGTCGGCGTAATAGGAGCGGGTGCGGCCGTAGCGGTTCTTGTACCGCACGTGCACCTGTTCGTCGCAGCCCTCCAGGATGGCCTTGCGGGCCTTGGCGGGCAGCTTCTTCCACGGGGTGTCCACGTCGAATCCCAACTGGTCGCCCAGCCCCGACAGCATGCGGGTGAAGTATTCGGCGGTGTGCCCCATCGACCATGGGGCCACGGCTCCTTCCGCCAGCGTCAGATCCGGGTCGGGCACCACCAGGTCGGGGTCGACCTCCTTGCGGATGCCCAGACCTGCGCATTCCGGGCACGCGCCATAGGGCGAGTTGAACGAGAACGACCGCGGCTCCAGATCGTCGACGGCCAGCGGATGGCCGTTGGGGCAGGCCAGCCTCTCCGAGAAGCGCTGTTCACGATGGGGATGATCGTCTTCACGGTCGACGAACTCGAGCACGACGATGCCGTCGGCCAGGTTGAGGGCGGTCTCCACCGAGTCGGTGAGGCGCTGCTTGGCGCCGGCCTTCACGGTCAGCCGGTCGACGACCACCTCGATGTCGTGCTTCTCCTGCTTCTTCAGCTTCGGCGGATCGCTCAGCGAATGCACCACCCCGTCGACACGCACCCGGCTGTAACCCTGGGTGTTCAGCTTGTCGAACAGGTCGACGAACTCGCCCTTGCGGGTGCGCACGACCGGCGCGAGGACCTGGAAGCGAAGTCCCTCGTCCATCGCGAGGACCTGGTCGACGATCTGCTGGGGAGTCTGACGCGCGATCCGCTCACCGCACACCGGGCAGTGTGGGGTGCCCGCCCGGGCATAGAGCAGACGCAGATAGTCGTACACCTCGGTGATGGTGCCGACGGTGGAGCGCGGGTTGCGGTTGGTGGACTTCTGGTCGATCGACACCGCGGGCGACAGTCCCTCGATGAAGTCGACGTCCGGCTTGTCCATCTGCCCGAGGAACTGGCGCGCATAGGCCGACAGCGACTCGACGTAGCGACGTTGCCCCTCGGCGAAGATCGTGTCGAACGCCAGCGATGACTTGCCGGAACCCGACAGGCCGGTGAACACGATCATCGCGTCGCGGGGCAGGTCGAGGTCGACGCCACGCAGGTTGTGCTCCCGGGCACCCTTGACAATCAGGCGGTCAGCCAACGATGTCCCTTCCACGTGAAATGGCCGCGATTCGGGCCGCAGACGCAGTACAGGCACCATGCTAGGTGCCGCCACCGACAAGTCCCGACCCGGTAAGACCGCAGAATCGTGCCGGCGGCCACGGCGGCGCGCCCGCGCGCAGTACCGTGAGGCTCATGACAGTGGTCGACGACAACTACACCGGGCACGTGGAGCGCGGGACGGCCGCCCGACGGACCCTTCCCGGCGCCTCGATCGTCAAGGTGTCGGTGGGCCCGATGGACAACAACGCCTACCTCATCACGAGCACGGCGACCGGGGAGACGCTACTGATCGACGCCGCCAACGACGCCGCGGTGCTGCTGGAGCTGATCGAGCGGTACGCACCGAAGGTGTCGTTGATCGTGACCAGCCATCAGCATCGGGACCATTGGCTGGCGCTGGCCGAGGTGGCCGGCTCGACCGGCGCACCGACCGCCGCCCACCGCCTGGACGCGGGCCCGCTACCGGTCGCCCCGGACGTCCTGCTGGCCGCCGGCGACACGATCGACATCGGTGACCTCACCTTCGAGGTCCTTCATCTCCGCGGGCACACCCCCGGCTCGGTCGCGCTGGCCCTCGACGGGCCGGCCACCGGCGGCCGGGTGCACCTTTTCACCGGCGACTGCCTGTTCCCGGGTGGTCCTGGCCGGACAACACGCCCAGAAGAGTTCGATTCACTGATGAGTTCCCTCGAGTCCAGGGTTTTCGGCTGCTATGGGGATAACACGGTCGTTTACCCCGGACATGGTGACGACACCACGCTAGGCGTCGAGCGTCCACACCTCGCCGAATGGCGCGCGCGGGGCTGGTGACGTGACAACCGCCGGGCGGGGCCAGTCGCTTGCCAGGAGGTTCGGAATGACCTCCGACCCTAGTCTCAGTCCGGCGCAGGGGCCGACGCTTGCACTACATGGAAACAATAAGGAGACGATCTGACATGACTGATAAATGGTTCACCGACATCGGTGCCCCGGGAGAGTTGACCCTTACAGATCTGTGCGACCAAATCGAGCAAAAAATCCACACCAACGCAGACAACTATAAGTTGCCGCAGGAGTTCCCGGACTGGCAGTCGTGCGTGGAAGATCGGGACGCCACTATCTATAAGTTGAGCGCGGCTGTTGTCAACCTTTGCCAGATGGTGGAGTACTTGGCATCGGAGCATCAGCGCGGCGGCGCTAGCTACTCCACTACATAAGGCAAAGGACATCGGCCTGCCCCGGCGTGGCTCACTAGGCCCAGGAGTCGGTCGTCCACCGAATGGCACATGATTGTGCCAACGGCTAGACCCTCACCGCAGACACCGTGGGTGAAGTGACAACCGCCACTCCCTTCCCGGGTGGGGTGGGCAAGACGTGGAAGGAAGGCGACTTCGAGCAGTTGCTCGGGGACGTGACGACCAAGGTGTGCGACGTCTACGACGATCGGACCGCCGTGTATCCGGGGCACGGCGACGACACCACGCTCGGCGCGGAACGCCCGCATCTCGCCGAGTGGCGCGAGCGGGGCTGGTGACCGCGGGCCCCGAGGTTCGGGTCGAACCGCCGCTGTGTCGCTAGGACGTGTGCACGATCAGCACATCGGTCTTGGACCGGCGCGCGACGTTGGCGGGCACCGACCCGAGCAGCCGCCCGGCGATGGTGCTCAGACCGACGTTGCCGACCACCAGCAGGTCGGCTCCGACCTCCTCGGCGAGTTCGACGAGCGCATCGACGGGTGCCCCGACCACGGCCTTTTCCTCGATGTTCTCGGCGCCGGCCGCCCTGGCGCGGTCGCGCGCCTCACGCAGGATCGCGTATATCGGGGCGTTGCCCGACATCTTGTAGCCCTCGTCCTTGAGGACGTCGGCGGCCCGGTGATCCTCGCTCTGTGGGAAGTAGGCCGTCGCCACGACGAGCTTCGCGTGGGCCCCGGCGGCGATCTCGCCGGCGCGGTCCACGGCACGCAACGATGAATCCGATCCGTCCGTACCAACCAGCACGGTTTGATAGGCGCTCATCCATATCCTCCCAGTGTCAGTTGCAACGCCACCGAGACAGTAACCCGGCATCAGGCGAACACGGGTGCGAATCACCACACCGGGATCGCATTCTCCCAGGAACCGGTCTCGCCGGCGCCGACAACGTCACGATCGCCGCCACAACGTGACGGGGCATACACCCGTAGTCAATCACGCACTGCGGCAAGGAATATCTTGCCACCTCTGTTACCTGGAGCGGCAGAAGTGGTCCAGGTCACCATTGATCGCGGCGGATCCGCTCTTCTATCGCCGCCGGGCCGGGGTCGGCGGGGTTGTCGGAGGCCGACCATGCGGTGCCCTCGCACACCAGGTCCTGCGGCACCGGCAGCGTCGAGGGCAGCAGCATCCCCGGCATCACATCGCCGAGCGGAACCGCGGGGATCGGGAGCCCGGCGGGCGCCGGCGCGCCCGCACCCGCGGGAACAACCGGCACGATCGGGACGGGCGGCACCGCGGCCACGATGGGTACCACCGGCCCCGGGGCCACCGGCCCGGCGGCGGCATGGGCCACCGGCGCGGCTTCCGGGAGCGCGGCGGCCGGCGGACCTGAAACCGCGATCGCTTCGGGCACAACGGGTTCGGCGGCCGGGACCGGCGCCGCGAGCGGCGCATCGGCCGGTGCGGCCACCGGTGGTTCCGGCATGGTGGGGGCGGGCAATTCCGGCGCGGCGGGGGCAGCCACTGCCGGTTCCGGTGCGGCAGCTGACATCTCGATGGGCGCCTCGGCGACGACGGGAGGCGGCGGGGCGGCGGCTACGGGTTCGACCGGAGCGGGCGCGGCCACAGCGGCCTCCACCGGTGCTTCCACCGGAGGAGCGGGTATCGGCGCCGCCGCGTCGACCAGTGGTGCCGCGGGCGGCGCCCCGGTGACCACCGGCACGGGCGGGATGGGTGGCACCACCGCCGGAACGGGGGCGGCGGCGAAGGGAACGACCGGCACGGCCGGCTCCGGCACCGCTGCCGCCTGCACCATCGGCGCGGCGGCAGGGACCGGCGGGATCTGACCCGCCGGTAGTGGCGGGGGCACCGGTCCGGGGGCCGCCAGCGCAGTTACACCGTGCACCACCTCGGCGACCGGCACCGGCGGTAAAGACGGAGCCTGCTCGGGCACAACGGTGTTCAACACGTTGGTCGCCGTGTCGAGCGATTCGGGCACACTCGGCGGTTCTGAAACCAGCTGCTGCACCAAGTCCATACACGGCACACCCGGGCTCGGTTCGGCCACTGCCTGAGCACAGATCATCAGCGCCGGACCGGCCATACCCACGGCCGCCAGCGCCATGACACCGATCCGACTGATCTTTCTTGACATGGTCTTTCCTGAATTCGTTCGCCTGGTCCACCCGCAGAGAAACGTATCGCGTCACCGGAGTTACTCAAGCGCTGGCGGATTCGGTTATCCAACCGATACCGCCCGGACGCGACGCGGTGACTGACGCCTGGTCACCGACCTTAGGCTTCGCCACCAAGACCCGAACTCTGAGCAACGGTGGGTCACGAGACGGGGACATCGCAACGCTGACATCCCCCAGCAAATCCGTACCGGGCGCCAACCCAACGGTGATCCAACGCTTGCCCATGTGTGCTGCAACAACCCCATCACCGTCTATCGCCACCCTCAGCGTGTAGGCGACGGCCGAAAGCGCCTGTGATGACCGGTCCTGAACCGCGATGCGTCCCGGAGACCACGACCGGCCCCGAGACACTCGAGGCCATCCAGAAGCTGCTCGACGAACTGCCGTACCGCCGCGACACCGAAGGCAACCACTGGACGCTCGTGCGTCGTGTGGAGGAGTGAAGCCGGTCAGGCTTTCGGCGCTGCGGCCGGCCGGCCACTGCGGATGGCGGAGACCGCGCCCAGCGCGGCCAGCACGGCGAATACCGCGAACAGCCAGCGCGACGCCGCGACACTGCCGACCTCGTTGAGGTTGACCACCACGCCGGCCAGCGCGGCACCGAGTGCCGCGGAGATCACCTGCACGGTGTTGATGGCCGCCGCGGCGGCCGGACCCTCGGCTGGGTCGGCGACCTTGCTCATCGCCCACGCCGACAGATGTGGCCAGGCCATCCCGATCCCGGCCCCGCTGACCACCAGACCAACCGCCCACACCCCGACCAGCACCGGCCCCATGTCCGGCCGCTGCGTCAGCGCGCTGATGGTCAGGCCCGTCGCCATGACCAGTGGCGCCACCGCCACGACGCCGACGATGACCCGGTTCCGGGTCAGCGACGCGCTGCTGATCTCACCCGTCGTCCAGCCCACCGCCAGCCCGGCGCCGAGGAAACCGGCAGCCACCGGCACCAGATGCGCCAGCCGCTGACCGAACAACGGGACGTACATGTCCACCATGGTCGCCGCCATCAGCACGCCCAGTGTCAGATACACCCATTTGAGCGGTCCGGGCCGAAAGGCGCTGGGCGGCAGGACCGATGCCCGCACCCGCCGATCGACGACGATGAACGCCGCGACGAGCACGAACCCGCCCGCCACCAGAGCCGCGGTGACCCGGACGTCGCGCGCGATGCCGGCGATACTGACCACCAGGGCCGCGCCGCCGAGCAGCAGCAGCGACCACACCGGGACGCCGATGCGCGCCGGGCCGCGACCATCGGGGCTGCCGGTGTGTCGCGGCAGCGCGACGGGGACGAGCGCCGACATCACCAGCACCATCGCGACGAGGAGCGCGAAAGCCCAACGCCAGGAACCGTATTGGGCGAACAGCCCGCCGGCAGCCGGGCCCACCAGGGTTCCGACCCCCCACATCGCTGACACCAGCGCCGATGCCTTGGTCCACAGCGAACTCGGCAACGCGGTGTTGATCACCGCGTACCCCAGGCCCGCGAGCAGTCCCCCGGCGGCGCCCTGCCCGGTGCGCCCCACGAGCAGCACTTCCATGCTGGGAGCGGTGGCGCACACCAGGCTGCCCACCCCGAACATGCCCAACCCCGTCAGGTACGACCGGCGCGGACCCAACCGCATCAATACCGAGTGCACCGTCGTGGCCGCGACGACCGACCCCACCAGGTAGACGGTGGTCACCCACGCGTAGAACCGTTGCCCGCCGATGTCGGCGACCGCGCTGGGCATCAGGCTGATGGTCAGGAATTCGTTGGTCGCGTACAGCGCCACGCCACCGGCCAGCACGATGGAGGCCCCGAGGTACCTGGGCCCCAGCAGTTCCCGCCAGCCGCCGCCGCCGGCGAAAGTCGCGATGTCGCTCACAGCCCAGACCGTACGACCTCAACCGTGGTTGAGATCAAGTCATTTGAGACCGGCGGCATCCATGCCACGGAGTTCCTTCTTCAGGTCGGCGATCTCGTCGCGGATGCGGGCGGCCAACTCGAACTGCAGGTCACGCGCCGCGGCCATCATCTGTGCCGTGAGATCCTTGATCAGATCAGCCAGTTCGGCGCGTGGCATGTTCGCGGTGTCACGTCCCTCGTAGACGCCGGCGCTCACCGCACGCCCCGGCTCACCCTGTGCCCGCCTACCGCGGGAGGCGTTGCGACCGGAACCGCCGACCTCGACCGCCTCGGAGTCGTCGGCCTCGCGGTACACCTGGTCGAGGATGTCGGCGATCTTCTTGCGCAACGGCTTCGGGTCGATGCCGCGCTCCTCGTTGTAGGCGATCTGCTTGGCACGGCGCCGCTCGGTCTCGTCGATCGCCTCCTTCATCGAGTCGGTCATCGTGTCGGCGTACATGTGCACCTCGCCCGAGACGTTTCGGGCGGCGCGGCCGATGGTCTGGATCAGGCTGCGCGGGGACCGCAGGAACCCCTCCTTGTCCGCGTCGAGGATCGCCACCAGCGACACCTCCGGCAGGTCCAGACCCTCACGCAACAGGTTGATCCCGACCAGCACGTCGTACTCCCCCAGCCGCAGCTGACGCAGCAGCTCCACCCGGCGCAACGTGTCGACCTCGGAGTGCAGATAGCGCACCCGGATCCCCATCTCCAGCAGGTAATCGGTGAGATCCTCGGCCATCTTCTTGGTCAGCGTCGTCACCAGGACCCGTTCGTCACGCTCGGTGCGCTTGCGGATCTCCCCGATCAGGTCGTCGATCTGCCCCTTGGTGGGTTTGACGATCACCTGCGGATCCACCAGCCCGGTCGGCCGGATCACCTGTTCGACGAACTCGCCGCTGGTCTGGCTGAGCTCGTAGGGGCCCGGGGTGGCCGACAGGTACACCGTCTGGCCGATCCGTTCGGCGAACTCCTCCCAGGTCAGCGGCCGGTTGTCGACCGCCGACGGCAGCCGGAAGCCGAAGTCGACCAGGTTGCGTTTGCGGGAGATGTCGCCCTCGTACATGCCCCCGATCTGGGGCACCGTCACGTGTGACTCGTCGATGACGAGCAGGAAGTCCTCGGGGAAGTAGTCCAGCAGCGTCGCCGGCGCCGACCCCGCGGGACGGCCGTCGATGTGGCGCGAGTAGTTCTCGATGCCCGAGCAGAACCCGACCTGACGCATCATCTCGACGTCGTAGTTGGTGCGCATCCGCAACCGCTGGGCCTCCAGCAGTTTGCCCTGCCCCTCCAGCTCGGTCAGCCGTTCCTCGAGCTCGGCCTCGATCGTCGAGATCGCGTGCGCCATCCGGTCCGGCCCGGCCACGTAGTGGGTGGCCGGGAAGATCCGCAGCGAGTCGACCTTGCGGACGATGTCCCCGGTCAGCGGGTGCAGGTAGTAGAGCTCCTCCACCTCGTCGCCGAAGAACTCGATGCGCACCGCGAGCTCCTCGTAGGACGGGATGATCTCGACGGTGTCGCCGCGTACCCGGAAGGTTCCCCGGGTGAACGACATGTCGTTTCGGGTGTACTGCACGTCGACGAGCAGCCGCAGCAGTGCATCGCGGGGCACCTCGTCGCCGACCTTGACCTCCACCGACCGGTCCAGATAGGACTGCGGTGTGCCGAGGCCGTAGATACAGGACACCGAGGCCACCACCACCACGTCGCGCCGGGACAACAAGCTCGATGTCGCCGAGTGGCGCAACCGCTCGACGTCGTCGTTGATCGAGCTGTCCTTCTCGATGTAGGTATCGGTCTGCGCGATGTAGGCCTCGGGCTGGTAGTAGTCGTAGTAGGAGACGAAGTACTCGACGGCGTTGTGCGGCAACATCTCCCGCAGCTCGTTGGCGAGCTGGGCGGCCAGCGTCTTGTTCGGCGCCATCACCAGTGTCGGCCGTTGCAGCCGCTCGATCAGCCACGCCGTGGTGGCCGATTTGCCGGTTCCGGTGGCGCCGAGCAGCACCACGTCCCGCTCACCTCCGCGGATGCGTCGCTCGAGTTCGTCGATCGCGGTGGGCTGGTCACCGGCCGGGTCGTACTCGCTGATCACCTCGAAGCGTCCGCCGTCACGGACGATCTGATCCACCGCGCGGTACTCCGAGTGCGCGAGCACCGGGTGTTCGGTCGCGAAAGCCATGTTCACCAGGGTAGAACGTGGCACCGACATGTTCTGTCCCGGCGATCGCGCCGACGCCGGCCGGCCGCATATCCTGATCGACATCCACCCTCCCAAACACGAGACCTTCGACATCGCGGCGCGCACCAACACCGACCCCAAGGGGATCGTCCGGGCCGTCGACGTCTACACCGTCGCGCCGTGGGGTCTCTACATGGCCCGGCCCACCCCCGGCCGGGCGCAGTTCCACTACATCGAGTCCTGGCTGCTGCCGTCGCTGGGTCTGCGCGCGACGGTCTTCCACTTCAACCCCGGCCACGAGCGTGACCAGGATTTCTACCTCGACGTGGGCGAATACACCCCGGGCCCGACCCGGTGGCACGCCGAAGACCACTACCTGGACCTCGTGGTGCGCACCGGGTCGGGGGTCACGGTCACCGACGTCGACGAGCTGCTGACCGCGGTCACCGAGGGGCTGCTCAGCGCCGAATCCGCCGACCGCGCGATCCACACCGCTGTGGCCACCGTCGACGCTCTGGCCAGGCACGATTACGATCTCAACGGCTGGATGGCGGCCAACGGCATGGTCCTGACGTGGCGGGACGCATAGACTGCTTCGTTGTGAGTGCAGGTAGCCGAACCCGAACCGCATGCGCGGCCGTCGGGGCCGCGACGGTGGCACTGACGGCGCCGGCGGCGTTTCCCGCGGTCGCCGGGGCCGATCCGGAGATCCAGCCGGCGGTCGACACGCCCGCTCCGGCGCCCGAGGTGCTGCACAACATCATCTACCGGGCCCGGGTGGACGGGGTGTCGCGCGGCGCGACGATCTCCTACCGCGCCGACGGCGACCAGTTCCAGACCGCCAACCCGACGATGGTCCCGGGCCGGGTGTTCGAGGCCAACGCGGTGCTGCCGGCGTCGCAGATCGCCAACGTCCGGGTGTCCATCGAATGGCCGTACTCGGCCAACCTGCACTGCGAGATCCTGGTCGACGACGCCGTCGTCGCCCAGGCCGACGACTTCGTCGGGCCGCGCCTGACCCCACAGCGCGAAGACCCCGACTTCGGCTCGCTGACCTGCCAGGCGCCCGTCAGCGGGATCGACAACGTCGCTCCGGTGGACCCCGCTGCCCCGCTGCCCGCCGACCTGCCGCCGGGTGATCCCGCCCTGCCCGCCGACCTCGCGGTGACTCCGGACGACGCTGCGCTCCCGCCGGCCTAGCCGGGCCGCCAACCGGTGGTGTCCGCCCACTCCCACGCCCGCCGGTAGGCGTCGAGGAACCACGGCTCCTTGGCGTGCGCGTAGGCGCCGGTATCAGCGTGCCCGGCCTCGGCCGCCCGCCGTTTGAGCGCCAGATAATCCGACCGCACCGCGGGGCTGGCAGTCAACCAGTCCACGAACAGCAGCGCGAACTGCTGCCCCGGCCAGCCCGCCACCCGGACATGGACATGGGTGGGCCGGCCCGGATCGGCCGAGCAGTACAACCGTTTGCCGAAAAGCGCGCGATCGCCGGTGTGGTCGAACCCGGGCACCGTGCTGCGCGCATCGGACTTGCCGACATCCTCGGTGATCGGTGTCCGCACATAGCCGGCCGCGTGCAACGGGCCGGCGAGTTCGTCGGCGGTCACCAGTGAGTCCACCGTCACCTGGATGTCGATGATGTCCTTGGCATCCATGCCCGCGATGGCGGTCGATCCGATGTGATCGATCCGGCCGGCCCGGTGCCCGCAGGCGGTTTGCAGCCGGGCCACGATGCGCCGGGCCTCGGCGGGCCACTGCGGATCCGGCGCAACCAGGCGGGGCTCGACCGTGGCCGGCCGGCCCACCGCCAGGTTGTGGGCGAACGGCTGGATCCGCCCGTGCCACAGCGCATGCGCCTGTTCCACCAGCTCCCCGGCCGTCCCTGAGTTGTCCAGCCAGACGTCGGCCACCGCCCGGCGCTGTGCCTCGTCGGCCTGCGCGGCGATGCGGGCCCGCGCGTCCTGCTCGGTGAAGCCGCGGTACTCGATGAGGCGCTTGACGCGGATCTCGGGATCGGCGTGCACGATCACCACCAGCGGGAACATCGGCGCCATTCCGGACTCGACCAGCAGCGGGATGTCCTCGATGATCACCGGATTCTCGGCGGCCGCACGGGCGTTCTCGATGAGCTCCGAACGCCGATGCCCCACCAGGGGGTGCACGATGCCGTTGAGTGTCGCGCGCTTCTGTTCGTCGCTGAACGCGATGGCGGCCAGCGCCGGCCGGTTCAGCGCCCCGTCCGGCAGCAGGATGCCCTCTCCGAACGCATCGACCAGGCTGGCCAGCCCTTCGGTACCCGGTTCGACGACCTCCCGGGCGATGACGTCACCGTCGACGACGATGCCGCCCAGGTCGCTGAACGTCGCCGACACCGTCGACTTGCCTGCTCCGATTCCTCCGGTCAACCCGATGCGCAACACCGCACCAGTGTGGCAGGGCCGCCGAACCGGCCCGAGAAAGGGGCAGGCCCCGGCTCACGATGGAGCCGGGGCCTTCGGTCGGTGCGAACTATGCGTTGCCTGCGAGCTTCTCCCGCAGCGCGGCGAGCTGCGCATCGCTGGCGAGCGATCCGCCGGCCGCGGGCTCGTCGGACCGCGAGACGCCGTTCGAGGACCTGGTGGCGGACTCGGCGACCGCGGCTGCCTCAGCGGCGGCGAACTTCTCCATCTGCGCGGTGTGCATCTTGTAGCGGCGCTCGGCCTCGGCGTAGCGGGCCTCCCACTCCTCACGCTGCGCCTCGAAGCCGTCCAACCATTCGTTGGTGTCGGCGTCGAAGCCCTCGGGGAAGATGTAGTTGCCCTGCTCGTCGTAGCTGTCGGCCATGCCGTACTTCCAGGCCTCGAACTCTTCGCTGTTGTAGTCCTCGTTGGCCTGCTTGAGGCTCAGCGAGATACGGCGACGCTCGAGGTCGATGTCGATGACCTTGACCATCGCGTCGTCGCCCACCTGCACGACCTGGTCGGGGACCTCGACGTGACGCTCGGAGAGCTCGGAGATGTGCACCAGGCCCTCGATGCCCTCCTCGACGCGCACGAACGCGCCGAACGGCACCAGCTTGGTGACCTTGCCGGGGACGATCTGGCCGATCGCATGGGTGCGGGCGAAGTGCCGCCACGGATCTTCCTGGGTCGCCTTGAGCGACAACGAAACCCGCTCGCGATCCATGTCGACGTCGAGCACCTCCACGGTGACCTCGTCGCCGACCGTGACCACCTCGGAGGGGTGGTCGATGTGCTTCCAGGACAGCTCCGAGACGTGCACCAGGCCGTCCACCCCGCCGAGATCGACGAAGGCGCCGAAGTTGACGATCGAGGACACCACACCCTTGCGGATGGCGCCCTTGGTGAGCTGGTTGAGGAACTCGCTGCGCACCTCGGACTGGGTCTGCTCCAGCCAGGCGCGGCGGGACAGCACCACGTTGTTGCGGTTCTTGTCGAGCTCGATGATCTTGGCCTCGATCTCCTTGCCGATGTACGGCTGCAGATCGCGGACACGACGCATCTCCACCAGTGATGCGGGCAGGAAGCCGCGCAGGCCGATGTCGAGGATCAGGCCGCCCTTGACGACCTCGATGACGGTGCCCTTGACGGCCTCGTCCTTTTCCTTGAGCTCTTCGATGGTGCCCCAGGCGCGCTCGTACTGGGCGCGCTTCTTGGACAGGATCAGGCGGCCTTCCTTGTCCTCCTTGGTGAGGACCAGAGCTTCGACCTCGTCGCCGACGGACACAACCTCATTGGGGTCGACGTCGTGCTTGATGGACAGCTCACGGGAAGGGATGACGCCTTCAGTCTTGTAACCGATGTCGAGCAGGACTTCGTCACGGTCAACCTTGACGATCGTTCCCTCGACGATGTCGCCATCGTTGAAGTATTTGATGGTTTTGTCGATGGCGGCGAGAAAATCCTCAGCAGTGCCGATGTCGTTGAGGGCAACTTGCGGAGAGGTGACGGAGGGACTTGGCATGTGGTGGGTTGCTCCGGACAGGTTTGATCGTAGGGACATTTCGCTTCTTTGTTCGCACCTGCGATTCGTGCGCACACAGATACACGTCGAGGTTACTCGACTGGGTACACGCAGGACAAACCGCGTCGCGCCGGACCACCCGGGTGAGCACCGGCGGCTACCCTGCAGGGGTGTCGTACACCGGCGCTCCCGGGGGGCCGCCCCACTTCGCAGCTCCGTTCGCGCGCCGTATCCGCACCGTCGGCGCCCCACTCGGGGTGCTCATCGCGCTGGGCACGCTGGCGGGCCTGCTGGTCATCCTGCTGACAGCGGTCAACCCGGCGGGCACCGCGGTGGGGTTCGTGCTGTCCAGCGTGGCGATGACCGTCGTGGTGCTGGCCTACCTGTGGCTGGACCGATTCGCCCCGGAGCCGCCCCGGTTGCTGATCTTCGCATTCATCTGGGGCACCTCTGCCGCGGTCGTCATCTCCGCAATCCTGCAGGTCGTCATCGAGATGTGGTTCAACCCCGCCATGGGCGCCACCGCCGAAACCGACATCAGCCCGGTCACGCTGGTCCTGGGCGCCCCGGTGACCGAGGAGGCGGCCAAGGGGGTGTTCCTGCTGTTGATGATGACCGGCGCCCGCCGCAACGAGCTGAACTCGCTGACCGACTGCCTGGTGTACGCGGGTCTGGTTGGGGCCGGTTTCTCCTGGCTGGAGGACATCCTCTACATCGCCGACGGCGATTCGCTGACCGATTCGCTGACCACCGCCGCACTGCGGTTGATCATGTCGCCGTTCGCGCATTCGCTGTTCACCTCGATGTTCGCCGTCGGGGTGTGGTTCGCGCTGCAGCAGCGCAACGTGCCCGGTAGGGTCGGCTGCCTGCTGCTCGGCTACGCGGGCGCGGTGACGCTGCACGCCATGTGGAACGGATCGTCGCTGTTGGGCTTCGGCGCCTATCTGGCCGTCTACGTGTTCTGGATGATGCCGATCTTCGCGCTGGCGATCATGCTGGCCGTTCGCAGCAGACGACGGGAACAACTCGTCGTCGCCGCCAAACTGCCGGGCATGGTCGCCGCCGGCGTGGTCACCCCGAACGAGGCCGGCTGGCTGGGATCGATCGGGGCCCGAAAGGCGGCGATCGCCGAGGCGACACGCATCGGCGGCAAGCAGGCCGGGCAATCGGTACAGCTCTTCGCCCATCGCGTCTCCGAGCTGGCGTTCGTGCGCGACCGGATCGATCGGGGTTTCGGTGACCCACGCGTCGCGGCGCTGCTCACCGAGGACACCTACGCGGTCTACGGGGCCCGCGCGGCCTCTCCCGCGCTGCACCGGATGGCCGGCTACCGGGCACCGCTGAGCTGACCGGTGCCGTGCCGGCGCCTCCCAGCCGGCTGCCAGAAGATCGGAAGTCTGCGGCCCTACCGTGCGTGCGTGATCCAACACATCGTGAACTACGTCGGCATAGCCGTGCTGGCGACGTCGGGTGCGGTGGTCGGCGTTCGCAGGGGATTCGACCTGTTCGGTATCGCCACGCTGGCCGTGCTGACCGGGATCGGCGGGGTCGTGCTGCGCGACCTGCTGCTGAACCTGGATCCGCCGGCGTCGCTGCAGCACTGGCAGGACATCACCGTCTGCCTGGTCGCGTCGGCGCTGACCACCGTGTTCGCCAAGTGGGTCATCCGGTTCGGCCGGCTGGTACTGGTCCTCGACGCGGTGGGCATGGGGTTCTTCGCCACGTCGGGGGCGGCGATCTCCGTCGACCACGGGGCCAGCTGGTTCGCCGCGGCGGTGCTCGGAGTGATCTCGGCGGTGGCCGGCAGCGTGATCCGTGACGTGGTGGCGCGTGACGTGCCGCTGGTGCTGGGTCCCGACGACATGTACGCCGCGCCGGCGATGCTGGGGTCGGTGCTCTACGTGACCATCGACCGGTTCGGCTCGCAGTGGCTGGCCATCGTGGTCGGTTCGCTGATCGCCACCGTGCTGCGACTGGCCGCGATCACGTTCCATTGGCGGCTACCGACCGGGCCGCGCGAGCTGATCCTGCATCTGCATCACGCTCCCCAGACGACGGGATCCGCCGCTCACCGTGGTTGAGCCGCCCGCAGCAGTCCCCGCCCGCCCGGCGCCAGATGCAGTAGCCGAACCGCCAGCCGGTCCCGGACGCGCCGATGGGCCGGTGGCGTCGGCGCGGCCCGGCGCAGATCGCGCCATCCCGCACCCGCCCATCCGGCGGCGATGACGGCGTCGGTGATTCCGGCACGTGCGCGGCTGCGGTCGACCACCACCAGGCCGAGCGCGGTCAGCGCGTGCACCGCATCCACCCAGGTGCCCATTGCCAGGACCTCCGGGGTGGGCCGCAGCCCCGACAGGGTGGCCTGGGTGAGCTGTCGGGCGCCCAGGATGCGCGCGACGACACGACTGCGGTCGTCGACGGTGAGCCCGTGCACGGTGCCCAGCACCGCATCCGGGTCGGCGAGCAGTGCCGCACCCCACGCGGCCCGGCCCAGTTCGATGGCGCGCATTGCAGCGGCCGACATCGCCTCAGGCCGCCAATCGGCGCACCACCGCACCGGCGGCCAGCGCCGCGCCGGCGCCCGCGGCGACCGACAGCGATCGGGCGTGCCGGGACATCCACAACTGCGGCGACACTCCCAGCGAGCGGGAGTCGAACTCACCGTGCGCACCGTGATCGGTGCCCGGATCGGCGTCCAGGGGGTGCATCAGGTTGTCCGGCCGGTCGGTGTCCACCCGCTCATCGGTCTGCTGTGAGGCGTATCCGGTCCTGCCCAGGTAGCGATCCAGCAGGGCGGGCACGATCTTCTGCCCGGTGATGGTCGCCGCGGTGCTGGCTCCCACCCAATACTGTTTGCGCCGGGGATGGTCTGCGGCGAAACACACTGCCCTGGCGGCGATCTCAGGCTGGTAGATGGGTGGCACGGGTTGTGGGTGCCGCGGCAGCCGCGACCGCACCCAGGAGAACTGTGGGGTGTTGAGGGCGGGCATCTGAACGACGGTGATGTGGATGCCGCTGTGGTCGTGCAGCAGTTCGGTGCGCACGGACTCGGTGAAGCCGTTGATCGCGTGCTTGGCGCCGCAGTATGCCGACTGCAGCGGGATCGCGCGGGCTCCGAGCGCCGATCCCACCTGCACGATGGTGCCGGCGTTGCGGGGCTTCATGTGTGCCAGCGCCGCCATCGTGCCGTACACGTAACCCAGATAGCTGACCTCGGTCACGCGGCGGAACTCTTCGGCGCTGATCTGGCTGAACGGGGCGAACACCGAGGTGAATGCGACGTTGATCCAGATGTCGATGGACCCGAACACGTCCTCGGCGGTGGCGGCGGCCCGCGTCACCTGCTCGTGGTCGGCGACGTCGGTCGGTATCGCGAGCGCGCGCCCGCCGGCGCGCTCGATCTCGGCGACGGCGCCGTCGAGACCGGCCCGGCCGCGTGCCAGCAGCACGACGTTGTCGCCGCGCGCCCCGAATTCCCTGGCGACGGCGCGGCCGGTGCCGGCACTGGCCCCGGTGACGACGACTGTTCGCGGTGTGGACATCTGGCCTCCTGTTTTCATCGGTGCTGTGGTGTCTGCCCGGCGCCCGGTGGCCGGGACAGCCGCTGCGCCGTCTCGATGAGCAGCGCGTGCACGAACGCCTGCGGGATGTTGCCGCGCAGTTGTCGCTGGACGACGTCGTACTCCTCGCAGTACAGGCCGGGCGGCCCGGTTGCGGCGCGGTTGCGCTCGAAGTACCGGCCGGCGGCCACGGCGTCGCCGCCCTGGTGGTGGGACAACGCCAGCAGGAATCCGCACAGCGTGAAGGCGCCCTCCGCCTCCCCGAGGGGGCGCTCGCCGTGCCGGAACCGGTACACGTAGCCGTCGCGGCCAAGGTCGCGTTCGACGGCCCGGATCGTCGCGACGCTGCGCGGATCCGCCACCGGTACCGCGCCACGGATCGCGGGCAGCAGCAGCGAGGCGTCGACATCCGGATCGTCGGGGGCCCGCTGCCAGCGCCCGCTCGGGTGCACACAGTCGGCGGTGCTGGCAGCGATGGTGTCGGCCAGTGACCGCCAGGAACCGGCCGACTGCGACGGTGCGTGGTCGGCCATCCTCCGCAGCCCCGCCACACACGTCAGACGCGAGTGCGTCCAACGCCGGTCGTCGAGTTCCCAGATTCCGGCGTCGGGTTCCCGCCAGCGGGTGGTGATCGAGTCGGCGGCCACGGTGGCGGCACGGTAGGCCCGGCTGTCGAGGCGGTCGTGGCGCGCGGCGGCCGCGAACAGCAGCAGCGCCTCCCCGAACGCGTCGAGCTGGAACTGCGTGTTGGCATGGTTGCCCACGATGTCGGTGCCGCCCGGATAGCCCGGCAGGTGCAGCGAATGCTCGCCGGGAACCGGGTCGCCGGTGACGGTGTAGGCGGGTTTCAACGCGGCGCCGTCGTCGAGCAGGCGTTGCCCGACGAAGTTCACCGCACTGTCGAGCAGCGGATGCGCCTCCTCGATCGACGCCGCCTGCCCGGCGTAGCACTGGTCGCGGATCCATACGTATCGGTAGTCGTAGTTGCGGCCTTCCTCGGCCCGTTCCGGCAGGCTCATCGTCGCGGCGGCCACCATCCCGCCGCCGCTGCTGGTCAGCCCGCGCAGGACGGCGTAGGAGTGCCGGATGTCGCCTTGTGCGGTCGCGGTGGTGAAATCGGGAACCGCTGTTCGCCAATGCTGTTCGGTGTGCCGCCAGAGTTCGACCGGATCGGGTGCGCGGGCCTGGATCGGGGTGTCGGACAACTCGAGCACGATGTCGAGGTGACCGCCTTCGGCGACGTGCAGCGCACCGCCGAGCGCCGGCAGCGGTCCGGCGTGTTCGTCGGCGGACGCCGTACCGGCGCCGGAGAGCCGCAGCCACAGCTTGCCCGCCCGGCCGTGCCAGCGGCCGTGGTCGTCGCGGTGCAGGTCGGCCAGACCGTGTTCGCCGAACCCGGCACCGGGTGCCAGCACCATCCGCGTGTCGGCGTCGCCGCGCACCGCCAGCAGCCGGCGCAGGATGACGGCCCGGTGCGAATCACCGGGAAACGCCAGCGCATCCCGGCATTCGATGATGCCGTCGGAGGTGGTCCACCGGGATCGCCAGATGAGGGCGCCCTCCTCGTAGTAACCACCCCACACGTGGCGTCGGGTCGGCGTGATCGCGAACATGCTGCGCCCGCCGATCAACGATGCGAACACGGCATCGTCGTCCCAGCGCGGTGCGCACATCCAGCTGATGTCGCCGCGCGGGCCGATCAGCGCACCGCGCTCGCCGTCTGCCAGCAGGGCGTACTCGCGCAACACGTGTGGCGCGAAGTCGACCGTCCGACTCATGCCCGGCCCCGCCGCTCCGACACCGCGGCCAGCCCGGCAGGCACCCACTCCGGGCCCTCGATGTGGTCGGGGATCAGCCAGACACCGAGCGCGAAGTGGAACACGAAGGCCGCCGCATAGATCAGCACGGTGGCATCGGTGAACCCGAACGGGCCGGGCGCCGAATGCGTCGCGGCGACGGCGCTGACGATCACCAGCACCAACCCACCGACCGCAACCGCCGCGCTGAACCAGCCGGCCAGGGTGCGCCGGGTCGCCGCGACCGCCGCGGCCAGTGCGACCAGCAGCATCGCCACACTCAGGGCGGGCGTGAGCTCGAGGGCACCGGCGCCGATACG
This sequence comes from Mycolicibacterium xanthum, assembly GCF_019710635.1. GTDB lineage: Bacteria > Actinomycetota > Actinomycetes > Mycobacteriales > Mycobacteriaceae > Mycobacterium > Mycobacterium xanthum. The sequence goes on from NZ_JAIFZS010000053.1 coordinate 56,274, forward strand.
CAGCGGGCCGGCGAACGTGTAGGCCGCCAGCCCGCCGATACCGACCAGCGCGAGGACCACGGCCTCGGCGAAGAGCAGCCGACGGACCTGCCGCCAGTGGCCCGGATCGAGGCTGATCCGGCGCAGAGGCCGATCGGGTGTGCTGTCCATGGCGTCACCTCCACGTGATTCGGCTCGACTCCCTGGATAGGGAAGTTGTTTCCATCCTGGATAATCTCCAAACCGCATAATTTCCTGTAAAGATGTCGTGCAGTTCGGATGTAAAGTGGCGGCATAACGGACGAACGGAGGCCGGTGATGGCACCTGCGTCATCGCGGGCGGCTGCACCGGAGGTGGCCGGCTATTCGGAATCGCTCGAGCGCGCGACCCGCGGGTTACTCGACCTCAATGTCGTTGTGCTCGAACACATGGAGCGGCGCATCGGGCTCCCGGCGCTGCGCGCGCTGCAGGCGCTCGACCGGCTGGGGCCCAGTCAAGTGACCGAACTGGGCGCGGAGCTGGGGCTGGTGCCGTCCTCGGCCAGCCGGCTCAGCGACCGCCTCGCCGCCGCCGGGCTGGTCTCCCGAGGAGTGTCGCCCCGGAACCGGCGCGCCACGATCCTCGACCTCACGTCGGCCGGCCGCGCCGTCCTTACCGAGCTCGTCGACATGCGCGTCCGACTGTTCCGCGAGGTCGCCGAACAGATGCCCGACGGTGACCGCGCAGCGCTGCTGCACGGCGCCGCGGCGTTCACCAGCGCCCAGCAAGAGGTAGGGGCCCCCGAAATCGACTGCTGACGCGGCTGTTTCCGCAGCTAGTGCGCGGCAGAGTCCCAGCTCTTGCCGTACCCGACCGAGACCTCCAGCGGCACGTTGAGCGGATAGGCGTCGCCCATGTGCTCACGCACCAGGGCCTCCAGGGTGTCGCGTTCGCCGTCGGCGACCTCGAACAGCAGCTCGTCGTGCACCTGCAGCAACATCCGCGACGACAGACCGGCATCCCTGACCGCCCGGTCGACGTTGATCATCGCGACCTTGATGATGTCGGCGGCGCTGCCTTGGATCGGGGCGTTGAGCGCGGCGCGCTCGGCCGCCTCGCGCACCTGGCGGTTGCTGCTGTCGAGCTCGGGAAGGTAACGGCGGCGGCCGAACACCGTCGACGTGTAGCCGTCCTTGCGAGCCTGGTCGACGACGTGATGCAGATAGTCGCGCACCCCGCCGAACCGCGCGAAGTACTGCTCCATCTGGTCTTTGGCCTCTTCGGTGGAGATCTTGAGCTGCTGGGAAAGGCCGTAGGCGCTCAGCCCGTACGCCAGGCCGTACGACATCGCCTTGACCCGCCGGCGCAGTTCGGGGGTGACCTCGTCGATGGGCACCGCGAACGCCCGCGACGCCACGAACGAATGCAGGTCCTCCCCCGTCCTGAACGCCTCGATGAGGCCTTGGTCCCCGGACAGATGGGCCATGATCCGCATCTCGATCTGGCTGTAGTCCGCCGTCATCAGCTCCGCGAACCCGTCACCGACCACGAAGCCGTCGCGGATGCGCCGGCCCGCCTCGGTGCGGATCGGGATGTTCTGCAGGTTCGGCTCGGTGGAGGACAGCCGGCCGGTGGCGGCGATCGTCTGGTTGAACGTGGTGTGGATCCGGCCGTCCGAGGCCACGGCGTTGAGCAGGCCGTCCACCGTGACCTTCAGCCGGGTCGCGTCCCGGTGGGCCAGCAGATGCTGCAGGAACGGGTGACCCGTCTTGTCGAAAAGACCCTGCAACGCGTCGGCATCCGTGGTGTAGCCGGTCTTGGTGCGTTTGGTCTTCGGCATCTCCAACTCGTCGAACAGCACCACCTGCAACTGCTTGGGCGAGCCCAGGTTGATCTGCTTGCCGATCACCGCATACGCCGCCTCGGCGGCGTCGCGGATCATGTTGCCGAACTCGCTCTGCAGCTCCGAGAGGTGTTGCAGGTCCACGGCGATACCCGCGGTCTCCAGCTCGGCGAGCACCCGCTGGACCGGAAGCTCCATGCTGCCCAGCAGCTCCGACGAGTCGATGCGGGACAGCTCTTCGTCCAGCGCGTCGGCCAGATCCGTCACCGCCCCGGCCCGCAGCAGCAGGGTCTGCACCGCCTGGTCGTCGACGCCCTCGGCGTCATCGAGCAGCGAAAGTTGTTGCTGCTCAGGGTTATCGGCCCGCAACTCGCGCTTCAGATAGCGCAGCGACAGGTCATCGAGCGCGAAGCTGCGCTGCCCGGGCCGAACCAGGTAGGCGGCCAGTGCGGTGTCGGATGTGACGCCGGCCAGCGACCAGCCGCGGCCCTGAACGTCGTGCATGGCCAGCTTGGCCTCGTGCAACGCCTTCGGCGCGCCGGGATCGGCCAGCCAGGATGCCAGCGCCGCCTCGTCGGCCGGGTCGAGTGTCGTGGTGTCGATGTAGCGGCCGTCGCCGTCGGCCGCGACGATCGCCAGAGCGGTCGCGTCGCTGTCGAACGCCAGATGGTTGCCGACCACGGCCAGGCCGAACCTCGTGCCGTCCCCGTGCCCGGCCAGCCAGGACGCCAACGTGCCGGACTGCAGCGCGCATCCCCGGACGTCGAAGCCCTCCTCGACCTCGGGGTCGGCCGAGGCCAGGGTGTCGAACAGCCGATCCCGCAGAACCCGGAACTCCAGGTCGTCGAACAGGCGGTGGATGTGGTCACGGTCCCACGGCTGCATCCGCAGCGTGTCCGGCGTCTGCGCCAGTGGTACGTCGCGGACCAGGTCGGTGAGCTCGCGGTTGAGCACGACGCTGGACAGGTTCGCGCGCAGCGCCTCGCCGACCTTCCCCTTGACCTTGTCGACGTTGTCGACGAGGGCCTGCAGCGAACCGTATTCGGCGATCCACTTGGTCGCGGTCTTCTCCCCGACCCCCGGAATGCCCGGCAGGTTGTCGCTGGGGTCGCCGCGCAGCGCCGCGAAGTCCGGGTACTGCTCAGGCGTCAACCCATACTTCTCCTGCACCGCGTCCGGCGTGAACCGGGTCAGTTCGCTGACCCCCTTGCGGGGGTACAGCACGGTGACGTCGTCGGTGACCAGTTGCAGCGAATCACGGTCACCGGTGACCACCAGCACGCGGTAACCCTCCCCCTGCGCCTGGGTGGCCAAAGTGGCGATCACGTCGTCGGCCTCGAAGCCGGCCTCGGCGAGCACCGTGATGCCCAGTGCGCCGAGCACCTCCTTGGTGATGTCGATCTGACCGCGGAACTCGTCGGGCGTCGAGCTCCGGTTGGCCTTGTACTCCGGGTACCTCTCCGAGCGGAAGGTCTGGCGCGACACATCGAACGCGGCGGCGACGTGGGTGGGCTGTTCGTCGCGTAGCAGATTGATCAGCATCGCGGTGAACCCGTATACCGCATTGGTGGTGAGCCCACCCCGGGTCTTGAAGTTCTCGGCGGGCAGCGCGTAGAAGGCACGGAAGGCCAGCGAGTTGCCGTCCAGCAGCATCAGTGTCGGCTTGTCGTCGGCGGACGCAGTGCCCTGGCTGCCGGCTCTGGGATCCGATGCGGTCTTGGCTGGGCTCACGGCCTTCACTCTAGGCATTCGGTGTGACACGGTGCGCACCGCTACCGGGCGCCCCGGACCGCTCAGAGCCGACCGGTCCGGATCCAGTCGATCGCCATGTCGTACGGGTTCTGCGGGTCGACACAGACCGCGAGGGTGGCGCCGGGCCGCACCCGCCCGGTGTGCAGCCCGGCGACCACCTCGTCGAAGACCGCGCCGTAGGGCGGGGTGGCATCATCGCGCTCGACCCGCACCTGGATGCGCAACACCGGCGACAGATTCAGATACGAGCCGACCTGCCACACGCCTTCGACGGTCGCGACCCCCGGCGCCCCGGCGCCGTTGGTCAGCTGGGAATGGCGCATCATCCGCATGCCGATCTCCGAGGCGTCGGCGGCCTCGTGGATCCGGTTCGGGATGTCGCCGATCTGACCGAAGAACGATGACGGACGGCACTGCGCCTGCAGATACCGCTGGTTGGCGCCGTACATCCGAGCCCAGTCCTGGAACGGGTTGGGCATGGTCGCCGATCCCTTTCAGTAGCCGAGCAAGCGGCGGAACTGCTGGCCGACGGCCATCGACTGGCCCATCCGCTGCACCCAGCCGTCGAGTGCGGCCTTGGTGTCCGCCGGATTCCAGCCGCGCTCCTGGGCGATCGCGATCATGCCGGGCTCATCGGTCACCCCGCGGGCCTGCGCGTCGCGGGCCAGCGAGGCGTAGTCCTCCAGCGATATTCCGTTGATGGGCGCCCAGATCGGGTCGTCGGACGACACCGAGCGGGTCGACGGCCCGCCGAACGCTGCCGGATCGATCGGGCCCGCTCCCTGCACGTGCACCATGCCGGCCTGCTGGGCCTGCTGGGCCGCTTCCTTGGCCTTCTTGAAGAATCCCATCGATGGTCTCCGCTCTCCTGGGCCCCCGGACGGTGATGCCCGGGACGCTACTCCGGCACAAGTGCACCGGGGCCCGATCGCTACCGATCCCAAGTTCCCGGCAGGGCAAACTGGAACACGTTTCAGTTTTTCCGCCGGACTGGGTACGCTGACCGCGTGTCGGCTTCCACGCAACCCGCGGTCGATGGTTGGTTCGCCATCGATGGGTCGGGTGATCCGTATCTGATCGGTGGTCGGTGTGATCGGTGTGGGACGTATGTGTTCCCGCCGCGGGCCGACAATTGTCCCAACCCCGACTGTGAGGGTGATGAGTTGGCCCAGGTGGGGTTGTCGCGGCGCGGAACGCTGTGGAGCTTCACCGAGAACCGGTATGCGCCCCCGCCGCCGTATCCGGCCCCGGATCCGTTCGAGCCGTTCGCGGTGGCCGCCGTGGAGTTGGCCGAGGAGGGTCTGATCGTGTTGGGCAAGGTGGTCGACGGCACGCTGGCCGCCGACCTGAGGGTCGGCATGGCGATGGAACTGGCCACCATGGTGCTGTATGTCGACGACGACGGCATCGAGCGCATCGTCTACGCGTGGAAGACCGCGGACGCGGGCAGCGCAGAGGAACCCGCCGATTCCAGCGAGGGGGGTCTGGCGTGAGCCCCGAGCCGGTCTTCATCCTCGGTGCCGGGATGCACCCGTGGGGCAAATGGGGCCGCGACTTCACCGAATACGGTGTGGTGGCCGCGCGCGCCGCGCTGGCCGAGGCCGGCCTGCGGTGGCGCCAGATCCAGCTGGTCGCCGGCGCGGACACCATCCGCAACGGCTACCCGGGCTTCGTGGCCGGCTCGACGTTCACCCAGAAACTGGGCTGGAACGGCATCCCGGTGACCTCCAGCTACGCCGCCTGCGCCAGCGGCTCCCAAGCCCTGCAAAGCGCGCGCGCCCACATCCTGGCCGGGCTGTGCGACGTCGCTCTGGTCATCGGTGCCGACACCACCCCCAAGGGGTTCTTCGCCCCCGTCGGCGGGGAACGTAAAGACGACCCGGACTGGCAGCGCTTCCACCTGATCGGGGCCACCAACACCGTCTACTTCGCGCTGCTGGCGCGCCGCCGGATGGACCTCTACGGCGCCACCGCCGCCGACTTCGCCGCGGTCAAGGTCAAAAACGCCCGCCACGGCGTGGGCAACCCCAATGCCCGCTACCGCAAAGAAGTCAGCATCGACGACGTGCTGGCCAGCCCGGTGGTCTCCGACCCGCTGCGCCTGCTCGACATCTGCGCCACCTCCGATGGCGCGGCCGCCCTGATCGTGGCCTCCAAGAGCTTCACCGAAAAACACCTCGGATCGGCCCACGGCGTGCCGTCGGTGCGTGCGGTCAGCCTGCAGACCCCGCACTACCCCCAACACCTGCCCGAACTGCCCGACATCGCCACCGACTCCACCGCCGTCGTGCCGGCCCCCGACCGGGTGTTCAAAGACCAGATCCTCGACGCCGCCTACACCGAGGCCGGCATCGGACCCGAGGACCTGTCGATGGCCGAGGTCTACGACCTGTCCACCGCGCTGGAACTGGACTGGTACGAACACCTGGGCCTGTGCCCCAAGGGCGACGCCGAAGCGTTGCTGCGCAGCGGGGCCACCACCCTCGGCGGAACCATCCCGGTCAACCCCTCCGGCGGACTGGCCAGCTTCGGCGAAGCCATCCCCGCCCAAGCCATCGCCCAAGTCTGCGAACTCACCTGGCAGCTCAAAGGCCAGGCCACCGGCCGCCAAGTCGAAAACGCCACCGTCGGCATCACCGCCAACCAGGGCCTGTTCGGCCACGGCTCCTCGGTCATCGTCGCGCGCTGAGCGCGCACCTCCATTGCGCGAGCGCGCGGGTCTGCACACCGACACACCGCAAAACCTGGCAGAAAGCGCACCCTCGTGAGGTGCAATGAGTCCGTGGCAGAGGTGATCTCAGTACGGGTCAAACCTGGCAGCTCCAATGGGCCCCTGGTCGAGATCGGACCGGACGGCCAGCTGACGATCTTCGTCCGTGAGCGAGCGGTCGACGGCAAGGCCAACGACGCGGTCGTTCGGGTGCTCGCCGAACACCTCGGCGTGCCACGCAGCCACGTCAAGCTGACTGCCGGGGCTACGGCTCGGGTCAAGCGCTTTCGGATCGGCTGAGATCGGTCGCGGCGAGCGTGCGCAAAGTCCCGGATCTTGGCGGCGTGTCACGTACAGACATGCACGCTCGCGGAACGAGAGCGCTCAGGCGACGCCGAGGTAGGCGGCGCGGATGCTGTCGTCGGCCAGCAGGTCCCGGGCGTTGCCGGTGCGGGTGATCTCCCCCGTCTCGAGAATGTAGGCCCGATCCGAACGGGTCAGCGCCTGCTGGGCGTTCTGCTCGACGAGCAGCACGGTGGTGCCGGCGGCGTTGATCTCGGCGATGATCTTGAAGATCTGCGAGATCACCATCGGGGCCAGGCCCATCGACGGCTCGTCGAGCAGCAGCACCTTGGGCCGCGCCATCAGGGCCCGCCCGATCGCGAGCATCTGCTGCTCGCCGCCGGACAACGTGCCGCCCATCTGGTTCTTGCGCTCGGCGAGCCGCGGGAAGGTCTCGAACACCCAGTCCAGCCGTTCCCGGTGTGCGGCCCGGCTCTCGAATCTCCTGCCGAAGCAGCCCATTTCGAGGTTCTCGGTGACCGTCATCCCGGGGAACACCCCGCGCCCCTCGGGGGCCTGGATCAACCCGTCGGCGACTCGCTTGTGAGCTTTGACCCGGGAGATGTCGCGTCCGTCGAACCAGACCGACCCCGACGACAGCGGCAGCAGGCCCGAGATCGCCCGCATCATCGTCGTCTTGCCGGCCCCGTTGGAGCCCAGCAGCGTGACCAGCTCGCCCTCGTGCACCACCAGCGAGACCCCGTGCAGCGCCTGGATCCGGCCGTAGTGCGCGACGACGTCGCGGACTTCCAGCAGCACCGGCTTCGAGGATGCGTTCGGCTCATTCGCCATCATCAGGAACCCCCAGGTACGCGGCGATGACAGCGGGATCCTCGCGGATCTCGGCGGGCAGGCCATCGGCGATCTTGCGGCCGAACTCCAACACGACGATGCGGTCGGTCACCCCCATCACCAGTCTCATGTCGTGTTCGATCAGCAGCACGGTGTAGCCGTCGTCGCGGATCTTGTGGATCAGGTCGATCAGCGCGGACTTCTCGCTGGGATTGAACCCGGCGGCCGGCTCGTCCAGACACAGCAACTTGGGCTCGGTGGCCAACGCCCGGGCGATCTCCAGCCGGCGCTGGTCGCCGTAGGGCAGGTTCTTGGCCTTCTCCTCGCCGCGGTGCGCGATCCCGACGAACTGCAGCAGCGCCGCAGCGCGCTCGATCGCGTCGCGCTCCTCCCGGCGATGTCGTGGCGAGCGGATCAGCGCACCGGGCACCGATGTCTTGTGCCGGGCATCGGTGCCGACCACCACGTTCTCCAGGGCGGTCATCTCACCCCACAACCGGATGTTCTGGAAGGTGCGGGCGATGCCCTTGCGGGTGATCTCGTGGCGCTTGATCGATCCCAGTGGTGCCCCGTCGAAGATCACGGTGCCCGACGCCGGCCGGTACACCCCGGTGATGGCGTTGAAACAGGTGGTCTTGCCTGCGCCGTTCGGGCCGATGAGACCGAGGATCTCGCCGCGCTTGATGTCGAAGGTCAGCGAGTCCAGGGCGACCAGCCCGCCGAACTTCACGGTCAATTCGTCGGTGGCCAAGAGCTTTTCACCCTCGGCCGCCTGCACCTCACGGTGCAGGCCGGCGAGGTCTTCGTCCTGGGCGGGCTCGGTCATACCCTGGCCCTCCCGTCGGCCTTCCCGTCGGCCTTCTCGTCGTTGCCGCGCAACAGGTTCCGCGCGCTCTTACCGTAGGCGAGCAGCTGGGCCCGCACCGGGAACAGCCCCTGCGGCCGGAAGATCATCAGCACCACCAGCGCCAGCCCGAAGAACAGGTACTTCAGGTCGCCGAGATTGATGCCGAACAAGTGCACGCCGAGCAACCGGTTGGGCAGGTAGACGATGACGAACGCCCCGAAGACGACGCCGAGCTTGTTGCCCTGCCCACCGAGTACCACCGCGCACAGGAACAGCATCGAGTTGATGATGTTGAACGTGGGCGGGGCGACGTACTGCACCTGGCCCGCGTACAGCGCGCCCGACAGCCCGCCGACGGCCGCGCCGATCACGAACGCCCACAACTTGAACCGGAAGGTGGGCACGCCCATGATCTCCGCGGCGTCCTCGTCCTCGCGCACCGCGATCCAGGCACGACCGACGCGGCTGCGTTCGAGGTTGCCGACCAGCAGCAGCACGGCGACGATCAGCACCAGTCCGAGCCAGAACCACCAGGTTCCGTAGTTGGCGTCACCGGACGAGTTGGCGGTGGAGAACACGCCGTTGGGCAGCTGCTCGCTCTCGCCGAGCCGCGGGTAGGCCACCTGGTTGAGGCCGCGCGGGCCGTTGGTGACGTCGGAGAGGTTGTCGGCCATCAGCCGGATGATCTCGCCGAAGCCCAGTGTGACGATGGCCAGGTAGTCGCCGCGCAACCGCAGCGTGGGGGTGCCCAGGATCAGACCGGTCAGTGCCGTGATGGCCATCGCTATCGGCACACAGGACAACCACGCCCAGTCGGTGCTGAAGAACCCTTCCGGGCCGACCTTGTTCCACGGGCTTTCCGGGCTGGTCAGCAGTGCGACGGTATACGCGCCGACCGCATAGAAGCCGACATAGCCCAGATCGAGCAGGCCGGCTTGGCCGACGACGACGTTCAGACCGATCGCAATGATCGCGACCATCGCGAACTGCGCCATGGTGCCGCCGAAACTGATGCCCGGGGTGTCCAGGAACGCCGGGGTGTAGAGCGGAAGCAGTGCCAGAGCCCCGAACCCCAGCACGCCGAAGCCCCACTTCTGCACCCGGGTCCGATCGTTCCACCAGGTGCGCAGCCCATCGCCGGGGGCCAGCAGGCGGCTGCTCGTCGAGTGGCTGCTCATGCTCGTGCCTTCCCGAGGCTTTCCCCCAGTATCCCGGTCGGGCGGAACAGCAGCACCAGGACCAGCAGCACGAATGCCACCACGTCGCGCCACTGCGTCCCGAAGATCACCTGCCCGTAGTTCTCCATGACACCGAGCAGCAGACCGCCGAGCAGCGCGCCCCGCAGGTTGCCGATCCCGCCCAGCACGGCGGCCGAGAAGGCCTTGATGCCCAACAGGAATCCACCCGAGTAGATGATGCCCTGCGGCACCTTGAGCGTGTACAACAGCGCGGCGGCGCCGGCCAGCAGACCGCCGATCAGGAAGGTGGACATGATGACGCGTTCCCGCGACACGCCCATCAGCGTCGCGGTCGACGGATCCTGCGCCACGGCCCGGATGCCACGCCCGAGTCGGGTCCGGTTGATCGCCGTGTCGGTCGCCAGCGCCAGCAGCAGCGCGGCGACGATGATCACGATGGTGACGTTGGTGACCGACGCCCCGAAGACGGTGAACTGGCTCTTGGGCACGACCAGCGTGATGGGCTGCTGCGCGTTGCTGCCCCCGTACCCGTCGATCAGTTTGGGCAGGATGAAGTGGACGAACTCCTGCAGCACGAACGACATCCCGATCGCGGTGATCAGGAACGACAACCGGTTGGCGTTGCGCCGGCGCAGCGGTCGGTATGCGACGGCCTCCAGCCCGACCGCCGCCGTTCCGGAGACCAGCATCGCGAACAGCATCGCCACCAACAGATAGAAGATCGTCAGCCCGATGCCGAGGTTGTAGGCGTTGCCGCTCGGGGTGAAGCCCAGGATCATGTCCAGGCAGAAGTAGGTGCCGAACATGCCCAGCATGAAGATCTCGGAGTGGGCGAAGTTGATCAGCTTGAGCACACCGTAGACCAGCGTGTAGCCGACGGCGACCAGCGCGTAGATGGCGCCCCACGCCAGTCCGTCGATCGTCAGCTGCCAGAACCCGTTTCGCAGTCCTTCGAAGTTGAGATCGATGTTCGCCGCGACACAGGCGTACTGATCGAGACAATCGGGCATCATCCGGTTACCGGCTCCTGGTGACGGGAGGAGGTACGAAAACGCGTCCGGAACCAACCTGTTCCGGACGCGTCTCGTCCTCGTCGACTACTGAACCTTGTACATCCAGATGAGGCTGGTGGTCAGCTCGCCCTCCGGGTTCCACTGATACCGCCGGGCCACGCCCTGGCCGTCGTAGTTGGTGAAGAAGTCCAGCACGGCCTGCCGGGTGATCGCCCCGGAGTCGATCGCCTTGACCATGATCGTGCCCAGGTCGTAGCCCTCGGTGCTGTACGTTCCGGGCGCCTGGCTGAACTTGTCGGTGTACTCCTGCGCGAACGCCTCACTGGCGGGCCCGCACGGGCACGAGATCACCGAATCCTTGGACGACGACCCGGCCTGCTTGACGAACTCGGGATCCTTGACGCCGTCGCCGCTGACGAAGGTCGCCTCGGAGCCGCTGTCGCGCAGCTGCTGGACGAACGGCGCGGCCTCGGCGTAGTACCCGCTGTAGAACACGCCCTCGGGTGACACCCCGTTGATCTGGGTGATGGCGGCCGAGAAGTCCTTGTCGCCCTTCTTGACCGAGATGTTGCAGCCGGCGTCGGCGACCGGTCCGAGGGTGTCGCGGATCGCCTGGGCCAGGCCCAGACCGTAGTCGGTGCTGTCGTCGACGACGCAGACCTTCTGCATGTTCAGCGTGTTCTTCATGTAGTTCGCGACCGACGGGCCCTGCACGCCGTCGTTGGCCAGGCCGCGGAAGAAGGTGCGCCATCCCTGCTCGGAGAGCGTGACGTTGGTCGCCGACGCGGTCGCCGCGGTGAGCCCGGCCTGGCTGAACACATCGCCGGTCGCCTTGGTCTCGCCGGAGAACGCCGGGCCGATCAGGCCGATGGTGTACTGATCGTCGACGATCTGCGGGGCGATCGCGGTCGCCTTCTGCGGATCGCCCTCGGTGTCGAAGGTCTTCAACTGGATCTGGCAGCCGGGGTTGGCCTCGTTGTGCTTGTCGACGGCCAACTGCACACCGTCTCTGATGTTGATGCCCAGGGCGGCGTCCGGGCCGGTGAGCGCGCCGGCCATCGCGATCGACACGGGTGGGCAGGTGGCGTTGCCGTCACCGGCGGGGTCGGCGGGGGCGGTGCTCGAATCCGCCTGGACCTCCGCCCCGTTCTCGTCGATCTGGACCTGCTCGACGATGGCCAGGTCGGAATCGCCGCCGGAACTCTCTTCCGGCGCCGACTGGCTACAGCCGGCCATGCCGAGCGCCAGCAGACCCGCGCTCGTGAGAGCCAATGCACTCCGTGCCACGCGACCGCGCACGTTTCACCTCCGGTTCACTGAGTTGGTCCGCACCGGCGCTCCGCCCGAGGACGGCCGGGGCGGCGATGCTTCGCCGGAAACCATAACCAACCGGTAGCCCGGATGCGTGATGTTGGAAAACGCCGCGCGTGGCGGCAGCAGGTCACCCCGGCGAATCCCGGCGCCGGAAACGCAGTCTTAACGGGCTGCCCTCGACGCCGCGGGCTATTTCTCCGGAGTCTCCGGCGCCTCGGCGGGCGGGTCGAGGGTCTCCAGGACCACTTCGGCGACCCGTTTCATGGTGGTGCGCCGGTCCATCGCCGCGCGCTGGATCCACTTGAACGCCTCGGGCTCGGACATCCCCTGCTTGGTCTGCAGCAAACCCTTGGCGCGTTCGACGAGCTTGCGGGTCTCGAGGCGGTCCGACAACGTCGCGACCTCCTTCTCAAGCTCGGCGATCTCGCTGAACCGGCTGACCGCGACCTCGATGGCCGGAACCAGATCGGTGATGTTGAACGGTTTGACCAGGTAGGCCATCGCCCCGGCGTCACGGGCCTTCTCGACGAGTTCGCGCTGGCTGAACGCGGTCAGGATGACGATCGGGGCGATCCGCTTGGATGCGATCTCCGAGGCCGCGTCGATGCCGTCGCGCCGCGGCATCTTGACGTCCATGATCACCAGGTCGGGTCGCAGCGACTCGGCCAACTCGACCGCCTCCTGACCGTCGGCGGCCTCGCCGACGATCTCGTAACCCTCCTCGCGCAGCATCTCGGCCAGGTCGAGGCGGATCAGTGCCTCGTCTTCGGCGACGAGAACCCGACGGGGTGCGACGGCGTCTGACGGTGACGCTGGAGCGGGTGACATGCAGAACATTGTGGCGGTCGAATCCCGTATGAGCGAACGCGGGGGCATCCTCTATGGTGGGAGGCCGCGCCCCACGGCGACGACGCCCTCGTATCCCAACTGGCAGAGGAAACGGATTCAAAACCCGTACAGTGTGAGTTCGAATCTCACCGAGGGCACCATAACGCTAACCGAATATGCTCTGGTAGAGCCGTTTTCGGTGTCGAACATCATTGCGAATGTGCTTGCCGTGGCCACATTTTGGCCACATTCTTGGCGACCGTGTCGAGGTCGGATTCGAACAGATCGGCGTACACGTCCAACGTCATCGCCGCTGAGGCGTGGCCGAGCATCCGTTGCACGACCCTTGGGATTGGCCCCGGCGCTGATGGCCAGGGACGCGGCGGTGTGCCGGAGGTCGTGGGCGGTGACTCGCGGGAACGTCGGGTCGGCTTTCATGCAACGCTCCGCGGGCCCCGAGAGCCACGACTTGTTCGTGACCGGCGGTCCGAGGTAGCCGCCCGCGCGCGACGGCCACAGCAAGTCGTCGCGGCTCTTGCCATTGGCGGTGTCGGCCAGGGCATCCATCACGAACGCGGGCACCGCCACAGTGCGGCTCTTGTTGCTCTTGAGGGTGCCGACCGCGAAGGTGCCGCCGACCTTGACGGCGTTTCGGTGCAAGGTGACGCGCCGCCGGAGGAAGTCCACATCAGACACTCTCAGCGCGGCGGCTTCACCCCACCGGAGACCGCCGACGCCGAGCAACGGCACCAGCGACCCGTACCGGCCCGCTTCGTCGCCAGCGCGTCGAGTTGGGTCGCCGTGAGGTAGACGTTGTGCCGGGGTGGCCGCTTGGGGAGCTTCACCCCGCGCGCCGGGTTCGATGCCAGCGCCCGGTCGCGCACTGCGTCGTCAAGGATTCTTGCGAGCACCGAGTAGATGTTTGCGACCATCGACGCGGACAACCTTCACGGCCAGTTCAGCGAACCAGGCTTGCACGTCGGAGAACCGGACATCACCGACCCGCACCGAGGCCCAGCGCCGTTGCACGTGGATGCGCCACGCGCCCCTTTCCTGACCAGCACTTCATGGTTCTGATCCGGTAAGGCTTTCCAAGTTCGTAAACCCATGAAATAGCTACGGCCTTGGCGACTGCTCGTTCCATGGCTGGGCTACGATCACGCCGTTCGGCCCAAAGGGTCGGGCCGAAAACGGACGGAGTATCGATGTCCATCGTCTTGCAGGGGACCGACGGGAAGAAAATTGTCTTCGATGGAGAATGGTTGGAGAAGATTCCTGCCATAGACCTGCCGAACCGAGAGCATGTTTCCGATTTCCGGGACATACAGGTGAAATTCAAACCGGCTAAACGGAAGAAACCTGCGACATACGAGATTTTGATCGCCTGCCGGGGTTTTCTCTCCCTAACCTGCGACGAAGGGCAGAAACCAAAGATCGATGAGCTTACGGCGGCATTGGCTCCGCACCGGCCCGGTGCGTGAACAATCACGCCGGTGAAAGCGGGAGCTTGAAGGGCTCAGGACGACCATGTCCTAGTCAGGCGCCGTTTGCGACCTGGGCTAGGATTCTGAATCTTTGTTGTCGTATGTGCAGGCTTGCGTTGGCAAGGCAAAGCGCCGTTCGACACAATATTTTCCCCGCTGTCCACATCTTGGTATCGGCCTCGAATCCAGGTGTGTGCTTGATCTGGTCATGAATCTCGGCTAAGCCTCGATCCACCGACGAATCGGCTGGTCATCGGGTGTCGTGACGAGGAAAGTGCCCTCTGAGCTGTGATGATGAGTGTTCCTTACGCACTTATCGGCACAACTCGGAAAGGCACTTCCAGTGAAAGTGTCCCACAGGTTCGCCGCCGCGTCGGCGGTC
>NZ_JAIFZS010000054.1 GCF_019710635.1 Mycolicibacterium xanthum
CTCCGGCACGACATCCCTTCAGCACTTACGGTGAACCCACAACCGGCCGGGGCACGATCTCGCCATAGGACTCGAGGTCCAGCGCGCGCAAGTACTCACCGACCAGCCGCTCACAATCAGCGTCGCGCGACAAGGCCTCCAAACCCGGCAACGAAACACCGATCAAGACCCATTAGCGCGCGCTGTTGCACGCGACACGCGGAGCGGGAGCGTGCAAACACGCCCGCTCGCGGTACGGACGACAGAAAATCAGGCGATCGGGTACGGCCAGGGGTTGAACCGGCAGCTCTTGCCGTCGGCGGTCACCGTGCCGGGGTCGAAGCGGGCGGCGTCGTCGTTGGACGTCGAGAACGTCTGCTGCATCATCACCGGCGCCAACCCGCCGTCCTCGGCGCACTGCTCGTGGCGCGGGTAGCCCATCGCGTGGCCCACCTCGTGGTTGATCAGATACTGCCGGTAGGAACCGATGTCGCCCTGGAAGGGCACCGCGCCGCGCACCCAGCGCGCCTCGTTGAGAAACACCCGCGGTTGGCCCTCGAAGAACGGGTTGTAGCAGGACGCCTCCAGCTGGATGTCGTAGCCGCAGCCGTCGCGCACCGTCATCGGCGAGGACAGCGACACCCGGAAGTCGGGTTCGATGCCCGAGGTGTCGTCCACCCGCACGAACGCGAACTGCGGATTGTGCGTCCAGCTCTTCGGGTTGGCCAGCGTCTCACTGACCATCCGGGCGAAACCCTCGTCGCCGCCGAACGTCGTGGTGTCCACGCCGTCCTCGACCTCGACGGTGTAGTTGAACACCTTGGTGGTGCCCTCCCCGATCTGCGGGGAGGTGCCGGGAACGACATGCCAGGTGCGCGCACCGGCCGGGGTGAACGGGCCGCCGTCGGGCAGGATCCCGGTCGGCAGGCTGGCGTCGAACTCGGTCAGCCCCTTGGGTGGCGCGCCGACGATCGCGGTGCTGGGTACCCCGATGGTCGGGGGCCCCTGCACCGGGCCCTGTTCCTCCTCGGCGGCCGGCACGCTGGTGCCGGTGATGGTCTGGTAGATCACCACGACGGTCAGCACCGCCAGCACCGGCAGCGCATAGGCCCGCCATCCGTAGGTGGAGACGAAGCGGCCGATCCAGGTCTGCTTGCGCCAGCGCTTACGGTCGTCCCGGTTGGATCTGACCCGGCCGGAGTCCTCGGCCAACGGGTCGCGCTGTGCGCGGAGCGGCTCACGCCACTCGTCGCGGAGCACCGGCACCCGACCGTCCCCGCGACGCTCTGTACCCATCGGTCCTCCTCGCGTGCGGGAGTCGTGAGTCACCGGACCAGGATGACACAGCTCAGACGACTTCCCCGCCTGGCGCGCCCTCGGCCGGGGCCCCCGCAGCTCATGTCGTCCGCCGCAGCATCGCCCGACGGTAGTAGTGTCAGTGCGAGCGAATGGACTGTGCCGGTCGCGCCGGCAGTAGGACTCGAGGTTCTGATGAGCGAGGTCGCCAAGACTGCGCAGCGACGAGGGGGCCAACCCGCCAACGGCACCGGCGCGCCGGTGCCGGCCCGCCGCGGCAACCGGCTGCCCCGCGACGAACGCCGTGGGCAGTTGTTGGCCGCGGCCAGCGAGGTTTTCGTCGACCGCGGTTACCACGCAGCAGGCATGGACGAGATCGCCGAGCGGGCGGGCGTCAGCAAACCCGTTCTCTACCAGCACTTCTCATCGAAGGTTGAGCTCTACCTCGCGGTGCTGGCCCGGCACGTGGACAACCTGGTGTCCGGGGTGCGGCAGGCGCTGCGCACCACGACCGACAACCGTCAGCGGGTGCGCGCCGCCGTGCAGGCGTTCTTCGACTTCATCGAGCACGACAGCCAGGGTTACCGGCTGATCTTCGAGAACGACTACGTCACCGAGCCCCAGGTGGCCGCGCAGGTCAAGGTCGCCACCGAGTCGTGCACCGACGCGGTGTTCGACCTGATCAGCCACGACTCCGGGCTGGAACCGCACCGGGCCCGGATGATCGCGGTGGGGCTGGTCAGCATCAGCGTCGACTCGGCGCGCTACTGGCTCAACAACGACCGCCCGATCGACAAGGACGATGCCGTCGAGGGCACCGTCCAGTTCATCTGGGGCGGCCTGAGCCACGTCCCGCTGACCCGGTCCTGACCCGTCCCCCGGGGCGCCGAGGCCCCCCGCCGGAGCCCCTCGCCGCCGAGGCCCCCCGCCGGGGCCCCGGGGCCCCGCCGAGGCCCCTCGCCGCCGAAATCGCATTCCAGCAGGGCGCTTCTCGCACTTTCGCTGCTGGAATGCCATTTCGGCGGACAGGCCGGCCGAAAAAGCTCAGCCGGCGGTGATGGCCTCCGCTCCGACCCCGAATCCGACCCGGCGGGCGTCGGCCGCGCCGATCTCGACATAGGCGATCTTGCCGGCCTGCACGAGGTACCGGCGGCCCTTCTCATCGGTCAGGGCCAGCACTCCCGTTCCGGTGGACAGCACATCGGCGACCAGCTTCTCCACCTCCGCCGGCGTCTGCGCGCTGTTGAGCATCAGCTCGCGCGGGCTGTCCGTGACACCGATCTTGACCTCCACGGTGAGCACCTTTCCGTTCGTCTGCTCGTGTTCTCCCCAGGAGGCTAATCGACACCGGCCATGGCGTGCTGTGCCGGGACCTACGCGGTCAGCGAACGCACGCGCCGCGTCGGCCACCCGCGACGCGGAGGCGACCGAACCGAGTCCCGACCGTGACCGCGGCGCATGCGCGGCGAACCTCATACGTCACTTCTGCCTCGCTAGCATCGGCCCCGGTAATGCACGAGACGACTGGGATAGCTGCATGAACAGGCCTTATACCGCGCAATCACCGTATGCCCTGACGCCCACCGAGCGCATTCGCAGCACGCGCGCCGGTGGCCGCTACAGCAGGGACCTCGACGACGACGATCGCTACGGCGACCTCGACACCGACGAGTACCCGCGCTATCTGGACGACGACTACGACCCCTACGAGCCCGTCGACTACGACCACGCGATCGACGAGGCCCGCATCGACCGGCGCTGGATGTGGATCGCCGGGGTGTGCGGCGCGGTGCTGTTCGTCGCGGTGATCGCGACGAGCATGATCCTCAGCGGCGGGGACAGCGGCTCGGTGTCGGCGACGGTCGCGGCCCCGGTCTCCAGCCCCAGCGCCGCACCGGCGCCCAGCCCGACCCGGTCCCCGGCCCCGGCCCCGAGCGCGACGGCGACACCGTCGCTGCCCGCCGAGACGGTCACCACGATCACGCCCAGCGCGCAGACTCCCCCGCCGGCGCCGACCAGCTCGCTGCTGCCCGCGCCGCAGGCCGCCCCGCCGCCGGTGTCGGCCGCGCCCGGCACCATCACCTACCGGATCACCGGCAACCGCCAGCTGATCGACCTCGTGACCGTCATCTACACCGATCAGCAGGGTGCGCTGCAGACCGAGGTGAACGCCGCGCTGCCCTGGTCGAAGACCGTGGTGCTGGATCCGGGCGTCACGCTGAGCTCGGTGACCGCCACCAGCGTGCGGGGTCAGCTCAACTGCAGCATCACCGACGCCAACGGGAACGTGATCGCGTCGCAGAACAACAACTCGATCATCACCAACTGCACGCGGTAGCGCTCAGGCCAGGCCCAGCTCGCGCATCCGGCTGCTGTGGGTGTGCTGCAGCTGGTCGAAGAATTCCGTCATCTGCGACAGCCCGCCGCCGGACATCACCAGGTCGACGAGCTCGTCGTGGTCGGCCAGCACGTACTGCGCCTGGGTGATCGCCTCACCCAGCAGCCGACGCGACCACAGCGCCAACCGGTGACGCTGGCGGTCGCTGGCCGTCACCGCGGCCCGCACCTCGGCGACGACGAACTGCGAGTGTCCCGTCTCGGAGAGCACCGAGCGCACCACGTCGCCGACCTCGCCGGGCAGCGAACCGGCGATCTCGAGGTAGAAGTCGGCGGCCAGCGCATCGCCGACGTAGGTCTTGACCAGCGCCTCCAGCCAGGTGCTCGGGGTGGTCAGGCGGTGGTAGTTCTCCAGCGCCGACGCGTAGCGCGTCATCGCGGGGACGACGTCGACGCCACGGCGCTCCAGCGCATCGCGCAGCACGTCGTAGTGGTTCATCTCGGCCGCGGCCATGCTGGCCATGTTGATCCGGCCGCGCAGGTTGGGCGCCATCCGCGCCTCGTCGGTCAGCCGGTAGAACGCCGCGACCTCGCCGTAGGCCAGCAGCGCGAACAGCTCGACGATCCCCGGATGATCGCCCGACACGCCCGGCTGCCCGGAGACGTCCTGACCCGCCGCCGGGGCAGCAGAACCGGCTGCGGACGGCGTGGAGTTCATGTCGCCAACTCTAACCGGCGCGGGGCCGCATTCACGCTCGGGCGATCCGACCAGCTACCATGGGTACCGGTGTCGGCGCGAACGTCGACGGATCGAAGCTGGTCAGCTCGACAGAATTCGCCGCAGGCACCCAGGAAATGTGCGCGCACGCGGCGGCCCGCCTCCTCAGCGCAGGGCCCGGCGAAGAAGCTCTTCACACTCGTGCGCGCGTGGACGCATGAGGAATCGAAAGGCTTCGTCTACCCGCATGACCCCGATAACACACCACACCCCGACCTTCGCCCAGCTCGGCGTCCGCGACGAGATCGTCCGCGCCCTGGCCGAGTCCGGCATCGAGCACGCTTTCGCGATCCAGGAGCTGACCCTGCCGCTGGCGCTGGCCGGCGACGACCTGATCGGCCAGGCCCGCACCGGCATGGGCAAGACCTTCGCGTTCGGCGTGCCGCTGCTGCACCGGATCAGCACCGACACCGACCGCCCGCTGACCGGGATCCCGCGGGCGCTGGTCGTGGTCCCGACCCGCGAGCTGTGCCTGCAGGTCTACGACGACCTCGCCGGGGCGGCCAAGTACCTGCGCGCCGACGACCGCAAGTTCAGCGTCACCTCCATCTACGGCGGGCGGCCCTACGAGCCGCAGATCGAGGCGCTGCAGAAGGGCGTCGACGTGGTCGTGGGCACCCCGGGCCGGCTGCTCGACCTGGCCCAGCAGGGCCACCTGCAGCTCGGCGGCCTGTCCACGCTGGTCCTCGACGAGGCCGACGAGATGCTGGACCTGGGCTTCCTGCCCGACATCGAGCGCATCCTGGCCCGCATCCCGGAGAAGCGTCAGGCGATGCTGTTCTCGGCCACCATGCCGGACCCGATCATCACGCTGGCCCGCACGTTCATGACCCAGCCGACGCACATCCGCGCCGAGGCCCCGCATTCGGCGGCCACCCACGACACCACCGAGCAGTTCGTCTACCGCGCCCACGCGCTGGACAAGGTCGAGCTGGTCAGCCGGGTGCTGCAGGCCAACGGCCGGGGTGCCACGATGATCTTCACCCGGACCAAGCGCACCGCCCAGAAGGTCGCCGACGAGCTCGCCGAGCGCGGGTTCAAGGTCGGCGCCGTGCACGGTGACCTCGGCCAGGCCGCCCGGGAGAAGGCGCTCAAGGCCTTCCGCACCGGCGAGGTCGACGTGCTGGTGGCGACGGACGTGGCAGCTCGAGGCATTGACATCGACGACATCACCCACGTGATCAACTACCAGATCCCCGAGGACGAGCAGTCCTACGTGCACCGCATCGGCCGCACCGGCCGCGCCGGCAAGACCGGGATCGCGGTCACGCTGGTGGACTGGGACGAGCTGCCCCGCTGGGCGACGATCGACAAGGCGCTGGGCCTGGAGTGCCCGGATCCCGCCGAGACCTACTCCAGCTCGCCGCACCTGTTCGAGGAGCTCGACATCCCCGCCGAGGCCGGCGGCAAGGTGGGCCCGGCCCGCAGCGCGGGTGGCCCCCGCCGGGAATCCCGGCGCGGTTCGGCCGACGGCGCGGGCGGGCAGGAGAAGGCGGACAAGCCGGCCAGGCGCACCGACCGCAACCGGCGGCGCACCCGCGGCGGCAAGGCCGTCAGCGGGCATCCCGAGGTCACCGAGGCCGCCCCGCAGGACTCCCCGCAAGACGACACCTCGTCCGAGCCGGCCGCCGCCGACGGCGACCAGGCCCAGCCGTCGCGGTCGGGTCGCCGGCGTCGTCGGCGCCGCCCCAGCAAGGCCACGGCCGCGGGCAGCAGCTAGCCGACCCCCCCCCCCC
>NZ_JAIFZS010000055.1 GCF_019710635.1 Mycolicibacterium xanthum
CCCCCCCCCCCCCCCCCCCGCTCGATGGTCAAACCCGAGCGCCGCACCCGCACGGACCTCGTGGTGGCGGCGGCGATCGCCGGAGTCGTCGCGCTCGTCGTGGCCGTCGTCTGGTGGACCAGTGACGCGCGCGCGACGGTCAGCCGCCCGGCCGACAACCCGCTGCCGGCGCTGAAGCCCGCCGCCGAGGTGCCCAACCTGCTGCGGCAGCTGTGGAGCGCGCCCAGCGCCGAGACCAGCGCGCCCGTGGTGGTCGGCGGCGCGGTGGTCACCGGCGACGGCCAGACCATGGCCGGCCACGATCCGGGCACCGGCGACACGGTGTGGAGCTATGCCCGCGACCTGGAGCTGTGCGGCGTGACCTGGGTCTACAACTACGCCGTCGCGGTGTATCCGGACGTCCGGGGGTGCGGGCAGGTCAGCACCGTCGACGCCAAGACCGGCAGGCGCGGACCGGCGCGCACCAGCTACTCCGACAAGCACGTGACGCTGTCCAGCGACGGCACCGCGGTGCTGTCCGCCGGCGAGACCCGGCTGGAGTTGTGGCGCTCGGACATGGTGCGGATGCTCAGCTACGGCGCGCTGGACGCCCCGATCAAACCGGGCACCCCGGCGTCGCCGGACTGCCGGTTCACCTCGGCCGCGGCCAGCTCGTCGGCGGTCTCGGTGCTGGAGGCCTGCGCCAACCAGTCCGATCTGCGGCTGACGTTGTTGCGGCCGTCCGACGAGGAGGACACCCCGGAGGTCAAGTACGTCCAGCAGAAGGGCGTCAGTGACGGGGCGGGAGCGCGGGTGGTCGCCGTCACCGAGACGACGACCGCGCTGTACGTGCCCACCCCGAAACCGCGGGTGGACATCATCGACGAGACCGGGACCGTCATCGACAGCACGGTGGTCAGCGGGCCCCCGTCCCCGCAGGCGACCGCGTCACGGGCCGGCGACCTGATCACCTGGTGGACCGGCGAGGACCTGATGGTGTTCTCCGCCAACAACCTTCAGTACAAGTACACCGTCGCCGCGGTGGGCCCGAACGCGCCGGTCGGCCCGGCCACCGTGATGGCCGGGCGGCTGATGGTGCCGGTCAGCGGCGGCTACGACCTGTTCGATCCGGCAACCGGGCAGGGCGACCGGCACATCGCGCTGCAGCGCTCGCCGGTCGACGGCCCGGTCGTGCCCGCGGTGGCCGGGTCCACGCTGCTCGAACAGCGCGGCGACGAGCTGGTCGCCCTGGGCTGACCCCGGCGTCTCCCCCGCCCCGCCGCCCCGCCCCCGCCGCCCGCCGAAATGGCATTCCGGCAGCGAAAAGTCGAGAGCAGCCCTGCTGGAATGCCAGTTCGGCGCCGAAGGGGGGCTCAGACCTCCGGGGCGCCGAAGGGAGCTCAGACCTCCGGGGTGAAGGTGGCCAGCCCCTTGCCGTTCTTCCAGTGCTTGAGCAGCGCGGTCGCCAGCTCCCGGTAGGCCAGCGCCCCCTTGTTCTTGCGCCCGGTCAGCACCGATGACCCGGAGGCGCTGGCCTCGGCGAACCGCACGGTGCGGGGGATCGGGGGCGCCAGCACCGGCAGGTTGTAGCGGTCGGCCACGTCGAGCAGCACGTCGCGGCTGTGGGTGGTGCGCGAGTCGTACAGCGTGGGCAGCGCACCCAGCAGCGTCAGGTCGGCGTTGGTGATCTGCTGCACGTCGTTGATGGTGCGCAGGAACTGCCCGACCCCGCGGTGGGCCAGCGTCTCGCACTGCAGCGGCACGATCACGTCGTCGGCGGCGGTCAGGCCGTTGAGCGTCAACACCCCCAGCGACGGCGGGCAGTCGACGATCACCACATCGAACGGGTCGGCAGTCGCCTCCACCTTGGCCAGCGCGCGCTTGAGCGCGTACTCCCGGCCGGCCCGCATCAGCAGCATCGCCTCCGCCCCGGCCAGGTCGATGTTGGCCGGCAACAACGTCATTCCCTCCGACGTCCCGACCAGCGCAGCGCCCGGCTCGACCTCGCCGAGCAGCACCTCGTGCACCGAGACGGCCAGCTTGTCGGGGTCCTGACCGAGGGAGAACGTCAGACAGCCCTGCGGATCGAGGTCCACGAGCAGCACCCGTTTCCCCAGCTCCACCATCGCCGCACCCAACGATGCCACCGTCGTGGTCTTGGCGACCCCACCCTTTTGATTGGCGACAGCAAGTACCCGCGTCACACCGCCCATCCTGTCACGTCCGGCGAGCACTGTTCATCTTTGACCCGCCCGCGCATGCCGACGCACCCCGTGGGGCACAATCGGGACTGTGGGAGTCCTGCAACACCGGCTGGTCCTGCTCCGCCACGGCGAGACGGAGTGGTCGAAGAGCGGCCAGCACACCAGCCGCACCGAGCTGGAGCTGACCCCGCACGGCCGCGAGCAGGCCGCGGCCGCCGCCGACCCGCTGCGGCAGCTGCAGCTGGACGATCCGTTCGTGGTCAGCAGCCCACGGATTCGCGCCCGCATCACCGCCGAGCTGGCCGGCCTGACCGTCGACGAGGTCGATCCGCTGATCAGCGAATGGGATTACGGCGACTACGAGGGAACCACGACGGTGGACATCCGCCGGGCGGTGCCGAACTGGCTGGTGTGGACCCACGGCTGCCCGGGCGGGGAGAATTCCGCGCAGGTCAGCGCGCGCGCCGACAAGGCGATCGCGATGGCGTTGCAGCAATTGGAGTCCCGTGACGTGGTGTTCGTCGGGCACGGCCATTTCTCCCGGTCGGTCATCACCCGCTGGCTCGAGCAACCCCTCTACGAGGGCATCCGGTTCGCGATGCCCGCGGGGTCGGTCGCGGTGTGCGCGTTCGAGCACGGGGTGCGCCAACTCGTCGCGCTGGGCCTGACGGGCCGCCCCGACCCGGCCGGATCGGCGTGACCCGGGAACCGTCCTTCGTCCTCGCCGGCCCGGATGGCGTGATCGTCGCCGACGGGGTGCACACCGCCTTCCCCGACATCGCCGACGCGCGCGCCGCCCTCGCCTCCCACAGCACGCCGATCATCGTGGGCGCCTTGCCTTTCGACCTGTCCACGCCGGCCGCGCTGATCCGCCCGCAGACCGCACGGTCCTTCGCCGAGCTGCCCGCCTGGCCGCTGCGCGAGCTGCCGACAGTCGAGATCGCCGAGACCCTGCCGCCCGCCGACGAGCACCGCGACCGCATCCGCGCCGCCCTGCAACGGTTGCGCGACCCGGACGGCGCCCTGACCAAGGTGGTCCTGGCCCGGGCGCTGCGGCTGGTCGCCGACGGGCGGCTGGACGCCAGGACCGTGCTGCACCGGCTGGTCGCCGACGACCCGCAGGCCACCGAGTACCTCGTCGACCTGTCCGCGGCCGGTGACGGCTACTCCGGCACGGTGCTGGTCGGCGCGAGCCCCGAGCTGCTGGTCGCCCGCCACGGGGACCAGGTCGTGTGCCGGCCGTTCGCGGGTTCGGCGCCGCGGCTGGCCGACCCGGACGAGGACGCGGCCAGCGGCGCGGCGCTGGCCGACTCGGCCAAGAACCGCCACGAGCACCAGCTGGTCGTCGACGCGTTGCGCGAGGCGCTCGACCCGCTGTGCACCGACCTGCAGATCGCCGAACAGCCCCAGCTGAGCAAGACCGCTGCGGTATGGCACCTGTACACGCCCATCTCCGGGCGGCTACGCGAGAAGTCCACCACCGCACTGGATCTCGCTGTCGCGCTGCACCCGACGCCGGCGGTCGGCGGCTCCCCCAACGCGGAGGCGACCGCGCTGATCGCCGAGATCGAGGGCGACCGCGGGTTCTATGCGGGCACCGTGGGCTGGTGCGACCAGCGCGGCGACGGCCGGTGGGTGGTGTCGATCCGGTGTGCCCAGCTGTCGGCCGACCGGCGCACGGCCGTCGCGCACGCCGGCGGTGGCATCGTGGCCGAATCCGATCCGGACGACGAAGTCGCGGAGACCACCACGAAGTTCCGGACGATCCTGTCCGCGTTGGGAGTGACACCGTGACCGGCACCGTCATCCGCACCGCGCGCCCCGGCGACGAGGCCGCCCTGACCGCGATGATCCACGAGCTGGCCGAGTTCGAGCGTGCGGCGCAGGAGTGCACGGTGACCGAGGCCCAGCTCGCCGAGGCGCTGTTCGGGCCCCGGCCCACGCTGTATGCGCACGTCGTCGACGTGGACGGCGAGCCGGCCGCCGGCGCGCTGTGGTTCTTGAACTTCTCCACCTGGGACGGCGTGCCCGGGGTCTACCTCGAGGACCTCTACGTGAGGCCGCGGTTCCGCAGGCGCGGCCTGGCCCGCCGGCTGCTGGCCACCCTGGCGGCCGAGTGCGTGCAGCACGGCTACACCCGGCTGAGCTGGGCGGTGCTGGATTGGAACGTCAACGCCATCGCGTTCTACGACGGCATCGGCGGACGGCCGCAGAGCGAGTGGATCACCTACCGGGTGTCGGGCCCGCAGCTCGCGGAACTGGCCGAATCCGGCCGGTGAACCTCAGCGTTGGTCGCCGGCCCGCGCCACCCAGTGCAGCGTCGACGGGCTGAACAGCAGGCCGAGCGCCGCGACCGACACCGCGGCGACCCCGACCGCGTAGCGCAGCTGCCCGGAGGTGAACACGTACCAGGCCACCCCGAGCAGCAGCAGGTTGGCGAACACGGCGATGCCCCGGCCCCAGCGGCGCCCGGTCCACAGCGCCCAGCCCGCCGCCGCCACCACCGAGCCCATGATCGCGAACCATGCCGCGGTGCCGTACCCGCTGATGGCGTCCTCGTGGTGACCGGCCGCCTGCCGGACGATCAGCACGACCGCGACCACGACGGCCGCCGCGCCCTCCAGTCCGGCGATCCCGCCGGCGATGCGCACCGCGCGCGGGGTCACCGGGAAAGCCTGTCGGCCAGGTAGCGCACCGCCAGCTCGTAGCCCAGCGGGCCGGCCCCGGCCACCACCATCTCCGCGACGGCGGAGACATACGAGTGGTGCCGGAACTCCTCGCGGGCGTGGATGTTGCTCAGGTGCACCTCGGCGACCGGCAGCCCGACCGAGCGCAGCGCGTCGGCGATGGCCACCGAGGTGTGGCTGTAGGCCGCCGGGTTGATGACGATGGCGGCGCAGTCGGTCCGGGCCGCATGGATGGCGTCGATGAGCACACCTTCGTGATTGCTCTGCACCGCCCGGACCGCCAGGCCGTGCTCGGCGGCGACGGCGCTGACCCGCGCCTCGATCTCGGCCAGCGTGGTGCTGCCGTACACCTCGGGCTGCCGGGTGCCCAGCAGGTTCAGGTTCGGCCCGTTGACGAGGAGCAGGCGGCGTTCGGTCACCGTTGTACGGTACCGGCGGCCGGCCGCGGTCTCGGCCGCACCGTGCCGACGCTGCCGCGCTGGGCTGCCAACCGGACCGGGGCGTTGTCCACCCCGTAGCCGTCGTAGTGCCCGAAGCGCTGGACGAATTCGAAGAACACCGACCCCACGGTGCGGGTGTAGAAGTGCACGAAATGCCCCGCCGGACTGCGATCGTAGAGCAGGTTGAGCTCTCGCAGCTCGGCGAGCTCGGCGCCGTCGATACCGAAGCGGCCGTGCAGGTAGTCGTAGTAGTTGTCGGACACGGGCAGGAACTGCAGTCCGCGTTCGGCCGCGCTGCGCGCCAGCGCGACGACGTCGGAGCAGGCGAAGGCCACGTGCTGGGCCATGCCGGCGCCCTCGAGAGCATGCGGCGCGACGTTGAGCGGCAACCGGATCGCCCCATCGGCGGTGCGCATCACCTGGCTGCGCACCAGCCCCCGCGGCCCGGGCACCTCGGCCGGCGGGTCAGCGGTCAGACCGAACACACTGGCCAGGAACAGCACGGCGTCCTCGGCCGTCTGCCAGGGTTGGTTGAGATTCACGTGGTCGATCACGTCCACCGGGGCCGACGGGTTCGACAGGCCGGCCTCGAACTCGGCGACCCATTCGGGGACGCCGTGGGACTCGGTGATCCAGAAGAACTCGGTGCCGTCGGGGGCGACGGCCGCGCCGAAGGGCTGTTCGGAGGCATGGGTGCGCCGGTAGGCGACCGGGGCCATCAGCTCGGCGGCCCGTGCGCTGGTGGCGCCGGAGTCGGGGACCTGCAGGCCCACCGCCGCCACGTGGGGTTGCCGGTCGCGGGCCTGCTGTTCGTTGAGCACCACCCGGGCGTTGCCGGCCGACCACAGTGACACCGGCTTGGTGCGGTGGCGGCCGCACATCGCGAAGCCGAGCTGGGCGAGCAGCACCTCCATCTCACTGGTGTCCTCGGCCTTGAGCTCGACGAAGTCGAAGGCCGTCGGCGGCTTGGCCACCGTCAACGTGCTGAGCGCCGGGCGCCAGCCCTCCGGGTTGGCCGTGGCCACGTTGTCCTGCAGCCACAGCAGCGAGCGCAGCGCGTGCACCGCCGTCTGCCCGGGGTCGGTCTGGCGGAACGTGTCGTTGAACACCTCCAACGACAGCGGCCCCTCGTACCCGGCCGCCAGCACGCAGGTCACGAATCGCGACAGGTCGAACGCGCCTTCGCCCGGGAACAGCCGGTGGTGGCGACTCCACGACAGCACGTCCATCGACAACGCGGGAGCGTCGGCGAGCTGGAGGTAGAAGATCTTCTCGCCCGGGATGTCGGCGATGGCCGACGGGTCGTGGCCGCGGGAGAGCACGTGGAAGCTGTCCAGGCAGATGCCGACCGCGGGATGGTCGGCGAGTTCGACGACGTGCCACGCGCGGCGGTAGTCGTCGATGAATCGCCCCCAGGCCAGGGCCTCGAACGCGATGCGGATGCCGTGGGTCTCGGCGGCCTCGCCGATGCGGCGCAGCTGATCGGCGGAGACCTCGTCGGAGTCGACGGTCGCGGTGGCGACGTTGCTGCACACCAGCACGGTGTCGATGCCGAGTCGGGCAGCGGTGGCGAAGGTGGCCGAGGCCCGGCGGATGTTGTCGGCGAAGGTGGCCTCGTCGACGCCTTCGAGGTCGCGCAGCGGCTGGTAGAGATCCAGCGACAGCCCGAGGCGACTGGCCAGCGCGCGGATCTCCTCCGGCGAGTGGTCGCCGGCGATCAGATCGGGCTCGAAGATCTCCACACCGTCGAATCCCGCCGCGGCGCACGCGTGCAGCTTCTCCACCAGTGATCCGGACAGACACACGGTTGCGATCGAGGTCCTCATCACAGCAATGTACCAATTAGTTCATTAGAGCGGAAGGGTGCGGACGCAACCGACGGGCGAACAGTAAGCTCAGCGATCGTGGCCGCCAAGCCGAAGACCGAACTCCAGCGCGACGCCGAGCGCACCCGCGCCGAACTTCTGGCGGTCGCCACCGAGGTGTTCGCCGAGTCGGGCTACTCCGGCGCGCGGGTCGACGAGATCGCCGAACGCACCCGGACCACCAAGCGGATGATCTACTACTACTTCGGCGGGAAAGAGCAGCTCTACCTGGCGGTTCTGGAGCACGCCTACCGGGGGATCCGCGACGCGGAACAGAAGCTCACGGTCGATCACGCCAATCCCGTCGAGGCCATCCGCCGGCTCGCGGAGGTCACCTTCGACCACCACATCGCCCATGACGCGTTCATCCGGCTGGTATCCATCGAGAACATTCACCGCGGCGAGTTCATCCGCCGCCTGTCATCGCTACGGGAACTGTCCGCCCCGGCGACATCCCTGCTCGACGACATCCTGCGGGACGGCCGGGACGCGGGGCTGTTCCGGGCCGACGTCACCGCTCTCGACGTTCACCTGGTGATCAGCTCGTACTGCGTGTTCCAGGTCGCCAACCGCTACACCTTCGGCTTCCTGTTCGACATCGACCTGGCCGACGTCTCCCAGCGCGCGCACCTGCGCCGGATGCTCGGCGACGTCGTCGTCGGCTGGTTGACCACCTCGGCACGCTGACCGAACCGCCCTCCTGACCCGCCTCGGCGCGGCTCTACCACCGACTATGGGCGTCGTCACATTTTGTCCTTGACGCGGCTTGCGCCACAATGCTCTACTTAGCGTACGAACCAGTTAGTACATTAAGGGGAGGCGGACATGTCACAACGTCCCTATCTCGTCGGACTCGTCGGAACCGGCGTCGGCCCGTCGCTGACACCGGCGCTGCACATGGCCGAGGCTCACGCGCAGGGGCTCGAGTACGTCTACCGGACCATCGACCTCGACGAGCTGGGCTGCCCCCCGGCCCGGGTCGGCGAGGTGCTGGCCTGGGCGCGGGCCCTCGGGTACGACGCACTCAACATCACCCACCCCTGCAAGCAGCTGGTCCTCGAGCACCTCGACGACGTCGACCCCGTGGCCGCCGCGCTCGGAGCGGTCAACACCGTCGTCTTCGGACCCGGCGGCGGGGCCACCGGCTTCAACACCGACGTCACCGGCTTCGCGCACGGGTTCGGCGAGGGCCTGCCCGCAGCGCCCCTCGACGATGTCGTTCTCGTCGGCGCCGGTGGCGCGGGAACCGCGGTCGCCGAAGCGCTGCTGCGCCTCGGGACCGGTCACCTGACGATCGTCGACCTCGACGAGGAGCGCGCGCGCACCCTCGGCGACGCGCTGGCCACCCGTCACGCCGCCGCGCACATCGAGGCATCGTCGTTCGCCAAGCTCTCGGCCCTGCTCCCGGACAGCGACGGCGTCGTGCACGCCACGCCGACCGGGATGGCGGCCCATCCCGGTATGGCGTTCTCCGCGGAGCTGCTGCACCCGGGGCTGTGGGTGGCCGACATCGTCTACCGCCCCCTCGACACCGCCCTGCTGCGGGCCGCCCGGGCCGCCGGATGCCGCACGCTCGACGGCGGCCACATGGCGGTGCACCAGGCCACCGACGCGTTCGCGCTGATCACCGGGGTCACCCCGGATGCCACGCGGATGTCGCGCCACTTCCGCTCACTGGTCGCCGAATGACCAGAACAACCGTCAAACATCCACCCGTCCGGCACAATTCGCCCAAGGAGCCCCGAATGACCACAACGCACCACCCGGAGACACTTCCGGAGAAGACGCCCAAGCGGGCGGCGCTCGCCAGCTTCATGGGCAGCGCGGTCGAGTACTACGACTTCTTTCTGTTCGGCGCCGCCGCCGCGCTGATCTTCCCGCACGTGTTCTTCCCGTCGGACAACGAAGCGGCGCTGGTGATGTCGTTCGCCACCTTCGGCTTCGCCTACATCGCGCGTCCGGTCGGCGCGGTCATCCTCGGCCATTTCGGTGACCGGATCGGCCGTCAGCGGGTGCTGATGTTCACGCTCGTGCTGATGGGCCTGTCGACGTTCGTGATCGGCTGCCTGCCCACCTTCTCGACCATCGGCTGGGCCGCGCCGGTGCTGCTGGTCATCTGCCGGCTGCTGCAGGGCCTGTCGGCCGCCGGCGAACAGGCCGGAGCGAGTTCACTGACCCTCGAGCACTCCCCGGACGACCAGCGCGCCTTCTACACATCGTGGACGCTGACCGGAACCCAGGGCGGCCTGATCCTGGCCTCGCTGGTGATGATCCCGTTCATGGCGCTGCCCGACGAGGCCAAGTTCAGCTGGGGCTGGCGGGTGCCGTTCTGGCTGTCGGCGGCCGTGGTCGTGGTTGCCTACTTCATCCGCCGCCAACTGCATGAGACCCCGCAGTTCACCGAGGCCAAGAACGCGGGCACGATCGCCCGGATGCCGCTGGTGCCGCTGCTGCGGGACCACTGGCGCGACGTCCTGCGGGTGATCCTGTGCGCGTTCATCGCTGCGGTGTCCACGGTCTTCGCCAACCTCGCGCTGGCCTATGGCAAGCAGGTCGGGCTCGACGCCGACCTGACGCTGTGGCTGGTCGTGGCCGCCAACGTCGTCGCGCTGGGCAGCCAGCCGCTGTTCGGCCGGCTGGCCGATCGGGTGGGACGCAAGCCGGTGTTCATCTACGGCGCGCTGTCGTCGGCGGTGCTGATGCCGTTCTACATGCTGTCGATGAGCCAGGGCAATCACGTGCTGACCTTCGCGCTGGCGATCGCGACCTTCTCGTTCGGGTACGCCGCGGCCAACGCGGTGTGGCCCTCCTTCTACGGCGAGATGTTCTCCACCCAGGTCAGGTTCTCCGGGATGGCGATCGGTACGCAGCTGGGCTTCCTGATGGCGGGGTTCGCGCCGTCGATCGTGACGGCTCTGGGCGGGGTGCGCGACGGCGGCTGGACGGTGATCAGCGTGTTCACCGCGGTCATCTGCCTGATCGCCGCGGGTGCGGCGCTGACCGCACGCGAAACCAAGGACGTGCCCACCGAGCTGCTGGGCCAGCCCGTTCCCGCACCGGCCAGGGAGCTGGTCACCCACTGACCACACGATGCCGAAATCGCATTCCGGCAGGCGAACTCCGAGAGGAGCCCTGCCGGAATGCGATTTCGGCGACGTGGTCACAGCAGCCGCCCGATGCCCCGGGCCGCGACCTGCAGTGCACCGATCAGGCGCTGCCGGTCGCGCTTCAGCGAGGGCACGACCACCCCGATCGCCGCCGCCACGCTCTGGTCGGAGGACTGCACGACCGGGACCGCCAGCGAACACGCTCCGATCGACATCTCTTCGGCCGTCACCGCCACACCCTCTCGCCGAATTCGCACCAACTGCCCGTCCAGGACACGAGCCGAGGTGATGGTGCGCGGGGTGATCTTCGGCAAATTCCCGAGCACGCGGGCCCGGACGTCGTCCGGGGCGTACGCCAGCAACACCTTCCCCACCCCGGTGCAGTGCATCGGCAAGCGGCTGCCGACCGTGGACACAATCGGAACCGACGCCCGGCCCGCCAGTCGCTGCACATACAACACCTGGTCACCGTCGCGCACCGCCAGGTGCACCGTGGCCAGCGTCGCGGCATAGATGTCACTAAGAAAAGGCTCGGCTACCTCGGTCAACCGGCCACTCACCGGGGCCAGCAAGCCGGCCTCCCACAACAGCCGGCCGATCACGTAGCGGCCGTCCCCGCGCCGCTCGAGCGCGCCGCCGGCCACCAACTCGCCGACCAGCCGATGCGCGGTGGGCACGGCGAGTCCGGCCCGGCGGGCCAGGTCGGTCAACGTCAGCGAACGATGTCGCGCGTCGAACGCACCCACCACAGCCAGCAAACGCTCAGCCACGGTGATCCCGGGCGCCGAAGCATTACCCGCCATCTCGCGATTCCTTCCGCTCAGCAGAAGCATAGGCTTCCGCGCCGGCTTCCGGGTGACCTAGTGTGAATAACATGACAGCAATCACCAACACCGACCCCGACAGCGCGTCGGCAAGTCAGTCGGAGATCAACGCCGAGATGGCGGCCATCGAGTCGGCCTACCTGCACTCCGGGATCGAGGAGACCCAGCCCCGACTGGACTACCCGCCCTACCGCAGCAGCCTGCTCCGCCACCCGGTCAACGAGCCGCAGCACGCCGACCCCGAGGGTGTCGAGCTGCACACGCCGGTCTTCGGCCGGCGCGACGTGCACGCGCTCGAATCCGACCTGACCATCCAGCACGCCGGCGAGCCGATCGGCGAGCGGATCGTCGTCACCGGACGCATCGTCGACGGCGAGGGGCGCCCGGTGCGCAGGCAGCTGGTCGAGGTCTGGCAGGCCAATGCGGCGGGCCGCTACGTGCACAAGCGCGACCAGCACGCCGCCCCAATCGATCCGAACTTCACCGGCGTGGGACGCTGCCTGACCGACGACGACGGCACCTACCGTTTCACCACCATCAAGCCCGGCCCCTACCCCTGGAAGAACCACCGCAACGCATGGCGCCCGGCCCACATCCACTTCTCGCTGTTCGGAACGGATTTCACCCAGCGCATGATCACCCAGATGTATTTTCCGGGGGACCCGCTGTTCAGCCTGGATCCGATCTATCAGTCCATCACCGACCAGAAGGCCCGCGACCGGCTGGTCGCCACCTACGACCACGACGTCTCGACGCATGAGTGGAGCACCGGCTACCGGTGGGACATCGTGCTGACGGGTTCGCAGCGCACGCTCGTGGAGAACACCCAGGGGGATTACCGATGAGCACCATGACGGCAACACCGGGCCAGACCATCGGTCCGTTCTACGGCTATGCCCTGCCCTTCGACCGCGGCGCAGCGCTGGTGCCCCCACAGGCACCCGGGGCGATCCGGTTCCACGGGACGGTCACCGACGGTGCCGGAGCCCCGGTACCGGATGTGATGCTGGAGATCTGGCAGGCCGACGCCGAGGGCGCCGTGCCCGGCTCGGCGGGCTCACTGCACCGCGACGGCTGGACGTTCACCGGCTGGGGCAGGGTGTCCACCGACGACGACGGCCACTACAGCTTCTCCACGTTGGAGCCCGGCCCGACCGAGCCGGGCAAGGCCGCCTTCTTCCTCGTGACGGTGTTCGGACGCGGATTGCTCAACCGCCTGTTCACCCGCGCCTACGTTCCGGGACCGGCGCTCGCCGGAGACCCGCTGCTGGCGGCACTGCCCGCCGAACGGCGCGACACCCTGATCGCCGAACGCGACGCCGACGGGCTGCGCTTCGACATCCACCTCCAAGGCCCCGATGAAACCGTCTTCCTGCGCTACCCGGGGCACTGAGCGTGACCGACCTGTTCTGGCCGGGTGATCACCGCGCCGGAGCGCTGATGAGCGACTCGGCTTTCCTGCATGCGCTCGTCGAGGTCGAGAACTCCTGGCTCGACGTCCTGGTCGAACACGGCGTGGCACCCGCCACGGCTGCCGCGGACCTGGGCACCCTCGTCGGACCCGCGGACGCCGAGACGCTGGCCGTGGCCGCCGAACGCGACGGCAACCCGGTGACCGGCCTGGTCGCGCTGCTGCGATCGCGCGCCGACGGCGAGGCGTCGCGGTGGCTCCACCGCGGCCTGACCAGTCAGGACGTCATCGACACAGCACTGATGCTGTGCCTGCGCGACGCGCTCGCCGCCGTGCGGACCGAACTGGGGAACCAGGTGGCCGCGCTGGCCGCGCTGGTGCGCACGCACCGTGACGATCCGGTGCTGACCCACACCCTCACCCAGGCGGCCCTGCCGGGTACCGCCGGGCTGAGGTTCGCCCGGTGGCTGGGCGCCGTGCTCGACGCCGCCGACGTGCTCGACGGCGCACCCTCGCCCGCGGTCTCGGCGGCCGGGGCGGCGGGCACGCTCGCGGCGACCACGGAGTTGGCCGGCTCGGCGGCGGCCGCCCAGCGGCTGTCGGCCGCCCTGGCCACGAAACTGGCTGTGGCACCGTCGCATCCGTGGCACACGTCGCGCTCCCGGCTGACCCGCACCGCCGACGCGCTGGTGACGTGCTGTGACTGCTGGGGCCACATCGCCAACGATGTGGCGATCGGCGCACGCACCGAGATCGCGGAATTCGCCGAAGGCTCCTCCGGCGGCTCGTCGACGATGCCGCACAAGGACAATCCGGTGCTCGCCGTGCTGCTGCGACGCGCCGCACTGACCGCTCCCCCGCTGGCGGCGACCCTGCACGCCGCGTCGGCCGCGTCGGTCGACGAACGC
Source organism: Mycolicibacterium xanthum (assembly GCF_019710635.1). GTDB lineage: Bacteria > Actinomycetota > Actinomycetes > Mycobacteriales > Mycobacteriaceae > Mycobacterium > Mycobacterium xanthum. The sequence goes on from NZ_JAIFZS010000055.1 coordinate 13,426, forward strand.
TCCGACGGCGGCTGGCACGCCGAGTGGGCGACCCTGCGCACCCTGACCAGACGCACCGTCGTCGCGGCCTCGCAGGCCACCGAACTCCTGGGCGGGCTGCGGTTCGACGCGGCGCGCGCGGTGGCCCATCTCGGCGCCGCCCGGGGAATCGACGCCGAACAGCAGACGATGTCCCGGTTGAGCGGACGCGAACCCGCGCCGACCTATCTGGGCGCGGCCACCGAGTTCGTCGAGGCGGCGCTGCACCGCGCGTCCGGCTACCTGAAGGAGAATTCATGAGCAGCTACGACGACGGGATGACCGTCCGCCGTGAGGTTCTCGGCGACCCCCACGTCGACCGGGCGGTGGCCGCCACCACCGACTTCACCGCCGACTTCCAGGACCTCATCACGCGCTACGCCTGGGGGGAGATCTGGACGCGTCCCGGTCTGGATCGCCGGTCGCGGTCGATGATCACGCTCACCGCGCTGATCGCGCGCGGCCACCATGACGAACTGGCGATGCACGTGCGCGCCGCCCGGCGCAACGGGCTGTCCGTCGACGAGATCAAAGAGGTGTTGTTGCAGAGCGCGATCTACTGCGGCGTTCCCGATGCCAACACCGCGTTCCGGATCGCATCGGGCGTGCTGGCCGAAGACTGACGTCCACTCACGCCACGGCGGCCGCCCGGCGGTCGGTCAGCGCGGCCGCGGTCTTGGCCGCGACGTCGTCGTAGTCGACCCCGGGCGCGAGTTCGACCACCGCGAATCCGTCCCCGTCGACATCGAACACGCCCAGATCGGTGATCACCCGGCTCACCACCGCCTTACCGGTCAGCGGTAGATCACAGGACGAAACAAGCTTGGCGGCACCCGATTTGGCGGTGTGGTCCATGAGGACGATCACCCGGCCGGCGCCGTTGACCAGATCCATCGCACCACCCATACCCTTGACCATCGCACCGGGCACCATCCAGTTGGCCAGATCTCCGTTGGCGGCGACCTGCATTCCGCCCAGCACCGCCACATCGACGTGACCGCCGCGGATCATCGCGAAACTGGTCGACGAATCGAAGTAGGACGCGCCGGCGACCACCGAAACCGTCTGCTTCCCGGCGTTGACCAGGTCGGGGTCGACCTCGTCCTGGTACGGGAACGGTCCGACGCCGAGGATGCCGTTCTCGGCGTGCAGCGTGACGTCGGAGCCCTCGGGCAGGTGGTCCGGGATCAAGGTGGGCAGTCCGATACCCAGGTTGACGTAGTCGCCGTCGTGCAGTTCCCGCGCAGCGCGCGCGGCCATCTCATTGCGGGTCCAGCTCATCGGGAGGCCTCCTGCCGGGTGCGGGTGGTGAGTTTCTCGATCCCCTTGCGGGAAGCCTGCTCAGGGCTCAGTTCGTGCACCCGTTTCACGAAGATGCCGGGCAGGTGGATCTCGTCGGGGTGCAGTTCGCCGACCTCGACAACGCGTTCGGCCTCCACGACGGTGATCCGCCCCGCCATCGCCGCCGGCGGGTTGAAGTTGCGCGCCGCGGCGTGGAACACGCAGTTGCCCGCCCGGTCGGCGACCGCGGCGCGGACCAGCGCGTAGTCGGTGACGATCGACTCCTCCAGCAGCATCTCGCGTCCGTTGAACACCCGGACCTCCTTGGGCGGGGAGGCCAATGCCACCGTGCCGTCGGTGTTGTAGCGCCAGGGCAGCCCGCCCTCGGCCACCATGGTGCCGACGCCCGTCTGGGTGAAGAACGCGCCGATGCCGCTGCCGCCGGCACGTAGCCGTTCGGCCAGCGTGCCCTGCGGGGTCAGTTCGACGGTCAGCTCACCGGCCAGGTACTGCCGGGCGAATTCCTTGTTCTCCCCGACATACGAGGCGACCACCCGGCTGATCCGGCGGGCTTCCAGCAGCAGGCCCAGCCCGGCGCCGTCGACGCCGCAGTTGTTGCTGACGATGGTGAGATCGGCCGCGCCCTGCTCGAGCAGCGCATCGATGAGAAACCACGGGATTCCGGCGAGCCCGAAGCCGCCGACGGCCAGGCTGGCTCCGTTCGGGATGTCGGCGACCGCTTCGGCGGCCGAGCCGACGACTTTGTTCAACGTCATGACTTCTCCAGGTGCTCGATCAGGGCGGGTGTGATGATCTCGGGTTGTTGCGCGTTGGCCAGGTGGGCGGCGTCATCGACGACCAGCAGGCGGGCATCGGCCGCCGCGGCGACGATCGCCTCGAGCATCGCGGGCGGGGTGGCCGGGTCGTCGGCGCCGGCGATGGCCAACGTCGGCGCTTGGATGCGCGAAAGCTGTTCGCGCAGATCCATTTCGGCGATGGCCTCGCAGCAGCCCGCGTATCCCTCGGCGGGGGTGGCCGCGACCATCTCCTGCCAGTACGCGCGGTCGCCGCGGTAGCGCTCGGTGAACCAGCGCTGCACGACGGCCGCTGCCACCGCGGCGCTGCCCCCCGCGCGGACCTTCGCGGCCCGGTCGATCCAGGCATCGGCCGGCGGCAGGTGCGCAGCGGTGCACAGCAGGGCCAGCCGGTCGACGCGTTCGGGATTGCGGGCGGCCAGCCGCATCGCCGTCATACCGCCCAGCGACAGCCCGACGACGTGGGCGCGCGCGACGTCCAGCCGGTCGAGCAGGGCGACCAGGTCGTCGGCGAGGTCGTCGATGCGGTACGGCCCTTGCGGGACAGGCGATTCACCATGTCCCCGGGTGTCGTAGCGCACCACGGTGAAGTGACGTTCCAGTTCGGCGGCCTGCGCGTCCCACATCCGGTGGGTCGATCCCAGCGAGTTCGACAGCACCACCACGGGTCCGCTGCCGCTGATGACCGCGTGCACGTCCACGGCGCTCATCGCACGGCCTCGAAGACTGCGGCCAGACCCTGTCCGCCGCCGATGCACATCGTCTCGAGCACGAAGCCGGCGCCCCGGCGCCGCGCCTCGTGGGCCGCGGTGGCCAGAATCCGGGCGCCGGTCGCACCGACCGGGTGTCCCAGCGAGATCCCCGAGCCGTTGGGGTTGAGCCGGTCGTCGTCGGGGTCGAGCTTCCATTCCGCGAGCACGGCGAGCACCTGGGCGGCGAAGGCCTCGTTGAGTTCGATGAGGTCCATGTCGTCGAGGCTCAGCCGGGCCCGGTCGAGTGCGGCCGCGGTGGCGGCAACCGGTCCGAGGCCCATGGTCTCGGGTGCGCACCCGGTGACCGCCCAGGACTTCAGCGCGAGCATCGGCGTCAGGCCGAGCTCCTCGGCCCGGTCGCGGGTGGTGACGATGCACATCGCGGCGCCGTCGTTCTGCCCGGACGCGTTGCCCGCGGTGACGGTGGCCTCGGCATCGACCTTGCGGCGCACCGGGCTCAGTCCCGCGAGCTTGTCGAGGCTGAGGTCGGCGCGGGGATGCTCGTCGCGGTCGACGACGGTGTCCGGGGCGCCGCGGCGGCCCGCCACGGTGACGGGCACGAGTTCGTCGGCGAACCGGCCGCCCTCGTGGGCGGCCACCGCACGCCGGTGCGAGCGCAGCGCCAGCTCGTCCTGGTCCTCTCGGATGATGCCGTACCGGCGCCGCAGGTTCTCGGCCGTCTCGATCATGCCGCCGGGAATCGGGTGGGAACGACCGCCGGCGGTTTCGCGGGCGCGGTCGAGCCGGTCGAGCAGGGCGATGCCGCCCTGGCGAACGCCGGTGCGCAGCCCGAGCGCGTAGTGCTCGACCTGCGACATCGATTCGGCTCCCCCGGCGATGACGAGTCGCGCCGCTCCGGTGGCCACCTGCCCCGCCGCGTACAGCACGGCCTGTAGCCCGGACCCGCACCGGCGGTCGATCTGCAGACCGGGCACCTCGGCCGGAAGGCCGGCGTCCAGGGCCGCGACGCGTCCGAGGGCCGGCGCCTCCCCGCTGGCGTACCCGTTGCCGAGGATCACGTCGTCGACGTGCGAGCCGGACAGCCCGGCGCGGGCGACCAGGGCACGCAGCGTCGTCGCCGCCAGGTCGGCGGCCGGCAGCGAGGCGAGCGCACCCCCCATGCGACCGACCGGTGTGCGCACCGGATTGCAGACCACGACATCCATACGTCGACCGTAGAAGCTCCAAGTGATATTTGGAAATATCTAAATCAAGTCGATTCAGAGGCATAGCCTTTCAATCATGGAACTTCGTCACCTCCGGTACTTCCGTGCCGTGGCCGAAGAGTTGCACTTCGGCCGGGCAGCGGAACGTCTGCACATCGCCCAGCCCCCGTTGTCGCAGCAGATCCGCCAACTCGAGCGGGAGCTGGGGGTGCCGCTGCTGCGCCGCACCACTCGCAGCGTCGAACTCACCGCCTCCGGCCGCGCCTACCACGACCGGGTCGTGCAGATCCTGGCCGCGGTCGACGAGGCCGGCGAACAGGCTCGGCGCATCGCCGCGGGCGCCGAGGGCGTGGTGACCATCGGATGCGTCGGATCAGCCACCTATTCGCTTCTGCCCCAACTGGTTCGGGCACTGGGCGAATCACTTCCCGGCGTTGAGGTGGTGGTGCGCGGGGAAATGCTGGCGCCGGCGCAGCTGGCGGCGCTGACTGCCGGGCAACTCGACGTCGCGCTGCTTCGGCCTCCGGTCAATCAGGCGGACGTGGTCGTCGAGACGCTGCGCAGAGACCCGCTGATCGTGGCGGTCCCCTCGGGGCATCGACTGGCCGGGCGGGATGAGCTCGAGGTCGGCGACCTGCTCGACGAAGACTTCATCGCGCACGCGGGGCAGGGCCGATCGGTGATGAACGGCGTGGTGACAGCGATGTGCGCGGACGCCGGATTCGTTCCCCGGGTCCGGCACGAGGCAATGGAGACGTCGACGCTGGTCACTCTCGTCGCGGCCGGACTCGGCGTGGCGATCGTGCCCGCACCGACGGCCGCCCTGGACATCGCCGGTGTGCGGTATCTACCGCTGACGGACGCTGCCCTGGGGGTCGACCTGTTGGCGGCGCGCCGGTCGGACCACGGCACACCCCTCATCGCCAATGTGATGGAGGTATTGCGGGCGCAGGCCGCCGGTACCGGCGCCATCCGGTTAGGCTGAGCCATCGTGCGCGCCGTGCTGATCGTGAATCCGAATGCCACGTCGACGACGCCCGCGGGCCGCGACCTGCTGGCCCACGCGCTGGAGAGCCGCACCAAGCTCACCGTCGCGCACACCGACCACCGCGGCCACGCCATCGAGATCGCCCAGCAGGCCGCCACCGACGGGGTCGACGTGCTCATCGTGCACGGCGGAGACGGCACCGTGAACGAAGTCGTCAACGGCATCCTCGGACACGACGGCGGGCCGGCCGGACACGCGCCGGCGGTCGGGGTGGTGCCCGGCGGGTCGGCCAACGTGTTCGCCCGCGCGCTGGGCATCAGCCCGGATCCGATCGAGGCGACCAACCAGCTCGTCGACCTGCTCGGCGACTTCCGGCGCGGTGGCACGTGGCGGCGGATCGGGCTGATGGACTGCGGGGAGCGGTGGGGGGTGTTCACCGCGGGGATGGGCGTGGACGGCGACGTGGTGGCCGCGGTGGAGGCCCAGCGCGCCAAGGGCCGCAAAGTGACCGCGTCGCGCTACATCCGGGTGGCGATCCGCGAGGTGCTGGCCAGCACCCGCCGGGAGCCGAAGCTGACCGTGCATCTGCCCGGCCGGGAACCGATCCCGGGCGTGCATCTCGCGTTCGTGTCCAACTCGAGCCCATGGACCTACGCCAATGCGCGCCCGGTGTGGACCAACCCGGGCACCACGTTCGAGACCGGGCTCGGGGTGTTCGCCACCACCAGCATGAACGTGTGGCGCAACCTGGGGTTGGTGCGGCAGATGACGTCCCGCAAGCCGCGCCTGGAGGCCAAACACCTGATCCGCGACGACGACCTGCCCTGGCTGAAGGTGACCAGCGACACGCCCGTGGCGTGCCAGATCGACGGCGATTTCGTCGGGCTGCGCGACTCGATGAGTTTCACCGCGGTCCCCAACGCCCTCGCGGTCGTCGCTCCGCCACCGAAAAATAGCCCTGAACTGCGCAGAAGCGAACTCTAAGAGTTTTCCAAGGCCAGATTGAAGGCGCAGCTGAGTTGAGTGTAGTACAACGGTGTTAGCGATCCGGTAACGGACCTCGCTAGTGACATTGCCCACGTGTTAACGAACTGCTATTGACATCTGTTCAGCGTGTGAAAGCATCTTCTGCAACAGCGCAGAAACATTTGGTGCGCTTGCGTTAACAGCCGAAGTAAACCTCGTGCGCTCTGCTGCGCACATGAAACAGGAGTAAGAGCCATGGATTGGCGCCACAAAGCCGTGTGTCGCGACGAAGATCCGGAGCTGTTCTTCCCCGTGGGAAACAGCGGCCCGGCGCTCGCGCAGATCGCGGACGCCAAGCTCGTCTGCGCGCGCTGCCCGGTCACCGCTGAGTGCCTGAGCTGGGCATTGGACTCGGGCCAGGACGCCGGCGTGTGGGGCGGCATGAGCGAGGACGAGCGTCGTGCGCTCAAGCGTCGCAACGCCCGCACGAAGGCGCGCACCGGGGTCTGATCCGCACCAGACAGACAGCGACGGCCCCGACGAAAGTCGGGGCCGTAACTCTGTGAAATCAATTCCGGACGGATTCGCACCATTAACCCGTTTTCGAATTGATGCGCAGAAGTGCGCGCAGAAGTGTCTCGACCGGCCCGCCGGTCCGTACCTGTCTCGACCGACCCCGCCGGTCCGTACCCGTCTCGACCGGACCGCCGGTCAGTACCCGTCTCGACCGGCCCGGCCCCGCCGCCCGACCGGCACCCGCAGGATCACGTCGGTGCCGCCGGTCGGCACGTCGTGCATCCCCAGCGAACCGTCCAACTCGGTCGACACCAGCGTCCGGACGATCTGCAGCCCCAGGCGGTCGGACTTCTCCAGGCTGAACCCGTCGGGCAGGCCCCGCCCGTCGTCGTGGACGACCACGTCGAGCCAGCGGGCGGACCGTTCGGCGCGGATCGTCACGCAGCCCTGCGGGGTGCTGCCGTCGAAGGCATGCTCGATCGCGTTCTGCACCAGCTCGGTGATCACCATGACCAGCGCGGTGGCCCGGTCGGCGTCGAGCACCCCCAACTCCCCCACCCGGTTGATCCGGATCGGGGAATCGGAGATGTTGGGCGCGGCGACGTCGTTCATGATCGGCAGAATGCGGTCGATGACCTCGTCGAGGTTGACCTCCTCGTCGACCGACATCGACAGCGCGTCGTGCACCAGCGCGATCGACGACACCCGGCGCACCGACTCGATCAGCGCCTCGCGGCCCTCGGGGTTGCTGGTGCGGCGCGCCTGTAGCCGCAGCAGCGCCGCGACCGTCTGCAGGTTGTTCTTCACCCGGTGGTGGATCTCGCGGATCGTCGCGTCCTTGGACAACAACGCACGATCGCGCCGCTTGACCTCGGTGACGTCGCGGATGAGGACCGCCGCACCGACCGCGGCCCCGTGCACCACCAGCGGCAACGTGCGCAGCAGCACCGCGGCGCCGCCGGCGTCGACCTCCATGCGCATGCTCGACCCGCCGGCCAGCGAGTCGCGCACGTGGTTGGCCAGTTCCTGGGCCTCGAACGGGTCGGAGATCAGCGGGCGGGTGACGGTGACCAGGTTGCGGCCCTCCAGTTCGGCGGTCAGCCCCATCCGGTGATACGCCGAGATCGCATTCGGGCTGGCGAAGGTCACCGTGCCGGACTCGTCGAGGCGGATGAACCCGTCGCCGGCCCGCGGGCTCGACCGCGACATCGCCAGGTCGCCGACGTTGGGCCAGGTGCCCTCCGAGAGCATCTGCAGCAGGTCCACCGCGCAGGCGACATAGGCGGTTTCCAGCGGGCTGGCCTGCCGCGGCGTCAGCGACGTCTGATGGGTGAGCACCGCGACGACGTCGCTGTGGTAGCGCACCGGAACGGCCTCCACCCGCAGCCCCGCCGCCCCGCCCTGCCCCTCGACGATGGAGCCGTCGATCACACCGGACTCAAACGCCGCGGCCACCATGGGCAGATCCGCGGGCCCGGCGATGGTCCCGACGGCGTCGGCCAGCAGCACCGTCGGGGCGGTGTTCGGCCGCACCTGGGCGACACACACCAGCCGGCCGTCGTCACGGCGCACCCACATCAGGTAGTCGGCGAACGACAGGTCTCCCAGCAACTGCCACTCCCCGACCACCGCATGCAGGTGATCGACGGCGTTGCCGGGCAGCACGGTGTGCTCGGCGAGCAGGTCACCGAGAGTGGACATGGTTCAGGACCGGACCGACGGCAGGGTCGGGCGTGGGGTCCGGATCACCGGCAGCTAGCTGATGATGGCGATCAGATCGCCGGCCTGGATCACGTCGCCGACGGCCACGCTGACCTTGCTGACGGTCCCCGCCACCTCGGCGAGCACCGGGATCTCCATCTTCATCGACTCGAGCAGCACCACGATGTCGCCCTCACCGATCTGATCGCCCTCGCAGACCACGACCTCGAGCACACTGGCCACGATCTCGGCGCGAACGTCCTCGGCCATCTTCACCCCACTCAACTCACCGCCGGCGCTGACGGTCCTATCGAACCACACGATGCTGTGGACGGAGCACCAACCGGCGCGTGAGACAATAGCGGCAACGCCCGGCGGAACGGGCAGTCATCCGCACGACCAACTCGGAGGTAGATCATGGCCAAGCGAGGCCGGAAGAAGCGCGACCGCAAGCACAGCAAGGCCAACCACGGCAAGCGGCCCAACTGCGGCTCGAAGTCAGTGCGCTGACCCCCTGGTAGGCCAACCGCCCGGCACTCGTGGAGTGGCCGGGCGGTTTCGTGTCTGCGGGGGTGCTCAGCCGCGCCGGATGATGGTGGTCTGGCTGATCTGGATGCGCAGCCGCTCGCGCAGGCCGTCGGGGGCGCGCTCACCGCTGCACTTGGTGGCGATCAGGCGCTTCACCCGCTCCTCGATGCCGTAGTAGCGCAGGCAGGTCGGGCACTCCTCGAGGTGGCGGCGCAGCCGGTCACGGGTCTCGACGGTGCACTCGGCGTCCAGCAGCGTCCACACCTCGGCGATCACCGCGGCGCACTCGGGGTGCTCGGGATCCACCGGCCCGACCGGCGGGGACCACCGCTCTTCGGAGTCGGAGGGGTCGGGAGCGCCGCCCGTGCTCTCGGTGCCGCTCATGACGTCACCTCCTCCGGCGCGTCGGACTGCTCACCGCGGAGGAAACCGCGGTCTCGAGCCACATCGGCCAACAACTCGCGCAACTGACGCCTGCCGCGGTGCAGCCGCGACATCACCGTCCCAATCGGAGTGTCCATGATCTCGGCAATCTCCTTGTACGGAAAGCCCTCGACGTCGGCGTAGTACACCGCCATCCGGAACTCCTCGGGCAGAGCCTGCAGGGCTTCCTTGATCTCACTGTCGGGCAGCAGCTCCAGCGCCTCGACCTCGGCCGATCGCAGACCGGTCGACGAGTGCTGGGCGTTGGCCGCCAGCTGCCAGTCGGTGATCTCGTCGGTCGGGTACTCCGCGGGTTGGCGCTGCTTCTTGCGGTAGCTGTTGATGTAGGTGTTGGTCAGGATCCGGTACAGCCACGCCTTGAGGTTGGTGCCCGCCCGGAACGACCGGAAGCCCGAGTACGCCTTGACCATCGTCTCCTGGAGCAGGTCCTCGGCGTCGGCGGGGTTGCGCGTCATCCGGAGCGCACCACCGTAGAGCTGGTCGAGCAGCGGAATCGCATCCCGTTCGAACCGGGCGGTCAGCTCGGCGTCGGTCTCCTCCGGCAGTGACTGTGCGTCCTGGCCTGCGGCTCCATCGAGGGCCGCCTCCGAGGCGAACCCATCGGTGTCGGTCATCGTGGGGAACACCGTCCCTTCTGTAGCGGCGCCACCGATCGGGTCCGGCATGTTCACCGGACGCCGCGGGGCCTGCATGGCCGACGCTGGCACCATAAACCCCTTCTCCCGATCCTAAAGGTCGACACCGACTACACACTCCGGCCGGGCACACCGCCCACCACAGCTGCCGTTGACAACAGCGGCGGCGGCCGTCGTTGTTCCCCGCGATGCGCGCGACGTGCCGCCGCGGCGCCACAGGTCGGGAATGCTCGCCGCAGGTCGGGAATACTCAGTGTCGCCATGGACCTCTCGACCACCCTCGTCGTCGGCGCCGTCGCGCTGCTGGCGGCCGCCACGGTGCTGGCATGGTGGCTGCGCCGGCGCGCGGCACTGCACTCCGCCCTCGACCGGCGCGGCTGGCGGATCACCACCGGCGGTGACGACACCGTCGTCGTCCCGGTTTCCGGCGACTGGACGCTGACGATGAGCCGGTCGTTCGCCGGCCAGATGTCGCCGCCGAGCACCCACATCGTGACCAGCACCTGGGCCTGTCCCAGCCCGGCGACGCTCGGGCCCGTGCTGGTCGCCGGTCCGGCGCCGCCGGCGGAGGTTCGCGAGCTGGCCGCCGGGCTGATCGGGTCGGCACCCGCGGCGGTGACCCGATGGCTGGGCGTCGACAACGTCAGCGACGGCCGGCCGCTGCGCGCCGTCCCGGCCATGGACCAGCGGCTGCTGGTCTTCGTCACCGACGGGATCGGGCCCACCGGGACGATGAGCGCGGTGGCCGACGCGATCTCGGAGTGGTGCTCGGTGTTCGGCGCGGACCGCGAGCAGCCGGTGCTGACCATCGACCCGTCGGGGCTGTCCGTGCGGGTGCGCACCGACGTGCTCGGGTCGGTCGAGACGGCCGACGCCTTCGTCAACCTGGGCATGCGCTGCCGCGGCGCGGTCGGCCGGGCGTGACCCTGGTTCTCGCCTGGGCGGCCATCGCGGCGGCTGACCCGCACCGGCACCCACACCCGCCGCGAATCACCTGGCGCACCGGGCCACGCCGACCCTACTCTGTGCCGGTGGCGCGAGCAGCAACCCCGGCGATCGCAGCCCTGGTGGCGGCCGGTGCCCCACATACCGTGGTGCAATACGTCCACGACCCGCGCGCGGAGTCGTTCGGCGAGGAGGCCGTCACCGCGCTGGCCTCCAGTGAAGGCGTGGAGCCCGAACAGATCTTCAAGACCCTGGTCATGGCGCTGCCGACGGGACTGGCCGTCGCGGTGCTGCCGGTGCCGGCGAAGCTGTCGCTGACGGCGGCCGCCGCGGCGCTCGGCGCGCCGAAGGCCACCATGGCCGATCCGGCGGCCGCGCAGCGTTCCAGCGGCTACGTCGTCGGCGGCATCTCCCCACTGGGGCAGCGCCGGCCGCTGCCCACGGTGGTGGACGCCTCGGCGCTGCAGTTCGACCGGGTGCTGTGCAGCGCGGGCAAACGCGGGCTGGAGATCTCGCTGGACCCGCGGGACCTGGTCCGGTTGACCGGCGCCGTCACCGCCGATATCCGCGCCGGATAGCGGGGCCTAGGCTGGCGGCATGACGCTTGCGGGAAAGACCATGTTCATCTCCGGGGCCAGCCGCGGAATCGGGCTGGCGATCGCCAAACGCGTCGCCGCGGACGGCGCCAACATCGCGCTGGTGGCCAAGACCGCCGAACCGCACCCGAAGCTGCCCGGCACCATCTACACCGCGGCCAAGGAGATCGAGGAGGTCGGCGGCCAGGCGTTGCCGATCGTCGGCGACGTGCGCGACGGTGATTCGGTGGCCGCGGCCGTCGCGGCGACCGTCGAGCAGTTCGGCGGCATCGACATCTGCGTCAACAACGCCTCGGCGATCAACCTGGGCTCGATCGAGGAGGTTCCGCTCAAGCGGTTCGACCTGATGAACGGCATCCAGGTGCGCGGCACCTATGCGGTCTCGCAGGCCTGCCTCCCGCACATGAAGGGCCGGGACAACCCGCACATCCTGACGCTGTCGCCGCCGATCATGCTGGAGCCGAAATGGTTGCGGCCCACGCCGTACATGATGGCGAAGTTCGGGATGACGTTGTGCGCGTTGGGCATCGCTGAGGAACTCCGTGATGCGCGCATCGCCTCCAACACGCTGTGGCCGCGGACCATGGTGGCCACCGCCGCGGTGCAGAACCTGCTCGGCGGCGACGAGTCGATGGCCCGTTCCCGCAAGCCGGAGGTGTACTCCGACGCCGCGTACGCGGTGTTGACCAAGCCGTCCAGCTACACCGGAAACACGCTGCTGTGCGAGGACGTGCTGCTGGAATCCGGTGTCACCGACCTGTCGGTGTACGACTGCGTGCCGGGATCCGAACTCGGCGTGGACCTCTGGGTCGAGGGCGCCAACCCGCCGGGCTACACCGGTCCCTGACCGCGAAAGTGCCTGCTGCGTAGCTGCCGGCGCGCCGGCGCTACCGGGGAAGCACTCTCGCGAGAGCCGGCCGGCCGAAGCGGGCGTGCACGCCCGGCGAGAACAGCGCCCGCAGCCGCGGGCCGGCCACCGCGATGCCCGCGGCAGCTACCAGATCGTCGGCACACTCCTCGACCTCGGCACCCCACAGCGGCCAGGTGGCGTGTTCGTTGGGCAGCCACCAGGTGCGGCCGGCCTTGCGGGTGTGCGCTCCCCAGCGCGCGGTCAGCCACACCTCCAGCGGCGTCGGTTCGACCGGTTCACCCACCCGCACCGTGACGTGGCTGCGCAGCCCGCGCCGCGGCCAGCGCCGGGCGCTGACGTAGGAGATCCGGTCACCGGTGCGGGTGACGCTCATCTTGGCCCACGTGTAGGGCACGCCGAGGCCGACGCGGGTCACCGGCACCACGGCCAGCCGCTGGCTCTCCAGCGAGCGGAACAGCACGCCGTGGCGCCCGGCGTCGTCGACCGAATAGAGCCGGACGTTGGTCTCGGCGAAGGCGCCGAAGTAGGGCAGCGGCAGCGCGGTGCCGATCCGGGTGTGCCGCATGACGAACGGCACCAGCGCCACGTAGGTCAGCCCGTCGAACACGTCGGGCCGGGTGCCCGCCGGAAACAGGTGAGCGACCGCCGACGGCTCGACGGGCCAGTGCAGGAAGGTCAGCTCGGCCCAGAACTGGTCGAACAGCACCGGCCGCGGCAACGGCGGCGCGACCACCGGATACCCACCATGCACCCGGTCATCGTGGCACGCTGTTGCCGTGTCATCGCCGACAATGTGGTCCGGCGGCCGCTACCAGGCCGTCGGCGAACGCATCGCGCACATCGCCGGGCAGGTCGTCGACGCCGTCGGGCGGCGCCGGCCGCTGCCCGGCGCCGAGGTCGTCGACCTGGCATGCGGCACCGGCGCCGCCGCGCTGGCCGCGGCCGCCCGCGGCGCCCGGGTGACGGGGGTGGACATCACCCCCGCGCTGCTGGCCATCGCCGGGCAGCACGACACCGGCAACACGGTGACCTGGCAGACCGGCGACGCCGCCGACACCGGGCTGCCCGCCGCATCGTTCGATGCGGCGGTGTCGAACATGGGCATCATCTTCGTCGAGCCGGACCGCCAGGTCGCCGAGATCAACCGGCTGCTCAAACCCGCCAGCGTGCTGGCCTTCTCGGCGTGGATGCGCGACGTGGACAACCCGCTGCACGACCCGGTGGTCTCGGTGCTCGGGCCCCCGCCCGCAACGGGTTTCACCCCCGACCAGTGGGGCGACACCGACGTCGTCACCGATCGCCTGGCCCCCTTCTACGACGACATCGAGCTGCACCACGGGGTGCACCACTGGGAGTTCGCCTCGATGGCGGCGGCGCTGCATTTCCTGTGCGAGGAATCCCCGGTGCACGTGGAGACGTTCCGGCGCGTCGACGTGGCGACCCGGCAGCGGCTGGCGTCGGCGTTCGAGGTGGCGCTGCGCCCGTACGTCGTCGCCGGCGGCGCGGTGGCGTTCGCCACGCCCTATGTGGTCGTCAGCGCTCAGCGGGCCTGATAGAGGATGCCCCGGCCGATCGCCTCGCGCACCACCGGCATCGCGGCGGCGGCCAGCGCAGCGGCGTCGACGCCGTGCGACGCCGCGAGCAGATCGATGAGCATGCCCAGCGGCACCTGGCCGCGGCAGCCGGCCAGCAGCGCCCGCGACACCTCGTCGACGCCGATCACCGCACCGGGCCCGCCGGGTCGGCGCACCGCCGACCCGACGACCTGCCAGCCGTCCGGGCCGGGCAGCGACGTCTCCTCGAGGAACACCGGCGCGGTCGACAACCGCGCGGCCAGCAGCTGCTCGTCGGTGGTGTCGTGCAGGTACTCGCGGCGGGCGAAGAACGCGGCCACCTCGGGCCCGGTGGGCGCCTCGTCGGCGCCGGTGATCTCCTCGAGCACGCACTCGGGGTCGCCGCGCTCCCCGACCCGCGGCGCCCGCACCGCGATCACCCCCATGCCGATCCCGGTGATGCGCTGATCGCCGAACCAGTCCAGCCACTGCCCGCCGCGCGCGGCGGCGTCCTGCGCGGATTCCCCGGCGTCGGAGGTCCACAGCGTGACGTAGCTGACCGGGTCGGCCAGCTCGCGCTGCACCACCCAGGCGTGTAGCCCGGTGCCGGCCAGCCAGCCGCCGACCCGCTCGCGCCACGCCCCGTCCTTGTCGCCGCGCACGATCCAGTTGGCCATGATCTGCGCGGTACCACCCGGCTCGAGATGATCGGGCAGCTGACCGATCAGGCTCTCGCACAACGCATCCCCGGCCATGCCGGAGTCGCGGTAGAGGTAGTCGCGGGCACCGGCGCCCACCACGAACGGCGGGTTGGACACGATCAGCCCGAAGCGCTCGCCGGCCACCGGTTCGAACAGGCTGCCGGCCCGCAGGTCCCAGGCCATCCCGTTGAGCCGGGCGGTGGCCGCGGCCAGCACCAGCGCGCGCTCGTTGGTGTCGGTGGCCACCACCTGCTCGCAGTGCGCGGACAGGTGCAGCGCCTGGATCCCGCAGCCGGTGCCGAGGTCCAGCGCACGTTCGACCGGGTCGCGCATCACGGCGCGGGCCAGCGACACCGAGGCGCCGCCGATGCCCAGCACGTGATCGCGCTGCACCGGCCCGGGCCGCAGCGCCGCGTCGAGGTCGGACACCACGAAGAAGTCGCGCTCACCGTCGCTGTGCGGGCGAATGTCCAGCGCGGCCCGCACCGTCGTCGGGGAGGCCTGCTCCAGCACGCCGTTGGCCAGCAGTGCCCCCACCCCGGCGCCGGGCAGCGCCGCCTCGACCGCGTGGCGGGGCTCGTCGGCGCCGAGCAGGAACAGCCGGGCCAGCACCGCCAACGGCCGCCGGTCGGTGTCGGCCCGCTCGGTGGCCCGCCACGCCGGCCACCACACCCCGCGGGCGAACGCGGCGTCGGCGCCGGCGCCGGCGCCGAACAGCGCGGCCACCCCGTCGGTGGTGTAGCCGGCGGCGCGCAGCCCGGCGCCCAGCGCGTCCAGGACCGCGGTGTCGTGCAGCGGCCCGGCCGCCGTCACAGCAGCGTGCCTTGCACGGGTTCGGGCTCGACGGGCTCGATCAGCTCGGGTCCGTTGTTGCGCACGCTGTTGACCAGCCGCGACACCTCACGGATGTCGATGCGGTCCAGGTCGCCGTGGCCGCGCAGCAGACCCTGGTCGATCGGGGCGTCGGGGTCCAGCCAGTGGTCCCAGTCCGGCTCGCTGATGGTCAGCGGCATCCGGTCGTGGATGTCGGCCAGCGGACCGACCGAATCGGTGGTGATGATCGTGCAGCTCAGCAGCGGCCGGCTGTCCTCATCCGCGCCCTTGGGCCGCCAGGTCGACCACAGGCCCGCCATGAACAGCGGCGCACCGTCGTCGGCGTACATGTAGTACGGGGTCTTGGCGCCCTTCTGCCCCTTCCACTCGTACCAGCCGTCCATCGGCACCAGGCAGCGCTTGGTCTTGGCCGACCCGCGGAACGCCGGCGACGTGGCGACCGTCTCGGAGCGGGCGTTGATCAGCAGCGGCCCCTTGGTGTCCGGGCCGCCGTCCGCGGCGGTCTTGGCCCACGGCGGCACCAGGCCCCAGCGCATCAGCCGGACCCGGCGGGTGGATTCGTCGTCGGGTTCGGTGTGCCGCTTGACCACGGTCGCGACGGCGGTGGTGGGCGCGACGTTGTAGTTGGCAGTGAACGCAGCGCCGTCCTTGCCGGCCGCGCCGTCCTTGCCCGCGCCGGTGGTCTCGTCGATCGCCTTGATCTTCTCCGCCAGCAGCGCCGGGTCGGTGGTCGCCGCGAATCGCCCGCACATGGTTCTCATGCTTCCAGACGCCGCGATTTCGGCGTGAATGTCGCCGCTGAGGGTGCGTTCGCACACCGAAATCGCGGACAGGCAACAATGGGGAACCGTGAGCATCTGGCCGGCCCCGTCGACGGCGACCCCCGTGCACGCCACCGTCACCGTGCCCGGCTCCAAGTCGCAGACCAACCGGGCGCTGATCCTGGCCGCGCTGTCCGACGGGCCGTCGACCGTCAGCGGGGCGCTGCGCAGCCGCGACACCGACCTGATGATCGGCGCGCTGCGGACGCTGGGGCTGCGCGTCGACGCATCCGACACCGACCCCACCGAGCTGACCGTCTCCGGGGCGATCGACCCGGCCCCGGGTAGCCGCATCGACTGCGGCCTGGCGGGAACGGTGCTGCGGTTCGTGCCGCCGGTCGCCGCGCTGGGCACCACGGCGGTGACGTTCGACGGCGACGAGCAGGCCCGCGCCCGCCCCATCGCGCCGCTGCTGGCCGGGCTGCGCGGCCTCGGGGTCGGCGTGCAGGGCGACGGGCTGCCGTTCACCGTGGCCGGCCGTGGCGAGGTGCCCGGCGGCACCGTGGAGATCGACGCGTCCGGGTCCTCGCAGTTCGTCTCCGGGCTGCTGCTGTCGGGTGCCGGGTTCACCGACGGGCTGACCATCGTGCACACCGGCGAGTCGGTCCCGTCGGCGCCGCACATCGCGATGACCGTGTCGATGCTGCGCGAGGCCGGCGTCGACGTCGACGACGCGCAGCCCAACCGGTGGCGGGTGGCGCCCGGGCCGATCGCGGCGCGGCACTGGCGCATCGAACCGGACCTGTCCAACGCGGTACCGTTCCTGGCGGCCGCGGTGGTCAGCGGCGGAGCGGTCCGGATCACCGGCTGGCCGCCGGTCAGCATCCAGCCGGCCGGCGACATCCTGTCGATCCTGCAGAGCCTGGGCGCGGCGGTGCGTCGGGGCGACGCGTATCTGGAGGTGCAGGGCTCGGCGAGCTATGGCGGTATCGACGTCGACCTGCACGACGTCGGGGAACTCGCCCCCTCGGTGGCCGCGCTCGCGGCGCTGGCGGTACCGGGGTCGGTGTCGCAACTGCGGGGCATCGCGCACCTGCGCGGCCACGAGACCGACCGGTTGGCCGCGCTGAGCACCGAGATCACTCGCCTCGGCGGGCAGTGCGAGGAGACCGCCGACGGGCTGACGATCACCGCGCGGCCGCTGCACGCCGGCGTCTGGCATTCCTACGCCGACCACCGGATGGCCACCGCGGGCGCGATCATCGGGCTGCGGGTCCCCGGCACCGAGGTGGCGGACATCGGCACGACGGGCAAGACGCTGCCCGACTTCCCCGGGATGTGGGCGGACATGCTGTCCGGCCAGACCGCGGACCTGAAGGTCGGCGATTGAGCCGTCGCGAGTACGACGAGTCCGATGTCCGGGTGCGACCCGGCCGGGGCTCGCGGCCGCGGACCAAGACCCGCCCCGACCACGCCGACGCGCAGGCCGCCATGGTGGTCACCGTCGACCGGGGCCGCTGGGGTTGTGTGCTCGGCGGCGACCCGCACCGCCGGGTCACCGCGATGCGGGCCAGGGAGCTGGGCCGCACCCCGATCGTGGTCGGCGACGACGTCGACGTTGTCGGCGATCTGTCCGGCCGGACCGACACGCTGGCGCGCATCGTGCGCCGCGGCGAGCGGCGCACGGTGTTGCGGCGTACCGCCGACGACACCGACCCGACCGAGCGCGTCGTCGTCGCCAACGCCGACCAGCTGCTGATCGTCGTCGCGCTGGCCGACCCGCCGCCGCGCACCGGCCTGGTCGAGCGGGCGCTGATCGCGGCCTACGCCGGTGGCCTGGATCCGATCCTGTGCCTGACCAAGACCGACCTGGCCCCCGCCGAACCGTTCGCCGCGCAGTTCGCCGACCTCGACCTGACGATCACCACCGCGGGCCGCGACGATCCGCTGTCCGCGGTGACGGCGCTGCTGACCGACAAGGTCACCGCGCTGCTCGGGCATTCCGGTGTGGGCAAGTCCACATTGGTGAACCGCCTTGTGCCGCAAGCGGACCGGGCCACCGGCGAGGTCACCGACATCGGCAAGGGCAGGCACACGTCCACCCAGTCGGTGGCGCTGCCGCTGCAGACCGGCGGCTGGGTGATCGATACCCCGGGCATCCGGTCGTTCGGGCTGGCCCACATCGAACCCGACGACGTGGTGCTGGCCTTCTCCGACCTCGCCGAGGCGATCGACGACTGCCCGCGCGGCTGCGGGCACATGGGTCCGCCGGCCGATCCGGAGTGCGCGCTCGACCAGCTGACGGGCGCGGCGGCCGGTCGGGTCGCGGCGGCGCGCAGACTTCTGGCCGCACTTCGGGAAGGCTGAACCCCGGGGCCGACGTTGTGGTCGGGGGGCGGGTTTGCGGCGGGCGTGCACCGGGCACGCTGCCGGCGAAGGAGGAGTGGCAGTTGAGCCAACAGTTGAGCAAGGTACCCACGATCGCGTTGAACGACGGCACGAGCATCCCCCAGCTGGGTTACGGCGTCTTCCAGATTCCGCCCGACGGCACCGCCGCCGCGGTCAAGACCGCACTGGAGGTCGGCTACCGCCACATCGACACCGCGGAGATGTACCAGAACGAGAAGGGCGTCGGCGAGGGAGTGCGCGCCTCCGGGCTGGACCGCTCGCAGGTGTACATCACCAGCAAGCTGAACAACGGTTTCCACAAACCCGACGATGCCCGCCGCGCGTTCGACGCGACGATCTCGGCGCTGGGCTTCGACGGTGACGACGCCTATGTGGACCTGTTCTTGATCCACTGGCCGCTACCGACCCTCTACGACGGCGATTACGTGTCGACGTGGAAGACGCTGGAGGAATTCGCCAAGGACGGCCGCACCCGCAGCATCGGGGTGTCCAACTTCCAGGTGGCCCACCTGGACCGGCTCGCCGCGGAGACCGGCACGGTGCCGGCGGTCAACCAGATCGAGGTGCACCCCTATTTCGGCAACAACGAGGTGCGGGCCTACGGCGCCGAGCACGGCATCGCGACCGAGGCGTGGTCGCCGATCGCCCAGGGCCGGGTGCTCGGCGACCCCGTCATCACCGGCGTCGCCGAGAAGATCGGCAAGTCCCCGGCGCAGGTGGTGCTGCGCTGGCACATCCAGCGCGGCGACATCGTGTTCCCGAAATCGGTGACGCTGCAACGCATCAAGGACAACCTGGCGCTGTTCGACTTCGAGCTGGGCGCGGCGGATTTCGATGCGATCTCGGACCTGGACAAGGGCGAGGCGGGCCGTATCGGCCCCGACCCGGACGTCTTCGACTACGTCCCGGCGTAAGTGCCGGGTTGCCGTTGGGACTGCGCTGAGTTGCCGTTGGGACTGCGCTGAGGGCGGGATCTTCTCGAAGATTCCCGCCCTCAACGCAGTCTGAACACAGGGGCCGCGCAGCCTCAAAGCAGAGGCACGCAGCCTCAGCGCGTCACGCCGCCAGATCCTGGCGCTTGGCCCGCTTCTCGGCGGCCTTCTCGGCCCGCTTGGCCCGGCGGTTCGCCCGCACCGTCGCGATGGACGACTTCAGGCCGCTGCGCTGCCCCGGCTCGAGCCCGTCGAACATCCGCTCGCTGCGCGTCTCGGGCGCATCGTCGGCGGTGTCGCTGAGAAACCGGTCCGGCAGCGACAGCTTGGCGATCGTGCGCCACGTCTTGCCGTACTGCACCAGGAACGACCCTGTGGTGTAGGGCAGGTCGTACTTGTCGCAGATCTCGCGGACCCGCAGCGAGACCTCGTAAAGCCGGTTGCTGGGCAGGTCGGGATACATGTGGTGCTCGATCTGGTGGCACAGGTTGCCGCTCATGAACCGCAGCGCCGGGCCGTTCTCGAAGTTCGCGCTGCCGAGCATCTGACGCAGGTACCACTCGCCCCGGCTTTCACCGGCCATGTCGGTCTTGGTGAATTTCTCTGCGCCGTCCGGGAAATGACCGCAGAAGATCACGGCGTTGGACCACACATTTCGGATCACGTTGGCGATCGCGTTGGCCTTCGCCGTCGATTTGAACGTGGCGTGCGGCGACAGTGCGGTCAGCGCGGGAAACGCGAGGTAATCCTTGGCCACCTGGTGACCGGCCTTGGTGGAGAACTCCCGCACCCGGATCAGCGTGGCGTTGCGGTCGTCGCGGCCCTTGAAGATCTTGCCGAGCTCCAGGTGCTGCAACCCGACGCCCCACTCGAAGCCGACGGCCAGCATCGTGTTGTAGAACAGGTTGAGCAGGTTGAACGGCTTCCAGCGCTGGTCCCGGGTGACGCGGAGCAGGCCGAAGCCCACGTCGTCGTCCATGCCCAGGATATTGGTGTACTTGTGGTGCATGAAGTTGTGGGTGAAGCGCCAATGCTTGGAGGCCCCGCCCATGTCCCATTCCCACGTGGAGGAATGAATCTCGGGATCGTTCATCCAATCCCACTGGCCGTGCATGACGTTGTGGCCGATCTCCATGTTCTCGATGATCTTGGCCACGCCCAGCGTGACGGTGCCGGCCCACCAGAACCGGCGCTTGGAGCTGCCTGCCAGCAGCAGCCGGCCCGCGACCTCCAGCGCGCGTTGGGCGGCGATGGTGCGCCGGATGTAGCGCGCGTCGCGCGCACCGCGGGAGTCCTCGATGTCCTGGCGGATCGCGTCGAGCTCGCGGGACAGGCTCTCGATGTCGGCATCGGTGAGATGCGCGAACTCGGGAACGTCGGTTATTGCCATGGTTCAACCTCCTCTCGTCTACCTACGCTAGCGTAACCTACGACTCCGTAGGTTACTACCCGGTAAAGCCTAGACATCGAGCACACAATCCCCCGATGCCGCCGAGACACAGGTCTGCACCCGGGTGCCGGGCTCGTGCTCGGCCCCGGTCCGCAGATCGCGCACGTGCCCGTCGAGCAGACCCACCACACACGACTGGCAGATACCCATCCGGCAGCCGAACGGCATCTGGATGCCGGCCTGCTCGCCGGCGTCCATCAGCGAGGTCGCCCCGTCGATGGTCACCGACCGCCCGGCCCGGGCGAACTCGACGGTGCCGCCGCTGCCGTGCGCGGCCGTCCTGGCGGCGGCGAACCGCTCCAGGTGCAGCCGCTCGGCCAGGCCGGCGTCGGTCCAGGTTCGTTCGGCCGCCACGAGCATCGCCTCCGGACCGCACGCCCAGGTCTGGCGCTTGCGCCAATCCGGCACCACGTCGTCGAGCCGAGCCAGGTCGAGCCTGCCCTCGGTCCGCGTCGACCGCAGGTGCAGCCGGTAGCCCTCGTTGCGGTATCCCAGCTGCGACAGCTCCGCAGCGAAGAGCACGTCGGCCTCGGTGGGCGCCGAATGCACGTGCACGACATCGCCGAGCTGACCCCTGCGGACCAGCGTACGCAGCATCGCCATCACCGGCGTGATCCCCGACCCCGCGGTGAGGAACAGCACCGCCGCGGGCGCCGGGTCGGGCAGCACGAAGTTCCCCTGCGGCGCAGCGAGTCTGACGATCGTGCCCGCCTCCACCCCGCCGACCAGGTGCGTCGACAGGAACCCCTCGGGCATGGCCTTGACCGTGATCGTGATCGTCTTCGAGCCCTTGCTGGAGATCGGGCTGGACGTCAGCGAGTAGGACCGCCAGCGCCACCGGCCGTCGACCAGCAGGCCGATGCCGATGTACTGGCCGGCCTCGTAGTCGAACGAGAACCCCCAGCCGGGCTTGATGACCAGGGTGGCGGAGTCGACGGTCTCGCGCCGCACCTCGACCACCTTGCCGCGCAGCTCGCGCGCCGACCACAGCGGGTTGGCCAGCTTCAGGTAGTCGTCGGGCAGCAGCGGGGTGGTGATCCGGCCGGCGATGGTGCGCAGCGCGTGCCAGCCGGGGTTGTCCTTCGCGCCGGCGATGGTGGGTCGGATGGTGTCGACCACTTTGGCCGTCGTCTTGATGGAGTTCTTGGCCATGGCGGCTCCTGCCCGGGGATCTGGTTGCAGCCCGAGGGCCGCGCTCAACCTACGGTACCGTAACTTACGGTGCCGTATCCAGCCCTTCAGAGCAGTTCCAGCAGGAACTGCAGCTCCTGTGGCGCGTACCACGCCAGGTCGTGGTCCTGCGCATCGCCGACCGTGAGCTCGGCGTCCTCGTCCCCGAGGTCGGCGGCATCGATCACCTCGATCGCGGCTTCGACCGCCGGCTCGGCCCCGGCGTTGTCGACATAGGCGGCGATCACCCGGTCGAGCGGGATCGCGCCGGCGACCCGAACGACGGCGTCGTCGAGGTCGGGCCGCAGCGTGACCTCGGCGTCGTCGGCGTCGGCCTCCAGCACCGCCCGCCGCGGCGGCAACTCCCCGGTCGCGCCGTCGGCCAGCAGCCGCAGCGACGCCAGCGCCGCGTCGCGCAGTGCGACATCGGCCAGCTCGTCGTCGTCACCGTGCGAGTAGGCCTCGCGCAGCGTGGGGGTCACCGCGAATGCCGTCCCGTTCACCGGACGCAGCGAGGCGTCGGCGACGAACTGCTGCAGCATGGCGAGGGTGACCGGGACGAAGACACGCACGAGAGGAAGGGTAACCGCGCACGCGAGGAGCAGATGAAGACACCGCGCACGCAAGGAGCGAAAACGTCACCGCGCACGCGAGGAGCGAAAACGTCACCGCGCACGCGAGGAGCACCGGTTACTGATTGACGTCGCCGATCAGGGTCGCGACGTGGTCGGGCACGTAGGTCGACAGCTCGCGCGGCGGGCGCTGGTACTCACCGGTGAACACCAGCCGCGTCGGCAGCTTCACCTTCGGCACGTGCACGTCGTGGTAGTCGATGGTGGACAGCAGGTGCGCCATCATGTTCAGCCGGGCGTGCTTCTTGATGTTGGACTCGACGACGAACCACGGGCTCAGCGGGGTGTCGGTGTGCACCATCATCTCGTCCTTGGCGCGCGAGTAATCCTCCCACCGGTACACCGACTCCAGGTCCATCGGGCTGAGCTTCCACTGCCGCACCGGGTCGTTCATCCGCGACCGGAACCGCTTCAGCTGTTCGTCGTCGGACACCGAGAACCAGTACTTGCGCAGCAGCACACCGTCGTCGATCAGCATCTGCTCGAAGATCGGCGTCTGGCGCAGGAACAGCATGTGCTCGGCCGGGGTGCAGAACCCCATCACCTTCTCGACGCCGGCGCGGTTGTACCAGGACCGGTCGAAAAGCACGATCTCGCCCTTGGCGGGCAGATGGGCGATGTAGCGCTGGTAATACCATTGGCCCCGTTCACGATCCGACGGTGCCGGAAGCGCGGCGATGCGGGCGACGCGCGGGTTCAGATATTCGGTCATCCGTTTGATCGTGCCGCCCTTGCCGGCGGCGTCGCGGCCCTCGAAGACGATCACCACGCGGGCGCCGGTCTCCCGGACCCACTCCTGAAGCCGCACCAATTCCGTTTGGAGACGGAACAGTTCGGCTTCGTAGATGTCGTTGGCGATCTTCTTGCGCTTCTTCTTTCCGGCCTTCTTCTCAGCGGTGTCGCCGGACTCCTTCTTGCCCACCCGCAAATCTTAGTTTGTTCACCGCGATTTCACCGGCCTGACCAGGAACTCAGCCGAAACTCACTGCGCGGCGTCGACCAACTCCTCCAGCGATTCGCGCAGCAGGCCGGGCAGCATGTCGACGTCGCTCATGGCATCCCGGTCGGCGTTGATCCCGAAGTAGAGCATGCCGTTGTAGGACGTGACGCCGATCGCCAGCACCTGGTTGTGCAGCAGCGGCGGAACGGCGTAGGTCTCCAGCAGCTTGGTGCCCGCGACGTACATCTGCTTCTGCGGGCCAGGCACGTTGGTGATCAGCAGATTGAACAGACGGGCCGAGAAGCTGGTGGCGACCCGGATGCCCATCGCGTGCAGCGTCGGCGGGGCGAACCCGGACAGCGTCACGATGGTGCGGGCGTCGACGAGGCTGGCCGCCGTCGAGTGCGACTCGGTGGCGTGGGTGATCTGCGACAAACGCACCACCGCGTTGGCCTCCCCGACAGGCAGGTCCACCAGGAACGGTGACACCTCGCTGATCGCCTGGCCGGGGCTGGTCGAGTCGATGTCGGCATCGGGGTACACCGACATCGGGGCCATGGCACGCACGGTCGTCGTCGAGGTCACCGGCTCCCCGCGGGACAACAGCCAGTTGCGCAGCGCGCCGGCGACGACCGCAAGCACCACGTCGTTGATGTCGCAGTCGTATCGACCGCGCACCATCCGGAACTCGTCGAGGCTGCCGGATGCCACCGAGAAACGGCGGTTGCGCGACACCCTGGTGTTCAGCGGGCTGTTCGGGGCGGTGCCGCGGGCGGCGGTGCGGGCGATGTCGGCGACCCGGCGCCCGAGATCGAGCAGTTGCTCGCTGTTGGTCACGGTCTCGCGGACCGCCGAGCGCACCGCGGCGGCCTGGGCGCTCGGCCCGGTGATCCATTCACCGAGCGCGCCCATCAGCAGTCGGCGGTCGCTGGGTTCGCGTGCCGGGATCCAGATGTCCTCACCGAACACCGGCGGTTTCTGGGTCCGGTCGGCGATCACATGACCGATCTCCAACGCGGTCATGCCGTTCACCAGCGCCTGATGCGACTTGGTGTAGATCGCGACCCGGTTCTTGGCCAGCCCCTCGACCAGGTACATCTCCCACAGCGGCCGCGACTTGTCCAGCGGCCGCGACCCCAGCCGCGCCACCAGGTCGTGCAGCTGGGCGTCGCTGCCCGGCGACGGCAGGGCGGAGCGACGGATGTGGTAGGTGATGTCGAAGTCACGGTCGTCGATCCACACCGGCCGGGCCAGCCCGAACTTCACCTCCCGCACCTTCTGCCGATAGCGGGGAATCTGCGGCAGCCGGTGTTCGACGGTTTCGAGCAGGGTTTCGTAGCTCAGCCCGTTGCGGGGTTTGCGCAGGATCTGCAGTGACCCGACGTACATCGGCGTCGACGAGTTCTCCAACCGGTAGAACGACGCGTCAGACGCCGACAACCTGGTCACCACTGCGGTGCCGCCTCCCTCGAGTTCCCCGACCCGAACGGTCAGACCCCGACACGTTATCCGCAGATTCCGTACCCGCGCACAACGGGTGCGCTCCGGGGTCCGACGGGCGTGCGATCATGGGGTGGTCTGCTCCTCTCCAGCAGATCCCCCCGCGCGACGCCGTCCGCGGACCCGTCGATCGCTGGAGAACATTGATGACCGCATCCCCGATCTCGCCGGACCAGTCCGCCCTGTGGACGACCGCCCCGGTCATCGATTACGAGCCCGCACCGGTGAGCCCGCAGGCCGACCCGCCCTGCCCGGGGCCGTTACCTGCGTCGCTGCACCGTCGTCCGCGGCGTGTCCACCGGCCCCGCGAAACACCGCCGCCGCGGGCCGCGGTGGTCTTCGCCGAGACCGCGCTGCGGCAGGTGATCGAGGTGATCGACCGGCGCAGGCCGGTCGCGCAGCTACGCCGGCTGATGACCCCGGTGCTGGTCGACTACGTCATCGGGCGCGCGGGCACACCACAGCGCGGCAGCGCGACACTGCGCCGGGTGCGGGTGCGCGGTGTGGACACCGGCGGCGAGCCCACCGCGGCGGAGGTGTTCGCGACGTTCGTCCGCGCCGGACGGGTGCACGCCGTCGCTGCGCGCATCGAGCCGCACCGCGACCGCTGGCGCTTAGTGGCGCTGCAGATCGGCTGATGTCAGCGGCGGGAACGTTCAGACCGCTGGGCCTCGTTCAGACCGCTGGGCCTCGTTCGGACTGCACCCACGGCGGCGGCTACTCGAACTTTCCCGCCCTGAGCGCAGTCTCAACGGGTCACGCTGGTGGCTACTCGAACTTTCCCGCCCTGAACGCAGCCCCAACGGGTCACGCTGCGTCTAGCGGCGGCTGCGCTTGGCCTGCCGGGTCTGCTGTCGGGCCGCCTCGCGACGCTCCCGCCGCGTTCCGCCCGCCGGCTTGGCCCCGCCACCGCCGGAGCGGGTGACCTCCACCGAGCCGTCCTCCGACGGCCCCGAGTAGGTCAGCGGCGTCGACTCGTCCTCGATTCCCTTGGCGCGCAACGAGGTCCGCTCCTTGGTGGCGACCCCGCCCTCCTGCTGCGCGTTGGCCGCGGCCGCGGCGGCGAACTCGGCGAGGCCCGACGGTGCGGCCACCGGGGCGACGGCCGGGGCCGGCGCGGCCTCGACCTGGACGTTGAACAGGAACCCGACGGACTCCTCCTTCATGCCGTCGAGCATGCCGACGAACATGTCGTAGCCCTCCCGGGCGTACTCCACCTCGGGCCGCTGCTGGGCCAGGCCGCGCAGGCCGATGCCCTCGCGCAGGTAGTCCATCTCGTAGAGGTGTTCGCGCCACTTGCGGTCCAGCACGTTGAGCAGCACGTTGCGCTCGAGCTGACGCATCGCGCCCTCGCCGGCGATCGACTCGATCTGCGCCTCCCGCTCGGCGTAGGCCCGCTCGGCGTCGGTGATCAGCGCGTCGAGCAGTTCGTCGCGGGTCAGCTCACCCGGCTCGCCGACGGCGTCGGAGTCGATCAGGTCGTGGTGGTCGATGGCCACCGGGTAGAGCTGCTTGAGCCCCTCCCAGAGCTTCTCGAGATCCCAGTCCTCGGAGTAACCCTCGGCGGTCTCGCCGTTGACGTAGGCGGTGACGACGTCGGTGAGCATCTGGTGGGCTTGCTCGGCGAGGTTCTCGCCCTCCAGGATGCGGCGGCGCTCGGCGTAGATGACCTTGCGCTGCTGGTTCATCACCTCGTCGTACTTGAGGACTTCCTTGCGGATGTCGAAGTTCTGCTGCTCGACCTGGGTCTGCGCGCTCTTGATGGCACGCGAGACCATCTTGGCCTCGATCGGTACATCGTCGGGCAGGTTCAGCCTGGTCAGCAGCGCTTCGAGGGTGGCGCCGTTGAAGCGGCGCATCAGCTCGTCGGCCAGCGACAGGTAGAAGCGCGACTCCCCCGGGTCGCCCTGCCGGCCCGAGCGGCCGCGCAGCTGGTTGTCGATGCGGCGCGACTCGTGACGCTCGGTGCCCAGCACGTAAAGCCCGCCGGCGGCGACGACGTCCTTGCCCTCGGCCTCGACCTCCTCCTTGACCTGCGGCAGTTCCTGGTGCCAGGCAGCCTCGTAATCATCGGCGGTCTCCACCGGGTCCAGGCCGCGCTGGCGCAGCCGCCGGTCCAGCAGGTAGTCGACATTGCCGCCCAGCACGATGTCGGTGCCGCGGCCGGCCATGTTGGTGGCCACCGTGATGGCTCCGCGTCGGCCGGCCTCGGCGATGATGCCGGCCTCCTGCTCGTGGTACTTCGCGTTGAGCACGTTGTGCGGGATGCGTCGCTTCTGGAACTGCCGGGACAGGAACTCCGAACGCTCCACGCTGGTGGTGCCGATCAGCACCGGCTGGCCCTTTTCGTAGCGTTCGGCGACGTCGTCGACGACCGCGATGAACTTGGCCTCTTCGGTCTTGTAGATCAGGTCGGACTGGTCCTCGCGGATCATCGGCTTGTTGGTCGGGATCGGCACCACGCCGAGCTTGTAGATCTCGTGCAGCTCGGCGGCCTCGGTCTCGGCGGTACCGGTCATCCCGGCCAGCTTGTCGTAGAGCCGGAAGTAGTTCTGCAGCGTGATCGTCGCGACCGTCTGGTTCTCGGCCTTGATCTCGACGTGCTCCTTGGCCTCGATGGCCTGGTGCAGGCCCTCGTTGTAGCGCCGGCCCATCAGCACGCGACCGGTGAAGTCGTCGACGATGAGCACCTCGCCATTGCGCACGATGTAGTGCTTGTCGCGCTCGAAGAGCTCCTTGGCCTTGATCGCGTTGTTCAGGTAGCTGATCAGCGGCGAGTTGGCGGCCTCGTAGAGGTTGTCGATGCCCAGCTGGTCCTCAACGAACTCGACGCCGAGCTCGTGCACGCCGACGACCCGCTTCTTGATGTCCACCTCGTAGTGGGTGTCCTTCTCCATCAGCGGGGCCAGCCGGGCGAACTCGGTGTACCAGTTGGAGCCGCCGTCGGCCGGCCCGGAGATGATCAACGGGGTGCGGGCCTCGTCGATCAGGATCGAGTCGACCTCGTCGACGATGGCGAAGCTGTGGCCGCGCTGCACGCAGTCCTCCAGGCGCAGCGCCATGTTGTCGCGCAGGTAGTCGAAGCCGAACTCGTTGTTGGTGCCGTAGGTGATGTCGGCGGCGTAGGCGGCGCGGCGCTGGTCGGGCGACATCTGCGACAGGATCACGCCGACCTCGAGGCCGAGGAAGCGGTGCACGCGGCCCATCCATTCGGCGTCACGTTTGGCCAGGTAGTCGTTGACCGTGACGACGTGCACGCCGTTACCGGACAGCGCGTTGAGGTAGGACGGCAGCACCGCGGTCAGGGTCTTGCCCTCACCGGTCTTCATCTCGGCGACGTTGCCGAAGTGCAGGGCGGCCCCGCCCATCACCTGGACGTCGAAGTGGCGCTGGTCGAGCACCCGCCAGGCCGCCTCGCGGGCCACCGCGAAGGCCTCTGGGAGCAGATCGTCGAGGTCTTCGCCGTCGGCGACCCGGGCCTTGAACTCGTCGGTCTTGCCGCGCAGTTCGGCGTCGGAGAGCTTCTCGACGTCGTCGGACAGGGTGTTGACATAGTCAGCCACCCCCTTGAGGCGCTTGACCATGCGGCCTTCGCCGAGACGGAGCAACTTCGAGAGCACGCTTCTTACCCTTTTTCGTCGATGGGTCGTCACCGGTGGACGGACACCATCGTACGGGGGTCTCCGGCGCGCAAACCGTCACCTTGCGCGCCGGACCGGATCCGGCCGTTTGGTCAGGCCAGCCGGATCAACCCGTAGTCGTAGGCGTGGCGCCGGTAGACCACGCACGGCCGGTCGCTGTCCTTGTCGTGGAACAGGAAGAAATCGTGCCCGACCAGCTCCATTTCGTAGAGCGCGTCGTCGACGGTCATCGGGGTGGCGGGGTGTTCCTTGGTGCGCACGATCCGCCCCGGCTCGTGGTCGTCGACGTGCTCGGCCGGCGCGGCGGGGGGTGTGGAGGGCATGGTGAACGCCTCATCCAGGTGGCTGAGCGAGGTGGCCTCGTGCAGCGACACCGGCGTCTTGTCGCCGTAATGGACCTTGCGGCGGTCCTTGCTCTTGCGCAGCCGTCCTTCGAGTTTGTTCGCCGCCGACTCCAGGGCGGCATAGAAGCTGTCCGCGCAGGCCTCTCCGCGCACGACCGGGCCACGGCCCTTGGCGGTGATCTCGACGTGCTGACAGTTCTTCCGCTGCCGCCGATTCTTCTCGTGGTCGAGCTCGACGTCGAACAGGTAGATGGTGCGGTCGAATCGTTCCAGGCGGGACAGCTTCTCTGCGACGTAGGTACGGAAGTGGTCGGGTACCTCCACGTTGCGGCCCTTCACCACCACCTCGGCGTTTGCGGAGGGTTGCGAGGTTTCCGGTGCGCTGCTCGGGTCCACCACCATCGTGCTGTCTGAGTCCGCGGAATAACTTGACATGCTTGGCAACTCGATTCTCTTTCACGTACGCACGCCCATGCGTGCCCGGCAAGGGAAGAAGTCGCACCGACGGGGCATACCTGGTCGCGCCCTTCACCGGTGCAAGGTGTCGACTACTCACCTCCTACCGCTGGCGCGATACCGGCGTCTCCTGTTCGGAGCGCCGCCGTGAGCTGTTCACGGATGGTTGGTGCCGACGGTAGTCCGTGTTCACCCCGTCGTGCCACCAATTCGTCACACCTGTTTTCAGTTCTTCACGCCCGATTGATCTGCGGGTAATCGTGCTCACGCGTTAGCCAGCGTCAGCACGGCGAGCACCCCGGTTCCGCGGGTTTGCAGCACTCGGACCGACTCGGCGGCGGTCGCTCCGGTGGTCACGACGTCGTCGACGATCACCACCGGGCCCTGCACCGCGCCGCGCTGCCGGACCCGGCCGCTGACGTTGCGCTGCCGCTCGGCCGCCGAAAGCCCCACGGAGTCGCGGGTGAACCGGCGCAGGTACAGCACCGGCGCGAGTTCCAAACCCGGGCCCCGGGTGGCCAGGCGTGCGATGCGGGTGACCGGGTCGCCGCCGCGCCGGCGGGCGGAGGACCGGCGGGTGGGAGCGGGCACCACGGTCAGCGGGGTCTCCAGGATTCCCCAGGTCAGCAGGCGCTGCAGGCCCGCGCGCAGGTGGTCGGCCAGCGGTGCGATCAGGTCGGCTCTGCCGTGCTCCTTGACCGCGACGATTGCGTTCCGCCGGGCGCCCGCGTAGCGGCCCATCGCCAGCACCGGAACGCCGGGGTCCAATCGCGGACTGACCACGTGCGGCTGGTCCGGCCCGACCTCGAGTTCCTTCGCGCACGCCGGACACCAGGCCGTCGCGGGGGCACCGCAGCCGCCGCATTGCAGCGGCAACACCAGATCCAGCACGCTCACGGACCTCCGTTGGGCGCGCCAGTCGCCGGACCCCGCCCCGCCGAGTGTGAATCCACTGCGAGTTTGCGGCCAGAAAGTCGCACTGCGTTCACGCTCGGCGCTCCCACGCCGCGGCCACCCGGGCGATGACGCCGCCATCGGTGTCGGCCGACGTCACCCGGATGTCGTCCCAGCCCAGTTCCGTGACGGCATCGTGACGACGGATGCCCTTGTTGAACTGTTGGCGGGTCCGCCGGTGATGATCGCCTTCGTAGTCGACCGCGACCATCACGTCCCGCCATCCCATGTCCAGTTCAGCGACCAGCCCGCCACCCCCGTCATAGACCGCGATCTGGGTCTCCGGCCGGGGAAATCCGTTGCGGATCAGCAGGAGCCTGACACGGGTCTCCTGCGGAGACTCTGCCCCCGGGTCGACGAGGTCGAGCGTCGCGCGGGCCCGACGGATGCCGCGCCGGCCCTTGTGCCGCTGCGCGAGCAGCTCGACGTCGGCGACCTTGAGCCGGGTGGCACGGGCGAGCGCGTCGATGGCCACCACGGCCTCGTCCTCCGGGTACCGGCAGGCGATGTCGAGCGCGGTGCGGGCCGGAGTCGTCACCGCAATACCCTTGACGATCTCGATCTCGTCGTCGGCGACGCGGTCCGACCAAGCCCGCACACCGCGGGGCGCGTGCCGGTTGTCCCAATACACCTCGGCGGGGCGGCGGGCGTTGACCCAGCGGGCGCCATGCAGGGCCGCGGCAGAACGGCCTGCCATGACGCCGCCCCGGTGCGTCCACAACCACGCCGATTTTGCGCGGGTGACGGCCGTGATCCCGGTGCCGGCTGCCAGGTACACGTCGGGTAGCACCGCCCGGTAGCGGCTGCGCAGTGCATACGGCGTCAGCCGGGCCGCGCGTACTGCCTCACTGCCGATGAATGGATCCCCCATGACGGCAGTGTGCCGAGCCGGTACGACAGCACTGCGCCGACGACCTACGACCGCTCGCCGAGTGTGAACCCACTACGAAAAGTCGGGCTGGAAATCGCAGCCAATTCACACTCGGCGATCGACGCGGCGCGAGGCGACGCGGCGGCGCGCGGGGGACGCGGCGGGGTCGAGGCAGCCGGGCGCCCGACACGCCGCGGGCGGCAAAACCCAACGCCCGGCGCGAGGGCCTCCCCTACCCCGCGACGATGTTGTCGCCCTCCACCGTGACCGCGACCGGATTCAGCGGCTTCTCCGCCGGACCGTTGACCACGTCGCCGTCCAGGTTGAACTTGCTGCCGTGGCACGGGCAGTTGATGGTGCCGTCGGCGATCTCGTTGACCAGGCATCCCTGGTGGGTGCACACCGCGGAGAAACCCTTGAACTCGCCGGCCACCGGCTGGGTGACGACGGTCTCGCCGACGATGACCCCGGAGCCCACCGGCACGTCGGCGGTGGTGGCCAGGGGCTCCCCGGCCGCCGCACTCGACTCGCCGGCCGCACTCGACTCGCTCGAGCTGGACTCGCTCGAGCTGGACGAACCCGACTCGCTGCCGCTCGAGCAGGCCGCCAGCGTCACCGCCGCCAAGCCGACTCCCGCGCCCGCGATCACGGTCTTGCGGGGAACCTTCACCTCGTCGATGTCCATGCAGAGCACCTTTCTGGGGGTTGGCCGCCGGTGGGCTGTACCGACGGCACGTCCAGTCTTAGCCAGGCAGCACCGGCTCCGCACCCGCAACCGTCAACGGCCGCACGTCGGTCCACCCGGTGTCGGCGTCCGCCCCCGAGGCGGACAGCTGCAGCACACCACGCGCGTCGGCGACGTACACCGTCGACGGGTTGGCGGCCACGGTGGTCACCGGCATCAGCAGGTTGCGGCTCGGCCCGTCGGAGTTGACCCCGTCGAGGTTGACGTAGGACACCGGGTGTTGCGGGTCGGTGCGGCTGACGACGATGTCGTCGCCGGTACGCCAGGACAGCGACACCACGGTGTTGCCGAGCCCGTAGCCGATCCGCCGCGGGAAGGTCAGCGCGTAGCCGCCGCCCTCGGTCTGCTCGACGCCGGCGAGGACGACCCGGCCCTCGATCACCATCGCCGCGCGGGTGCCGTCGCGGGAGAGCTGGAGCTCGCCGATGACGCCCGGGAACTTGGTCGCCACGGCGGTGGAGTCGACCGGGATGCGGGCCGGTTGCCCGGAGGCGTCCTGGATGACGCGGACCACGTTGATGCCGTCGACGACGACCCAGACCGCATCGTCGAGCGACCAGGTCGGCCGGCTCAGGCTGCGCCCGTCCATCACCTGGGCGGCGTTTCCGCCCAGCGGCCCCACCCACAGCGTCGAGGCCATGTCTGGTGCGCCGGGCCGCAGCGTGACGATCGAGGCGACCTCCTGCCCGGAGCGCGACAACGCTGCCGCGGTCTGGCCGGTGATCTGGCCGAACGAGCCGGTGACCCGGGGTGCGCGCTGACCGTCGAGGGAGACCAGCGAGCCGCCGACCAGCGCGTGCAGCCCGGCGGCCGCACCGTCGGCGGCGCCCGGATCGGTGGCGGCGACGTCGGCGGTGGTCCAGCCCTCGGCGAACCGGTCGTCGAGCGCCGCGCCGTCGGCGTTGATCACATAGGGCCCGTCGATGCCGGCCCGGTTGAGCGTCCAGATGATCTGGGCGGCCAGCAGCTGCCTGCTGTGCGGGTCGGTGGTGGACAGGTTCTCCAGGTCGACGCGCGCCCCGCCGTAACCGCGGCCCACGCCGGTCTTTCCGCCGTCGGCGCGGGTCACCGGACCGCGTAGCTTCAGCGGCTCGTCGAGCAGGTTGCGCACGGTCTTGGCCATCTCCGGGCGCGGACCGGCGATCAGCTTGCTGACCAGTTCGGTGGCCAGCTGGTCGGGTTCGGACACCGCGACGTAGCGCGGGTCGGGCACCACGGTCTTGCCGGTCGGGTCGGCGAAGTACAGGGTGTTGCGCTTGTAGGTGGACTGGAACTGCTGCCAGTCCAGGAACACCCCGTTGGGCAGCTTGTCGATGCGCCAGCCGTCTGAGGTCTTGACCAGCTCGATGGACCCGGGGTCGGGCAGTGCACCCTCGCCGGTCTCGAAAACCCCCATGTCCGAGAGCGATCCGAGGATGTCGGCGCGCATGGTCACCGAAACCTGCTGCGGTTGCCGGGTTTCGACGAACACCACGTTGTCGATCAGCAGCGCGCTGCCCGCGTCGTCCCAGCCGTTGGACGCCGACTCGGTGAGGAACTGCCGCGCGGCCAGGTGGCGGTTGGCGGGATCGGCTGTGGCCTTGAGGAATTCGCGCAGCAGGATGTCGGGGTCCATGCCCGGGGTGGGCTTGGGCAGGCTCGGCGGGGCGGGTCGCCCGACGGTGCCGATCGCCTGCGGCGACGACGACGTGGGCACCCCGGCGCAGCCGGCGAGCACCAGCAGCAGCGCCGACAGCAACGCCGCGAGCGCACGCGCGCGGGTCACACGCTCTCCCCGGCGGGTTCACGTTCCCGGCTGGGGCGCCGGCCTGCGGCGCCACCGTTGGCGGGCTTGTCGACCGGCTTGACCGGCAGCGGGCTGCTGGTGACCTTGTGGCCGCGCACCAGCGGCAGGGTCAGGCGGAAACACGCCCCGTTGCCCGGTTCGCCCCACGCCTCCAGCCTGCCCTGGTGCAGCCGGGCGTCCTCGATGCTGATCGCCAGGCCCAGCCCGGTGCCCCCGGAGCGGCGCACCCGTGACGGGTCCGAGCGCCAGAACCGGCTGAACACCAGCTTCTCCTCACCGGGGCGCAGGCCGACGCCGTAGTCGCGGACGGTGACCGCGACGGTGTCGGCGTCGGCGGCCATCCGGATGCGCACCGGTTTGCGTTCGGCGTGGTCGATCGCGTTGGCGATCAGGTTGCGCAGGATGCGCTCCACCCGGCGGGTGTCCACCTCGGCGATGATCTCCTGGTCGGGCAGGTCGACGACCATCTCCACGCCGGCGTCCTCGGCGAGGTGGCCGACGTTGTTCAGCGCGCTGCGCACGGTGGAGCGCAGGTCGATGGCCTCGACGGCGAGCTCGGCCACGCCGGCGTCGTGGCGGGAGATCTCCAGCAGGTCGTTGAGCAGTCCCTCGAACCGGTCCAGTTCGTCGACCATCAGCTCGGTGGAGCGGCGCAGCGCGGGGTCGAGTTCCTCGGCGTGGTCGTGGATCAGGTCGGCGGCCATCCGCACCGTGGTCAACGGGGTGCGCAGTTCGTGGCTGACGTCGGAGGTGAAGCGCCGCTGCAGGTTTCCGAACTCCTCGAGCTGGGTGATCTGGCGGTGCAGGCTCTCGGCCATGTCGTTGAACGACACCGCGAGCCGGGCCATGTCGTCCTCGCCGCGCACCGGCATCCGCTCGGTGAGATGGCCTTCGGCGAACCGTTCGGCGATCCGCGACGCCGAGCGCACCGGCAGCACGATCTGGCGGGCGACCAGCATCGCGATCGCGGCCAGCAGGCCGAGCAGCACCACGCCGGCGGTGGCCATCGTGCCGCGCACCAGCGAGATCGTCGACTGCTCGCTGTTGAGCGGGAAGATCAGGTAGAGCTCGAGGTTGGTCACCGTCGACCCGGCGGACACGGTCGGGCTGCCGATGATCAGCGCGGGGCCGGAGAAGCCGTCGGTGTGCACGGTGGAGTACTGGTAGCTGACCTGTCCGGCCTTGACGAAGTCGCGCAGCGTGTTGGGGATCTGGTCGACCGGGCCGGCCGCGGTGGCCGCCCGCGGCCCGTCGCCGGGCACGATGAGCACCGCGTCGAAGGTTCCGGCCAGGCCCGAGCCGGCATCGGCCTTGCGGTCGATCAGCGTGTTGCGGGCCAGCTGCAGACTGCTGTCCAGCGACCGGGTCTCCTCGCCGCCGACGATGCCGCTGACGGTGGTGCGGGCGCGCTCGATCTCCTCGGTCGCGGCGCCGACCTTGACCTCGAGGATGCGGTCGGTGATCTGGCTGGTCAGCACGAACCCGAGCACCAGGATGACGAGCAGCGACAACCCCAGCGTCAACGACACCACACGCAGCTGCAGGGACCGCCGCCACGCCTGGCCCATTGCTCGGCCCAGCGCCGCCATGCCCCGGACCAGTGGCGCCGACCGGCGGTGGATGCGCCGCCGCGAGCTGAAGATCATCGGTGCGCGTCCCCGGGCGGGCCGTGCCAGCTGATGTCCCCGGGCCGGCCGTGCCGGGTCACGCCCACGGCCGAGCCGTGCCAGGTCACGGGGGTCCGGCCTTGTATCCCACTCCTCGAACGGTGAGCACCACCTGCGGGTTCTCCGGATCCTTCTCGACCTTGGCTCGCAACCGCTGGACGTGCACGTTCACCAAACGGGTGTCCGCGGGGTGCCGGTAGCCCCACACCTGTTCGAGTAGCACATCACGAGTAAACACCTGGCGCGGTTTGCGCGCCAACGCCACCAGCAGGTCGAACTCCAGCGGGGTCAGCGCGATCTGCTCGCCCTGGCGGGTCACCTTGTGGGCCGGGACGTCGATGTCGACGTCGCCGATCGACAGCATCTCGGCCGGCTCGTCCTCGTTGCGGCGCAACCGGGCGCGCACCCGCGCGACGAGCTCCTTGGGCTTGAAGGGCTTCATGACGTAGTCGTCGGCGCCCGACTCCAGGCCGAGCACCACGTCGACGGTGTCGGTCTTGGCGGTCAGCATGACGATCGGCACCCCGGAGTCGGCGCGCAGCACCCGGCACACGTCGATGCCGTTCATGCCGGGCAGCATGAGATCCAGTAGCACCAGATCGGGCCGCAGCTCGCGCACCGCCGTCAGCGCCTGGGTGCCGTCGCCGATGACCGCCGTGTCGAAACCCTCGCCGCGCAACACGATGGTGAGCATCTCGGCGAGCGAAGGGTCGTCGTCGACGACCAGGATCCTTTGCCTCATGGTGTCCATGGTGTCACCAGATCGCGATAAACCGCGTCTACCACACGGAGTGTTGGGTGTGTTTACCGGGCCACCGGCCGGTTTCGCCCCGAATAGGTGACCCGACGGGTCAGGCCGACAGCGTGTGGATGACGATCGGTTCGTCGACGGCCGCGTCGATGATGTCGCGCTGCTGCCTGATCGAGGCCAGCACCTCGTAGCCGATCTGGCGGACGCTGGCGATCACCGGGCTGGCGTCCAGGGCCCGCGCCACCGCGGCGCCGCCGGAGAGCACCCAGCCCAGCGACCTGCTGTCGGCCAGCGTCTCGAACGCCTCCCGGCTCTCCAGGTCGTTCTGGCCGGCCAGCGCCAGCACCAGCTGCTTGCGCGAGTACTGCTCGCCGTCGTCGTCCTTGACCACCGGGTTGGTCCACCAGTGCTCGAACGGTATCCGGGAGCCGCGTTCGATGTGCCCGCCGCTGCGGGTGCGGATCGGCGCCGGCGGGTAGATCGCCAGCTTCGGCACATAGCTGCCGCCACCAGGCACCCCGGTGCGGATCCGCATCAGGGTCAGGCAGGCCGCCGCCGACGTGGTCTTCGGGTTGGGCACGCCGGCGGTGTCCACCCAGGTGAGGTCGTCCTCGAGGCCGAGCTGACCGATCAGGGCCTGCGATTCGCCGCTCTGGTGCAGCAGGCGACGCACGTAGCCCGCCAGGCCGCGAGCCTCGAGGAACTTGCCCTGGTCAAACCGCTCGTTGGCCGATCTGACGCAGGTGACGAGATCGTCCAGCACCGCCAGCAACTCGGCACGGGAACGCGGTCCGACTGCCATAGACCCCCCTATGAGCTTGTGCTTCGTTGTCCGGGAAGCGATTCGCGGACACCCCCCGACTGGAGCCTACGCGTCGGCCCGGCGTTCCGCCACCAATCAGCGAACACCCTTCAGCAAACGTCGGGCCAGCGACTCGGCGTCGACGTCGGGCGGCACCACCGCCCACGGTCCACCCCAGTTCACGGCGGCCAGACCGGCGTAGACGGCCCCGGTGCGCCGCTGCAGCCCGTCGTCGCGTTCGTAGGCGTCACGGGCCCGGTCGGCCTCCTCGGCGGCCCGGTTGACCGCGCGCTGGGCGGCGAGTTCGGTCGGCACGTCCAGCAGCACCTGCCAGTCCGGCGCCGGCAGCCCCAGCCGCCCGTACTCGAGGTCGCGCACCCAGGCCACCACCTCGCCGTCGACGCCCTGATGCAGGCGGGCAGCGCTGTAGGCGGCGTTGGACGCCACGTAGCGGTCCAGGATGACGACCGAGTGCGTCGACGTCAGGTGGTCGATCTCGGCGCGCGCACCGGACCGGTCCAGCGCGAACAGCACCGCCATCGCGTAGACCGACTGCGCCAGGTCGCCGTGGCCGCCGTGCAGTGCCTCGGCCGCCAGGTCGGCGTGCACCGACGCGCCGTAGCGCGGGAACGCCAGGGTGGCCACCGAGTGCCCGGCTTCCTCGAACGCCGACCTCAGCCCGTCGGTCAGGGTGCGCTTGCCCGCGCCGTCCACTCCCTCGATGACGATCAGCACGCGGCGAGCCTATCCGGCAAAGGGTCGCCCACCGCCGCGGCCTAGGAGCCCCCGCGCCCCATCTTCCAGGACTGCAGCACGACGGTGTCGCGCTGCTCGTCGAGGAACACCCGGGTGCTGATCCGGTCGCCGTCGAAGGCGATGTTCAGGTCGACGCCGGTGCGGAACGGCCCGGGTGGCACGTCGGGCTCGAGGACCTTCTGCACCGCGGGATGCTGCCCGCGGTCCTCGGAGGCGTACCCGGAGACGAGCTCATCCATGGTGGCCGGGGTGACCTGCACGACGGCGTCGATCCAGACCACCTTGACCGCGGACTGGTCACCGTTGTCCCAGCGGATCCACGACGCCGACACCGGGGTGCCCAGCGCGGGGAACATCCGGGCGAGCTCCTCGACGTCGTGGCGCACCACCGGCGGCGGTGGCGCGGTGCCGGCCGGCTCCTCCTGCTGCGCCTGCTGGCATGCGGTCAGGGCGAGCAGGGCGCCGAGCGCCGCCGCGAGTCGGGCGCGCGCACCGACCGCCACGGTCGTTGTGCGCGCCCGATTCACCGCAACCATGTCAGTAGCGGTAGTGCTCCGGCTTGTACGGCCCCTCGACGTCGACGCCGATGTACTCGGCCTGCTCCTTGGTCAGGCGGGTGAGAGCGCCGCCCAGTGCTTCCACGTGGATGCGGGCCACCTTCTCGTCGAGCTTCTTGGCCAGCCGGTACACCTCGTTGTCGTACTCGTCGTTCTTGGTCCACAGCTCGATCTGCGCGATGACCTGGTTGGAGAAGCTGTTGCTCATCACGAACGACGGGTGGCCGGTGGCGTTGCCCAGGTTGAGCAGCCGGCCCTCGGACAGCACGATGATCGACTTGCCGCTGCCGAAGATCCACTGGTCGACCTGCGGCTTGATGTTGAGCCGGGTGGCGCCGGAGCGTTCCAGCGCGGCCATGTCGATCTCGTTGTCGAAGTGGCCGATGTTGCCGAGGATGGCCTGGTCCTTCATCGCCTTCATGTGCTCGAGGGTGATGATGTCCTTGTTGCCGGTCGAGGTGATGACGATGTCGGACTCGCCGATCGCCTCGTCCACGGTGCGCACGTCGAAGCCGTCCATCAGCGCCTGCAGCGCGTTGATCGGGTCGATCTCGGTGACCGAGACACGGGCGCCCTGGCCGGCCAGCGACTCCGCGCAGCCCTTGCCGACGTCGCCGTAGCCGCAGATCAGCACCTTCTTGCCGCCGATGAGCACGTCGGTGCCGCGGTTGATGCCGTCGATCAGCGAGTGCCGGGTGCCGTACTTGTTGTCGAACTTGGACTTGGTGACCGAGTCGTTGACGTTGATCGCCGGGAAGCACAGCTCGCCGGCCGCGGCGAACTGGTAGAGCCGCAGCACCCCGGTGGTGGTCTCCTCGGTGACACCCTTGACCGACTTCGCGATCGTGGTCCACTTGGTTTTGTCGGTCTCGAAGCCCGCCCGGATCAGCGCCAGGAAGACCTTCCACTCGGCGGGGTCGTCGTCCTCGGCGGGCGGCACCACGCCGGCCCGCTCGTACTCGGCGCCGCGAAGCACCAGCATGGTGGCGTCGCCGCCGTCGTCGAGGATCATGTTGGCCGGGCTTCCCTGCCAGGTCAGCATCTGCTCGGCGGCCCACCAGTACTCCTCGAGGGTCTCGCCCTTCCAGGCGAACACCGGGATGCCCCTGGGCTCCTCGGGGGTGCCATTGGGTCCGACGACGACGGCCGCGGCGGCATGGTCCTGGGTGGAGAAGATGTTGCAGGACGCCCAGCGGACTTCGGCGCCGAGGGCGGTCAGCGTTTCGATCAGCACCGCGGTCTGCACGGTCATGTGCAGCGAGCCGGAGATGCGCGCGCCCTTGAGCGGCTGAACCTCGGCGTATTCGCGGCGCAGCGCCATCAGGCCGGGCATCTCGTGCTCGGCGAGGCGGATCTCCTTGCGCCCGAAGTCGGCCAGCGACAGGTCGGCGACCTTGAAATCGAGACCGTTGCGGACATCGGCGGTCAGCGCAGTCATCTAGAGCCCCTTTTGTTGTTCGTCATTGCCGGGATCGCATGGGGACGCAGCGGCGGCGCCGTGCGGACACCCATGCCGACACGCATAGCCTGCGGGCTCGCGGGACAGGCGCGCGGTGGGCGCTCTGCCGGCTAAGCGGTATCCCTGACACCGTACCGCCCGGTGATGAGCACGCTCCGCCGGGCCTTATGGGGCGTCGATGACGCCGTAGCGTTCGGCGAACGGGGTCATCAACCGGGCCAGGTCGCGGGCGACGTCGTAGTCGGCCTCCGGCGGCATCGAGATGTAGCTCATCGCCAGCCGGACGATCGCGCGGGCCAGCACCCCGGCGTCCTCCTCGCTGCACCGCACCCAGCTGTCCATGAACGACTCGGTCAGTCGCGACGAGCAGTGCGTGATGATCGGCGCACTGTCGGTGGTGATGATCTGCAGCAGGTCGGGCTTGGAGGTCCCGGTCAGCAGCGAGATGACCAGCGGGTCTGCCGCCGACTCCATGAAGAAGTCGCGGAAGCCCTGCAGGAACGCCGCGTACACGTCGCCGACGTTGTGGTTGATGGCGTTGTGGATCTGGTCGACCAGCCGGTCGGCCAGCCGCAGCGCATACCCCTGGGCCAGGCCCTGCCGGGAACCGAACTCGTTGTAGATGGTCTGGCGGGAGATTCCGCCGGCGCGGGCCACGTCGGACAGCGTGATCGCCGACCAGTCCCGGCTGAGCAGCAGTTCGCGCATGCCGTCGAGGATCGAGTCGCGCAGCAGCACCCGCGACGCCTCGGCGTAGGAGACCCGTCGGCTGTTGGTGCTGCTCACACGCGCGACAATATCCCTTCCTCCCTCATTTTCCGCGAGAGCGCGGGTCTGCACGGCGCCGCGCCGCGCGGCGCGTGCAGCACCGCGCGCTCGCGGGGAGCCAGCGCGCGCTCACGACCGGGCGACCTCCACCATCTCGAAGTCGGACTTGGCCGCGCCGCAGTCCGGGCAGCTCCAATCCTCGGGGATGTCGTCCCAGCGGGTGCCGGGGGCGATGCCGTCCTCGGGCCAACCCTTGGCCTCGTCGTACTCGAAGCCGCACTGCACGCAGACGAACAGCTTGTAGTCGGTGTCGCTCATCTGTCTTCCTTTCTGTTGCGTTCTCTTGCGTTCTCTTGCGTTGGCACTGCGCTCACGGCGGCGATCACTCGCACTTCGGCGCCGTGAGCGCAGTGTCAACGGGGCTAAGCGTGGGCTAAGCGGGTTCGAAGTCGACCTTCTCGCGGACCGCACAGTCCGGGCAGCACCAGTCGTCGGGCACGTCGCCCCACGCGGTGCCGGCGGGAAACCCTTCGCGCGGGGCGCCCGTGGCCTCGTCATAGACATAGCCACAGCCCGGGCAGCGGTGGGCGCTCATCGCGCCGCCGCCTGGTCCG
Organism: Mycolicibacterium xanthum; assembly: GCF_019710635.1. Lineage (GTDB taxonomy): Bacteria > Actinomycetota > Actinomycetes > Mycobacteriales > Mycobacteriaceae > Mycobacterium > Mycobacterium xanthum. The sequence goes on from NZ_JAIFZS010000055.1 coordinate 54,701, forward strand.
CCTGCTGCTCCTGGTCTGCGGCGTAGCGGGCCAGCACCTTGTCGCGCACCCGCGGGTGGATGTTGACCTTGGTGATGTCGCCGTCGTAGTGCTCGAGCACCCGGTGGTCCATCACGCGGCGCCACAGCGGCGGGAAGTACGTCAGCCCGATCATCGACCCGTAGCCGCTGGGCAGGTTGGGCGCACCCTCCATGCTGCGCAGCGTCTGGTAACGCCGGGTCGGGTTGGCGTGGTGGTCGCTGTGCCGCTGCAGGTGGTAAAGGAACAGGTTGGTCACGACGTGATCGGAGTTCCAGCTGTGCACCGGCGCGCAGCGCTCGTAGCGCCCGCTGGGGTTCTTCTGCCGCAGCAGCCCGTAATGCTCGAGGTAGTTCACCGCCTCCAGCAGCGTGAAGCCGAACACCGCGGAGATGACGATGTACGGGATCAGCGCCCACCCGAACACCGCGATCAGCGCACCGTAGAGGACCACCGAGATCGCCCACGCGTTGAGCACGTCGTTGGACCAGTGCCACGGGCTCTTACCGGCCCGCCGCAGCCTCGCGGCCTCCAGTTCCCACGACGACTTCAGGCTGCCGAACACGCTGCGCGGCAAGAACTCCCAGAACGTCTCACCGAAGCGGGCCGACGCCGGGTCCTCCGGCGTGGCGACCCGGACGTGGTGGCCGCGGTTGTGCTCGATGTAGAAGTGCCCGTAGCAGGTCTGCGCGAGCGTGACCTTGGCCAGCCAGCGCTCCAGCGAGTCCTTCTTGTGGCCCATCTCGTGGGCGGTGTTGATGCCCACGCCGCCGAGCAGGCCCACCGACAGCGCCAGCCCGATCTTGGCCGGCCAGCTCAGCCCGCCGTCGAAGCCGAGCCAGCTGAGGTCCGACGCGGTGAACAGGTAGGCGCCGAAGATCACGCTGGCGTACTGGAACGGGATGTAGATGTAGGTGCAGTAGCGGTAATACTTGTCGTTCTCCAGCCGCTCCATCACCTCATCGGGCGGGTTCTGCCCGTCGGGCCCGAACCTGAGGTCCAGTGCGGGCAGCAGGATGTAGAGCAGGATCGGGCCGATCCACAGCGGCACCACCGCCGCGGCGTGCCAGCCCAGCTGATTGAAAGCCCAGACCAACGGCAGCATCACGAACAGCGCCGTCGGGGCGATGAGCCCCATCAGCCAGAGGTAGCGCTTCTTGTCGCGCCACTGCTCAACATCGTTCTCGGTGGTGTCGATCTCGGTGTTCACTCGATTGCCTCCTTGCTGTGAGTGCGGTCACCCATTGAGGTTGACTCTAAAGCACCATTTGTCGCCTGTCTAGACAGAGATCCATATTTTGTAAAACCACGAGTTCCGGCGAGCGGGTGTGTCTGCACGCCGACGCGCGGTGTGTCGCGTGCGGAAGTGCACGCTCACCAGCGACGACGGCGCACAAAATGCCGGCGCGAGCGGCGTGTCCACGTGCAGGCACGCGCGCTCGCTCAACAACGCAACAAGGAGGGAAGAGGCTCAGCGGCGGCGGGCGACCAGGGAGTGGCGGCGGCCGTACAGGAAATACACGACGACGCCGATCGCCATCCAGACCCCAAACCGGATCCAGGTCAGCCCGGTGAGGTTCAGCATCAGCCACACGCACGCGACGATCGCCAGCACCGGCAGCACCGGCACCCACGGCGTGCGGAACCCCCGCGACAGATCCGGCCTGGTCCGCCGCAGCACGATCACCCCCGCCGACACCAGCACGAACGCGAACAGCGTGCCGATGTTGACCATCTCCTCGAGCTTGCCGATCGGGAAGACGGTCGCGGTGACCGCGACGACGACGCCCACCAACAGCGTGATCCGCACCGGCGTGCCGTGTCCCCCGGTCTTGGCCAGCCCCCGCGGCAGCAGCCCGTCGCGCGACATCGCGAACAGCACCCGGGTCTGCCCCAGCACCAGCACGATGACCACCGTGGTCAGGCCCGCCAGCGCGCCGATCGAGATCACCTGGGCCGCCCAGTCGATGCCGTTGAGCGCGAACGCGGTGGCCAGGTTCTGCGTCTCGGCGTCGCGCAGGTCGGTGTAGCTGACCATCCCGGTCAGCACGATCGCCACCGCGACGTAGAGCACGGTGACGATGCCCAGCGAGGCCAGGATGCCGCGCGGGACGTCGCGCTGCGGATTCACCGTCTCCTCGGCCGTGGTGGCCACGATGTCGAACCCGATGAACGCGAAGAACACGATCGACGCGCCGGCCAGCAGGCCGTACCACCCGTAGTGACTGCCCTCGGCGCCGGTCAGCAGAGAGAACAGCGACTGCTCGGCCCCCGATCCACCCTCGCCCCCTTCAGCGGGCGGGATGAACGGCGTGTAGTTCTCCGTCTTGATGTAGAACGCCCCCACCGCCACCACCAGCAGCACCACCGCGACCTTGATGACGGTGACCGCCAGGCTGACCCCCGCAGAGAGCTTGGTCCCCCAGGCCAGGATCGCGGTGACGAACGCGATGATCAGCAGCGCTCCCCAATCCAGTTGCAGCCCAGCGATATCCGCTACGCCGCCGGCGAAGCCGAACACGGTGCCCAGATAGCTCGACCAGCCCTTGGCCACGACGGCCGCCGCGACGGCGAACTCCAGGATCAGGTCCCAGCCGATGATCCAGGCGACGAACTCGCCGAACGTCGCGTAAGAGAACGTGTAGGCGCTGCCCGCGACCGGCACGGTGGAGGCGAACTCGGCGTAACACAGTGCGGCCAGCCCGCAGGCGATCGCAGCCAGCACGAACGAGATGGAGATCGCGGGCCCGGTGATGTTGCCCGCGGTGGACGCGGTGATGGTGAAGATACCGGCCCCGATGACCACCGAGACACCGAAGACGGTCAGGTCCCACCAGGTCAGGGCCTTGCGCAGCTTGGTGCTGGGCTCGTCGGTGTCGGCGATGGACTGCTCCACCGATTTCGTGCGCCATCGGCCCACCGCGTGGTCCATCGTCCGTTCCTCTTTCGTCACCCTCTCAGCGGAATGTACCCACTGCGCTGGGACCCGATGGGTCCATTGGCCAACACCGGCGGCTACGCGACCGTCAGCGAGCATCGGGATCGTGCGCCGCCCGAGAGCAGTCGATCGAGCGGTCGGTTCCGGCGAGTCCGATCCCGTTCCGGCGAAGGATTTTCTGCGCCGGTTCGGCCTGCTGGACGGCCTATACGTGGCGCCGGCGCGGCTGTCGGGCCGTGCGCCACACCTCGCCCGCAGGGAAGATCAGATCCCCACCGTCACCCGGAACAACCGTGTCGGCTCCTGCGCGGTCAGCCTGATCGTGCCGTCGTCGGCGCCGACCCATGCCGCGGTGCCGCGGCTCACCCCCACCGTGCTGGTCTTGGCCTGCACCGTCGCCGATCCCTGTGCGCACAGCAGGATCTGCGGCCCGTCGTGACGGGTGGGCGCGTCGATTTCGTGCCCGAGCTGATCGCCGTCGACGCACAACACCGACACCGCGAACTCCGGCGCCGGCGTGCGATAGACGAGTTCGGCGCCGTCCCGCAGTGATTCGGGGCGCACCAACATGTCGGTGGCCGGGGTGAAGTCGAGTACGCGCAGCAACTCGGGCACGTCGACGTGCTTGGGGGTCAGGCCGCCGCGCAACACGTTGTCGGAGTTGGCCATCACCTCCACGCCGACGCCCTGCAGGTAGGAGTGCAGGCAGCCGGCGGGCAGGTAGATCGCCTCGCCGGGCTGCAGCGTCAGCCGGTTCAGCAGCAGCGAGGCCAGCACGCCGGCATCGCCCGGGTACCGTTCGCCGAGCTCAAGCACCGTCTTGGCCTCACGCTCGAATTCTTCTGCGCCCGAACGCACGTAGTTGATCGCCCCGTCGATCACCAACGGCACCAGCTCGTCGAGGTCGGGCTGCGGAAAGGTGATCCAGGTGGTGAACAGCGCGCGCAGGCCGTCGGCGTCGCACTGACCGGCCAGCAGGTTGATGAACGGGTCCAGCGCGTCGACGCGCAGGGCCCGCATCAACTGCACCGACCGGGCGGGAGGCTGGAAGCCGGCCAGGGCCTCGAACTGGTCAAGCGCGATGATGATCTCGGGTTTGTGGCTGCGGTCGCGGTAGTTGCGGTCCGGCGCGGTGACCGGTAGTCCGGCGCGCTCCTCGCAGGCGAACCCTTCGATGGCCTGCTCGGTGCTCGGATGTGCCTGCAGCGAAAGCGGTTCGTCGGCGGCGAGCACCTTCACCAGGAACGGCAGGGTGTCGCCGAACCGGCCGCGCACCACCGGCCCGAGTTCGCCCTCGGGATCGGCGTGCAACGCGTCGAGCAGCGACCGCTCGCCGGCGTCGCTACGCAGCCACGCCGGGTCGCCGGGGTGGGCACCGAACCACAGCTCGGCCTCAGGGTGGGCGGTCGGGCTCGGGGCCCCGGTGAAGTCGGCGATCGCGGTTCGCGAGCCCCACGCATAGGTCCGGACCGCGCCCTTGAGCAGATACACCCGACTCAACCCCGAACCAGTCGCCGGTAGACCGCCGCCATCTCCAGGCGCACGGCGAGCAACGCCAGTTGTTGTTCGGGCCGCCCCGGGCCGCGCGCCGGGACCGGGCCCGGCTCGTCCCCGGCGACCTCGACGTCCGGCACGTCGTCGGCGTTGACCACATTGACGTCGTCGAAACCCCGCAGCCGCGCCGAGATCGCGGGCCGGTCGGCGTCGGCGGTCAGCACGAAGGTGCGGGTGCGCGCCGGCAGCGGCCCTTCGATCTGTTCGTCGTGAAAGATCGACAGCGCGTCGTCGGCGCCGGTTCCGCGGCCCCAGCCGGTGCCGATCGCGGTCAGCACGTCGGCCAGCCCGGCGGCGGCCACCGTCTGGTGGGCGATGCGCAGCATCACCGTGCAGGCGTGCCGCGCCAGGATCAGCGTGGCCGCGGTGTCGCCGGCGAAGACGACGTCACGTCCGGACATCTGGTTGGCCAGCGCCTTGGCCGGGTTGGTGAACAGGTCGCGTCCGGCGCTGTTGCGAAACGCCTCGGCGTCGAGTTCGTCGGCCAGCCCGGCCAGGTCGGCCCGAACCCCGGGGGTGATGACGTCGAGCACGGCGAGCCCGGCGGCCAGGTAGCGGACCAGCGTGAAGTCGTCGGGCACCGGCAGCCGCGGCGGCAGCGCCACCGAGCGCCCGGCGGTGGCGTCGCGCAGCGGGCCCTCGAACGGCGCGACGACGACGACGCGGGCGCCGCGCCGCACCCCGGTCGCAGCGGCCGCGACCAGCGCCGGGTCCCCGGCGTCGTCACCGGCGACGACCAGGACGTCCAGTGCGCCGATCCACGGCGGGGCCTCGGCGGCGACGACGATCGGCGCGCCCACCGAACCGCCCAGCACCGCGGCCAGCAGCGTTCCCGCGGTGTCGGCGTTGCCGCGGCCGGCCACCCAGACCACCGTGCGCGGCGGCACGTCGGAGCGCAACTCCTCGAGGTCGCCCTCGTCGAGCGCGGCCGCGGCGGCCCGCACCTGCGCGCCGGCCATCGAGGCGGCGCGCAGCAGCCCGAGCCGGTCGGCGCCCAGCAGACCGTCGGCGTCGTCGAGGTCGACCACGGCCGCCGAGGTCGCGTTCACGTCGGCTCCTTGACACCGGCGGTGATGTGGGAGCCGATCTCGTCCACCAAATCGTTGACGTCCTCGGCGGTGCGCGCCTCCACGTTGAGCCGCAGCAGCGGCTCGGTGTTGGACATCCGCAGGTTGAACCAGCTGCCGTCACCGAGGTCGACGGTCACCCCGTCGAGGTGGTCGATGCCCTGCGCCCGGGAGCCGAACGCCCTGAGCACCGAGTCCACCGCGGCGGGCGCGTCGGTGACGGTGAAGTTGATCTCGCCGGAGGCCTCGTAGCGCTGGTAGTCGGCCATCATGTCGGACAGCGGGCGGTCCCGATCGCCGAGCGCGGCCAGCACGTGCAGCGCGGCGAGCATCCCGGAGTCGGCGCCCCAGAAGTCGCGGAAGTAGTAGTGCGCCGAGTGCTCGCCGCCGAAGATCGCGCCGGTCTCGGCCATCAACGCCTTGATGTAGGAATGCCCGACCCGGGAGCGCACCGGCGTGCCGCCGCGCTCGGTGACCAGCTCGGGCACCGCGCGCGAGGTGATCAGGTTGTGGATGACCGTCGCGCCGATCTCGCGGGTCAGCTCGCGGGCGGCGACCAGCGCGGTGACCGCCGACGGCGAGACCGCCTGCCCCTTCTCGTCGACGACGAAGCAGCGGTCGGCGTCGCCGTCGAAGGCCAGCCCGATATCGGCACCGATCTCCAGCACGTGGGCCTGCAGGTCGACCAGGTTGGCCGGGTTCAGCGGGTTGGCCTCGTGGTTGGGGAAGGTTCCGTCGAGTTCGAAGAACAGCGGCGACAGCGTGATCGAGGGGATCGGGCCCAGCACCGCCGGGGTGGTGTGCCCGGCCATCCCGTTGCCCGCGTCGACGGCGACCTTCAGCGGGCGCAGCGAGCTCACGTCGACCAGGGAGCGCAGGAACTCGCCGTAGTCGGCGAGCACGTCGCGGTCGGTGACGGTGCCCCGCGGCCCGTCGAAGCCCGGCACGCCGGCGATGACCTCGTCGCTGATCGTGGTCAGGCCGGTGTCCTTGCCGACCGGCTTGGCCCCGGCGCGGCACAGCTTGATGCCGTTGTAGGCGGCCGGGTTGTGGCTGGCGGTGAACATCGCGCCCGGGCAGTCGAGCATCCCGGAGGCGAAGTAGAGCTGATCGGTCGAGGCCAGCCCGATGCGCACGACGTCGAGGCCCTGGCCGGTGACCCCGTCGGCGAACGCGGCGGCCAGCGTCGGCGAGCTGGTCCGCATGTCGTGCCCGGTGACGACCTGGCCGGCATCCGATCCCCCACTGTCGCGGACCAGTCGGGCGAACGCGGCGCCGACCTCGGCGACGAATGCCTCGTCGATCTCTTCGCCGACGAGCCCACGCACGTCATAGGCCTTGATGACGCGCTGCACCGCCGCGGCGGGACGAGACATAGAGCTCCTTGAACGACAGAACCGGTACCGCCAAGCCTAGCCGTCGCGTGCGACGGCCATGGCCACTAGTCCCACCCTCGGCGCCGCCGTTGCCGAACTGGCACCACCGTCCGCCGAAATGGCATTCCGGCAGGCGAAATGCGAGTGAACGCCTGCTGGAATGCCAGTTCGGCGCTGGATGGCTCAGTCGGTGGGGTCGGGCAGCACCCGCAGGTGGCCCCGGCGTCGGCCGTTGGTCTCCGGCCGGCGGGCCGGCGGCGCCATCAACGCGCCCCCGAGGGCGCCGGTGACCGGGTCGGAGAAGCCCGGGGTGAAGCCGGCCGCGGGCGCGGCGCCGTCCCTGCCCTCCCGGACCGCGTCGGCGAGCGCGACCAGGTCGTCGTCGTCGGGGTGCGGCGGCAGCGGACCGGCGTGGCGCACCAACTCCCAGCCGCGCGGTGCGGTGATCCGGCCGGCGTGCATGACGCACAGGTCCCACGAGTGCGGCTCGGACACCGTGGCCAGCGGCCCCACCACGGCCGTCGAGTCGGAGTACACGAACGTCAGCGTCGCGACAGCGTAGTGAGGACACCCGGGCCGGCAGCAGCGACGGGCAACATTCACAGCGGAAGGCTATCGTGCGCAATCGCCCCGATCGCGGCGGACACGCGCAGTCGTGGGGCGGCCGAAGCCCAACCGTTACGATCTTTTTCGTGAGCTTGCGCAACCATCGGGGGTCGCGACGGGGCCGCGAGATGCGGGGACCGTTGCTCCCGCCGACCGTTCCGGCCTGGCGCAGCCGCGCGGAACACTTCGACATGGCGGTGCTGGAAGCCTACGAACCGATCGAGCGACGCTGGCAGGACCGCGTGTCGGCGCTGGATGTGGCGGTCGACGAGATTCCGCGCATCGCGCCCAAGGATCCGGACAGTGTGCAGTGGCCGCCGGAGGTGATCGCCGATGGTCCGATCGCGCTGGCCCGGCTGATTCCTGCCGGGGTGGATGTCCGCGGCAACTCCACGCGGGCGCGAATTGTGTTGTTCCGCAAGCCGATCGAGCGTCGAGCCAAGGACACTCTCGAGTTGACCGAGCTGCTGCATGAACTGTTGGTGGCTCAGGTGGCCACCTATCTGGGTGTCGAACCGTCGGTCATCGACCCGACGCTCGACGAGGACTAACTCTGGAGGATCAGGGGCGCGTCAACGCTGACGTGCCCGGGTGCGCCGGCGGGCGTCAGATGATGCCGCGCTTGAGGCGGCGACGCTCCCGCTCGGACAGGCCGCCCCAGATGCCGAAGCGCTCGTCATGGGCCAGCGCGTACTCCAGGCACGCGTCGCGCACCTCGCAGCCCAAGCAGATCCGCTTCGCCTCGCGGGTCGAACCGCCCTTCTCGGGGAAGAACGCCTCGGGGTCGGTCTGCGCGCACAGCGCACGCTCCTGCCACTGATCCTCGGCGTCCTCGGCCTCGTCTTCGAAGAACTCGGCGTGCGACGGCACCAAACTCAGTTGGGGACGTCCGGTCGCGCCAGTCGGCGTCGGCCCGGTCTGGATGTGCGGTGCACTTCCCACCGTTCCGAGGAGCCCGGTGTCGAACCGGATTTCACCGAAATCGGGCTGCTCGAAAGCCATGTTCGCCTCCTCCACAATTCTCGTAGATCCGTTAAATGCCAGCCCCACTATGAAATGTGTGGCCATCCCAATTCGAACAAGTGATCGAATCTCGGTCTGCGACACCAGAACCGGTCGGCGACCGCGAAATGACACTGGTGTGATTACACACGCGTGAGCTGCATCGGTCAAGCGATAGAACAGAAATTCATACCATTCCGTGACAGAAAAACGGCGCGTCGCGCTTTGGCGTGTCTGTCACCCTGTCCCGCACCGGGGGCCACCCGCCCGATCTGCGGCGGACAAACCGCCTAGTCTCGGTCGGTGTGAAGGTCACGGTTCTGGTCGGCGGCGTCGGCGGTGCGCGCTTCCTGCTCGGTGTGCAGCACCTGCTCGGCCTGGGCCAGTTCGGTCACGACCCTATCTCAGAACACGAGCTGACGGCGGTGGTCAACATCGGCGACGACGCGTGGATGTTCGGCCTGCGGATCTGTCCGGACCTGGACACCTGCATGTACACCCTCGGCGGCGGGATCGATCCCGAGCGCGGCTGGGGCCACCGCGACGAAACCTGGAATGCCAAGGAGGAACTCGCCGCCTACGGCGTGCAGCCGGACTGGTTCGGCCTGGGCGACCGCGACCTGGCCACCCATCTGGTGCGCACCCAGATGCTGCGGGCGGGCTATCCGCTTTCCCAGGTGACCGAGGCGTTGTGCCGGCGCTGGTCGCCCGGCGCGCGGCTGCTGCCCGCCAGCGACGACCGCTGCGAAACCCACGTCGTCATCACCGATCCGGAGGACGGCGAGAAGCGGGCCATCCACTTCCAGGAGTGGTGGGTGCGCTACCACGCGAAGGTGCCCACCGACAGCTTCGCGTTCATCGGCGCGGAGAACGCCACGGCCGCGCCGGGGGTCACCGAGGCGATCGAGGGCGCCGACATCGTCTTCATCGCACCGTCGAACCCGGTGGTCAGCGTCGGACCGATCTTGATGGTCGGCGGCGTCCGCGCCGCACTTCGGGCCACCCCGGCGCCGGTGATCGGCTACTCCCCCATCATCGGCGGAAAGCCGTTGCGCGGCATGGCCGATGAATGCCTGTCGGTGATCGGCGTGGAGAGCGCCTCCGAGGCGGTCGGCGCGTATCACGGCGCCCGCTCGGGCACCGGGATCCTGGACGGCTGGCTGGTGCACGACGGCGATGACGCCGCGCTGGACGGCATCGCGGTGCGCTCGATTCCGCTGCTGATGAAGAGCCCGGCGGTCACCGCCGAGATGGTGCGCGCCGGAATGGATCTGGCCGGGGTGCGGCCGTGAACGACCACGGCACCTCGGCACCGGTGGAACTGCTGCCCGTCACCGGCCTGCCGGAGTTCCGGCCCGGCGACGACCTGGCCGACGCCATCGCCGCGGCCGCACCGTGGCTGCGCGACGACGACGTCGTGGTGGTGACCAGCAAGGTGCTGTCCAAGTGCGAGGGCCGGATGATCGACGCACCGACCGACCCCGAACTGCGGGACGCACTGCGACGCAAGTTGATCGACGGCGAGGCGGTGCGGGTGCTGGCCCGCAAGGGGCGCACGCTGATCACCGAGAACGCGCTCGGGCTGGTGCAGGCCGCCGCCGGGGTGGACGGATCCAACGTCGACTCGGGTGAACTCGCGCTGCTGCCCGTCGATCCCGACGGCAGCGCGTCGAAGTTGGTGCAGGAGTTACAGAAGCGACTGGCGGTGCGTGTGGGTGTGGTGGTGACCGACACCATGGGCCGGGCGTGGCGCACCGGGCAGACCGACGTCGCCATCGGCGCCGCCGGCCTGACCGTGCTGCACGGCTACGCCGGGGATCACGACCGCCACGGCAATGAGCTGATCGTCACCGAGATCGCCGTCGCCGACGAGATCGCCGCGGCGGCGGATCTGGTCAAGGGCAAGCTGACCGCGGTGCCCGTCGCGGTGGTGCGTGGCCTGAGGCTGCGCGACGACGGATCCACCGCCCGCGCGCTGGTGCGCCCCGGCGAGGAGGACCTGTTCTGGCTCGGCACCGAGGAGGCCATCGCGCTGGGCCGCTCGCAGGCACAGCTGCTGCGCCGCTCGGTGCGCAGCTTCAGCGACGAGCCGGTGGACCCAGCGTTGATCGAGGCCGCGGTCGGGGAGGCGCTGACCGCGCCCGCGCCGCACCACACCCGGCCGGTGCGCTTCGTCTGGGTGCAGGACCCAGCCGTCCGGCGGGGACTGCTCGACGCGATGAAGGACCGGTGGCGCGCCGATCTGCTCGGCGACGGCCGTGACCCTTCTGCGGTCGAGCGCCGGGTCGGCCGCGGCCAGATCCTCTACGACGCAGCCGAACTGGTCATCCCGTTCATGGTTCCCGATGGCGCACACAGCTATCCGGATGCCGCGCGCACCGCGGCCGAGCACACGATGTTCACCGTCGCCGCCGGGGCGGCGGTCCAGGCGTTGCTGGTGGGGCTGGCGGTGCGCGGCCTCGGCAGCTGCTGGATCGGCTCGACGATCTTCGCCCCGCAGCTGGTGCGCGAACGGCTGCGGGTGCCCGCGGACTGGGAGCCATTAGGGGCGATCGCAATCGGCCATCCCCTCGACGGACCGGCCGGTCCCCGCGACCCGGTGCCCACCGACGACCTTCTGGTGCGGCGATGAGCGCCTGCGCGAAGAGCAGAGGTGCCGATGAGCGCTTGCGCCGCGACGAGCCCTCGGGCGAGGAGCCATCGATGAAGAGCAGAAGGTACCGATGAGCCTGCACGCCTCGGCCGTCGAGGTGCTCAGCGCGTGGCGACCGGCCGATCCGGGGCAGGACTCGCTGCGGCATGCGGTGCTGGCGTTCCTCGACGCCCGCCCCGATGCCTGCATGCGGGCAAGCGTGCCGGGCCACATCACCGCCTCGGCGCTGGTGCTCGACCACACCGGCAGCCAGGCGTTGCTGACGCTGCACCCGCGCATCGGGCGGTGGGTGCAGCTCGGCGGGCACTGCGAGCCCGAGGACGAGACCCTGATCGCGGCGGCACTGCGGGAAACGACCGAGGAGTCGGGCATCTCCGGGCTGACCATCTCCCCCGAGCCGGCGGCGCTGCACGTGCATCCGGTGACCTGCTCGCTGGGGGTGCCGACCCGGCACCTGGACGTGCAGTTCATCGTGCACGCGCCCGCGGGCGCGCAGTTCGTGTGCAGCGACGAGTCGCTCGACCTGCGCTGGTGGCCACTGGCCGAGTTGCCCGACGACACCGACTACGGCCTGGCGCAGCTGGCCGCCGCCGCGAAAGCGCGCTGAGGCGCAAACACCCCGGCCAAGCACTATGGAGAGGCGACGGCGAACAAGCGCCACTCGCCCGGCACGCCCTTGAGTTCGTGAGCGCCGCGGTCTTCGAACTCGAGCCCTGAGCCGATCACGAGGTCACGCAGCGTGCTGGACACGAGCACGTCGTTCGGCCCGGCCAATCCGCTCACGCGCGCACCGATGTGCACGGCGATCCCACCGATGTCATCGCCCCGGATCTCGCATTCGCCGGTGTGCAACCCGGCCCGCACCTCGATACCGAGTGCCTGCACCGCATCACGGATCGCCATGGCGCAGCGGATCGCCCGCTGCGGGCCGTCGAACATTGCAAGGAATCCGTCGCCTGACGTGTTCACCTCGCGGCCTCGAAACCGCGCGAGCTGCGAACGGACGACAGCGTCGTGCGCGTCGAGCAAGGTGTGCCAGTCCCGGTCGCCGATCTCCGCTGCACGCCGCGTCGATTCCACGATGTCGGTGAAGAGCACCGTTGTCAGAACCCGATCAGCAATCACGTCAGCGTTGTGGCCAGTGAGGAATGCGTGGATCTCCTGGAACGACGCGCGCCATTCTGGTTCAACGGTGTGATACCAGTTGCGGCCCGGCAGCTCAACATATTTGGCGCCAGGTATGTGATCGGCGATGTATTTGCCCTTGGCGGGCGGAATTGCCACGCAGTCGGTGTGGTGGAGGACGAGCGTTGGTACGCGGACTGTCGGTAGCACTGCCCGCACGTCCATTCCCATCGCGAGGGGTCTCACCAGGGCTAGCGTCCTGGGGCTCACCGCCAGACGTTCCATTCGTGCCCACGACGCCCGGATCTCTTCGTTCCACGGCATGTCCGGGTTCAGTAGATGTTGGACCTTCCCGCTGCCCCACATGCGGAGATTCGCAGCTCGCGCTTCGTCTTGGGCGAGTGCGGTACCAGCGGCGTCCGCGAAACCGCCGAGAACGACCAGTGCCGTGGTGCGGGACGGATGTGTCGCCGCGAACAGCGCAGCGGGCGCGAACGCAGCGTTGGACGCGACGAGAACAGCTTCGCGACTACCCAAATCGTCGAGCACCGCGGTGATGCTGTCGGCCCATTGCTCCAACGTCGGCAGCGCCTCGGGCGTGACGGGATCGGAAGCCCCCGTGCCCGGCTGGTCAAAGAGGACATATCGACCGAGCGACGTCATCGCCTCGAGCCAACCCCGAATGGACGGTACTTCCGGGAGAACCTCGCAGCAGCTGAACCAGTTCGCGACGGAAACGATGTCGCGCGGACCTTCACGCGATGCGCGATAGGCCACGCGCAGGTCCCCGTTCAGCGCGTAGCGCGTCTCCGAGAACATCGCAGAAGTCTAGTTCCCGGAGGCGCGCCGACAGCCGATTGTGCTTTACCAGAGCGCTCCCTGAATTCCATTAAGCGCAATCGTTGCCAACTCGACACGCCACCGTTCAGCGGGCCCATCCTCAAGACAGTTTCAGCGGCGTCGTACCAGTTTCGCTTGTAGCCGCTGCATCAGGGCGATCGCTCGCTCTCCTTGGCTGCCACGCGCAGGAAACATGCCGAGTTGCCGCATGACATCCATCATGTCGACCACAATCCGTATCCGGCTCACGAGCCCATCACGGATTTCGGCGATCTCCCGAACGTCGAACTCCACGCGCTTGCCAGGGGGCGCGAGGCCCGGTGGGTCGAGCTGCCCGGTCTGGGTGCCCACTGCGAGCCAGTTCAGGCTGATTCGTGGGGCGTGTGGATGGAAGAACGAGTCCGTCCATCAGCTCGAGTGTCAGATCGGGATAGCCCCTCCACATGTTCGTGTAGAACGCTGTTACCTCGGCGCGTCCATGCATGGGCGCGGGTGCGGCACTGTGTTCGATGATCACGTCCTCGGTCATCAGCGCAACGAAGCCGTCGGGATCGTGGGCGCTAAAAGCGGCCGCCGCACGTTCCACGATGCTGTTGACAAGAACCTCGTCGACCCGTGCGGCTTCGGTCTCACCAGTTGTCGTGATTACCTCCAAGCATCAAAGGGGATGCCAAAGACCAGCTGTGGTTCAGTACACCCCTTCCTCGGGGGCAGGGCGTGGATTTCACCAAGGAATAGATGTCCTGCGGCTGGTGAAATGCACTTTGGCCAGTCGCGGGAGCTACGGGTGCAAAACTAGATGTCGCTCGAGAAGCGGATGCCGCCGTCGGGGATGGTGATGCCCGGCCACACCCGGGCTCCACGCAGTAGCTCGCAGCGCGCCCCGATGTCGGCGCCGTCGCCGATCACCCCGTCGCGGATCAGCGCCCGCGGCCCGATGTGCGCGCCGAAGCCGATGATCGAGCGCTCGATCACCGCACCGGCCCCGACCTTCACCCCGTCGAAGATCACCGCGCCGTCCAGTCGCGCCCCGCCGGCGATCTCGGCGCCGCGGCCGATCACCGTGCCGCCGATCAACAGCGCCCCTGGCGCCACGCTGGCGCCGTCGTGCACCAGCGACTCCCCGCGATGGCCATTGAGCGCCGGCGACGGCGCGATGCCTCGCACCAGATCCGCCGACCCGCGCACGAAGTCCTCGGGCGTGCCCATGTCGCGCCAGTAGGTGGCGTCGACGTAGCCGAACACCCGGTGGCCGTCGACCAGCAGACCGGGGAACACCTCGCGCTCCACCGACAGCGCCCGGCCCTTCGGAATCCCCTCGACCACAGCGCGCTTGAACACATAGCAGCCCGCGTTGATCTGGTCGGTCGGCGGGTCCTGCGTCTTCTCCAAAAACGCCGTCACCCGCGAGTCGGCGTCCGTTGGCACACAACCGAATGCACGCGGGTCGCCGACGCGGACCAGATGCAGCGTGACGTCGGCGTCCTTGGCCGTATGCGCATCCAGCAGCGCCCGCAGGTCACACCCGGACAACACGTCACCGTTGAACACCACCGCGGTGTCGTGGCGCAGCATGGGGGTGACGTTGGCGATGCCGCCGCCGGTGCCCAGCGGTTCGTCCTCGACGACGTAGTCGATCTGCAGGCCCATCTTGGAGCCGTCGCCGAACTCCGACTCGAACACGCCCGCCTTGTAGGAGGTGCCGAGCACGACGTGCTCGATGCCGGCTGCGGCGATCCGCGACAGCAGGTGGGTCAGGAACGCCAGGCCCGCGGTCGGCAGCATCGGCTTGGGCGCCGACAGCGTCAGCGGCCGTAGTCGGGTGCCCATCCCGCCGACCAGCACGACGGCGTCCACCTCTGCCGGATTGACCATCACTGCCGCCCTTTCGCCTGTGCCCGCCGAGCCTTCCGGCGGGAGTTCCGGACGACCAGGCCGGCCCGCGTCTCCAGTGCCCCCCGAAACGCCCACCGTAGCGGCGCCTGCCACCACGACGGGTAGCGATCCGCCAGGAAAGTGTAGGTGCTGACATGATGCGCCGCCAGATTGCGGGCCGGGTCGCGACCGGTGGAGTGGCCCTTGTCGTGCAACACCTCCGCCGCGGGCACGTAGACGTTCTGCCAGCCCGCGGCCTCGAGCCGATCTCCCAGGTCGACGTCCTCCATGTACATGAAGTAGCGCTCGTCGAAGCCGGACACCGTGGCGAACGCCTCGCTGCGCAGCAACAGGCACGAGCCGGACAGCCAGCCCACCGCGCGTTCGCTGGGATCGGTGCGGTCCTGACGGTAGGCGGCCGTCCACGGGTTGGTCGGCCACAGCGGGCCGACGACGGCGTGCATGCCGCCGCGGACGATGCTGGGCTGGTGACGCGCCGACGGGTACACCGAGCCGTCCGGGTCGCGGATCAGGGGGCCCAGCGCACCGGCGTTCGGCCAGCGCGAGGCCGCCTCGAGCATCAGGTCGATGCTGCCCGGCCCCCACTGCACGTCGGGGTTGGCGACGATGAAGAAGTCCGTGCCGGAGGTCAACCCGTATTCGGCGACGGCCCGGTTGATGGCACTGCCGTAGCCCAGGTTCGACCCGGTGCGCAGCAACCGCACGTTCGGGTAGCGCTCGACGGCCTCCTCGGGGGCGCCGTCGGTGGAGCCGTTGTCGGCCATCACGACGGTCACCGGCCGGTCGGTGGCGTGCGCGAGGGTGGCCAGGAACCGGTCCAGATGCGGTCCCGGCGAATACGTCACCGTCACGACGTAGAGTTCGTCGCTCACCGGCGGCCTACCCATCCCACGGCGTAGAGGGTAGCGCGGGTCAGGCAACCGACAGCGCCGCGCACAGCGCCTCACGCCACCCCCGCAGCGGTGTCAGCCCGGCCTCGGCGGACCTGCGCGCCGACAGCGCCGAATACGGCGGCCGCGGGGCGGGACGGGGATGCTCATCGCTGCCGACCGGCCGCACCCGCGACGGGTCGGCGCCCAGCTCGGCGAACACCGCCCGGGCCTGCTCGAAGCGGCTGACCGCACCGTCGTTGGCGGCGTGCAGCAGCGGCTGCCGGATCGCGCCGTCGGCGATCTGCAGCAGCGCGGTGCACAGGTCTTCGGCATAGGTCGGCGAGCCGATCTGGTCGGCCACCACCTCGACAACGCCGTCGCCCAGCGCCGCCCGGCGCATCACGGCGACGAAGTCGGTGCCGTCGCGGCCCTGGTACACCCACGCGGTGCGCACGATGTGGGCGTCGGGCATGGCCGCCAGCACCGCGAACTCGCCGGCCAGCTTGGTGCGCCCGTACACCGACAGCGGCCCGGTGGCGTCGTCGATGTCGTAGGGCCGCGGCCCGCCGCCGGGCACCGCGCTGAAGTCCCCGCTGAACACGTAGTCGGTGGAGATGTGGATGAAGTCGGCACCGGCGCGGGCACATGCGCGGGCGATGGTCTCGGGGCCGGTGGTGTTGACCGCGGCCACGCGCTCGGGTTCGGCCTCGGCGGCATCGACCTTGGTGTAGCCGGCGCAGTTGATCACCACGTCGCCGGCCTCGATGAACCGTGCAGCAGCCAGCGCGTCGGTGATGTCCCACTCCGATCGCGTGAGCGCCACCACGTCGCGGCCCTGCGCACGGGCCTGACCTGCCAACACCCGGCCCACCATGCCGCCGGCTCCCGGAATGACGATGCGGCCGTTCATGTAACGAGTTTGGCACGCCGATCTCGGCTACCCGGCTCCCCGCCTGCTCGCCAGTAGCCTGGGCAAATGCCTGTAGCTCGTTTGATGCGTGTGATCTCGGTGGCCGTCGCGATGGCCATCGTGGTGACCACCGGCGTCGCGTGGGGCAAGATCCGCTCGTTCGAGTCGGGCATCAACCACGTCAGCCCGATCACGCTCGGTGAGGGTGGCGAGGACGGGGCCATCGACATCCTGCTGGTCGGCCTGGACAGCCGCACCGACGCGCACGGCAATCCGCTGAGCCAGGACGAACTGGCCACGCTGCGCGCCGGCGACGACGAGTCGACCAACACCGACACGATCATCCTGGTACGCATCCCCAACAACGGGCGCTCGGCGACGGCGATCTCCATTCCGCGCGACTCCTACGTCGAGGCCCCGGGCATCGGCAAGATGAAGATCAACGGCGTGTACGGCTCGGTGCATCTGGAGAAGATGAAGGAGCTCGTCGAGGAGCAGGGCGAGGACCCGTCGGTGGCCGAGCCGGAGGCCGTCGCCGCCGGCCGCGAGGAGCTGATCAAGACGGTCGCCAAACTCACCGGTGTCACCGTCGACCACTACGCCGAGATCGGCCTGCTCGGTTTCGCGCTGATCACCGACGCGCTCGGCGGTGTCGACGTCTGCCTGCGCGACGCCGTGTACGAGCCGCTGTCGGGTGCGGACTTCCCGGCCGGCTGGCAGCGGCTGACCGGCCCGCAGGCGCTGAGCTTCGTGCGCCAGCGCCACGACCTGCCGCGCGGCGACCTGGACCGGGTGACCCGCCAGCAGGCGGTAATGGCCTCGCTGGCCCATGAGGTGATCTCCGGCAAGACGCTGTCCAGCCCGGCGACGCTGAACCGGCTGCAGGAGGCCGTGCAGCGCTCGGTGGTGCTGTCGGAGGGCTGGGACATCATGGACTTCGTCGAGCAGTTGCAGAACCTGGCCGGCGGCAACGTCGCGTTCGCGACCATCCCAATCGTCGAGGAGGCCGGCTGGAGCGACGACGGCATGCAGTCGGTGGTCCGGGTCAACCCGACCGAGGTGAAGGACTGGGTCACCGGCCTGCTCAACGACCAGGACGAGGGCAAGACCGAGGAACTGGCCTACAGCCCGGACAAGACCACCGTCGAAGTGCTCAACGGCACCGACGTCAACGGGCTGGCCGCCGCGGTGTCCCACGTGCTGACGACCAAGGGCTTCCGCCCCGGCGAGGTCGGCAACACCGAGGGCGTCGTGGTGACCGGCAGCGTGGTGCAGGCGGCCAAGTCCGACGATCTGGGCGCGCAGCAGGTCGCCCTCGAGCTCGGTGGGTTGCCGGTGGAGCAGGACGCCACGGTGTCGCCCGGCTCGGTGCGGGTGGTGCTGGCCGACGACTACACCGGACCCGGCGCGGGGCTGGACGGCACCGACGTCACGTTGATGGGTGCCGACCCGACCGCGACGGACATCGTGTCGGACACCGGGGACACCGTACCCTCCCCGATCATCACGGCCGGCGCCGACGACCCGGCGTGCGTCAACTGACGTGACCAACCTGAGCTCGGCGATCCTCGATCCGCTGCTGGCCGCCAACCCGGCCGGGCCGCGCATCACCTACTACGACGACGCCACCGGTGAGCGCATCGAGCTGTCCACCGTGACGCTGGCGAACTGGGCCGCCAAGACCGCCAACCTGCTGCGCGACGAACTCGGCGCCGGCCCGGGTAGCAGAATCACCGTGTTGCTGCCCGCCCATTGGCAGACGGCCGCGGTGCTGTTCGGCGTGTGGTGGATCGGCGCAGAGGTGGTGTTGAACAGCGGTTCCGGTGTCGAGGCCGATGTGGCGCTGTGCACCGCCGACCGGATCGACGAGGCGGATGCGGCGGTGGGGATGGGTGAGGTCGTGGTGTTGTCGCTGGACCCGTTCGGCAAGCCGGCGCCCGATCTGCCGGTCGGGGTGACCGATTACGCGACTTCGGTTCGGGTGCAAGGCGATCAGGTCGTGCCGGAGCGTGCGCCGGGGCCGGCGCTGGACGGACGCTCGGTCGACGACGTGCTTGCCGCGGCCCGGGAGTCGGCCGCTCGACAGGGCTTCGCCGCGACCGACCGGATCGGGTCGACGGCCGGCTGGGACAGCGCCGACGACCTGGTGGCGCACCTGCTCTCGGTCTACGTGATCGGCGCCTCACTGGTGCAGATGGCGAATCTCGACCCCGATTTGCTGGACCGCCGAAGAATTAACGAGAAATTGACGCGAACCATACCGTGACCATTTCGTTTCCCAAGCCACACGCTGCTCTCAGGTTCCTTGTGGACACTTCTGCGTGTCTGGGCGTGACAGTTTTGGCAAACGGAAGGTTCGCCGATGTCGTCGACCATCACCGCGATCGCGGTCATAGCGCTGCTGGTGATCTGGCACGCGCGTAATCGCCGGCACCCCGGGTGGTGCGCGAGTTCCGACGGCCGGTCCCACATCTACTGCGGATACGCACTGGTGATGATCGCGTCCTATTGGCTGGTCAGCGCCCCCACGGGCACCACCTGGGAATGGGCGCTGGGCAACGCCTGGCTGCTGGCGGCGATGGTGGCGTTCGTTGCCGGCTTCGAGAACCTCAACCGCGCCACCGCCCAGCGCGACGAGTTGGCCCGGCTGATGGAGACGTTGGCACCCACGACGGACTCGATCAGCCGATAGGGCATTTCTACCCACGATATCGGCCGGCACACTCATTAGGCTTTTGCTCGTGCCCGCAACCCACCGTGCTGCCCTCAATTCCGAGTTGTTGCGCAATGTCATTTCGAACACCGAATGGCGGCGCGTCGACGTTGTCGAAGAGACCGGTTCGACGAACGCCGACCTGATCGCACGTGCCGCCGCCGGCGAGGACATCGCCGGCGCGGTGCTGCTGGCCGAGTACCAGAGCGCGGGCCGCGGCCGCCACGGCAGGACGTGGTCGGCGCCGCCGCGCTCACAGATCGCGATGTCGGTCGGGGTGGACACCACCGGGGTGTCGCCCGACGGTTGGGGGTGGCTGCCGCTGCTCGCGGGGCTGGCGGTCGCACAGACGGTGCGTGATCTCGGCATCGACGCGGGTCTGAAGTGGCCCAATGACATACTCGTCGGCACCGGCAAGCTGGCCGGCATCCTGGCCGAGGTGACCGGACCGGTGATCGTGGTGGGGCTGGGCCTCAACGTCAGCCTGACCCCCGACGAATTGCCCGACCCGAACGCGGTGTCGCTGAGCATGCTGGGCCACGACGTCGACCGCTCCGCGCTGGCCGGTGAACTGCTGATCGCGCTGAGCAGGCGCGTGCGGCACTGGCGCGCGATGAAGGGCGCCGACGACGACGCCGCCGTCGACTACCGCAACCACAGCACCACCCTCGGCGCGCTGGTGCGCGCGGTGCTGCCCGGTGACACCGAGATCGTCGGCATCGCCGCGGCCATCGACGACAGCGGCCGACTGGTGATCGACACCGACGGCACGATGACGACGGTGTCGGCGGGCGATATCACCTATCTCCGCAACGGCTGACCTGTTAGTCGCTCGCCTGGGCGCGCTACCGGGGATGCACGTTCGCGTGCAGATTGGTGCTCCCCGGGGCCCGCGGTGCTGGGTAGGCTCATCGTGTGGAATCAGATGACCTCGAACCGCGGGTGGAAGCTCTGGAAAACCAGGTGCGCGATTTGACGGCCCAGATGCGGGGAAGCAAAGAGGATGCGGCGGCCGCCCGCGTGTTGGCCGGTGCCGCCGATCGCGATGTCGACGAAATGCGGGGTGAGATCCGCGACTTCCGTAAGGCCACGACAGCCGGCTTCAATGCCATGCGCCAGGACTTCGTCGACCTGCGGGGTGAGTTCGGCGTGCTGCGCGATGAGTTCGCCGACCTGCGGGGTGAGTTCGGCGTGCTGCGGGATGACTTCGGCGTCCTGCGCGGTGAGTTCACCGACCTGCGCCAGGACTTCGGCGTACTTCGTGATCACGTCGACCGAGGGTTCATGGAAATGCGCGGCAAGTTCGATGCCACTGCAGCGGGGCAACAGCAAATCGTCGACCTGCTGAACTCCATCTTCATTGAAGACGGCTAAAGCCAGGCCTGACGCGAACGTGCATTCCGTGTAGCCGCGCGACAAGGAATGCACGTTCGAGGCAAGCGCTACTTGAGCAGGGCGCGGCTCATCACCACACGCTGAATCTGGTTGGTGCCCTCGTAGATCTGGGTGATCTTGGCGTCGCGCATCATCCGCTCGACCGGGAAGTCGACGGTGTAGCCGGCCCCGCCGAACAGCTGCACCGCGTCGGTGGTGACCTCCATGGCCACATCGGAGGCCAGGCACTTGCTCGCCGCCGAGATGAACCCGAGGTTCCCCTCGCCACGCTCGGCGCGCGCCGCGGCGGTGTAGACCATCAGGCGGGCCGCCTCCACCTTCATCGCCATGTCGGCGAGCATGAACTGCACCGCCTGGAAGTCGCTGATGTTCTTGCCGAACTGCTTACGGTCCTTGGTGTATTCGATCGCCGCGTCCAGTGCGCCCTGCGCGATGCCGACCGCCTGCGCGCCGATCGTCGGGCGGGTGTGGTCCAGCGTGGCCAGCGCGGTCTTGAAGCCGGTGCCGGGCTCGCCGATGATCCGGTCGCCGGGGATACGGCAGTTCTCGAAATACAGCTCGGTGGTGGGCGAACCCTTGATGCCGAGCTTCTTCTCCTTGGGCCCGATCGTGAAGCCCTCGTCGTCGATATGCACCATGAACGCCGAGATACCGTTGGCACCCTTGTCCGGGTCGGACACCGCCATCACCGTGTACCAGGACGACTTGCCGCCGTTGGTGATCCAGCACTTGGCGCCGTTGAGGATCCAGTCGTCGCCGTCGGCCTTGGCGCGGGTGCGCATCGCCGCCGCATCGCTGCCGGCCTCACGCTCGGACAGCGCGTAGGACGCCATCGCCTCACCGTCGGCGATCGACGGCAACACCTTGGCCTTGAGCTCGTCGGAGCCGCGCAGGATCAGGCCCATCGTGCCGAGCTTGTTGACCGCCGGGATCAGCGATGCCGAAGCGTCCACACGGGCGACCTCCTCGATGACGATGCACGCCGCCACCGAGTCCGCGCCCTGACCGCCGTACTCCTCGGGCACGTGCACCGCGTTGAAACCGTTAGCCACCAGCGCGTCGAGCGCCTCTTGAGGGAAGCGCGAGTTCTCGTCGACGTCGGCGGCGTGCGGCGCGATCTCCTTCTCGCACAGCGCGCGGATCGCCGACCGCAGCTCCTGGTGTTCCTCGGGCAACTGGAACAGATCGAACGACGGATCGCCGCCCCAACTAGCCATCATGATCTCCTTGCTACTCGCCGGTAACTTTAACGTGCTCACGCCGCGCGACGGAGTCGTGGTCTCTAAGGTGGAGCTCAGCCTCGTCGAGGTTGGCTCTCAAGGTTGGTGGGTACTTTCCACCGTATGCGGGTGTACATCGAGGGCGGAGCCTTTCGCCGTACCGCGAAATGTGAGTGTGGTTGGCACGCTACTCCGCGCTGGTTGCGCGCATCAGCGGTAATCGACGCCGGCATCCATGTCGCGCAGACCGGCCACACCGAGACGCCGTTGCTGAACCCCGCCACCGTTCCGGTCGTCGTCCTCAAGGCGTCGTAACGCGCCACATCCCCGTTGATACTGCGCTGGCGGTGGGCTCCACTCGCACAAATCCGCCCTGAGTGCAGTCTGAACGGAAGCGGGGCCACAGTCTGAACGGAAGCGGGCGGCTACTCCCCCAGCAGTCGCCGGCGCAGCGCCTCATCTTTCTCCAGCACCATCGTCTCCAGCCCGGCCTGATAGTCGGCCATCCGCGACCGCAGCCCAGCGTCAGAAGCACCCAGGATGCGCACCGCCAGCAGCCCGGCGTTGCGGGCGCCGCCGATCGACACCGTCGCGACCGGCACTCCGGCCGGCATCTGCACGATCGACAGCAGCGAATCCAGCCCGTCCAGGCGGGCCAGCGGCACCGGCACCCCGATCACCGGCAAGGGTGTCGCCGAGGCCACCATGCCCGGCAGGTGAGCTGCTCCCCCAGCGCCGGCGACGATTACCTCGATTCCCCGCCCGGCCGCCTCCTGGGCGTAGGTCAGCATCCGCGCGGGTGTGCGGTGCGCGGAGACCACGCCGACCTCGAACGGCACATCGAACTCGGCCAGGGCGGACGCGGCCTCCGACATCACCGGCCAGTCGCTGTCGCTGCCCATGATCAGGCCCACCCGGGCGTGTGTCGTCATGCGTGGGGGTCCCATCCGTCGGTCCACTGCGCGTGCGACAACCAGTGTGCCGCCCGCTCCGCGCGTTCCCGCAGCGACGCCACCGACTCGGTGGCCGACCCGACGATGTTGACGTGGCCGATTTTGCGGCCCGGCCGCTCCCCCTTGCCGTACAGGTGCACCTTGGCGTCGGGCATACGCGCGCACAGGTGGTGCACGCGTTCGTCCATCGACATCGACGGGGTGTCCGGTGCCCCGATCACGTTGCCCATCACGGTGAACGGCGCCAGCGCCGACGTGTCACCCAGCGGGTAGTCCAGCACCGCGCGCAGGTGCTGTTCGAACTGGCCGGTGCGGGCGCCGTCCATGCTCCAGTGCCCGGAGTTGTGCGGGCGCATCGCCAGTTCGTTGACCAGCAGCGCGCCGTCGACGGTCTCGAACAGCTCCACCGCCATCACCCCGACCATGCCGAGTTCGGCGGCCAGCCGCAGCGCCAATCCGGAAGCGGTCGAGCCGGTTTCCTCGGATAGATCCGGGGCAGGGGCGATCACGGTCACACAGATGCCGTCGCGCTGCACGGTCTCGACCACCGGCCAGGCCGCGCCCTGACCGAATGGTGAGCGGGCGACCAGCGCGGCCAGCTCGCGGTGCATCGCGATGCGCTCCTCCACCATCACCGCCACCCCGTCGGCCAGATAACCCTCGACCACGGCGCACGCATCGTCCGGACCGGAGGCCATCACCACGCCGCGGCCGTCGTAGCCGCCCCGCACCGTCTTGACCACCACCGGCCCACCGACCGCCTTCGCGAACTCGGCGGCGTCCGAGACCGACGACACCGCCGCGTACCGCGGCACCGGCGCGCCCAGGGCCTCCAGTCGACGGCGCATCGTCAGTTTGTCCTGCGCGTGCACCAACGCTTCCGGCGGCGGCGCGACGGCGACCCCCTCGGCGACCAGCGTCTTGAGGTGGTCGGTGGGCACGTGTTCGTGGTCGAACGTCAGCACCGTCGCGCCATCGGCCACCTTGCGCAAAGCGTCGAGGTCGGTGTGCGAGCCCAGGACCACGTCCGGGGACACCAGCGCGGCCGATTCGTCGCTGCTGGTGGCCAGCACGCGCAGCGTCTGGCCCAGCGCGATGGCGGCCTGATGGGTCATTCGGGCCAGCTGGCCGCCGCCGACCATGGCGACGACGGGGGCCGCGGAGGGCTCTCGGGTGGGGCGTGCAGACACGGCACCTATCGTGTCATGACCCAGGCCACACGGTTGACCTGCGACTAAGCCGCGATGGCGAGTTTCTTGGGTTGGTTCCGTACACTTCGCTCTTGTGTCCTTTGCCGATGCGACGATCAAGCGCCTTCCGGGGCCGCTGCGTCCTTTCGCCGAGCGGCATCATGAGCTGATCAAATTCGCCATCGTCGGCGCGACAACGTTCGTCATCGACTCGGCGATCTTCTTCACCCTCAAGCTGACGGTCCTGGAACCCAAGCCGGTGACGGCCAAGATCATCGCCGGCATCGTCGCAGTGATCGCCTCCTACATCCTGAACCGGGAGTGGAGCTTCCGGGACCGCGGCGGCCGCGAGCGCCACCACGAGGCGCTGCTGTTCTTCATGGTCAGCGGCGTGGGCGTGGTGCTGGCCATGGTGCCGTTGTGGATCTCCAGCTATGTGCTGATGCTGCGGGTGCCGATGGTGTCGCTGACGGCGGAGAACGTCGCCGACTTCGTCTCGGCCTACATCATCGGCAACCTGCTGCAGATGGCGTTCCGGTTCTGGGCGTTCCGCCGCTTCGTCTTCCCCGACGAGTTCGCCCGCAACCCAGAGAAGGCCCTGGAGTCCACCCTGACCGGCGGCGGCTTCGCCGAGGTGGCCGAGGACGAGTACGAGGCGCGCCACCAGGCCGACAACGTCACCCCGATGCGGGCGTCGCGGCGGCGGCAGCGTCAGCTGGGAGCTTCCTCCGAACCCAGGGTGTCGAAGACTTCGTGATACAGCAGTGAGTGCACCCGCTCGACGTTGGGGATGTCTTCGAACTCGAGCGGGTCCTGGGCTGCCGATTCGATGATCAGCGTGCCGGTGCGCAGCATGCGGTCGATGAGGCTGTGGCGGAATTCCACGCTGTTGATGCGGGCGAGCGGGATGTCGATGCCCTGCCGGGTGACCAGCCCGTGGCGGTACATCACCCGGCGGTCGGTGATGACGAAGTGGGTGGTCCACCAGTTCAGGAACGGCCACACCGACAGCCACAGCACAAGGATCAGCCAGAGCGCGGCGATGACCAGGTGGACGATGTTCTTGGCGTTGGACTCCCAGTCCAGTGTGTTGACGTAGCCGGCGAGGAACGCGGCGGCGGCGCTGGCGACGAGCAGGATCAGCGCCGGGACGGTCAGCCGCCCCCAGTGCGGGTGGCGGTGCAGCACGACACGTTCGTCTTTGGCCAGCACATTGTCCGGGTAACCCACGGGAGAACTGTACCCAGGGCGGGGGCCGCAGGCTCTGTCGCGCCACCAACCGGCTAGCGATCCTTGGTCGCTAGCGATCCTTGGTCGCTAGCGATCCTTGGTCGCTAGCTCGTTGAGAGTTGTCTTGAGTTTTTAGGCTGCGTTCGGCAGGAGCCGAGCTCGATCGATGGTTTCGTTGATGTGAATGTCGATGGTGTGCAATGCCTTTCGCAATGGCGGTGGCGCTGGAGGCTGGTCGCCGGCAAGTAGCGGGCGGAGTAGCCGGTCGTGCAGTTTGGTGTAGAAGATCGCGAAACGTAGGCCGTCGCCGGTGAATCGGTAGCGGTTCTTGCCGGGACTCGGGTAATGAGCCCGTTGAGGCGTAGCCGGGCCAAGTCGTAGCTGGCCTGGTTGGTGGTGTAGTCAGTGCTCTCGAGCAGTCCGGGCATCAAGGCGCGCAGGCTCTTGTTGGTGATGCCGGTGACGGCGAGCACGGTGGTGCATAGGGCGCCGGCCAGGGCTTGGACCCGAGGGTCGCCGAACCGCAAGGCCGGGGCCCTCCTGCCATCCTCGGTGAGGGTGGGCCGGGCGATCCGCTCAAAGGCTGGACTCGCCAGGACACAGCCCTGACCGACACGTTCAGTATCGAGCAGGCGGCGGTTGACCGCACGGGCGCGGGCCTGCAGTTCGTCGAGATGGGTCAGGCGGCGGTGACACCGCAGGTCGTCGGGTGAGTTGATGACGGTCTCGATGCGCAGCGCCCGCCCGTCCTTCAAATACTGCTTGATGCGGGAGTGCTTGTAGAAGGCGTTGACGGTGACGTCAGTGCCGCGGGTGATGATCTTTGTTTTCGGCACGCAGTCCAACTTCGGGGGCCGGCCCAGGTGTCGGGGCCCGTGGAAGATCAGTTCCACACTGTTGGGGCGGCCGATGTCGAGATTGTCGGCGACGAGGGCTTCGAAGAACGCCCTCGCTCGGCGCGGGGCGTCGAAGACCAGGGTGCGCGACACCTCGATCTGGCGCATCGACAGCTCCCACCAGTAGCCCGCGGCGCGGTCGTGCTCGGTCAGCGGCAACGGCAGCCGGCTCATCCAGCGTTGGAAGAACACCCCGATGGTGCCCGGGCCCAGCCGGTCACAGATCGTCTGCAGCGCGGCGGGATCGGTGCAGGTGGCGAACCCGTTGGACAGCTCGGTGAACCCGATGCCGGCGGCGGTGGCCTGGCGTTTGGCCCACTCGTGACCGTTGAGCCACACCTTGATCGGGTACGGGAAGTAGGCGCAGATCTTGATGAACGCCGGCCCGAAATCGGCATCCCAGAGATAGAAATAGAAACACGTCACCCGCCGGTCGGCCTTGGTGAACGAAAACCACGGAACGCCGTTGCGGCCCATGCGTTTCGTCGCGGCGAACACGTTCTGGAACTCCTGCGCGACCCCGATCGCGGCCACCCCGCAGCGGCCGGTGAGCGCCTGCCGAGCCAGATACGGCCGCATCCGATCGATCTTGCGGTCGTCCTTGATGAACCGCACCACCGGGATGTGGTTGTCTGCAGCGAAGCGGTCCACCGCCCTGCGGAACGCTGTGCCGATCTTCTCCATGATCGCCGGCGACGGAATCGGATAACCCAGATGTGCGGTCATGAACGACACCACCTGACCGCCCACCTGCAAATTCGGCACGTAACCGTTCAGATAGATCCGATCCAGGCACTCCACATCCAGGTCCACATGCCCGTCGAGCACATCATTGACGGTCACCGGCTTGTCCATGACCATCAGCGTGACCGCAGCTCACACGGGCCACAAGCCCGCAGCCTCGGCGGTCAGAGGCGAAGCCTCACTGGATGAGTGATTCCAGGGGGTCAGTGGTCGTAGGCGGTCAGTGATCGTTTGATGGTGGCGCCGAGGTGGTCGTTGTGCCAGATGGCGGCGGTGAGGGCGAGGATGCGTTGGGCGATGCGGACGCAGACTCCGCTGAACGTGCGTCCGCCGTGGCGTTCAAGGTCGAGTTGGCCTTTGAGGGTGTCGTTGACGGACTCGATGATCTGGCGCAGGGGTTTGAACAAGTGGTGTCCGCTGCGGGGAGTCTCGCCTTTGCGTTGCGGGCGTAGCAGGGCGATTCCAGCGTCGGCGAGTTCGGCCTCGAACACGCGCCCGTAGTAGTTCTTGTCGGCGATGATCGTGGTCGGCGACGATGCTTGTGTTGCAGCCAAACTGGTGGTTCCGGTGAGGATGTCGCACAGAGCGTGGCGTTCGTCGGCTTTGGCTCCGGTCAGCGCCCACCCGGTGGGCAGCCCATGCAGCGTGCACACCAGATGCAGCCGCAGTCCCCAGAAGTAGCGCGAGTGTGAGGCGCAGTAGCCGTACTCGGCCCACCCGGCCAGATCTGAACGCTTGGCGGTCTCGCGGGAGCGGCCGCATTCGACCGGGGTGGAGTCGACCACCCAGGTGGTGTCGTCGCCGATGCTGGTCATCGCTGCCAGTCGGGTAGTCAGCCACGCCATGGTGGGCGCCAGCGCCCGCAGCCGTTTGTTGTAGCCCGATTGGCCCGGCAGGTCGGGGAACATCGCCAGCAGGTGGGTGCGCACATGGCGCAGCCAGCGGCGCTCGCTGGCGAAGCCCAGCAGTGCCTGCATCACCGCCAACGCCAGCAGTTCGGCGTCGCTGATGTGCGGGATGAACCCCACTTTCGGTCGGGGTGGCACCCGATAGGGGTGTTGTTTCAGCAGGTCATCGGTAGTGACGTACAGTGCGGTGATGAGGGCGTCCAGGTCAGCGCCCACGACAGGTCTCCAAGCCTTGAGCGTGTGGTAGTAGTGTGGTTCCCCCGAAATCGTGGAGGGTTTCCTATGCCGCTTGCGGCTTGGTCTTGGCTTCCCTGATTTCGTAGTTGACGGGCGAGAGACCGTCGGCGGCGCTGTGACGGCGTTGGTGGTTGTAGAAGGTGTAACACCAGTCGATGACCACAGCCTGCGCGTGGATGGTATCACGGAAACGATTGCGGGACAGTACTTCCCACTCCAGCGAGGAGAAGAACGCCTCGGCGGCCGCATTGTCGAAACACGATCCCACCCGGCCCATCGACTGCCGAATCCCC
>NZ_JAIFZS010000056.1 GCF_019710635.1 Mycolicibacterium xanthum
GTTCTGCCAGGCGATGAGGGTTTGGATGAGGGGGTGGTGGGTGAGGCTGCGGGTGGGGTTGAGGCGTTCGACGAGGGCTTCGAAGGGGACGTCTTGGTGTTCGTAGGCGGCCAGGCTGCGGTGGCGTACCTGGGCCAGGAGTTGTTCGGCGGTCGGGTTGCCGGACAGGTCCACTCGCAGGATCAAGGTGTTGACGAAGAAGCCGACCATGGCCTCCAGGGCGGGGTCGGTGCGTCCGGCGATGGGGAATCCGACCGCGATGTCGGTGCTGGCGCTCAGTTGGGCCAGCACCACGGCCAGCGCGGTTTGGACCACCATGAAGCTGGTGGCGTTGTGCTTGCGGGCCAGCTCGCGGATCTGTTGCTGTAACTGTGCCGGAAAGTCCACGGCCACCGCCGCACCCCGGTGATCGGCCACCGCCGGATACGGCCGATCCGTCGGAAGCTCCAACCGGTGCGGCATCCCGGCCAGCGCACTGTCCCAGTATGCGACCTGGGCGGCGAGCGGGCTGCCGCCATCACCGAGTGCGCCGAGGTTGTTCCGTTGCCACAGTGTGTAATCGGCGTACTGGACCGGCAACGCGGCCCAGCCCGGCGCGTGGCCACCGAGGCGGCTGGCATACGCCGCGCCCACGTCGGCGGCCAGCACGCTCACCGACCAGCCATCGCCGGCGATGTGGTGCACCACGATCACCAGGACATGGTGCTGCGCTGCGATGCGGAAAAGTATGGCCCGCAACGGAATCTGGGTGGTGAGGTCGAAACTGTGGTGGGTGGTCTGCTCGATCGCCTCGGCGAGCCGGTCCTCGGTCCAGCCGGTGGCATCGACGATCTCCCAACCGAAGTCGGCTTCCCCGGCCGCCACCACCTGTTGTCGAGGGATGCCGTCGCAGGCCGGGAACACCGTCCGCAGACTCTCGTGGCGGCCCACCACATCGGCCAGCGCCTGCCCCAACGCCTCCACATCCAACGGCCCACGCGACCGCAACGCCACGGCCCGGTTGTACACCGGTGTGGGGCCCTGCAATTGATCGATGAACCACAACCGGTTCTGCGCGAACGACAACGGAACCACCGCAGGCCGCACACCGGCCACCAACGGCTTCAGCCGGCCGGAGCCGGCGTCGGCCAGCGGCGCCAGCCGGGTGATTTCCGGGGTATCGAACAACGCGCTCACCGTGAGGTGGGTGTCGAGCGCCTTGTTGATCGCGGCGACCGCCCGCATCGCCGACAGCGAGTCACCCCCCAGGTCGAAGAACGAATCGTCGACCCCCACGTGGTCGAGGCCCAGAACCTGGGCGTAGATGCCGGCCAGGACCTTCTCCGCCTTGCCGAGGCGGTCGGCATCGTGGTACTCCGGGGCCGGAAGTGCTGCGTCATCGACGTCACCGTCGGCAGTCCGCGGCATCGACGACATCAGCACCACCGCCGCGGGCACCAGGTAAGGCGGCAGTCGTTCAGCCAGAGCGGCCCGGACACCGCCGGGATCGATCAGGCCGGTCGCCGATTCGGTGAGATAGCCGACCAGTCGCCGGTCACCGGGGCGGTCTTCGCGGACGATCGCCGCCGCCTGATCGACGCCGGGAAGCTCTGCCATCGCCGCCCGGGCCTCGTCGAGGTCGATGTGATGCCCGCGGATCCGCCCTGCTTCGCCCCGCACGTGCTGCGGCGGGTCGCCACTGTTCATCCTGCTGCGCCCGCGGCGGCTAGGAACTGGTGCTTGCGTCCTGCGCCAGCCTCTCGCGCAGGCTCTTGGGCCTGATGTCCGTCCAGTTCTGCTCGACGTACTCCAGGCAGGCGGCCCGGTCGGCCTCGCCGTAGACAACGCGCCACCCCGCCGGGACATCGGCGAACACCGGCCACAGACTGTGCTGCTCCTCATCGTTTACCACGACGAAGAAGCTGCCGTTCTCGTCATCGAACGGATTGGTGCTCAACACGTTCTCCTCCCACCCGCCCTGCCAGATCGGGGATCCGCCACGACAAAGTAACACCGGTAAGAGTCGCTGTCTCAGATAACACTCGGCATAGCGGACCGGTGTGCGCACAACCGACCTGACGGCGTCGCCGCGGCGCGCAGGAAGGCGCCGAATTGCGCACTCCTCCAACCGCTGCGCTGCGATGCCACGGCCCGGCGGGTAGTGCCGGTCAGTAGCCGATCTCGTCGCAGATCGGCGGAATGATGATCAGCGCTCCGCGTGGGGTGCAGAACGGCCGGGGCCCCGGGGGCGGCGGCGGGGGCGGTGCAGGGGCGAACGCGGGCGGCGGTGCCGCCTGATGCGGGGCGCCCTGCCACGGATAGATGATGTTGGTGGTCACGTCGACGATGCCGTCGGAGTTCCAATACCAGTCATGGCAAACGTTCCAGTCCCAGCTGAGCACCTGGCTGCCGGGGATGGCTGGATCCCCCGGGCACCAATGGGTGCAGGTGAGCCCCGGTGGGCAGTTGCCGCCCTGATAGCTGGGGCCCTGCGCTTGCGCCGTGGGTGCGGCGAACCCCGCCAGTCCCACACCGCTGGTGACCACCGCCACCGCCGCGATCCGCGCCATTGAATTCATCGTCTGGGTCCTTTCGGTGCGCGCCGCCCCATGGCGTCGCCGGTGCGGTCCAGTACAGTTCCGCGCCGTCGCTACCGATCCCAAGAAGCTCCGGACGGCGGCATCCTCAGGCCTGATCGTCGGTTACCGCGCGGCGCCCCGCTGTCGTTCTGATCGGCGCTGTCCACAGTGTGACCGTGGCGGGTCCCATCGTCAGCCGATTCGCCGTCCTCGTCGGCCGAGTTCGGCGACGGGTCTGCCCCACCGGGTTGGACGTGGTCTGCCGTGCCGAGCCCGCGAAATATGCGGGAGTCGAATACAGCTGGTCGTCGGCAGGTCAGAACCTTGTTTGCCCGAGCGGGTGCGAACCCCTACAGCCCGGACTCACCCATGTTGTGCAGGATGAACGCGGGGTCCAGCGTGTCCCACAGCTGGATGTAGAGCTGTTCCTTTGCGGCGAACGCGGCCTGTTCCACGTTGAGCAGGTCGGCGATCTGGTCGTAGACGTAGTAGACGAACGACACCTGCGCCGTGGTGAGCAGAAGCTGGTTGATGGCGATCTGGGCGCCCGCCTTGTCTCCGCCGATGGCCTGGATGAGCGCGGGGAGGAACGCAGCCGCGGGCAGAACGGCATTGACGAACGGGACGACCTGGCTGGCACGGTAGGTCAGCTCGAATGCCTCGCGGAACAACGGCCTGAGCTGGCTGGGAAGAAACATGCTCGCCAGGTTGCGGGCGTCGATCAGCGCCTGCGGCATGCCGATCGGGTCTGGGTCGACGGCGCGGAACGGATCCGAACCCGGATCATCGGTGGTTTCGGTGTCGACGGCGGCCAAGAGTTGCAGGGTGCCGATGGGGTCCGCCTCCACGGGGGCCTCGACGACCGTCGACGAGGGCGACGACGGTGACAGCGGCAGTCCCGACTGGCCGCGGTTGTGCAGCAGCGCGAACGGGTCGAGGATGTTCCACGTCGTGGCGTAGAACGCCTCCTTCAGTTGCTGTGCCTCGTATTCGAGGTTGATCAGATCGGCGATCTCGTCGTAGACGTAGTACAGCACCGAGACCGGGTGGATGGTGACCAGAAGATTGTTGATCATGCTCTGGCTGGCATCGCGGAACAGCACCGGGTCGCCGCTGAGCAGATTGGGTACCTGGCCGGCGATGTTGGCGAGCGGGACCACCACGTTGACCCACGGGATCATCTGGCTGAACCGGTAGCCGGCTTCATACCCTTCTCGGACGAAGGGTTGCAGCAGCGGCACCGGTTCGAAGGCGTTGAGGATGTTCTGCTCGACGTCCCACAAGACACCCGGCATGTCGTTGGGGGCCGGTTCCGGCGGCATGGGCCGGAATGGGTTGGGGCTCCACGGCACCGGGCCGGCGGTGGCCGCCGTCGGCGCCGCCCCGTCGAGGTTGGGCTCCGTGTCATCGAGTGTGAGATCGTCGGTCGACGGCACCGTCAACGCGGCGAAGACCGTGGAGTTCCCCTCGGCGCCTTCGGGTTCGGCGACATCCTCGGCGACATTGTCGCCGAGTTCGTCGGTGGCGTCGGGCTCGTCGATGTCCTCGGAGACCGCGTCGTCGAGTTCGTCGCTGTCTTCGGCGACCTCGTCGTCGAGTACGTCGGCGTCTTCGTCGTCTGAGTCGGTCTCGGGCTCGGCAGAATTGGCAGCGGCGAACTGGCTCGTCAGCTTCCGGACGGCCTCAGCCGGATCGAACTTGGCTCCGGCCTTGGGGCCGGCCTCGGCGCCGGCATCGTTGTCATTGGCACCCTTGTCGTCCGAAGCGGGCTTCTCGGACGGCGACGAAGACGATTCGCCGGGTGTGTCGGCGTGGGCGGTGCCCTGTCCGGAGACCGCGATGGCCGCCCCCACGCCGGCGGCAACCGCGACGCCGCTGAGATAGCCGATGTACCTCGGATAACCGATGTACTTTGCTGACGCCATTGCTGCCCCTTCGTTGGCCATGGGAAGTGTAAAGGGTACGGGCAAACTCGGCACAGCAACCTTGCCACCTGTGTTGTCAGTCGACCGAATCGGTCAGGCGCCTTCGCCGGCGCCCGGCGCCGGGTGGGCACGAAGGCCGTCTCGATGTCACCGTGTCGACGAAGTCGCACTCGTCGTGGTGCTGCGGCAAGGTCCAAGCAGGCCATCCGTGAAGGTCGAGGCTAGTGTGTCTCGAGGGGATGGGAGAAAGGTCCAAGCAGGCCATCCGTGAAGGTCGAGGCTAGTGTGTCTCGAGGGGATGGGAGACGACAGTGACAAGGACCGGCGCAACCCGCACGCCGCTCGAAGCCGTGCAGGAGTTCGTGCGCTCATACAACGCGCATGACAAGCAGGCCAACCACGCAACGGTGTCTCACGAATTCGTTCGGTACGGCAGCGTGACCGGCTGGCAGCCAATGGGTTACGAGTCGTACAAGGAGATCTTTGATCCGTTCCTCAAGGCATTTCCCGATTTCCATTGGGAAGTAACGAATCTGGTACCGGCCGGTGCCTGGGTGGCCGCCGAGGTGATCGAAAGTGCGACATTCGCCGACGACTATCACTTCCGGCCCGACATGATCATCAAGGCAACCGGTAAGTCCTACGTCTGCCACTACGCCATATTCTTCAAGGTGAACGACGGATTGATCACCGAGTACCACTTCTACGAGGACCCCACTTTCGCCACGCAGCTCGGGATCGACATGGAGTCCATCGAGATGGACACCTAGACCGTTCCACATTGGGTCGCATACCGCCGCGTATGCTCCCGGTCGACGATCGCAGTCCGGCACGGGAGCAACGAGTGAGGGTGCTTGCGGGTGTCTTGCTCGTGGTGGCGGCCCTGGCCGGCTGCGCCGGAGGTCCCGCAAACGACGGCGCCACGAACCCCGCGACTCCTGCCCCAGCGACGCCGGGAGCCGCCACTCCCACGGTCCCCGACACGGCGCATCCCGTCTCTGATGCCGAATTGCAGGCCGCTATCCGCGCTGCCTCGCCGGGATTCGACACGGCCTCCGCCGGTGGTGAGGCGCGCTACGCCGCGGTCCGCGCAGACCTCAACGGCGATGGCCGCGATGAGGTCCTCACCTACCTGATGGGTCCGTACTTCTGCGGCACCGGGGGCTGCACCTTGTTGGTCTTCGACCAGGGGATGGACGGCTATTCGCTGCTCGCCGATATGGCAACGACTCGCCCGCCGGTGATCGTGGCGCCCAGCGCCGAGGGCTACGCCGATGTGTGGACCATGCAGTCCGGTGGCGGCGCCCCGGCCGAGTACGTGCAGCACGTCTTCACCGACGGCAGGTACGTCGAGCAGGCCCACGTCCCGGCCGACGAGGTTCCGGCCGGTGCGACGGTGCTCTCCGAGAACACGGACTTCGCCGAAGGCCGATTGCTTGAACCCCGCGGCTGACCGAGGGCTGCGTCAGGGCTGGGCTCGACCTTTCTTGCTGAGCCGGAACGCCGGCGGGAACTGCTCGTCGTTGCTCTTGACCGAATCGGTCAGACCGTTCGTGAGCACCGACCCAGTGAGTTCGAAGTCGGGCTTGACCTGGGCGCCGAGTGATTCGATCAGGCCGGTGATCAGGGCGCCCATGTACTCCCCCTGGAACTGCTCGAGGACGTGGAAGAAGGTCTTCTGGATGTGCACCGAGTCGGTCGGGCGGGTCCGTGCGCACACCCTGCTGTAGGTGGCGACCTCGGCCTCGGGTTGGTCGCGCGGGACCACCTTGTTGACGAAGTCGCACTCGTACATCTCCTGCGCGGTGATCGGCCTTCCGGTGAACAGCATCTCCTGAGGCAGCCGTTCTCCGTGAACTCCGCAATACCCGCATGACGACGATATGGTCGGAGCACGACGCCCCGCGCGTCGGCAAGTCCGGACGGCCTTCGATCCGGGCATTTTTCGAGAAGCTGGTCGATCACTACACCTCGGCCCCCGAAGTCAACGTGGGGGAATGGATCCGGCGAGGCGTGATGGCGGGCGCCGCCGAGGACGAACTTCGCCTCGCCATCGCGATGATGTACACCATGGTCGATTCCTTCATGCACCTCTGGTTGGTCGACGGCTGGCACCTGGATCACGATGCCGCTATCGAGGCGATGACCGACGCGCTCCACGCCACCATGCGGTAGCCTGCCGGAGCCCCGCATGTCCGCAGACGCGAACTTGCGGTTCAGCGCCCTTTTGTAGGCTTTGGGGATGCCGTATCAGGACGGCGATGTTTTCGCCGGTTACACCATCCAGCGGCTGCTCGGCGCCGGTGGAATGGGTGAGGTGTATCTGGCCCGGCATCCCCGGCTGCCGCGGCTGGATGCGCTGAAGATCCTGTCGCTGGGGGCCACCGGCGACGAGAACTTCCGGGCCCGGTTCATCCGCGAGGCGGACCTGGCCGCCACGCTGTGGCATCCCCACATCGTGGGCGTGCACGACCGCGGCGAATACGATGGCCGGCTGTGGATCTCGATGGACTACGTCGAGGGCACCGACGCCCGGCAGCTGCTCATGCAGAAGTACCCGTCCGGGATGCCCTACGACGACGTCGTCGAGATCGTCACCGCCGTCGCCGAAGCCCTCGACTTCGCCCATGAGCGCCGACTGCTGCACCGCGACGTCAAGCCGGCCAACATCCTGCTCACCGAGCCCTCCGGCGGCGCCAGGCGGCGCATCCTGCTCACCGACTTCGGCATCGGCCGCGAAACCGACGACGTCGACGGACTCACCGACGTCGACATCGCGCTGGGCACCGTCAGCTACGCCGCTCCCGAACAGCTCATCAGCAACGACATCGACGGCCGGGTCGACCAGTACGCGCTGGCCGCGACGGCGTATCACCTGCTCACCGGGGTGCCGCTGTTCGACCACACCAACCGGGTGGTCGTGGTCGGCAACCACCTCAAGACGCCGCCGCCGAAGCTGTCCGCCCGCCGGCCCGACCTCGCCCACCTCGACGCCGTGCTGGCCAAGGCGCTGAGCAAGGACCCCGCCGACCGCTACCCGACCTGCACCGCCTTCGCGCAGGCGCTGGCGGGCGGCGAGCAGGCCGCCGGGCCACCCGCACGGGCCGTGCCCGACTCGACGCCGACCGCCGCGCTGGACACCCCCGAGCCGGGGATGCGCACCCCGGGGATGCGCACCCCGGGTATTCATACCTCGGCCTTCGATGTGGCCGCCGACCTGCGGCGCAATCCGCTGGATCACACCATGCGCCTGACCCCGATGGCCGTCCACGGCACCGCCCGCGACGTCCGGAAACAGTCGGCCGGCCCCGGTGACGACCAGGAGGTCTGGACCTTCGCCGTCGAGCAGGACGGCTCGACAGAGGCGCCGGGCACTCTCGTCCCGGTCGAACTTCGCGGCACGTCGATCTCCGGCCGGCTGGCCGACGGCGACCTGGTCGAGGTGCACGGGTTGTGGGACGGTGCCACGCTGCTCGGCGAATCGGTGGTCAACCGGTCGGTGCGGACCGACCGGCGCCGGGGCCCGGGACCGTTCGCGGTGTCGTCGGACACCTCCCCGCAGCCGCCACCTCCCCCGCGGGACAAGGGCCGGGCTACCCGCGCCGTCGTCGTCACCATGGCGGCGGTGGTGGTGGTCGCGGTAGCGGTGGCCGCGGTGCTGACGCACGGTTTCGGGCTGTGGGCACCTGCGAGCGGGCCGGGTCCGGTCGTCACGCCGACGAGCGCGACGGTGTTCTCCCCCGGCGGGGCACCGGACCACCCTGACGAGGCCGGCCTCGCCGTCGACGGCAACCCGGACACGGCGTGGCACAGTGACACCTACGTCGACGCGAAGCCCTTCCCGGTGTTCAAGCAAGGGGTTGGTCTGATCCTGCAACTGCCCGAGTCCACCGGAATCGGCGCGGTGACGATCGACGTGGCCAGCACGGGCACCGAGGTGCAACTCCGGGCCGCCGACAGCGCGGACCCGGCCGGCCTCGACGACACCACGCCGCTCACCGGTGACGTGGCGCTTCAGCCCGGTCAGAACCGCATCAGCGTCGACGACCACACCCCCACCGAGGACCTTCTGGTGTGGATCCCGACCCTGGGCACGATCGACGGCCAGAGCCGTACCGAGATCTCCGAGATCACCGTCGAGTCGGCCGGCTGAACCCCTCGGGCGCCGGGGTTGCGCACCGCGGCGGGTAGCCTGGCGGACCGTGAGAACCTCTCGGATGCCGTCCGGCGTCGCTGTCCTGGCCTGCGCGGCCGGGCTCGCCCTCGCCGTGACCTCGTGCGGCACGGCCACGGAGACGTCGTCGGCCAGCACCCCCACCGTCGCGGAAGCCCCGCCCACCGTTGCGGACGCCCCGTCCACCGTCACGGACGCCCCGCCCGCCGTCAGCGGGTGCCCGACCGCGCCGCCGGAGGCCGGCGGCACCCCGGACTGGACCCTGCCCGGGGCGACCGGCAGCGTCGCGGTCACGGGATCGACCGACACCGCGGCCCCGCTGGTCGACGTCACCGCGCCGTTCAGTGTGACCGACACCCAGGTGCACACCCTGCAGGCCGGCACCGGCCCGGTCGTCGGCGACACGGCCACCGTCTCCGTCTGCTACATGGGCGTCAACGGCCGCGACGGCACGGTGTTCGACAGCAGCTACGAGCGGGGCGCCCCGGTGGAGTTCCCGCTGGAGGGGGTCATCCCGGGATTCCAGAAGGCCATCGCCGGGCAGACGGTCGGATCGACCGTCGCGGTAGCGATGACCTCGGCCGACGGGTACCCCGACGGTCAGCCCGCCGCCGGAATCCAGCCCGGCGACTCGTTGATCTTCGCGCTGGAGATCCTGGACGCCACGGGCTGAGCCCCGGCGGTCGGCCGGGCCATCATGGAGGGTGTGGAGTCGACCCGGGTGGACCGGTGGTTGTGGGCGGTCCGGCTGACCAAGACCCGGCCGGACGCGGCCGCCGCGTGCCGGGGCGGCCATGTGCGGATCAACGACCGGCCGGCCAAGCCGTCGACCGCGGTGTCGCCCGGGGACCGGGTCGTCGCCCGCATCGGTGAGCGGACGCGGATCGTCGAGGTCGTGCGGGTGATCCAGAAACGCGTCGGCGCCGCCGATGCGATCGCCTGCTACCTCGACCGGACTCCACCGCCGCCCCCGGCGCAGCCCGCGCTGGCGGTGCGCGACCGCGGCGCCGGCCGTCCGACCAAACGCGACCGCCGGGCACTGGAGAAGTGGCGCCGCTCCGGCGGCTTCTGACCCCCGATCCTCACGCCACCACCCACAGGGCCAGCGCGACGACGAACGCCGACAGGCCGAGGGTGGTTTCCATGACCGTCCAGGTCTTGAGCGTGGTCTTGACGTCCAGCCCGAAGAACCGGCTGACCAGCCAGAAGCCCGAATCGTTGACATGGGACAGCACGGTGGCGCCCGCCGCGATCGCGATCACCAGCAACGAGATCTGGAAATTGCTCAGGCCGGCATCGGCGACCGCGGCACTGATTAGACCGGCCGTCGTGGTCAGTGCGACGGTGGCCGAGCCCTGCGCGACGCGCAGCAGCGTGGCGATCAGGAAGGCCTGCAGGATCAGCGACATGCCGAGGTTGGACAGTGAATTGCTCAGTGCGGCACCGATTCCGCTGAGCCGCAGCACACCGCCGAACATGCCGCCCGCGCCGGTGATCAGGATGATGGCGCAGATCGGGCCGAGCGCCTTGTCGAGGATGGCGCTGACGTCGGCCATCGAATGATCCCGCAGACCCAGCACCAGGGTGGCCACGATCACCGTGATCAGCAGCGCGATACTTGTGTTGCCCAGCAGCTTGAGATACTCCGCCCAGGTGGCGCCCTCCTCCACCACGCCGGCGGTCATCAGCGTGTCGATCACGGTGTTGCACGAGATCAGCACGAACGGCAGCAGCAGGATCCCGAGCACGGTCGCGAAGGGCGGGGCCGTGCGGGTCGCGGTGGCCGTCCCGCCGGAGCTGGAACCGCCGGATCCGGCCCCGCCGGCCTCCTCGTCGCGACCGCCGTTCATCTCGCCGAACAACGCGGTGGGCACATCGACGTGGACCCGGTGCCCGATCACCTGGGAGATGAGATAGGAACCCACGAACCAGGACAGCACCGCGACCGGAAAGCCGACGAGCAGCGCCAGGCCGATGCTGCCGCCCAGCACCTCCGCGGCCGCCACCGGTCCCGGATGGGGTGGCACCAGGGCGTGCATAGCGGCGAACGCACCCGCCGCCGGAAACGCGTAGAGCAGCAGCGAACCGCCGAAGCGGCGTGCGACCGTCATGATGATCGGCAGAAAGACGACCAGTCCCGCGTCGAAGAAGATCGGGAACCCGAACAGCAGCGCGGCGACCCCGATCGCCAGCGGTGCCCGTTTCTCCCCGAACCGCCCGATCAGCGTGTCGGCCAGGACCTGAGCGCCGCCGGTGATCTCGAGGAGCCGGCCGATCATGACGCCGAAGCCGACGAGCAGCGCCACCGAGCCCAGTGTGCTGGAGAACCCGTAGGACAGGGCGCTGGGGACGTCGGCGACCGGGATCCCGGCGGCCAGCGCCGTCAGCACGCTCACCAGCACCAGGGCCACGAAGGCGTGCAGCTTGACCCGCATGATGAGGAACAGCAGCAGCGCGACGGCGCCCGCGGCGATCAGGAGCAGCGTGGTCGTCCCATGGGCCGGTTCGATGGCTTCCACAAGAACCTCCGTTTCGTCGGCGCCGCGCGTGTCGCGCCCGCGCTCAGGGGTTTTTCTGATTCACGGCGGCCAGGTAGTCGTCGATGATCGCGTCGATGCCCCGGTCCACGTCGATCGCGACCCCGCGCTCGCCGGGCTCCAGCGGCTCGAGGGTGTCGAACTGGGATGCCAGCAGCGAGGCCGGCATGAAGTGACCGGGCCTGCTGGCCTGACGTCTGCCGATGACCTCGGGTGAGCCGGACAGGTGCAGGAATTCGATGTCGGCACAATGGTTGCGGAGTTGATCGCGATAGGCGCGTTTGAGTGCCGAACAACTCATCACTGCGCCGTCGGGATGGTTTGCCAGCCAGCTCCCGATCAACTCCAGCCACGGGCGACGGTCGTCGTCGTTCAGCGCTTCGCCGGCGCTCATCTTGTCGATGTTGGCCTGCGGATGGAAGTCGTCGGCGTCGGCGAACGGAACCCGCAGCCGCTGCGCGAGCGCGGCGCCCACCGTGGACTTCCCGGAGCCGGAGACCCCCATCACGACGATCGGTGCCACAGGCCATGCGTACCCGATCGTGGGCGGCGTCACACAGTGGATTCGGTCAATTTCGCGATTCCGGTGAACCCGCTGGGGTCTGCCACCTCGACCCCAATGGATCGAGGTGGCCTGGAGGCCGAGGGTGTTCGTCAGACCTACATCAAAAGTGTTGCTGCGGTTCGTGTTTCGGGTGGCGGTAAGCTCAGTCCCGTATCCATGTGGTGGTCTCGTGTGCCGGGCGTCGCGCGGTCGGCGCCGGCGGCGCGAGATCATCGGCGGGTAAGCCGATCCGGATGAGGGCCTGGGGATATGCGTTGGCATCGAACACCTCGCAGGCCAGGGCCAGGCGGTTGCCCGGATCGTGCAGCGGTTCGGTGAGCGGACAGCTCGCCAGGCCCATCGCGATGGCCGACAGCACCAGATGACTCAGCGCCTCCCCGGCCCGCAGCTGGGCGAACTCGTCGTCGTTGCCGGTGCCCAGCACGATGAGCACCGCGCCGTCGGCGCCGGGGTCGGGCGCGGCACCCCGGTAGTGCAGCCCCACGTCGCCGTCGTCCCGGTGAGACCATCGGATCTTCGGGACCACGCCGAACTCGACGCCCATGCGGGCAGTGCGGGCGTCGAGCAACTCCAGCGTGCCCGCGGGTAACCGCCGTCCGAGAAAGGGGCGCCGGTCGGAGCGGCGGCCCGAGATCGCCGCCGACAATTCGGCGTCCACCCGGCGTGGGGGTTGTTCGATGATCTCGAAAAGCGCGACGTGGCCGTCCTCGACGGGTTCGGGAAACCGGTGCACGCGCGGGAACCACCCCGCCGCGGCGAGCGCGACCACACAGTGGTCCAGTACCGCCCCGCAGCTCAGCAGCATATCGCGCGGTGCGGCCCCGGTGGCGCGGCTGTAGTCGGCGTACAGATGCAGGCCCCGGTGGTCCACCAGCCAGCGCCACGGCTGGGAGTTGCCGGCGGACGGGGCGCGGGTGGCGAGGTCCAGCACTGCCTCCAGCGTGCTCTGCATTGGAAACGCGCCCGCCACGATGCCTCACCTTGTCGCCGGAGATGGTGTGCGGCCCACAGTAGCGGGCCGGGGACCCGCCGCACCCGCGCCGCCTCACATGACGCTGATGCCGCGCGCGGCGAACTGCCCCCTGACCCGTTCGATCAGCCCGGCGTCGGGCGGCGGGGTGTCCGCGAGCAGATAGGGCTCGCCCGTCGCGACCCACTTGTCCCGGCCGAGCTGGTGAAACGGCAGCACCTCGAGCCGCTGGACCCCGTCGAGCGCGGCGACGATGTCGGCGACGGCTTCGACGTTGTCGATGCTGTCGGTCAGGCCGGGAACGAGCACGAACCGGATCCACATGGTTCTCCCCCGGGCGGACAGCCGCCGGGCGAAGTCCAACGTCGGCTGCAACGGGCGGCCGGTGACCCGCCGGTAGGTCCCGGGCAGCCCCGACTTGATGTCGAGCAACACCAGGTCGATCAGGTCGAGGTCGTCGTCGGTCAGCCGGGCGCCCATCAGGCCGTTGGTGTCCAGGGCGGTGGGGATGCCGAGGCGACGGCAGCGACGGAAGATGTTCGTCACGAATTTCGCCTGCAGCAGCGGCTCACCGCCGGAGATGGTCAGCCCTCCCCCGGTGATCTTCATGATGGTGGCGTAGCGCGCGACCCGTTCCATCACCTCGTCGACGGTGTGGCGGACCCCGTCGGCCATCCGCCAGGTGTCGGGGTTCTGGCAGTACTGGCAGCGCATGCCGCAGCCGGACAGGAACAGCGTCATGCGGGTGCCGGGGCCGTCGGCGGCGGTCACCAGGTCCCAGGAATGCACCGCGCCGCTGTCGTGGTCGACGATCCGCTCGCTGGCCGCGACTTCGCGGTCGGCGACGTGCATCGGCGGCGCGGCCGGCGGCGCGGTGGATCCCAGGGATGTGGTGTCGTCGGCCGACACGCGGCTACAGCCCGGCGTGGAACGTGCGGGACAGCACGTCGAGCTGCTGCTCGCGGGTCAGGCGGACGAAGTTCACGGCATAGCCGGACACCCGGATGGTCAGCTGCGGGTACTTCCCCGGATGCTCCATCGCGTCCTCGAGCACCTCGCGGTTGAGCACGTTGATGTTGACGTGGAAGCCGTCGGACGCGTTGTAGGCGTCCAGGATGCCGACCAGGTTGTGGATCTGTTCTTCGCGGTTACGGCCCAGGCCCGACGGCACGATCGAGGTCGTCAGCGAGATCCCGTCCTGGGCCTGCTCGTAGGGCAGCTTGGCCACCGACAGCGCCGAGGCCAGCACGCCGTGCACGTCACGTCCGTTCATCGGGTTGGCGCCGGGGGCGAACGGTTCGCCGGAGCGGCGGCCGTCGGGGGTGTTGCCGGTGTTCTTGCCGTACACCACGTTGGAGGTGATGGTCAGCACCGACTGGGTGTGGGTGGCGTTCCGATAGGTCGGCTGCGCGCGCACCTTGTCCATGAACCGGCCGACCAGGTCCACCGCGATGTCGTCGACGCGGTCGTCGTCGTTGCCGAAACACGGGAACTCGCCCTCGACCTGATAGTCGACGACCAGCCCGGTCTCGTCGCGCACCGGGCGCACCGTCGCGTACTTGATCGCCGA
Source organism: Mycolicibacterium xanthum (assembly GCF_019710635.1). Lineage (GTDB taxonomy): Bacteria > Actinomycetota > Actinomycetes > Mycobacteriales > Mycobacteriaceae > Mycobacterium > Mycobacterium xanthum. The sequence goes on from NZ_JAIFZS010000056.1 coordinate 14,300, forward strand.
CAGCGAGTCCGCCGCCACCGACAGCCCGGCGATGCCGCACGCCATCGTGCGCAGGATGACCCGGTCGTGCAGCGCCATCTCGATGCGCTCGTAGGCGTACTTGTCGTGCATGTAGTGGATGCAGTTGAGGGCGTCGACGTAGGTTTCGGCCAGCCAGTCCAACAGCCCGTCGTAGGCCGTCAATACCTCGTCGAAGTCGAGCACCTCCCCGGTCAGCGGCGCGCTGACGGGGGCGATCTGCTTGCCGGTCATCTCGTCGCGACCGCCGTTGACGGCGTAGAGCAGTGCCTTGGCCAGGTTGACCCGCGCGCCGAAGAACTGCATCTGCTTGCCGACCGCCATCGCCGAGACGCAGCAGGCGATCGCGGTGTCGTCGCCCCAGCACGGGCGCAGCAGCTCATCGGACTCGTACTGGATCGCCGAGGTGTCGATGGAGACCTTGGCGCAGAACTCCTTGAAGCCGGCCGGCAGGCGATCCGACCAGAGCACGGTGAGGTTGGGTTCGGGTGCCGGGCCCAGGTTGTAGAGGGTCTGCAGGAAGCGGAACGAGGTGCGGGTCACCAGCGGACGGCCGTCCTCGCCTATGCCGCCGATGGTCTCGGTGACCCAGGTGGGGTCGCCGGAGAACAGGGCGTCGTACTCGGGAGTGCGCAGGAACCGCACGATGCGCAGCTTGATGACGAAGTCGTCGACGATCTCCTGCGCCTGCGACTCGGTCAGGGCACCCTCGGCGATGTCGCGCTGCAGGTAGATGTCGAGGAAGGTCGAGGTGCGGCCCAGCGACATCGCCGCGCCGTTCTGCTCCTTGACCGCCGCGAGGTAGCCGAAGTAGAGCCACTGCACGGCTTCGCGGGCGGTGCGCGCCGGACCGGAGATGTCATATCCGTAGCCGGCGGCCATCTCCTTGAGCTCGCCGAGCGCCCGGATCTGTTCGGAGTTCTCCTCGCGGTCGCGGATGACGTCGGCGGTCGAGCGTTCCATGTCGAGCTCGATGCGCTCGAGCTTCTTGCCTTCGATCAGCGCGTCCACCCCGTACAGCGCGACGCGGCGGTAGTCGCCGATGATCCGGCCGCGTCCGTAGGCGTCCGGCAGGCCGGTGACGATGTGGGAGCTGCGGGCGGCCCGCACGTTGGGCGGGTAGACGTCGAAGACCCCGTCATTGTGGGTCTTGCGGTACTTGGTGAAGATCTCCTCCAGCTCGGGGCTGACCGGGTAGCCGTAGGTCTCCAGCTCCTTGACCACCATCCGCCAGCCGCCGAACGGCATGATCGCGCGCTTCAGCGGTGCGTCGGTCTGCAGGCCGACGATGACCTCGTTGTCCTTGTCGATGTAGCCGGGGCCGTGTGCGGTGATGGCCGCCGGGGTTTCGAAGTCGACGTCGTAGACACCCTTGCGGCGTTCCTCGGGGAACAGCTCGCTGAGCCGGGCCCAGATGGCCGTGGTGCGGTCGGTGGGCCCGGCCAGAAACGCGTCGTCGCCGTCGTAGGGGGCGTAGTTCAGCTGGATGAAATCACGGACGTCGATGCCGTCGCACCAGCCGCCGGGACTGAAGCCGCGCCACGCCCGCGCGCGGGAGTCTTTGCCATTTCCGAGGATTGAGCTGTTGACGGCTTCCGTGGTCATGTCGTGTGCACTCCATCTCCCCATTCGGCAGGTGCAGACGGTATCGACGTTACGGCGAACGGCGCGTCATCGCACGACGCGCGGGCCCATAGAGGACCTTTGGACCGCGATCGATGGCCGATGTCCCCTCATTCTGACCGTGGCTCCGGCCGCCCGAGGGCCGCTCGGTCAGCCCGGTTCGTCGTCGCGGGCCGACCAGGTGTAGCGCTGCTCCTGGGCGGTGTCGCTGCCGAGCATGAACGCCCGGTGAAAGCGGCCGGGCCGCGCGATGGTGGCCAGCCAGGTGACCACCGTGCTGACCCGGTTGCGCACCCCGGTGAGGAACGCGATGTGGATGAAGCCCCAGGCCAGCCACCCGGGCAGTCCGGCCAGCCGCAGCGGCCCGAGCTGCAACACCGCGTTGCCCCGGCTGATGTATGCCGCCGACCCGAGATCGCGGTACCGGTACGGCCGGCGGGGCTTGCCCTGCAGGTCACGCCGGATGCAGGCGGCGGCGTGCAGGCCGCCCTGCATGGCGTTCTCCGCGACACCCGGCAGGTCGTCGCGGCCGACCAGGTCGCCGATGACGAAGATCTCCGGATGGCCCGGCACCGACAAGTCGGCTTCCACGGCGATCCGGCCCGCCCGGTCGGCCGGCACGTCGAGCACGTCGGCGAGGTGGCGGGCGAACGGAACGGCCTCCACCCCGGCGGTCCAGAGCACGGTGCGCGCCGGATACCGCCGTTCCTCGCCGCTGGTCTTCGCCGTGACGGTCACACCGTCGCGCCGCACATCGGTGACGTGCACACCCAGGTGCAGCTCGACGCCGAGCCGCTCGAGGGTTTCGGTGGCCTTGCTGGACAGATCCGGCGCAAAGCTCTTCAGCACGCGGTCAGCGCCGTCGAACAACAGCACCCTGGCCTCTTCGGGTTCGATGCTATGGAACTCGTTGGCCAGTGTGCGGCTGGCCATTTCGCGGATCTGTCCGGCCAGTTCCACCCCGGTGGGGCCACCGCCGGACACCGCGAACGTCAGCCAGGCGTCACGGTCGGGTCCCGGCGGCAGCGTCTCGGCGATCTCGAACGCGGTGAACACCCGCTGGCGGATGAGCAGCGCGTCATCCAGGGTCTTCATCCCCGGTGCCCACTGCGCGAACTGTTCGTTGCCGAGGTAGGACTGCTGCATGCCGGCCGCCACGACAAGGATGTCGTAGTCGACGGTGAACGTGGAGTCGTCCGGGCGGCGGGCGGTCACCCGGCGCGGACCGGGGTCGAGTTCGACGGCCTCGCCGAGCAGGGGCGTGACGTTGTGCTGCCGGGCGAACTCCTCCCGCAGCGGGCGGCTGATGTGCCCGAGGCTCAGGGTTCCGGTGGCGCACTGGTAGAGCAGCGGCTGGAAGAGGTGCCCGGCCGAACGGTCGAGCAGCGTGATGTCGACGTCGACGCCGGCAAGGCGGCGCGCACAGAACAGGCCGCCGAACCCGCCCCCGATGATCAGCACCCTCATTCGGCCGTCGCCCACCACCATGAGGTTAGTCGGGCACCTCCTACGCTGGCATGATGTCCGACGCCGATCGCATCCGCTGGGATCGGCGGTACGCCGATCGGGCGCCGATGTCGCCGGACGACGTCGGACTGCCCACGCCGTTGGCGCCGTTCGCCGATCTGTTCCCCACCGCCGGGTTGGCACTCGACGTCGCCTGTGGATCGGGTTCGGCGGCGGTGTGGTTGGCCCGCCGCGGCATGTCCGTGCAGGGCTGCGACGTCTCCGGTGTGGCGATCGCGCATGCGCGCAGCCTCGCCGAACGGGCCGGGGTGGCCGCCCGCTGCCGATTCGACGTCGTCGACCTCGACGGCGGGCTGCCGCCGGGACCGCCGGTGAATGTGCTGATCTGCAGCAGGTTCCGCGCCCCGGACCTCGACGGCGCGATCATTCAGCGGTTGGCGCCCGGCGCCCTGTTGGCGGTCGGGGTGCTCAGCGAGGTCGGTGCGGAGCCCGGGCCGTTCCGCGCCGCAGCGGGTGAACTGGAGCGGGCGTTCGGCGCGCTGGACGTCATCACCGCCGCCGAGGGCGACGGGCAGGCCTGGCTGCTCGCACGGCGCTGAGGTTCAGGGCTCCTCGGCCGGCCGGCGGGTGGCTCCCCACAGCCCGACGCCGATGCCGATCACCGCTCCCCCGAGCCCGATCAGCTTCTGCGACGTCCTCAGCCGGTCGTGCACGCTCAGGCCGCCCCACAGATCGGCGGCGTCGGCCCCACCCGAGCCCAGAAACCAGCCCCGGGTGTCTCGTCCGCGCAGCGCCGACGACACCAACATCGCGCCGATGAGTGCGTCGCGGTAGCCCATCGAGCGCAGCAGCAGGCGGGCGGTCGGCGGTGGCTCGTCGGGATCGCCCCACCAGGCGTTGGCCCGGACCGGATCGACGAGGAACGAGACGCCCGATGCCAGGCGTAGCGCGCCGGCTGCCAAAGCTGCACGGTCCATGGTCATGCCGGGCACCCTACGCGGAGAACGCCTCCGCCAGAGCGGGTTTCGTGATGCTCAGCCGGCGGCCCACGTCTTGGCCTGGTCGAGCTCGTCGAGCGGGAACACGGCCAGCTCGCCGGGAACCATCCAGGCGAACGCGTGCAACGCGTGGGCGACCCACTCCTTGTCCGAGACCACGGCGACGCGCCGGAACGCGGAATGATGCTTGATCAGCGTGCCGAAACCCATCTTCATGTCCTCGACCAGGCCGCCCGGACCGAAGCCCTGGTAGTCGTCGGTGATCACCTCGACCATCCTGATCTCACCGGAACCGACCAGCGATTCCATCTTCGGCCGGAACTCGCGCAGCTCGCCACCGTCGACGCGGCCCGACACCCGGATTCCGACCACCCCGTCAGGCATGTCGGACAGCACCTCGATCATGGCCCCTCCTCCCGATCGCCACGAGTCTGGCACATCCGTCCGGTGTGGAATCCGGTTTTGCCCGGCAGGTGCGGGGTCGCCTCGGTGCGCGATCGACCACTTGGAGAAGATCGGGGTGTGCACCCCACCCCACTGACGGTCCCCGGGCTGCTCGCGCACAGCGTGCGGGAGTTCGGCGATCGCACCTACCTGGTCAGCCCGGCCGAGCGGCTGACCTACCGCGAAGCGGACCGGCGCTCGGCCGTGGTGGCCCGCCGCCTGCTCGCGCAGGGGGTGGGAAAGGGCACCCGGGTGGGGTTGTTCTTCCCGAACGGCGCGGACTGGGTGACCTGGTGGCTCGCGGTGTCGCGGGTCGGCGCCGTCGCGGTGCCGTTGAGCACCCTCTACCGTCCCGCCGAGATCGCCAAGGTGGTCAGGCTGGCGGACATCGGGCTGCTGGTCGCGCCGGACCGGGTCCTCGGCATCGATGTCGCAGACCGGCTGGAGGCGGCGTTTCCGGAGCTGCCGGATCAGCGCGCCGGCCGGCTGGCCCTGACCTCCGCGCCGTTCCTGCGGCAAATCGTGCTGATCGGCGACGACGGGCCCGGCTGGGCCGCCCGTCACCTCGATGACGATCCCGGGTCGGTGCCGGCCGCGGTGCTGGCGGCCGCCGAGGACGAGGTCTCGGCCGCCGATCTGGCGATCATGGTGCACACCTCGGGGTCCACGGCCGACCCGAAGGGCGTCCTGCACACCCACGGCACGCTGGTCCGGCAGACGTCGACCTGGCCGGCGGCGATCCGCGCGATCACCGATTCCACCGACCCGGTGATCCTGTGCGCGATGCCGTTCTTCTGGATCGGCGGCGTGCTGGCCGTGACCGGGGCGCTGCACGAACCGGTCACGTTGCTGGTGATGCCCCGCCTCGATGCGGGTACCGCCCTCGATCTCGCCGAGGCCGAGCGGGCCACCGGAATCGTGGGATGGCCGGCCTTCACCCAGCGCATCCGCGAGCACCCCAGCTTCGCCGACCGGGATCTGTCCGCCGCCCCGATGCTGCGCGAAGGTCCGCTCGACATCGCGATGACCGATGTGCCCGAAGGGTTTCCGATCCACCGGACGATGTCGGAGACGGCGGGCGGCTTCGCCTACACCGAGATGCGGATCGTCGACGAGCACGGGGCGCCGGTGCCCGTCGGCGCCGTCGGCGAGTTGCTGGTCCGCGGCGTCGGCGTGATGGCCGGCTATAACAAGAAGGAGCGCGGCGAGACTTTCGACGCCGACGGCTGGTATCACACCGGCGACCGGGTGTTCCGCAGGCCCGGCGATCCGCGGTTGTTCTACGTCGGCCGCACCGGCGAGCTGATCAAGACCGCGGGCGCCAATGTGTCCCCGCTGGAGGTCGAGGCGGTCATCGAGGGATTCGACGATGTCGCACAGTGCGTCGTGGTCGGCGTGGATCACCCCGAACGCGGCGAGGAGGTCTGCGCGGTGGTGGTGCCGGTCGGGCCCGCTCTCGACGTCGACTCGCTGGCCCGGCGTACCGGGGAAGCGGTGTCGTCCTACAAGGTGCCGACCCGGTGGACCGTCGTGTCCAGCGCGCAGATTCCCACGCTGCCCAGTGGCAAGCTGGACCGGAAGGCGTTGCGCGCATGGGTGATCGAGAACTCGGGGTGAACTGCTGTGGCCGAACGCATCACCTTCCCCAGCACCACCGGGCCCACGCTGGCGGGGCTGATCGACCCGCCCGAGGGCGAGCTGCGCGGCTGGGGCGTGTTCGCGCACGGCTTCACCCTCGGCAAGGACAGCCCGGCGGCCAGTCGGATCTGCAAGCAACTGGCCCGCGAGGGTGTCGGCATGCTGCGCTTCGACGCCCTGGGCCTGGGACATTCGGAAGGCGACTGGGGCGACGGATCGTTCTCCCACAAGGTCGCGGACATCGCGCGCGCCGTGCAGTTCATGAACGACTCGGGGCGCGAGGTTCGCCTGCTGGTCGGTCATTCGTTCGGCGGCTCCGCGGTGATCGCCGCGGCGCACGCCTGCCCGACGGCGGCGGCGGTGGTCACCATCGGTGCACCGTTCGATCCCGGCCATGTCGAACACATCTACGACGCGCTGGTGGGCCGGATCGAGGCCGAGGGCGAGGCCCAGCTGCTGATCGGCGGAAAGGCGCTGACGCTGCGACGCCACTTCGTCGAGGACGTCCGCACCGCGGATCTGCGCGAATGCATCATGACGTTGCGCCGCCCGCTGCTGGTGATGCACTCGCCCACCGACAACACCGTCGGCATCGCCAACGCCAGCGAGATCTTCCGTACCGCGCGGCACCCGCGCAATTTCATCTCGCTGGAGGGCGCCGACCATCTGCTCACCGGCCGTAACCAGGCGGCCCGGGCGGCCCGGATCATCAGTGCCTGGGCAGATCAGTACCTGTGAGACCCGGGAGCGGGGCCCCGTCGGCCCCGCCGGCCGCATCGAAGGTTTTCCGAGGGACGGCCTCTACAGTCATGGCGTGACGCACGTGAGCCCGTCGGGTGACGAGGTCCAGCTGGCGGCCGGACACGTCGGCGCGACGGTCGCCCAGCTGCAGCGCCGGATCGAGGCCCGGTTCGGTGAGCGCGGCCTGACCAAGGCGTCGCGCGACCTCGGCCGGCTGGTCGTGCTGGTCGATGACGAAGCGAGCCAGTCGCACCTGCGACTGCGCCGCACGACGCTGGCGGCCCGGGCGACGAGCATCACGATCATCGTGGCCACCCTCGGCGCGCTGGCGTTCAGCCTGCGCTCGGCGGTCCTCGACGGCCTGGCGAACTCCGCCGACTGGGTGCCCCTGGTGGAGAGCGTGATCAACGACCTGGTGTTCGCCGCCATCGCGGTGGTGTTCCTGTGGGCGTTTCCGGAACGACTGGAAAGGCGCGCGCTGCTGCGGCTGCTGCACCGCCTGCGCTCCCTCGCCCACGTCATCGACATGCATCAGCTGTCGAAGGATCCGGAACAGGTCAACCCGTCCTACTCACCCACGTCGGAGAGCGTGCCGCACGGCCTCGACGCCGACCAGCTGTACCACTACCTCGACTACTGCTCGGAGATGCTGAGCCTGACCGCCAAGACCGCCGCGCTGTGCGCCGAGCACACCACCGATGGTGTCGTGCTCGAAACGGTGTCCTACGTCGAAACCCTCACCACCGAGCTGTCCAACAAGATCTGGCAGAAGATCTCGCTGCTGCCGCGCGGGGTCGAGCGAACATAGACTTCTGCGCCGTGCCTGTCATGCGCGTCCTGGCGATCCACGTCTCCCCTGGGCGCGGTGTGCCGATGCGTTCGGTCGACTCGGTCGACGCCGAGGCCGGCAGGGGGCTCGTCGGCGACCGCTACCACGGCGCCAGGCACCGCCACGTCACCATCCAGTCGCGGGAGTCGCTCGATCAGGCGGCGGCCGAGCTGGGGCGTGACATCGACCCCGGTGCGACGCGGCGAAACATCACCGTCGACGCCGGGGAGATCCCGACGAGGCCGGGCAGCCGGGTGCGCGTCGGCGCGGTGGAACTCGAGGTGGTGCGGGTGGCAGCCCCCTGCCGGCTTCTCGACGACGGGATCGGGCCGGGAGCGGCAGCGGCGCTGCGCGCACGTGCCGGCACGGTGTTCCGGGTTCTCACGTCGGGCCGCATCACGGTCGGCGACGGGGTGGTCCCCGCCGGATAGTTCCCGCCGGTCAGCTCCCGTCGCCGCCTTCCTCGGCGGGCAGCGGAGGGGGCAGCGGCGTCGTCGGTGTCGATGTTGCGGCCGGGGCCCCTGTCGTGCCCGACGCCGTGCCCGCGGTGTGGAAGTCGATCATCTTCTCGTCGCGGATCACCCGATGGCCCGAGCTGATCACCAACGCGCTGGAAGTCACCATGTACTCGATGCCGTCATTGCTGGCGGTGTAGGCGCCGTCGGACGAGCGGGACGCCGGCAGGATGAGCCGGGCGCCGTCGCGGACGCGCACTCCGCGGTACTCGTAGTCGCCGTCCGGGCTGCGGCAGATCGCGACCCTGGACGTGCCGGTGCTGCCGAAGACGACGACGGTGTCCGGTGAGGTGCACCGGGCGGTGGAGTCGACGTAGCCCCCGCTGTCGGTGTCCGGCACCGCCCGGGCGGCCGGTGCGGCGAGCAGGAGCAGCAGAATGCCGGTCGCCGCGGCGGCCGGTGCGCGGGTGTGGGATCGGAGCACGCGGTGGCAGGTCATCACTGTCCACCAGAGCACGTCGGGGCGGATCGCGCGATCGCCGAACGCCGATGATCACTGCATCGTTGGTGGTTCGAGACCGGACTGTAATGACTCGATCGGCCAGGGCGATGAATTCACCGATGACTCGACATGTTCGGTGGAAAGCGGTGCTCGCCGCGGTGGTGCTGTGTGTTGCGCTGGTCCTCGAGGGAGCGGAGGCCGGGGCCGCCCGGGCGGCCCCGGTCAAGGATTTCTCGAAACCCGCCGTGGTCATCCTCGGGTACGGCCTCAACGACAACGGCACGATGCGCATGATCCTGCGTCGCCGGGTCCTCACCGGCCTGGCCGTGGCCCAGTTCTTCCCGCAGTCCCCGATCATCGTCACCGGCGGGAATCCCCGCAACGGCAACACCGAGGCCGGACAGATGCGCAAGATGCTGTTGCTGCTGGGCTTCCCGGATCAGCGGATCATCGTCGAGGACAGGGCCAACAGCACCGTGCAGAACGCCCAGTTATCGGTGCCGCTGGCACGCGCTGCGGGCACGTCCGGCATCATCCTGGTCACGTCGTCCACCCATCAGGACCGTGCCGACGGCAATTTCGCCGACGCCGGCGGGAATGTGCTGGCGACGGTGAGCTATCCGGACGGCGATCCGTCGGTCAACGTCGCCCAGTTCGCGCGCGATGCCATGAGCCCGTTCGTCGCGATCGGCTGAGGGTTAGCGTCTGGGTGTGGACGCGAACCTCGATCGTCGCCATCGTTGGGGGTTGGGCGCTTTCCTCGTCGTGGAGTCGGTCTACCTGCTGTTGGCGTTGGCGCTGGCGTATGCGTTCGCCGGGCGGGCGGTCGAGCGGGTGCTGGCCGTGGTGCTCGGCACCGCAGGGCCGACGGTCGTCGCAGCCCTGGTCGCAGTGCTGATCACCACCCTGCGCGGAAACGGGCCCACCGTCGACCTTTCCCTGCGGTGGTCCTGGCGGGCGGCCGGGGTGGGCCTGCTGTTCGGCATCGGCGGATTGTTCGTCACGATTCCGGCTGCCGCGCTGTGGGTCTCGGTGGTCGGTGAGGATGCCAACTCCGCCGCGGGCGAGGTGTTCGGCGACATCCGCAGCACCTGGGCGTGGGCGATCGTGGTCTTCCTCGTGGTGGTGGTCGTGGCCCCGATCTGCGAGGAGATCGTCTACCGGGGGCTGCTCTGGGGTGCGGTGGATCAGCGATGGGGACGTTGGGTCGCGCTGATCGTCACCACGGTGGTCTTTTCCGTGGCACACCTGGAGTGGACCCGGATCCCGCTGCTGCTGGTGGTGGCGATCCCGATCGGGCTGGCCCGGCTGCTCACCGCGAATCTGCCCGCCAGCATGATCGCGCACATGGTGACCAACCTGCTGCCGGGCCTCGTGCTGATGTTCACCGTGGCCGGGGCGGTGCCGGCGTGACCGACCCCGGTCAGCCGAAAAGGCCGTCCAAATACGCTGCGCGGCAGGCCTGTCGGGCCAGTTTGCCGCTGGTGGTCCGTGGGATCGCGCCCGCGGGCACGATCCGCACGTCGCCCACGGATACGTCGTGCTGCTCGCGTACCGCCTCGGTGATCGCGTCGACGGCGGGCGCCGGGTCGGCCCGGGCGGTGCCGGCCGCGCGTTCGGCCACGATCACCAGCCGGTCGCGATCGTCGGTGAATGCCGCGACATAGCCCCGTCGAACGACCGGCGACGCCGCGGCGGTGGTGGCTTCGATGTCCCGGGGATAGTGGGTTCGTCCGTCGACGGTCACCATGTCGGCCCGACGCCCGGTCACGAACAGCTCACCGTCGAGATAGAACCCGAGATCCCCCGAGCGCAACCACGTCCTGTCGGTGCGGGCGCCCGAAACATGGCTGCCGGCCGGCAGGAGCGAGCGGATCCGCCCCCCGAAGGTCCGCTCGGTGTCGGTCGGCCGACCCCAGTAGCCCTGGCCGATGTTGTCGCCCTGCAACCAGATCTCACCGACCCGTGCGTCGGGCAGCTCGGCTGCGGTCACCGGATCGACGATCGCACAGAACAGGCTGCGTGCGATGTGACCGCACGACACATGGGTGACCGCGGCCGGGTCGTCGGCAGCCACCCGCACCGCCTGTCCCGCCGCCAGCTCGTGGCGATCCAGGTGTACCGCGTTGGGCTCGGCGCCGGGATCGACGGTGGAAACGAACAGCGTGGCCTCGGCCAGCCCGTAGGATGGCTTGAACGCGGTGCGCGGCAGGCCGAACGGGGCGAATGCTTTCGTGAAGGTGTCGATCGCGCCGATGCTGACCGGCTCGGAGCCGATGATCATCGCGACATTGGCCAGGTCGATTCCGGACTGCGCCTCGGGCACCCCGCGCTGTGCCGCCCATTCGTAGGCGAAGTTCGGGGCGGCGGTCACCACCCGGCCGGTGCTCGACCCGGCGGAGAGGGCCTCGATCCAGCGCAGCGGCCTGCGGATGAAAGCGGCCGGCGACATCAGCGTCGAGTGACCGCCGTAGACGGCGGGGAAGCCGATCATCGACAGACCCATGTCGTGGTAGAGCGGTAGCCAGCTGACCCCGTGGGTGTTTCGGTCCAGCAGGTCGATCGACAGGATCATCTGCAGCAGGTTGGTCCCGACGGCGCGATGGGTGATCGCCACGCCCACCGGCGGTCGGGTCGCTCCCCCGGTGTACTGGAGATGCGAGATGTCGTCCATGCCGATGCGGGTCGGGATGAAGTCCTCGGCCGCGGTGTCCGCGACGTCGTCGATGACCAGGACCGCCGGCCTGCGCGGCGCCGCGAGGCCATCGAGGAACGACTCGATCCCGGGCCGGGCCGCGGCCGTGGTGAGCACGGCCGCGGGCTCGGAGTCGCGCAGCGCGGTGTCGAGCCGTTCGGCATGCCCGGGCAGTTCCGGGGCGAACAGCGGAACCGCGATGGCGCCGGCGTTGATCGCCGCGAAGAACCCCGAGATGTACTCCAGCCCCTGCGGAGCCAGGATCGCGACCCGGTCACCGCGCGCGGCGACGCGCTGCACGTGGGCGCCGATCGCGCGCATCCGCTCGCCGAGCCGGTTCCAGGTCATCTCGGAAACGTGGTGGCCCCCGCTGAAATCCAGGTACCGGTAGGCGACGGTGTCCCCCACACTGGCGATGGCGCGGCCGATCAGCGAGATCAGCGTGACCCCGGCCGGAAGCGCGATGCCGCCGTCGGGATCGAGGCAGTCCTCGATCTGCAGGAGCCCGTCGCCGGCGGCGACGTCCCGATTGCCCCCGCGCACCATGGCTTGAGTCTAGGCGGGGCGGTTCCGGGTGATTTGGGCGTGAATCGGGTCAGGCGATGATGCGCACCAGGAAGGGAGTCATGTCGTTGGTGCGGACCGGCGAGACCGCCACTCCCTTGTCCGTGGTCTCCACCATCTGGCCGTTGCCGATGAACAGCGCGACGCTCTGGGTGCCCTCGGGCCCGTAGAAGATCAGGTCGCCCGGCAGCGCCTGGGCCGGCAGTACCTTCTGCCCGACCTTGTACTGCTCACCCGAGGACCGCGGGAGCTTGACCCCGACCCCGGCGTAGGCGTAGACGGTCAGCCCCGAGGCGTCGAAGCCGACGACCTCGACCCGGGGCGCCGGTGCCGGTGCCGGTACCGACACGTCGGGGGTCACGCTGGGCAGGTTCAGCCCCGGCGTCATGTCCAGTGCGGCGGCGTCGCTCTCCGCCTGATCGGGCACGGGCGCAGCTACGGTGCCCTTGCTGGGCCCCGAGGCACCGCCGCCGCCGTAGGCGAACGGCACACCCCGCTGCGACATCGCCCGGGCGATCACGATCTCGACCGCCTTCTGATTGGTCGCCGACCGTGTGGAGTCGGCCGTCGCAAGCCCTGACGTGGGCGCCAGCAGCGCAAGAGCCGTGACGAGGACACCCATGACGAGCACACCGAGGCGTCGCATTGGACTTCACCGCTTTCCAGACACCGGCGCACCGGCGCCGGACTCATTGATTAACAACAGTCACTATGACCACTTCTACACCACCGGAAGGGGTGTGCAGACGTCGTCGCAGGACGCCGAATCAAGGAGATGCGGTACTGGGATCGAACGGTGACCTACGCCCGCCCGGAACCCTCTAGGGTGCCTGTCGGGTCAGGAGCCGAGCGCGGCCAACGCCGCGTCGTAGTCCGGTTCCTGACCGATCTCGGGCACCAGTTCGGTATAGGTGACCGTGCCGTCGGCCCCGACCACCACGACCGCGCGGGCGAGCAGCCCCGCCATCGGTCCGTCGACGATGGTGACCCCGTAGTCGTCGCCGAAGCCGTCCCGGAACGCCGACGCCGAGCTCACGTTCTCGATGCCCTCCGCGCCGCAGAATCGCTTCTGCGCGAACGGCAGGTCCTTGGAGACGCACAGCACCGACACACCGCTTTCGGCGGCCCGCGCGTTGAAGGTCCGCACACTGGCCGCGCACACCGGGGTGTCGATCGACGGGAAGATGTTGAGCACCAGCGCCTTGTCGCGGAACTGACCGTCGGTCACGGTGCCGAGATCGGTGCCGGTCAGAGTGAAGCCGGGTGCGGGCGAGCCGACGGCGGGCAGTTCTCCGACGGTGTTGATCGGGTTTCCACGCAGCGTTATCTGTGCCATGCCGACAGTCTGCCAAGTGCGCGATCCGGCGTCGCGCGGGGGTGTCGCGACGCCGCGGCGGTCAGGGCCGAGCCGGACCGTACCGCTTCGCCACCTCCTCCGACCCCGGCCAGCCCGAGTATGTCGGCCGCTGCGGCCACCCTTCGGGCGAGTCCTGCCAGACCTCCTGCCTGCCCCACGGCAGGATGTCGATCAGACCGAAGGTGTGGCCGAGTTGCTCGGTGCCGCGCCCGTTGGTGTGCCAGGTGCGGTAGACGGTGTCGCCCACCCGCAGGAACACGTTGACCCCGAACCCGGTACCGGGCGCGGCATCGACATCGGCGGCGAACGGGCTCTCCGACGACGAATACCAGTCCATCGTGTTGCCGACCTTGTCCCGGTAGGCCAGCGCCTCGTCGATCGGCCCCGCGGTGACGATCACGAACCGGGCGTCGTAGCTCGCCAGGAAGTCCAGCCGGGTGAACTGCGAGGTGAAGCCGGTGCAGCCGGGGCACTGCCACTCCGCGCCGTCGGACCACATGTGGTTGTAGACGATCAGCTGGGATGCTCCGGCGAAGATGTCGGCGAGCCGGATCGGGCCGTCGGCGCCGATCAGCGTGTAGTCCGGCATCTCGACCATCGGCAGCCGGCGGCGCGCCGCGGCGATCGCGTCGAGCTCCCGGGTCGCGGCCTTCTCCCGGGCGCGTAGTTCGTCGAGTTCTGCGCGCCACGTTGCGGCGTCGACGACGGGCGGCACTGCGGTGGGTTGGCTCATCGAGGTCACCTTTCCGGGAAGGCTCGGCGGTCGGTACGGATATCGACCGACCGGGTGCCCGATAGTCATCGCTGTCAGGATGGTCGGCATGCCCCCGACGAACTCCGTACCTCCGCGCATCGGCACCGGCGAGCCCGGATCGTGGTCGATGCGGTTGTGGGCCGAGATCCGGGCCACCTACGACGCGATCATCGCGCACCCGTTCGTCACCGGGCTGTCCGACGGCAGACTGGACCCGGAGGCCTTCGCCCAGTATGTGGCCCAGGACGTCCACTACCTGCGCGCCTACGCCCGCGCGCTGGCGCTCGTCGGGGCCAAGGCGCCCACCCTGGGCGACACCGCGATGTTCGCACGACACGCCGCCGAGGTCTTCGACGTCGAACTCGCCCTGCACGGTGAGCTGCTCCCCGCGCTGGGGCTTTCCGCGGAGGACGTCGACGCCTTCCCCGTCACACCGACGACCCAGGCCTACAACAGCTATCTGCTGGCCACCTCGCACGGCGGCACCTTCGCCGACGGGCTGGCCGCGGTCCTGCCGTGCTACTGGATCTACGCCGAGGTGGGCGCGGAACTGCTGCAACGGGGTTCGGTCGATCTTCGCTACCAGCGCTGGATCGACAGCTACGGCGGCGACGACTTCGCCGCCACGGTCACCGAGGTGCTGATGCTGGCCGACCGCGTCGGGCCCACGCTGACGCCCGAGCAGGAGGTGACCGCCCGCGCGCATTTCGCCACCACGGCGCGCTACGAGTGGCTGTTCTTCGACGCCGCCTACCGGCGCGAGGCCTGGCCGCTGTAGCCGGGCCCGCCCCGTCGGCACCGAGCGGCCTTCGCGCACCCCGCCTATCCTCGGAGTCCGTGGGTGGCTCAGCACTTGGCGACTACCTCAGGTTGCGGCGCGGGCTGGTGAGGCCCGCCGACGTCGGCCTGGTCGCCGGTCCGCGGCGCAGGGTGAGCGGTTTGCGGCGCGAGGAGATCGCGGCGCTGATCGGCGTCAGCGCCGACTACTACCTGCGACTGGAGCAGGGTCGTGTCAGCGACCCTTCCCCCCAGGTGCTGGATTCGCTGTCCAAGGCGCTGCGGCTGGACGACTCGGGGACCGCGCACCTGCATCACCTGGCCGGCGCCGCTCCCCCGGCGGACCTCCAGGTCGCCGACGACCTGGTGACACTGGTCGACCAGCTCGCGGTGCCCGCGCTGGTGGTGAATCGGTACCTGGACTGCCTGACCTCCAACGCCGCGGCGCGGGCGTTGTCGAAGAACTTCACCCCGGGCGGCAACCTGGTCCGCGGGCTGTTCCTGGACCCGACCGAACGTGATCTTCATCTCGACTGGGAGACCACCAGTGTCGGCATCGTCGGCGGGCTGCGCCAGATCGCCGCCGTCAGCCCGGCGAATCCCCGGCTGGCCGGGTTGGTCGACGAGCTGTGCCGGCGCAGCCCGCCGTTTCGCGCGTTGTGGTCCCGGTCCGACATCGCCGAGATGCCGCCCGGCGCCGCCCACATGTACCACCCGGCGGTCGGTGAGTTGCACCTGCAGCGCAGGCGCTTCGACATCCCGGACTCCGACGGCCAGTATCTGCTGGTCTTCCACGCCGTCCCGGGCACCGAATGGGCACAGCGGCTGGCCGCTCTGCAGGACCGGGGCCCGGCCCAGCGCTGAACCGGGCGCGGGCCCGCCGCACTGGCTATGCTGGCGGCTTCCTCTGCAGAAGAGGAGATGCCGAGGAGGAACGATGCCCGCCGAAGCGGCCGCGCCACCACCCGCCAAGACCTCGGGCGGACATATCAGGCTGACCTCGCACAGCGGCGGCAGCGACGCTCCCGGCCTGCACTGGGGAGCCGCGACGGCGGCCGAGCGGGGCCCGGTGGTGGGCACCACCTCCACCCGGTCGCACCGCAACGTCATCGGGACCCACAGCGGCGCCTACGGCGTCTACCGCGCGCTGGCGGTGGCAGCGGGCGCGCTGTCGCGCGAACACCGCGCCGACCTGACCAACACCACGCCGACCGACGTCATCGGACCGTATCCGCAGTGGGCCGACCCCGCGAGGATCGTCAGCCTCGATCCGTGGGGCGCGATGGTCGCCGACGTGTTCGCCGACCGGCTCGCCGCGGGCACCGACATCCGGCCCACCATCGCGGTGACCAAGGCCCAGGTCATTCTTCCCGAGTTCGCCGACGCGATCGCCAGGGGTCGGCTGATCCCGGACGGGCGCGTGCTGCTCGACGCCGGGGCCGCCCAGGTCACCAAGGCGGCCATCGAGCCCGTCTGGCATCTGCCCGGGGTGGCCGAGCGCTTCGGCTGCAGCGAAACCGACCTGCGCAGAGCACTTTTCGAGGAGACCGGCGGCATGTACCCGGAGTTGGTCACCCGCTCGGACCTCGAGGTGTTCCTGCCCCCGATCGGCGGGCAGACCATCTACATCTTCGGCGCTCCCCGCGACCTCGCCGACCCTTCGGTCGAGCTGACCGCGCGGGTGCACGACGAGTGCAACGGCTCGGACGTCTTCGGTTCCGACATCTGCACCTGCCGGCCGTATCTGACCCACGCGATCGAGGAGTGCATCCAGGGTGCGCAACGCGGTGGTGTCGGTCTGGTCGCCTACTCGCGCAAGGAGGGTCGAGCGCTCGGCGAGGTGACCAAGTTCCTGGTGTACAACGCCCGTAAGCGTCAGGCCGGCGGCGACACCGCCGACCAGTACTTCGCCCGCACCGAGTGCGTCGCGGGAGTCCAGGACATGCGCTTCCAGGAACTGATGCCCGACGTGCTGCACTGGCTCGGCATCCGCCGGATCCACCGGCTGGTGTCGATGAGCAACATGAAGTACGACGCGATCACCGGCTCGGGGATCGAGGTCGGCGAACGCGTGTCCATCCCCGACGAGCTGGTCCCCGCCGACGCGCAGGTGGAGATCGACGCCAAGACGGCCGCCGGCTACTACACACCCGGGGCGGTGCCCGATGCCGAGGAGCTGAAGAAGGCCAAGGGCAGGGGGCTGCACGGATGACGTTGCCGTCCGGAGCCGTCGACGCGGGCGCCGATCCCCGGGCCGCCGACCCGGCCGCGGCGGTGGCGCTGCTCTCGACCACCGGCGCGGTGCGCCGGCGGGCGTCACAGCTGCTCACCCGGGCGGCAGCCGGCGAGTCCCGGTGGTTCAGCGTGCACGACGACGGATTGCAGGCCGCCGCCGACCAGGTCGCTGCGGTCACCAAGGCGAGGTTCCCCGACCTCGACATCCGCTATCACAGCCGATGGCGCCACTTCGAGGCCGGCGGCGTGGACCGGCGCGCCGAACTCGAGGCCCGGCTGGCGGCCGCCGGGCCGCGCGAGCGGGCCCGGGCGATGATCGACCTGACCGTCATCAGCGTCCTGCTCGACGCCGGCGCGGGTGCGCACTGGGGTTTCGTCGAGGACCACGGCGGCTCGACCGCCCGGTTCACCCGGTCCGAGGGCCTGGCGGTCGCCAGCTTCCACGGCTTCGTCGCAGGCGCCTTCTCCAGCGACTCGGCGCACCCCCTGCAGGTGGACGCGGCGGCGTTGCGCACGTTGACCGAGGGCCGGGTGGCTGCCGTGCTGCAGGTGACACCGCAGAACCCACTGGTCGGCCTGGCCGGGCGCGTGCAGCTGCTGCGCCGCCTCGGCGCCGCACTGTCCGCGCATCCCGAGGTGTACGGAGGCTCGGGGCGCCCCGGCGGCCTGTTCGACGCGCTGGTGCCGGCCGGGGGATCCGAGGGTGCCGTCGACGCCCACGACATCCTCGCCCACCTGCTGGCGACGCTGTCGCCGATCTGGTTGTCCGACAACGCCATCGACGGTCGCCCGCTCGGCGACTGCTGGCGTCACGACGCGGTCACGGGTCCCGGGCTGACCGCGGGCTGGATGCCACTGCACAAGCTGTCGCAGTGGCTGACCTACTCGTTGCTCGAACCGTTCCGGTGGAACGGGGTGCAGGTGTCGGGCGTGGACGCGCTGACCGGGCTGCCCGAATACCGCAACGGCGGCCTGCTGCTCGACAGTGGGGCGCTGCGCCTGCGCGACCCCGGTGACACGGCCCGGACCTGGACACCGGCCGACGAACTGGTGGTGGAGTGGCGCGCGCTGACCGTGGCGCTGCTCGACGAGCTGGCCCCCCTGGTGCGCGCCCGGCTCGGGCCCGGGGCCGCCGCATTGCCGCTGGCCTGCGTGCTGGAGGGCGGGACCTGGGAGGCGGGCCGCGCGTCGGCGCGCCGGCTGCGCGACGGGTTGCCCCCGCTGTCGATCGTCAGCGACGGCACGGTCTTCTAGGACGGCTTTCAGGACGGCTATGACACAGCACATGACACCCGGGACGGCGGTGGGCGGCGTTCATCTCGTCGACCATCCGCTGGTCCAGCACAAGATCACGCTGATGCGTCGGAAGGACGCCTCCACCAACAGTTTCCGACGCCTGGTCCACGAGGTCTCGGCGCTGATGGCCTACGAGGTGCTGCGCGACGTCGGTATGCACGAGGTCGAGGTGCAGACGCCGCTGGAACGCACCACCGGCAACGTCATCGACGGCAAGAAGCTGGTGTTCGCGTCGATCCTGCGGGCCGGGACCGGAATCCTCGACGGCATGCTCGAGGTGGTGCCGTCGGCCCGGGTCGGCCACATCGGCCTGTACCGAGATCCGAAAACGTTTGTCGTCGTGGAGTATTACTTCAAGATGCCCAGCGATCTGCACGAGCGCGACGTGGTGGTGGTGGACCCGATGCTGGCCACCGGGCACTCGGCCATCGCGGCGGTGGACCGGATCCGGGAGTACCGGCCCAAGTCGCTGAAGTTCGTCTGCCTGCTGACCTGCCCGGAGGGGCTGGCCGCGATGGGGCGCGCGCACCCCGACGTGCCGGTCTACACCGCCGCCGTCGACCGTCAGCTCGACGAGCACGGCTACATCCTGCCCGGCCTCGGCGACGTCGGCGACCGCATCTTCGGCACCAAATAATTCCCACCGGAGTGGCACCCAACGGACAGCCACGCGCCGTAGTGTGAGTTATGGCCATCATCGAAGCTGACCTTCAGCCGCAGACGCCGTTCGAACGCGACGTCGTCGAGACGCAACGTTATTTCGACAGCCCTCGCTTCGAGGGCATCATCCGCCTGTACACGGCGCGTCAGGTCGCCGAGCAGCGTGGCACCATTCCGTCGGACTATCCGATCGCCCGGGAAGCCGCCACCGCATTCCATCCGCACCTGCGCGAGCTGTTCGCCAAGAGCAAGAGCATCACCACGTTCGGCCCGTACTCCCCCGGCCAGGCCGTCGTGATGAAGCGGATGGGCATCGAGGGGATCTACCTCGGCGGCTGGGCGACCTCGGCCAAGGGCTCGATCAGCGAGGACCCCGGCCCCGACCTGGCCAGCTATCCGCTGAGCCAGGTTCCCGAGGAGGCCGCGGGGCTGGTGCGTGCGCTGCTGACCGCCGACCGCAACCAGCAGTACCTGCGGCTGAAGATGACCCCCGAACAACAGAGCGCGGCCCCCGAATACGACTACCGCCCGTTCATCATCGCCGACGCCGACACCGGTCACGGCGGTGATCCCCATGTGCGCAACCTGATCCGCCGGTTCGTCGAGGCCGGCGTCCCGGGCTACCACATCGAGGATCAACGCCCCGGCACCAAGAAATGCGGCCACCAGGGCGGCAAGGTGCTGGTGCCCTCCGACGAGCAGATAAAGCGGCTCAACACCGCCAGGTTCCAGCTCGACATCATGCGGGTGCCCGGCATCATCGTGGCCCGCACCGACGCCGAGGCGGCCAACCTGATCGACGGCCGGTCCGACGAACGCGACCAGCCGTTCCTGCTCGGTGCCACCAACTTGAAGATCCCGCCGTACAAGGCCTGCTTCCTGGCGATGATGCGCCGCTTCCACGATCAGGGCGTGACCGAGCTCAACGGCCATCTGCTCTACGCGCTGCCCGAGGGTGAGTACGCCGCGGCCGAGGCCTGGCTGGACCGGCAGGGTCTGCTGGAGCTGATCGACCGGACCGCCGCGGGCTGGCAGGACGGCACCGAATCCTCGGTCGACGCGGCCTTCGACAAGGTGGAGTCCAGGTTCGTCGACCTCTGGCAGGACGACGCCGGTCTGGACACCTACGGCGGCGCGGTCGCCGATCTGCTCGGATTCCGTGAGCGCGAGGGCGAGCCGTCGGCGATGAGCGTGGCCGAATGGAAGACGTTCGCCGAGCGCGCGCCGCTGTACACGGCCCGGGCGAGGGCCAAGGAACTGGGCGCCGACGTGGCGTGGGACTGCGAGCGGGCCAAGACGCCCGAGGGGTACTACCAGGTTCGCGGCGGCATTCCGTACGCGATCGCCAAGTCCCTGGCCGCCGCCCCGTTCGCGGATCTGCTCTGGATGGAGACCAAGACCGCCGACCTGGCCGACGCCAAGCAGTTCGCCGACGCGGTGCACGCCGTCTACCCGGACAAGATGCTCGCCTACAACCTCTCGCCGTCGTTCAACTGGGACACCACCGGGATGACCGACGAGGAGATGCGGGCCTTCCCCGAGGAACTCGGCAAGATGGGCTTCGTCTTCAACTTCATCACCTACGGCGGTCACCAGGTGGACGGCGTCGCGTCCGAGGAGTTCGCCACCTCGCTGCGTCAGGAGGGGATGCTGGCGCTGGCCCGGCTGCAGCGCAAGATGCGACTGGTGGAATCCCCGTACCGCACCCCGCAGACCCTGGTCGGCGGTCCGCGCAGCGACGCCGCGCTGGCCGCGTCATCGGGGCGCACCGCCACCACCAAATCGATGGGCAAGGGATCCACCCAGCACCAGCACCTGGTGCAGACCGAGGTGCCCAAGAAGCTGCTGGAGGACTGGCTGGCGCTGTGGAGCGAGCACTACGAGATCCCGGAGCGGCTGCGGGTGCAGCTGCGCCCCCGGCGGGCCGGCTCCGACGTACTCGACCTCGGCATCTACGGCGACGGCGAGGAGCCGCTGGCCAACGCCGTGGTCGACCCGATCAAGGACCGGCACGGCCGCAGCATCCTGACCGTGCGCGACCAGAACACCTTCGCCCCGCAGCTGCGGCAGAAGCGGCTGATGGACCTGATCCATCTCTGGCTGATCCACCGCTTCAAGGCCGAGATCGTCTACTACGTGACGCCCACCGAGGACAACATCTATCAAACCGACAAGATGAAGGCGCACGGCATCTTCAGCGACGTCTACCAGGAGGTCGGCGAGATCATCGTCGCCGACGTGAACCAGGAGCGGATCGACGAGCTACTGGCGCCCGACCGTGCGGCGCTTACGCGGCTGATCAAGAAGGAAGACTAGGACGGGGCGCGGCGCGGCACGTTCAACGGGCCGCGGCCGCGCGCCGGAGCAACTCGCGCCAACGCGCGACGGTCGCGGGATCCTGGACGGCGAACCGCCGCAGCCGGGCCGGATCGGGCGCGGCGGGCATCGGTGCCGCGGGCAGGAAGCCGTCGACGGGTAGCAGCGACCGGGCGGCGGAGACGACGTCGGCGTCGGCCAGCCAGTCGGGCACCGGACCACAGCCGAACCGCAGGGTGGGCAGCGCCGCGGCGAGGGCCACATCGGCGGCCAGCCCGATGCTGGTGGCGCCGGTGAAAGTGACCAGCGACGGCAGACCGATCCGCTCCGCCCGGCGTAGCGCCCGGCGTACTCCCCCGAGCGCGCCACAGCGCAGCACGGCGACGTCGGCGCAATCCGGGTCGGTGGCCAGCAGCGCGGCATCCGCGGCGATCGGCACCCCGACGCGTCGCCGGACCGCCTTGACGTCCCCGGCCCGTCCGGTCAGCTCGACCAGCTCGACCGCCGCGGGATCCAACCGTCCGATCGCGGCGACGGCGGTGTCGACGTCACCGACGTCGACGACCGGCCGCCGGCCGCCGTCGCCGACCGGGACCCGGCCGCGCACCGCGTCCGGCCAGCCGACGGTGCTCGGCTCCATCGCCGCGGTGAGCCACCGTGCGGCCAGTGCGTCGTCGGCGTCGGGGGGCGGGCTGAACTCGCCCCAGCCCTGGGGGCCCTCCACGAGCACGCCCTCCCGAACGCCTCGTGCGGTCGGTATGGCGAAGACCGGGGCGTCGTCGAAGTCGATGAGTGTTCTCACTGACCGACAACGGTATCGGAGGGGCGTCGGAGGTATCTCGACCGTCTACCCTGTACGCCGTGCCCGATGCCCCGTTCCTGCTGTTGTCGATCCGTGGCGAGGACGAAGCCGCCGACGATGAGTACCAGGCCATGATGCGGTTCGCCGGCCTCGACGAGGGCGGTATGCACCGGATCCGGTTGACCCACCGGGCGTTGGGGGACGTCGACCTGACGCGGTGGTCGGGCATCGTCCTGGGCGGCGGCCCGTACAACGTCAGTGACGAACAGGACGCGAAGTCCGCCATCCAGCGTCGCGTCGAGTCGGAGCTGGCGGAACTGCTCGCCGCGGTGATCGAACGCGACTTCCCGTTCCTCGGATGTTGTTACGGCGTAGGAACTCTCGGCAGCGCAGTGGGGGCGGTGGTGGACCGGGCCCACAGCGAGCCGGTCGGTGCGGTCATGGTGGAGCTCACCGCCGAGGGGCGCAGTGATCCACTGTTCGCGGGACTGCCGGACACGTTCGACGCGTTCGGCGGCCACAAGGAGGCCGCGTCGTGGCTGCCCCCGAGCGCCGTCCGGCTGGCCACCTCACCGGCCTGCCCCGTGCAGGCCTTTCGGGTCGGCGCCAACGTGTATGCCACCCAGTTCCACCCCGAACTCGACGTCAACGGCATCTGCACCCGAATCGACGTCTACAAGAACCACGGGTACTTCGCCCCCGAGACCGCCGAATCACTCAAAGAGGATGCGCGGCAACGGGACGTGACACATCCGACGGCGATCATGCGCACGTTCGCGCAACGCTACACCCGCCCGCGGTAGCCGGGCTCAGCTGGCGCGGGCGGCCGGGTCCGGCGCGATCTCGTCCTTCAGCGGAGCCAGTTTCGCGCCGATCGCATCGATCGTCGCGTCGGCCACCCCGAGGTCGGAAAGGGTTGCCGCCAAGTGGCCGACTACCAGGTCGAAGTGCGCCGGGGCGATGTCGAAGGGCGCGTGGGCATCGGCCATCGACCGGCCCAGATAGGGTTCGGGGCCGCCGATCGCCGCGGCGATGAACGCGCGCTGATGGCCCTTGAGCTGCTTGAGGTCGATGCCGTCGAAGTACGGTGCCAGTTCCGGGTCGGACAGCACGCGGCGGTAGAAGTCGTCGACGGCCGCGGTGACTGCCGGCGGGCCGCCGATCTGATCGAAGATGCTCATGGCGCAAGCCTCGGCGACGTTGGTAACGGGCGGCGCCGCGCCGTTTGCCGAACGCGTTAACGTGTGCTCACCGGCGGCAGCTGCGCGCGGTGAGTTCTTCGTTCAGGGGGTCGGCTTGGTAACGGAACGATTCTGGGTGTTTTGAGCGGGTCATGCCGGAGTGCGTAGGGTCGGCGGCCTTCTCGGCGAAGTTCGGCATCGCTGTCGAAGGAGTAGGTGCCGTAGAAGTTGATGTGGTCGTGTTGCGCGGGGGTCAGGTGCGCGGCCAGTTCGTCAGTGGCCGGTAGGGCCTCGCGGCGAAGCGCGTCAAGTGCGTCTGCGAGGTAGGTGGTGGTCCAGAGCACGCAGGCGTTGGTGATCAGGGTCAGGCATTGGGCTTGGTCAACCTGGTCATCGAGGTGGCGACGGTGGACATGGCCTTGATGTGCGAAGAACAGGTTCCGGCGCAATGCGTGCAGGCTCTCGCCTTTGTTGAGCAGCCGGCGTACCCGCCGACGGAGTTCTTCGTCGGCGACGTAGCGGCAGATGTATAGGGTGCGAACGAGGCGTCCATACTCGTGTAACGCCTTGGCGAGGCTGCTTCGTCGGCTGCTGGCAGGCAGTTTGGCAATGAGCAGGCTGGCGGTGGTGTGCCCAAACTTCATGGAAGCGACCAGCCGGAGCAAGTCATTCCAGTGCTCGGTGACGAGTTGGGTTTGGATCGGTTGGCCCGGTAGCGGTCCCGCGCGTGGATACCGGGTCCGCCGGGTGGCGGCCGGGCCGAGTCGGTAGAGCTGTAGTCGGCCGATGTCGCGGATGCGTGGGGAGAACTGCGGCCCGGCGAGGTTGAAGATCGCGAACGTGGCGAGGGTCTGACCGGCCTCGCTGCGGGATTCGCCGCCCGCAGCGTCTCGCACATCACCGGCGACGCAGCCGGCTACTTTGGGCTACCCCTGGAGCGCACGGTGATCGTTGGGTACTACAGGTTGCAGGTGTAGGCGCCGCGCTACCGATTGGTCGTGCTACGGGCACATGAAGGCCAGCGGCGGACATTCGCTTTGCTGAATGCCCTCGACCAGCCAGTACGGCGTCGGCGCACCGTAGCGCATGGACAAGTAGTGCCAGTCATGGCACACGTTCATATCCCAGGTGATCGGATTGTCCGTCTGCGGGATCTCATCCCCGGGACACCAGGTGTGGTTGCCCCACACATCATCTGCGCTGGCGGTACCGATATCAACGCCCAGAGCGAATGTCGCGCCGATGCCGGCCATAAAGGCCACGGACATCGCCCGACGGACTGCTAGAGGAGTCTTCATTCCGGAATTATTCCACCGCCCGGGCGTCGCTGTCCGCGGTCTGGCAAACATCACGAAAAGTGCCCGCGAAACACCCTCGGTGCACCACGTAAGAATGCCCGCGAAACGGTGACCGTCATCAGGCATGGGAAGTGGGCTGTCGATGTCGTCTCGTGCCGAGATCACCGCGAAGTTCGCCAAGGCGTATGTGAAGTCGTCCAAGGCGGACAAGGGCCGGATTCCGGATCGGGTGCTGCAGGTGACCGGCTGGTCGCGTGACAATGCCCGCCGGCGGTTGACGGCCGCGGCCCAGCCGCCGGGAGCGGGCCGGCAGATCGCCAAGTCACCTCGCCGACAACGCAACCCGAAGTACTCCTACGACGCGTTGAAGGTGCGCAGAAGGTCTGGGCGACCTGGGGTGGACAGTGCGGCCGCTACCTGGCCGCGTCGATGGCCCTGCAACTGGACGCACTGGAGCGCCACGGTGAACTGGTGTTTGGCCGGGACCGTTACAGCCCCGAGGTGCGCACCGAGTTATTGACGATGGAGCAGTGCCACCATCGACTGCTACCTGAGGTCGGCAAAGGCCCGCGACCAGATCAAAGGGATATCGACGACCACGCCCTCCCCGTTGCTGCGGTCCTCGATCAAAGTCCGCAAGGCAACCGATGAGGTCGAGGACTCACCGGGGTTCTTCGAAGGCGACACCGTCGCGCACTGCGGACCCACCCTCAGAGGCGAGTTCGCTCGGACGGTCAACCTCACCGACATGCGCATCGGCTGGGTCTTCACCCGCAGCGTGCGCAACAACGCCCACACCCACATCCTCGGCGTCCTCAAGGCTGGAATTGACGAATTACCCTACGAGGTAACCGGTTTGGACTTCGACAACGGCACCGAGTTTCTCAACAAGGCTGTCATCAAGTGGGCGGCGGGCCATCGACCGAACCCGCCCGCCTACACGGCTACCTCAAGGACATTCCACCCACGGAGTTCGAGGCCGCGTTCTACGATGCTCAACGGAGCGACCAACCCGTGGTCGGAATCCAACATTCCGAGCCTCCGGCAGAACCAGGGCGATTCAGTCACCAAAACACCCGGAATCGTTCCGTTACTTAAGCCGACCC
>NZ_JAIFZS010000057.1 GCF_019710635.1 Mycolicibacterium xanthum
GTGGTCGGAATCCAACATTCCGAGCCTCCGGCAGAACCAGGGCGATTCAGTCACCAAAACACCCGGAATCGTTCCGTTACTTAAGCCGACCCCTTCAGTGGTCGGGGATCTCGAACTGGACGCGGGAGACCTGTTCGAAGAGCACCGCCAGCCGGGCCCGGACCCGGTTGTGCTCGGCGTCCTCGTCGTAGCCGCGGTAGGCGGCCACGTCGCAGAAGTCCGCCACGATCGCGAAATCCCAGTTGCCGTCGCGAAGCCGCGCGTCGGTTCCCACGCTGTAATGGCGTGTTCCCGGGCAGTTCAGGTTGCGCAGGCACCCTTGGATGTCATCGAGTTCGGCGGCATCGTATCCCGGGGTCAGTTTGGCGAGTACCACGCTTCGGATCACGCCTGGACCCTAACAGCGGCGCTGGTAAGCAGTTCGTGTAAACACTTGACTCAGTCCAAAAAACGACGTAGAACTCTGGGTGTGCCTTCGGACAATGCGGAGCTGCTCCGCAGCGCGGACCTACGGGTCACGCGTCCGAGGTTGGCGGTCCTCGAGGCCGTTCAGGGACATCCACACGCCGACACCGACTCCATCTTCGGTGTGGTGCGGCGGGGGTTGCCCGACGTGTCGCGGCAGGCCGTCTACGACGTGCTCGCGGCGCTGACCACGGTCGGCCTGGTGCGCAAGATCCAGCCCTCGGGCTCGGTCGCCCGCTATGAATCCCGGGTGGGCGACAACCATCATCACGTCGTCTGCCGGTCCTGCGGCGCGATCGCCGACGTCGATTGCGCGGTCGGCGATGCGCCCTGTCTTGTCCCGTCCGACCCCGTCGGAAGCCTGGACGGCTTCGTCGTCGACGAGGCCGAGGTCGTGTACTGGGGCGTCTGCCCGGACTGCGCGACCCAGATTTCCCGGTCACAACCGTGACCGCAGCCCAAATCACCACTCCCGAAAGGAAATGCAGTGCCTGAGGAAACTTCTCCGCCGATTGGTGAGGCCCAGACGTCGCCTGCCGAAAGCGGTTGCCCGATGGTCGTCAAGCCGCCCGTCGAGGGCGGCAGCAACCGGGATTGGTGGCCCAACGCGGTCAACCTGAAGATCCTGCAGAAGAACCCCGATGTCATCGACCCGATGGACGACGGCTACGACTACCGCTCGGTGGTCGCGAACCTCGACGTCGACGAACTGACCCGCGACGTCGACGCGGTCATGACCGACTCGCAGGACTGGTGGCCCGCCGACTTCGGCCATTACGGGCCGTTCTTCATCCGGATGACCTGGCATGCCGCCGGCACCTACCGCGTCCAGGACGGCCGTGGTGGCGGCGGCCGGGGCATGCAGCGCTTCGCGCCGCTGAACAGCTGGCCCGACAACGTCAGCCTGGACAAGGCGCGCCGCCTGCTGTGGCCGGTCAAGAAGAAGTACGGCAAGAACCTGTCGTGGTCGGACCTGATCATCTTCGCCGGCAACCGCGCGCTCGAGCACATGGGCTTCAAGACCGCCGGTTTCGCATTCGGCCGCCCGGACTTCTGGGAGCCGGAAGAGGACATCTACTGGGGCGCCGAGCACGAGTGGCTGGAAACGTTCCACCGCTACCCCGGGGACAACTCCGAGCGCACCAAGCTGGAGAACCCGCTGGCCGCAACCCACATGGGCCTGATCTACGTCAATCCCGAAGGCCCCGAGGGCAAACCGGATCCGGTGGCCGCGGCCACCGACATCCGCGAGACCTTCGGCCGGATGGCGATGAACGATGTCGAGACCGCCGCGCTGATCATCGGCGGGCACACGTTCGGCAAGACCCACGGCGCCACCACGGTGGAGAACGGGCCCGAGCCCGAGGCTGCACCGCTGGAACTGCAGGGCCTCGGCTGGGCGAACTCGGGCGTCGGCAACGACACCGTCAGCTCCGGTCTCGAGGTGATCTGGACGCACACCCCGACCAAGTGGGACAACAGCTTCCTGGAGATCCTCTACGGCAACGAATGGGAGCTGACCCAGAGCCCGGCCGGCGCCTACCAGTGGAAGCCCAAGGACGACGGCTGGGCCAACACCGTGCCGATGGCCCAGGGCGACGCCAAGACCCATCCGTCGATGCTGACCACCGATCTGTCGATGCGGATGGATCCGGGCTTCGAGAAGATCACCCGGCGCTGGCTGGACCATCCCGAGGAGCTCGCCGAGGAGTTCGCCAAGGCCTGGTTCAAGCTGCTGCACCGCGACATGGGGCCGGTGGTGCGCTACCTCGGGCCGCTGGTGCCGCAGCAGACCTGGCTCTGGCAGGACGTCGTCCCCGCCGGAAGCGACCTGTCCGCCGACGACATCGCCAAGCTCAAGAGCGCGATCGCCGATTCGGGCCTGACCGTGCAGCAGCTGGTGTCGACCGCGTGGAAGGCCGCGTCGTCCTACCGCAGCAGCGACATGCGCGGTGGTGCGAACGGCGGCCGGATCCGGCTGCAGCCGCAGCTGGGCTGGGAGGCCAACGAGACCGACGAGCTGTCCCTGGTGATCCGCAAGCTCGAGGAGATCCAGGGGTCGTCGGGAACCGGCGTCTCGTTTGCCGACCTGGTGGTGCTGGCCGGCAACGTCGGTGTCGAGAAGGCGGCCAAGGCCGGCGGCGTCGACATCGAGGTGCCGTTCACCCCCGGTCGCGGTGACGCCACCCAGGAGCAGACCGACGTCGAGTCGTTCGCCTACCTGGAGCCCAAGGCCGACGGCTTCCGCAACTACGCCGGCAAGGGTCTGCCCCTGCCGGCGGAGTACCAGCTCATCGACAAGGCCAACCTGCTGGGCCTGTCCGGGCCGGAGATGACGGTGCTGATCGGCGGCATGCGGGCGATGGACACCAACTTCGGTGGGACCAAGCTCGGTGTGCTCACCGATACGCCGGGTGCGCTGACGGCCGATTTCTTCGTCAACCTGCTCGACATGGGCACCAAGTGGGCCC
The DNA here is from genome assembly GCF_019710635.1 of Mycolicibacterium xanthum. Taxonomy (GTDB): domain Bacteria; phylum Actinomycetota; class Actinomycetes; order Mycobacteriales; family Mycobacteriaceae; genus Mycobacterium; species Mycobacterium xanthum. The sequence continues at coordinate 2,937 of NZ_JAIFZS010000057.1, forward strand.
CGTCGTCGGCCGACGACGGCACCTACGTGGGCACCGACCGGGCCACCGGTGCGCAGAAGTACACGGCCAGCCGTGTCGACCTGCTCTTCGGGTCCAACTCGCAGCTGCGGGCGCTGGCCGAGGTCTACGCCGAGGACGACTCGAAGGACAAGTTCGTCAAGGACTTCGTCGCCGCGTGGACCAAGGTGATGGACGCCGACCGCTACGATGTGGGCAAGGGACTCTGACCCTCAGCACGGCAGAAGTTACGGGCGCCCGGCTCACAGTGATGTGGGCCGGGTGCCCTTCTGTTGTCGCGATGAAATGGCTCAGTACGGGTGCAGCTGCTTGCCGATCAGCGGCGCGATCTTGTCGGCCATGTAGGTGTGGCCCGCATCGGTGGGATGGACGCCGTCCGCGCCGATCAGGTCCGGCCTGCCGGCGAACCAGCGCGCGGCGATCGGGTCGACGAATGTCGCGCCGGCCAACTCGGCCTGATAGCTGAGCACGTCACGGATCCGCAGGATCTCCGGCGGCGGATCGGCCGTCGGCCACGGCGGGCCGATCACCAGCAGGTGCGCCCTGGGGGCTATCTGGTGGGCCAGGTTCAAGGTGCCGTACATCGCGATCGACAGCCGGGTCGGGTCGACCGGCATGTCGTTGCGCGACCCGAAGAACACCACGAGTTCGTCGCTGGGCTTGACCGCGCGCACGGTCAGATCCTCGAACACGCCGCCCCGGTTGCCCCGGGTGCAGAATCCCGCCCCGCCCTCGGCGGCGACCGTCGGCGTGACGGCGATCCCATGCTCGGTCAGTGCTCGCCAGACTTGCGGCGGCCAGCCCTGCGGCCCGTTGCCGCCCTGATCGCTGCCTGTTGTGTACGAGTCGCCGATCACCGCGATCCGGTTGACCGCGTAGTCGAGGTGGCGTACCGCACGCTGCTGGACGTCCGGGAAGTGCGCGATGAACAGGCCGAACACCACGGCGGCGCAGAGCACGAAGGAGAACAACCGACTCACTGGACCAGCCTAGGTGGCGCGCCGGGGCGCTTGCATTCGACGCGCCGTGCCCGCCAACGTCATCCGGCCCGCGCGGCGACCGACTGCAGGTGGCCCTGCGGCGCACTCTCGGGCCGGTCGGCCGGTGGCCGGTTGGGACGAACCATCCGCCGCATCCAGTGCCGGGCGGGTTCCTCCACGAAGTGGTAGAGCACCGCGGCCAGCGCACCCGCCAGCAGGATCAGCCCGACCAAGGTCAGCTTGGCGGTCCAGCTCGGCTCCAGCGTGATACCGAACTGAAGGGCCGTCCAATTCCAGGCGGTGTGCACGATCTCGTGAATCATGTACAGGCTGAACGAGATGTGACCGAGGTAGACCATCACCCGCGTCGACAGCAGCGCCGGCAGCGTGCCGACACCGATGGCCAATGTGACGACCAGCGGGAGGAACAGTACGTCGACCAGGCCGCCGGCGTCGTAGATCGTCGTCTTCGGAATGTTGTCCAACAGGTACAGCCCGCCGACGATGCCGACGCCCAGCAGCAGCGCCCCCACCCCGGCGGCCTGCCGGCCGCGGTCGGTGATCCGCAGCCGGCGGACCGCCGCGCAGGCCAGCGCACCGGCGATGAACTGCATGACGATGCGGGGCAGCCAGCTCCACGGTGTGTAGAACACGCCGCTGGCCAGCAGGAACAGCGTGGGGACCAGGGCCGCGACCAGTGCGAGCAGCAGCAGTCCGCGCGCCCGGGTGGCCGAGGCGATCCGGAACACCACCAGGACCAGTGCGCCGAACAGCAGGTAGGCCAGCCACTCGGCGCTGATCGACCAGGCCGGGCCGTCCCAGCTCGAACGGTCGAAGAACGGCTGGAACCACAGCTGGACCAGCAGGAACTGACGGAGCCAGCTGATCGCGGTGAGCTGATCGACGTCGGGTGACGGCCAGTCCCCGACGTAGAGAGTGAACAGGATCCAGGCCGCCGCGAGGTGCATGGTCACCAGGTACACCGGCCATACCCGGGCCAGCCGCAGCCAGAGGAATTGCAGGGTGGACCGGGTCGACCAGGACTCCCCCATCCGGTCCAGATAGTTCCAGGTCAGCACGAAGCCGCTCAGGATGAAGAACAGGTCGACGCCCTGCGCGCCGGCGTCCAGAACCGGTGCCAGCGTGTCGCTACACGGCGGGGAGGCCTGCGCCAGCAGCGGCCGGAAGTGGAACAGGACGACCCACACGGCGGCGACGATGCGCAAGCCGGACAGGGCTCTGATCTCTCCGGTGGGCACACGGCTCTTTTCGTCGGGACTCGCGGCGTCGATGATGCCGGTCGATGGCGGGACAGACGGCACGGGCACTGGCCGCCTCCCCCGGACCAGGCGCCGGCGGCCGGTCGCAGATTACCAGCGCCACGAGGGCGCAGGCGGCCCGCAACGCCGGTGCCGACCGTTCGCTGGCCGGCCGGACGCCCGGGTACTCTGCAGAGATCGTCACTCGAGCGCACCGGCCTGCGACACACCCGCGAGCCGACCAGAAGCACAGGGTCCATGAGCGCCCACGATGACCACGAGTCGTTGTGCGTGCTGCTGGTCGAAGACGATCGGGCCGACGCCATCCTGGTGGAGGAGTTGATCGCCGATTCGGGCGTCGACATGCGGGTCGACTGGGCGGCGACGATGGCCGATGCGGAACGCGCGCTCGCCGCAACCCGGCCCGACTGCGTCCTGCTGGACCTGCACCTGCACGACACCGTCGGCATCGACGGTCTGACCCGCATCGCCGCCAGGGACGCCACACTGCCGATCGTCGTGCTGACCGGCCTGAACGACGAACATTTCGGCGTCTCGGCGGTGGCGTCCGGGGCGCAGGACTACCTGGTGAAGGGCCGGGTCGATCCGGAGATGCTGCGCCGCGCGGTGCTCTATGCGATCGAGCGCAAGCGGGCCGAGCTCACGGCGGTCGACCTGCACGCCAGCCAGTTGCGGGCGCGGGAGAACGCCCGCCTGGAGCGTGGGCTGCTGCCCTCCCCGCTGCTGCTCGACGATCCCGGCGTCGAGATCGTCACTCAGTACCGGCCCAGCCGGGAGAACGCTCTGCTCGGCGGCGATTTCTACGATTTCGTGCAGACCCCGGACCGCACCGTGCACGTGATGATCGGCGATGTCGCCGGCCACGGCGCCGACGAGGCCGCGCTGGGTGTCGCATTGCGGATCGCCTGGCGGGCGCTGACGTTCGCCGGTCTGCGCGGCTCCGACCGGATGCGGCAGCTCGAACGGATCCTGCGTGCCGAGCGGGCCGGCAAGGGCATCTTCGCCACCGTCCTGAGTCTGGCGATACCGCCCGACGGGCCGACGATCACCGCGGTGCGGGCCGGCCATCCCGGCATGCTGCTGCACGGTGGCGGCACCGTCGAGTGGGTGGAGCCGCCGGGCGGTCCCGCGCTGGGGCTGCACGCGGGAGATTGGGCGCCCCAACAGGTGCCGTTGCCCGAGGGCAAGGGGTTGGTGCTGCTCACCGACGGGCTCTTCGAGGGCCACGTGGGGCGCGGCAACGAGCGGCTCGGCGAACAGGGATTGCTCGAACTGGCCCGATCGCTGGCTATGCTGCCCGGCCCGCAGTTCGTCGCCGCCCTCATCGACGCCGTCGAGGAGCGCGCCCAGTCGCACGGCGGGATCGGCGACGACATCGCCGTCGTCCGGGTCGAGCGGGTGCCTCGGGTGGCTCAGCGATGAGCAGCCCCCGGAGGCGCCAGGTCCGCCAGCTGACCGTGCAGGGCTGGCAGTACCTGGTGTTCGCGGTGATGGGGGTGGTGGTGCTGGCCGGCGGCACCGCGGTGGCGGTGCTGCTCAACCGCACCGACCAGGTGTCCGGGCAACTCATCCGCCACATCCAGCCGGCCCGGGTGGCGGCCTACAAACTGCAGGCCGCGCTGCGCGACCAGGAGACCGCCGTGCGGGGCTACCTGATCGCCGCAGACAAGCGGTTTCTCGAGCCCTACTACGAGGGCCGGCAGGTCGAGCAGGAGGCCTCGGCGGAGATCCGCCAGCTCGAGCAGGATCGGCCCGATCTGCTCGATGATCTCGATGCCATCGAACTGGCCGCCGGCTCCTGGCGGACGAACTACGCCGATCCGTTGATCGCCGGGGTGGACCCGGGCGATCCGAGCCTGGTGTCGCCCAGTGCCGCCCAGCAGGGCAAGGTCGAGTTCGACCGCCTGCGCGTGCTGTTCGACGTCCAGAACGAGCACCTCGACGGGGCCAGGACCGACGCCATCGGCGAGCTCGACCAGATGAGAACCTGGCGCAACGGGGTGCTGCTGGCGATGCTCGGCGCGTTCGTGGTCACGATGCTGTTGCTGGCGGTGCTGCTGCGTCGGGCGCTGGTACGCCCGCTGGCGGCACTGGCGAAGGCCTGCCGCAGCGTCGCGCAGGGCAACTTCGCCGAACGGATCGTCCCGCAGGGCCCCAGGGACATCCGCGCGATCGCCGACGACGTCGAGAACATGCGGCAGCGCATCGTCGAGGAACTCGACGCCTCGCGCGCGGCCGCCGAAGCGCTCGACGTGCACGCCGAGGAACTGCGGCGGTCCAACGCCGAACTCGAGCAGTTCGCCTACGTCGCGTCACACGACCTGCAGGAACCCCTGCGCAAGGTGGCGTCGTTCTGTCAGCTGCTGGAGAAGCGGTACGGCGACGAACTCGACGAGCGCGGTCGCGAGTACATCCGCTTCGCCGTCGACGGGGCCAAACGCATGCAGGTGCTCATCAACGACCTGCTGACGTTCTCGCGGGTGGGTCGGCTCAACGCCACCGAGGTCGAGGTCGGTCTGGACCGGGCGCTGGACAGTGCGCTGGGCAACCTGGAGACCTCGATGCAGGAGTCCGGTGCCGTCATCGAGCGACCGGCCGAGGGGCTGCCCGAGGTCAGCGGCGACCCCACCCTGCTGACGATGCTGTGGCAGAACCTGATCGGGAACGCGGTCAAGTTCCGCCGTGCCGGTATCGCACCGCGCATCCGGATCGAGTGCCGTCCGGAGTCCGACGACAGCGGACCACACTGGGCGCTGTCGGTGTCGGACAACGGGATCGGGATCGCGCCGGAGTTCACCGACAAGGTGTTCGTCATCTTCCAGCGGCTCCACGGCCGCGACGCCTACGGCGGCACCGGCATCGGGCTGGCGCTGTGCAAGAAGATCGTCGAGCATCACGGCGGCACGATCTGGATCGACACCTCGTATACGGATGGAACCCGGTTCCGATTCACGCTGCCTGCCAGGGCGGATGACTCGGCCGATGCACTCCTGGAAGGATCGGCACCATGACACCCGCCGAACGCGCCATCGACGTGCTGCTCATCGAGGACGACCCAGGTGACGAGTTGATCACCCGGGAAGCGTTCGAGCACAACAAGATCAAGAACACGCTGCACGTGGCCCGGGACGGCGAGGAAGGGCTGGACTTTTTGTACCGGCGCGGTCCGTTCGAGGACGTCCCGCGGCCCGACCTGGTGCTACTGGACCTGAACCTGCCGAAGTACGACGGGCGTCAGCTGTTGGAGAAGATCAAGTCCGATCCCGAGCTGAGTCACATCCCGGTGGTGGTGCTGACCACCTCGTCGGCCGAAGAGGACATCCTGCGCAGCTACAAGCTGCACGCCAACGCGTATGTGACCAAGCCGGTCGATCTCGACCAGTTCATGAACGCCGTTCGTCAGATCGACGAGTTCTTCGTCCAGGTGGTGCGTCTCCCCCAGATCTGATCGTCGCCGGTCCGGCCGGGCGTGTGGCACGCTCGGAGCGTGGAGCTGCCGCGTCTCGATCCGGGACTTCCGTACCTGGCCGATGTCGCGCCGTCGGTGCTGGCCGCGATGGGCGTTGCGGGCTTCGAGCCCCGCATCGAGATCGCCCATGACGTCGCCGGTGCGTGCGTGCTGTTGATCGACGGCCTGGGCGCACAGCTGCTGGACGACCACGCCGCGGACGCCCCGGTGCTCGCCGCGCTGGCGCGCCGCACGCTGCAGGTCGGTTTCCCGTCGACCACCGCCGCCGGTCTGGCGGCGGTGGGAACCGGCTGCCGGTCCGGTGAGCACGGCATGGTCGGGATGGCCTTCCGGCTTCCCGATGTCGGGGTGATCAACGCGCTGCGCTGGCGGCCCCAGCCGTGGGGTGCCGACCTGCGCGAGCGGGCCGTCCCCGAATCGGTGCAACCCCGCCCTACGGTCTTCGAGCGGGCCCGGGCCGGCGGTGTGACCGTCAGCGTCGTCTCCGCCGCGCAGTTCGACGGCTCCGGCCTGACCAGGGCGGTGCTGCGCGGAGGCCGCTTCATCGGCGTGCATGCGCTGGGCGATCTCGCCGCCACCGTGAGCGCCGCGGTGGCCGGCGGTGGCTTCTGCTACGGCTATCACGCCGATCTGGACCTGGTCGGCCATCTGCACGGACCCGGTTCGCCGGCCTGGCGCATGCAGTTGCGCCAGGTCGACACGCTGGTGGAGTCGATCGTCGAGCGGCTGCCGGCCGGCGGGTTGCTGGCGGTGGTCGCCGACCACGGCATGGTGCGGATCGACGAGGCGGCGGCGATCGACCTCGACGCGAGCTCTCCCCTGCAGGACGGGGTGGCCGCCGTGGCCGGGGAGGTGCGTGCCCGGCACGTCTACGTCCGCGACGGCGCGCTCGGCGACGTGCTGGCCGGGTGGCGGGCCGTTCTCGGCGACCGGGCGTGGGTGTGCACCGGTGACGAGGCGATCGAGGCGGGCTGGTTCGGCGAGCGGGTCGACGACGCCGTGCGGCCCCGCATCGGGGATGTGGTGGTGGCTGCCCGCGGGGCCTCGGGGGTGCTGCGCAGGACGGCCGAGCCGATCGAGTCCGCCATGGTCGGGCAGCACGGTTCGGTGACCGAAGCCGAGCAACGGATCCCGTTGCTGCTCGCGCAACGTTGAGGTGGCCCACCAGCGGCTTTCGCCTACCGCCTAGCGATCGAAAATCACTGATGGATAACGTTATTAACCATCGTGGCAACGGTTGGATATCTTTAGGCCAAAGTGCGATCCGGACAATGGGTTTCGCAAAGTGACGTGAGTTACGCCGCGGAATGTGCTCGCGATCACAGATTTTGGTGGGTTTTAGAGACCTCTGTTAACGTCCGGCTGCATGTTTGCTCTCGCAACTCTCTTGACGCTCGTCAACCAGGTGTCGGGCACGCCCTACATCTCGGGCGGTGACTCGCCGGCGGGTACGGACTGCTCGGGTCTGGTGTCCTGGGTCGCCAACGCCGCGACCGGCCGGCCGGTGTACGGAGACCGGTTCAACACCGGCAACATCGAACGCGCGCTGCTCGATCGCGGCTTCAGATACGGGACGCAGCCCGGTGCGCTGGTGGTCGGCTGGAACCGCGGACACACCGCCGCGACGCTGCCCGACGGCACCCCGGTCTCGTCCGGCGAAGGCGGACGCGGAGTCCGGGTCGGTGGTGGCGGCGCCTATCAGAACCAGTTCACCAATCACATGTTCCTGCCGATGCCGCCCGACCAGCCACCCGCGGCCGATCCCCTGCTGACGCCGCCGATGGCTGTGCCGCCGGTCACGATGGGGCTTCCGGCACCCCCGCCGCCGGCCCCGGACCCCCTGGCGACGCCGCAGCCGGCACCCGGGGCGCCCGTCGCGCTGATGGCGGCCGACGTCCCGGCGCTACCCGCCCCCGTGCCCTCGCCGGAGGCCCCGCTGCCCCCGCCGCCGGGAGTCGCCTGACCGCGCGCGCTACCGTCTGTGCCGTGATCGTGCTGCTGCCGCCGTCGGAGACCAAACGTCCCGGCGGCGACGGGCCGGCGCTGGCCCTGGACTCGCTGAGCTCACCGGAGCTCAATCCGCTGCGCGCGGAGCTGGTGGCCGAGCTGGTCGAGTTGTCCGCCGACCGGTCCGCCAGTCGAGCGGCGCTGGGCATCTCGGCGGCCCAGGATGCCGAGATCGACCGCAACGCCGCGCTCTACACCACGCCGACCATGCCGGCCCTGCGCCGCTACACCGGCGTGCTCTACGACGCGCTGGACGTCGAGTCGCTGCGGGGCGCGGCCGCCGACCGGGCCCGGGCCCGGCTGGCAGTCGGTTCGGCGCTGTTCGGGTTGCTGCGGGCCGACGATCCGATCCCGACCTACCGGCTGTCTGCGACGTCACGGCTGCCCGGCCGGGGCACCCTGGCGGCCCGGTGGCGCCCGGTACTCGACCCCGTGCTGGCCGCCCTGGCCGACCGTGAACTCGTGGTCGACCTCCGGTCGGGATCCTATGCCGCACTGGGCAAGGTGCCCGCCGCGGTCACCGTCGACGTCCTCGCCGAGCAGGCCGACGGGCGCCGGAGTGTGGTGAGCCACTTCAACAAGGCCCACAAGGGCCGGTTGGCCCGCGCGCTGGCCGGCACCAGGTCCGAACCCGGGGACGCCGCCGCGGTCGCGGCGGTGGCCCGTCGCGCCGGCCTGCGGGTCGAGCGACGGGACGACCACCTCACCGTCGTGGTCTCGGCCTGAGCCGAGCGGGCCCGCCGCGGCCCGCCCGTTGACGCGCGTGCGCCGACGGGAGAGACTGTGCGCCGATGTCCACACTGCGGGTGTACCTGCGCATTCAGGCGATGATGTTCGTCTTCGGCCTCGTCGGCCCGATCTTCCTGGTCGTCTTCTTCGCCGCCCCGCCCGACCCCGAGATGCGCTGGATGTTCTGGTGGGGGCTGTTCATCACCGCCGCGGACATCCTGATCGCGCTGGTGGTCACCGATTCGACGGTGCGCAGCGAACGTGCCGTGGCCGCGGCCCACGCTCGCCAGGAAGCCGAGGACGGCTGAACCATGGGTTACCCCTATCCCGGCTACCCCGGTTATGGCCATCCCCCGCCGGCCCGGCCGCAGCGTTCCGGTGCCGACATGGCGATCTCGATCACGGTGCTGGTGTTCATCGTGGCACTCGGCGGGATCGCGGCGGTGATGGGCTTGTTCTCGGTGGCGTTCATCGACCACTGCCCACCGGCGACATGCAGCATCGAGGGCGCGGTGACCGCGGTGTTCACCTCGCTGCTGGTGGCCGGGGGCATCGGCGTCGCCGGCGTGGTGTTGACCATCGTGCAACTGGTCCGGCGCAGGACCGCCTGGCCGTTCGCGGTGGCAACCCTGGCGCTGTGCCTGATGACACTGTTCGTCGGCGCCGTGGGATATGTTGCCGCCGTGAGCTGAGGCACCGCCAGAAGTGCTGCACTGCAGCCTGTTTCGACGACGAGTTGCCGGATGCGACCGGCCGCTGGATGATCCGCGGCATGGATAGTTCGACGGCGTTTGAACTCGCAGGCACCGATGCCCTCGGCCAGGCCGCGCTGGCCGCGGCCGGTGAGGTCTGCGCGGCCGAACTATTGGAGGCCGCGATCCTGCGACTGGAAGCCGGCCGGGATCTCAACGCCGTCATCGTCGACCTCTTCGAACGCGGCCGCGCGCAGGCCGCCGCCCTCGACACCGTCGGGGTGCTGCGGGACGGCTCGGCGGGCCCGCTGGCCGGAGTTCCCTTTCTGCTCAAGGACCTTGGCGCGTCGCTGGCGGGAACGCCCGAGCCGTCGCTGTTCGGTCCCACCGCCAACCCGTGGTCGCCGACGATCACCCCGGGCGCCTCCAGCGGAGGGTCGGCGGCCGCCGTCGCGCCCGGTATCGTGCCCGCGGCCTCCGGTGGTGATGGTCGCGCGTTCGGCATACCTTCAGCGGCCGGATCACTCCGACTGGCAATTACTCAAGGCGGGTTGAAACGAATCCGCCCACCCCGGTATGTCGGGATGGGCGGATTCTCTGTGTGGTCCAAACGCCGAGCCGCTACTTGTTCTGCCCCGGCGCGTTTTCTGGGCCGTTGTTCTTGACATCGTGGACACCTTTCGCGATGACGCCCCCTTGCAGGTGTCCGGCGGTTGCCGCGGAGCTGGCCGCCGGACCCCAATCGGTGCCGGACGCTTTGTCGTGCCCGGGGACGTCGAGCCCCCAGACCGGCCCGTGATTACCCCGATTTCCCTCGTCGGCCCAAGCCGTTGCGACCGTTCCCATCATCAGACCGAACACAGCGGTGCCCACGATCAGTGCTCGTTTCACGGGTATCCCCCTCCATTGGATGCGGCACATTGCTGCATGCTTTGAATGCCGAACTGTGCTGAACAGCTAATGGCATGGATCCGCCGGGTGCTAGAGGCTAAGGTCCTTTGTCGATCCGTTGTCACCAGTTTGCTGTCAGCCCTCTGGCCTGACCAGCGGGGCGATCGCAATCGCTAAGATCTCGTCTGGGTCGGCGGCGCGCTTCGTCATCAACGCCCCAGTGCCGCGGGCGGGGGTGGTGGTCACGACGACTTTCTTATGCTGTCTTTTCACACTGGCCTACGCCGCCCCGCCGCCCTACCGGCTGCTCGACCAGCCGCGCGGCACCACCCGGGCGTTCTTCGACGTGGAGTTCGCCACCACCGGGTGGACGTCGCTGGCCAACGTCACCGGGTGGGCCGCGATGTCGCTGCCACTGGGCGTCACCGCCGACGGCCTGCCGATCGGCGTCCAGCTGATGGCACCCGACGAGACGATCCTGCTGAAGCTGTCCGCCCAGCTGGAAACGGCGATACCGTGGGCCGGCCGCCGACCGCCGGGCGGGGTGGCCGGCTGACCCGAGGAGGCCGCATGCTCAGGGACATCCGGGAACTGACCGATGACCCGGAGGAGTACGCGGCGGAACTGCGCCGACGCTGGGGCGGCCTGCTCAGCTACCGCTACATCGGCCGCAGCTACGCCCAGATGGATCTCGGGCCCGAGGACAACACCGTCACGGTGCGGCGCGACATGCGCGACGGCGCCGGCGGGCTGCTGCTGGCCGTCCTCGGCATCGCCTCCCCGGAGGGCGGCCACATGTCCGACCTGGAGGCGGTGCCCAACCCGGTGATCCACAGCTGCCAGATCCTCGACCCGGGAGTCGGCGTCGAGCGCATCGAGATCGTCTCCGAGGAGATCAAGCGCGGCAGGCAGATGGGCTACAGCCGGTCGAAGATCGTCGACGCCGACCACCCGGCCCGGGTGCTGGCGCTGACCGAAGGTCAGGGCATCAGCATCGGCACGCCGCCCGCCGGCCTGCAGAAGATGGCGGCCAACCCGCTCGAGATCGCCGACTCCCCCGCCCTGCCCCCGCTGTGGGAGGTGTTCGGCGCCCGGCTACGGTCCGACGGCCGCTGGGCACTGCCGGAGCTGTCCGTCGACGTCGCCTCCCCCGATGCTGCGCTGCACATCGGACCGCAGTTCGTCACCCTCGAGGCCGCCGCCGTGCAGCGTGCCGCCGAGCTGACCGGCACCACCCGGCTGCACGGTGTCTCGTCGCACGTCATGTTCGTCGCCCGCGGCAAGGCCGGTCCGTTCCGTGTCGAGACAGAGCCGCTGATGGGAGCCCCGGGCGCCGTCGCGGTGCGGGTGGTGATGCACGACGAGGGCTGCGACGATCGCGTCACCACCGTGGGCTCGTACCTATTTCGGAGAGCCGATTAGGCCGCTGTGACAGGCATGGGACACTTCTGCGCATGGCTCTCGACATCGCACGTCCCAAGCTCGAAGGCAATATCGCCGTCGGTGAAGAACGCCAGATCGGATTCGCCGAGTTCGGGGATCCGCAGGGGCGGGCGATCTTCTGGTTGCACGGCACGCCCGGTGCCCGGCGCCAGATCCCGGTTGAGGCCCGGATCTATGCCGAGCGGCACCAGATCCGGCTGATCGGGGTGGACCGGCCCGGCATCGGCTCCTCGACCCCGCACGAGTACGAGACCGTCATCGACTTCGCCGAGGATCTGCGCACCATCGCCGACACGCTGGGCATCGACAAGATGGAGGTCATCGGGCTATCCGGCGGCGGGCCGTACACCCTGGGCTGCGCGGCAGCGATGCCCGAACGGGTGATCGCGGTCGGTGTTCTCGGCGGCGTGGCCCCCACCCAGGGCGAGGACCGCATCGGCGGCGGGCTGATGGGCGGCCTCGGGCTGCACGCTGCCCCGCTGCTCGAATACGCCGGTGCTCCGCTCAGCAGAGTCGCGACCCGGCTCATCCGGCTGATCAAGCCGGTTGCCGAGCCCGGCATCTATCTGTACGCCAGCATCTCACCGGAAGGCGACCGCCGGCTGCTGGCGCGCCCGGAGTTCAAGGCGATGTTCCTCGACGACCTGCTCAACGGGGCCCGCAAGCAACTCGCCGCGCCGTTCGCCGACGTCGTGGTGTTCGCCAGGGACTGGGGATTCCGCCTCGACGAGGTCAAGGTGCCGGTGCGCTGGTGGCACGGCGACCGCGACCACATCGTCCCCTACGCACACGGCGAACACGTCGTCTCCAGGCTCCCCGACGCGCAGCTGTTCACGCTGCCGGGCGAGAGCCACCTCGGAGGCCTCGGCGAGGCGGAGACGATCCTGGCCTCGATGGTCCAGCTGTGGGACGCCTGCCAGTCCGAGTCTGACGGCGCGCCCGGCGGCGGGAAACGCTGAGGCTCAGCGCTTCAGCCAGCCCTGCACGGTGGCGATGTCGCTGCTGTAGGACTGCATGATGTCGTCGTGGTACAGCGTGCCGCCGCTGATCGCCGTGTCACCCCGCCAGACCACGTGCACCCGGACGATGCCCTTGTCGAAGTAATCGCTGCGATCGGCCACCCGGTGGTGCCATCCGGTCTCCTCGGCGAGAGCCGAGAACGCTCGCCGCTCGTCGGTGTCAACCATCGATGATCCTCCTTCGTCGGGGCTACTCTAGCGGTCTCCGGACAGCGCCCGGCGCAGCAGATGCATGGCGACCGTCGTCGAGCGCTCGCGGACATCGCTGCGGTCGCCGGGCAGCAGCGTGGTCCGCGTGGTCATCTCCACCCCCGCGCCAGCGCTCGCCACCGCTACCGAAAAGCACACCGTGCCAACCGGTTTGGACTCAGTCCCGCCGCCCGGTCCGGCGATTCCGGTGACCGCGACCGAGGTGTCGGCACCGAACCGCCGCAGTGCGCCGCGGGCCATCGCCTCGGCGACCGGCTCGGACACGGCGCCGTGGTGTTCGATCAGCGCGGCGTCGACCCCCAGCAACTCGGACTTCGCCGAGTTCGCGTACGCCGTCACGCCACCGGCGACATAAGCCGAGGAGCCCGGGCGCTCGGTGAGCCGGGCGGACAGCAGGCCGCCCGTGCAGGACTCCGCGGTGGCGATCCGCCTGCCCGTGAGCAACCCGGCGATCTGGTCGTCGACCAGCGACCCGTCCTCGGAGAAGATTTCGCGGGCATGGCGATCCCGCAGCACCGTCAGCAGGTCCGAGTAGGCCGCGGCGTCAGCCGGCTCGAATCGGGTGACGATCTCCAGTTCGCCGCGGCGCAGGCAGGTGGTGATCTCCAGCCGGTCGAATCCGTCGACGCTGCGCTCGGCGTCGCGCAGGGTGTCGGCGAGCCCCGATTCGGGCAGCCCGAACATCCGGACCGTCTGCTGGCGGAACACCGTGCGACCGGCGATCGCGGTTTGCACCGCCTCGGTGGCCACCGCGGCACCCCACATCGGCTGCAGCTCGCGGGGTGGACCGGGCAACACCACCACCGTCGGGGTCCCCGGGACCACGACGCCGGGTGCGGTGCCCACCGGGTCGAGGATGATCGCGCCCCGCGGCACCAGCGCCTGCTTTCGGTTGGCGGCCCGGACCGCCTCGACGTCCACCCCGGGGAAGCGGGCCATCATGGTGGTGACGATCTCGCCGATGCGCGCCTCCAGCGCATCGTCGAGTACCAGTTCGCGACCGCAGAACCGGGCGACGATCTCGACCGTCATGTCGTCGGCGGTCGGCCCGAGGCCACCGCTGGTGATGATGAGGTCCACGTCCTGATCGGCCAGGAAGCGCAGCTGGGCCTCGATGTCGGCGGGGCGGTCACCACACAGCGTGATGTGGCCCAGCTCCACACCGAGTTCCAGCAGCCGGTCGGCCAGCCACGGACCGTTGCGGTCTGCCACGCGTCCAGTGAGGACCTCGGTCCCCGTCACCACGATCCCGGCCCGTACGCTCACGGGAGGAGACACTACGCAGCGCCGTGGTCGGGCCGGCCCGGCGGCTACTTGTGGGGCACGTCGAGGACCAGCCCACCGTCCATGACGAACTCGGCGCCGGTCGAATACCGCGACTCGTCACTGGCCAGGAACACCACGAAGGTGGCCACCTCGTCGGGCTGCCCCGGCCGGCCCAGCGGGATGCGCAGCATGTCATCCGGGAAGTACTTGGTCATCGGGGTGCGGATGAACCCCGGATGTACCGAGTTGACCCGGATGTTGTGCGCGCCGAGTTCGAGCGCGGCGGACTTGGTCAGGCCGCGCACCGCCCACTTGGAGGCGACGTAGGGGTGCACCATGACGGCGCCGCGCAGCCCCTCGATCGACGAGATGTTGATGATCGAACCGCCCCCGGCGGCCTTCATCGCCTCGACCGAGGCCTGCATGCCGAGGAACGTGCCGGTGAGGTTGACGTCGATGACCTTCTGCCACTTGGCCATGTCGAACTGGCCGATCAGGCCGAGTGCCACGGTTCCGGCGTTGTTGACCAGCACGTTGAGCGTGCCGAACTCGGTGACCGCGGTGTCCACCGCCGCCTCCCACTGGTCGGCCTGCGTGACGTCGAGGTGCACGTACTGCGCGGCGCCGGGGTGTTCGGCGTCGATCTCGTCGGCCAGCGCCTTGCCCTTGTCGTCGAGGATGTCCCCGATCACGACCTTCGCCCCCTCGGCGACCAGCGCCCGGGCATCGGCTGCACCCATCCCCTGTGCCCCGCCACTGATGAGTGCCACTTTTCCGTCCACGCGTCCCATGGGCCGAGAGGTTACCGCACCGCCGGCGAGAAACTAGAACCTGTTCCAATTCGGCCGCCGACCACGCATACTGCTGGCCATGGCTATTCGGGTGGCGCTGATCGGTACCGGCAACTGCGGCAGCATCGCATTGCGTCAACTGATCTCCGACGCACGCTTCGATCTGACCGGTGTGTGGGTGTCGTCTCCGGCCAAAATCGGCAAGGACGCCGGGGAACTGGCCCGCCTCGACGTGATGACGGGTGTCACCGCCGTCGGCGATATGCCCGCGATCATCGCAGCGCGCCCGGACTGCGTGGTCTACTGCGCGATGGGCGACGTGCGGCCGAAGGAGTCGCTGGCCGACGTCCGGGCCTTCCTCGAGGCCGGCATCAACGTCGTCGGATCGTCCCCGGGGTTCCTGGCCTATCCGTGGGGCGTCATTCCCGACCGGGCCATCGAGCGGGTCGAGGCCGCTGCCCGGCAGGGCGATGCGAGCGTCTTCGTCACCGGCGTGGATCCCGGATTCGTCACCGATCTGCTTCCGCTGGCGCTGGCGGGCACCTGCCAGAGCGTCGAGCAGATCCGGACGATGGAGATCGCCGACTACGCCACCTACGACGGCGCGACGGTGATGTTCGACGTGATGGGGTTCGGCAACGAGATCGGCGATCTGCCGATGCTCTATCAGCCCGGCATGCTGAGCCTGGCCTGGGGCGTCGGGATCCGCCAGCTCGCGGCGGGCCTGGGCATCGAGATCGACGACATCCGCGACAGCGTGGAACAGGGACCCGCCCCGGAGGATTTCGACGTCGCGGTCGGCACCATCAGGAAGGGCACCGTAGCCGCGGTGCGCTTCCTGATCGAGGGTCTGGTGGGTGGCAGGCCGGCCATCGTGGTGGAGCACATCACCCGGCTGCGCGGCGACCTTCGGCCCGACTGGGCGCAACCCGCACAGCAGGGCGGGTCCTACCGGGTCGAGATCACCGGCGAGCCGTCCTATGTGATGGACATCTGCCCGACCAGCCGGCACGGCGACCACAACTACGCGGCGATCCTGGCGGCGGCCGGCCGCATCGTCAACGCCATCCCGGACGTGGTGGCGGCCGCGCCGGGGATCCGGACCACGCTGGACCTGCCGCTGGTCACCGGCAACGGCGTCTACCGGCCGGCCTGAATCAGGTGCGGGCGACGCCGCGCCAGGCCAGCCGTACCCGGGTGCCGTCGGTGGAGCCCTCGATCGTGGCCTCGTCGGACAGCGTCTTCATCAGCGGTATCCCGCGGCCGCGGGTGCGCGGCGTGGGATCGGTCTGCGGGGTGCGCCAGGTGCCGTGGTCACAGATCTCCACCGTCAGGGTCTGCTGATCGGGGTGGTAGGCCGCCTGCATGTCGATGGTGCCCGGGCGGTCGTCGAGCACGTAGGCGAACTCGGCGGCGTTGGCCAGCGCCTCATTGGTCGCCAGCACCAGATCACTGCTGCGCACGGCGTCGAGGTCGAAGAACCGGCCGAGCCACCGCGCGAAATCCTCGCGGGCCCGCGCGACCGCCCCGGCGTCGGCGTCCAGGCCGAGGCGTTCGAAGCGCTCGGAGTCGGCGACCTCAGCCGGCGGCATGGACTCGATCATGGCAGTCGGTGGCTACCCCGCTGGACATGTTCCTACGCGCTTTCCTACGTGTTGTATGCGGCCAGCGCCTCATCCAGGCTCGGATAAAGACTGACGATGTCGGCGATGCCCACCAGTTTGAGCGGCCGACTGGTGGCCGGGCCTTCCGCGACCACGCTGAATGCGACGTCGGGGCCGGCCTTGTCGTGCGCGGCGACCAACACGCCCATTCCGGCCGAGGCCAGGAACTCGACATCGGTGAAATCGACCACCACACCTGCGGGCCGCTGGTCGAGCGCCGCGTTGATGGCGGCCTCGAGCTGGGGCGAGGTGAGCATGTCGACGACGCCGGCGACCGACACGACCGCCACGCGGTCGACCCACCGCTCGGTGACGACACAGTTCGAGGCGGTCGCCCCGCCGGCACCCTGCGTGCCTTCGGCTGCTTGCTCGTCCAAGGTTCACCTTCCATGTCAGGTCGCAGTCGCACGCGACGAATGCACAAACGATTGTGCGCTCGCACAGGCTGCATCCTGAACCCGGCAAGACCAAACTACCCAACGACCCAGCGCTTCTGCCGTGACCGGCCACAGATTAAACCAGGTGCGGGCGGCACGCCCGTAGCATGGCGGATCGACACCGGTGTGATCGGAGGAGGTGCATGACCACGAACACCACCGATGCCGTCGGTGCCCCCGATCCGGTGGCCCAGATCGAGGCGGGTCCCGAGGGGCCACGGGTCGGGGCGTTCTTCGACCTGGACGGCACGCTGGTCGACGGGTTCACCGCCACCGCGCACGCCGGCGACCGGATCCGCCGCGGTCAGGCCCGCATCGGCGAGGTGCTGGGGGTGATCGAGGCGTCCATGCGCTACCGGTTCGGCCGCATGCAGTTCGAGCGGCTGCTGGTCCGGGCGGCGGGCTACCTGCGTGGCGAGTCGCTGGCCGAGCTCGACGAGGTCGGCGAGCGCCTGTTCGGTGAACGGGTGCGTGCGCGGCTGTTTCCGGACATGCGCCGGATCGTGCAGGCTCACCAGCGCCGTGGCCACACCGTTGTGCTGTGTTCGTCGGCGCTGACGATCCACGCCGAACCCGTCGCCCGCTTCCTGGACATCGAGAACGTGCTCTGCAACCACTTCGAGCTCGACGGCGCGGGCGCGCTGACCGGCCGCATCGCCAAACCCGTCATCTGGGGCCGGCAGAAGGCGGCGACCGTCGAACAGTTCTGCGCGAACAACGCCGTCGAGCTGGCGAGCAGCTATTTCTACGCCGACGGTGACGAGGACTCCCACCTGATGGTCAAGGTCGGGTTCCCACGGCCGGTCAACCCGCGCCGCCGTCTGGCCGCGCTGGCCGCCGAGCGTGGTTGGCCGGTGCTGCGCATGGCGACGCCGGGCCGGGGCGGACATGGCGGACTGCGTGGTGTACTAAAGTAGAACACGTTTCAGTTTTCGCCTCCGGCCCACGAGGAGCAGACTATGCACACTCCGCTGTGCGACCAGCTCGGCATCGAGTTCCCCATCTTCGCCTTCACCCACTGCCGCGACGTCGTGGTGGCGGTGAGCAAGGCCGGTGGCTTCGGCGTGCTCGGCGCCGTGGGCTACACCCCCGTACAGCTCGAGATCGAGCTCAACTGGATCGACGAGCACATCGGCGAGCACCCGTACGGTGTGGACATCGTCATCCCCAACAAATACGAGGGCATGGACTCGAACATGTCCGCCGACGAGTTGACCAAGACGCTGCAGGACATGGTGCCCCAGGAGCATCTCGACTTCGCCCGCAAGATCCTGTCCGATCACGGGGTCCCCGTCGAGCACAGCGGCGAGGACGCGCTGCAGCTGCTCGGCTGGACCGAGGCCACCGCCACCCCGCAGGTCGAGGTCGCGCTGCAGCATCCCAAGGTCACGATGATCGCCAACGCGCTGGGCACTCCCCCGGCCGACATGATCGCCCACATCCACGACGCGGGCCGGGTGGTGGCCGCGCTGTGCGGTTCGCCGTCGCAGGCCCGCAAGCACGCCGACGCCGGGGTCGACATCATCATCGCCCAGGGCGGTGAGGCGGGTGGACACTGCGGGGAGATCGGTTCGATCGTGCTGTGGCCGCAGGTCGTCAAGGAGGTGGCGCCGCTACCGGTGCTGGCTGCCGGCGGCATCGGCAGCGGCCAGCAGATCGCGGCCGCGCTGGCGCTGGGTGCCCAGGGCGCCTGGACCGGATCTCAGTGGGTGATCGTCGAGGAGTCCGAGAACAGCCCGGTCCAGCACGCCGCATACGTCAAGGCCACCAGTAAGGACACCGTGCGCAGCCGGTCGTTCACCGGCAAGCCGGCCCGGATGTTGCGCAACGACTGGACCGAGGCCTGGGAGAAGCCGGAGAACCCCAAGCCGCTCGGCATGCCGCTGCAGTACATGGTGTCCGGCATGGCGGTGGCCGCCACCCACCGGTACCCCGACGAGTCGGTCGACGTGGCGTTCAACCCGATCGGCCAGGTGGTCGGTCAGTTCACCAAGGTCGAGAAGACCGCCACCGTCATCGAGCGCTGGGTGCAGGAGTACCTGGAGGCGACCGCGAGGCTCGACGAGCTCAACGAGGCCGCCAGCGTGTAGGCGGGTGGTTCACCGCCGCCGATCGGCGGCGGGTCCGTGGTGGGTCTCGTACATGCGCAGCGCGATGATCAGGCCGGACATCGCGGTGAGGGCGGCGACGGACCAGATCGCGGCGCGAATGCCAAGGGTGTCTGCGACAACACCGGCGAGCAGAGCGCCGACCGCGAAGCCGCCGTCTCGCCACAGCCGGTAGGTCCCGACCGCCCTGGCCCGCCACGCCGGATGTGCGACGTCCCCGATCGCTGCGAGCAGGGTCGGGTAGACCATTGCGGTCCCGACTCCCAGGAGCGCCGCGGCAACGGCCCACATCGGGTAGGTGTCACCCAGTGCGATCAGGCTCAAAGCGATTGCCTGGAGCCACATTCCGGAGGCGATGAGCCACTTGCGGCCCCAGCGGTCCGAGAGCGCGCCGGTGATCAACTGGCCTGCACCCCACACGGCGGGGTACAGACCGGCCAGCACGCCGATCTTGCCGACCGACAGCCCCGCCGCAGCGAACAGGATCGGGAACAACCCCCAGGCCAGGCCGTCGTTGAGGTTGTTGACCAGGCCGGCCTGGCTCGCCGACGACAGCGCCGGCTCACGGAAACTCGTTTGAAGGAACACTTCGCGGTTGGTCAGTCGGTCGTGCAGACGGTCGCGGTCGCTGTCGGTGCGGATCACATGGGTGGCGGCCTCGAGCCGGGCGTGGCCGCGGGTCTCCTTGACCATCAGCGTGGACAGGCCGAGGCCCAGGGCGGCGAAAGCGATACCGAGCAGGAACGGTGCCGGGCGCAGGCCGTAGGCCTGGGCCAGGTAGCCGGTGGCCAGGGCGGTCGCCGCGACCGCGCCGTAACCGGCGGCCTCGTTGAGGCCCATCGCCAGGCCGCGGCGGTGCGGTCCGACCAGATCGATCTTCATCACCACCGTGGTGGACCAGGTGAGGCCCTGGCTGATGCCGAGCAGCACGTTGGCGGCGATGACCCACGACCACGATGGCGCCCAGATCAACAACAGCGGCACCGGAACGGCGCTCAGCCAGCCCGCGATCAGTACCGGTTTGCGGCCGAAGCGGTCGGACAGCGTGCCGGCGAAGTAGTTCGTCGCGGCTTTGGCCACCCCGAACACCAGGATGAACGACAACCCGGCCGTGTAGGCGGCAATGCCGAATACCCGCTCACCGAGCAGCGGTAGGACGGTCCGTTCCTGGCCGAGCATTCCGCCGACCAGGGCGTTGACCGCGACCAGCAGGCAGAACTGAGCGAGGTTGGCCCTCAGACCGAGGCGAGGTTCGCCGGGCACCGGCGAAAGTCTACGGCGTGAAGTCGTTCGCGAACCCCCGACAATTATGTAGAGTGACATACATAGCCCGTCGGCCGGAAGGAGCACCGGTGCCCACTCCGCGCGAGCGCATGGTCATCTCGGCGGCGCTGCTGATCCGGGAGCGGGGCGCGCACCCGACGGCCATCGCCGACGTGCTCGAGCACAGCGGCGCGCCGCGCGGGTCGGCGTATCACTACTTCCCCGGCGGGCGTACCCAGTTGCTCTGCGAGGCCGTCGACTACGCCGCGGAGTTCATGGCCGCCCGGCTGGCGCGCGCCGGTTCCAGCCTCGACGCGCTCGACGATCTGTTCGGCTACTACCGGGAACAGCTGCAGGGCAGCGACTTCCGGGCGGGGTGCCCGGTGGTGGCGGTTGCGGTGGAGGCGGGCGACCCGGACAGACCCGATCAGGCGGCGAAGCTGCTCGAGCGCGCCGCCGTGGCGTTCGCCCGGTGGCAGGACGTCATCGCGCAGCGGCTCACCGCGGACGGGGTGCCCGCCCGGCAGGCGTCCGCGCTGGCGATGCTCGTGCTGACGTCGTTCGAGGGCGCGATCGTCATCGCGCGGGCGTCGCACGACCTCGCGCCGCTGGACCTGGTGCATGACCGGCTGCGCACCCTGATCACCGCCGACACCGCTGGCGAACCCGGAAAGGGAGACTCGAGATGACCGACGACAAGGCCGACTGGCAGCCGACCGCGTGCATCCTCTGCGAGTGCAACTGCGGCATCGTGGTGCAGGTCGAAGACCGCACGCTGGCCCGCATCCGCGGCGACAAGCACCACCCCGCCTCCCGCGGCTACACCTGCAACAAGGCGCTGCGGCTGGATCACTATCAGAACAACCGCAACCGTCTCACCTCCCCGATGCGCCGCAGACCCGATGGCTCGTTCGAGGAGATCGACTGGGACACGGCGATTTCGGAGATCGCGGCCGGGTTCCGGGCGGTCGCCGACACCCATGGTGGCGACAAGATCGTCTACTACGGCGGTGGCGGGCAGGGCAACCACCTGGGCGGCGCCTACAGCGGCGCGTTCCTCAGGGCGCTGGGTTCCCACTACAAATCCAACGCGCTGGCGCAGGAGAAGACCGGCGAGCACTGGGTTGACGCGCATTTCTACGGCAACCACACCCGCGGCGAGTTCGAGCGCGCCGAGGTGTCGGTGTTCGTCGGCAAGAACCCGTGGATGTCGCAGAGCTTTCCGCGCGCCCGGGTGGTGCTCAACGAGATCGCCAAGGATCCATCGCGCTCGATGATCGTCATCGATCCGGTGATCACCGACACCGCGAAGATGGCCGATTTCCACCTACGGGTACGGCCCGGAACGGATGCGTGGTGCCTGGCCGCGCTGGCCGCGGTGCTGGTGCAGGAGGACCTGTGCGACGAGGAGTTCCTGGCCGAGCACGTCACCGGGGTCGGGCCGGTGTGCGAGGTGCTGCGCGAGGTGCCGGTCGGCGAGTATGCACGGCGCTGCGGCGTCGACGAGTCGCTGCTGCGGGCCGCTGCGCGGCGGATCGGGACCGCGGGCAGCGTCGCGGTGTTCGAGGACCTCGGAGTGCAGCAGGCGCCCAACAGCACGTTGTGCTCGTACCTGGACAAGATGCTGTGGATCCTGACCGGCAACTTCGCCAAGCCCGGCGGCCAGCATCTGCATTCGTCGTTCGCCCCGTTGTTCCGGCCCGGCGGGGTGGGCCGCACGCCGGTCACCGGCGCGCCGATCATCGGGGGCCTGATGCCGAGCAACGTGCTGCCCGAGGAGATCCTGACCGACCATCCCGACCGGTTCCGCGCGATGATCGTGGAGAGCAGCAACCCGGCGCACTCGGTGGCCGATTCGGCGGCGGTGCGACGGGCACTGGCCGCCCTCGAGCTGGTGGTGGTCATCGACGTGGCGATGACCGAGACCGCCCGGCTGGCGCACTATGTGTTGCCGGCGGCGAGTCAGTTCGAGAAGCCCGAGGCGACGTTCTTCAACCTGGAGTTCCCGCACAACACCTTCCACCTGCGGCACCGGCTGATGGAGCCGTTGGCGGGTACGCTGCCCGAGCCGGAGATCTGGGCGCGGCTGATGCGCGAGCTCGGCGTGGTCGACGCCGCCGAGCTGGAGCCGCTGCGGGCGGCGGCCGAACAGGGCCGCGAAGCGTTCACCGCGGCGTTCTTCGCGGCGGTGGGCACCAACCCTGGTCTGGGCAAGGTGTTGCCGTTCGTGCTCTACGAGACGCTGGGTCCGGCCCTGCCCGACGGGCTGTCCGGTGCGGCCGCGCTGTGGGGGCTGGCGCAGAAGGCGGCGATGACCTATCCCGAGGCGGTGCGCCGTGCGGGCCACGCGGACGGTAACGCTTTGTTCGACGCGATTCTGGCCGGGCGCTCCGGGGTGACGTTCACCGTGCACGAGTACGGGGAGGACTTCGCGCTGATCTCGCACCCGGACCGCAGGATCGCCGTCGAGATGCCCGAGATGCTCACCGAGATCCGCGCGCTGGCGGAGGCACCCGCAAGCCTGACGACCGCGGAGTTCCCGATCGTGCTGTCCGCCGGTGAGCGCCGGGCCCACACGGCCAACGACATCATCCGCGATCCGTCCTGGCGTAAACGTGACGTCGACGGGGCGCTGCGGGTCAGCATCGAGGACGCCGGGCGACTCGGGTTGACCGACGGCGGTCGTGCGCTGATCACCACGGCGGCGGGACGGGCGGAGGCCACCGTCGAGATCAGCGACGCGATGTTGGCCGGGCATGCGTCGCTGCCCAATGGCTACGGGCTGGACTTCGTCGACGGAGACGGCAGCGCGGTCATTCCCGGGGTGGCGCCCAACGCGCTGACATCGGGTGGCTGGCGCGACGCGTACGCGGGAACGCCATGGCACAAGCACGTGCCCGCGCGCATCGAGGCGGTCGGCGCGTTGGCGCCGACCGGTGGCTAGCCAGGGTCAGGGGGCGATCGGCGCCGGCAGCGGCAGTGCCGGATCGGCGGGCAGTGCCGGATCGGCGGGCGGCGGCGCGAGCGCCGGCTGCGGCCCGGCCGGCATGCCCGGTCTCGGATTCGAGCTGAGCGGACGCTGGGCCAGCAGCAGCAGCGCGTCGCTGCCGCTGACCTCCTGGGTCTGCATCGCGTGCCACAGATCGCGCAGGTAGTTCATCCGCGTCTGGTTCTGTGGGGTGGTGGTGGTGTCCGGCGGCAGGTTCTCCGGGCTCATCAGGTGCGGGACGCCGTCGGCGAGCGGATCGGCGGGCCCGGCGGCGAGCGCCGGTGCCGCCGCGGGCACCGCATCGGCCGCCGCGGGCACCGCATCGGCAGGCGCGGGCGTGACCTCGGCGACCAACGGGCCGGGGACGGGTGCCGGCACGGGGACGGGATCGGCCCCCGCGGTCGGTGCGTTGACCACCAGCGCCGCGAACGCCGCCGCCCCGAGGACGGAGATCGTCTTTGCGTCGAGTCCGAGCTTCACCACTTGCCCCTTTCAGGCCGTGTCGAGGATCTCACTGGATGCTTCCGCCGCGCGGCCGATTTCGTTACATCTCCCGGCCGGACTTCCCCGCACTTCGGCCAAGTCGTCTCGGCGGGACCCGGGTGTGGTGTAGCAATGCGGTTACGGCCACGTCGACGGTTAGGAGCTCCCGCATGCCGACTCCCACCCTCCCGCCCGGCTTCGACTTCACCGATCCCGACCTCAACTGCGAGCGGCTGCCCGTCGAGGAACTGGCCGAACTGCGCCGCAGCGCGCCGATCTGGTGGAACGAGCAGCCGATCGGACACGGTGGATTCGACGACGGCGGGTACTGGGTGGTCACCAGGCACCGCGACGTCAAGGAGATCTCCAAGCGCAGCGACGTGTTCTCCAGCCAGGAGAAGACCGCACTGCCCCGCTACCCCGAGGGCGCCACCGGCGAGCAGATCGACACAGGGAAGTTCGTGCTGCTCAACATGGACGCACCGCACCACACCCACCTGCGCAAGATCATCTCCCGCGGCTTCACACCGCGCGCGGTCGAGCGCCTGCGCGAGGATCTGCACCAGCGCGCCCAGAACATCGCCAAGGCGGCGGCCGCCGAGGGCACCGGGGACTTCGTCGAGCAGGTGTCGTGCGAACTGCCTCTGCAGGCCATCGCCGGGCTGCTCGGCGTACCGCTGGAAGACCGCAAGAAACTCTTCGACTGGTCCAACGAGATGGTCAGCGATGACGATCCCGAGTTCGCGCACTACGACAACCGCAGCGCCGCGACCGAACTGATCATGTACGCGATGCAGTTGGCGGCACAGCGGGCCGAACACCCGGGCGAGGACATCGTGACCAAGCTGATCGAGGCCGACGTCGAGGGACACAAGCTCTCCGACGACGAGTTCGGGTTCTTCGTGGTGCTGCTCGCGGTGGCGGGCAACGAGACCACGCGCAACTCGATCACCCACGGCATGGTCGCGTTCACCGAGAACCCCGACCAGTGGGAGCTGTTCAAGCGGGAACGGCCGGCCACCGCGGTCGACGAGATCGTGCGGTGGGCCACGCCGGTGACCTCGTTCCAGCGCACCGCGCTGCAGGACTACGAGCTGTCGGGTGTGCCGATCAAGAAGGGCCAGCGCGTCATGATGTCGTACCGCTCGGCCAATTTCGACGAGGAGGTCTTCGACCACCCGTTCTCGTTCGACATCCTGCGCGACCCCAACCCGCACGTCGGTTTCGGCGGCACCGGCGCGCACTACTGCATCGGCGCCAACCTGGCCCGGATGACGATCGAGTTGATGTTCGAGGCGATCGCCGAGCACATGCCCGACCTGGCATCCGTCGGCCGGCCGGACCGGTTGCGCTCCGGCTGGCTCAACGGCATCAAGCACTGGCAGGTCGACTACGCCGGGCGGGGCGGCTGTCCCGTCGCGCACCGGTAGTCCGGTCCCCCGCAGCACCGACCGGATAGTCGACGATGCTGCGCCAATAGTCCTCGGGGATCTCCTGATTCGCACGCAGCACCATCGCCAGCCCGATGGCCATCGCGACCCCGAGCAGGCCCAGCCACAGCCCGGCCAGCCCGATCAGCGCCCACATCACCGTGGTCAGCACCGGCCAGGGCGAGAGCAGGGCGAGCACCGGCGCGAAGAAGAACCCGGTGCCGACGTACCACGACGATCCGGCGCGGTCGCAGATCAGCACCAGCCGCAGCCAGCGCGGAACCGGAACCCGCTCGGCCGTCGGCGCGGAGGTGGGTGACGTGGTCGGGCCCATCGTTTCGCCTCTCTCCCGGCGGTCCTTCCACGGTGCGCCGCGCTGGTAAGCGGCGCAATTACCTGTGAGGTAGTGGTCACGCTGCTCAGACCGGGCCACACTGATGCCCATGGCGGGTGTGCACACTCACGGCGGGTCGTTCGGCGCGATGCTGCGCCGCTGGCGGCATCGCCGCCGGCTGAGCCAGCTCGACCTCGCCGTCGAGGCCGGCGTCTCGGCCCGGCATGTCAGCTTCGTCGAGACCGGACGGTCGGCGCCGAGCAGGGCCATGGTGCTCAGGCTCGCCGGTGTGCTCGACATCCCGGAGCGGGAACGGAATCGGTTGCTGATCGCGGCGGGCCTGGCCCCGGCCTACGCCGAGCGGTCCCTGGACGCCCCGGAGATGGCGGCGGTCCGCGCGGGTGTGCAGCGGGTGCTCGACGCCTACGACCCCTATCCCTGTGTGGTCGTCGACAGCGGCTGGTGGATCCTGCAGGCCAACCCCGGCGCCACGCTGCTCCTCGACGGTGTTGCGGCCCATCTGTTGGCGCGACCGAATGCGCTGCGCATCGCGCTGCACCCGGACGGCCTGGCCCCGCGCATCGCCAACCTCGCCGAGTGGCGCACCCACCTGACCGAACGTCTGCGGCGCGAGGTGGCCGTCGTCGATTCGGAGCGGTCGGCCGAGCTGGCCGGCCTGCTCGCCGAGATCGAGTCCTTCCCGGGCGGATTCGCCGACACCGCCGATCTCGGCGGGGTCGCGGTACCGCTCGAGCTGCAGACCACCGACGGTCGGCTGCTGCGGTTCTTGAGCATGGTCACCACGTTCGGCACCGCGCTGGACCTCACGGCGGCCGAGCTGAGCATCGAGGCGTTCCTGCCCGCCGACGAGGCCACCGCCGCCGCGCTGCGCTGAAACGCGAGGACCCGCGGCAATCCGGCCGGGCAACCGGCGGGCAGCGCATAGAGTCTGGCGATATGGAGACCCGACGCTTCGTGACCGCCGCCGCGGCGGGTGTGGCCATCTTTGCGGCGGCCGCGTGTTCGACCCCGGAGCCGGCACTCGGCGGCACCACCGCGACCGTCACCATCGACGGCGAGGACACCGGCGGTGCGCACGCCGTGCGGTGCCACCAGTCGGGGTTCGCCTGGTACATCGAGACACCGGAGAAGGACAACGGCTTCACCGCGGTGCTGCGCACCGGCGGGGACGTGACCGCCGAGTCGGTGGCCTTCCGCGACTTCGGCGGGTTCACCGGCACGTTCTGGGCCGACAACATCGGCGACGCCCGGGCCACCGGGACCGGCGGCGCCTACACGATCACCGGGACCGCTAACGGCAACTTCACCGACAACCCGAGCAAGACCGTGACCGCGGAGTTCCGGATCGAGGCCGACTGCTGAACTGCCGCCGCCGGCAAGCCGACGCCGGCCTGCTTGGCCTCCGCCACGACGGCGCGCGCCGCATCCGAAACCGCCTTTAGCTCCCCGTCGGGAAAGACCATCGCGCCACTCGGGAACGAGATCAGGTACTTCGTCATCGCGTCGGGCGGCGGGACCGACAAGCCTCAGGCCTGAACGACGATCGGATCACCGATCCGGACGGTGTCGAAGTACCACGCGGCGTTGTCCGGGCTGAGGTTGATGCAGCCGTGGCTGACGTTGGCGTACCCCTGGGAACCCACCGACCACGGCGCGGAGTGGACGTAGACACCTCCCCAGGTGACCCGGACGGCGTACTCGCCCTTGATCAGGTAGCCCTCGGGGTCGTCGAGTGGGATCCCGATGGTGCGGGAGTCGAAAGTGATGTTGCGCTCCCTGCTCAGCGCGGTGAACGTGCCGATCGGGGTGGGGTACTTCGGCTTGCCCATCGAGGCGGGCATCTGCCGGGCGACCTCGCCGTCGATGCTGACGGTGAACGTGTAGGCGCTCAGGTCGGCCACGGCGACCACCGCGGAGCCGGTCTGGAAGCTGGTCTGGAACCCGCCGACGGCGACGTTGATCGGTGTGTGCGCGGGGAAGAACTCCGCAGGCGTCCATTGCACGGAGCGATCGTCGAGCCAGCTGAACGAGCCTTCCGGGGCGCCCGCATCGGCGGCGCCCGCAGGTGTCACCAGGATCTCCTGCTCGGCGGCCGCCCGGTCGGCGACCGGATCGGCGAACGTCACCGTCACCGGGTGGGCCACGCCGACGGTCTCGCCCGGCGCGGGCGTCACCGCCACCACACCGTCGGGGATCGCGGCGCCCGCCTGCAGGATCGGGCCTGCGGTCGAGAAGCCGGCGAGGACGGCCATCGCACCCGTCACGGCCGCGACGCGGATCAGGACACCGCGCAGGCGGTGTGTTTGCTGAAAGCAAGTGATCGGCACGGTCTCATCCTAGTTCGTGATGGCGATTCGGCGTCGATATTGCTGGTCCACGGCCGATCGGCGCCGGTGTCCGGCGTGCCTGGTCTATCGGGGCCGGCGGCCGGATCGTTTCACGGCGATTCGGTCCGCAACGGGACCGCAGCCCGGTGCGCGGCCAGCAGCAGGTAGCCGAGCGCCAGCACACAGGCCGCCAGGGTGCCGACGTTGAGTGCCACGGTGGCCGACCCGACGGTCGCCGGATCGAGGAAGAAGTACGGGGCCCGCCGCCCCGCGGTGTTCAGCACGAGCAGCGCCAGCGCCAGGTAGCCGGCCGGGTAGATCAGCCACGCCAGCGGCTGCCACCAGGCCACCCTGCTGGCGCCGCGCCCGACCAGCAGCCAGTCGGCCAGGACCAGCACCGGCACGACCACGTGCAGCAGCAGGTTGGCCACCGTGTAGCCCATGCTGTGGCCGGTCAGGAACAGATTCCAGACCACCCCGGCGGTCACGACGTAGAGCACCACCGCGCCCCGCAGGCCCACCCGGGCGTCGGCGCGCGGCCGGGCCAGGGTCCACAGGTAGTACGCGGCGGCCAGCAGGTTGGCCTGGTAGGTGAAGGTGATCAGCCGCCACCACAGCCCCCACTGCGAGGTCGTCGCGACGACGATCAGCGCGACGAGCACCGCGGTGACGATCGTCAGGCGCAGCGCCTTGCGCAACACGGCGGCGGCTGGGGCCGGATCGGGCGTGCTCACCACGCCGAGCGTATCCGCCGAACCGGGTGGCCGCCCGCGACCGCTACGGCAGCGGCGGGACCGGCGCCGGCGCCACGGGCGGGACCTCGGGAACCGGCTCGCCGCCGACGCCGGCCAGCCGATCGCGGATGCGCTGCAGCAGACCCGGCTGTTGCTCGGGCACCGGCGGCGGAACCACCTCGCCGGCCGGCGGCGCGGCCTCGATCGGCACCCCGGGTGAGTCGGGAAGCGGCGCCTCGGGCAGCGGCACGTCGGCCGGGACCTCGGCCGGCACCGCGTCGATGATCGGCGCGGCCTCCTCGAGGGTCACCGGTTCGGCGGCCGGAATCTCCTCGGCGGGGGCCTCCGGAAGCGCCGGGGCCTCGGGCGCCGGAGCGGGTGCCTGCGGCGCGGGCCGGGACACCGCGACCGGTGTCTGGACCAACGAGTCGGCGGTCGGTCGGGATTGCGCCATCGGCTGTTCGGGCCCCAGGTGCAGTGCCACCGCGGCCGACGCCGATGCCACGAACGTCACCGCGCCGGCGGCCAGCATCGCCGCGGGCCAGGCCTGGCCCACCCGTCGTGCGCCGCGTCGCAGCGCGGACCGCTGCCGACGGCCGTCGGTGGCCCACGCCCCGTGCTCGGCGGGCTGCGCGCACGCCAGCGCGGCGCCCCGGGCGAGCGCGAGCCCGGCTTCCGGCGGGGCGAACACCGGGACCGAGAGCGCATCCTCGAGTACCGGGGAGAGCCCGTCGAGATCCTCCGCGGATCCGACGAGCACGAGCGCCTGCGGTGACCAGTCGGTCTTGGCGAACACCGAACTCAGCCAACCGACCAGGTCCTCCTCGGTCACCACCGTGTGGTTCACCGCGGTCTGCAGCGCGCCGGTGTCCGCGTGCACCACCATCGCGATCAGCCGGGGGGGCTCGATCACGCACACCGCGGTGGTGTCATACCCCGTCACCTCGGCGATGCCGCGGGCGAGTGCGTCGGTGGCCTCCGACAACCGCACCGGTACGACGTTGTCGAAACCGGCGTCGTTGAGCGACTTCACCAGCAGCGACGCCTCGACGTCGGCGTCGTCACTCCAGGTCACACCGATGGAGTGCACCCGCTGTCCCCGGTCGGCGGCGATCGCCTCGGTGCGCCGCACCGCCGCGGTCGCGCGTTCCGAGGTCTGGGCGGCGCCGGTCGCGCCGTGCCGGTTCACCTCGAACCCTTCGCCGTTCATCGTCGCGCCGTCGGTCTCACACCCGTCCACCAGGACCAGACCGACAGCGGACGGCGTCACCGACAAGCCCAGCACCGCGTCCACCAAACACTCCTTCGCCGCGCCGCGGCTCTGACCCCCCGCGACGCAATCCCGGGAGACCCTACCTGTCGGCCACCCCGAATTGCACAACCGTCAGTTGCGGTGCCGGGTCATCCGGCCATGATCTCGCGGAACAGCGCCGGCTCGATGTTGCCGCCGGACACCACCGCCACCGTCGGACCCGGCGGCGTCGTCCCCTGCCGGAACCCCGCCAGCGCCACCGCTCCGCTGGGTTCGGCGACCAGGTGGGCTCGCTCGGCGAGTTCCCGCACCGCCGCGCGGATCTCGTCCTCGGACACCGTGATCATCTCGTCGACGACCCGTTGCAGATGCGCGAACGTCAACGCCGACGGCTGGGAGCGCAATCCGTCGGCGATCGTGCGGTTGCGGTCCTCGATCGGCCAGTCCACCCGGTGCCCGACGGCCAGCCCCGCGGCCGTGTCGGCGGCCAGTTCGGGCTCGACACCGACGATTCTGGCCCGCGGGCACAGCGCCCTGATCGCCACGCCGATGCCGGAGGCCAGGCCTCCCCCGCTGACCGGGACCAGCACCGTGGCGACCCCGGGCAGGTCCGCGGCGATCTCCAGGCCGACGGTGCCCTGCCCGGCGATCACCAGGGGGTCGTCGAACGGCGCGATCAGCACACCGCCGGTCTGTTCGAGCACCTGCGCGGCCACCTCCTCACGCCGGCCCGCACCGCACAGCACGACCCGGGCCCCGTGTCCGCGGGTCGCCGCCACCTTGACCGCGGGCGTCTCCTCGGGCATCACGATGTGCGCGGGCAGCCCGAAGGTGGCCGCGGCGTAGGCGACCGCCTGGGCGTGGTTGCCGCTCGAGTAGGCGACGACCGCGGTGTCTATGCCCGTAGCCCTGCCCGTATCGATGCCCGCGCCGGCCTCCTCGACCAGGGCGCCGATCGCGTTGAACGCCCCGCGCACCTTGAACGCCCCGATGGGCTGCAGGCTCTCCGGCTTGAGCCACAGCGCCGGCTCGCGCCCTCCCCACGGCGCCGCCAGAAGTGGGGTGCGCACGACATGCGGGCGGATCCGGTCTGCGGCCGCCCGGATGTCGTCGATCGTGACGAGGTCCATCGGTCCAGTCTTTATGGTCGGGGGCGTGAGCGTGTTCTCGATGCCGGTGGTGCCGCGATACGCCGAGGTCCACCAGCAGGGCGTGGTTTTCAACGGCCACTACCTGACGTGGTTCGACGAGGCATGCACCGGACTGCTCGACGAGCTCGGGGTGGCCTATCCGGACCTGATGTCCGACGGCTACGACTTCATGGTGGTGCACAGCGAGATCGACTTCGCCGGTCCGGTGCGCTGGCGCGACACCGTCTGCGTCACCGCACAGTGCACCGGTGTCGGTTCCAGCAGCTTCACGATCGGCTTCGGCGTGCTGGCCGGCACCCCGGGTGGCGAGCAGCGGCTCGCGGTGCGCGGCCACAACGTCTACGTCGTGGTGTCCACCGACGACTGGGCGAAGCGGCCGATCCCGGACGGACTGCGCTCGGCTTTGACACATTCGGCGGGCGGTTGAGCGGTAGGTTCGTCTCATGGGCCACGATCACGATCACCACCGCGAGATTCCGCCCGGGATGGCCGAGCAGCTCGACCTGGCATACGCGGGCGTGACGTCGTTCGGGCACCGGCCGTTCCTGACCGAGGTCGAGCAGCTGGATTCGTGGAAACCCGACGTCGCGGTCGTCGGAGCCCCGTTCGACGTCGGCACCACCAACCGTCCCGGTGCCCGGTTCGGGCCGCGCGCCATCCGCGCGACGGCCTACGAGCCGGGCACCTACCACCTGGATCTCGGGCTGGAGATCTTCGACTGGCTCGAGGTCGTCGACTTCGGTGACGCGTACTGCCCGCACGGTCAGACCGAGGTCTCGCACGCCAACATCCGCGAACGGGTGCACGCGATCGCGTCGCGCGGCATCGTGCCCGTGATCCTCGGCGGCGATCACTCCATCACCTGGCCGGCGGCGACCGCGGTGGCGGATTTTCACGGGTACGGCAACGTCGGCATCGTCCACTTCGACGCGCACGCCGACACCGCCGACGAGATCGAGGGCAACCTGGCCAGCCACGGAACACCGATGCGCCGGCTGATCGAGTCGGGGGCGGTGCCCGGATCGCATTTCGTGCAGGTCGGGCTGCGCGGCTACTGGCCGCCGCAGGACACCTTCGAGTGGATGCTCGAGCAGCGCATGACCTGGCACACGATGCAGGAGATCTGGGAGCGCGGCTTCAAGGCCGTCATGGCCGACGCCGTGGGCGAGGCGCTGGCCAAGGCCGACAAGCTCTACGTCTCGGTGGACATCGACGTACTCGACCCGGCGCACGCCCCGGGTACCGGCACCCCGGAGCCCGGCGGCATCACCAGCGCCGACCTGCTGCGGATGGTGCGCCAACTGTGCTACGAGCACGACGTCGCCGGTGTGGACGTCGTCGAGGTGGCCCCGGCCTACGACCACGCCGAGCTGACCGTCAATGCCGCGCACCGGGTGGTGTTCGAGGCGCTGGCGGGCATGGCCGCCAGGCGCCGTGACGCGGCGGGTGAGGAGCCGGGCCAGCCGGCCCAGTCCTACCGCTGACTCAGGTCTTGGCCGGGCTGAACCCGGCCCTGGCGGCATGGGCCCGGGGGCAGGTCACCGCCCGGGAAGGTCTCCTGCATGATGAATTTCGAGAACCGCAGCAGCATCATCTCGCGACGTCGCCCGGATATGCCGGTGCGATCCGCAACTATCGTGGAGGGGTACACGCCCCGACCTCGTCACCCACCACTGGAGGTATGCCGATGACGACACCTGACCGCAGCCCGTTCGGTGACGCCACCGAGGCCGACGTGGCAGAGCAGCACAGCCCCGTCGGCGACGCCGGCGACGACGACACCTGGAGCGACGCCGCGAAGGT
This sequence comes from Mycolicibacterium xanthum, assembly GCF_019710635.1. Lineage (GTDB taxonomy): Bacteria > Actinomycetota > Actinomycetes > Mycobacteriales > Mycobacteriaceae > Mycobacterium > Mycobacterium xanthum. The sequence goes on from NZ_JAIFZS010000057.1 coordinate 35,728, forward strand.
CGGCACCGACCGGGGGTGGCAGGCCGACGAGGCGGACCTGATCGAGCAGGCGCTCGACGTTCCCGACGACGACACCGATTTCGAGCGCTGACGGGTACACCGGTTTCGACTCGCATCGGTGCGGATACTGTGTGGGCGATGACCCCCCGCCCCGTGTTCGCCGCGCTCGCCGCGATCTCGGTGCTGGCCGGGTGCGCCGGACCGGCCGACGAGGTCGAGACGGTGACATCGTCGTCGTCCTCGACCGGACCCGAGCCGGCCGCGACGATGGGCGCCGATCTGACCGGGCGGCTCGACGACGCGGTGGACCGGGTCATGAGCGAGACGGCCATCCCCGGCGCCATCGTCGGGATCTGGGGGCCCGACGGGGAATATGTCCGCGCGTTCGGCGTCGCCGACACGAAGACCCGGGATCCGATGAAGACCGGTTTCTACAGCCGGATCGGAAGCCTGACAAAGACTTTCACCGTCACCGCGGTGCTGCAGCTGGCCGACCAGGGCAAGGTGGGTCTCGATGACCCCATCGCCGACTACGTCGACGGTGTGCCCCGCGGCCGGGAGATCACGCTTCGGCAGCTCGCCGGGATGCGCTCCGGGTTGGCCAACTACACGGCCAACCCGGAGTTCGAGCACGCGATGTTCGCCGACGCGCGTCGCCCGTTCACGCCGCAGGAACTGCTCGGCTACGCGTTCTCGCAGCCCGCGTCGTTCGCGCCGGGCGACGGGCTGCAGTACTCCAACACGAACACCGTGCTGCTCGGGCTGGTGGTGGAGAAGGTCGGCGGCCGACCGCTCGGCGAGTTCATCGCCGAGCACATCCTGGCGCCGCTGCAGATGACCGACACCCTGTTCCCGACCGACAGCGCATTCCCAAAGCCGCACGCCGAGGGATACACCACGCAGACCGCCGAGGGCGGCGAGACGACCGCGACCGACTGGAACCCCTCCTGGGCCTGGGCCGCGGGCGCGATGATCTCGACGCTCGACGATCTGCGGATCTGGGCACCGGCGCTGGCGACCGGCAGACTGCTGACCCGGCAGATGCAGGAGCAGCGGTTGCAGACGGTCGGGACTCCGGGGATGCCCGCACCGGACGGATACGGATTGGGGCTGTTCGAGCTGGGCGGTTGGATCGGGCACAACGGCAGCCTGCCCGGATACCAGACGGTCGCGGTGTATCTGCCCGAGAAGCAGACGACGCTGGTGATCCTGATCAACACCGACATCTCGGTCGAGAAGGGCGAGCCCGCCACGCTGCTGGCCACCGCGATCACCACCGAGTTGACCCCCGACCACGTGTACCGGTTGGGCTGAGCGACAGGAGTGCCGGGCATGCAGGGTTCCGTGACGGTGTCGATGGCCGCCCCGGCCGAGCGGATCTGGGATCTGATCGCCGACGTGCGCAACACCGGGAAGTTCTCGCCGGAGACGTTCGAGGCCGAGTGGCTCGACGGCGCCACCGGTCCGGCGCTGGGCGCGCGGTTCCGGGGGCATGTGCGACGCAACGAGATCGGCCCGGTCTACTGGACCACCTGCCGCGTCACGGCATGCGAGCCGGGCCGCGAGTTCGGGTTCGAGGTGCTCGTCGGCGACCGGGCGATCAACAACTGGCACTACGAATTGACGCCCTCGGGCTCGGGCACCGATGTCACCGAGTCGTTCCGGCTCAACCAGAGCCCGCTGATGGCGCTGTACGGGGTGCTCGGCGGTCAGCTGCGCCGCCGGCGCAACCTGCGCGACATGCGCAAGACGCTCGAGCGGATCAAGGCGGTCGCGGAATCCTGACCGCTGTGCCGGCGGACGGTTGCCGGCGGTCCGGGCCGGGTATCCCTGTCGGGTGCGAGACGAGGACGACGACACCGTCGACGCGGTGGGCGCGGTGACCGAGGCGCTGGAGTACGTCGAACGGGCCAGGGGTCACCTGTACTCGTTCCATCAGTTGATCGGACATGCCGATCTGTTGCTGGGCCGGGCGTGCGAGGCGTTGCGGGAGGCGGGTCACCACCAGGTCGCCGAGCGGCTTTCCGGCGAGTTGGTGGGGCGGAACGTGCTCCACGGCAGGTGGACGTTCGAGGTGGTCGAGGAGTTCGACGACAGTTATTGGTCGGTGTTCCGCGACCAGGAACGCCGGGTGCGTGACGAGCTCGTCGGCGGCCGCCGCCACCTCCACGAGGCGGCGATGAAGGAGAGGGAACAGCGGGGCGCACCGAGCGGAAACGGCGATGAAGCCCGACGGTAGCGCCTACGCTACGGCGCCATGAGCGTGCGCACGGGCCCCGTCGCCCGACCCAACGGAATCGCCCCACCGGACGTGCCGCTGGCCGACATCGACCTTGGTTCGTGGGAGTTCTGGGGCCGCGACGACGACTACCGGGACGGCGCGTTCGCCACGCTGCGCCGGGAGGCTCCCGTCTCGTTCCACGACTCGTATGTGGCCGCCGACGAGGACGCCCCGGTGGCCGGGCACTGGGCGTTGATGCGCCACGACGACGTGTTCTACGCCAGCAGGCACCCGGAGATCTTCAGCTCGGCGGGCGGCATCACGGTCGGTGACCAGAACGCCGAGCTGGCCGAGTACTTCGGCTCGATGATCGCCATGGACGATCCCCGGCACACCCGCTTGCGCAACATCGTGCGCAGTGCCTTCACTCCCCGGGTGCTGGCCGTGATCGAGGACTCGGTGCGCCAGCGGGCGCGCCGGCTGGTCGAGACGATGTTGGCCGCCCACCCGGACGGCGAGGGTGAGCTGGTCTCGGAGCTGGCCGGACCGCTGCCGCTGCAGATCATCTGCGACATGATGGGCATCCCCGAGGACGATCACCAGCGCATCTTCCACTGGACGAACGTGATCCTGGGCTTCGGGGACCCCGACATCGCCACCGACTTCGACGAGTTCGTCACGGTCGCGATGGCCATCGGCGCCTATGCCACCGACCTGGCCGAGGACCGCCGCCGCCGGCCGGGTGAGGACCTGACCACCAGCCTGGTGCAGGCGGAGCTGGACGGCGAACGGCTGACGTCGGCAGAGGTGGCGTCGTTTTTCATCCTGCTGGTCGTGGCCGGCAACGAGACCACCCGCAACGCCATCAGCCACGGCGTGCTGGCGCTGAGCCGCTACCCGGAACAGCGCGACATCTGGTGGGCGGACTACCCGAAGGTGGCGCCCACCGCGGTCGAGGAGATCGTCCGGTGGGCCTCACCGGTTGCCTACATGCGCCGCACCGCGACCCGTGATGTGGAGCTGGGCGGTGTGCGCATCGCCGAGGGTGACAAGGTCACGCTGTGGTACGAGTCGGCCAATCGTGACGAGACGAAGTTCGCCGACCCGTGGCGGTTCGACGTGCTCCGCCATCCGAACCCACATGTCGGGTTCGGTGGTGGCGGGGCGCACTTCTGCCTGGGCGCGAACCTGGCCCGCCGGGAGATCACCGTGGCGTTCGAGGAACTGCACCGACTCGTCCCCGACATCGCCGCACGCACGGAGCCCGACCGGCTGCACTCGGCGTTCATCCACGGCATCAAGACGCTTCCGGTGTCCTGGACGCCGGCCGGCCGGCCGCGCTAGCGGGTCGGCACGTCACGGCGGGTCTCGGTGCTCTTTTGCTGCTCGCCGACGGCCTGGCCGTCGTCGTCGGGGGACGTCTTGCGGTCCTGCTTGATCCGGGGATCCAGCTCGTCGGCCTCTTCGCGGCGCGCGGCCAGGCCATCGCGGGTGGAGGTCAGCGCCTCGCGGCGACCTGCGGCGGTGTCGGCGAGTCGCGCCGCCTCTGCGGCCTTGGCCTCGGCCTCGGCCTGTGCGGCGCGGGCCTTGGCCTCGGCCTCGTCGACCAGGGCGGCCTGCCGCTGCACCCGCTGATTCTCCTGCTCCACCTCGGCCCGAATGCGATCGGACTCGGCGATCCGGCGCCGGCTGGTGACCTTCCGGGTGGCGAAAACGACCAGGCCGATCACGATCAGGGCTGCCACGACGGCGATGCCGATCCACAGCGCACTGTTGGTATCCATGCCGGCTCCTCGAACTCTGGGGCACGTCGCGGTTGACGGACCCGTCGATCGAGCGGATGCCCGGGCGCCGGTCTCGCTAAACCCGGCTCACAGCGTCGCGGTCTGGGGCCCGGTCTCCGCGCAGACCGGCTGTGGGGGGTTTCCCGTGGACGCACATCCCCGGCCGGTGGCGGTGTAGACGGCACCCGGGTGGTACGGCTGGTAGAAGACTTGGGCGGGCAGGATCCCGAAGCCCTTGGCGCACTGCCCCGGGCCCGGGGCGCCCTGCATCTGGATGCACGCCACGGTCTGGAACGTGATCGCAGCATCACAGGCCCCGGTCGAGACGGTGGTCGTCACCATGTCGACCCCGGACACGTTCACGACGGTGGGCGCGGTCATGTGGTAGTCACACGACGATGCGTCGGGCTCGGCCGACGCGACGGCCGTGGCCGAGCCGACGGCCAGCACCGTGGCCGCCAGGATCGCCGACGTCCTCAACATTTCTGGATCGTATGCCACGGCCGGACCCGCGCACCGGTGAAGAGCCCGATTGCCCGCTGGGGCGGGCTATCCGGCGTTGCCCGCTGGGGCGGGCTATCCGGCGCCGAGTGCGGTCAGCATCCCCGCCGCCGAGCGGGGCCAGCTGAACTGTTCGGCGCGCCGCCGCGCGCTGTGCCTGCGCAGCGGCTCCGGCCGGCTCATCACCGCCGAGACGGCCCTGGCGATCGCACGCCCGTCGTTGTCGGCCGTCGCGCCGCTGTCGGTGGTGAGGATCTCGGCCAGGGCGGATGTCCGCGACACCACCGCGGGAGTGCCGCAGGCCAGTGCCTCCAGCGCGGCCAGCCCGAAGGTTTCGTGCGGCCCGGGCGCCAGCGCGACATCGGCGCTGGCCAGGATCTGCGCGACGGTGTCGCGGCATCCGATGTAGCCGAGAAAGGTCACCGGCAGCCGTCCGGCCTGCCGTTGCAGCCGGGCCCGCAGCGGCCCCTCCCCGACCACCACCAGCCGGGCGTCGACACCGGCATGTCGCAGTGCGGCAACGGTGTCGATGCTGCGGTGCGCGTGTTTCTCGACCGACAGCCGCCCGCAGTGCACCAGCAGCAGCTGCTCGGGGCCCGCCCAGCGCCCCCGGACGGCCTCGGAGCGACGCCTGGGGTGGAACTGGTCGAGGTCGACCCCGAGCGGGACGGTCATCAGGTTCGTCGCGCCGATCCGGTCGAACTCGGCGCGGGCGAAGGCGGTGGTGCACACCACCGCGTCGTAGTCGGCCGCCGTGCGCCGATTGGCCGCATCGGCGACAGCGCGCGCCAGCGGAACCGGAAGGACCTGTCCGACAAGACGATCCAGTCTCTCGTGGGAGATCATCACCGTCGAAGCGCCGTGCCGGCGTCCCCAGCTTCCCAGCGAGCGCAGCGTCAGTCGGTCGGAGACCTCCAGCGCGTCGGGCTTGAGTTCCTCGAGCAGCGCGGTGACGGGGCGTGGCAATACTGCCCGATAGCCGCCGGTGAACGGAATCAGCCTGGCCGGCAGCGAGATACGGATGACACCCGACGGCAGCCGGTGCGACTCGGAGTGCCTTCCGGGCACGATGAGGAACACCGTGTGCCCGGCCGCGCAGTATTCGGCACCCAGTCGGTCGACCGCGGTGCGCAGGCCGCCGGACCGGGGGCCGTAGAAGTTCGCCACCTGCACCACCCGCATGGCAGCATCAGAACCTGTTCGCGTGTGCGGAAGTCAACGGCCGGTCGGCCGGACACCGAACAGCTGGTTTCCGGTCGGTGCCCGCTACCCGACGTGGGTGGCCAGCCAGTCCAGGGTCCGGCGCCACGCATCGGCGGCGGCGGTGGGGTTGTAGCGGTCGCCGGTGTCGTTGAAGAAGGCGTGGTTGGCATCCGGTTCGGTGATGAGTTCGTGGACCAGGCCCGCCTCGTCGAGGGCCGCCGCCACCACCGGTTCGGTGGACGTGACGCGTTGATCCAGTGCGCCGTAGAAGCCCAGTACTGCAACATCTTTAGATCCAGAGAAGTCCGGATCGTCGGGGGCGGGTCCGTAGAACGGGAAGGCCGCTGCGAGTTCGGGCGCGCCCGCGGCCAGCAGCCGCCACGCCAGGCCCCCGCCCATGCAGAAGCCGATGGCCGCCACCTTCAGTCCCGGGGTCCGGCGCTGCACTTCGGCGATGCCGGACTTCAGGTCGGCGACCATGTCCCCGGGCGCCAGGTTGCCCATCGCCGCGGTGGCTTCGGCCGGGTCGGCGAACGTCGCGGTGCCGCCCTGGCCGGAGAGCAGGTCGATCGCCAGGCTGGAGTACCCGGCCCCGGCCAGCCGGCCGGCCACCGAGCGGGCCCAGTCGTTGAGGCCCTTGTTCTCGTGGATCACCAACATGCCGCCGCGCGGTTCGGCGGCCTCGGCCCAGGCGCCCTGTAGCTCTCCCCTGGGTCCCGCCCAGGTGACCGCACTGGTGGGCAGTGCGGCGGCCATCCCGGGCGGCTCCGCGGTGTCGGTCTCCGTGCTCGGTGCCGGCGACGATGCCGCGGGCGTGGGCGCATCCTGCTGGTTCTGGCCGCACGCGGCGATGAGCGCGGTCGCCGCCGCGGTGCCGAGTCCGAGCAGCCCGAGCCGGCGCAGCGCCTCCCGGCGGGAGAGCAGCCCGTCGACGTGGTCGGTGGCGATTTCTTCGGCGATGTAGCGCTGCAACGGAGTCACCTCCCCGATTATGCGCGCGGGGACGAACCGCAGGTGCGGATCGGCGCACCGACATCAGTAGACACTCAGCAAAATCTGTTCACGATTTCGTTGACACCCGTCGGTGTGGACGGTTCGATGAGCGGTGTGACCTTTGACACCATAATCCGCAACGGCCGCTGGTTCGACGGCACCGGAGCGCCCTCGGCGGTGCGCACCATCGGTATCCGCGACGGACATGTCGCCGCGGTCACCGCCGACGGACTGGATGAGGCCGGTTGCCCGCAGGTGATCGATGCGGAGGGCAAGTGGGTGTTGCCCGGCATGATCGACATCCACACGCATTACGACGTGGAGGTGCTGGGTGGTCCCGAGCTGGCCGAATCACTGCGGCACGGTGTGACCACGGTGCTGCTCGGGTCGTGTTCGCTGTCGACGGTGTACCTCGGCGCGGTGGACGCCGGCGACATCTTCGGCCGGGTGGAGGCGATCCCCCGCGAACACGTGATACGCGCCGTCGACGAGCACAAGACCTGGTCCAACGGGAAGGAGTACATCGACGCGCTGGAGGCACGAGCGCTGGGCCCCAACGTAGCGGCCTTCATCGGCCATTCCGACATGCGGGCCGCGGTGATGGGACTGGATCGCGCCACCCGCGCCGATGAGCGGCCGAGCCGGGACGAACAACGCCGGATGGAGGGCATGCTCCGCGAGGCGTTGCGCGCCGGATTCGTCGGTATGTCGTCGCAGCAACTGCTTTTCGACAAGCTCGACGGTGAGGTCTGCCGGTCGCGCACGCTGCCGTCGACCTACGCGAAGGCCGGGGAGTTGCGCAGGCTCAAGTCGCTGCTGCGGCGCTCCGGCCGGGTGCTGCAGTCCGGTCCGGACATCCAGAACCCGTTCAACCTGGTGTCGCAGGCCCTGCAGTCGCTCGGGGGCGTGCGCAACCCGCTGAAGACCAGCCTGCTCTCGGCCGCCGACGTGAAGTCCAACCCCTACGCGATCAAGATGATGGGCCCGGTGGCCCGGCTGATCAACCGGCTGGGCGGTAACTTCCGTTGGCAGCACCTGCCGGTGCCGTTCGAGGTCTACGCCGACGGTATCGATCTGGTTGTCTTCGAGGAGTTCGGCGCCGGGGCCGCCGCACTGCACCTGCGCGACGAGGTCGAACGCAACGAACTGCTGCGCGACGAGGCCTACCGCCGCGGTTTCCGCAAGGACTACGAGAGCAGGTTCGGGATGCGGGTGTGGCACCGCGACTTCTTCGACGCCGAGATCGTCGCCTGCCCCGATCAGAGCGTGGTGGGCAAGTCGTTCGGCGAGGTGGGCCGCGATCGCGGCGGGGTGCACCCGGTCGACGCCTTCCTGGATCTGGTGCTCGAACACGGCCGGTCGCTGCGCTGGCGCACCACCATCTCCAACCACCGCCCCGAGGTGCTCAGGGCGCTGGCCGTCGACCCGGGTGTCCAGATGGGGTTCTCCGACGCTGGCGCGCACCTGCGCAACATGGCGTTCTACAACATGGGTCTGCGGCTGTTGCGCCACGTCCGTGATGCCGAACGCGCCGGTGCGCCGTTCATGACCGTCGAGCAGGCGGTGCACCGGCTCACCGGGGAACTGGCCGACTGGTACCGCATCGATGCCGGACACCTGCGCCTCGGGGACCGCGCCGACATCGCGATCGTCGATCCCGAGCGGCTCGACGAGACCCTCGACGGCTATGCCGAGGAGAGCGTCGAGCAGTACGGCGGGCTGTCGCGGATGGTCAACCGCAACCCGGCGACCGTCACCGCGGTTCTGGTCGGCGGGCAGACGGTGGTGCTCGACGGCGAGCCGACGCCGATCGTCGGTCATCGGCGCACCGGGAGATTCCTGCGCGCCGCCCACAAGGCGCCGGCACCGGCGGCGCAGGAAGGTGTGCTGGCCGATGTCGGTTGAGCAGGTGAGCGGGCTCGCCCGGGTGGAGGCGACCGTGCACGGGATGTGGGGTGCGCTGTCGGCGCGGGATTGGGAGACGCTCAAGACCTACCTGTCCCCCGACTGCATCTATCTGGATGTGCCGGTGGGGCCGGCCGCGGCCGCACGGGGTCCCGAGGACATCGTCAAGCGGCTGAAGATCGGGCTGGAGCCGCTGGCGTCGTATCAGAACTTCACCGGCCTGATGGTCAGCAACGGCGTCGACGTCATGTACGAGCACCACGAGGAATGGCACTGGGTCACAGGTGAATCCGCGGTGCTGCAGTTCGTCTCGGTGCACCAGGTGAAAGACGGCCTGATCACGCTGTGGAAGGACTACTGGGACATGGGCGCGCTGGCCGACCACGCGCCGCCGACCTGGATGACCGACTTCGCCAACGCCGACATGTCCTGGGTGTTCGACGCCACCGGACTGGTCTGAGGAGGAATCGATGTTCGATCTGACCATCACCGGGGGCACGGTCGTCGACGGCACCGGCGCAGACCGCTACCGCGCCGACATCGGCATCAAGGACGGCCGCATCGCCGACATCCGCCGCTGTTCCGGCGCAGACCGGGGCCTGCGGGATGCCGAGACCGCCCAGACCGTGGACGCCACCGGTCGCATCGTCGCACCGGGGTTCGTCGACGTGCACACCCATTACGACGGCCAGGTCAGCTGGGACGCCACCCTGGAACCTTCGAGCCTGCACGGGGTGACCACCGTCGTCAGCGGCAACTGCGGGGTCGGATTCGCCCCGGTGCGGCCCGGCAAAGAGCAGTGGCTGATCGAGTTGATGGAGGGCGTCGAGGACATCCCCGGCAGTGCGCTGGCCGAGGGCATCACCTGGCAGTGGGAGAGCTTCCCGGAGTACCTCGACGCCATCGAGAAGCGGGAACTCGCCGTCGACTACGGCACCCAGATCGCGCACGGGGCGGTGCGCGGCTACGCCATGGGTGAACGTGGCGCCAACAACGAGGAGGCGACCGCCGACGACATCGCCACGATGGCCCGCATCGTGCGGGAGGGTATCGAGGCCGGCGCGCTGGGCTTCTCGACCTCGCGCACCGAGGCCCACCGCGCCCTCGACGGTCAGGCGGTCCCCGGCACCTACGCCGCCGAGGCCGAACTGTTCGGTCTCGGCCGCGCGATGGCCGCCGGCGGCCGGGCCGTCTTCGAGGTCGCTCCGCAGGGCACCGCCGGGGAGAGTCCCGCCGAGGCCTGCATGCGGGAAATGGAGTGGATGGCAAAGCTTTCTGACGACATCGCCCGGCCGGTGTCGTTCACCCTGATCCAGGCCGGTCACGCTCCCGACCTGTGGCGTCAGCAGCTCGGGCGGGCCGAGAAGGCCCATGAGAACGGCATCGAACTCTACGCCCAGTTCGCCGCCCGCCCGTTCGGCATGTTGTTCGGGTTCCCCGGCTATCACGCGTTCACCCACCGGCCCACCTTCCGCAAGGTGGCGGCGGAGTCGAGCCGGGACGAGCTGGGCCGGCGACTGGCCGACCCGGCCGTCAAGGCCGCCATCCTGGCCGAGACGGACCTGCCGCCTCAGCCCGGAGCGCTGCTGGACGGTCTGTTTGCGCTGGCCCAGTACAGCGCCGACCGCATCTACGCCATCGGCGACCCACCGGACTACGAGCCCACCCCGGACATGACCGTGGCGGCGATCGCCGCCGAACGGGGCGAGGATCCGCTGTCGACGATGTACGACCTGATGCTGGAGTCCGATGCCGGCGCCATGCTGATGCTGCCGTTCTTCAATTACGCCGAGGGCGACCACAGTGCGATCTACGAGATGATGCAGAGCCCCGCGGCGGTGTCCGGGTTGTCCGATGGCGGTGCCCACTGCGGGCTGATCTGCGACGCCTCCTACCCCACCTTCCTGCTGACGCACTGGGCGCGCGACCGGCACCGCGGCCCGAAGTTCACCCTGGAGTATGTCGTGCGCAAGCAGACGCTGGACACCGCAACGCTTTTCGGGCTTTCCGATCGGGGTGTTCTCCAGGTCGGCAAGAAGGCCGACATCAACGTCATCGACATGGACGCACTGACCCTCGGCGTACCACGCATGGTCTACGACCTGCCCGCCGGTGGGCGCCGGCTGATCCAGGGGGCGACCGGCTACGACGCCACCGTCGTCAGTGGTGTGCTGACCCGACGCAACGGTGTCGACACCGGCGCCCGCCCGGGGCGGCTGATCCGCGGGGTCCGCTGACCCTTCCGGCGTCAGGAGACCAGCACGTCGATCTGGTTGATCGCCGACGAGGCCCCCTCGACCACGCCCATGTCGAGGACCTGCTGCAGCGCCTCCGCGGTCGCATACGTGCTGGTGAAGGTCGCTCGCGTGCCGCCCTCGTGTTCGGCGAAGGTGAAGACGTTCTTCGAGACTGGCAGGTCCGGGTTCGGCGTGAACTCGAGATCGGCGAACCCGTCGTCGAAGGAGAAGCTGCGCGGCGCGTCGACCGCGGTGACCTCCCAGTAGCCCGCGTGCTTGTCGCCGTCCGGGCCGGTCATGAAGTAGGTCACGCGGCCGCCGGGGCGCAGGTCGTGGTCGATGACCGTGGCCGGGTATTCCGGTGGGCCCCAGATCTTCTCGAGCTGGCGAGGATCTGCGTAGACCTGCCAGATCCGGTCGACCGGTGCGGCGAAGTCGGCGACGATGGTCAGGGTTCGGTTCTCGAGGTCGTGGCTGACGTCGGTCACGGGCATGGTGGGTCCTCCTGTGGGGTCTTCTCGGATGCGATGAGCGCGTCGATGCGGGAGATGCGGCCGCGCCAGATCTGTTCCAGCTCAGCGAGCAGGGTGGCCACCGTCCGCACCGCCGCCACGTCGCCGCTGGCCAGCTGCTCGCGGCCGTGCCGCCGCTTGGTTACCAGGCCGGCCCGGTCGAGCACGGCGACGTGTTTCTGCACCGCGGCAAAGCTCATGTCGTAGCTCGCCGCGAGCGTGGAGACCGAGTGCTCTCCTGCCAGCACCCGGCGCATGATGTCACGCCGGGTCCGGTCGGCGAGCGCGTGGAACAGGGCGTCGGCCCGGTCTTCGTCCAACTCGATCACCACTCCAACATACAACCAATTAGTTGTATGTTGTCAAGCGTGACGTCCTGCCCGGATGAACCCGGTCAGCTGGCCGGGTCGAACTGGAACGCGCGCACCCCCTGCGCGCAGCGACAGGCCACCGCGATCTTCGCGGTCCAGGCCAGCGCCGCCTCGCCGGAGGGCAACTCCAGGACCGGCGGAACGCTCTCGTCGATCCCACCGCCGAACACCCAGACGCCGGCGTCCTTCGCCTCCTGCACCACTGAGCGCGCAGCGTCCGAAACCGCCTGTAGATCCTCGGCGGGAAAGGACCATCGCGGCGCTGGGGAACGAGATCAGGTACTTCGTCACGGCATCGGTTTCGGTTTGCCGGCTTTGCTGCTCGCGACGCGCCTCAACAGATAACTGCTGGTGAATTCCTTTATGCACCAAACTGTTTGAGCGTCAGCACCCGCGCCGCGCGGGGTGCTTTCCGGTCACCCGGCTCTAGATGAGTGATTCCAAGGGTCAGTGGTCGTAGGCGGTCAGTGATCGGTGGATGTTGGCGCCGATGGTGTCGTTGTGCCAGATCGCGGCGGTGAGTGCGAGGATGCGCTGGGCGATCCGCGCGCAGACCCCGGCGATGGTGCGTCCGCCGTGGGCTTCGAGGTCGAGCTGACCTTTGAGGGTGTCGTTGA
>NZ_JAIFZS010000058.1 GCF_019710635.1 Mycolicibacterium xanthum
GAGTTGTCACTGAAACAAGTGAATAAAGTTACGGCGGAAATAGCGGCAGGGAAACGCCCGGACCCATCCCGAACCCGGAAGCTAAGCCTACCAGCGCCGATGATACTACCCACCCGGGTGGAAAAGTAGGACACCGCCGAACACAAATTGGAATCGCCCCCCACGATCACGTGGGGGGCGATTCTCTTTTGCGCATATTCCCGCGGCCGAATTCCATCAAATTGCGGGCGAATTGTGGGCCAATAGAACTTGGCCGTATCCTTTGCAGGACGACGCTTGACACGAACACGTGAAGGAAGGGCCTACGTGCCCCAGGACAATCAGGGCGGCAGGCCGGAACGGCGCCCGCAGCGCGGGGCGCAATCGGCCGCCCGACGGCCCCGCCGCGATCAGCGCGACCATCTCGGGGCGCCGAGGACCTCGGGGCCGCAGCGGGCCCGCCCGGTCCAGCCGCGGAACGAGGACGATCAACAGCGTCCCAGCGGTCCGCCGATTCCGCCCGAGATCGAGGCCAAGCAACTCGCCCCGGAGGTCCGTGGCGAGCTGACCACCCTGGACCGCACCACCGCCGACTTCGTGGCCCGCCATCTGGTCGCCGCCGGCGAGCTTCTCGACGAGGATCCGGAGGCCGCGCTGGCGCACGCGCGCGCGGCGCGGGCCCGTTCCGGTCGCATCGCCGCGGTCCGCGAAGCGGTCGGGATCGCGGCCTACCAGTGCGGCGACTGGGCGCAGGCGCTCGCGGAGCTGCGCGCCGCCCGCCGGATGGGCAGCCGCTCACCGCTTCTCGCGCTGATCGCCGACTGCGAACGCGGCGTGGGGCGCCCGGAACGCGCCATCGACCTCGCGCGCAGCCCCGAGGCGGCCGAGCTCACCGGCGACAACGCAGACGAACTGCGCATCGTGGTGGCCGGCGCCCGTTCCGATCTGGGCCAGCACGAGCAGGCCCTGGCGGTGCTGTCGACCCCGCAGCTCGACCCGTCGCGCACCGGGCAGACCGCTGCACGGCTGTTCTACGCCTACGCCGAGACGTTGCTGGCCCTCGACCGCGCCGACGAGGCGGTGCAGTGGTTCCTGCACGCGGCGGCCGCCGACCTCGAAGGAGCCACCGACGCCGAAGACCGGGTCACGGAGCTGTCCTGACGTGACCTCGCTTGCCGAACAACATGATTGCCTGCTGCTCGACTTGGACGGCACGGTGTTCCGCGGACACGAGCCCACCCCGGGGGCGGTCGAGACGCTGGCCACCGTCGATGCCCGCGTCCTCTACGTCACCAACAACGCTTCGCGTGACGCGGGCCAGGTCGCCGGGCACCTGCGGGAGCTGGGCTTCACCGCCGAGCCGGGCGATGTCGTCACCAGTGCGCAGAGTGCGGCCCGCCTGCTCGCCGGCCAACTTGCGCCGAATGCCAAGGTGCTCATCGTCGGCACCGAGTCACTGGCCAACGAGATCGGCGCCGTCGGGTTGACCCCGGTGCGCGAGTTCTCCGACGCCCCGGTCGCCGTCGTGCAGGGTCACTCAACGGAGACGTGCTGGGCCAACCTCGCCGAAGCGGCGCTGGCGATCAGGTCCGGTGCGCTGTGGGTCGCCGCCAACGTCGACAAGACGCTGCCCTCGGAGCGCGGTCTGCTGCCCGGCAACGGCTCGATGGTTTCCGCGCTGCGCACCGCCACCGATCAGGACCCGCAGGTCGCCGGCAAGCCGTCGCCGGTGCTGATGGCAGATGCGTTGGCCCGCGGCGACTTCCGCAACCCGCTGGTGGTCGGCGACCGCCTCGACACCGACATCGCGGGCGCCAACGCCGCCCGACTGCCCAGCCTGATGGTGTTGTGCGGAGTCAACACCGCCGCCGACGCGGTCTGGGCCATCCCCGGGGAACGTCCGGGCTACCTCGCCGAGGATCTTCGGGCCATCACCACCGACGCCGAGATGCTACGCGTCGCTCCGCACCCGGCCTGGCGGATCGAGGTCGGGCCGTCGGCGCTGACGGTGCACTCGACCGGCGCCGAACCGGGCGACGATCTCTCGATGGTGCGTGCGCTGGCCGCCGCGGTGTGGGAGCTCGACGGCGACCGGCGCCCGTCGGCGGTCACCGCCGCCGACGACGCGGCACGACAGGCCGTCGACCGGTGGTCGCTCGGTGCGGTGGCGATCGACTAGCGTGAACACCGAGATGAGTACCGACCCCGACCAGATTCGCGCCCAGGTCGCCGAACTTCTGGGCGAGCCGACCGAACCGTCGGCCTCCGATCCGGCCGCTGACCTGGATTCCGTCGCGGCGCGCCTCGAGGAGGCGCACGAACTCCTGGTGCGCGCGCTGGAATCGGTCGAGAAGGGCTGATCCGCGTGACGCGGCGCGCTCGTGTGGACGCCGAGCTGGTGCGGCGTGGCCTGGCCAGGTCGCGCCAGCAGGCCGCCGAGCTGATCGGCGCGGGCCTGGTGAGCATCGACGGGATGCGCGCGGCCAAGCCTGCGACGGCGATCCCGCTCAATGCCAATCTCACCGTCGAGGAGGCCGACGAGCACTCCTGGGTGTCACGGGGTGCGCACAAGCTGATCGGCGCACTCGACGCGTTCGGGGTCCCCGTCGCGGGCCGGCGCTGCCTGGATGCCGGCGCCTCGACCGGCGGATTCACCGAGGTGCTGCTCGACCGCGGCGCCGCGGAGGTCATCGCCGTGGACGTCGGCTACGGCCAGATCGCCTGGTCGCTGCGCACCGACCCGCGCGTGACGGTCATGGAACGCACCAACGTGCGGGAGCTGACCGTCGACGCCGTCGGCGGCCCGGTCGACCTGGTGGTGGCCGACCTGTCGTTCATCTCGCTGGCGATGGTGCTGCCGACGCTGGTCGGGTGCGCGTCACGGTCCGCCGATATCGTTCCCATGGTGAAGCCGCAGTTCGAGGTCGGCAAGGATCGTGTCGGATCCGGCGGGGTGGTGACGGATCCGATGCTGCGCGCCGAAGCCGTGGCCTCGGTGGCCCGTCGTGCCGCCGAACTGAACTGGCACACCGTGGCGGTCTGCGCCAGCCCGTTGCCGGGCCCAGCCGGCAACGTCGAGTACTTCCTGCTGTTGCGCGCCGAGACCGCCGGGGCCCTGACCGGAGCGGCGCTGGACGCCGCGATTCGGCGCGCCGTCGACGAGGGGCCGCAATGACCCACCGGGAACGTTCCATCCTGCTCGTTGTGCACACCGGCCGCGACGAGGCCACCGAGACGGCGCGCCGAGTAGAGAAGGTGCTGGGCGACAACGGAATTGCACTGCGAGTGCTCTCCGCCGAAGCCGTCGACCGGGGCCCGGTGCACCTGGCGCCCGACGACATGCGCGCGCTCGGCGTCGACATCGAGGTCGTCGACGCCGACGAACGCGCCGCCGAGGGATGTGAACTGGTGCTGGTGCTGGGCGGCGACGGCACGTTCCTGCGGGCCGCCGAACTGGCCCGCAACGTCGAGATCCCGGTGCTCGGCGTCAACCTCGGCCGGATCGGCTTCCTGGCCGAGGCCGAGGCCGACTCGATCGACGCGGTGCTGGACCGCGTGATCACCCGCGATTACCGCATCGAGGAGCGGATGACGCTCGACGTCGCGGTTCGCGCCGGCGGGGAACTGCTGGACCGCGGCTGGGCGCTCAACGAGGCCAGCCTGGAGAAGGGCCCCCGGCTGGGGGTGCTCGGCGTCGTGGTGGAGGTGGACGGGCGCCCGGTGTCGGCGTTCGGCTGCGACGGCGTGCTGGTGTCCACGCCGACGGGGTCCACCGCCTACGCCTTCTCGGCCGGCGGACCGGTGCTGTGGCCCGATCTGGAGGCCATTCTCGTGGTGCCCAACAACGCCCACGCCCTTTTCGCACGGCCGATGGTCACCAGCCCGGCGGCGACGATCGCGATCGAGATCGAGGCGACCGGCCATCCCGCGCTGGTGTTCTGCGACGGCAGGCGCGAGATGCTGGTGCCGGCCGGCGGACGGCTGGAGGTGACCCGGTGCGCTACCCCGCTGAAGTGGGTACGCCTGGACAGCGCACCCTTCACCGACCGGTTGGTGCGCAAGTTCCATTTGCCGGTGAAGGGCTGGCGCGGACAGTAGTGCTCTCCGAGATCCACATCGAGTCGCTGGGGGCGATCAGCGCCGCGACCGCCGAATTCGACGGTGGTCTGACCGTGCTCACCGGCGAGACCGGCGCAGGTAAGACCATGGTCGTCACCGGCCTGCACCTGCTCGGCGGGTCCCGCGCCGACGTCACCAAGGTGCGCTCGGGCGCCGACCGGGCGGTCGTCGAAGGCCGCTTCGTCACAACCGAACTCGGCGCGGCGGTGGCCGCGCAGGTGGACGAGATCCTGGATTCCTCGGGTGCCGAACGCGACGACGACGGCAGCGTGATCGCCGCACGCTCGGTGACCCGAGACGGTCCGTCCCGGGCCTACCTCGGCGGGCGCAGTGTGCCGGCGAAGTCGCTGAGCGGATTCACCAACGAATTGCTGACCCTGCACGGTCAGAACGATCAGCTCCGGCTGATGCGCCCCGACCAGCAGCGGGGGGCGCTGGACCGCTACGCCGAGGTCACCGGCCCGCTCGAGCACTACCGCACCGTCCGTGAGGAATGGCTCGCGGCCCGGCGTGACCTGGCCGACAGAAGGCGCCGGGCCAGGGAGCTGGCCCAGGAGGCCGACCGGCTGCAGTTCGCCCTGCACGAGATCGACGCGGTGGCACCGCAACCCGGCGAGGACGAGGACCTGGTCGCCGACATCCGCCGGCTCAGCGAGCTCGACGCGGTGCGCGAGGCCGTGCAGACCGCCCGGGCCGGACTGGCCGGTGACGGCGAGGACGTCGTCGACGGATTCTCCGCCACCGGAGCTGTCGGGCAGGCCCGTGCGGCGCTCGGGGGCACCCACGACGCAGAGCTGAAGGCCCTGGCCGAGCAGCTCGGGAGCGCGCTGACGGTGCTCGTCGACGTATCCGGTGAGCTCGGCCGCTATCTGTCCGAGCTGCCCAGCGACGCAAGCTCGCTGGAGTCCAAGCTGGCCCGACAGGCCGAGCTGCGGACCCTGACCCGCAAGTACGCCGCCGACATCGACGGGGTGTTGTCGTGGGCGCGCGAGTCGCGGGACCGGCTGGCCCAGCTCGACGTCTCCGAAGAGGCACTGGCCGACCTGGCCCGCCGCGTGGAAGGGCTGCAGGCCAAGGTCGCCGCGGCAGCGCAGGAGCTGACCAAGGTGCGGGCCAAGGCCGCCAAGGGCCTGTCCAGGGCGGTCACCGAGGAGCTGGCCGGGCTGGCGATGGCCGGTGCCGAGTTCACCATCGCGGTGACCCCGCTACCGGCCCGCGAAGGCGACAGTGCGCCGCTGGAACTGCCCACCGGCACCACGGTGCACGCCGGTCGCGACGGTGTGGACGCGGTCGAGTTCGGCTTCGCCCCGCACCGGGGCTCCGACATCCTGCCGTTGAACAAGAGCGCGTCGGGCGGCGAGCTGTCCCGGGTGATGCTGGCGCTGGAGGTGGTGCTGGCCGCATCCACCGAGGGCACCACGATGGTGTTCGACGAGGTCGATGCCGGTGTGGGTGGACGCGCGGCGGTCCAGATCGGCCGCCGGCTGGCCCGGCTGGCCCGCACCCACCAGGTCATCGTCGTCACCCACCTGCCCCAGGTCGCCGCGTATGCCGACGTCCACCTCGTCGTCGACAGCGCGGCCGACGGCCGTGGCGGACGGGCCAAGTCCAGCGGGGTGCGCCGGCTCGACGAGGACGACCGGGTCGCCGAACTGGCCCGGATGCTGGCCGGGCTGGGGGAGTCCGACAGCGGCCGCGCCCATGCCCGCGAGCTGCTCGACGCCGCCCGCGGCGACCGTGAGCAGGCCGAGTGACTTGTGTGACAGATGTGAAAAGACTTAACTAATGAGGCTGGTGTTACGGCGCGCCTCCGACGGATAACGGTCGATCCTGGCCAGAATCGCCGCATGAAGATGTCAGCGCTGCTGTCCCGTAATGCCAGCTCACGCCCCGGTATCACCGGCACCGCCCGGGTGGACCGCGACATCGACCGGCTGCTGCGGCGCGTCAGCCCCGGCGACATCGTCGTGATCGACGTCCAGGATCTCGACCGCATCACCGCCGACGCACTGGTCGAGGCCGAGGTGGCCGCCGTGGTCAACGCCTCCCCGTCGATCTCGGGGCGCTACCCGAACCTGGGGCCGGAGGTGCTGGTCGCCAACGGCATCACGCTGGTCGACGAAACCGGCCCGGAGGTCTTCAAGAAGGTCAAGGACGGCGCCCGGGTCCGGATCAACGAGGGCGGCGTCTACTCCGGTGACCGCCGGCTGATCCTGGGCACCGAACGCACCGACGCCGACATCCACGAGTTGATGCAGGAAGCCAAGGGCGGCCTGGTCGAGCACCTCGAGGCGTTCGCCGGCAACACCATCGAGTTCATCCGCAGCGAGAGCCCGCTGCTGATCGACGGCATCGGCATCCCCGACATCGACGTCGACATGATTCGCCGCCACGTCGTGGTCGTCGCCGAGGAGCCCTGCGCGGCAGCCGATCTCAAGGCGCTCAAACCGTTCATCAAGGAGTACCAGCCGGTGCTGGTCGGTGTCGGCACCGGTGCCGACACGCTGCGCAAGGCGGGCTACCGTCCCCAGCTGATCGTCGGCGACCCGGACACCATCAGCACCGAGGTGCTGCGGTGCGGTGCGCAGGTGGTGCTGCCCGCCGACGCCGACGGTCATGCCGCGGGCCTCGAGCGCATCCAGGACCTCGGCGTGGGCGCGATGACGTTCCCGGCCGCCGGCTCGGCCGCCGACCTGGCCCTGCTGCTGTGCGACCACCACGGCGCCTCGCTGATCGTGACCGTGGGTCACACCGCCTCCATGGAGGAGTTCTTCGACCGCACCCGCCAGCAGAGCAACCCGTCGACGTTCCTGACCCGGCTCAAGGTCGGCGAGAAACTCGTCGACGCGAAGGCCGTCGCGACGCTGTACCGCAGCCGGGTCTCCGGTGGCGCGATCGCGCTGCTGGTGCTCGCCATGCTGATCGCGGTGATCGCCGCGCTGTGGGTGAGTCGCGCCGACGCCGCGGTGCTGGACTGGGTGATCGACTACTGGAACCGGTTCACCCTGTGGGTGCAGAACCTCGTCTCGTAGGGGGCCGACCGTGATCTCGCTGCGTACGCACGCCATCTCGCTGGCCGCGGTGTTCCTGGCGCTGGCCATCGGGATCGCCCTGGGCTCGGGACTGCTGTCGGACACCGTGCTGTCCGGGCTGCGCGCCGACAAGAGCGAGCTGGGCGACCAGATCGACGCGCTCACCGACGAACGCAATGCGCTCAACGAGAAGTTGAGTGCGGCAAGTGATTTCGATGCCCAGATGGCCCCGCGGATGCTACGGGACAGCCTGGCGGACAAGTCGGTGGTCGTCTTTCGCACGCCCGACGCCGCCGACGACGACGTCGACGGGCTGAGCCGGCTGGTGACGCAGGCCGGTGGCACGGTCACCGGCACCGTCGCGCTCACCCAGGAGTTCGTCGACGCCAACTCGGCGGAGAAGCTGCTCTCGGTGGTCAACTCGCCGATCGTGCCCGCCGGCGCACAGCTGAACACCGCGACCGTCGACCAGGGTTCGCAGGCCGGCGACCTGTTGGGCATCGCGCTGCTGGTCAACCGGGATCCGGCGGCGCCGCCGATCGACGACGCCCAGCGCGACACCGTGCTGGCCGCGCTGCGCGACACCGGTTTCATCACCTACGGCACCGAACACATCGGCGCGGCCGACACCGCGCTGGTGGTGACCGGCGGTGCGCTCGGTGACGATGCGGGCAACCAGGGTGCCACCGTCGCCCGGTTCGCGGCGGGGCTGGCCCCGCACGGCTCCGGCACGGTGCTGGCGGGCCGGGACGGTTCGGCGACGGGCACCTCGGCGGTGGCCGTCGCACGTTCCGACGCCTCGCTGAACTCCGCGGTCAGCACGGTCGACGACATCGGCGTGGAGTCCGGCCGGATCACCGCGGTGCTGGCGCTGGGCGACCTGATCGCCGGCGGAAAGCCCGGCCAGTTCGGCATCGGTCAGGGTGCCGCCGCCGTCACCGTCCCGCAGTAGCGGGGCACGGCGCCCGCGTGTCAACAACGCCGTGCCGGAGTCGGTGTTAGGGTGGGGTTCCGTGGGTCGGCAGGCCCCAAACCGGGTTTCGGCCCAGCACAACAAGCCCTGCCCGTCGTCACGGAGGTAGCACTTGCCTGGTCATGCGAAGCCGTTACGCAAGCACCCGCAGACCGCCACCAAGCACATCTTTGTCACCGGTGGTGTGGTGTCATCGCTCGGCAAGGGCCTCACGGCGTCCAGCCTCGGCCAGTTGCTGACCGCGCGGGGCCTGCAGGTGACCATGCAGAAGCTCGACCCCTACCTCAACGTCGACCCCGGCACCATGAACCCGTTCCAGCACGGCGAGGTCTTCGTCACCGAGGACGGCGCCGAGACCGACCTCGACGTCGGCCACTACGAACGTTTCCTGGACCGCAACCTGTCCGGCTCGGCCAACGTGACGACCGGCCAGGTGTACTCCTCGGTGATCGCCAAGGAGCGGCGCGGCGAGTATCTCGGCGACACCGTCCAGGTGATCCCGCACATCACCGACGCGATCAAGGAACGCGTCCTGGCGATGGCCGACCCGGACGGCAAGGGAAACCGGCCGGACGTCGTCATCACCGAGATCGGCGGCACCGTCGGTGACATCGAGTCGTTGCCGTTCCTGGAGGCCGCCCGCCAGGTCCGCCACGAGGTGGGCCGGGAGAACTGTTTCTTCCTGCACTGCTCGCTGGTGCCCTACATGGCCCCGTCGGGCGAGCTGAAGACCAAGCCGACCCAGCACTCGGTGGCGGCGCTGCGCAGCATCGGCATCACCCCGGACGCGCTGATCCTGCGCTGCGACCGCGACGTGCCCGAGCCGCTGAAGAACAAGATCGCGCTGATGTGCGACGTCGACATCGACGGGGTCATCTCCACCCCGGACGCCCCGTCCATCTACGACATCCCCAAGGTGCTGCACCGCGAGGAACTCGACGCCTACGTGGTGCGGCGGCTGAACCTGGCGTTCCGCGACGTCGACTGGACCCAGTGGAACGACCTGCTGCGCCGGGTGCACGAGCCCCGCGAGACCGTGCGAATCGCCCTGGTGGGCAAGTACATCGACCTCTCCGACGCCTACCTGTCGGTCGCCGAGGCGTTGCGCGCGGGCGGGTTCGCCCACCACGCCAAGGTGGAGATGCGCTGGGTGGCCTCCGACGACTGCGAAACCGACACCGGTGCCGCCGCGGCACTGGCCGACATCGACGGCGTGCTGATTCCCGGCGGTTTCGGGATCCGCGGCATCGAGGGAAAGATCGGCGCGATCCGCTACGCCCGCAAGCGCGGCCTGCCGGTGTTCGGGCTGTGCCTGGGCCTGCAGTGCATCGTGATCGAGGCGGCCCGCTCGGTGGGCCTGTCGGGCGCCAACTCCGCGGAGTTCGACCCGGCCACCCCCGATCCGGTGATCTCCACGATGGCCGACCAGCGCGACGCGGTGGCCGGTGAGGCCGATCTCGGCGGCACCATGCGACTGGGCGCCTACCCGGCGGTGCTGGAGCCGGATTCGATTGTGGCCCATGCCTATGACGCGACCGAGGTGTCCGAGCGTCACCGGCACCGCTACGAGGTGAACAACAGCTACCGCGACAAGATCGGCGAGAGCGGTCTGCGGTTCTCGGGCACTTCGCCCGACGGTCACCTGGTCGAGTTCGTCGAGTACCCGGCCGAGGTGCATCCCTTCCTGGTCGGCACCCAGGCGCACCCGGAGCTCAAGAGCCGCCCCACCCGCCCGCACCCGCTGTTCGTGGCGTTCATCGGTGCGGCGCTGGACTACAAGAACGAGGAACGGCTACCCGTAGAAATCCCGGAGATTCCGGAGATCCCCGAGCCGCCCGAACACCGGGCCAACGGCGCCGAGCACGCCCTCGAGGACGCCCCGGCCCGTGGCTGAGAACGATCCCGGCAGGCACCAGTTCTCCACGGCGGCATCGGAAACGCTCCACATCGGCAAGATCTTCGCGCTGCGCTCCGACGAGGTCCGGATGCCCGCCGGCCGAACCGCGCGCCGCGAGGTCGTCGAGCACTTCGGCGCGGTGGCGGTGGCCGCCCTGGACGGGGACGGCCGCATCGTGCTGGTCCACCAGTATCGGCATCCGTTCGGCCGCCGGCTGTGGGAGCTGCCCGCCGGTCTGCTCGACCTCGGCGGCGAACCCCCGCACGTCACCGCGGCGCGCGAACTCGCCGAGGAGGCGGGCCTGGCCGCCGAGCACTGGCGCACGCTGATCGATCTGGACTCCGCACCGGGGTTCTGCGACGAGAGCGTGCGGGTGTTCCTGGCGACCGGCCTGTCCGACGTCGAGCGTCCCGAGGCGCACGACGAGGAGGCCGACCTGACCCTGCGGCGGTTCACGCTCGAGGACGCGGTCGCGATGGTCTACGCGGGCGAGATCGTCAACTCGACCGCGGTGGCCGGCGTCCTGGCCGCGCATGCCATGACCGATGCCGGGGCACTGCGTCCCGTCGACGCTCCGTGGCCGGACCGGCCGACGGCCTTCGCGCGGCGGATGGGGCATCTGTGACGCAATCCCCGGTGTCGCTGGGTGTGTCCCTGGGTGACCAGGTGCAGGGCTACCTCGACCACCTGGCGATCGAGCGTGGGGTGGCGGCCAACACGCTCAGCTCCTATCGCCGGGACCTGCGGCGATACACCGAGCACCTGGCAGCCAGGGGCATCGACGATCTGGCCGCCGTCGCCGAGGCCGACGTCAGCGAGTTCCTGGTGGCGCTGCGCCGCGGGGATCCCGACAACGGTGTGGTGCCGCTGTCGGCGGTGTCGGCCGCCCGGGCCGTCATCGCGGTGCGTGGGCTGCACCGGTTCGCCGCCGCCGAGGGCATCGCCGCGATCGACGTCGCCCGCGAGGTCAAGCCCCCGACCCCGAGCCGCCGGCTGCCGAAGAGCCTGACCGTCGACGAGGTGCTCGCGCTGCTGGAGGCCGCGGGCGGGGACAGCGAGGCCGACGGTCCGCTCACGCTGCGCAACCGGGCGCTGCTGGAACTGCTGTACTCGACCGGCGCCCGGATCTCCGAGGCCGTCGGCCTGGACCTCGACGACGTCGACACCGCGGCCCGCTCGGTGCTGCTGCGCGGCAAGGGCGGCAAGCAGCGGCTGATCCCGATCGGCCGGCCGGCGGTCGCCGCGCTGGACGCCTACCTGGTGCGCGGGCGTCCCGACCTGGCCCGCCGCGGCCGAGGCACGCCGGCGATCTTCCTCAACGTCCGGGGTGGCCGGTTGTCCCGGCAGAGCGCCTGGCAGGTGCTGCAGGACGCCGCCGAGCGGGCCGGGATCACCGCCACGGTGTCCCCGCACGTGCTGCGCCACTCGTTCGCCACCCATCTGCTCGACGGCGGCGCCGACGTGCGCGTCGTGCAGGAACTGCTCGGGCACGCCTCGGTGACCACGACGCAGATCTACACCATGGTGACCGTCAACGCGCTGCGCGAGGTGTGGGCGGGCGCCCATCCGCGGGCGCGCTGAGGACGACGATCAAGCGGCGAGGGACGAGCCGCGTTGAGAAGTCCGACCAGACGGGCTCAGCGGTCAGCCCCGGTACACCGACTCCAACACCAGATCGGGCACCAGCGACTGGTACTCGAGGTGGGTCTTGTGCTCGACGGTGTCCCACAGCGTGCCCTGGTGCTCGCGCAGGTAGGAGCGGTAACCGGGTGCGCCGGGCATCCCGACGTTGTCGGCGACCACGATCGTCCCCGGGTGCAGCCAGCCCCGGCCGAGGATGCTGCGCAGATCGGCCAGGTAGGCGTTCTTGTCGTGGTCGATGAACACCAGGTCCACCGCACCGGCGCCGAAGCCGTGTTTCACGCTCCAGGGTGTCGAGGGTACGGCCGCCGTCGCCGATGGTGCCGACCACGCAGCGGACCCGGTCGGCCACCCCGGCGTGCGTCCAGATACGCTGCGCCACTTCGGCGTTGGCGGCCGAGAACTCGACGGAGACGACCCGTGCCGCGGGCGCCGCGCGGGCGATGCGCAGCGCGCTGTAGCCGCAGTAGGTGCCGAGTTCGAGTACCAGGTCCGGTGCGGCCCGACGAACGGCCGCATCGAGCAGCAGGCCCTTCTCGTCGCCGATGTTGGCCAGCACGGCCCGCTGCCGGGCGAACGTGTCGATCGCCGCCAGCGCGGCGTCGATGTCGCCCGGCCCGGTGGTTTCCTCGACGTGGGTCGCGCACGCCGCCTCGCGCCCGTCACCGATCTGGCCGGTTTTCAGGAACGACCGCATGCCCAGCGCCCAACGCCCCCAGTAGCCAAGTCGGCTCAGCACAGCCATGCCTCCAGGGTAGGCAGCCCCCGCCGGCCGCGACCGTGCGCCCAGTGCGAATCTGCCGCCGATTTTTCGCAGTGGGTTCACGTTCGGCGCCGCTCGGCCGGCCGTCCGGGGAATCGGCGAGGATCTTGCCTGCGGGTCTGCCTCACCGGCGCGACGCTCACCGTTAAACTTGCCGCGATGTCCGCCATGCCCGTGGGTTGCCCGACCAGCGACGGTCCGGTATGAGCGACCCCACCGGCGGTGCGCCGGCCGATCCGGCCGGGACCGTCGGCCCGCCCGTGGAGCCCGAGCCGACGCCCGGCCTGACCGGCCGGATCCCTCGGCACATCCCCGAACCGGCCCCGCGGACCAGCCATGGGCCGGCCAAGGTCATCGCGATGTGCAACCAGAAGGGCGGCGTCGGCAAGACCACCTCCACCATCAACCTGGGCGCCAGCCTGGCCGAATACGGCCGGCGGGTGCTGCTGGTCGACCTCGACCCGCAGGGCGCGCTGTCGGCCGGGCTCGGGGTACCGCACTACGAGCTCGAGAACACCGTGCACAACCTGCTGGTCGAGCCTCGGGTGTCTATCGACGACGTGCTGCTGAGCACCCGGGTGCCCGGCATGGACCTGGTGCCCAGCAACATCGACCTGTCCGCGGCCGAGATCCAGCTCGTCAACGAGGTCGGCCGGGAGCAGTCGCTGGCCCGCGCGCTGTACCCGGTGCTGGACCGCTACGACTACGTGCTGATCGACTGTCAGCCGTCGCTGGGCCTGCTCACCGTCAACGGGTTGGCGTGCGCCGACGGCGTGATCATCCCGACCGAGTGCGAGTTCTTCTCGCTGCGCGGGCTGGCGCTGCTCACCGACACCGTCGACAAGGTGCACGACCGGCTCAACCCGAGGCTGTCGATCAGCGGGATCCTGATCACCCGCTACGACCCGCGCACCATCAATTCCCGTGAGGTGATGGCCCGGGTGGTCGAGCGGTTCGGCAACCTGGTGTTCGATACCGTGATCACCCGCACGGTACGCTTCCCGGAGACCAGCGTCGCCGGTGAGCCGATCACCACCTGGGCGCCGAAATCGGCTGGCGCCGAGGCGTATCGGGCGCTGGCGCGTGAGGTCATCCACCGGTTCGGCGCGTGAGCGGGTCGGCGCCCCAGGACGAACCCGGCCCCACCGGCTTCCAGGTTCGGCTGAGCAACTTCGAGGGTCCGTTCGACCTGCTGCTGCAGTTGATCTTCGCGCACCGGCTCGACGTGACCGAGGTGGCGCTGCACCGGGTCACCGACGAGTTCATCGCCTACACGAAGGTGATCGGCAGCCAGCTGGGCCTCGACGAGACGACGTCGTTCCTGGTGGTCGCCGCGACGCTGCTGGACCTCAAGGCGGCCCGGCTGCTGCCCGCCGGCGAGGTGCACGACGAGGAGGACCTGGCGCTGCTCGAGGTCCGCGATCTGCTGTTCGCCCGGCTGCTGCAGTACCGGGCGTTCAAGCACGTCGCCGAGATGTTCGCCGAGCTGGAGGCCGCGGCGATGCGCAGCTACCCGCGCGCGGTGTCGCTGGAGCAGCGCTTCGAGGACCTGCTGCCCGAGGTGATGCTCGGGGTGGACGCCGAGCGGTTCGCCCAGATCGCCGCCGCCGCGTTCACGCCGCGCCCCGTCCCCACCGTGGGCATCGATCATCTGCACCAGGTCGAGGTGTCGGTGCCCGAACAGGCGGCCAACCTGATGACGTTGCTGCAGGGGCGCGGGATCGGGCACTGGGCATCGTTCTCCGAGCTGGTCGCCGACTGCCAGGCGCCGATGGAGATCGTCGGCCGGTTCCTGGCGCTGCTCGAACTGTACCGGGCCCGGGCGGTAGCATTCGATCAGCCAGAACCGCTTGGTGTGCTCCAGATTTCGTGGACCGGAGAGCGGCCGACCAGCGATCAACTGGCCACCGCAGACACCGAATAGCACGGACAGAAAGACCGATGACTGACGACTTCGCGCCGGAGAGCACGGCCGAGCTGGATCTCGAGCCCGCCCCCGGCCTCCACTCGGATCTGGAGGATGCCGAGCTCGACGCGGCGCTCGAGGCGCTGCTGCTGGTCGTCGACACCCCGGTCAGCGTCGAAGCGCTGGCCGCCACCACCGATCAGCAGCCCGCCCGGGTGGCCGACCGGCTGCGGCAGATGGCCGACGGGCTGGCCGCCCGCGACAGCGGTATCGACCTACGGGAAGCCGGCGGCGGATGGCGGATGTACACCCGGGCCAAGTTCGCCCCCTATGTGGAGCGGCTGCTGCTCGACGGCGCCCGGTCGAAGCTGACCCGCGCGGCCCTGGAGACGCTGGCGGTGATCGCCTACCGCCAGCCGGTGACCCGGGCACGGGTCAGCGCGGTGCGCGGGGTCAACGTCGACGCCGTGATTCGCACACTGCTGGCACGCGGCCTGATCACCGAGGCCGGCACCGACGCCGACTCCGGTGCGGTGGCCTTCGCCACCACCGAGTTGTTCCTGGAGCGGCTGGGCCTGACCTCGCTGACCGACCTGCCCGACATCGCGCCGCTGCTGCCCGATGTGGACGTGATCGACGACCTGTCCGAAACCCTCGGGGAAGAGCCCCGCTTCATGAAGCTCAACGGTGCGGCCGCGCCCGCACCCGACGCATCCTTCGACGTGGACCGGGATTGACGATGACCGAAGACAACGGTGTGCGGCTGCAGAAGGTGTTGTCCCAGGCCGGAATTGCGTCGCGGCGCGTCGCCGAGAAGATGATCCGCGACGGCCGGGTCGAGGTCGACGACGTCATCGTCACCGAGCTGGGCACCCGGGTGGATCCGGCGGTGTCGGTGATCCGGGTCGACGGCGCGCGGATAACCGTCGACGACACCCTGGTGCACCTGGCGATCAACAAGCCGCGCGGGATGCACTCCACGATGTCCGACGACCGGGGCCGGCCCTGTGTCGGCGACCTCGTCGAGCACCGGGTCCGCGGCAACAAGAAGCTGTTCCATGTCGGACGGCTGGACGCCGACACCGAGGGTCTGTTGCTGCTGACCAACGACGGCGAACTCGCGCACCGGCTGATGCACCCGTCGTTCGAGGTGCCCAAGACCTATCTGGCCACCGTGCTGGGCTCGGTGCCGCGCGGGCTGGGCCGCAAGCTGCGCGACGGCATCGAGCTCGACGACGGGCCGGTGCGGGTGGACGACTTCGCCGTCGTCGACGCGATGCCGGGCAAGTCGCTGGTGCGGGTGACGCTGCACGAGGGCCGCAAGCACATCGTGCGCCGGCTGCTCGCCGAGGTCGGCTTCCCGGTGCAGGACCTGGTGCGCACCGACATCGGTGCGGTGTCCCTGGGCGATCAGCGCCCGGGCAGCATCCGGGTGCTGACCCAGAAGGAGATCGGCGAACTGTACAAGGCGGTGGGGTTGTGAGCCGGGCACTGGTGATCGCCATCGACGGCCCGGCGGGAACGGGAAAGTCCTCGGTGGCAAGGGGTTTGGCGACCTCGCTGGGGGCCCGCTACCTGGACACCGGCGCGATGTACCGGATCGTCACGCTGCACGTGCTGCGCCGCGGCATCGACCTGACCGACGCGACCGGGATCGCCGCGGCGGTCGGCGACATCGACCTGGCCGTCGGTCACGACCCGGGGGAGGACCGGTCGTTTCTGGCCGGCGAGGACGTGTCGGCCGAGATCCGCGGGGATGCGGTGACCAAGGCCGTGTCGGCGGTCTCGGCGGTGCCCGAGGTGCGCGCCCGGCTGGTCGGCATGCAGCGGGCGCTGGCCGGCGGGTCGGGCCATGTGGTGGTGGAGGGCCGCGACATCGGCACCGTGGTGCTGCCCGACGCCGACGTGAAGATCTTCCTGACCGCCTCGGCCGAGGAACGTGCGCGGCGGCGCAACGACCAGAACGTCGCGGCCGGCCTGCCGGGCGACTACGAGGCGGTGCTGGCCGACGTCAAGCGCCGCGACCACCTCGACTCCACCCGCGCGGTGTCCCCGCTGCGTGCCGCCGACGATGCCGAGGCGGTGGACACCAGCGACATGAGCCAGGCCGAGGTCATCGCGTTCCTGACCGGGCTCGTCGAGCAGAGGGCGGGGGCCACCCGATGACCGACGACGGAACGTGGGCCGACGAGAGCGACTGGGAGCTGGGAGCCGAAGAGGTCGCGGAGGCGATCGAGGAGGCGTCGGCGCCGCCGCCGGTGGTGGCCGTCGTCGGGCGGCCCAACGTCGGCAAGTCCACCCTGGTGAACCGGATCCTGGGCCGGCGCGAGGCCGTCGTGCAGGACGTCCCCGGGGTGACCCGCGACCGGGTGTCCTATGACGCGTTGTGGTCCGGGCAGCGGTTCGTCGTGCAGGACACCGGCGGCTGGGAGCCCGACGCCAAGGGCCTGCAGCAGCTCGTCGCCGAGCAGGCGTCGGTGGCGATGCGCACCGCCGACGCGATCATTCTCGTCGTCGACGCCACCGTCGGCGCCACCTCGGCCGACGAGGCCGCCGCCAGGATCCTGCAGCGCTCCGGCAAGCCGGTGTTCCTGGCCGCCAACAAGGTCGACACCGAGCGCGGCGAGGCCGACGCCGCCGAGCTGTGGTCGCTGGGGCTGGGGGAGCCGCACCCGGTCAGCGCCATGCACGGGCGCGGTGTCGCCGACCTGCTCGACGTCGTCGTCGACGCGCTGCCGACCATCTCCGAGGCCGCGGGCGCCGGCGGTGGTGGACCGCGCCGGGTGGCGCTGGTAGGCAAGCCCAACGTGGGCAAGTCCTCGTTGCTCAACCGGCTGTCCGGCGACGAGCGCTCGGTGGTGCACGACGTCGCGGGCACCACCGTCGACCCGGTCGACTCGCTGATCGAGATGGACGGCAAGCTGTGGCGCTTCGTCGACACCGCCGGGCTGCGCCGGAAGGTCGGGCAGGCCAGCGGCCACGAGTTCTACGCCTCGGTGCGCACCCACGGGGCGATCGACTCCGCCGAGGTCACCATCGTGCTGATCGACGCGTCGCAGCCGCTGACCGAGCAGGACCAGCGCGTGCTGTCGATGGTGATCGAGGCCGGCCGGGCGCTGGTGCTGGCGTTCAACAAGTGGGACCTCGTCGACGAGGACCGCCGCTACCTGCTGGACCGTGAGATCGACCTGGACCTCGCACAGCTGCAGTGGGCGCCGCGGGTCAACATCTCGGCCAAGACCGGCCGCGCCGTGGCGAAGCTGGTGCCGGCGCTGGAGACCGCGTTGCGGTCCTGGGACACCCGCGTGCCCACCGGGCGGCTGAACACGTTCTTCAAGGAGGTGGTGGCCGCCACGCCGCCGCCGGTGCGCGGCGGCAAGCAGCCCCGGATTCTGTTCGCCACCCAGGCCACCGCTCGCCCGCCGACGTTCGTGCTGTTCACCACCGGCTTCCTGGAGGCCGGCTACCGCCGGTTCCTGGAGCGCCGGCTGCGCGAGACGTTCGGCTTCGAGGGCAGCCCGATCCGGATCAACGTGCGGGTCCGCGAGAAGAGGGGAGCCCGCTCCCGGTGATTTCGGTGTGAATCTCGTCGCTGAGCGCCGATGAGCACACCGAAATCGCTCGGCTAGGGTCTCTCTGGTGCCCGTCATCGACATGGTCCTCATCGCGCTGGCGGGCGTCGGGGCCGGTGCGATCAACGCGCTCGTCGGCTCGGGCACGCTGATCACCTTCCCGACGCTGGTGACGCTGGGCTATCCGCCGGTGACGGCGACGATGTCCAATGCGGTCGGCTTGGTCGCCGGCGGGGTATCGGGGACCTGGGGCTACCGCCGCGAACTGCGCGGCCAGGGCAACCGGCTGAAGTGGCAGATCCCGGCGTCGCTGCTCGGGGCCGGGTGCGGTGCCTGGCTGCTGCTGCATCTGCCGGAAAAGGTGTTCACCCAGGTGGTGCCGGTGCTGCTGGTGATCGCGCTGGCGCTGGTGGTGGTCGGCCCGCGCATCCAGGACTGGGCGCGCCGGCGTGCCGAGCTGACCGGGCGCTCCGCGGAGCATCTGTCGCCGCGACGGCTGACGGCGCTGGTCGTCGCGACGTTCGCGATCGGTGTCTACGGCGGCTACTTCACCGCCGCACAGGGCATCATGCTGATCGCCGCGATGGGCGCGCTGCTGCCCGAGGACATGCAACGGATGAACGCGGCGAAGAACCTGCTGTCGCTGCTGGTCAACATCGTGGCCGCGGCGGCCTACACCGTGGTGGCGTTCGACCGGATCAGTTGGGCGGCGGCCGGCCTGATCGCGGTGGGGTCGCTGGTCGGGGGTTTCCTCGGGGCGCACTACGGGCGGCGCCTGTCACCCGACGCGCTGCGGGCCGTCATCGTCGTGGTGGGACTGATCGGGCTCTACCGGCTGTTGACCGTGTAGTCTGACCGAAGCTTTTTCCGGGTTCAGTGGTGATGGAGATGTCGATGGCGGAATGCGTGCTGGTCGCACCGGCGCCGTCCGACGCGTCCGCGCTGGAGCCTTTCTGGCCGTCGCGCCGGCTGATGGCGTTCGACGAGTGGTGTTGTCCGCGTCCCTGACGCACGCCCACCCGTCCATCGCGGTCCCTTGTCGGTGATCGCAGTCCCCGAAAGCAGCCATGCGTTCGCTTCTCATCTTCACGCTCGTCGGCGTCGGAGCCCAGCTGGTCGACGGCGCCCTGGGCATGGCGTTCGGCATCACCGCCACCACGCTGCTGGTGCTCTCCGGCGTCGGCGCCGCCCAGGCCAGCGCTGCGGTGCACCTCGCCGAGGTGGGCACCACGTTCGCCTCCGGGCTCTCGCACTGGAAGTTCCGCAACATCGACTGGTCGCTGGTCGCCAAGCTGGGCGGCCCCGGGGCGGTGGGGGCGTTCCTCGGCGCGACGGTGCTGTCGTCGCTGGCCACCGAGCACGCGGCCCCGCTGATGGCCGGGATCCTGGTCGCGATCGGCACCTACGTGCTGCTGCGGTTCTCGCTGCGCACACCGCTGACGTTCGGCCACCACGGCTCCAGCCACAGCGCGAAATTCCTTGCACCACTGGGACTTTTCGGCGGCTTCATCGACGCCTCCGGTGGCGGCGGCTGGGGCCCGGTGACCACCAGCACGTTGCTGTCGCAGGGCAAGACCGCGCCGCGGACGGTCATCGGCTCGGTCAGCGCCTCGGAGTTCCTGGTGTCGGTGTCGGCGTCGCTGGGCTTCCTGATCGGGCTGCGCGAGGAGTTCCTGGCGAACTGGCCGGTGGTGGTCGGGCTGATGGCCGGCGGGGTGATCGCCGCGCCGTTCGCCGCGTGGCTGGTGAGCCGGGTCAGCCCGGCCCTGCTGGGCACCGCGGTCGGCGGGGTCATCGTGCTGACCAACAGCCAGAAGCTGGTGCACTTCTTCGGGATCCACTGGCCGTGGTCGTCGGTGATCTACGGGTTGATCATCGTGGCGTGGGTGTCGCTGGTGCTCTACGCCTGGCGGGTGTCGCGGGCCCCGAAGTTCGCCCCGGAGACGCCTTCGGTGGCGGCGGGGGAGTCGGAGTCGGAATCGGTCACGCGGTGATCCAGGGTGGTCGCAGGGCGTCGGTCCGGCGCGGCATCGCCCGCCGACCACGCGGTTTCGGTCTGGGCGGGGGCCTGAGGTAGGCTTTCGACCGCCTACCGGTGATCCCGGAGGCACCACGGGCTGTGGCGCAGCTTGGTAGCGCACTTGACTGGGGGTCAAGTGGTCGCAGGTTCAAATCCTGTCAGCCCGACCGTTTAACCAGCACGAATGCAAGTCCGTGCAAGGTGCGTGCAAGATGCGGCGTGGTCTCCCAACCCAAGGAGAACCAGCCCATGACCACCAAGTACCCCGTCGACAGCGCCTACTACGACTGCTGCAACGCCATCGGCACCCACACCGAGCAGTGCCCCGGCCCTGACATCCCGGTCCCCGCCGGCGCCACCGCGGACGGCTGGAACAGTATCGGCGCCGACGGTGTCCTGGTGCGGGGGCTGGAGTGGTCACGCCACGACACCGCGAAGGTCGGCGTCGGCGTCGACGGTTTTCAAGATTCCACGGGCGCCGTGTGCCGCAGCATCAACCTCTACCTGCGAAGCGGCGAGGACCTTGGCGCCGACGACGCCCGCGCCCTGGCCGCGAAACTGATCGAGGCCGCCGACAAGCTCGACGCGATCAGCTAGCCCAACAGCCCCACGTTCGGCCCGTCACCAACACGGTGGCGGGCCGACTGCGTTGACCATAGTTTTTACTGACCTCAGTAAAAACCTCGGCAACCACGGTCATCACGACCGTCGTGGCAACTGCCGCCGGGGCCGAAAGTTTCATTTCGTACAAATCCCGGCATGCTATGCCGACCGCGCCGCGCTTCTGGGGGCCCGGAGGGACTGCTTCCCTGGTGGTGGGGGAAAAAGTTTTTTCCGGCCTCCCTCTCGCCACGCCTATGGCTGCGATGGCGCGCGGCGGGTACCGGAGGGGTGGGTGCCCTGGGGGGTGGTCAGGCCCGCGCGCGATCACCAAGTCACGCGGGCCTGACCGTTCCCGGGGTGCTGCGGGCTGGCGGACTCGGCAAGAGGTAGGCCAGCCGCGCACACCCGAGCCTATTTACGAACCGGGCTCGAGGCTGAACTTGCCCAGCCAGTTCGGCCTGGTGACGCCCCAGCCGATACGCCACGTCGCCCGCAGCTGCACGGCGTCGCGGGAGAACAGGGCGTGCTCGGACACGGCGACCTGCACGGGCCCGATCGCACTGACGATGGCGCGCCGGTCGAGGACCAGGCCGTGGTAGGCGGGGATGAACCGGCTACGCAGGATCGGCAGCGACAGCAGGCGGGGTTCGGTGGTTTCGGTTCCTGCGCCGAGCAGCATGGCGTTGTAATCGGTGCCGATCTTCATCGTCTGAAGGCTGCTCCATGCGTACGGATCCACCGCGATCGCCGACGGTGTGGCGCCGTTGGACTCCAGCGTGGCGATCAGCTCCACCAAGTTGTCGAGGTTGTCGTACACGCCGGCGTCGGCGGACACGGTGCCGGGGATGTTGAGCAGCCCGGTCGGATCGGTCACGTCAGCAATGTAGGAGTTGTCGGCCTTGCGGACCAAATCCCTTGCAACGCTTTGGGATACCTGCTCGGCGGTCATCTCCTGCCGGAACTGCTCGCTGGAGAGGTTGACCAGGCGGGCCAGCTTCTTGGTTCTGACGACCGCCTCGCTCAGGGTCGGTTCGTCCTCGGGGATCTCGGCGTTCTCATCGACATAGTCCGCGCTCTCGGCGTCGTCGACGTAGGCGACTCGGACGGCAGGCTGATCACCGTCAACCTCCCCGGCGATCGTGGAGGTTTGCAGGATCAGGGCGTCACCGACGACCTCGTTCGCGGCGAAGAACGTGGTGTCCGGCCGCCACGGATAGGCAGAGGTGGGGGTAGTGAGCGTACTCACGGGCAGGGTTCCTTTGAACGGTCACAACGTGTTCAGGGCAGCGTCGTGAAAACTGTTGGTTTTCATCGCGGCTGCCCGTCCTGGGCTGTGCCGTGCCCGCGCCTGGCGGGGAGCGTGCGCCGGGCCGATCAACCTGGACCGGGATCCCGGCGCAACGCCCATTCTATCCGCTATCTGGTGCGCGGCTTGAACGCCGACTCCCAACGGTTCGGGTTCGGCAGGATGTTGGGCACGTTGCCGACACCGGGCACCGGGGCGCCCTTCGTCTGCACCCCCAACGTGTCCCGGGCCTGTTTGACGGCGTCGGCGACTTTCCGGGGATCGACCGCCCCGTCATCACCGACCATGTCCGACAGGGCGGCGACCGCATGCACGGCCGCCGGCCGGACACCGGCGGAGTCGGCGATCGCGTCGATCTGCGACCGCTGCAACGCCTCGACGGTGGCGGCGAGCCGGTCACGCTGCGCCTCGGCGTCACGTAACTTCCGGCGCCACTTCGCGGCCTCCTTGTTGGAGGACTCCTCGACCGGCTCGGGCGGGGTTTCCTCCGCAGCCTCGGGGGCCGGATCGACCGCCTCGACGGGCTCGGCAGGATCCGCGGTGGTGTCGGGGGTGGGTTCAGTCATCAGGGTTCTCCATACGGACATGGTTGACGAAGTCACGAACCTGCTCATCGGTCATGGTGATCGCCTGGTGCAACACGTCGTGCACCAGGGCCATCTGGTCGGGCTCGAGCACGACGTGCAGGCGGCCGATCGGCGCCGGCAACTCCATCGCCAGATGGCAGGCGATCCGCCCGGGTTCTTCGGCGGGGCCGAAACTCACGCCGACCTGATACGCCCGCACGTAGACGGGGTCTGAGGTGTTCTCGATCATCTTGGTGTTCCTTCCAATTGGTTGGGTGGGAAATTTCTTTCGACTGGGCGTCGGGGACTATTCGCGTCCGAGCCCGTCCGGGGAAAACGCGGCGCTCCACCGATTCGCGCGCGACGACGGCGCGCCGAGCCCGGACTTGAGGCCCTTCACCGACAGCCGCCGACGCGGCGACGGCGGGGTGATACCGAAATGCTCCCGTGTGGCCGCCACCGCAGCGGCGACCAGATCGGCGTCCACCGTGCCGTCGGCGCCGACCAGATCGGACAGGGCGACACCCGTCGCCCACAACGCCGCCGGCCGCACCCCAGCCGCGGTGACCTGAGCATCGACCTGCACCCGCTGGAGCGTCTCCAGCTTCGCCGCGAGATCGTCACGGGCCGCCTCAGCATCGCGGAGCTGGTGCCGATACCGGGCCGCCTCACCCGATCCCCCGCTGTCGGGGGTGTCCTCGGCGGGCGTGTCCTGCGGGGTTTCCGGCCCGTCGACGGGGTCGTTTACGGGTTCAGCGGATTCATCAGACATTCAAAACCTCCTATAGGTGTCGGAAAAGCGGACTATGGATCGGTTTGTAAAAAATGTCGAAGCTAACCTGCGACTGCTTCGTTGTCGCAGGTCAGGGGGTTGACCCCCACCGGGGTGGGTGGTCATCGTGGCCTGCCCAGCTTGGTGGCCTTGTCGATCAGGTGGTGTCCGATGTCGGCGGCCATTGCTGGGGTGAGTGCTACGCAGATCGGGTTGTGGTCGTTGTCGCGGATGGTGAGCATCACGACGTCGGCGCCGGTTTGGGCGATGTGGCCGGCGGCGATCTGGGTGGGCTGCCCTGCGGCGGGCGTGATGACGGTTGCGCCGGCGGGGATGTGGTTGAGGATGCTGTTGTCGGGCTCGTCGGGGCCGGACTCGTTCGGGTTGGTGGTCATGGTTGGGTTCCTTTCTCAATTGCGGTGCTGTAGTTGGTGATGGTGTCGCCGACGACGATTCGGCAGTCGCGGCAAATCCTGCTCGGGTGCCGGGTCAGCCGGGTGGTGCAGACGAGGCACGGGCCGGGGGTGCGGCGGCGGCGCCGGGGTAGGCCGGTTGCTGTCATGGGCTATCCCCGTTCTCACTGCGGCCAGCGGCCATAGTGAATTCGTCTGCCATGAAACGCATTTCGTCGGTGGTCAGCTTCGCCGCCAACGCGGCCGCTAATTCCTCCAGCTCGGCGCACCGTTGCGGTCCCAGACGGCGGCGCCTGGCATCACGTGCTCTGTCTTCCCTGCTGGCACCGCTGGCACGGGCTCGGGAGCGCCGGCTGACCGGCGGCTTGCGGGTGCGACCGCGATCGGTCACCCACCCGTAGCGCTTGGCCAGACTGATCAAGGTTTCACCGTCTGGGCATGGCCCCCACACTTCCGAAGCGATCCGCAATGGCCGGTGCTGCTCGTCGCGCTGGTCGAGCATCGGCGCGAGGGCCGCCGCTGCGGCGCGGCCCTTGAACACCTCGCGCATGTCGTCGTACTTGACGCCGCACGTGATCAGGAAGTAGTCGAACTCGGCAGCCTGCCAATGGCATGCGTGTCCGTTGATGTCGTAGTTGCGCCAGGCGCCCGAGGTGGCGATGTCGACGACGGCCTCCGCGATGCGCGCGATACTGCCCGCGTCGAACATCCTGGTTGCGAATTCCCGGACGCGTTCATTGTTGGCGTCGTGAACGGTGGCTGGTGGATTAGTCACACCGCCTGGCTGGTCAGTGTGGCCGGTGGCCATAGTGGTCATGTTGTGCCTCTTCCTGTTGATTGGGTTTCGTTCCCGCCGGGCACCTTTGGCACGTTTGCCCGTATTAACTCCCGTCTGCGCGCCCGTGAAAGTGAACCCGGAACACGTGCCAAACGTGCCCTACCTGTCTTCATCGGGGGTGTCCTCGCTGGCCAGGACGCAAATACCGTGGCGCCAACGATTTCCGTGGGAAGGCTTGGCGGCGGGGTATCCGCGCCGGTCCAACACCTCGCCGAAGTTGCCACGGCCGATGTCGTCGCATCCTTCGGCTTTCGCCCACCGCTGCCATTCCTCGTAGAGCTGGGTGGTGGTGGCCTTCACCGTGGGTGCGCACACGCACCGGTCGGCGATGAATCTGCCGACGGTGTCGCTGCGGCGCTGATAGTCGTCGGTGCGGGCCCGCACCGCGTCGGGTTCGGCCAGGCCGCCGTCGAGGTATCCGCGCAGCCCGGCGATCGCCCACGACAGGATGCCGTCGGCCTCCAGCTCGAGCTTGCCGGGAAGGGTGTCGTCTTGTTCGTCGTCGGGGATGACGGTGTCGAACGGGACGACGCGCAGCCGGCGCCAGATCGCGGGGCTGTCACCGGACACCAGCGGTAGATGGTTAGTGACCAGGACGGGTAGGTGCGCCGGGGTGAACTCCACGAAGTCCTGCCGCATGCGGCGGGCCTTGATGCGGTCACCGCCGGTCAACCGTTTCATGGTGGCTTCGGCCAGGCGCCGGCCCTCGTCGGTTTCGGACACCACCACCAGCCGCCGGCCCATCAGGTCCATTTCTCCGGTGGGGTGTGCCCCTTCGCGGTGCATGAACAGGTCGGGCTCGGCGGTGGCGGCGTAGTCGCCGAGGGTGTGCAGCACGGCGTTCCAGAAGGTGCTTTTGCCGTTGGCGCCGACACCGGTGCAGATCGGCAGCAGGTGCTCGCGGACCTCGCCGAGCAGCGCCAGGCCGAGGAGGCGTTGCACGAACCCGCGGACCTGGCTGTCGGGCAGGATGCGGGACAGGAACCCTTCCCATTGCTCGGCTGTCTGCTCGCTGCTGTAGCCGCCGTTGCAGACCTTGGTGATGCGGTCGGCCGGATCGTGTGCCCGCACCCGTAGGGTGTGGAGGTCCACGGTGCCGTTGGCGGCGTTGAGCAGGTAGGGGTCGGCGTCGAGGTCGGCGACGGTGGCGGCGAACTCGGTGAGCGCGGAGGCGATCCCGAGGACTCCGACGACTCCGGAGTTCGATTCGCAGGCCCGGATGTCGCGTTGCAGTTGCCGGTCGCCGAGCGCGCCGGCCAGCGCCGCCCGGAGTACGTCGAGGACTGCCCGTTTCGCGGCGCCGATCTCATCGACCGCCCAGCGGGTGCCGTCCCAGTGATACCAGCCGATCCCGTGGACGTGCAGCAGCCGGTCGCGGTGGGACGCGGCGAGCCGGTAGGCCATCCGCACCTGCCCGGAATGCCCGAGCCCGCTGGCGTCGGGACCGGGATCGGCCGGGCCCGGATCATCGGGGTGGTGCCCGTTGCGGGCCGCCTGATCGCGGCGGGCATCGTCGGCGATGAGTTCAAGCAATTCGTCGGAGCGGTCCAGATCGTCGGTCACGCGACCACCTCCTTCCGCGCCGCTGTGCAGTCGGCTCGGTGCCGGTGATGAACAACCGGGTAATACAGGCATTGGTCGCAGTACTCGGCCGGTTTCGGGACCGCGGTGCAGTCGGCCCGGTGTTCGCCGCTGTAGACGACCGGGTGGTATCCGCAGCCGGTGCAATAGTCCGTTGGCGGCGGGAACGTGTTGCCCTGAGAGACAAGGGTGAAGTCGTGGTGATCACGCCGTGCGAACATTCAGACCACCGCCTGCGGGTCGGCCGTCGAGGTGTCCAAGTTGGACACCTCGGGATCGGCCCACCGGTAGACCCGTTCGGGGTGCGCATCGCGCCATTGCCGATGCCGGTCATCGCAAACCGCGCAGTCTGCATCACACTGCCAGGAGCGGATCTCGTCGAACCCCGTCCCGAGCAGCCGCCCGAACAGTTCCCGGTCGGCCAACCAGTGATCCGCCTCGCGCAACTGATGCCATGTCATCCGCTCCAGGACGTCGCCGACCGTCTGCCAGTTCGCGCCCTCACGATGCTGCATGAGAGCGGTCATGGCGATCCGGCCCTGCAAGTCGTTGATCTCGGTGACGACCTGTTTTTCTAGCTCCTCAAGCTGGCGACGTTTCTCGGCGCGGATCTCTTCGGCGCGTTCCTCCTCCCGGCGTTTGGCCTCTGCCGCAATCTCGGCTTCGGCCTGGCAGAGGGCGGCGCGGACCGCTCCCACCGTGGACGGCGAGCAGCCGACCCGGCGGGCAATTGCACGGTCGGAATCCCTTGTACGGCGACGGATCTCGTGGCCGATGATGTCGCGGACCTGTTCACGTGTCAGATGGCGGCGTGAGCAGTTGAGCGCGACCGCCCGGTCCATCGCGTCATCGTCGTCATCGACGGTGATCACGACGACCGGGTAATTGATGCCGAGTTCGGCGGCGATGGCCGCCCGATGGTTACCATCGACGATCCGGCCGTACTGATCTTTGATGACCGGCATCTGGACGCCTTTGTCCATGATGTCGTTGCGGAGCGCTTCGTATTGCTCGGCCGGCAGCTCCGGCATCGGCTGGAAGTGGTCACTCATGCGATCACCCCGTCGGTCAGCCGGTGCAGTTCCTCGGCGAGGGCGCGGTCGTCGCCGCCGCGCCGCCACATCTGGCGCAGCGTCGTCGCGTCGAACAACGGTGCCAGTCCGGCGATCGCCAGGTGCTCGGCCGCAGCCACCACACCATCGGCCTGCGGGTCGGACAGCACATCGGGACGCCACGGTGTCCACGGATCAGCCACCCGGCTGTGCTCAAGGACCGGCAGGCGCCGGGACGCGGCACGCCGACGACGAACACCAGCCACAGCCGCGCACTGACGGTCTGCGGCGCTAGACTGCGGATAGCCGTCGGCTTCGTGGTGGTTGTCGGTGGTGGTGGTTAGTGTGGTGTCGCCCAGGCCGTGCGCCTGGGCTTCATCTTTTCGGGCCATCTACGCACCGCCGTCCAACTCGGCGCGGATCATCCTTACAACGCGGCACAACTGTTCATCGAGCGTGTCGCTGTCATCGACGCGGAACACCAGCCAGCCCTGCGAACGCAGCCAGGCATCGCGGGCGACGTCCTTCACAGCCACATCAGGTCGCCAATGGTGCGGGCCGTCGGCCTCAAGTGCGATTCTCACGGTGGGCCAGGCGTAGTCGAGCCGGTATTTGCCTACGCGGTATTGGGTCTGATCGAGAATGTCCCAGGTGTGCAGCCGCCAGGTGACTCTGTTCTCCAGCGATGTGCCGGTTGGCAGGCCGTGCTGCTCGATGAGGTTGCGGGTGATGTGATGGATAGCGGTGGTCACGCCGCACCGCCGACCGGCTGGATAAAAGCCTCAAGTTCGTTGAGGTCGACCTTGATCAGGCGGGGGCCGACACGGTAGCCGGTGAGCCTGCCTTCGGAGATCCAGCGGCGAAGGGTTCTCGGGTGAACGTCGGCGTTCTTGGCGGCTACGGGAATGCCAGCCAGACGCGGCTGAGCCTTCGATTTGGACATGGCGCACCTCTCGCACCGGGTGCCGACTCCGGTAGGGGTGCGCCAATTCTGGACGGGCTCAGTGTTCCGTTATGCCTACATACGTTACATGGTGTTCCCGCGTGGGAGCGGGATCGTGGCGCCTCGGCGGGTTGCGGCGAGATCCTGGCGGATCTCAGAGAAGGTGATGTTGAAGAACGTCCGGTGTGGGCACCGCAGTGTGATTCGCTCACTCTCACTGTCGCCGCTGGTGAGCCACTGAGCCCGCGCCGGGTCGCGTTCGCGTTCAACCTGGAACACGTCGGGGCGCCCAGCGCCCGCGGCGGGCCGTTGCGGCGGGCGGCCGAGCAGCACACCATCGGGTGTCGAGAGCACATGCAGAAGGACGCAGCGGCACCCTGCCCGCCGGTAGGTGATCAGCAAGTGGGCGTTGAGCTTTCGCTTGTCCGACAGGAAAGACTCGTATCGTGCGGCCCGCTGCCGTGCCGGCTCAAGGACAACCCTGTCCATGATGTTGATCAGCCGGGCGATGTCATCGGGGTCGACGCGGTCCTCTTCGTCATCCATCAGGCACCGCCTGCGGCAAGTTTCGACAGACGTTCGGCAATCTCGGCGTCGCGGCCCTCGGCGACATGCTGGTACTTGAGCGCCATCGCCGGGCTGGTGTGACCCAGCCTGTGCATCAACTCGGCGGTGGTGGCGCCGGACTGCGCGGCCAGAACCGCGCCGACGTGCCTTAAGTCGTGGACGCGGAAGTTCGGCTTGCCGATGGCGGCGCGGGCTTTCTCCCACGGATACTGGTACTCGTAGTGGCGCACATGCCCGCCGGCCTTGCCGGTGAACAGCAGCGAGTCGCCGGCCTTGCCGACATGCTCGGCGAGATGCTTCTTCAGGGCCGGCCTGATGTGCGGCGGCACGTTCACGGTTCTGATGCCCGCCGACGTTTTCGGCTCCCCGACGTGGATCGCGCCCTGGCGGTAAGTGACCGCCCGCCGAACATGCACCGCACTGCAATCGCGCTCGATGTCCTTACGGCGCAACTCCGATGTCTCACCCCAGCGCAGTCCGCACCAGGCGGCCAGAGTCACGGTCATCTGCAAATGCTTCGGCATCTTCGCAGCGAGCTTGTCCAGCTCGGCCGGGGTGAGCACGTCGACCTGATGACGCCGCCTGGTCTGCGATGCCTTCGGAATGCGGCACGGGTTGCCGTCGAGCAGTTCGTCCTGCACGGCGGTGGCGCAGATCGCGTGCAGCAGGCTGTATGCGTGGGCGTTGCGGGTCGGGGTGTCCGCGCCGAGGTCGGCGTGCCATTCGCGAACCTGGGCGGGGGTGAGCTTCACCAGCTTGGTGTCGCCGAGGTCGGGCAGAATCAGCCGATCGAGCAGTGACCGGTAGAGCTGGTGGGTGCGGGGGCGTAGCCGCCGCTGTTCCAGCCAGCGGTCGGCGTACTTGGTCAGGGTGATGCCGTCGGAGCGTTCCGCGGCGCCCCAGGTGCCGAGGTCGATCTTGCGGCGTTCGTTGGACAGCCAGCCCTCGGCGTCGGACTCCTGGGAGTACGTGCGCGGCGCTTTGTGCAGGCGCGTGTCGGGTCCGACGTAGGCTGCCTGCCATCGGCCGCTAGGTAGTTGGCGCACCCGGCCGAACCCGCGTTTCTTCCGCGCCATCGTTTGCCATCCCCTCGGTCATTCCGTGCAAGATTCGTGCAACATGAATGTACCAATGTGTCTGACAGTGTCCTATACTGTCACTGCGGCTTGAGCGGCATACCAGCAGGTAGAAGCGCGAAAACCGCTGATAAGAGAATCGGCCACGTCGCATCCACCATCAGGTTCAAATCCTGTCAGCCCGACCAAGAATAAGGGCCAGGTCGGCTTCAGCCGGTCCTGGCCTTTGCGTTGCGGAGGGCGACCAGGATGTCGCGAGCCCGAGTGCCCTCCGGGTCAGCGGCGCTCAGACGGCGGCTCCTGTCAGCCCGACGTTGTGATGTCTCAGGACATCGGAATGGTCCCGCTTGACCGTCGAACGAGTCCGCTCGCATCTCGATGCCGAGCCGTGGCACTGCGATCCTCAAGCGACAAGCTCGATATGGGCATCGTGGCCATGAGATCGGGCGAGCCGTCCGTCGCAGGTGACAAGCGGTACGTCGAAGCCCTCTGCGAGGGCGATGTAAAGTCCGTCGGCCACGCTGTGAGTGCTCCGCAATTGGTAGGCGCGCGAGACGAATGGCTTTGTCGGCCAACGACGAACCGGCAGGCTCAGGAAGTCGGCAACCGCGACGAGTCCTTCGTGATCGCTGATCAGCCGCCGCATGACGGCCCGCCGTACCGCCCCCATGACCTCGACGTCGAAGTGGGCAGGGGCATGCACCGCCTCGCCCCGCAAGCGCTGCGCCACTGCCGCACCCGGCGGCGTCGCGAGGACGAGTTCGACCACCGCAGAGGCGTCCACCACGATCACTCGGACCGAGCCTCGTCAAGCAACTCGGCTGCGCTCGCACCGAGGTCTCGGCGCGGCAATGCCGCGAGACGGGAAAGAACATCATCGAGGGCTGGCTCTCCCGCGATCTCGGCGAGCCGAGTCAGCAGGAAATCGCTCAGGCTCATCCGCTGCGCTGCGGCACGGGCCTTCAGTTCGTGGAGAAGTTCGTCCGGAACATTTCGAATCTGGACCATGCTAGACATGCTTTAACCATACTCTTCATGTTTTACACATGCGATAAAGTTTGAGCGGCGCTGGGATTGTCGGATGGGACCGCGTCGGGACCACTCGTCATCCCCTAATGCCGAACGCCGCAACACGGCCGCCGACCCATGGCGCCGGCCGGGGCGAGCGCCGGGCACCGACCCGGGCAGAGCGTGCCGATGAAAATTGCGTTCACCGCCGGCAGGAGGAGCTGCGCCGCGAGCTTCGGGACTACTTCGCGACGCCGATGACCCCGAACGCCGCGAGGCGCTGAGCTTCGTCGACGGCCAATACCGCGACGGCGCGGTCTATCTCGAGGTGATCCGGCAGCTCGGCAGGGACGGCTGGCTGGCCATCGGCTGGCCCACCGAGTTCGGCGGTGGGGCCCGGTCGATGGTGGAGCAGCGGATCTTCGGTGACGCCGCGGCAGTGGCCGGAGTGGCCGTCCCGTACCTGACCATCAACACCATCGGCCCGACGCTGATGCAGCACGGTACCGGAGATCGCGGCGCGGATCTGTGCGAACGGCCCACTGGCGGTGCAGAAGTCGAAGGCGTCGATCCTGGCCACGGGCTGGCTCGACGAACAGGACGCTCGGGCGATCGAAAGCGGATTCACCGCGCAGGTCATCGGTTCGCAGGATGCCCGCGAGGGCCTCAGGGCGTTCGCGGAGAAGCGCAGGCCGCGCTTCGGCGGACGGTAACTTGCTCGGCGCGCATCGCGGGACACCTCCCGCACTGGCCGCCCCCGGGTCACCGGCAGCACGTCGAGCACTGGTCAGCCGACAATCGGCAGTCGCCGCTCGCGGGCGAGCCGGTGTAGCGCAGCCTGCATCACGCGGCGCACGTGGGCGTCGACCACCGCGGGGTCGGCGTCGGGTCCGTATTCGGCGATGACGTCGACGGGTTTGAGCACCTCGGTGATGATCTTGGTGGGCAGCGGCATGTTGACCGGGAGAAGGGCACTCGGCCCGAACGGGAAACCGATCGAGACGGGCAGGATGTCCGTCCGGCCCAGCCTGCGTTCCAGGCCGGTCAACCGCAGCGCACGGGCCAGCCATACGCCGCGGGTCAGGTACAGCTGCGTCTCCTGGCCACCGATCGACACCGCGGGCACGATCGGGACGCCGGCCCGCACCGCGGCGGTCACGTACCCGGTGCGGCCGGCGAAGCTGATGAGGTTCTCCCGAAGCGTGGGCCGGTACACGTCGTAGTCTCCACCGGGGTACAAGAGGGTCACCGCCCCTGCCGCCAGCGCCGCGGCGGCGTTTTCGGGGTTTGCCTGAACGATCCCGAGCTGGGGCAGCCACTTGCCCGCGGGGCCGTGGAACAACATGTCGTGGGCCAGGATGTAGAGCGGGCGCTGATAACCGAACCTGCGGTAGAAGTCGACCGCGAACACCGCCGGGTCGGGAGTGACCATACCCCCGGAGTGGTTGCACACGACCAGCGACGCCCCGCTGGGGAGGTTGTCGAGACCGCGCACCTCCGATCGGAAGTACAGCTTGTTCATCGGTTGCAGCACAGCGACCAGTCGCCGCACGGCACCGCGGTTCCACCTGCCCACCTGGGTGCGCACAATATTGGC
Organism: Mycolicibacterium xanthum; assembly: GCF_019710635.1. GTDB lineage: Bacteria > Actinomycetota > Actinomycetes > Mycobacteriales > Mycobacteriaceae > Mycobacterium > Mycobacterium xanthum. The sequence goes on from NZ_JAIFZS010000058.1 coordinate 32,225, forward strand.
GTCGCTGCCGGCCATCGCCCTCCTCGGGGAGATGAACATACGCCACCGCGAATGCTTCCGCGGCCGTTTCGGCCGGGCGGCGGGGGCGGTCGGCGAAGCTCCGGCTCGATTCATTGACAGCCGGCCCGGTTCGGTGTGATAGTCGTCGTGCGCAACTGAAAATACCGTTTTCGAAACTGGTGCCCGCCGGTGCCGGAACGGAGAAATGTGGCCGAAGAGCAGGCGCCCACCGCGTGGAGAAACCCGATGGCTTGGCTACCGCAGTCGATTGCCGATGCGGCCCTGTCGGACGGCGCCGGTGCGGATGGACAGCTCGCCGCTGCCTGGGCCCACCTGCAGGAGCGCTTGTCCGCGGCCGAACGACTGGTGGCGTCGGCGCCGGTGAACCAGAACCGGATCGACTACGCCTCCGGGATGCGCCACCTCATGGTCTTGCTTGCGGTGGGCGTCGACACGGCGCTTCGGGCCGACCCCGATCCGGTCCTCGCGGTCAATCGCGCCAAGATGGACGACATCGTCACCTGGGGCCTGGAATGCCCCGACTGTGTCTACATGAACGCGGGCATGCGTGCCGGTGAGACCTACCGGCTGTCCGGGAACCGGGGCACAGCACGCTATGTCGGCCTACAGACCATGGACGGAATGACCACTGTCGCAAACTGTCTCGTCGACGATCTCCAGTTGGACGACGACGGACACTTCGAGGCGATCCTCTCTGCCGACGAACACAACGGCAACTGGTTGCGCCTGGCCGGCGATCATCCGGTCCTGACGGTGCGGAACTTCCTCTACGACTGGGACACCGAGGAGCCGGCGTCGCTGAGGATCGAGCGGATCGGTGCGGAAGTCGGCCCGATGGACCGACCCGTCGAGCCCGACGTCTCCGTCTCGCGGCAGCTCGTCGCGCTGGGCGACTTCGTCCACGACAACCTGAAGTTCTTCCTGGACTTCGGCGCTATGCCGCAAGCCAACGGTTTCATTCCGCCCATGGACATGACGGAGATCGGTGCTGCCGCCGAAAACCGGCCGGTGATAGGACGATTCGAACTGCAGCCCGATGAGGCACTGATTCTGGAGCTCGACCCGCCCCGAGGCGTCTACTGGAGCATTTCACTCGGCAACCCGTGGCTGGAGACCATCAACTATGGGCGCCACCAATCCAGCCTCAACGGCCATCAGACGGTCATCGACGCGGACGGACTGGTGCGCTTCGTCATCTCGGCGACGGATCCCGGGGTGGCCAACTGGCTGGACACCGCCGGACACAGCAACGGCGCGATGCTCCTGCGTTGCGTGCGAACCGACACCGCCCCGGTGCCGAAAACCCGCGTGGTGCCTGTCGACGCGGTCCTCGCGGCATTGCCCGCCGACACCGCGATGACCACCTCCGACGAACGCGCGAACGTCATCGCAGCACGTCGCCGCGCCGTGCACGAACGGTTCTACCGATGAGCTTCACCGCCGACGAACTCGAAGACGGAGCCCGCACAGCCACCGGGTTGGAGGACTTCGGGTCGACCTACTACCGCGAGGGTCTCGAGCGGACCGTCGCCGCGCTGAACACCGAGGCCGACCTCAATGACCTCGGCAGCATCATTCAGCACGCCACGATCAGCAATGCACTGATCCAGCGGCTCAAGATCATCGACACCTATCGGGCCCACCCCGAGATCGCGGACGAGACGATCGAGGGACCCATTGTCATACTGGGCCTACCACGCACCGGCACAACGGCTCTGGGCCAGCTGGTGGCCAACGATCCGCAGTTCAGGTCTTTGCGGACCTGGGAATCGCAGGCCCCGACACCGCCGCCCGAGGCGGCCACCCAGTACACCGACCCCAGGATCGCGCAGGCGGCCGAGGATATCGCAATGATCGACAGCATGTTCCCGGACTTCAAGACCATGATGAGTTCTGAGGCCGAGGCGGCCACCGAATGCCAGGACCTGATGGGAATGAGCTTCCGCACCTACCACTTCGACGGTGTGGTCCGGGTTCCCGGCTATGTCGACTGGCTGCTGCACTGCGATATGCGGGAGACCTACCAGTTTCACAAGTGCGTGCTCAAGCTACTCCAGTGGCACTGCAAGCCGAGTCTGTGGCAGCTGCGCACACCGGTGCACATGTTCGCACTCGAAGCGTTCGTCGAGGCATACCCCGACGCCAAATTCCTCTGGAGTCATCGTGATCCGGCGAAGGTGCTGGGCTCGGTGTGCAGTCTCATCGGCTATGTCCGGAGCTGGAGCAGCGACTACCGGAACCCGCACGAACTCGGCGCCGAGCAACTGGCGTGGTGGGCCGAGGCGACCCAGCGGGCCATGGACTTCCGCGCGAAGTTCGAAGACGACCGCTTCGCCGACGTGTCGTTCGCGGACCTGCAGACCGATCCGATCGGCACGATCGCCGCGAGCTACGAACAGCTCGGGCTGACCTTCAGCGATGCGGCCAGGGCGAAGGTCGGCCGATGGGCTGCCGACCACCGGCCCGGCCACCGGGGCGCGCACACCTACGAGCTGGCTGAGTTCGGCTTGACGCCGCAGCAGGTGCGGGATGCGTTCGGCGACTACCTGACAAAGTTCGGCGCCACGGCCTGATGGATACGACCAGGATGAGCGTGCGGCGGGAAGCCGGCGGGGCGGGCGGGCGACGGAAGGTCGAGCCAGACCCCGAGGTACGTGCCGCCATTCTGGCTGCGGCCTCCCGGATCGTCGATGCGGAGGGGGTCGGCGCCCTGGGTGTCGCGAAGGTGCTGGACCGGGCTCAGTTGAGCACCCGCGCGTTCTACCGGCACTTCGGTTCCAAGGACGAACTCGTGTCAGCCCTGTTCCTGGAGATGGCCCGGGCCGAGAGGCTGCGCCTGCGTCAGCGCATGGACACCGCGGCCGACCCGGTCCGGGCGGTGGCAGCCTGGATCGACGCCCGCCTGGACCTGGCGCTCAACGCTCGTACCAGGTCGGACCTGCGCAAGATGTCGCTCGAAGCGCAGGCGCAGATGTCCGCCACACCGGAACTGATCGGACCCGCATACGCCGAGATCCTGCTGCCACTGGTCGAAGAGCTGCGCCGCGGCCGGGACGGCGGACTGTTCCCCGACATCGACCCGGAGACCGAGGGGTTGTCGATCCAGGCCGTTGTGTGGGCCGCTGTCGAACGGCACTGGTCGACCGGCGGTTCCGTTCCCGGCGAGCTGCGCAGCCACGTCCAGCGCTTCTGCCTGCGCGGCCTGGGTGTCGCCCCGGAGACCATCGCCGCGGTGATCGCCGGCGGCACCGGACGGTGACCCGTCCCGGACTGCTCAGTGGCCGAACCTCGCAACGACAAGGAACAGCATGGATCTAGGTCTGGCCGGCGCCGCCGCCGTGGTGACCGGCGGCAGCAAGGGGATGGGGCTGGCGATCGCGACGACGCTGGCCACCGAGGGATCACGTGTCGCGGTGATGGCGCGGAACCGCGCCGCACTGGACGCGGCCACCGACACCCTGCTGGCAGCCGGAGCTCCCGACGCCGTGGGTATCAGCGCCGACATGTCGGACGCCGGTTCCATCGCCGCGGGCTTCGGGCAGGTCAGGCAGCGCTGGGGTCTTCTCAACGCGCTGGTACATACCGTCGGACCCGGCGACGGCTATTTCGAGGACATGACGGACGAGGACTGGGACGCCGCCTTCACGCTGGGCACGATGTCGGGGGTCAGGTCGATCCGGGCAGCGCTGCCGCTGCTGCGGAGCGCGGACTGGGCACGCATCGTCACCCTGTCCGCCCACTCCATCCAGCGCCAGAACCCGAGGATCGTGGCATACACCGCATCGAAGGCCGCGCTGAGCAGCGTCACCAAGAACCTGTCGAAAAGCCTTGCCAAGGATGGGATCCTGGTGAACTGTGTGTGCCCGGGCACCATCGTCACCGCCAGTTTCACCGAGAGCCTCAAGGACGTCCTGGCCGCCGACGGCCTGGATGCGACCGACCCGGTCGACGTCATGACGTGGATCGACGACAACTTTCACCAGCCCTGCGATTTGGGCCGGGCCGGTCTTCCCGAGGAAATCGCCTCGATCACCACGTATCTGGCGTCCCGGCGCAACGGCTATGTCACCGGCGCGACCGTAAACGTCGACGGCGGAAGCGACTTCATCTAGCGCAAAAAGCTGTCGAATGCCGGCCCGCCGATCTAGGCTACCGTTCGACAGCCACCGGGAGGTCGGGCATGCCGACGGTGCGGGGAAGCGCCGAGGACTTCGAAGTCGATCCGGATTGGGCCGACATCTGGTTCGGCGCGGTCCATCCGATGCAGATCGAGGTGCCCCGCTTCCACGAGGCGCTGCAGATGATCGACGAACGGGGCGGCGTCGCGCCGGCGTGGTTCTTCCCGGGCATGCCCTGCTACGTTCTGACCAGCCACGACGACGTCCATCGGGCGTTCCTCGATACCCACACGTTCTCGCCGCGCAAGACCCAGGAAGTCATGACGTTTCCGATCCTGGGCCCGACGTTCCTCGGCTACGAAGGCCGTGAGCACGATCTGCACCGCAACGTGGTTGCCCGACAGTTCACCAAACGCCGTTCCGAAGCCTATGTCCCCACGCTGCTGGAGCCGCAGGCGCACGCCGTCATCGACGGTTTCTGCGCCCGTGGGGACGCCGATCTCATGGGTGAGTTCGGCAAGCAGTATCCGCTGGCCGTGATCGGCGGGCTGCTCGGCATCCCGATCGACGACTGGGACCGGATGTCGGCGTGGGCCAGCGACCTGATTCTGGGCAGCGACCCCGACCATCAGCAACAATCGGCGCGCGCCTTTCGGGAGTTCCTTCTGCCGCATGTCGACAGTCGCCGCGGCCGCCCCGCCGACGACATTCTGTCGCTGCTGGCCAACGGTGAGGTCGACGGCAAAGCGTTGACCCAACAGCAGATCGCCAGCTTCATGCTGTTGCTGTTTCCCGCCGGAGCCGACACCACATGGTTGGGCATCGGCAACATGATGTCGGCCATCCTCACCACGCCGGGTGCCCTGGAAGCGCTCAGTGCCGACCCGGAATTGCGGCACCGGGCTGTCGAGGAAACACTGCGGTGGGCCCCGCCGGTCGCTCTCGTCCCGCGAATCACTGCCCGCGACATCGAAATTCGCGGAGTCGGCATTCCAGCCGACTCGCTCTGCCTCCTCGGGATCGCTGCAGCCAATCGGGATCCGAGCCGGTTCAGGGAGCCAGCGAGCTGGATTCTCGACCGTCGCCCCAACAAACACATCTCCTTTTCATTCGGCGAGCATTTCTGCCTGGGCGCCCACATCGCGCGCGGGGAGATGAGGAGCGCACTCGACGCCATCCTCGACCGCCTGCCCGGGCTCAGGCTCGTCGAAGAGCCGACCTACTGGGGCGCGAGCATCCGCGGCCCAGACGCCCTGCGGGTGACCTTCGACCCCTCCGAACCCGGTCGGCGCGAACGTCGGTAGGTCCCCAACCGGCGGTGTAGCCGCGTCGCTCGGCGGCCCCGGTGGACAAACCGGGGCAATTCTGCCGAAGCGGCCCGGCCGTACGCCGCGTCTTGCAGGATTGACTGAGCGGCACCCCTTCGGCGGGGTGCGTGATCTGCGGCGGTTGGCTCATGAGATTGATGGTCGGCTATCTGGCCACGCCCGGCGGGGCGGACGCCCTGGCGCTGGGCGTCCGGCTGGCCCGCACCCTGAGCGCCGAAGTGGAGATCTGCCTGGTGTTGCCGCACGGCAGCGATCTGGGCGCCGTCGTGGCGACCGGCGGATACGAGGAACAGCTCGGCCATCAGGCCCACGAGTGGCTGGCGGACGCGCTGGACCTGGTGCCCGAGGACATCGTCGCCCACTGCCACGTCAACATCGACGATTCGTTCGCCGAAGGGCTGATCGACGCGGCGGTACAGCTGGAGGCCGTGGCCATCGTGGTGGGCGGGTCGGGCGGTGGCCTGAGCGCCAACTACACGCTGGGACCGGTGGTCAACGAGCTGTTGCACGCCTCACCGGTACCGGTGGTGGTGGCACCGCGGGGAGCCCGCGATTCGAAGATCGACCGGGTCCGCACGGTGACCTGCGCGATCGGCGAACGCGAGGGAGCCGACCTACTGCTCGAGACCGCCTTCCGGGCCAGCGAAGCGGCGGGCACGCCGTTGCGGCTGGTGTCGCTGGTGGCGCTCGATCCGGTACCCGGGGCAATTCGCGGCGACGACGAGGCCGTCCGCCATCGGGCGGTCGAACACGCATTTCAGACCCTGGACGCCGCGAAAAAGGCTCTGCGAAAAGGTTTCCCGGTCACCGCGAACGTCGCCGACGGCGGCACCGTCGAGCAGGCGGTGAAGAAGCTCGATTGGCACGACGGCGACCTGATCATGGTCGGCTCGAGCCGCCTCGGCACCGCGCGACGGACCTTTCTCGGTTCGACCGCGGCGAAGATGCTGCGAGCGCTCGACGTACCGATGGTGGTGGTGCCCAAGGCGGAGATCGCCACCGGCCACATCCCGCAGTGATGTCCCGCCCGCCGGCGGCGCGGGGGCCACCGGGCCGGACGGGTTCGTCGCGCCGCATCCAGATAAAGTGCGCCTTATGGCCGACGAAACGATGGCGGGATTCCCCCCACCGCCCGAGTCGGTGGCGACGCTGGAGAACTGGCAGCAACCACCCTTCAACCGGTGGGCCTTCCAGCATCTGCGCGAGCTCATCCCCACCCAGCGCATCGCCCCGGGCCCCGAGAAATCCGCGCTGGCGTACCACGCGAACCCACCCGACCTCGACGGCATCGCCGTGACGCGGATCGGCGAGGGCCCGCCCACCGTGGGTGCGGTACTGGCCGACAGCTGGACCGACGCCGTCATCATCGTGCACGACGGCCAGGTCGTCCTCGAGCGCTATCTCGGCGAGATGCGAGCCGATACGCCACATCTGTTGATGTCGGTGTCGAAGTCGATCGTGAGCTGTGTCTGCGGAAACCTCGTGGCACAGGGCCTGCTGGACCCCGACGCGCCCGTCACCCGGTACGTGGCCGAGTTCGCCGACTCCGGCTACGACGGGGCGACGGTGCGCAACCTGCTGGACATGCGCACCGGCGTCGCGTTCAGCGAGGAGTACGAGAACCCCCAGGCCGGGGTCCGCGTCATCGAGCGGCACATGGGCTGGCGTCGCCGCACGGACGAGAACGGGAATGTCGGCATGTACGCCTACCTGGCCTCGCTGCCCTCCGACGGGCCGCACGGCGGGCCGTTCGTCTACCGCTCGGCGGATACCGATGCACTGGGCTGGGTGTGTGAGCGGGCCGCCGGGGTTCGGATGGCCGATCTGGTGTCCAGCCTGATCTGGGCCCCGATGGGCGCCGAGTTCGACGCCGAGGTCACCTGCGACCCCCTCGGATCCGCGGTGCACGACGGCGGGATCAACGCCACCGCACGCGACATGGCCCGCTTCGGCATGATGCTGATCGACGACGGCCGGGTGGGGGAGCGGGCCGTGGTGCCCGAGGGCTGGCTGCAGCAGGCCCGCCACATCGACGCCGACATTCGCGGCGCCTTCTCCGGCTCCGACTCCGAGCCCGTCCTTCCCGGCGGCTGGTACCGCAACCAGTTCTGGTTCGTCCCCGGCCCGTCCGGCGACATCCAGCTGTGCCTCGGCATCAACGGCCAGATGGTCTTCGTCGACCACGAAACCCGCACGGTCGCGGTGAAGTTGTCGTCCTGGCCCACCGCCCAGGACGCCGCCTATCTGATCGACACCATCCGGGCGTTCGGCGCGGTCGGCCGCCACCTGGCCGGGTTGGGACCGGTCGGTGGAGTGGCCTCACCCCACCCGTCCGGACCGGCCGGGGTCGTCGAAGGATCCGAACGCGGGCACGGGCGCCCCGGAGCTATTTGACGTAGCCGATCGGCACGACCGTCGGTGTCTCGGGCAGCTTTTCGCTGACATACTGCGACCGGATCCCGTCGATGTAGCGGCGGCAGCGCTGGGTGAGCCCTTCGGAGGTCTGCATCCGGCCCTTGGTGACCAGGACGCCGAGATCGGCGCCCTTGAAGCGGTAGTCGCCCGGCCCGTAGACGCGCAGGAAGAAGCACTCGTCCTCGTGGGTGACGTCGTGCCAGTCCTTGGTGACACCGGCGAACCGCAGCGATCCGTCGTCCTCGAGGTGCCAGGTGCCGGTGCGCGGCACCTCCAGCAGTCGCTCGACGGAGTCCACGGTCTCCTTCATGATCAGCTGCGCCCACACGTCCACTGCCGCCAGATCGCGCCAGCGTTCGTTGATCTCGCCGATGTCCAGCTCGTAGTCGACGTCCATGAACTCCAGCAGGTGGAACAGGAACAGCGGAATGTCGGCGTAGGCGCCCGCGGTCACGTTGGTCATCGACGACGCCCCGGAGATGCGCGGGTTCAGCTCGCCGAGATAGACCTCGTCGGAGTCGAGGTCGACGAGCACGTCGACCTCGAAGAAGCCCCGATAACCCTCCTGGCGCAACCGATCACCCAGCCGGCGGACGTGTTCGATCGCGACGGCGCGGTGCTGCTCGCTGAGGGCCTCCGGAAACAGGTCGTTGCCGCACCAGCCGCCCTTGTACGGGGTGAGCTCGGGATAGCCGGTCAGGTCTGTCATGAACGGCCCGACGACCGTCCCGTGCCGGGTGTTGACGGCCTCCACCGCCGCGGCGCGGTTGTTGATGCGCTTCATGATCTTGAGTTCCTCGCCGACCATGTGCTCGGCGTTGCGCCGCCAGTCGTCTTCTTCCTTGATGAAGAAGGTGGTCTTGCCCGAGTCGCCGTAGGGGGTCTGGACGACGAGGTCGGAGCCCAGGCCCGCGGCGCTGGCCTGCGCGGACAACTCGGCGTAACTGTCGGCGCGTCCGAGGACGTTGGGTACCGACGGAGCACCCGCCTCCTCGCCGAGTCGGGTCGTGACGATCTTGGAGTCCAGATGCCGGCGCAGCGAGTCCGGCGGCAGGATCAGGTTGTAGCCGAGCTCCGCGCAGATCTCCTCGGTCTCCTCGTCGAAGAACACCATCGCGATCATCGGCGCCATCCCCGAGGCCTCCGAACGAGCCGCGATGTGCGCCTGCACCTCGGGGTCGCGCAGCAGGTAGTTGTTGATCTCCTCGCTGCTCTCGAACTCGACGTAGGGCTTGTGTTTCGGGGTGAACACCAGCGGGTGGGCACCGTCCCAGGAGTCGTAGTAGACCAGGTAGCGGAAGTTGCGCACCCAACGGTCGATGCCCAGCAGGTTGAACGCGGTCGGCCCGACGAAGAAGATCGGGGACACGTTGGTCCGGAAGAAGCCGCGGATCTCCGAGATCGTCCGCAGTGTCTTGCGCGACGGCCCACTCGCACCGGCAACCTGGCTCTTTGGCCCCATCACCACCGCCTCTCGGGGGTATCGTCGCATAGTCAACGACGGTCGTCCATGCCCGGCAAGGGGTCTGGGCTCACCGGCCGGGACAACCCGGCTGGGCCGTCGTCGTTGCTGGTCTGAAAGGGGCTGTCGGCCATGGCATCACACCCACTGGAACCTCTGAATGCCGAGGAGTTCAGCCGCACCGCCCAGATACTGCGCCGCGACGGCCACGTCACCGACACCTTCCGCTTCGCGTCGATCGAACTGCTGGAACCGCCCAAGCAGCAGGTGCTGGCGTGGCGGGCCGGCGACCCGGTGCCGCGGCAGTCCTTCGCGGTGGTGTGGAACCGTTCGGACAACAAGACCTACGAAGCGATCGTCGATCTGACCGGCGACACCGTCGTCTCGGTCGAGCACATCCCCGACGTCACGCCGAACTTCACCGTCGACGAGTTCCACGACGTGGACGAGGCGCTGCGCCGGCATCCGGACGTCATCGCCAAGCTGCGGGACCGCGGCATCACCGACATGAGCCTGGTCATCGTCGACGTCTGGACCTACGGCAAGGCGCTCATGCCCGAGAAGTACCGCGACCGTCGGCTGGGCTGGGCCGACCTGTGGGTCCGCGAGACGCCCGACGGCAACCCGTACGCCCACCCGGTCCCGGGGCTGAAGCTCATCGTGGACATGAACACCAACGAACTGCTCGACATCGACGACGGCTACGACGTCGGAATGCCTGCGGTGCAGGGCGAATACGTGCCCGGGCCGTGGAAGGGCGAGCAGCGCACCGACCTCAAGCCCCTGCACATCACCCAGCCCGAGGGCGGATCTTTCACGATCGACGGCACCGAGCTGCGGTGGCAGAACTGGTCGATGCGGCTCGGCTTCAACTACCGCGAGGGCCCGGTGATCTATCAGGTGGCCTACGACGACCACGGGGTGCGGCGCGAAATCGCCTACCGGATGTCGTTCGCCGAGATGGTGGTGCCCTACCGCGACCCAACCTTCGACCACTACCGCAGGACCGCCTACGACATCGGCGAGTGGGGCCTGGGTTTCATGACCACCTCGCTGGAACTCGGATGCGACTGCCTGGGCGAGATCACCTATGTGGATGCCGTACTGCACGATTCGACCGGTGCGCCGTACGACATCAAGAACGCGATCTGCCTGCACGAAGAGGACAACGCCGTGCTCTGGAAGCACGTCGACCCCGCGACCGGTGCCGAAGTACGCCGGCAACGACGCATGGTGGTGTCCTGCCACGTCACCGTCGCCAACTACGAGTACCTCGTCTACTGGCGCTTCTATCAGGACGGCAACATCGAGTGCGAGGTGCGGGCGACCGGCATCATGGTCACCACGCCGTACGCCGAGGGTGCGGACGCACCGCCGTACGGGACGGTGGTCGACACCCGCACCTACGCACCGTTCCATCAGCATTTCCTGGTCGCCCGACTGGATCTCGACGTCGACGGCTCGGCGAACACGGTCGTCGAGGTCGACTCGGTCGCGCCCCCGGTGTCCGCGGAGAATCCCTACGGTCTTGCGCTCGTCACCCAATCCACCCCGATCACGTCGGAGTCGTCATCGGCCCGCGACTACAACTGGGAGACCCAGCGTGGGTGGAAGGTGATGAATCCGGACAAGCAGAACCGCCACGGCACCCCGGTCGCCTACAAGCTGGTGCCCGGTGCCGCGTTCCCGGCGATGATGGATCCCTCGACGCCGCAATACCTTCGGGCCCCGGTGATCGGCCACACGCTGTGGGTGACGCAGCACGACGACGACGAGCGCTGGCCGTGTGGCAAATACCCCACCCAGTCCACCGTCGACACCGGATTGACCGAGTGGATCAAGGACGACGCGCCACTGGAGTACGCCGACGTCGTGCTCTGGTACGTGTTCGGCATCCACCACATCACCCGGGTGGAGGAGTGGCCGATCATGCCCGTCGACACGGTGTCGTTCTGGCTCAAGCCGTTCGGGTTCTTCGATCAGAACCCGTCGATCGACGTCGCACCGACGCCGAAGGCCGACGGCGGCGCCTGCCACACCACGGCCTGACCCCGGGGCAGGCGGGGCACCGCCCGGCGGCTACGGCTCGTCGACGACGAGGACCGGCGTGTCCTTGCGCAGCGTCTGTCCACGGAAGAACGCCGGCTGGCGGGCCCGCATGATCAGCATGAACACCAGGCCGACCACGATCAGCCCGAGACCGAGGATCAGCACCAGGCCGACACCGCCGATGCTGGCGCCGCTGCCGTAGTCCGGTGAGGCGCTGTCCCGGATCGTCACCAGGAAGACCCCGAGCAGACCCAGTCCGCCGAGCAACGGGAACAGGAACTTGAACACCACGCTCTGGATGTTCTTGAACAGTTCGTGGCGGAAGAACCAGATGCAGGCGAACGCGGTCAGGCCGTAGTAGAAGCAGATCATGATGCCCAGCGAGTAGATGGTGTCGGTGAGCACGTTTTCGCTGGTGAACGTCAGGATCGAGTAGAACAGTGCCGCGCCGACGCCGGCGGCCAGCGTTGCGAAGGACGGGGTGAGGAAGCGCGGGTGGATGGTGGCGAAGCGCTCGGGGAACGCCTTGTAGGTGCCCATCGCCAGCATGGTGCGCGACGTCGGCAGGAACGTGGTGATCAGGCTCGCCGCGCTGGAGGCCAGCACGGCCAGGAACAGGAACAGGTGCAGCGGGCCGCCCATCACCGGTTCGGCCAGCGCCCCGAACACGTTGTCGGCGATCTCCTCGTTGCCCAGCCCCAGGCCCTCGGCGCCGACCCCTGCGTACATCTGGGTGGCGACGGCCACCAACAGGTAGGTCAGCAGGATCGACAGCACGCACAGCAGCGCGGCCCGGCCCGGGGTCTTGTCGGAGTCCTTGGTCTCCTCGTTGACGGTCAGTGCGGTGTCCCAGCCCCAGAACGCGAAGATCGACCCGGACAGGCCCGCGATGAACGCCGACAGCGTCAGACCGGCGGGGCTGAACCAGTCCCAGCTGAACGATATACCGGTCGGCGAGGAACCGGCCTTGGCGAAGGCCATCACGGTGAACACCAACAGCACCAGCATCTGGAACCCGACCAGGAAGAACTGGACATGTTCGGTGGTGGTGATGCCCCGGTAGGCGACCGCGGTCGCGATGGCCAGGAAGGCCAGGCAGGTCAGGACGTTGATCGGTTTGTTCTCCCACAGTCCGGCGATGGACTCGCTGTTGAACAGGTCGCCGATGAATTGATAGAAGAACTGCACGGCGACGCCGGCCAGGTTGGAGAGCACGATGACGGTCGCGAGCACCGCCGCCCAGCCACCGAGCCAGCCGACATAGGGCCCGAACGCCTTGGTGGTCCAGGTGAACGACGTTCCGCAGTCCGGTGCGACCTTGTTGAGTTCGCGGTAGGCGTATGCGGCGAAGAACATCGGCAGGAACCCGGCGATGATGACCACCGCCATCTTGCTCTCGGCCTCGGCGACCAGAATGCCGATCGTCGCCGTCAACGCATAGGCCGGGGCCACCGACGAGATGCCGAGGACGGTACCGCCGAGTAACCCGACGGCGTTGTGGGACAGTCCCTTGTCCTGAAGATCAACCTCAGGGCGGTGGAGCGGGTCGTGCGCCTCGATCTGCATGATGACCTCACCGGATCGGTATGGGATTTTGCCCAAGCTAACCACGGTTTCACCAGCTAAGCAGCGGTTTCCGGGCACCTCGCCGGTGTCGGGAATCGCGCCGGGCCGCGGTTGGCAGCGAATGCACAGCAGCCGCGACTGGTCTCGGGAGGCGCCCGGCGTGCAGCATCGAGCGGCAGGTGTCACAGCGACATCGAGACACCTGGGAGGTGCGCCATGAATGACCGACACAGCTGCGCCGGCTGCCACCGACGTCCGCGCCTAGTCGATTCCGTACTGTGTGTGACCTGCGGATTCTCGACCATCGAAGCGTCCGAGGCGCGCTGGAATCAGCAGGCTCGTCCCGGCCCGGTGGCCGGTGCGCTCCCGTCGCGGCGATACGGCGCCACAGCGTACGGGACCTGACATGTCGGCGACCACGGGTCGATCTATCAACGATCTTTGAACCTGTTGTACGCCAATATCTTTCACGGTCAGATCCGAACCGTCAGGTGGCTGTGGGGCCGTGGCGGTGGCCGGAGCCGGCGATGCCGCCGGACCGCACCACCACCGCCTGCCTGAAGCGAGGCTGAAGGAAACCCGGCTGAGGCGCCCGACTTCAGGTTCGCTTCAGGTAACCCCGCGAACGTCGACTCCGTAAGTACCCAACAGGCGCCGCGGGAAGACCTGATGTCTGCATCGCAAACCCAGCGGTCGTCGACGAAAGGAGAGTTCGATCATGACCGCAGTTGACACGACCACAGTCACGTTTGACACCCGCTCGACCGCCGCGCAACGGCCCACCGCGCGCGGGGCCCACCTGCCCGCGACCGCGCGGCGGTACCTCGTGGAAGCGATCGGGACGCTGGTTCTGGTCTTCACCGTCGGGGCCAGCGTTCGCAGTGGCAGCATCCTGGCGCCGCTGGCCATCGGGGCGGTGCTGATGGCGATGATCTACGCCGGCGGCCACATCTCGGGAGCCCACTACAACCCGGCGGTCACGGTCGCCGCGCTGGCGCGCGGCCGGATCGACGCGCGCGAAGCGATCGGCTACTGGATCGCCCAGTTCGCCGGGGGGTTGGTCGGCGCCGGCGCCGTGTCGGCCGTCGTGCCGGCCGGAGAAACCGCGGCGCTGGGCCTGTCCGGCCACGCCCTGATGGGCGCGGTCGTCGCCGAGCTGCTGTTCACCTTCGTCCTGTGCTACGTCGTGCTGAATGTCGCCACCAGCAAGGACCACCCCGACAACTCGTTCTATGGGCTGGCCATCGGCTTCACCGTGGCGGCCGGCGCAGTCGCCGTCGGCGGCGTCTCGGGTGCGGCGTTCAACCCCGCGGTGGTTCTCGGCGGCGCCGCGTTGGGTTTGTTCACGCTGCCGATGTTGCCGGTGTACTTCGCGGCCCAGATCGTCGCCGGCGTCGCCGCGGGTATGGCGTTCCGGGCACTGAATCCCGACGACAAGTAAGGACCGAAGCGGTTCGCAGCGCGCGGCCCTCCTCTCAACCGGGCACCGGAGAGAGGAGGGCCGCCTGCTGAACGCTGTAAACCGCGGCCGACAGATCGTAGAATCCGCCGCAGAACACCTGTCCGAGCTATCGCGGAGGTGGTACGGGCGTGGCTCCTCATCCCGATGACGTCTACCCGTGGTCTACCGGTCGATCCAGGCGCAGCGCCCTTCGCGATCTGGGCGCACTCGCGGCGCTGGCCGTGACCGGGTCGACTCTCGCCTGCTCCCGGCGTGGACAGAACGGTGAAGATTCGGCGCCGGCGCCGGCGGCCGGCGCCAGCCTGTTCGAGGCCGACGTCGCCCGGGCCGCCCGAGAGCTCATCGATGTCACCCCGGACGACCAGCGGGCCAGACTGGTGATGGCCTTCGACAGTGAATCCCGCACCCGCGGGCAGGACCGGAGCCAGACCGAAGCCTTCTGCGCGGTGCTGCAATGGTGTCCGCTGGGGTGGGGAATCACGATCGGTGCGATGACGACACCGCAACGCACGGCGGCGCACGCCCTGCTGAATCGGGCGATGTCGCCGGGCGGGTACCAAGCTCTGCTTGCCGTCCTGAACCGCAACCGCGTCATCGGCGAAATGGAGGACGTCGGGGACGGGGGAGTCATCCGCCGGATTCTGGACACCGATCCGACCGCGAGCGGCGCACAATCGGTGTTCGATGTCGCGCAGAACCCGGACCCGTCCAAGCCGTGGTACCCGGTCGTGGGCGGCGCGAAAGAGTTCCTGGGGTCGGGCATGGCCATCGATTGGAGCTGGGGCCTACCGCCCGGCCTACAGGCGCGATACGACCAGTTCTCCAACTACACGATCGGGATCTTCGGAAACCCCGGCGACGACGCCTGGGCCATTCGGTTCGAAGGGCATCACATCACCGTGAACCTGACGTTCCAGAAGAACGACGACGGTCGGGTCGACGTGCATTCCACGCCGATGTTCTTCGGCTCGTTCCCGATGATCATTCCCGAGTCCCCGTTCGGAACCGAGGACAAGGACAAGCAATGGCACTGGACCACGGGCCAGGTGCTGATGCTGGGTGTCGTTCACCACCTTCGCGAATTCTGGCGCAATGTCCCGGAGGCGGCGCGCAGTGCGGCGTTCATCGGCGCGGACCTGATGGAGCAGGCGCCGCCGCTGGTGCTCGACACACCGGCCTCCTCGATGATCGCGGCGCTGTCACCCACCGTCGATCGGCAAGCGATCGCCGCGTACCCACACATCGAGGTCAGCGCCGCCGAGTTGGGTGAACCCGCGTTGTGGAATCTGCGCCAAGCGTTTGCCTTCTACACGGGAGCGATGAATCCCACCATCGGCCCGGACTATCTGGCCCGCTTCGACAATGCGGTCGACGGCGGAGCGAAGTTCACCCTGTCCTGGGCCGGAGAGCAGCTGGATGAGATCGGTTCACATCACTACACCTACGCCGTGGTGGATGATCTCCTGCTGGAAGTCCTTCAGAGCAACCAGTTTTCGGTGCAGCACGACCCGGAGGTCACGGGCAACCATCTGCACACCATGCTGCGCGATCTGAGCTTCGACTGGGACGACCCGATGCGTCGGCATCATCAGGGCGATCACACGACGACGCACCAGGGTTGACCCGCGGGTCAACCGACCGGCAGCGACAGCCGGAAGGTGGCCCCGTCGCGACTGGACAGGCACTCCAACGACCCGTGGTGGGCCTCGGCGAGTCCGCGGGCGATCGGCAGTCCGAGCCCGGCGCCACCGGAGTCCTGGTCCCTGGCGTCGTCGAGGCGGACAAGTCGGTCGAATATCCGTTCCCGGTCGCCCTCGGCGATGCCCGGACCGGTATCGCTGACCGTGACTTGTGCCGTGTCGTCCACCTTTTCGACGTGAACGGTGATCTGGCCCGCCGGCGGTGTATGGCGGCGGGCGTTGTCGAGCAGATTGGACAGAATCTGCGCGACCCTGGTCGGATCGGCGTCGACGTAGAGCTCTGGATCGCCGGTACGCCGGACGGTGACCTCCGGCGCCAGCATCGCCGTGCGATCCACTTCGTCGGTGGCGATTCGCCCGAGGTCGGTGTGTTCCGGACGCAGGCTGAGACCGGCGTCGATGCGGGCGATGTCGAGCAGGTCGTGGACCAGCCGCGCGGCCCGTCGGGTTTCGCCGGCCAGCAACTCGGCGTACCGCCGCGTCCGCGCCCGCGAAGGGTCCGCACCGTCGGGCGCATCGGACCGTTTGGTGGCAGAGGCGATGAGCTGGTCGGCGACCGCCTGGATGCCCGCCAGCGGGGTACGCAGCTCGTGGGCGGCGTCGGAGAGAAAGCGTCGGCTCTGCGCTTCGGCCCGGCGTGCGACCGCCGCGGCGTCATTGGCGTTCTGCTCGGCGGACTCCAGCGCATCGAGCATGCGGTCGAACGCCTCGGCGGCGTGTCCGAGTTCTGTCCCCGGGCGGTCGGGATGCAGCCGGCGGCCCCGATCGCCGAGCGTGATGCCGTCGGCGGTCGCAGTCAGGCGCTGCAGCGGAGACAGCGCCCGCCCGGCTGCGAACCGCACCGCCAGCGCCGCCACCACGAGCGTCACGATCGCCCCGATCAGCATGTTCCGCCGCACCGTGGCCCGCGTCCGGCTGACGCCGCTGGTGTCGGCCTGGATGGTCAGCAGCGAGCCGTCGGACAGCAGGCCGGTCACCTTGAGGCTCGGAAGGTCACCCCAGGGCATCGGTGTCTGCCCCGCGACGTCTATCGGGGCGGGCGTGGGTAGCGGATGGGGATGTTCTGGCGCCGGAACGATGTCGGGATCGCCGTAGCGGGTGCCGTCGGCGCCGATCAGCTGGACCCGGAAATCGGGCTCCTGAAGAACGTCGACCAGTTCCTGCGGGCTGAGCCCCGCCTCGACCAGGGCCGGCGCATCGTAGAAGAGGTCGGCCAACTCGTCATCGAGGTCGTCGGTGAGGCGCGCACCGAATACGGTGTCGAACGCGAACCCCACCAGGATCAACAGCACGGCGATCAGCCCGACCGCGGCGACGGTGACCCGGCGGCGCAACGACGGGGTCGGCGTGGTCTGCCGGCTCATTGTTCACTCGCCGAGAGCCGATAGCCGATTCCCCGCACGGTGTGCAGCACCCGCGGGCCATGGGCCTCCAGTTTGCGCCGCAGTGCGCTGATGTACACCTCGACGAGGTTGGGGTCATAGGCGTCGTACCCCCACACCGCGGCGAGGATCTGGTCCTTGCTGACCACCCGGCCGCGCTGATCGGCCAGATAGCCCAGCAGCCGAAGTTCGGTGGCGGTCAGATCCAACACCACCCCGGCGCGGCTCGCGGTCGACGCGTCGACGTCGAGTACCAGGTCGCCGAGTTGGATGGCCGATGAGACCCGGCCCCGGCGTCGCAACACCGCCGCCACCCGCGACAGCAACTCGGCCATCTCGAACGGTTTGACCAGGTAGTCGTCGGCTCCACTGTCGAGCCCCCGCAACCGGTCCGCCAACCCGTCGCGCGCCGTCAGCAGCACGATTCCGGCATCACCGTAGCCGCGCACCACATCGATCAACTCGAACCCGTCGCGACCCGGCAGCATCACGTCGAGCACGACGACGTCCGGGCGGAATGCCGCCAGCACGTCTTCGAGTCCGCCGCCGTGAGTTCGGCCGCCGCTGACGTAGCCGGTGTCGGCGAGCGCCTCGACGACCATCTCGCGGATCGTGACCGAGTCCTCGACGACGAGCACCCGCGGGGGACCGATGTCTTTGCCGGGTTTGGTGGACACATCCGCCATTGTCCCCGTCGATACCTGAAGTGAGGCTGAAAGAAGCCAACTCACCGTGGCCGGCTTCAGGTTCCCTTCAGCCGCCCGGGCGAGTGTTCACCTCGTAGGAACCAAACCGGTCGCCGAAGATCCGTTGTGCTGCATCCGATCCTCCGGCGACCACCACGAAAAGGAGTAATCCCATCATGGCCAAGAAGACCTACCTCACCGCAGTGGTCGCCGGCGGATTCTGCGCGCTGTCGCTGGCTGTCGCTCCGATGGCGTCTGCGGCGCAGACCGCCCCGACCTGCTCGCACGTGGGCGGCCAGACGACGCTGTGTCAGTCCAACGGCAGTGCCAGCCTGCGGACTTCGCCGGAAATCAGGGCCAACGGCTGGTCCCCGTCCTGGTACGGATACGGCGGGTACCACCGCCGGTGACCTGCACGGCGTGCAGGTTCGCACCTCGTTGATGTTCGATTGTCCTGCCCCACAGGAGATCATGGCTTCGCCAGGCGGCTCCACGCTCCGACCTCCGAACGCCCGATCACCGTCGCCGAGGTCTCTCGGACCTCGTGAATCAGTCGCTGTGTCAGCGTGTCTCGTCCGACCTCGGACGCGGTGGCCACGCCCGTCGCTTCCATCGCAGGCAGCAGCGTCTCGACGATGTCGACGAGCGCCTCCAGCCAGACCTCGGCGGTATCTCCTGATCCGATGAAAGTCCGCATCGTCAGCGTCGGTACCGGGAAGCCGGCCTCGGTGAAGGCGCCGTGCAGTCGGTCGGCCATGTTCCAGGACGTGTGCATGCGGTCCAGCGTGTCGAGCACCCATCGACAGCAGCGGTCGTAGGTCGGCGCCGGGGGAGAGGATCGGATGGCGCGCCAGTCCGGTTCGTGGAAGACGATGACGCCGCCGGGCGCCAGGTGCCGGGCAAGGTGACGAAGCATTGCCGCGGGATCGGGCTGGAAGGTCAGGACATAGCGGCCGACGATCGCATCGAACGATTGGTCGAAGGTCAGCTCGGCGGGGTCACCCAACCGGAAGCCGACGATCTCGGACAGGCCCCGCGCCGCGGCGGCGGCCGAAGCCGCGTCCACGGCGGTTGCCGCCGTGTCCGTTCCGAGCACCTCACCGCCGGGCATCGTGAGCGCCGAGGCGAGGAACGCGACATCGCCGGCACCGCTACCCACATCCAGCACCCTCATCCCCGGTGCCAGACCGGCCGATGTGAGGTACTCCCGGGTAGTGGGGGCGAGCAGGGCCGCCTGGCGCCGCAACCGGCCCAGCTCGTGATCCGAGTGGCCCAGTACATAGTCGGGTTCGTCCATGTGGCAACCCCTGCCTGCTGGTCCGCACGATGAGCTACCGCCCTGACTGGGCAGATATGCTAACCCTCGCGCGCTCGCGTCCGTCGCGACGACACTGCCCGCGCGCGCCGCCCGCCGTCCCCGTAGGGTCTGTGGCGGATGGCGGTTCAGGTTCTGTTTGTGTTGGCGGGGGCGGCGCTTCTGGCGTTCGCATCGGATCAGCTCGTCATCGGCGCGAGCCGGCTTGCCGCCGCCGCGCGGATGGCGCCGATCGCCATCGGCATCCTGGTTCTCGGATTCGGCACCAGCGCCCCGGAGCTGGTGACGTCCGCCTCGGCGGCGGTGCGCGGCGAAACGGATGTGGCGGTCGGCAACGTCCTCGGATCGAGCATCGCCAACCTGACGCTGGTGCTCGGCGTGGCCTGCCTCTACCGGCCGCTTCGGGTCAGCAGGCGGGCACTGTGGCGGGAGGCGCCGATCGCGATCGTCGCCGCCTGCGCCTTTCTGATCGCGCTGTATCTCGGTTTCGGGCGCCTGCTGGGAGCGGCGCTGCTCGCCGGTGCGGGCCTGTTCGTCTGGCGCGCCCTGACCGTGCCCGACGACACGACCACCTCGGACGCCGGCGAGGTGTTCGACGACGGTCGACACCACCCGTTGCGCCCGGAGGCCGCACGCACGCTGCTCGGGCTGGCCGGGACGATCGGCGGCGCTCAGTTGCTGCTGCTCGGCGCGCTGGGCATAGCGGACTCGTGGGGAATCTCCGAGGCGTTCGCCGGCCTGACGCTGGTCGCGCTCGGCACCTCGCTTCCCGAGGTCGTGACGGTTCTTCAGGCCGCCCGGCGCGACGAAGCCGATCTGGTGGCCGGCAACCTGTTCGGCAGCAACGTCTTCAACTTCCTCGTCGTCGGCGGTGTTGCGGCGCTCGTCGCGACCGCACCCACCGAGCCGACCCCGCTGATGGTCGGGGCGGGAGCGCTCGCCATCGGCGTCTCGGGCCTGGCCTGGTTGCTGAGCGCCAACGGAGGGCGGCTGAACCGCTGGGAGGGCGGTGTGTTGTTGGCCGTCTACCTGGTCGCGATCCCGCTCCTGTACTGAACCGGTCGACCCGACCTCACGCGTCGCCGGCGATCCAGGCTTTCGCCGCGTCGGTCTGCCCGGCCGGGAAATGCTTGATCTTCGCGGAGACGAAGTGCGAAGCCAGGTGCTCGCCGAGATCGCCGACCGGCGAGTCGGTGACGACGGCGACCTTCTTGACGTGCTTCTGATGATCGCGGACGAAGCGCAGATGGCTGACCAGGGCGCCGAAACTGTCCCAGCCGGGGAACTTCGGCGCGTCGAGGATCAGCCCGGCGAGATCACCCGACGTCTCGATCTGCGGGTCGATGGCCTTGGCCAGTTCGACGAAGTCGCTTTTGTCCAGCGGCGCCTCCGGCTGCACCAGTACCACTGAGTTCGCGGCGTCCACGTCGACGTCGATCATGACAACCTCCCAGCTAGATCACCTGTGGCCACCTGATCGGATGCGCCACCGCCAGTATGGGTCTACAGAAATGCGCATCCGTAGGGCACAACGTCACCCGGCCCGACAGGAAGCTCAGGTGCTCACGAACTGTGTGTTGCGCTCGGCGCCGATTCACCGCCGGGACCCTTGCCCTTGAACTGGCTCATGTACAGCGCGTGGTAGAAGCCTGCGGCGGCCATCAGATCGTCGTGCCCCGCCATCCCGACGATCTCGCCGCCGTTGAGCACCATGATGCGGCTCGAGCTGCGGATCGTCGCCAACCGGTGCGCGATGGAGAAGCTCGTCTTGTTCTCCATCAGCCTGCGCCTACCGTCCTGGATGAGCTTCTCGGTGCGGGTGTCGACGTTGGAGGCCGGACTATGTCCGACGCCACGGTGATGCTCGCGTCCCCGGTCCTACACCGTGGATGGCTACAAGCTCGGCCAGTGGGTTGGACGGCAACTCCGCAACCCCTCCAACGGTACCCTCGACGCTGAAACGCTGACCTCCAACATCGACTCCAGGGCATCTCCGGCTGGACCTGGGACCCCTTCGCCGACCAGCGGGAGGAGGGGTTCCAGCACCTCCTGGACTACGTCGAACGCTACGGTCACGCCCGCGTCGCGCAGTCCTGCGTGGTCAACGGCTACCCGCTCGGTACGTGGGTCGGTACGCAACGCGCGTTTCACACCAAAGGCGGGCTTGACGCCGACCGCGAACGCCGACTCCAGGAGCTGCCCGGCTGGACATGGAAGGCATCGTCATCGGAATAGGCCGAGCTGGCTGGCCGGTCGCAGCAGCGTAATTCATGACCCGGGCCGGTGATCTCGCACAGGGCGTTTAGCGACGGCAATCGTGCTCTGCGCGAAGGGAATTCATCCCGCGTGCGTGATGCTGGCGCGGGCCCGGTCGATCTGGTCGTAGGCGTAGGTCGCCATCGCGGCGGTGGTCATCGTCTTGCCCTTGCGGGCGAACGATTCGTAAACCTGGTCGCCGAGAACCTCGCGCAGGTGGGCGATCGCGGTGCCGAGCTCGGGGACCCACGCTGCGGTGAGGGGATCGAACGCGAATCCGGCGACGGTGGCCGCCGGTTCGTGGCATCCGAGCCGGTCGAGAAACGTGGCGAGGATAGCTAGAGGGACACGAATCGTGGTGGTGTCGCCCGAGTCGTGGTAGTTGCGGATTGACAAAGCGAAGTAATCGAGTGCGGCCGACGGGTCGCCGTGGGCGGCTTCGAGGCGGCACAGGCTGGCTGCCAGATGCGACTCGTTGGCCCGGTTGCCGCTGTCTTGGGCGATGACCAGGCCCCGGCGCGTGTCCTCCAGCGCGCGGCTGGGATCGGTGTCGCGGCGGGCGAAGCCCTGGGCCAAGAGCGCGTAGGAGAGCGCATGCGGATTGCGGGCCTCTTCTGCGGCATCGATCAGACCGGTCGCGGCGGCCATCGCCTCGTCAAAAGACCCGGCGATGGCCAGGCACAGGACCAGGGATGCCCTGGTGAGCGTGTGAGTGTCGCGACCGCGTGCGAGCTGGGTGCGGCACCATTCGGCCGCCCGTTCAGGCTGGCCGATGAACACATACGCACCACCAAGCTTTTCCTCAACGCCCTCAACGCCGAACGGCACCTCGTAGCAGCCAGCGCTCATTACCATCTCACCGGCATTGCTGTAGCGGACGGCGTCATCGGTCCTACCAGCCAGGTAGCACTGCGACGCGACCACATACAAGGCCGCGAGCCGGGGATGGTCGACGGCGCGGGCGGGTCCGATAAGTTCTTCGGCCCAGGCGATCGGCTCGTAATTTTCGACCATTACGCCGAGGAACGCCGCGTACGTGGCGATGACGGCGGCGGCATCGTCGAGGTCGCCGTGGTCGGCGGCCCACCGGAACGCGGCGCGTAGGTTGGCCAGCTCGGCGGTGAACCAGTCGTAGGCTTCGCGTTGTCGGGGGCTGTCCCACAGGGCCAGGATGTCGGCTTCCCGTCCGGCGAAATGTTGGGCATGCGCCGTCCGGACCTCGGTGGCCGCCCCCCCCCGCGACGAGTTGCTCCTCGGCGAAATCGCGGATCGTCTCCAACATGGAAAACCGGGTCCGCCCAGAGGACCGGTCAGCGACCAGCAGCGACTTACGCACCAGGGCATCGAGTAGATCCAGCACGGCGAAGTCGTCGTGGTCATCGGTTCCCGCTACCGCGCAAGCACTTTGGAGGTCGAATCCGCCCGCGAACACCGAACACCGTGTCAACAGCGACTTTTCGGCGTCGTCGAGCAGGTCATAGGACCACCCCACCGCGTGGCGCAGCGTGTGGTGGTGGTGCAGCCCGCGCCGGGAGCCGACCAGCAGCCGGAACCGCTGATCGAGACGATCCCGCACCTCAATCGCGGTCATCGACGCCATCCGCGAGGCGGCCAGCTCGATGGCCAGCGGGATGCCGTCGAGGCGGCGGCAGATCTCCACCACCGCACCCGCCTCCTCGGGCGTGGCCAGCGAGAAGCGCGGGGCCACACTGCGGGCACGGTCCACGAACAAGCTCACCGCCACCGAATCGAATCCTCTACCGAGGTCCAGCGCTGGCACCGGCCACACTTGCTCATCGGCGACCCCCAACCCTTCACGGCTGGTGGCCAAGACCTTCACCGTCGCCGACTGGGTGAGGATGGCCTCGATGAGATCGGCGGCGGCATCCAGCACGTGTTCGCAGTTGTCGAACACCAGCAACCGGATTCGGCCCTCCAACGCCGTCGCCACCGACTCACCCACGCTCTTGCCCGGCTGCTGGGTGATGCCTAACAAGGCGGCCACCGCATCAGGCACCGCCGCCGGATCGGCGACCGCCGCCAGCTCGAAAACCCAGACACCGTCGGGGAACTCCTCAGCCAGGTGCGTGGCGACTTCCAGGGCCAGGCGTGTTTTGCCGACCCCTCCGACGCCGGTCAACGTCACCAACTGACATTCGCGCAGCGCCGCTGTCACCTCAGCGAGATCTGATTCGCGCCCAATGAAGCTGGTTTTCTGAGGCCGCAGGTTCCCCGGACCCGCATCCAGTGCCCGCAGGGGTGGGAAGTCTGTCTTCAGCCCGGGCGCTTGAACCTGGAACACCTGTACCGGGGTGGGTAGATCCCGCAGCCGCCGCGGCCCCAAATCCAGCAGGTCCACTCCGCTGAGCAGTCCCGCCGTCGAGTCGGCGAGCAGGACTTGACCGCCGTGACCGGCGGCCATCACCCGCGCCGCACGATTCAAGACCGCCCCGAAATAATCGGCCCCGCGCAGTTCGGCCTCCCCGGTTGCGATGCCCATCCGCACCGGCAACTCCAGCGCCCGCTGCGCGGCCACCGCCGCATCCACCGCCCCCTGCGGCGAGGTGAACGCGGCGCATATCCCGTCGCCGGTGTGCTTGAACACCCAGCCTCCGCGCGCCTCAATCGCCGCACACAGAACCTGGTCGTGGGCGGCCAGCGCCGCCCGCATCGCCTCGGCATCGTCCTCCCACCGACGGGTCGACCCCTCCACATCGGTGAACAGAAACGTCACCACCCCCGAAGGCGGCACCGCCGGATCAGCGGACACCCACCCAGAATGGCACACCGGACCCGCTGTGACCTGAAAGATCAACGGGAATGCACGGCCCCTTCCACATGTACGGCCCGCGATATCCCAGGTTCGACCTCTTGGCGGTCAGTCCCGTGTTGCAGTCCTTCGGCCCGCGCAGAGGCCGAGGTAATGCTCGGTGCGGCGCTTGGCCCGAGCAACTGTTGGCCGACGTGGATAACCTGGCTTACTTGATGCCGACCACCATCGAGTCGGGGCCGGCCAGGTGCTCGACGTAGCTGTCGCTGAAGCCGGTTTCGGCCATCCACGCGCGGCAGTCCGCGCCCGTGTAGTCGAATCCGTGGGGCGTCTCGATCAGCATGTTGAGACTCATCAGGAGACCGAACGCGTTCTCGCGCCGGTCGTCGTCGATGATGGCGTCGTACACGATCAGCGCGCCGCCTTCAGGGAGGGCGGCGTGGGCCTTCTGGAGGAGTAGACGCTTCTGGTCCAGGTCCCAGTCATGCAGGATGTGGCCCATGATCAGCACGTCGGCGCTGGGCAGTGGGTCGGCGAAAAAGTCGCCACCGATGAAGCTGAGACGGTCGGCGAGCCCATTGGTTGTGACGTAGGCGTGGAAGATCGGTTCCAGCGCGGGCAGGTCGAAGCCGCCACCGGTCAGGTGCTCGTGTGCGGTGGCGATGGCCACCGGGACTGCGCCTTGCGCGCAACCGATATCGATCACACTGTGGTAGTCGTGCCACCCGAACTTGGCTGCGATAGCGCGAGCTGCGGCGGTGCTGACCCCGCTCATCCCGCGGGCGAACTGTTCCAGCCGCGCGGGGTCGGCATAGAGCGTCGCGAAGAAGTCTCCTCCGGTCTTGGCCTCGTTCTGCGGTTGTCCAGTCTGCAGACCTTCAGTCAGTGATCCCCAGAACTGGTAGAGGCGGGCACCCGCCATCTCCAACCATCCCCCCACGTAAGTCGGCTTGGCCGGGTCGAGGAAGAGGTCGGTTGCCGCGGTGTTGGAGTACGTCTCGCCGTCACGCTCGAGCATTCCGAGCGCGAGCAGCGCGTCGAAGAAATCTCTGGCGCTGCGCGAATGCAAGCCAAGTCGCTGCCGTAGCTGTTCGGCCTCGAGCGGACCCTCACGCAGCACGCCGAACAGCCCGAGCTCGACGGCACTCAACAGCGCTTTGGAGCCCCAAAAACCGAGTCCGAGTTGCATGATCGCGTCTGGAGTCACCGCCGCGGGCTGCTCGGCAGCGGTCGGCATAACTGGTTTCGTCATCAGATTCCGTCCATTCGGATACTGGTATGCCAGAAGCCCATAGTCCCCCTTCGACCGCATGTAAGTAGGAGGACTCGACAAACGGCGACGTTACGCCCGTTACGTCCGCCGCCACGCCGGGCGTAAGGATCTTCAGGCGATTGACAGCCAGTAGGGCGACTAAGGTTCTCGAAAGTCCCTACCGGTCTTCCCAACTCAACGTGGGGAACGCCACCAGCCGTGATGTCCGCAGCAGTTCATAGGGATTAGCGGCGCAGTCGTTACAGCCAACGCCTGCCGGTGGTTCAGGATGATGACCTGGGCGCTTTGGCGGCGTCGTTCAACCGGATGCAGGCCGGTTTGGCCGAGCGGGAACGACTTCAAGCGGCGTTCGGCACCTACGTCGACCCCGCCCTCGCGGCCCGACTACTCGAGCAGGGCCACGACGTCTTCACCGGTGAGCGCCGTGCGGTGACGGTGATGTTCGTCGACGTTCGCGATTTCACCCCGTTCGCGGAGGCCAACACCGCCGAGGACACCGTGGCCCGGCTCAATGCGCTGTTCGAGATCGTGGTTCCCACGGTCGTCGATGCCGGTGGGCACGTGAACAAGTTCCTGGGCGATGGCGCTTTGGCCGTTTTCGGCGCCCCGATCGGCCTTGCGGATCGCGCCGACGCCGCGGTGGGCGCCGCAGTACTGATTCATTGCCTGGTCGCCGAACGTTTCGACGGTGCACTTCGGATCGGCATTGGGATCAACACCGGTCTGGTGATCGCGGGCACCATCGGTGCCGGAGGCAGGCTCGAGTTCACCCTCATCGGTGACACCGTGAATGTCGCCGCCCGCGTCGAGCAGCTCACCAAGACCACCGGTGACGCAATCCTTCTCACCGGCCAGAGCGTCGACGCCCTGGATCATCGACCGGCCGCCCTCACCGACCGGGGGTTCCACGCACTGAAGGGTAAGTCAGCGGCAGTGCAGGTCTTCGGCCTCGACCCACGGGAGGATGCCATCTCGGGCTGATCCCTACGCGGGCCGGTCGGCTACCGGGGCAGCGGACTGTAGAAGACCAGGCCGTTGCCCTTGGTGTCGTAGACGACCGCGCGGCGCTCGTGGGCGTCGTCGTAGGGTCCGCGCACCACGCCGCCGCCGCTTTCCTGGACCGTCTTGGCCACCGCGTCGACGTCGGCGGTCTTGATGCCGACGACCACCTGACCGGGGATCGGGTGATCGACCGGGGTGGCAAGGGCCAGGGTCACCCCGCCGCCATCGAGGGCGGCGAAGTGGGTGCCGTCACGGAACTTGACCGGCATCCCCAACGTCTCGCTGTAGAACTTGATCGACTCGTCGAGATCGTCGGTGGACAGGATGATCATCCGAACCTGGTGCTCGCTCATGCTGCGGACCGCTTCGTCTGGGGTTTTGTCGTCATGGTGTTCACATTAGGCATGAGGCCGGCCGCAGACTGCTGCCGACAGCCCTCACCGTGGAGGGACCAATGTCCCTGGGCGGGGGCGGCCCGATCCGCCTGGTCCGCGCGGGCCATGACGTCGGCGGCATCGGCCTACGCTGAGCCGATGGGAACCAGCGAGCTACTGGACCGGGTGCTCGATGCGCACGGCGGCATCGATCGATGGCGAGCGGCCCGGACGATCCACGCGCGGGCGCGCACCGGCGGACTGCTGCTGCGCACCCGCGTCCCCGGCAACCGGCTGGCCGACTACCACATCACGGTCGACGTCCAGCACGCGCTGACGGTAATGGATCCATTCCCGCGCGACGGGCGGCGCGGGGTCTTCGACGGAGGCGCCGTGCGCATCGAGGCTTCCGACGGCTCGGTCCTCGGTTCCCGGTCCCGTCCGCGGGACGCCTTCTTCGGCCGCGCCGGCCTGCGCAGGAACATCCGTTGGGATGCACTGGATTCCGTCTACTTCGGCGGTTACGCGATGTGGAACTACCTGACCACGCCGTATCTGCTCACCCGCGACGGTGTCGTGGCCGTCGAGGGCGAGCCCTGGACCGAGGCGGGGGAGACCTGGCACCGGCTGAACGTGGACTTTCCCCCCGGGATCGTCACCCACTCGCCCCGCCAGACGTTCTACTTCGACGCCGACGGACGCCTCCGTCGCCACGATTACGTGGCCGAGGTGATCGGCGGCTGGGCACGGGCGGCTCATCGGTGCACCGACCACGTCGAGGCCGGCGGCCTGGTGTTTCCGACGCGCCGGTGGGTGCGCCCCATCGGGCCCGGCAACCGCGCGCTGCCGTTCCCGACCCTGGTGTCGATCGAGTTGTCGGAACTGCGGGTCGTCACCGACTAGGTTCGATCAGCGCCGTGCGCACTCGATGACGATCGCCGGCGGGTACTGCAGGTAGTCGTCCCAGAAGTCGCCCTCGTCGACCCCGTCGGGTGGCGGTGCGACCGTCGGCAGATGCACCCGAAAGTCGGTGAACCCGGCGTCGTGAAGAGCCGATTCGTAGGCCTCGATCGGCAGGTAGTAGTTCTCGATGACCAGCCCGGAGTCGCCTGCGGTGACGGTCAACTCGATGGGAGCCCCCTCGGCTGCGGCATCGGCGAGCCGGATCCGGAACCCGTACTTCCGATAGTCGGGCACCCGGTCGAAGTGATAGAGATCGGGGTTGGTGGTCAGCGTGACGAACCGGCCGCCCGGCCGGATCCGGCCGGCCAGCCCGCGGCACATCTGCGCCAACTCGTCCCGGTCGCGCGCATACACCAGCAGGTAGGCCGCCACCGCGATGTCGAAATCCTGTTGCGGCACCACCGTGCGCGCGTCGGCCACCCAGTAGTCGATGCCCAGCGGCTCCTGCGCCTCGTGCCCGCGGGCCAGCGCGATCATCTTCTCGGAGATGTCGAATCCCGCCACCCGGGCCGCCCCGGCGCGCGCCAGCATCCGGGTGTAATGCCCTGCGCCGCAGGCTACATCGAGCAGGTCGAGATCACGCACATCGCCGATGTGGTGCAGAAAGGAGTGCGCCTCGACCCGAGAGCGCACCGGGATGTCCTTGGTACGCGTGTACAGCTCGGCCGTGTCGCCCTCGTCGTAGTCGGTGATCACGACGTTCCCCCTCTGCGCGGGCCGTCAGCCGCCGGCGGTGGCCGTCAACCGGCGCGCGCGGGCCCGGCGCTCCTCGATGACACGGCCGATCTCCTGCATCAGCAGCGGCCTGCGCAACACCAGCGCCTCGATGTGCTCGCGGTCGAGTTGGGCCACCGTCAGCTCGTCGACGGCGCGGCCGACCGCCGCCACGGGTTCGCGGGTCAACGTGGTCTGGCCCAGGAACTCTCCGCGTTCCAGCGTGCGGATGCCCAGCGCCGTCCCATCGGGCCCGCGCATTTCCAGCCGCGCCCTGCCGCTGACCACGAACTGCATGCCGGCCGGTACCGAGCCGGGCTCCTGGACGATTTCGCCGGCGCCGTAGCGCAGCACCCGAAGGTGTTCGCGCATCACCTCCTGGTCGGTGCGGCCCAGGTGCAGGCTGCGCCCCACGATGCGCAGCGCCTCCTCGAACACCGCAGGCGGCGGGAACTCGTCGGCGATGTCGTCCAGCTTGAGCGCTTCGCGGCGGGCCGCGTACCAGACCCAGCGCAGGAAGGTCGAGCGCGTCTCGACGTCGTCGGCTGGGGAGTGCAGCGGGATCGTGGTGGTGAACTCGCCCGATCCGCCGGTGCGGGTGACCGGTTCGGCGTCGCGACGCAGCAGCGGCAGCTGGTGTGCCACTGCTGTCAGCGTCCGGGACACCGCATCGGGCGGGTCGCCGGCGGAGAACTTCGTGACGACATCGATCGAGTGCTCGTCGCGGGGCAGGCTGAGGTTGATGAACCACTCGGTGGCCAGCAGCGAGTTGGGCAGCACGTAGATACCGTTCCCGGAATCCAGATGGGTTGCCCGCCAGTTCACCTCGACCACCCGGCCGCCGCCGATCCACCGGGTGGCCACCCAGTCACCGATCTGGAACGGCTGCTCGAACAGCACCAACAGGCCCGAGATGACCTGTCCGACCGAGTTCTGCAGCGTCAGGCCCAACACGATCGAACCGATACCCAGCGCGGTGAACAGCCCGCCGATGTTCGCGCCCCAGACGAACGCGAAGATCAACCCGACCCCGACGCTGATCAGGACGAAGCGTGCGACGTCGAGGAAGATCGACGGCACCCGCTTGCGCCAGCTGCCCTCGGGTGCGCTCTGGAACACCGTCGCGTTGAGCCCGGACAGCAACAGCACCAGGACGACGAAGCCGAGCACCGTGGCAACCACCCGAACCGGGGTGGCGTCCGCGCGCACCTCGGTGGCCTTGACCAGCAACAGCAGCAGGGCTCCCAACGGGAGCACGTAGTTGCGGATCAAGCTGACCGGCCGCGCCAGGTAGCTGTCGCGGCGCAGCAGGGCGTCGTGGATCTCGGTGAGCACGACCAGCGAGATGGGTAGCGCCACCGCGATCGCCAGTGCCCACCAGAACCACGGAGCAGAGAAGATGTCGGTCATCGCCGCTCTCCGGACAGCCGCCAGACGCGTTCGGTGTGCTCGTTTACGGTGATCTTGCCGGCGGGGCCGAAGTCCTCGACATCCCGCATCGCCAGGTAGACGACCTCGGTCACGTAGATCCCCGCCTCCGGCGGTGATTTGTGCAGCTCGTAGGCGGTGGTGACCGCCGCGCCCCAGATGTCGTACACCAGGTTGGACCGGCCCAGCAGACCACTGGTGACCGAGCCGGTGTTGATGCCGGCCCGCAGCCGGAGCCGGTGTCCGGTCTCGGCGTTGAACCGCTCCACGATGCGGTGCATCTCGATGGCGAAATCGACGGTGCGCCGGGCGTTGTCCAGTCTCGGGAGGGTAAGTCCGCAGCTGGCCAGGTAGCCGTCGTGCAGGGTGCGGACCCGTTCGATGCCCAGATTCTCGGCGGCGGCGTCGAACTGGCGCACCAGCTGGTTGACCACACCGAGCGACTCGTTCGCGGTGAGCGTATCGGCGAGCTTCTCCAGGCCGTCGACGTTGGCGAAGATCACCGTCACGTTCTGATGCTCCTGCGCGATGTTCTGTTCGCCCTCGCGGTAGCGTTGCACCACCGACTCGGGCATCAACGACAGCAGCAACCGGTTGTTCTCGTCGCGCTGTTCGTTGAGCTGGTCCTCCTTGGTGCGCAGGCTCGAGCTCATGTCGTTGAAAGCCTTTGTCAGGTCGCCGAATTCGTCGCGGGACGTGACGGGCAGCGCGACGTCGTAGTCGCCGGCTCCGATGCGCCCGGCGCCGGCCTCGAGGCGGCGGATCGGACGCACGAACACCCGGGCCAGCAGCAGTGCGGCGATACACACCACCAGGATGATGGCCACGGTCGACAGCACCAGCGTGCGAGTGAACGCGGCCACCGGGGCCGACGCCTCGGCGACATCGATCTTGGCCACCAGCACCCAATTCAGACCGGTGAACTGCACCGGCGAGTAGGCCTGCAGCGTGCGGTGCCCTTCGTAGTCCGTGGTGATCAGCGTTCCGGTCCCGCCCTGGAGCGCCCGTTTGACCGCCTCGGTGTCCACCGGCTGCACCAGGATCGTGCTGCCCAGCCGCACCGCCTCGTCGGCGACCTCGACCGGGGTGCCGGCCTCCACCACATCGGTGCGGTAGGCGTCGGGGTCCTCGATGAACAGCCGGGATTCCGAGCGCATCAGCAGGTCCGGGCCCACCAGGATGGTCTCACCGGTCTTGCCGAGGCCCGCGCCCTGCCAGTCCCCACCGAAGGTCATGCCCCGGTTGAGGTTGTCCACCGGCAGCGCCAGGGCCAGGACGCCGGACACGCTTCCCGGCGGGCCGATCGGCGACACCATCCACGCGGTCGGGCGGCCGGACGGCTGATAGATGTCGAAGTCGCGGATCACCACCTCGTCCAGCGAGTTGGAATTCATCGCCTCCTTGAACGCCTCGGCGAGGTTGGTGCCTCGATAGGGTCCGTAGAGCAGGTTGGTGCCCAGATCGATGCCCTTGTCGACGCTGTACACCACGATCCCGCGGGGATCGATGAGCAGGGCGTCGGCGGAGTGCTGCCGCTTGATCACCTGGCGGAAGTACTCGTTGTACTTCGCGTTGGCCGCCGACCAGGCGCTCCCGTCGCCGGCGTCGTCGAGGTTGGCGCCGCCGTCCGTGTGGTCGGCACGCACGGTGTAGTGGGCTTGCAGGTAGCGCTGGGCCGGCGGTTTGGGCAGCAGGGCCTGCACCTTGGCCTGGGTGGTGTCGTGGTCGGGCTCGCCGTAGTTTCGCTGGTAGTAGTCGACCAGGGCCTGCTGCTGCTCCGGGGAGATCTCGGCGTCGCGCAGTTCGTTGAAGCCGGCGGTGAACGCGGCGATCGCCTGCTCGGCGGTGGCGCCGCGGGTGTAGACGACCATCGAGCTGGTCAGGTCGCTCAGCGACTTCTCCAGCAGCCTGCCCTGCGCGCTGCGGATCAGCGTCAACCGCTCGAACGCCGCATCCCGTAATGACTGGCGGCCGGATTGAAACCCGATCGCGCCGACCACCGCGACCGACAAAACGCTGGTCAACAGCAACATCACCAGCAGCTTGGACTGGATGCTGATCCGTCGGAGTCGCCGTGGGGTGTCCGGCACACTGACCCTTCCGTCGCTGGCGGTACTCATGGCGCGCAGCGCAGGAACGGAAGCGTCGCCGTCCGGTCCCATTCAGTCGGCGCTTGGCCGAGCCTACCCGGGGTGTGCCATCGTGCAGGAATGACGGGTGCCGATCCCTTCGCGCTGCAGAGGTTCGTGACGGCCCAGGAACGCGTCTACGACGCGGCGCTGAGCGAGCTGCGCGCGGGGCGCAAACGCACCCACTGGATCTGGTTCGTCTTCCCTCAGCTGGCCGGTCTGGGCAGCAGCCCGACCGCGGCGCGCTACGCCATCTCGGGCCTGGACGAGGCCCGTGCCTACCTGCGCCACGACGTGCTGGGACCCCGCTTGCGGGAGTGCTGCGAGGCCCTCCTCGCGGTCACCGACCGCTCCGCCGACCAGATCTTCGGCTGGCCCGACGTGCTGAAGGTGCGCAGCTCGATGACATTGTTCGGGATCGCTGCGCAGGTCGCCGGCGATGACCGGGGAGTCTTCGCCAGCGTGCTGGACAAGTACTACGCCGGCCTTCCCGACGGGCCGGCCGACCCGCGCACGCTGGCCAATCTGGGCCTGACCGATCCCGGAGGAACTCGCTGAATCACGCGGCCGACCCGGGGCCGGCGGCGTAGCTTTACGGCGGGTCGGCGGAAGGAACCTCATGGGTTGCGCCAGGTACATCGGTCGGGTCGGCGCATTGGCGGTGACCTTGGGCGTGGGGGTCGCGGTGGCGACGATGTCGGGGGTCGCCGAAGCCACGCCCACGACGGCCTCGACCGGCGATACGACGGCGGTGAGCGCATCGCCGTCGACGACCTCATCCGACGGCGACGACCCAGCGTCGGACGGCGGGGGCGCACAGCCGACCGATGAGGCCGACGGGCCCGCCGATGACGAGCAGGACGGTGGCGATCCGGCCGACGATCTCGCCGACGATCTGGCCGACGAGGCTGATGACCCCTACAGCGAGGAGGACGGTCTCGACGCGGACGTCGAAGCGGTCCCCGACCTCGTCGACGAGACGCCCGAGGATTCCGCCGGCGGCGACTACCTCCAGCCGCCCCCGGTGCCCGTCGAACCGGACGCGGGGTCTGCCGGGGAACCCGACAATGAGATCGACGACTACATCGACGACTATGCCGTAACCGACGAGACCGCCGACGCACCGGTGGTCGAGGAATCGGCCGTCGCACCGGACCCCGAACCGCCGGCACGAACCGCGGTGGCGCCGCAGGTCGAGCCCGAGACGGTGATGAACACGCTGGCCGCGCCGTCGGCGGGCAGCGTGCAGTCCGATCCCGCACCGGTGCCCGGCGCCCCGCTACAGGCGACCTTGATGGTGGCGGCGCTGGCGGCGGTGCGCGACGAGCTGGAACGCAACCTGCTGCCCAGCACCACCGTGGCGCCGCAGCAGCTGCAGGGTTTCCTGGTCGACCCGTCGCCCAACGTCCTGGTGATCGGGGTGGACGGCACCAATCTCAGCAGGGTGCTCGACGACTACTCCAACGCCAACTTCTTCGCCCTGATGCAGGACGGCACCACCGCGCCGGCGAGCATCGCCGGCCACACCACCATCTCCAACCCGTCGTGGACGGCCATCCTCACCGGGGTGTGGGCGGAGACGACCGGAGTGATCAACAACGTCTTCACGCCGTGGACCTACGACACCTGGCCGACGGTGTTCAACCGGCTGGAGACGCTCAACCCGGCCATCCAGACCACGGCCATCGCCGACTGGGACGTCATCGCCGCCATCGCGGGGGCCGGCTCGGTGCCCGCGGACACCATCATCTACCAGCAGCAGATCGACGGTGACACCAACTGGTTGCTCACCGACGACGCCATCGGCGACGCGACCGAATCGGCGATCGCCGCCGCCGACCCCGACGTCCCCAATTTCATCTTCAGTTACTTCGTCGGGGTGGACGAGAACGGCCACCTCTACGGCGGTGCGTCACCGGAATACGCCGAGGCGATCAACAACGTCGACCGCAACCTCGGCGAGATCCTGCAGGTCGTCGACGAGTGGGAGGCGCTCACCGGCGAACAGTGGACCGTCATCGTCGTCACCGATCACGGCCACCAGCCGCAGAAGGGTTTCGGGCACGGCTTCCAATCACCGGACGAGACGGCGACTTTCGTCATCGCCGAGAACCCCCTGCTGTTCTCGGCCGGCGTGATCAACCTGCAGTACCAGATCATCGATGTGACGCCGACGGTGGTGACGCTGTTCGGCGGCGTACCCGCCGACTACTCCGACGGCGTGTCGCTGACGACGCTCGGCGACAGCGATGTGGTGCCGGTCGACGACGACGAGGCGCTGCGCGCGGGCCTGCAGGACATCATCGACAAGTACGGCTATCCCGACATCGGCACCGAGCTGGCGTTGGGTGCGCGCACGATCTTCGCCACCCTGCCCTACTGGGTGTTCGGGTTCACCAACGGCATCGTCGACGATCTGCAGTCCGTCGCCGATGAGGACATCCCCGTGGTCAGCCAGCTGGCCGTGCTTGCGATCGTTCCGGTGAAGATCATCGGCGGGCTGGTCTACGCGGCGACCAACACCATCGCGCAGATCGTGGCGTGGCTGACCGGCGTGCAGGGTGCGAGCATCTTCCCGCTGTGGCCGCCGGAGCCGCCGTCGTTCGAGACCCCGGAGCCCGACACATTGCTCGACGCCGCGGTCTGCGACGGCGGGCTCGAGTCGGCCGGTCAGTCGTCGTGCGAGGAACTGGACATCGCGGTCTGAGCGGCCGGCTACTGCTTCATCGAGCTGATGTAGTACGTCTCGTTGCCGGTCGGGTAGCCGCCGCCGATCGTGGCGATGTGGACGTGGTCGAAGTGGTTGGCGGTCTCGTTGCCGTAGTCCGCGGTCCAGCTCGGCGCCCCGATGCCGGGGTAGAAGCCCTGCCGCCAGATCACGTGCAGCACCCCCCAGCGCTGGGCGTTGGCCAGCGCATAGCCGGCGATCTGATTGCCGAGCTCGATGCCTTCCTCGGAGTGGTAGTTCGGGATCATCACGTCGATCGCCAGCCCGTTGGGATGCCACTTCAGCGGATCCTGCCGGTATCCGCCGATGGTGGTGATGTCGGGGAACAGCGCGCTGATCGCGCGGGCGGCCCAGATCGTCCGGACCTGCAGTCCACCCTCCGGCGCAACACCGGCGGGCAGCGAGAGGTCGAACACCCGGGCGTCGACCGGCTCGCTGGCCGCCAGCAGCTCGGCCTCCGACGGTGTCGGCAGCGAGGCCGCCTGCGTGGGTGCCGACTCCGGGGCGGCCGGCGCCGCCACCGGCGGACCGGAACAGCAGGGAGTCTCGGCGGTCTGGGCGTAGACCATCGCGCCGGAGATCACCACGGACAGCCCGACGGCCAGCCAGCGGCGGCGCCCCTTGGCGAACAGACCCTTTCCCACGAACAGAAACCATAGTGTCGGGACTGACGCGTGAGGCGATCTTTCACACGTTTGCCGGGCGCGTCGTGTCCGCACCGGCCGGTGCGGACGCGGTCCGGCGGCCCAGCGCCACGAACAGTGCCCCGCCGAGCAGCGCCGCGACCCCGGCGAAGGTGAGAAAGCCGTTGAAACTCGGGCTTTCCCGCAGCGTCCGGCTCAGGATCAGCGCGCCCAGCGCCGAGGACAGCCCGATGGCGGCCGACAGGATGCTCAACACGGTGCTGTAGATCTGCAGACTGAAGCGCCGCGCCACCAGATAGGCGATCACGTCGCCTTCGGCGCCCCACGCCGCTCCCAGGCAGCAGACCGCGATCACCACCGCCGGCAGCCCGTCCCACGGGGAGGCCAGCAGCAGGGCGCCCACGCCGGGCAGGCCCATCGCGACCGCGGCGACCAGGTGGGCGGGAAACCGATCCAGCGCGACCCCGCACACGAACCGGCCGACGATCACGGCGGTGGCGAACGTCGAGATCAGCACCGCGACCGCATCGCCCGGACCCACCGAATCGCCGAGCACCACCCCGAGTTGCGAGGTGGTCACCGAGTGATACAGGTTGCACAGCAGCACGCCGCCGAGCAGGATCCAGAACACCGGGCTGCGGGCGATGGCCCGGTAATCCCGGCTCGTCTTCCGCGCTCCGGGAACGTGATCCGCGGGCCCGGCGGGCGGGATCAGCATCAGCGCCGCGACCCCGATCGCAGCGATGACGACCGCGATGCTCAGACAGCCGATCCGCCAGCCGTGGGCGCGGTTCACCGCTTCGAGGGCAGGCGCTCCGATCGCACCCAGCAGCGGCGGTCCCGAGATCGCGACGGCCAACGCCAGCCCCCGGGCGCGCTGGAACCGGGTGGCCACGATGCGGCTGTAGACGGCGGGTGTGGTCGTCACGCCGAGCGCGATGACCGCGACGCTGATCGCGAAGTACTGCCAGATCGGCCCGGTCATCGCCGCATACGCCACCCAGCACAACGGCAGCCCGACGACACCGACGATGGCGACCCGGCGCACCCCGAGCAGGTCGGTGAGGCGCCCGTAGAACGGCAGGAAGACGAAGGTGAGCAGTGCGATGACACCGGTGAGGGCGAACTCGGAGCGGCTCCACCCGAACGCCCCGAGGAACTGCGGCGCCATCGCGGCGTTGGTGTAGGCGCTCAGGCTCAGCCCGGCGCTCAGGCCCGCGGTGGCTGCCGCGAGTGGCCGCCAGTTGATCCGAAGCTCGCCGAGGTAAGTCATGTCCGCACCTGCCTAGCACACGCGGTGGCGCGGGTGATCACGGCAGGCCTGCCGCTCACGGCTCGGTGACAGCAGCCGTCAGGTGCAGCAGTTCGGGTCCAGCACCCTGCACAATGCGCCCACCGCGTCGGAGGAGGGGCGGTGGAACACATGCATGCCGTGCCGATCCGAGGTGACGAAGCCGGCGCGGCGCAACTGCGCCAGGTGGTGGCTGACGGTCGACTCGCTCAGGCCCAGCGCGGCCGCCAGCTCGCCGCTGTTCTGGGCGCCGGAGGCCGAGCTGAACAGCATCGACATGATCTTGACCCGAACCGGGTCGGCGAGCGCCTTGAGGCGCAGCGCCACGTGCAGCGCGTCCTCGTCGGACATCGGGCCGGCAGCCACCGGTGCGCAACACACCGGCGCGGACATGTCGATCATCGGCAACGACTTGGGCACGGGGCGATCCTGCCATAGAGTTTGACATATATCAAAAAGGTGGCAGGCTCAGGTGTATCGACCATTTCGACATAAGTCACACAGGTTCGGAGGTAGCACAATGTCCCGACTGCAGCTCGCCCTCAACGTCGACGACCTCGACGAGGCGATCACCTTCTACTCGAAGCTCTTCGGTACCGGGCCGGCGAAGGTCAAACCCGGGTACGCCAACTTCGCGGTCGCCGAGCCGCCGCTGAAGCTGGTGCTGATCGAGAACCCCGGCCAGGGCGGCTCGCTGAACCACCTCGGTGTCGAGGTCGAATCCAGCGACACCGTGCACAGCGAGATCGCCCGCCTCGCCGGCGCGGGCCTGTTCACCGAGGAGGAGATGAACACCACCTGCTGCTTCGCCACCCAGGACAAGGTGTGGGTCACCGGTCCGGGCGGGGAGAAGTGGGAGGTGTACACGGTGCTGACCGATGCCGAGGTGTTCGGCACCAGCCCCGATCTGCTCGCCGACCCCGGCGCCGGGGTGTGCTGCGGCAACGCCGGTTGACGTCGTCCCCGCAGGATCGGACCCCGCTCAGGGCAGCTTGGCGACGGTCAGCAACAGCGCGGAGTCGGCCAGCGCCACCACCGAATGACGGGCATCGGGAAGCTTGAGCAGATCCCCGGCGCGGGCGTCCCACTGCTCGTCGCCGGCCGACATCCGGACCGAGCCCTTGATCACGTACAGGGTGGCTTCCCCGGGGTTCTCGTGTTCGCCGAGCTCCGCGCCGGCCACCATGCCGATGACGGTCTGGCGCAAGACCTTCTCGTGGCCGCCGACAACGGTGTCCGCGGCGTTTCGGCCGTTGGCCCCGGCCCGTTCCAATTGTTGGCGCGCCAACGCCTCTATCGAGACCTTCTGCATAACCCCCATTCCATGCCCGTCGCCACCCCCCGTCAACCCTGAGGCGCCTGCCCGATCCCGGTGTGCCGGCCGGCCCGCCTGGATACGGTGACACGATGGCGGATCAGGACGGGCCGGCGATGCTCGGCGTGCACCACGTGTCGTTGACGGTCACCGACCTCGACACCAGCGTCGCGTGGTACGAACGGGTCTTCCGCACCCGTCGGCTGGACTTCACCGTCGCGCACTACGGCCGCCCGGAGACCGGGTACGCCGTGCTGGTGCCCGAGCCCCGCTCGGGCCTGATATTCGGACTGCACACCAACACCGGCAACCGCGGCGAACGGTTCGACGAGGCGGACACCGGCCTCGATCACGTGTCGTTCGGCGTCGCCGGGCGCGCCGACCTCGAGGCCTGGGCCGCCTGGCTCGACGAGCTCGGGGTCGACAACAGTGGTGTCATCGACGAGACCGCGCCGTTCCCCTATTCGACCGTGGTCTTCCGCGACCCGGACAACATCCAGCTGGAGCTCATCGCGGTGGGCTGAACACCCGTCAGAACGGCTGCACCATCCGGACGCTGACCACCGCCCCGTGCCCGGTCTCGTCGTTGGTGAAACGCAGACCCGACGGGGACGCGACGATCGTCCAGCCCTCGGCCCGGTAGGTGCGTTCGGCCAGCGTCGTGGTCGGCGGCGTGCCGAGGTTGCCGTCCACCCACGACCCGGTCCCGTCCGGGTTGATCCGGACCCCGTGGTAGGGCCCACTGCCGTCGGCGTGCTGGGGCCAGCTCATCTCCCCGGTCTCGCACCCGACGTACGTCGTCTCGATCATGCACCGGATGTCCCCGGAGGCGGTCTGGACGGCGACGTAGCCGTACCGGTTCGGCGGGATGGTCTCGACGCCGGCCGGAGGCACCGCGGCGGGCAGGTCCGCCGTCGAGCGGGCCAGCGCCGCCGACTGATACGACACCACGTCGAAGCCGTATCTCTTGAGCGGATCGAGGTCGCTGGCCTCGCCAGACGGGGTCCAGATCGCCAGCGGACGGCCGTCGACGACGGTCTTCGCCACATACGGCGAGGCCGCCCAGGACAGCATCGAGTCCATCGACGAGGCCGACTCGAAATGGTCGAAGTTGACGACCCCGTCGCCGTCCTGCGGCACGCAGGTGCTGCCGTCGACGATGTGGCTGGTACCCGAGTCGGTTTCGGTGCCGTCCCGGCACACCGAATCCCGCCACTCGGTCAGCGACCCGGACACCGACGGCTCCGCGGCGGTGTTCGCCGAACCGCCCGTCACCGGTGCCGACGAGCAGCCCACCGCGGCCAGCGCCAGGGACAACGTCGCTGCGCCGCAGCACAGCGGGCGGGTGAACCCGGCAGGTCTCATGGTCGTTCCTCTCCCGGCGTCGGCGGCGAACGTTGCCCCCGATCGGCGTGAATGTAGCGACGGGAGTCGATCGCCCGGGCGCGACTCGCCGAGGCCGGCGCAGACCGTGATCGACCCGTGCCCGGCGCTGGCCCGACCCGACCGGTGGACCGTTCGGTACGCTGCGCCAGAAGGGTGCGGTGCCGCGATACTGGAGGCAGCCGTTGGTCCAGGCGAACATGGCGCCGCGCCCCGCGTGAAGCTTCTTCGACCTGACCGAAACTGACGCCGGGAGACATCACATGAGCGCCGAGCAGCCGACCATCATCTACACGCTGACCGACGAGGCGCCGCTGTTGGCGACCTACGCCTTCCTGCCGGTGATCCGTACGTTCGCCCAAGCCGCCGGCATCGACGTCAAGTCCAGCGACATCTCGGTGGCCGCCCGCATCCTGGCCGAGTTCCCCGACTACCTGACCGAGGAGCAGCGGGTCCCCGACAACCTCGGCGAGCTGGGCAAGCTGACGCAGCTGCCCGAGACCAACATCATCAAGCTGCCGAACATCAGTGCATCGGTGCCCCAGCTCGTCGCGGCGATCAAGGAGCTCAAGGAGAAGGGCTACAACCTGCCCGACTACCCGGGCGACCCGAAGACCGAAGAGGAGAAGGAGATCAAGGCGCGCTACTCCAAGGTCTTGGGCAGCGCGGTGAACCCGGTTCTGCGCGAGGGCAATTCGGATCGGCGCGCCCCGAAGGCCGTCAAAGAGTACGCCCGCAACCATCCGCACAGCATGGGGGAGTGGTCGCAGGCCTCGCGCACACACGTCGCGACCATGAAGGGCGGCGACTTCTACCACGGCGAGAAGTCGATGACCCTGGACCGGGCCCGCAAGGTCAAGATGGTCCTGGAGACCCAGAGCGGCCAGACCATCGTGCTCAAGCCCGAGGTGGCACTCGACGAGGGCGACATCATCGACAGCATGTTCATGAGCAAGAAGGCGCTGTGCGACTTCTACGAACAGCAGATCGAGGACGCCTACAAGACCGGGGTGATGTTCTCCCTGCACGTCAAGGCCACCATGATGAAGGTCAGCCACCCCATCGTGTTCGGGCACGCGGTCAAGATCTTCTACAAGGACGCCTTCGCCAAACACCAGCAGTTGTTCGACGAACTGGGCGTCAACGTCAACAACGGGCTGTCCGACCTCTACAGCAAGATCGAAGAGCTGCCGGCCTCGCTACGCGAGGAGATCGTCGAGGATCTGCACCGGTGCCATGAGCACCGTCCGGAACTGGCGATGGTGGACTCCGCCAAGGGCATCACCAACTTCCACTCGCCGTCGGACGTGATCGTCGATGCCTCGATGCCGGCGATGATCCGGCTGGGCGGCAAGATGTACGGCGCCGACGGCCGCACCAAGGACACCAAGGCGGTCAATCCGGAGTCGACGTTCTCCCGCATGTACCAGGAGATCATCAACTTCTGCAAGACCAACGGGCAGTTCGACCCGACGACGATGGGCACCGTGCCCAACGTCGGTCTGATGGCACAGAAGGCCGAGGAGTACGGCAGCCACGACAAGACCTTCGAGATTCCCGAGGACGGGGTGGCCGACATCGTCGACATCGACACCGGCGACGTCCTGCTGTCCCAGAACGTCGAGGTCGGCGACATCTGGCGGATGCCGATCGTCAAGGACGCGCCGATCAGGGACTGGGTCAAGCTGGCCGTGACCCGGGCCCGGCTGTCCGGGATGCCGGTGGTGTTCTGGCTCGACGACGAGCGTCCGCACGAGAACGAACTGCGCAAGAAGGTTCACACCTACCTCGAGGACCACGACACCGAAGGCCTCGACATCCAGGTCATGCCGCAGGTGTGGGCCATGCGCTACACGCTGGAGCGGGTGATCCGCGGCAAGGACACCATCGCGGCGACGGGCAACATCCTGCGCGACTACCTCACCGACCTGTTCCCGATCCTGGAGCTGGGCACCAGCGCCAAGATGCTGTCGATCGTGCCGCTGATGGCCGGCGGCGGCATGTACGAGACCGGCGCGGGCGGCTCGGCGCCCAAGCACGTCAAGCAGCTCGTCGAGGAGAACCACCTGCGGTGGGACTCGCTGGGCGAGTTCCTGGCACTGGGCGCCAGCCTCGAGGACATGGGCAGCAAGCTCGACAACGAGAAGGCCAAGGTGCTGGGCGCCACGCTGGACACCGCGGTCGGCAAGCTGCTGGACAACGACAAGAGCCCGTCACGCAAGACCGGGGAGCTGGACAACCGCGGCAGCCAGTTCTACCTGGCGATGTACTGGGCCGAGGCGCTCGCGGCCCAGACCGAGGACAAGGAGCTGGCCGAGTTCTTCGCGCCGCTGGCCAAGACCCTGGCCGAGAACGAGGACACCATCGTCGGCGAGCTGGCCGCCACCCAGGGCAAGCCCGCCGACATCGGTGGCTACTACTACCCGGACGCGGGGAAGACCGAGTCGGTCATGCGGCCCAGCAAGACGTTCAACGAGGTGTTGGCGGCCGCCAACGGCTGACCCCACCGCGCTGCGCTGGCGAGGCACGGCAGGAGCGGTAGTTCTACTCACGCTGTCCGGGCCCCTGCCCGGCATGCTTACCTCATGACTACCAGCACGCCCACCCCCGACAGCACACCGACGGGGCGCGACCGCGCCGTCGACGTCGCCCGGCTCTCGGCGCTGATGGTCGTGATGTTCGGCCACTGCGCGCTGCTGTTGGCCACCATCGACAGCTCCGGTGTCCGCGTCGGCAACTCCCTCGGCGAATTGCCCCACCTTGCCGCGATCACCTGGATCCTGCAGGTCATGCCGCTGTTCTTCCTGGCCGGCGGCGCCGCGGGCGGCTACGGATACCACCCGGACACCCCGTGGGGCGCCTGGCTGTTCACCCGCGCCCAACGGCTGTGCCGCCCGGTGTTCTGGTACCTGGCGGTGTGGTCGACGGTCCTCGTCGTGGTGGGACTGACGCTGGGCCCCGAGTCCGCGGCCAGGCTCGGCGGCGAGAGCGTGGCCCTGCTCTGGTTTCTCGGCGTGTACGTGCTGGCGCTGGCGTTCGTGCCCGCCCTCACCCGACTGGGCAGCAGCCACGCCATCGCGGTTGCGCTGGCCGCGCTGCTGGCGGCCACGGCCGCGATGGACGGGATCCGGTTCGCCGTCGGCTCGCCGATGGCCGGGGTGGCCAACTTCGTGCTGGTGTGGTTGATCCCGATGGTTCTCGGCGTCGGCTACGCACGACACCTGATCGGCGTCCGCGCGGCGGCCGTCCTGGCCCTGTCGGCGCTGGCCGCCCAGATCGCGCTCGTCGTGCTGGGACCCTATGACGTGCCGTTGGTGGCCACCGGGGTGGAACGGATCTCCAACGTGTCACCGCCCACCCTGGTGCTCGCCATGCAGTGCACCTGGATGTCCGGAGCATTCGTGGTGATGGCAGGTGCGTTGCGGCGCTGGGCACAGCGACCCCGGGTGTGGCGGTTCGTGGCCACCGGCAACGCGGGCGCGATGACGCTGTACCTGTGGCACATCCCGGCCATCGCGATCGCCGCGTTCGGCCTGCACGCCGCCGGTC
This sequence comes from Mycolicibacterium xanthum, assembly GCF_019710635.1. Lineage (GTDB taxonomy): Bacteria > Actinomycetota > Actinomycetes > Mycobacteriales > Mycobacteriaceae > Mycobacterium > Mycobacterium xanthum. The sequence goes on from NZ_JAIFZS010000058.1 coordinate 75,548, forward strand.
TGGACGCCTTCGACGTGCACGCGCCCGGCTTCTGGGGCCTGCTGGCATTGCGGGCGGCCGTGTTCGCCGTGATCATGCTCGCGTTGTTCACGGTGCTGTCACCGCTGGAGCACCGCCCGCTGCCCTGGTGGGACACCCGCTCCGGGACCACCGGGGTGCGCGCGACGGCGGCCGGGGCGCTGATCTGTGTCGCCGGTGTCGCGCTGGTCTCCATGGCCAAGTTCGGGCTGGGCGACACGCCGGGATGGACGGCGATGGCGTGTTTCGTCGCCGCGGCGGTAGCAGCCAGGATCGTCGCGGGAGCGGTGACACGGCCGCGTGTGCACGCCGATTCCGTCGCCGGCGTTCGGTAGGGTCCTGCGGGTGAATTCGAGCTCTGCCGTGAAGTCCGTAAATGCCCGTCTCGCTGCGGAACTGACCGTGGGAGAGGGTCAGGTCAGCGCCGCGGTGCGGCTGCTCGACGACGGCGCCACCGTCCCGTTCATCGCCCGCTACCGCAAGGAGGTCACCGGCAGCCTCGACGACGCGCAACTGCGCCTGCTCGAGGAGCGGCTGGGGTATCTGCGTGAGCTCGACGACCGCCGCGACGCGGTGCTCGCGTCGATCAAGGAACAGGGCAAGCTGACCGCCGGGCTGACGGCGGCGCTGCTGGCCGCCGACACCAAGGCCCGGGTCGAGGACATCTACCTGCCCTACAAGGCCAAGCGCCGGACCAAGGCGCAGATCGCCCGCGAGGCCGGGCTCGAGCCGCTGGCCGACCGGCTGCTGACCGAGCCGGGCGTCGTCCCCGACGTCGCCGCGGCCGAATTCGTCACCGGCGGCGTCGCCGACGCGGCGGCCGCACTCGACGGTGCGCGCCACATCCTGGTGGAGCGGGCCGCCGAGGACGCCGAGTTGGTCGGCGCGCTGCGGGAACGGTTCTGGGAGCACGGCTCGGTGCGCACCCGGGCCGCCTCGCAGGACGCCGAAAGCAGTTCGGCCGCAAAGAAGTTCCGCGACTACTTCGACTTCACCGAGGCGCTGACGAGCATCCCGTCGCATCGGGTGCTCGCGGTGCTGCGCGGGGAGAAGGAACAGGCGCTCACGCTGACCCTGGAGGCCGGCGGCGGTGACGACGTGTATCCGTCGATGATCGCGGACGCCCTCGGCATCGACCTGTCCGCCCGCGCCGCGGCCACCCCGTGGCTGACCGCGACGGTCGGCTTCGCCTGGCGCACCCGGCTTTCGGTGTCGGCATCGGTGGACGCCCGGATCCGGCTGCGCCGGCGCGCCGAGCAGGACGCCGTCGCGGTGTTCGCCCGCAACCTCTCCGACCTCCTGCTCGCCGCGCCGGCGGGCGACCGCGCCACGCTGGGCCTGGATCCGGGCTTCCGCACCGGGGTCAAGGTCGCCGTCGTCGACGGCACCGGCAAGGTGGTCGACACCTGCGCGATCCACCCGCATCAGCCGCAGAACAAGTGGGATGCGGCCAAGGCCACGCTGGCCACGCTGATCGCGCGCCACGGTGTCGAGCTCATCGCGGTCGGCAACGGCACCGCCTCCCGCGAGACCGACGCGCTGGCAACGGAGTTGATCGCCGACCTCCGCGCCGCCGGGACGGCCGCACCGGCCAGGGCCATGGTCAGCGAGGCCGGCGCATCGGTGTACTCGGCCTCGGCGTACGCCGCCCACGAACTGCCCGATCTGGACGTGACGCTGCGCGGCGCGGTGTCGATCGCCCGCCGGTTGCAGGACCCGCTGGCCGAACTGGTCAAGATCGAGCCCAAGTCGATCGGCGTGGGACAGTACCAGCACGATGTGACGCCCGGCCTGCTGGCGCGCAGCCTGGGGGCGGTGGTCGAGGACGCCGTCAACGCGGTGGGGGTCGACCTCAACACCGCGTCGGTGCCGCTGCTGGCCCGCGTCTCCGGCATCAGCGAGGCCCTCGCCGAGGCCATCGTCGCCCACCGCGACCGCACCGGGCGGTTCAACAGCCGCGAGCAGCTTTTCGATGTTCCGCGGCTGGGGCCCAAGGCATTCGAGCAGTGCGCCGGGTTCCTGCGGATCCGCGACGGCGTTGATCCGCTGGATGCGTCGGGCGTGCATCCGGAGGCCTACCCGGTGGTGCGCCGCATCCTGGACCGCACGGGTGTCACGCTGGCCGAGATGATCGGCGACGAACGCGCGCTGCGTTCGCTGCGCCCCGCCGAGTTCGCCGACGACCGGTTCGGCATCCCGACGGTCACCGACATCCTGGCCGAACTGGAGAAGCCCGGCCGCGACCCGCGACCCGCATTCGTCACCGCCACCTTCGCCGCCGGGGTGCAGAAGGTCGCCGACCTCGAGGTGGGCATGGTGCTCGAGGGTGTGGTCACCAACGTCGCGGCGTTCGGCGCGTTCGTCGACGTCGGCGTGCACCAGGACGGACTGGTGCACGTCTCGGCGATGGCCGACCGCTACATCTCCGACCCGCACGAGGTGGTGCGCTCCGGACAGGTGGTGCGGGTCAGGGTGACCGACGTCGACGTGGAACGTCAACGCATCGGGCTGAGCCTGCGCTTGAACGACGATGCGCGGCCCGGGCTCGGCGGGCGCGGGCCCGAGCGCGGCGGGTCCCGCGGCGGAGCCGATCAGCGGCGCACTGCCCAGCAGCGAAATCAGCGGCGTTCCAACACTTCCGGCCGAAACACAGGCGACCAGTCGACCGGGTCGATGGCGCAGGCGTTGCGGGACGCGGGCTTCGGTCGGTGAGCTGCTCCGCTCGCCGCCGCACCGCCGCGCCGCTGGCGGTGGTCGCCGCGGCTGGCCTGCTCGCCGCGGGGTGTACCCGTCAGATCGATGACGCCACCCCCACCGCGCAGTCGTTGGCCGCGCCGATCGTCACCACCCAGGTGGTGGACCTGCTCAGCCCCGACGTGCTGGGTGAGGAGGGCAACCTGTTCGCCTCCGCGCAGCCCGACCGGTGTGCCGGGCTGGCGCGTGAGGTCGATCCGCCGTTCATCCAGGACAATTGGCCACTGGCCACCGACGGCGGCCACTGGACCGCCATCGGCGACACGACGGTCTACGTCGAGGAGATGGTGGCGGTCTACCCCTACGACTTCGACCCCACCGCGGCCCTGGAGTCAATGCGCGGCACGATCGGCGAGTGCCGCGGCACCACGCTGACCGTGACGACGATGGCCGGCCGCACCTATTCGTTCGACGTGGGTGCACCAGCCGCCGAAGGACCCGAGGGCAGCGTGGTGTGGACATTGCGCGCGGTCGACTGGAACTGCGACAACACGTTCGTCGCGGCCTACAACGCGGCGATCGAGATCACCGCATGCGGCGCGGCCGGCGGATTCGACATCGCCGCGCTGGCCCGGCAGGCCCTCGATCGGATCGATGCGCTGGCCAACACGACCGCATAGCGGCGCGCGGGTCACGGCACGCCCAGTCGCCGGGCGCCGGCGACCAGCGCGGCGGCTGCGCAGCCGGCCAGTTCGTCACCGGACCGCTTCGGCGTCGCCTTGGCCAACACGTCGACCAGACCGTCGAACTGGTAGGTGTGGCCGCAGAGTCGTTGGGTGTAGGCCATTCGGGCTTCGGCTCCGTCCGGATGTGTGACCTAGCGCACGCTGCTCGGATGCCGGGCGGTGCAACACCCAGAGCAGTTGAGCGACATGGTGATCGCTGGGTCCTGCGGTCTCGGTGACACAGGCCGCGACGGCGTCGTCGCGAGCGCAGGGCGCGCGGGATGCCTGCGTCGGCGTTACGCTCCTGCCGTCCGGGCGCGGGCCGCCCGGCGGCCAAAGGTCTTCAGTCCGACCTTTGGATGACGAGCCCATGGCCCGTCGTAGGTGGTGTCCACCCGAGCGGTGGTGTAACAGCAGGTCCAAGGCGTGCGATACATCGCACACACCGGGTTTCGAGGGATAAGGAGTGCGTCGTGGGCATCGTGCTCGGGCTGTCGCTGACCGCCGGCGAGGTGGCCTGGGTCGTGGCCGACACGACCGGCGGCACCGTCCTCGATCATGACGCGCTGACCTTCGACACCGGAACGGAGATCGCCGGGACCGCCGCCCGCGGCGCGCACGCGATCGCGACCGCCGACGGACACCGTGTGCAGCGAGTCCGGCTGACCTGGAGCCCCGATGCGGCCGACGACGCTGTGCGGCTGCGGACCCGGCTGCGCGACATGGGCTTTGGGCCCGTCGAGGCGGTTCCGCCGGAGCACGCATCGGCAGCGTCGGCGGGCCACCCCGACGGCCTGACCACCTCGGTCGTACTGGCCTACGGCGCGGCGCTGGCCGTGGTCGACCCGAGCGAGGCGATCACCGAACCGGTGGCCCAGCGCATCCCGCCAACCCGTCCCGCCGGCCGCCGCCGCTCACTGACCGGCTGGATGGGCGTGGCCGCCGCCGTGGCGGTCGGTGTGCTGTGCCTGTCGGCGGGTGCGGTCCCCACCGTGGCACCCGCCGCGACCTCGGCCGAGCAGACCGCCCCGGATCCCGGAGCAGGCTGGGAGTCGGTGACCGCGCCGCCGAACCCGGCCAGCACCCAGATCCGCAAGGTGGTCCCCGCCCCGTCGGCGGCGACCAGGCGGCCCGCGCCGGTACCGGCCTATTACCCGCCGGCCCAGCCCGCCGGCGTCACCGGCCCGGTGCCGGCAGCCGCCCCCGTGCCCGCCGGCGAGCCGCACCTGCCCGACGCCCAGCCCCACCTGCCCGGCGCCGGGCCCACGGCCGGGCCCGTCGAGGATCCCGCGCCGGCTCCGGAGGCGCCCGGACCACCGATGACAGTTCCGGTGAATCTGTTCAGTGCCCTGCCCTGACGGGCGTAGCGTTTCCGGTGTGACGGCGGGATCACAGGCAACCGATGTCGAAGGCCGGGTCGTCGGATTGGCCCGTGAGATGCGGGATCTGGTGCTCGCCGAGGCCGCGGAGTCCGAACGGCTGCGCACGATGACACCGGCGATCGTGGCGGCGATGTGGTCGACCGGGCTGATGTCGGCGTTGAACCCAACCGCGGCGGGCGGAGTCGAGCCGTCGTTCGCCGAGATGATCGACACGTGGATCGAAATGGCCTGGCAGGACGGGTCGTTCGGCTGGGTGGGGATCGCGAACATGCCATCGGCGTTCGCCGCGGCGACCTACCTGCCCGATGCGGGCTTCGCCGAGGTGTTCACCGCGCACGACAACCGCGTCACGATGGGCGGGCAGTTCTTCCCCAACGGTCAGGGCGTGGCTGTCGACGGGGGGTACCGGTTGACCGGGGCCTGGAGTTTCGGCTCGGGCACCGGGCACGCACAGTACATCGGCGCCGGGTTCCTGCCGATGGTCGACGGGGAGATCCGCTGGGTGGCCGAGGGTATACCCGACATGCAGGTGGCGGTGCTGCCGCGCGACGAGGTGACCTTCGACGACGGCTGGTTCGTGCAGGGGCTGAAGGGAACGGGCTCCTACGACTACGCGGTCGACGACGTGTTCGTGCCGCATGCGCGAACGTTCGCGCTGTTCACCCGCGAGCCGCGGCGGGGGAGTTCGCCCGTCACCCGGATGGGGATGATGCCGGTGACCGCGGCCGGGCACGCGGCCTGGGCGCTCGGGGTGTCCAAGAGCATGCTCGACGACGTCGCCGCGCTGGCCGCGACGAAGTACCGGATGAGCGACATGGCGGCGCTGGCCACCAGGCAGACGTTCCAGAAGGGGCTGGCCCACCACGTCGCCGCGTGGCGCGCGGCGCGGCTGCTGGTGCTCGACACGTTCGCCGCCGCCGAATCCGCCGTCGCCGCGGGCGAGGAACTGACCCCGACGCTGCGGGCCGACATGCGGGTGGCCGCCGTGTTCGCCACCGACACCGCCCGCGGATGCGCAGAGTGGGCCCACCTGGTGGCCGGCACTAGTTCCATCCGTGAGGGCAGCCGGCTGGAACGCGCGTTCCGCGACGTCTACACCGGCACCCAGCACGCGTTCATCAGCGAGAAGGTGGCCATGGACGCCGCCCAGGTGTGGCTGGGGATCGTCGACGACCACTTCGGGCTCTAGCACAGTGCGCCGTGCAGGGACGACGTCGTCGCGCGTCATCGCGGATTCCGCCACCATTGCCGTGGTGGTAGCCCGGTGTGACGCGGCACCGGCGGATCCGCGTCCAGGGCCACAGCCGACACAGTGGTTGTAGCCGTGTGGTTCTCGTCGTCGGGTCTGGTTCCCTGCGTAAAACCCGTTGCGACAAGTGTTGTCACGAGGCTGCCCTAGAACGGTGGGGGTTCGTCGGGGTCGTGGGGCGTCATCGGTGGGGGTTGCCAGTCGGGTGGCAGGGTCTCGGGTTCGTAGGGTTCGTTGACGAAGGCCATGAACGGGCTGGTGGAGGGTTTGACGCCGGGCGGGCAGCCGTGGAACAGCGTGCGGTACCAGCGGGCCCGGTTGCGCCATGTCCGGTGGGCGGTTTCCGTGCGCGCCGCCCGGTTGCGGTAGCGGTGGTACTCGGTGTGGGGCAGATGCTCGCGCAGCCGCTTGCGGGCGGCGGCCACCCGGGCACGGTCTTCGGGCCGGCGCCGGGCGAGTCCGGGGAACAGGTCGGCGCTTGCCGGGGCGGTGCGGTATTCGTCGCCGGTCGGTGAGGTCCAGACGATGATCCCGTCGGCCAATTGCCGGTCTGTCCAGCCGCAGTCAAAGGTTTTCAAGCGGTGATGCAGGCGGCAGTAGCAGGCC
>NZ_JAIFZS010000059.1 GCF_019710635.1 Mycolicibacterium xanthum
GCTGCAAATGCCGTTTGCACCATCTAATGAAAACCTTCTGGCAGGGCTGGAAAGAGGTGCAACTGCCCGACGGAACGCTGCAGGTCACCACCCCGACCGGGCACACCTACACCACCAAACCGTTCTCCGCGCTGCTGTTCCCGTCCTGGAACACCACCACCGCCGATCCACCACCCGCACCGGCGCCGAACCCGCCGCCGCGCACCCCGGGGCGGGAACTGATGATGCCCACCCGCCGACGCACCCGCGCCCAAAACCACGCCGCCTACATCACCCGCGAACGCCACCTCAACGCGCTGCAACGCGAACTCGACCGCGCCGCCGCCCAGAAAGCCGCCGAAGAGCGCCGAGCCAAACGCGCAGCCCTACTAGCCACACCCGGAGGAGCGCAATGGGCCGCCCGGCTGGAGCGGATCGACCACCTACTCCAGCCACTGTCCCACCCACCCGAACAACCCGACTACGGCAACGACCCACCACCGTTCTGAGGCGCCGTTGGGTGTGGCGACAGCTGCGGCAGGCGATTTCCGTCTGCCGGCCTCGGGTGTGGCACATACTGGATGTTTGTGGATGCGACCGCCATTCAGGACCGGCTCTTTCCGACCGCCAATTGCTTCGGCTGCGGACCCGCAAATTCCCGGGGTCTGCGGCTCAAGAGTTACCTCGCAGCGGATTTCGTGACCGCGACCTTCATGCCCTGGCCCGAACATGACAACGGACTGGGATTCCTCAACGGCGGCATCATCGCCACAGTGCTCGACTGCCACACCGCTGCATGCGTGATGCACGAGGCGTCGATTCAGGGCTGGGATGCTCCGCCCGGCGCCCTCCTGCCCTTCGTGACGTCCGGCATCGACGTCCGGTATCTGCGTCCCAGCCCGTTGGACAGCGCGGTCGAGCTCCGCGCCGTCGTCGTCAAGTCCACCGAACCCGAGATCGTCTGCGCGGCCGAACTGCGCTACGACGACAAGGTCCGCGCCACGGGTCAGGCGGTCTGGAAACGCTGGCGTTCCCGCCAATCGTGAAACGCATCCTTCCCAGGCGCGGCCTCAGACCAGTGCGGGCTCCTCGCCGACACCGCCGAGGTGCCAGCGGCCGTCGCCGAGCAGTTGCAGCTCCTGGGTGTGATGCTGCTCGACGGTGCTGCGGTGACTGACGCTGACCAGGATCGTGTCCGGTAGCCGCTCGCGCACCAACTGGTAGAGCATCAGCTCCACGCCCTCGTCCAGCGCCGAGGTCGATTCGTCGAAGAACACCGCCTTCGGCTTGGTCAGCAGCACCCGCGCGAACGCCACACGCTGCTGCTCGCCGGGGGAGAGCACCTTGGCCCAGTCGGCCACCTCGTCGAGCCGGCCAGCCAGCTGCGGCAACGCGACGGCGGTCAGGGTGCTGCGCAGCAGCCCGTCGTCGAGCGTCCCGGCATGCGACGGGTAGGACACCACGGTGCGCAGATCGCCCAACGGCACGTAGGGCAGCTGGGACAGGAACATCGTCTGGTGATCCTCGCCCGGCCGGATGAACGTCCCGGTGGTGAACGGCCACAGCTGGGCCAGGCTGCGCAGCAGCGTGGTCTTTCCCACCCCAGACGGGCCGGTCACGATCAGCGCGTCGCCGGGGATCAGGGACAGGTCCAGGTTGCGGATCAACTCCCGGCCGTCGGGGGTGCTCACCTGCACCGCGCGCAGCTGCACGCCGTCGTTGCGGGACGATTCGGCGGTCAACGACGGCAGGTCGCGGCCCTCCTCGTTGGCGACAGCCAGACCGTGCAGACGGATGATCGCGGCGCGATAGGCCGCGAAGTAGTCGTAGACGTTGCGGAAGAACGACAGCCCGTTCTGGATGCTGCCGAACGCCGACGCCGACTGCGTCATGGCACCGAGCGGGATCTCGCCGGCGAAGAAGCGGGGGAACTGCAGCAGGTAGGGCGGCAACACGATGATCTGGCTCATCGTCAGGTTCCAGCCGTTGAAGCCGATGCTGCGATTGATGTATCGCTTGTAGTTCGACACCACCGGCGCGAAGCGGTTGCGCAGCACGCCGCGTTCGGCGTCCTCACCGCGGTAGAAGGCGACCGCCTCGGCGGCGTCACGCAGTCGCACCAGCGCGTAGCGGAACGCGGCGTTGTACTTCTCGTTGAGGAACGCCAGGCTGATGATCGGCCGGCCGATCCAGAACGCGATCACGCTGGCGAAAATCACGTAGACGAGCACCAGCCAGAACAACGCACGGGGGACGGTGATGTCCAGCAGTGTCAGGTCGCTGGACAGGTCCCACAGGATCTTGGCGAACGCGAACATCGAGATGATCGACGAGACCGCGCCGAACAGCAGCGTGCTTTCCGAGCCGTAGTTCGGGTTGTTGTACTGCGGGCCGACACCGGTGGTGAAGATGTCGATGTCGGCCTGGATGCGCTGATCCGGGTTGTCGATCGAGTCGTCGATGAAGCGCGACCGGTAGTAGGCCTTGCCATCTAGCCAGTCGCCGGTCATCCGATCGGTGAGCCAGGCGCGCCAGGCCAGCATGAACCGCTGCGCCAGGAAAAGATCGAGCATGACGCGGGCCACATGCATCGACGCCAGGATCGCGAAGATCAGCATCGACAGGTAGAAGCCGTTACGGCCGGAGTCCTTGATCGCGTTGTCGTTCGCCTGCAGCCCGCCCGCGACGACCTGGAGGCTGGTCATCATGTCGTTCCCCTGGTAGCTCAACAACACGTCGAGGCGGACACCGCCCACCACGGACAACAGCAGCACACCCAGCCAGATCCACACCTTGATGCTGGACGGGCCGGTGAAGTAACCGCGGGTGACCCGCCAGAACTGGCGGCCCCACGTGGTGAAACGGCCCAACAACACCAGCACCACCATGCTCGCCACCGCCGAGATCACCCAGGCCTTGGCGATCCAGATCAGCGACGTCAGAAGCTCATTACCCCAGTCCAGCGTCGGGGTGAAGGTTTCCATTCGGGCAAGGTACCGTGCGCACCTCGATGTAGCGTGCTGGAGCCGGTCAACCCGGCACCGCGAGTCGCGTGAGCCGCCAGCGGCCGTCGCCGACCAGATCCAGCCTGCTGTCGTGGAACGGATGCACGCTGGCCCGGTGGCTGACGCTGATCACCACGGCCCGCGGCAGCCCCTCCCGCAGCCGCTGGTAGAGCATCGCCTCGAGCCCCTCGTCCAGCGCCGAGGTGGACTCGTCGAGGAACACCGCGGCGGGCCTGTGCAGCAGCAACCGGACGAACGCGATGCGCTGCTGTTCGCCCACCGACAGCACCTTGGCCCATTCGGCGACATCGTTGAGCCGCAGCACAAGATGAGACAGCGCGACGTCGATCAGCGCCTGCTGGACGGCCCGGTCGTCCACCTCGTCGGGGCGCGGATATCCGACCACCGACCGCAGGTCACCGAGCGGAAGATAGGGCAGCTGCGGGACGAACATCACGCCGTCGCGGCCGCCGGGCAGCCGCACCGCGCCGGAGGCGAACGGCCACAGCCCGGCCAGGCTGGCCAACAGCACCGACTTCCCGATGCCGGACGCTCCGGTGATCACCACCCCGTCGCCGGGCTGCACCCGCAGGTCCAGGCTGTGCAACAGCAGGGTGCCGTCCGGGCGACGGACCTCCACGCGATCGACATCGACGGCGCCGTCCTCGGCGTCCGCGATCCGCACCGCGCCGAACGCGGCGGCCCGGGCGTTCTGGTCGGCCAGGCCGTCGAGGCGGATGATCGACGCGCGGTAGCTGGCGAACTGGTCGTAGGCGATGCGGAAGAACGACAGCGAGTTGTGGATCTCGGCGAACGCGTTGGCGGACTGCCACACGTCGCCGAACGAGATCCGCCCGGCGAACAGCCCCTGCGCCTGGATCAGCACGGCAGCGGGTTGATCGCCTGGCTCATCGAGATGTTCCAGCCGAAGAACAGCATCATCCGGTTCAGCCAGTGGCGGTAGTTGTCCATCACCGCGTCCAGCCGGCCCTTGAGCAGCGACCGCTCGGCGGGCTCACCGCGGTACAGGCCGATCGCGGCACCGGCGTCGCGGACCCGGACCAGCGCGTAGCGGAACCCGGCGTTGCGCAGCTCGTTCAGATAGCTCAGCCGGATCAGCGGCCGTCCGATCGCGAACGCCACGACGGTGACCACCAGCACGTAGACCAGCACGATCCAGAACAGCGCCCGGGGCAGCGTCAGGGCGCCGAGGGTGACCGGTTCGGAGAGCCGCCACAGGATCACCCCGAACGACAGCACCGACAGCACCGCCTCGACGGCGCCGAACAGCAGGGTGTTGCTCGAGTTGTAGATCGGGTTGTTCGCGTCGCCGCCGACGCCGGTGGTGAAGACGTCGACGTCCTGCTGGATGCGCTGGTCCGGGTTGTCGATCGGCCTGCTGGCGAACTGTGCCCGGTAGTAGGCCAGGTCGCCGAGCCAGCCGTCGATGAACCTGCGGCTCAACCAGATTCGCCACCGCATGATGAACCGCTGGGTCAGGTACATGTCGAGCAGCAGGCGGACGATGAAGCAGCAGGCCAGCACCGCGAACACCGCCATCGCCGCCCAGAAGCCGGCGATGCCGCCGGCCCGGCTCGCATCGGCCTCCGGGGTACCGCCCGAAAACGCCACCTGCAGAGCGGTGAACAGATCGTTGACGTAGTAGGTGAGCAGGACGTTGATGCGCACCGAGACGATCACCGACAGCAGCAGAACCGCCACCAGCAGCCAGGCGGTGGCGCTGCGCCGCCCGGTGAAGTAGGCGCCGGTGATGCGCCAGAACTGTCTGCCCCATTCGGTGAACCGGCCGATCGCGGCCAGCACCACCAGCAGGCAGAGGCTGGTCAGCAGGAACGTGGTGGCGATCCACTGCAGCGAGTGCCACCATTCCCGGCTCCAGTCCAGGGCGGGCTGGAACGGCTGGCCGGTCACGGGGTGCTGCCCACGGTGTCCATGACCGGGCGACCTCCCCTCCGCACGCGAGCCTGCCTGCGGCGAAGCTACCGCAGCGGGCCCCGCCCGTCCGGGAAGAAGTCGCCAGAGCGCCGCGAGCGTGCGCAAAACGGCCGCGTACCGTGATCGTGTGGCCCACACCTCATCCAAGACGCCCGCGAAACCCAAGTCGGGTCGGCTGTCCAACCGATTCTGGAAACTGCTCGGCGCCAGCGCCGAACGGGAGCAGGACCGCTCGCTGACGCAGGTGCGCCAGTCCGCGGAATTCCACGACAAAGCGGCCGATCTCGACGACGAACAACTGGCGAAGGCCGCCACGCTGCTCGAGCTCGAGGACCTGGCCGACTCGGCCGACATCCCGCAGTTCCTGGCCATCGCCCGGGAGGCCTCCGAACGGGCGACCGGGCTGCGCCCGTTCGACGTGCAGCTACTCGGCGCGCTGCGGATGCTCGCCGGCGATGTGGTGGAGATGGCCACCGGCGAGGGCAAGACGCTGTCCGGCGCGATCGCCGCCACCGGTTACGCGCTGGCCGGCCGCAGCGTGCACGTCATCACCATCAACGACTACCTGGCCCGCCGCGACGCCGAATGGATGGGACCGCTGATCGAGGCGATGGGGCTGACCGTCGGCTGGATCACCGCGGACTCCACCGCCGCCGAGCGGCGCGCTGCCTACCGTTGCGACGTCACCTACGCCTCGGTCAACGAGATCGGCTTCGACGTGCTGCGCGACCAGCTCGTCACCGATGTGGAGGACCTGGTGTCGCCGAACCCCGACGTGGCGTTGATCGACGAGGCCGACTCCGTGCTGGTCGACGAGGCGCTGGTGCCGCTGGTGCTGGCGGGCACCAGCCACCGGGAGACCCCGCGGGTGGAGCTGATCCGGATGGTCGGCGAGCTCGACGAGGGCACCGACTTCGCCACCGACACCGACAGCCGCAACGTGCACCTGACCGACACCGGGGCGCGCAAGCTGGAGGCCGCGCTCGGCGGCATCGACCTCTACTCCGAGGAGCACGTCGCCACCACATTGACCGAGATCAACGTCGCGCTGCACGCCCACGTGCTGCTGCAACGCGACGTGCACTACATCGTCCGCGACAACGCGGTGCATCTGATCAACGCCTCGCGCGGCCGGATCGCCACGCTGCAGCGCTGGCCCGACGGCCTGCAGGCCGCCGTGGAGGCCAAGGAGGGCATCGAGACCACCGAGACCGGTGAGGTGCTCGATACGATCACCGTCCAGGCGCTGATCGACCGCTACCCGCGGGTGTGCGGCATGACCGGCACCGCGCTGGCCGCCGGCGAGCAGCTGCGCCAGTTCTACAAGCTCGGCGTCTCACCGATTCCGCCCAACCGGCCCAACATCCGCGAGGACGAGACCGACCGGGTGTATGTCACCGCCGCCGCGAAGAACGACGCGATCGTCGAGCACATCGCCGAGGTGCACGCGACCGGCCAGCCGGTCCTGGTCGGTACCCGCGACGTCGCCGAATCGGAAGACCTGCACGAACGGCTGGTCAAAGCCGGGGTTCCGGCGGTGGTGCTGAACGCGAAGAACGACGCCGAGGAGGCGGCCGTCATCGCCGAGGCCGGCAAGCTCGGCGCGGTGACGGTGTCCACCCAGATGGCCGGCCGAGGCACCGACATCCGGCTGGGCGGGTCCGAGGCCGGCGACGACGCCGCGGAGAAGAACGAGGTGGCCGAGCTGGGCGGCCTGCATGTCATCGGCACCGGGCGCCACCACACCGAACGGCTTGACAACCAGCTGCGCGGCCGTGCCGGCCGCCAGGGCGACCCCGGGTCCACGGTGTTCTTCTCCAGCTGGGAGGACGACGTGGTGGTCTCGCACCTGGAGGACAGCAAGCTACCGCTGGACTGCGACGAGAACGGCCGGGTGGTCAGCCCGAAGGCGGCCAGCCTGCTCGAGCACGCCCAGCGCATCGCCGAGGGCCGGCTGCTCGACGTGCACGCCAACACCTGGCGCTACAACCAGCTGATCGCGCAGCAGCGCGCGATCCTGGTCGAGCGTCGCGACACGCTGCTGCGGACCGCGAGCGCGCGCGACGAGCTCGCCGAGCTGTCCCCGGAACGCTACGAGGAACTCGTCGAGCAGCTCGGTGACGGCGACGACGCGGCGGCCGAGGAGAAGCTCACGAAGATCTGCCGGCTCATCATGCTGTATCACCTCGACCGCGGCTGGGCCGATCACCTGGCGTTCCTCGCCGACATCCGGGAGAGCATCCACCTGCGTGCGCTGGGCCGGCAGAACCCGCTCGACGAGTTCCACCGGCTGGCCGTCGACGCGTTCGCCTCGCTGGCCGCCGACGCCATCGAGGCCGCGCAGCAGACGTTCGACACCGCGCCGTCCATCGAGGACGAACCGGGTGTCGACCTGTCCAAGCTGGCGCGGCCCACCTCGACGTGGACCTACATGGTCCACGACAACCCGCTGGCCGACGACACGCTGTCGGCGCTGAGCCTGCCCGGGGTGTTCCGCTAGGTTCTAGAGCATGGCCGAGACTTCGGTGAATCCGGAGGGGCCCGGGGTGGACCGGCAGCGCGACCGGGTGCTGACGGTGCCGAACGCGCTGTCGGTGATCCGGCTTGTGCTCGTGCCCGTCTTCCTCTACCTGCTGCTGGTCGCGCACGCGCACGGCTGGGCAGTCGGGGTGCTGATGTTCAGCGGCGCCTCCGACTGGGCCGACGGCAAGATCGCCCGGCTGTTCGACAACCAGTCCTCCCGGCTGGGCGAGCTGCTGGACCCGGCGGTGGACCGCATCTACATGGTCGTCGTGCCGGTGGCGATGGCGGTTGCGGGTGTGCTGCCGTGGTGGCTGGTCGTGGTGCTGCTCGGCCGCGACCTGGCGCTGGCCGCCACACTGCCGGTGTTGCGCAGCCGCGGCCTGTCCGCGCTGCCGGTCACCTACGTCGGCAAGGCAGCGACGTTCGCGCTGATGTCCGGGTTGCCGCTGGTGCTGCTCGGGCAGTACGACGCGCTGTGGAGCAGGGTCGTCCTGGCCGTCGGCTGGGGCTTTCTGATCTGGGGCCTGGCGATGTATCTGTGGTCCGGGTTGCTCTACCTGGTCCAGGTGGTCATGGTGGTGCGTACGATGCCGACGGGATCACCGGGCTCGTGAGCACGCTGGGGGGATTCGATTCGGGTCGCAACACACATCGGCCGGGGGCGCCGACGCTGATACCGGTGCCGTCGCTGCTGCGCTCGCTGCTCACCGATCATCTGGACCCCGGCTACGCCGCGGCGGCCGCGGCGGACCGCCGGCCCCGGGCGCGGGCGCGGGACTGGACCTGGCAGGTGGTCGCGGCGGTGCTGATCGCGACGGTGTTCGCACTGGCCTGGTCCCAGGCGCGGGCCACCGCGCCGGGGGTCCGCGAAACCCAGCAGGTGCTGGCCGGCAGCGTACGCTCCGCCGAGGCCGCCACCGACCAGGCCGCCGCTCGTCGCGACGCACTGATCACCGAGGTGAACGCCGCGCGCCGCAGCCGCCTGGAGGGCGACGCCATCGGTAGGCAGCTGCTCGCCGAGCTGGACACCGCCGGCTACGCCGCCGCGGCGACACCGGTCATCGGCCCCGGCGTCACCGTGACCGTCACCGACCCGGGCGCGTCGCCGGATCTCACCGACGTCTCCAAGCAGCGCATCGAGGGCAGCCGGCAGGTGATCCTGGACCGCGACCTTCAGCTGGTGGTCAACTCGTTGTGGAGCAGCGGCGCCGAAGCGATCTCGGTAGGAGGTGTGCGAATCGGCCCGAATGTGACCATCCGGCAGGCCGGGGGCGGCATCCTGGTCGACAACCAACCGGTCTCGAGCCCCTACGTCGTCCTCGCAGTGGGCCCGCCGCACGCGATGCAGGACGCCTTCGACCGTAGCCCCGGCTTGCAGCGCCTGCGGCTGCTGGAGACCTCCTACGGGGTGGGCGTCAACGTCGCAGGCGGCGAAGGGCTGGCCCTGCCGGCGGCGTCGGTTCGAGACATCAACTTCGCCAAACAGATTGGTCCCAATTGATCGGAATCATCGCCCTCGTCGTCGGCATCGCGCTCGGCGTGGTGTTTCACCCGAGCGTCCCCGAGGTGGTCCAGCCCTACCTGCCGATCGCGGTCGTCGCCGCACTCGATGCGGTGTTCGGCGGCCTGCGCGCGTACCTGGAACGCATCTTCGACTCCAAGGTGTTCGTGGTGTCGTTCGTCTTCAACGTTCTGGTGGCCGCGCTGATCGTCTACGTGGGCGACCAGTTGGGGGTCGGCACCCAGCTGTCCACCGCGATCATCGTGGTGCTCGGCATCCGCATCTTCGGAAACGCCGCCGCGCTGCGCCGGCGGCTGTTCGGCGCATGACCGGCGAGCAGCCACCCGGGCGCCACGACCAGCACGACCACCACGGCCGGCACGAACTGCCGCGCGAAGAACCGCCGCAACAGACCGGCGAGCCGCACGGCGCGGGCGCCGGCGGCGTGGTGCGCGGCGGCCGGTCCCAGCGGGTGTTCGGGGTGCTGGCGGTGTTGCTCTGCCTGCTGCTGGGCGTCGCGATCGCCACCCAGGTGCGTCAGACCGACTCCGGCGACGCGCTGGATTCGGCCCGTCCGGCCGACCTGCTGGTGCTGCTCGACTCGCTCCAGCAGCGTGAGGCCGCGCTGAACACCGAGGTGGCCGACCTGCAGCAGACGCTGGCCCAGCTGCAGGCCTCCGGCAGCAGCGACCAGGCGGCGATCGAGAACGCCAGGGCGCGCCTGGCGGCGCTGTCGATCATGATCGGCACCGTGCCCGCGACCGGGCCCGGAGTCACCCTGACCATCCAGGATCCAGCGACCGGGGTCGCCGCCGAGACGATGCTCGATGTGGTCAACGAACTGCGGGCCGCCGGCGCCGAGGCGATGGAGATCCGGGGCCGCAACGACGGTCGGCAGGTGGCGGTGCGGGTCGGGGTGGACACCTGGATCGTCGGCGCGCCCGGTGGCCTGACCGTCGACTCCACCACCCTCAGCCCGGCATATTCGGTTCTCGCGATAGGGGATCCGCCGACGCTCGCGGCGGCGATGAACATCCCGGGCGGCGCGATGGACAGCATCGAACGCGTCGGCGGCACGATGGTGATAGAACAGTCCGACCGGGTCGACGTCACCGCCTTGCGACAACCGAAACCCCGCCAATACGCTCAGCCCGTCAAGTGACCGACCAGAGATTGAGGAGCGCCGTGAGCGAGATTCCCGCGGAGTTGGCCTACACCGCCGAGCACGAGTGGGTGCAGCGCACCGGCGACGACACGGTCCGCGTCGGCATCACCGACTTCGCCCAGGCCGCGCTGGGCGACGTCGTCTTCGTCCAGCTGCCCGACGTCGGGACGGAGGTGACGGCGGGCGATTCGTTCGGCGAGGTGGAGTCGACCAAGTCGGTGTCGGACCTGTACTCGCCGTTGACCGCGAAAGTCGTTGCCGTCAACGGCGAACTGGAGGCCAACCCGCAGCTGGTCAACTCCGACCCCTACGGCGAGGGCTGGCTGGTCGAGCTGCAGGCCGAGGCGGGCGGCCTGGCCGAGGCACTGGCCGGTCTGCTCGACGCGGATGCCTACCGCTCCCACGCCACCGAGTGAGGTGTTGTTAGGGTCGTCCCGACCAAAGACCGACGAGCCGATCCGGCGGTGGTGACCACAACGCGGTCCCCTGCACGGTACGGTCGATACCAGCGGCGCAGCGGCCAACAGGCCGGTAGATCGCCACGCCAGCCAGTGAGGAGCAGTGGGTGACGGACAAGGACTTCAACTCTGGAGCCGACTCCGAGGAAGTCACCGTGGAGACGACATCCGTCTTCCGCGCCGACTTCCTCAACGAGCTCGACGCTCCGCCGGCCGCGGGCGGCGAGAGCGCGGTCTCGGGGGTCGAGGGCCTGCCCGTCGGTTCGGCGTTGCTGGTCGTCAAGCGGGGCCCGAACGCGGGTTCGCGTTTCCTGCTCGACCAGCCGACCACGTCAGCCGGCCGGCATCCCGACAGCGACATCTTTCTCGATGACGTCACGGTCAGCCGCCGCCATGCCGAGTTCCGGCTCGAGGGCGGCGAGTTCCAGGTCGTCGACGTGGGCAGCCTCAACGGCACCTACGTCAACCGCGAACCCGTCGATTCGGCCGTGCTGGCCAACGGCGACGAGGTGCAGATCGGTAAGTTCCGCCTGGTGTTCCTGACCGGGCCGAAAGGCGACGAGGGCGGCGCCGGCTGACCGCCGACGAACAGTAACGACACCACGAGCGCAGCGCGGACGAGCCGATGACACAACCCGACACACCCGCGCTGAACGGGATGTCGATCGGGGCCGTGCTCGATCTGCTGCGCGAGGAGTTTCCCGAGGTCACGATCTCCAAGATCCGTTTTCTGGAGACCGAGGGGCTGGTCACCCCGGAGCGCACCGCATCGGGCTACCGACGGTTCACCGCCTACGACTGCGCCCGGCTGAGGTTCATCCTGACCGCCCAGCGCGACCACTACCTGCCGTTGAAGGTGATCAAGGCGCAGCTGGACGCCCAGCCCGACGGTGAGCTGCCGCAGAGCGCACCGGGTTACGGAGCGCCGCGCCTGACGACGGTCACCGGCGAACAGGCCCGGCTCGGCCGGACCGCGGTCGGTCCGACACAGGTGCGGTTGAGCCGCGAGGACCTGCTGGAACGCTCCGGGGTCGACGACGACCTGCTCACCTCGCTGGTCAAGGCGGGCGTGATCACGCCGATCTTCAAGGGCGCCGGGACCGCATTCTTCGACGAGCACTCGGTGGTGATCGCGCAGTGTGCCCGCGCGCTGGCCGAGTACGGCGTCGAGCCGCGCCATCTGCGGGCGTTCCGTTCCGCGGCGGACCGGCAGTCGGACCTCATCGCCCAGATCGCCGGACCGGTGGGTAAGGGCGGCAAGGCCGGTGCCCGTGACCGTGCCGACGACCTGGCCCGTGAGGTGGCGGCGCTGGCGATCACGTTGCACACGTCCTTGATCAAGTCCGCCGTGCGCGACGTACTCGATCGCTGAGGACTAGACTCGCCGTCACGGGAGTCCCGTCGCATCCGGCCTTCGCCGGCCGGGTGCGTGACAGCAACACACCGGTGCGGAGGGCAGGCACATATGGGTGAGGTTCGTGTGGTCGGCATTCGAGTCGAGCAGCCCCGTAACCAGCCCGTCCTGTTGTTGCGGGAGTCCAACGGTGACCGCTACCTGCCGATCTGGATCGGCCAGTCCGAGGCCACGGCCATCGCACTGGAACAGCAGGGTGTCGAGCCACCCCGCCCGCTGACCCACGACCTGCTGAGAGATGTCATTGCCGCCCTTGGCCATTCGCTCAAGGAGGTTCGCATCGTCGATCTGCAGGAGGGGACGTTCTACGCGGACCTGGTGTTCGACCGCGACATCAAGGTGTCGGCGCGGCCGTCGGATTCGGTGGCCATCGCCCTGCGGGTGGGCGTGCCGATCTACGTCGAGGAGGCGGTGCTCGCCGAGGCGGGCCTGCTGATCCCGGACGAGAACGACGACGAGGCCGACGGCACGGTCCGCGAGGATGAGGTCGAGAAGTTCAAGGAGTTCCTCGACAGCGTCTCACCCGACGACTTCAAGGCGACCTGACCCGACGGCCCACCGCTGACCAGGGCGGGCATGGTCACGGATGCGTCTCGTCGCGTTCGACACGCGGGCGCGTTTCCTCCCGGCCCGAATTGGGCAGCCATACTTGGTCCCGACGGGCAGTCACGAGCAGCCGTCGAGCGTATGCTCGATCACAGCTGGGGGGCTGGGTAAATGTGCGCCCACGCAGGTCAACGGACGCGGGTTCGATCGGCGAGAGGAATCGACAAGTGGGCGACACGCCACGACAGGAGCAGCTGGAACTCGACACCGGCGCCCCGCAGGCGGACACCCCTCCTCGGACGGCCAGCGAGCCGGTCCAGGCGGGGCTCTTCCCCGATGACTCGGTGCCGGACGAACTGGTCGGCTACCGGGGGCCCAGCGCCTGCCAGATCGCCGGGATCACCTACCGTCAGCTCGACTACTGGGCGCGTACCTCGCTGGTGGTGCCGTCGATCCGCGGCGCCGCCGGATCCGGCAGCCAACGGCTCTACTCGTTCAAGGACATCCTGGTCCTCAAGATCGTCAAGCGGCTCCTCGACACCGGCATCTCCCTGCACAACATCCGCGTCGCGGTGGATCACCTGAGGCAGCGTGGCGTGCAGGACCTGGCCAACATCACGCTGTTCTCCGACGGCACCACGGTCTACGAGTGCACGTCGGCCGAAGAGGTGGTGGATCTGCTGCAGGGCGGCCAGGGCGTGTTCGGCATCGCGGTGTCGGGCGCCATGCGTGAGCTGACCGGTGCGATCGCCGACTTCCCCGGCGAACGCGCCGACGGCGGCGAGTCGATCTCGGCCCCCGAGGACGAGCTGGCGTCGCGCCGCAAGCACCGCGACCGCAAGATCGGTTAGCCGGGTAGACTCGGGCGCGCATCGCCCTTGCGCGGGAGAGTTTCGTGGCAGCCAGCCGCGGACGCCGAAGGAGCAACACCTCTCCGTCAACCTCTCAGGCCCCAGGACCGCATGAGGCCCCGATGCCTCTGGAAAGCGGTGCGCCAGCACCCGCCCATGGGGAAAGGCCGTCACCGTCCGCGCCGGCCGAATCTCTCAGGCAGCCCGGGCCGGGCCGACGACAGAGGGGGAGGAGCCCGTTCGCCTGCGCTCCTCGCGCCCGCGACGTCGTCGGGAGATGTCTGCCTGTGTCCGATCACCGCTCCACCCCCTCCGAGCCGGGATTCGTCGACCGCCACATCGGACCCGACGGTTCCGCCGTCGCCACCCTGCTGGAAACCATCGGCGTGGACTCGCTCGACGAGCTGGCGGCCAGGGCGCTGCCGGCGGGCATCCTCGATCCGCTCGGCACCGACGGCGTCGCACCCGGCCTCGAGCATCTGCCGCCGGCAGCCACCGAGGCCGAGGCGCTCGCCGAGTTGCGCGCGCTGGCCGATTCCAACACCGTCGCGGTGTCGATGATCGGCCAGGGCTATTTCGACACCCTGACGCCGCCGGTGCTGACCCGCAACATCCTGGAGAACCCCGCCTGGTACACCGCCTACACGCCCTACCAGCCCGAGATCAGCCAGGGCCGGCTCGAGGCACTGCTGAACTTCCAGACCATGGTGTGCGACCTGACCGGGCTCGAGGTCGCGAACGCCTCGATGCTCGACGAGGGCACCGCCGCCGCCGAGGCGATGACGCTGATGCACCGCGCGGTGCGGGGATCGAGCAATCGGTTGGCCGTCGACCACGACCTGTACGCACAGACCGCGGCCGTGCTGGCCACCCGGGCCGAGCCGCTGGGCATCGAGATCGTCACCGCCGATCTGCGCCAGGGGCTGCCCGACGGTGAGTTCTTCGGCGTCGTCGTGCAGCTGCCCGGTGCGTCCGGCTCGGTGGTGGACTGGTCGGCGCTGGTCGAGCAGGCGCACGACCGCGGCGCCCTGGTCGCCGTCGGCGCCGACCTGTTGGCGATGACGCTGATCACCCCGCCCGGCGAGATCGGCGCCGACGTGGCCTTCGGCAGCACCCAACGCTTCGGTGTGCCAATGGGATTCGGCGGTCCGCACGCCGGCTATCTGGCCGTGCACGCCAAGCACGCCCGCCAGCTGCCCGGGCGCCTGGTCGGGGTGTCCAAGGACGTCGATGGCGCGGCGGCCTACCGGCTGGCGCTGCAGACCCGGGAGCAGCACATCCGCCGCGACAAGGCCACCAGCAACATCTGCACCGCGCAGGTCCTGCTGGCCGTGATGGCGGCGATGTACGCGAGCTACCACGGCGCCGGCGGCCTGACCGCGATCGCGCGCCGGGTGCACGGCCAGGCCGATGCGCTGGCGCGGGGACTGTCGGCCGCCGGCGTCGACGTGGTGCATCCGGCATTCTTCGACACCGTGCTCGCACGGGTGCCCGGGCGGGCCAGTGACGTGCGGGCCCGCGCCAAACAGAGCGGAATCAACGTCTGGCTGGTCGATGACGACCACGTGTCGATGGCCTGCGACGAGGCCACCACCGATGAGCACGTCCGGACGCTGCTCTCCGCCTTCGGGGCACAGCCCGGCGCCGGCGGTGCAGCACCCGAGTTCGCCGGCATCGCCACCCGCACGTCCGATTTCCTCACCCATCCGGCGTTCGTGAAGTACCGGACCGAGACCGAGATGATGCGCTACCTGCGCTCGCTGGCGGACAAGGACATCGCGCTGGACCGCAGCATGATCCCGCTGGGGTCCTGCACGATGAAGCTCAACGCGGCGGCCGAGATGGAATCCATCACCTGGCCCGAGTTCGCCCGCCAGCATCCGTTCGCTCCGGCGTCGGACACCCCCGGTCTGCGCAAGCTGATCGCCGACCTGCAGACGTGGCTGGCCGGCATCACCGGCTACGACGCGGTCTCGCTGCAGCCCAACGCCGGGTCGCAGGGCGAATACGCGGGGCTGCTGGCCATCCAGGCCTACCACGCCCAGCGCGGTGAGCCCGGCCGCGACGTGTGTCTCATCCCGTCCAGCGCGCACGGGACCAACGCGGCGTCGGCTGCGCTGGCCGGCATGAAGGTGGTCGTGGTGGCGTGCCGGTCCAACGGCGACGTCGACCTCGACGACCTGCGCGCGAAGGTCGCCGAGCACGCCGGGCGGCTGTCGGCGCTGATGATCACCTACCCGTCCACCCACGGCGTCTACGAGCACGACGTGGCCGACATCTGCGCGGCGGTGCACGATGCCGGCGGGCAGGTCTATGTCGACGGGGCCAACCTCAACGCGCTCGTCGGCCTGGCCCGGCCGGGCCGGTTCGGCGGCGACGTCAGCCACCTGAACCTGCACAAGACCTTCTGCATTCCGCACGGTGGCGGCGGGCCGGGGGTCGGCCCGGTCGCGGTGCGCTCGCACCTGGCACCGTTCCTGCCCGGCCACCCGCTGGCCGACGAACTGCCCGACGCCCACACCGTCTCGGCGGCGCCCTACGGTTCGGCCTCGATCCTGCCCATCACGTGGGCGTACCTGCGGATGATGGGCGCACCCGGCCTGCGGGCCGCGACGCTGGTCGCGATCGCGTCGGCGAACTACATCGCCCGTCGCCTCGACGAGTACTACCCGGTGCTCTACACGGGCGAGAACGGGATGGTCGCCCACGAGTGCATCCTGGACCTGCGCGCCATCACCAAGAACACCGGCGTCACCGTTGATGATGTGGCAAAGCGGCTGGCGGACTTCGGTTTCCACGCTCCGACGATGAGCTTCCCGGTGGCTGGGACGCTGATGGTGGAACCCACCGAGAGCGAGTCGCTCGACGAGATCGATGCGTTCTGCGACGCGATGATCGCCATCCGCGCCGAGATCGACAAAGTGGCGGCCCGACAGTGGCCTATTGACGACAACCCGCTGCGGGGCGCACCGCACACCGCCGAGTGCCTGCTGGTCGACGAGTGGGACCATCCGTACACCCGGGAACAGGCGGCCTACCCGCTGGGCAAGGCGTTCCGGCCGAAGGTGTGGCCACCGGTACGGCGCATCGACGGCGCCTACGGCGACCGCAACCTGATCTGCTCGTGCCCACCGGTGGAGGCGTTCGCGTAGATCAGCGGCGCACCAGGGCGGCCGCGCGGCGTAGCCACGGCCGCTGCAGGGCCAGGCTGACCCGGGGGGCCGGCCCTTCGTTCTCGGTGTTCCGCACGACGAGCTGGGCCAGCGAATTCGTCGACTTGATCACCGCCATGCCGGCCGGGGAGAACGTGTCCTCGGTGAAGATCTCGGGATCCAGCAGGGGATTGGTGAGGGCCTGGGAGAACGCGTCCACCGCCACCATCGCGCTCATCAGGGGTGGCAGCATGCTGCCCTTGCGGATGTCCTCGCCGAACAGGCCGACGAACAGCTCCACCCGGTCGATGCCGTCGGGGTAGCACCCCTCGACCGCCTCACGGACCCGCGGATCGGAGCTGAGGTCATCGATGCAGCCAAGCCTGGGGAACCCGCACGCCTCGCGGTAGTCGTTGTAGGAGGCCAGCTGCGTCACACGCCCGATCTCGACCGACTTCTTCTCGATGTCCAGCATCGAGGCATCGGTGTTGAGCAGGCTGATCGTGCTGCAGGGCTGCCGCGACGCCTCGTCGAACAGGGCCGCCAGGCCGTACTCGGTGACCGGCCGGGTGTCCCACCAGAGATCGGCGAACGTCTGCCTGTTCCCGCCGAGGGTCACCTGGCTTGGCACCAGCGAGTGCCAGCGGTAGAGCAGGTTGAACTCCACCGACATCCAGTTCTGCCGGTACCAGCGCTGGTCGGCGCCGATGCCCGGCTCGACGAACAGCGGGAACTTGATCGGGGTGATGTGCCTGATGTAGTCCTCGACGACGATCTTCAGCAGCACCACGATCAGGGTGTTGCGGGTGGTGTCGAAGACCCGGTCGTCGGACCAGTCCTCATGGTCGGCACTGATCAGCCCGGCGATGCGATTGTGCTCGCGCAGGAACAGCGTGCTCATCATCACGAAGCCGTAGTGGATGTTGCCCCGCGGAATGCCCAGTGCGAACAGCTTGTTGCGCAGCTCCTCGGAGGCGCCGCTCATGCCGGCGGCCTTCAGGTCCCCCTTACCGAAGAGGATCTCGAGATTCGCGAACTCCTTCTTGGGCTTGCCGTCCCGGTCGAACAGGTACGGCGGGAACTCTGCGGGCAGCAGGGACGGTTCGACGGCCAGCCGCCCGCGCCCGCCGTTCCTTTCCCGAAGTATCCGCGTCACGTCCGGGGTCTGGCCGTAGAGCTGGCTCAGGTCGATGTCGTGGGTGGAGGTGTTCTTGCGCACGTCATCCGGGTCGGTGCGCAGGAAGCCGTCGACGAACCACTGTGCGAAGAACGGGAAAAGCAGCGCCGATCTGGCCGACTCGGGCTCGGCACCGCTGCGCCGGAACAACTCGGCGACCACGTCCGGGTCCGGTTGCCCCTCGTTGAACTTGCGGTCGGGGCCCAGGTGCCGCTGGCTCCAGGTGCGGTCGTGCAGCGATTCCCACGACGTCCAGTCCGACTTCGTGCTGAGTGCCCCGGGGCGGGTCTTCATCGTGTAGACGAGCTGGTTGATCAGCCAGCGGTTGACCGCCGGGCCGAGCCGGGGTATGCGGGCCAGCAGCCGCCACACCGGCCCGAAACTCGTCGTCAGCTGGATCCGCACGCCCTTTTTGACGCCGTTCTTGCGCCAGAACCCCCCGGTCATGGCCCTAAGGATAGAGCCAGGAGGCCTGCCGGAACAGAGTTGTCAGGACGTCATCGAGGCGATCGCGGCAGCCAGTTCCGGCGAGGCCGAGCTCGCCAGATTCTGATAGCTGCCGCCGGTGGCCTCCGCGACGGCCTCCCAGGTGTCTCGATCGGCGTCGTCACCGAAGTCGATGACGTTGACCGCCACCGGGCGAGCCGGGTCGAAGGCGCCGGTGATGTACTGCTGCAGACCGGCGCCGTTGAGGGACTGGTCGGTGTGCGGGCCGGCGGTGATCACCAGGACCGAATTCTTCTCGCCCTCTCGATATTTGGCCGACGCATCGGTGTAGACCAGGCGCAGCGTGGTGAAGGAGACCGCGCCGCCGTTGGACGATGTCTCGGCATCCAGCGCAGCGGTCAGCGCCTCCGAGCGGGGCCGCCCGCCGACCTGCTCGGACAACGCGCCGCCGGCCACCTCGGAGCGGCCAGCGACACCGTCGAAGGTCCACAGCCCGACACCGGAATCGGCGGGCAGCACCTGGATCCGGGCCTCGAGCGCATCGACGACGTTGGCCAGCCGCGACTTACCGCCCTCCTCGGCGGGCATCGACTGGTCGAGCATGATCGTGACCGCCGGGCTCTGTGCGGGTGCGGTCAGGGTGTCGGCGATCGTGGCCCGCAGCGCTTCGTCGCCCACGTTCAGCGGCGGTCCGACCGGGGCGAAGTCGACGACCGGGCTTTCGGGCGGGGCGATCCCTTCCACCCGGAAACCGGCGTTGGCGAGTTCGCCGAGCTGATCGGGCTTGCGCATGAAACGGGCGAACTCGCTTGCCGCGGTGACCTGTTCCTGTGACAGCCAGTCGCCGTCCAGCAGTGCGGTGGGGAAGTCCGCGGTCGCCGTCGGTCCGGGGGGCAGCCAACCGGCCAGCTTGGTCTCGGCGTCGGGCAGTGCAGCGGCGTGCTGGAAGAGCTGCTGCTCGGTGATGACCACGGCGTGCACGGCGGCGCCGGCCGGGTCCGTGGCATCGACGAGCGCGGCGATCGCGGCGTCGGCGTCGGGCTCGGCGAGCTCCGGCGCTGCACCGATGAGCGTGCTCACCGCACCGAGCCCCGCGGTGGCCGGTTCACCCGCCGGTGCCGCCGCAGCGGCGACCGCCTCGGCCGCCAGATAGGAGGCATCGCTGTCCTGGGTCAACGGCAACGCCAGGCGCAGCCCGCCCCAGCCCGGCAGGCCGAGCCCGTCCAGGCCGGCCGGGTCGGTCTGCAGGCCCGGCAACGTGCCCCAGTTCTGTTCGGTCAGCGCACTTTTCAGCTGCGGTGAGACCGCGAGCAGGACCGGCGAACTGACCAGCGAGCGGCTGTCGCTGATGGTCTGCGTCCCGGTTGCGGCTTCCAGCCGGGCCGCCGACACGGAGCTGGCGGGCATCCACAGGGCCGGGCGTTCACCGAGCTCGCCGGGCCAGTCGCCGGTGAAGCCGCTGACCACCTGATCGGAGTCCGCCGGCGTGACACCGACCTTGACGCACCGGTCACCGACCGGGTCGGCGGTCTGGTTGTACTTCTCGGCCAGCGCCGCGACGGGTTCGGCGATGGCGGGGTCTGCGACGACGGCGACGGCCAACTCTCCGTCGACGCACCGTGCGGCGGCGACATCGGATCGACTGGACAACGCATCACCGAAGAAGCGCCACAGGATGACCGCGCCGACGAGCACCACGACGGCCACCAGGGCGACGATGACACCGATGCTGACCCCACGGCGGGCCGGCGTGAGCGCGCGGTGGCTGCCGGTCCATTCGCCGCTGTCCCAGTCGCGTCCGGACTGCGGCGGCGGCGCGGAGTCCGCTCCGGCCGACTCGGATCCCGCATCCTGGGTCTCGAACCCGGACGCATCGGCGCCGTACTCGAACCGTTCGGTGGCCGGCTCGTCGGAACGACCCGGCCTGTCGTCGGGGTCGGGGAGGCTGTGTCTACCCATGCCTGCCAATACTGCCGGTCGGGGTCGGCTCGGGTGCCATCGGGTCAGCCAACGTTGTTCGCTGCCTTGAACTCTCGCCGTCGCCGATGCAGGATCGGCTCGGTGTAGCCGCTGGGCTGCTCACCGCCGGCCAGGATCAGCTCCTGAGCGGCCTGCAGCGCGATGTCGTTCTCCGGGTCGGGCGCCATCGGCCGATAGTCCGGGTCTGCGGAGTTCTGCTGGTCCACGACGGCGGCCATCCGGCGCAGGCTGGCCTTGACGTCGTCGGCGGTGATCACACCGTGGCGCAGCCAGTTGGCCAGCAGCTGGCTGGAGATGCGCAGCGTGGCCCGATCCTCCATCAGCGCGACATCGTGGATGTCGGGCACCTTCGAGCAACCGACACCCGCGTCGACCCAGCGCACCACATAGCCCAGGATCGACTGACAGTTGTTGTCGACCTCCTCCCGGATCTCCTCGGGCGCCCAGGCCAGCTCCTCGGCCAGCGGTATCGTCAGCAGCTCGTCGATGGTGCCGCGCCGCTTGCCGGCCAGCTCCTGCTGCACCGCGAACACGTCGACCTCGTGGTAGTGCATGGCGTGCAGGGTGGCCGCCGTCGGCGACGGCACCCACGCGGTGGTGGCGCCGGCCTTGGGCTGCCCGATCTTCTGCTCGACCATGTCGGCCATCAGCTCGGTCATCGCCCACATGCCCTTGCCGATCTGGGCCCGGCCCGACAGGCCGGTCTCCAGCCCGATGTCGACGTTCTGGTCCTCGTAGGCCTTGATCCACGCGGTGGACTTCATGGCACCCTTGCGGATCATCGGACCCGCCTCCATCGAGGTGTGGATCTCGTCGCCGGTGCGGTCCAGGAAGCCGGTGTTGATGAAGACCACGCGATCGGCGGCGGCCTTGATGCAGGCCTTCAGGTTCACCGAGGTGCGGCGTTCCTCGTCCATGATGCCGACCTTGATGGTGTTCGGCGGCAGCCCGAGCACATCCTCGACGCGACTGAACAGCTCGCAGGTGAACGCCACCTCGTCGGGTCCGTGCATCTTGGGCTTGACGATGTAGATGGAGCCGGTGCGGCTGTTGGCCAGCGGGCCGTTCCCGGTGTCACCGTCGCCGTCGGACTTCAGTCCGTGGACGGCGATCAGGCTGGTGAACAACGCGTCCTGGATGCCCTCGGGAACCTCCGGGCCGTCCTGGCCGTCGGCGTCGAAGACGATCGCATCGTTGGTCATCAGATGGCCGACGTTGCGCACGAACAGCAGGCTGCGCCCGGGCAGCGTCAGCTCGCCGGGCCCGTCAGGGCCGCCGGCCGGCCGGGTGTAGACGCGATCCTCGTTGAGGACGCGGGTGAACGTCTTGTCGCCCTTGCTGACCTCTTCGGCCAGATCGCCGCGGTTCAGGCCCAGCCAGTTGCGGTAGCCGAGCACCTTGTCGTCGGCGTCGACCGCGGCGACGGAGTCCTCGAAATCCATGATCGTGGTGATCGCCGACTCCAGCACGACATCCTTGATCCCGGCCTTGTCGGTCGAGCCGACGGGGGAGTCGGCGTCGATGTCGATCTCGATGTGCAGGCCGTGGTTGACCAGCAGGATCGACTTGGGCGATTCGGCATCTCCGGTGTAGCCGACGAACTTCTCCGGTTCGGCCAGGCCCACCGAGCCGCCGTCGTCGAGGGTGGCCGCCAGTTGTCCGTCGCCGACCGTGAGCCCGGTGATGTCCGACCACGAACCCGACGCCAGCGGCACGGCGCCGTCGAGGAAGCGACGCGCGTAGGCGATCACCTTGTCGCCGCGCACCGGGTTGTAGCCGGCGCCCGCCTCGGCGCCGTCGTCGGACGGGATCACGTCGGTGCCGTACAACGCGTCGTACAGCGAACCCCACCGCGCGTTGGCGGCGTTCAGGGCGAACCGGGCGTTGAGGATCGGCACCACCAGCTGCGGACCCGCCGTGCTGGTGATCTCGTCGTCGACCCCGGCGGTGGTGATGGTGAAATCGGCGGGCTCCGGCAGCAGGTAGCCGATGTCGCCGAGGAACTGCTTGTACTCCTCGGTGCCGAACCCGCCGATCACCCGGGCCCGGTGCCACCGGTCGATCTGCGCCTGCAGGTCGTCGCGACGGGCGAGCAGTTCCTGGTTCTGCGGCGTCAGGTCGGCCACCACCTTGTCGACGCCCGACCAGAAGGTGTCGGGGTCGATGTCGGTGCCGGGCAGCGCCTCGTTGTTGATGAAGTCGTACAACACGGGGGCGACGCGCAGGTTACCCACCGTCACGCGATCGGTCATGATTCCTCCCTCGCCTGCACGCGCGCTGTCGCGTCATGCCGTCTGCAGTGTCGTCGATCCAGCTTACCCACCGGTAACAGGCCTAATCGCCGGTGGCGGTGTCCAGAAGCCCAGTACAGCGCTCCAGCAGCCGCGCCCGCAGGGGTGCGGCCCGTTCGCTGACCGCCTCCTGGGCCCGGACGTATTCGCGCCGACCACCGGGAGTATCGACCGCGATGGGCTCGAACCCGAAGCCGCGAAGATCGTAGGGGCTGGCCCGCATGTCCAGCACGCGGGCGTCCACGGCGAGCTGCAGGCAGTCGAGCACCAGGCCGGATTCGATCAGTGCTCCGAGCTTGACCGACCACTTGTACAGATCCATCCCGGCATGCACGCAGCCGGGCTGTTCGACCGCGCTCTGGCTCTGCCGGGTGAGCTGCTGGGCGTTGCGCCGCGCGGCGGGTTCGGTGAAGAAGCGATAAGCGTCGAAGTGACTGCACCGCAACGGCATCGAATCGACCACCGCATCGGTACCGGCCGCGCCGAGGCGCAGCGGCACGGCGCTGTGACGCACCGTCGGAGCCCGGTAGACCATCGCCCACTCGTGCAGGCCGAAACAGTTGAACCGGGGCGGCCGCGCCGCGGTGGCGCCCAGCAGGTCGGCGATGAAGCTCACAGTGCCGATGCGGGCGTGAAGATGTTCACGTTCGACGGTGGCGCCTGCCGGATGTGGTCCGTAGCCGGACCGGGTGAGGTAGCCGCGCGCCGCCGCGCCGGCCAGTACGGTGCCGTAGCCGGGGTGCCAGACCCGCAGCTGACCGGGCCGGACGCTGTAGTAGGTGAACAGGAAGTCGAAGACCGGGTGAGGCACCCCGGCCCTGCGGCGCGCGAGGTGCGGCTCCAGCAGGGCATCGGCGCGCCTGCGGTGCGCTGCGGCCCGCTCCCGCCATTCCGGCTCGGGCAGCACCCGCGTATCGGATTCCGCGGCGGGCCGCGCATCGGATTCCGCGGCGGGCCGCGCATCAGACACGATGCGTGCCGTCCCGCACGGTGCCCACCAGGTCCTCGACCAGGTCCTCCAGTGCCACCATGGCCGTGACGGTGCCGTCGGCGGCGGTGACCAGCGCCAGGTGCGAGTTGAGCCGGCGCAGCCGCGACAGCGCGTCGGGCAGCGGCATCGACGCGGGCAGCTGGGGCAACGGCCGCACCATCGACGAATCCAGTACCGCCCGACCGTTGAGCGGATCGTCCACCAACGGCAGCACGTCCTTGATGTGCAGATAGCCGATGTAGGTGCCCTGCGGGTCGGCCACCGGGAATCGGGAGTACCCGGTCTCGGCGAGCGCCTGCTCGATGGCGCCGACGGTCGGCCCCGCGCCTTCCTGGGCGACCGGGACGGCGTGGATCTGGTGCAGCGGCAATGCCACGTCGCCGACCACCCGGTTGCGGATCTGCAGCGCCCGGGTGAGCCGGCTGTGCTCCTCGGGATCGAGCAGGCCCTCCGACAGCGACTCGGCGATCATCTCCGACAGTTCGACGGTCGACACGGTGACGTCGAGCTCGTCCTTGGGCTGCACGCCGAATGTGCGCAGCGTGGCGTTGGCGCACCAGTTGTAGAACGCGATGAACGGTCGCGCGGCGCGGATGTAGACCAGATACACCGGGATCAGCAACATCGCGCTGGACTCCGGGCCGGCGATCGCGATGTTCTTCGGCACCATCTCGCCCAGCAGCACATGCAGCGTCACCACGATCGACAGCGCCACCAGGAACGACACCGTGTGCAGCAGGGCGTCCGGGATCCCGAGCAGCCCGAACGGCTTCTCCAGCAGATGCGCCACCGCCGGTTCGGCGACCCGGCCCAGCAGGATCGAGCACACGGTGATACCCAGCTGCGCGCCGGCCAGCATGAGCGACAGGCGCTCGCCGGCGTGGATCACCGTGACCGCGCTTTTCTTGCCCTGTTCGGCGAGTGCCTCGAGGCGGTCGCGGCGTGCGGAGATCAGCGCGAACTCCGAGGCCACGAAGAACGCGTTGGCGCCGAGCAGCACGAATGTCAGCAGCATGCCGAAGACGTCACCCATCAGTGCGGCTCCTCCTCGCGCCTGCCCAACTCGGTGAGCTCCAGCAGATCGATGCGCCTGCCCTCCATCTTCACCACGGTCGCCAGCCAACGGATCGGGTCCTCCACCAGACCGTCCGGGTCGAAGGCGGTCAGCTCGACCGATTCGCCCTCGTCGGGGATGTGCCCGAGCTTTTCCAGCACCAGGCCGCCGATCGTTTCGTAGTCGCCCTCCGGCGCCCGGAACTCGGTGTTCTCGGCGACCTCGTCGATGCGCAGCAACCCGGAGACCTGCCATCCGCGGCCGGCCACCACCACGTCGGGCGGTTCGACGTCGTGTTCGTCGCGCACGTCGCCGACGATCTCCTCGATCAGGTCCTCGACGGTGACCATGCCGGCGGTGCCGCCGTACTCGTCGACGACCAGCGCGGCCTGCAGCCCGTTGGCGCGCACCTCGGACATCACCGCGTCGCCGTCGAGAGTCGAGGGCACCTTGGTGACCGGCTGCGCGAGGTCGGCCAGCCGGGTGGTGGCGCGTTGCGCGTGCGGGACGGCGAACACCTGCTTGACGTGCACGACGCCGATCGTCTCGTCAAGGTCCCCGTCGATCACCGGAAAGCGCGAATGACCGGTCCGGATGGCCGCTTCGGACAGGTCGACGACGGTGTCGTCGCAATCGAGGGTGTCGATCTTGGACCGGGGCGTCATGAGTTCCTCGGCGGTGCGGTCACCGAACTGCAGCGAGCGGTCCACCAGCACCGCGGTCACCGGATCCAGCGATCCACTCTCGGCGGAGGTGCGCACCAGCGAGACCAGCTCCTGCGGCGAGCGCGCAGAGCGCAGTTCCTCGGCGGGTTCGATCCCCATCCGCCGCAGGATCCAGTTCGCGGTGCCGTTGGTCAGCCGGATCAGCGGTGTGAAGACCATCGAGAACAGCAGCTGCGGTGGTGCGGCCCAGCGCGCGGTCGGCACCGGGCGGGCCACCGCCAGGTTCTTGGGCACCAGCTCGCCGAACACCATCGAGATCGAGGTGGCGATCAGGATCGCCAGCGTGAGTGCGATGCCGGAGGTGAACCGCTCGTGCACCCCGACCGCGGCCACCGCCGGTTCGATCAGTCGCGCGACCACGGGCTCGGCGAGGAAACCGGTGGCCAGCGTGGTGATCGAGATGCCCACCTGCGCACCCGAGAGCTGCGTGGACAGCGTGCGGTGGGCCCGCTGCACCAACTTGTCGCGGCGGTCGCCGGTGCGGACGTTGGCCTCGACGGTGCTGCGTTCCAGCGCGGTGAGCGAGAACTCGGCGGCGACGAACACCGCCGTTCCAGCGGTGAGCAGGACGAACGCCAGCAGCGAGAGCAGCGACATCGCGAGGTTCACCGCGATGCTCCCGACCGGTAGGAGAGGGGGAGCCGAATCGTCGGCTGAGCGGGGACGCCGGGCCGCGGGCCCGGCCGACTAGAGGACGGCTCCGCCTCGGTGGACTCGTGCTCGGGTTGTTCGGCGATCACGGCCGCCTCGGATGGGCGTCCGTCCAGTGCCTGCGGCACCTGATCCCTTTCCTTCTTCGTACGGGGTGGTGGTCAGCACATGCTATCCGACCGACGGGGTACACCTCGCTGACGAGAATTTCAGTAAGGCTAACCTTATCCGATGGTAGGTTCGGGGCCAGACCGGCTACGGGCGAACCTGCCGGAGACCAAGGCGACGGAAAGGCGGACTGCGACACGATGTCGATCTCACGATGGGCCGGCGCACTCGGAGCGCTCGCGGCGATGGTGGCCCTCACCGCGTGCGGTTCCGGGGCCGGCGACGGCGACTCCGACAAGATCGTGGTGTACTCCGGCCGCAGCGAAGAGCTGATCGGCCCGCTGATCAAGCAGTTCACCGCCGACACCGGCATCGAGGTCGAAACGCGCTATGCGGGCTCGGGTGAGCTTGCCGCCCAACTGATCACCGAAGGCGACAGGTCGCCCGCCGACGTGTTCCTCTCCCAGGACGCCGGCGCGCTCGGCGCGGTGTCCAAGGCGGGCCTGCTCGCCCCGGTCGCGCCGGAGACCCTGCAGGCGGTTCCCGCTCAGTTCTCCGCCGCCGACGGCACCTGGGTCGGGGTGTCCGGCCGGGCCCGGGTGCTGGTGTACAACCCGACCCTGGCACCCAACCCTCCCGACACGATCGACGGACTGCTGACTCCGGAATGGCGGGGCAAGATCGGCTTCGCCCCGAGCAATGCATCCTGGCAGGCATTCGTGACGGCGCTGCGGGTGCTGCGCGGCGACGACGGTGCCGAACAGTGGCTGCGCGCGTTCAAGGCCCAGGACCCACAGGCCTTCGAGAACAACGTCGCCGTACGCGACGCCGTGGACACCGGCCAGGTCGCTCTCGGCCTGGTCAACCACTACTACCTCTACGAGTTGATCAACGCCAAGGGCGAGGCTGCGGTGACCGCGCGCAACCAGTTCATGGCCGCCGGCGACCCCGGCGGGCTGATCAACGTGGCCGGGGTGGGGGTACTCGAGTCGGCGCCCAATCCCGAAGGGGCGCAGGCCTTCGCCGCCTATCTGGTGGGGGAGCCCGCCCAGCGGTACTTCGCCGCAGAGACCGCCGAGTACCCCCTGATCGCCGGTGTCTCGCCGTCGGCCGAGATGCCCGCCCTGGGCGACCTGAACCCCCCGGCGGTGGACCTGTCGCAGCTCGACGACATCGAGGCGACCCAGGAGCTCCTGGTCCGGACCGGGTTGCTGACGAACTGACGCGATGGCGCTGACCACCGGCCGGCGCCGCCCGCCGGCGCCGCTGCTCGTCGCGGCCACGGTGGTGGCGGCGGCCACCCTGATACCGCTGGTCTATCTCGGCGAACGCGCCCTCGACCGGGGCTGGTCGTTCGTCGCCGACGAGTTGCTCCAGCCGCGCACCGCGGCGCTGATCGGCCGCTCGCTGCTGTTGGTCAGCGTGGTCACCGCGGCGTGTGTGGTGCTCGGCGTCGGGCTGGCGGTGCTGGTCAGCCGCACCGACGTGGTGGCCCGGCGAGCGCTGGCCGTCGCCCTGACGCTTCCGCTGGCGATGCCCAGCTATCTACTTGCCTACCTCTGGGTGTCGGCCGCCCCCGGCATCGCCGGGTTCTGGGGTTCGGCGCTGGTGCTCACGCTGGTGAGCTACCCGTTGGTGCTGCTCACCACGACGGCCGCGTTGGCCCGCGTCGACCCTGCCCAGGAGGAGGTGGCCCGGTCGCTCGGGCTGGGTGGCGTCGCGGTGCTGTTCAGGGTCACGCTGCGCCAGGCGCGGGCCGCGATCGCGGCGGGCGCGCTGCTGGTGGCGCTGTACGTGCTCAGCGACTTCGGCGCGGTGGCGGCCATGCGGTTCGAGGCGTTCACGTGGGTGATCTACGGGGCCTATCGATCTGGTTTCAACCCGTCCCGGGCAGCGGTGCTGTCGCTGGTGCTGATCGTGTTCGCGGTCGTGCTCGTGGTGGCCGAGGGCCGGGCCCGCGGACGGGCCGCGGCCGCCCGGCTGGGTGGGGGCGCTCCGCGACCCGCCCCGGTCAGCCGGCTGGGCCGGTGGAACGTGGTCGCCCTGCTGGTGCCGGCGGCGGTCTTGGCGGCGGCGGTGGTGGTCCCGGCGCTCACGCTGGCCGGGTGGCTGCTGACGGCCGGGCCGCGCTGGGACTGGGCCGAGTGGTTCGCCGCGCTGGGCGCGACGGTGTGGCTGTCGGTGGCCGCCGCGCTGAGCGCCACGGCGGCCGCGCTGCCGCTGGGCGTCCTGGCCGCCCGGCACCGAGACCGGGCGACTCGCGCGTTGGAGGCGGCCAGCTACGTCGCACACGGCCTTCCGGCCATCGTGATCGCGATCTCGATGGTGTCGCTCGGGGTGCTCGTGCTGCGGCCGATCTATCAGCGCGAACCGCTGCTGATCCTCGCCTATACGGTGTTGTTCGTGCCTCTGGCGATCGGATCGGTTCGCGCCGCGGTCGAGTCGGCACCCATTCGGCTGGAGGAAGTGGCGCGCGCACTGGGCCGCACACCACTCCAGGCATTCCGTTCGGTGACGGCCCGGGTGGCGTTTCCCGGGATCGCAGCCGGTGCCGCACTGGTGCTGCTGACCTGCATGAAGGAGTTGCCGGTGACTCTGCTGCTGCGTCCCACCGGCACCGACACCCTGGCCACCCGACTGTGGAACCACAGCTCGGTCAGCGACTACGCCGCCGCCGCACCGTATGCCGCGGCCCTGTTGGTGTTCGCCGCGATCCCCACCGCGCTGCTCGGCATGTCCAGCACCACAGCGGGCGAGGTGCGCAGTGACTGAGGCCGACGCCTCGACGGTGGCGGCGCACGGCATCCACAAGGCCTTCGGCGGGCGTCGCGTGCTCTGCGGCGTCGATCTGGAGGTGCCGGCGGGGACGCTGACCGCGGTGCTGGGGCCGTCCGGCTGCGGCAAGACCACCCTGCTGCGGATCCTGGCCGGGTTCGAGGATCCCGACGCCGGGACCGTGCGCATCGGCGCACAGACCGTCGCCGGCGAGTCGGCCGCGGTGCCGGCGCACCGGCGGCGGGTGGGCCTGATGCCGCAGGAGGGGGCGCTGTTCCCGCACCTCAGCGTCGCCGAGAACGTCGCGTTCGGGATGGACCGGGCCGCCCGCAGCCGGCCCGGCACTGCCGTGGCGCGCTGGCTGTCGGTGGTGGGACTGGACGGCCTGGCCGACGCGCGGCCCCATCAACTCTCGGGCGGGCAGCAGCAGCGGGTGGCGCTGGCACGTGCGCTGGCCGCCCGGCCCCGGGTGCTGCTGCTCGACGAGCCGTTCGCCGCCCTGGATGCGGCCCTTCGGGTACGGGTGCGCGAGGACATCGCGGCGATCCTGCGCGACACCGGGACCACGGCGCTGCTGGTCACCCACGACCAGGCCGAGGCGCTGTCGCTGGCGGACTCGGTGGCGCTGCTGATCGACGGAACGATCGCCCAGCACGGCACGCCGGCACAGCTGTACTCGCAGCCGACCAGCCTGGCCAACGCGCGGTTCATCGGCACCACCGTCGAGCTGGCCGGCATGGCCGCATCCGGTGTGGTGCACACGCCGCTGGGCGTGCTGCGGGCCCGGCTGCCGGTGCCCGACGGTCTTACGGTGGTCGCGCTGCGCCCCGAACAGCTGCGGATCGGCACCGGATCGTGCGGGGTGCCCGCTCGGGTGACGGCGTGCCGGTTCTACGGCGCCGACACCGTGGTGCACGTCGAACTGGCCGGCGGCGCCGCACTCGCGCTGCGCAGCCCCGGTGACACCGGACCGGACCCCGGCACCGACGTCGCCGTGGAGGTCACCGGCGACGTGCTGGCCTACCCGTCACCAGCCGGTGGGCAGCGGGTGGCCCTCGGCGAAGCCGGCCGCTGACTGCACGCCGAGCACCACCTTCTCGTGCAGTTCGGCCAGCGTGTCCGCCCCGACGTAGGTGCACGTGCTGCGCACGCCGGAGGTGATGTGGTCGATCAGGTCCTCGACACCGCCGCGGAAGGGATCCAGATCCATCCGCGATGTGGAGATGCCCTCCTCGAACAGGGCCTTGCGGGCCCGATCGAACGCTCCGTCGGCCGCGGTGCGGGCCGCGACGGCGCGCTTGGACGCCATCCCGTAGCTCTCCTTGTACGGCTGGTCCTCACGGTCGCGCATCAGGTCGCCGGGCGACTCGTAGGTGCCGGCGAACCAGCTGCCGATCATCACGTTGGACGCCCCCGCCGCCAGGGCCAGCGCAACGTCGCGGGGATGGCGGACACCGCCGTCGGCCCACACGTGTCCGCCGGCTTCGCGCGCCGCCGCAGCGCATTCGACGACGGCGGAGAACTGCGGGCGCCCGACGCCGGTCATCATCCGGGTGGTGCACATGGCGCCGGGGCCGACCCCGACCTTGACGATCGAGGCACCGGCCTCGATCAGGTCGCGGGTGCCCGCAGCGGAGACCACGTTTCCCGCGGCCAGCGGCAGGCCCAGATCCAGCGAGGCCACCGCGGCGATCGCGTCGAGCATCCTCTGCTGGTGACCGTGTGCGGTGTCGATGACGAGCAGATCCACCCCGGCCTCGGCCAGGTCGCGGGCCTTCGCGGCGACGTCGCCGTTGATCCCGACCGCGGCGGCGATGCGCAGCCGTCCCAGCCGGTCCACGGCCGGGGTGTAGATGCCCGCACGGACCGCGCCGGTGCGGGTGAGCACGCCGGCCAGCGTGCCGTCGGCCTCGGTGAGCACGGCCACGTCGACGGGTGCGTGCTCGAGCAGGTCGAACACCTTGCGCGGATCGGTCCCGACCGGTGCGGTGACGAAGTCGGTGATCGCCACGTCGCGCACCCGGGTGAAGCGGTCGATGCCGGCGCAGGACGCCTCGGTGACCAGGCCGATCGGCCGGTCCTCGAAGACCACCACGGCGGCGCCGTGCGCGCGCTTGTGGATCAGTGCGCTGGCGTCGGACACCGACGCGTCGGGGGACAGCGTCACCGGGGTGTCCACGACGGTGTCGCGGCTCTTGACGAACTCGACGGTGTGCCCGACGGCCGCGGGCGGAAGATCCTGCGGCAGTACGACGATCCCGCCGCGGCGGGCGACCGTCTCGGCCATCCGGCGCCCGGCCACCGCGGTCATGTTGGCGACCACGACCGGAATGGTGGTACCCGAGCCGTCCACGCTGGACAGGTCGACGTCGAAGCGGGACGGGACGTCGGAGCGGCCCGGCACGATGAAGACGTCGTTGTAGGTCAGGTCGTATGGCGGCCGGTGACCGTCGAGAAACCGCATGTCAGACCTCGACTTCGGTGTGGTCGCCGCTCCACAGGGTGTGGAAGCGCTTGTCCGGATCGGCGTCGATGCGCCCGTAGGTGTGCGCGCCGAAGAAGTCGCGCAGCCCCTGGGTGAGCGCAGCGGGCAGGCGTTCGGTGCGCAGACCGTCGT
This sequence comes from Mycolicibacterium xanthum, assembly GCF_019710635.1. Lineage (GTDB taxonomy): Bacteria > Actinomycetota > Actinomycetes > Mycobacteriales > Mycobacteriaceae > Mycobacterium > Mycobacterium xanthum. The sequence goes on from NZ_JAIFZS010000059.1 coordinate 31,367, forward strand.
AGTACGACAGCGCCGAGGAGAACCCGGGGATCGGGATGCCCGACTGCGTGGCGGTGACCACGACGCGGCGCCAGCTGTCGATGGCGGCCTCGATCGCGGACCGGAAGTACGGCGCGACGATCAGCGACGGCAGCTCCGGGTCCGCGTCGAACGCGTCCTTGATGCGGTTGAGGAACTTGGCCCGGATGATGCAGCCGCCGCGCCAGATGGTGGCCAGCACCCCGGGGGTGATGTCCCAGTCGTACTCGATGCTGCCGGCCTGGATCTGGTTGAAGCCCTGGGCGTAGGCGATGATCTTCGAGGCGTACAGCGCCTGGCGCACGTCCTCGATGAATTGCGCTGCGTCGGCGGGCTTGTCCCCGAGCCGACCCGACGCCAGGCCGGTGGTGGCCCTGCGCTGTGCGACCGATCCGGACAGCGCGCGGGCGAACACCGCTTCCGCGATGCCGGTCACCGGGACGCCGAGGTCCAGCGCGGACTTCACCGTCCAGCGGCCGGTGCCCTTCTGCTCGGCTTCGTCGATGATCACGTCGACCAACGGCTCGCCGGTCTTGGCGTCGATCTGGCGCAGCACCTCGGCGGTGATCTCGACCAGGAAGCTGTCCAGGTCCCCGGAGTTCCACTCGTCGAAGACGTCGGCGATCTCCGGCGCCGACATGCCCAAGCCGTCGCGTAGCAGCTGGTAGGCCTCGCCGATGAGCTGCATGTCCGAGTACTCGATGCCGTTGTGCACCATCTTCACGAAATGCCCGGCACCGTCGGGCCCGATGTGGGCGCAGCACGGCACCCCGTCGACGTGCGCGGAGATCTCCTCGAGAAGTGGCCCGAGGGATTCGTAGGACTCGGCGGGACCCCCGGGCATGATCGAGGGCCCGTTGAGGGCGCCCTCCTCACCACCGGAGATCCCGGCGCCGACGAAGTGCAGTCCCCGCTCACCTATCGCCTTCTCCCGGCGGATGGTGTCGGTGTAGAGGGCGTTGCCGCCGTCGATGATGATGTCGCCCTCTTCCATGGCGTCGGCGAGCTCGTTGATCACCGCATCGGTCGGGTCACCGGCCTTGACCATGATGAGCACCCGGCGCGGCTTCTCCAACGCGTCGAGGAACTCGGCGATGGTCTCGCTGCGCACGAACGAACCCTCCGCGCCGTGCTCGGCGAGCAGCGCGTCGGTCTTGGCGATCGACCGGTTGTGCAGCGCGACGGTGTAGCCGTGCCTGGCGAAGTTGCGCGCGATGTTCGACCCCATCACGGCCAGTCCGGTGACCCCGATCTGCGCGGTTCCGGTCGAAGGGGAGGTCGGATCGTTCATGCGGGCAGCCTTTCGTTATGGGGTCGTGCGGGACCGTGGGACAACACCTCTACGCGATGAACAGCCGATGCAGCTCCGTCAGCCAGGGCACCGCCAGCGCCAGGGTCGGGATGACGAGCACGCCCGCCGCGGCACCGTAGGCACCCGCGGCGAGGATCCGGCTGTTGGGCCGCCCGGCCAGCCGCCGCACCCGGATCACGGCGGTGGGTCCGCCCGCGGCCAGCGCGCCACGCGGGGCCCGCGCGGAGGCACACGCCACCAGTGCGCGCGCCAGGGGAGTGGGACCCGCGCTGCGCACGGCGGCGTCGTCGGCCAGCAGCTCGATCAGCAGCCGCACCGCATGGAGCGCGTGCGCACTGCGAACCCAGCGCGGGAAGGCGGCGTGCACCGCGGTGAACATCTCGAGCACCAGGTCGTGGCGGGCCCGCAGGTGGGCGCGTTCATGGGTCAGGATCGCGGTGATCTCGCTGGCCGACAGCGTGTTCAGGGCGCCCTCGCTGAGCACGACGCGGCTGCGCACGCCGGGCAGGCAGTAGGCGAGCGGTTCGGCGACGTCGAGGATGCGCAACCCGCCGGCCAGCGGCGCCGGACAGGGTGCGGGCAGGTGCGCGGGGTGGTGCGACGCCCCCACCAGGTCCACCAACGTCCGGTGGCGGGCGCGACGTCTGCGGGTCGCGATGGCGACGTTGATCACCGCGCCGATCAGCCGCACACCGATCGTCAGCGTGAGCGCCAGGACCACCACGTACGCACCCCACAGCGGCCAGCCGAGGGTCGCGATTCCGCCGGTGAGGGTGGCGGTGGGGCGGCCGTCGGGACCCGGTTCGAAAAGCCGGCTGGCGATCGAGATGCCCGCCGAGAAGGCCGACAGCACGGCGGCCAGCGCAATCGACTGCCAGAGCACGATCGCCGCGCGCGGAGCGCGCATCGGCCAGGTGGCTCGCGCCAGCATCGCGGGCATCGGCCCCGACAGGAGCAGAGCGACGATGGTGAAGGCCAGCGCGGACACGCTGTCAGTGTCTCTCAGGCGGTACCCGGATCGCCAGCGGGCGGGGTGGCGCGGTCCTTGTCCTCGAGTTCGGCGAGCGCGCGACGCAGCGCCGCGGCCTCGTCTGCACCGACGCGCTCCACGAAATGCACCAGCGCGGCCTCGCGGCTCCCCGAATCGGCGGCCTGGTCGAGTGCGTCGACCATCAGTCCGGCCACCAGCTCGTCGCGGCCGTGGGTGGGGGCGTAGCGGTGGGCGCGGTCGTCGCGGTGCTGGACGACCAGGTTCTTCTTCGCCAGCCGCTGCAGCACCGTCATGATCGTGGTGTAGGCGAGATCGCGTCGGGCGGCGAGCGCCTCGTGCACCTGGCGCACCGTCTGCGGCTCCCCGGTGGACCAGAGGTGGTCCATCACGGAGCGCTCCAGCTCCCCGAGCCGTGTCAGCTTGGCCATCGTGCGTTCATCTCCTACCGGCTGTAGCTGAAAGCCTACTACGCGATTACTACCAAGCGTCGTATCCAAATTCCGCGCAGGTGAAAGGCCCCCTCGGGCACCCCTGGCCAGACCGTCGCCATGCCGGTCACCGGTGCTTTCGAGCTGTCGTGTGAGTCCGGTCACAGGGCATCGCTCCTTCGCCCTCCGTAACTATAGTAAGCCTACCCTAATTTAGTTGTCCGATCGGAGGTTCCATGCCCGTCGTCGTCGACGATCCGCTCATCTCGAGCATGACGATCACCCGCCCGCTGCCGATCCACCAGTCCAGTCGCCGCCTGCGCGAGTTGTACCGCGAGAGCCCGCGCGTATTCGGCGTGGCGGTGATGGGCGACCTGTCCCGGCGACGCTGGTGGCCACTGGCCGAGGTCCTCACCACCGACCGGCTGCCGGCCATGTTCGCGGCGGGACTGGCCGAGACCGGCAGCGCCGCGGCCGCCGCCCAGCAGATCGCCACGACCTTCGCCGACGTCGTCATCGGGCGGGTGGTGCCACTGCTGGTACTCGAGGGTCGCGCGTGGGACACCGGACCGGAGAACCTGTGGGTGCACGTCGACTCCGAGGGGGCCATCGACTGGGTCGGCGTGGCGGACCCCACCGTACGGGCACTGCCCGACGACCCGTTCTTCGCCGGCCGCAGGACCGTCGGCGTCGGACACGCGGCCCGGGACGGGATCGTGGCGCTGCCCAGCGAGGCCGCGCTGACGACCTGGGCCGCACACCGCAGCCATCGCGCACTCGCGCCGCTGTTCGACAGGCTCGCGGCGGTCGGCGCTGGCGCGATGACGGTACCGGCGATGTGGCACATCGTCGGCGGCGCGGTGGTCGGCGCCGCCACCCGGGTCCCGCTGCTCGCGGGGTCCAGCGAGGCGGTCGGCATGCGGCGCGGCCAAGCCGTGCTCGATGCGTTCGTCGGCTTCGGGGTGCCGGTACGCGGCACATCGCGGACCCTTCCGGGGAAGGTCTTGATGAATTAGGGCAGCAGCCTTGCCTACTATTCTGCTGTCCGGATTGCGAACTCGAACCAGCGGACCGCGCCGGAGTCCTGAGGGCTGCAGAGACCCCCGGCCGCCGCACCGACCCCCGTGGCTGCGCGGCGTAGCGAGCGTGTAAACACAAGCCGTGAGCACAGACGTACCCCCCGGCCTCGGCGACGGTTTCGACTCCGAGCTCGGACTGACCTTCCTCGAGGTCACCCCCGACGGCGGCCGGGCCCGGCTGCAGATCACCGACAAGCTGCTGCAGCCCTGGGGAATCGTGCACGGCGGCGTCTACTGTGCGGTGATCGAGAGCCTGGCCAGCGTCTCGGGGCACACGTGGCTGACCGAGAACGGCGGCGGCACCGTCGTCGGGGTCAACAACAACACCGACTTCCTGCGCGCGATCTCGACGGGAACCGTCATCGCCACGTCGACACCGATCCACCGCGGCAGGCGCCAGCAGTTGTGGCTGATCACCATCGCCGACGAGAACGACCGGGTGGTGGCCCGGGGGCAGGTGCGGTTGCAGAACCTGCCGACCGAATGACCGGCGGCGCGTGAACGCTGCTGACTGCCGCGCGCCGTGGCAGTATCGCGCACTATGCGCCTGACCCCGCATGAACAGGAACGGCTGCTGATCTCCTATGCAGCCGAGCTGGCCCGCCGTCGGCAGGGCCGCGGCCTCAAGCTCAACCATCCGGAGGCCGTCGCGGTGATCACCGATCACATCCTCGAGGGCGCCCGCGACGGTCGCTCGGTCGCCGAGCTTATGGTCAGCGGCCGCGAGGTCCTCAGCCGCGACGAGGTCATGGAGGGCGTTCCCGAAATGCTCTACGACGTGCAGGTGGAGGCCACCTTCCCGGACGGCACCAAGCTCGTCACCGTGCACCACCCGATTCCGTGAGGCGGTAGCTGTGATTCCTGGGGAAATCCTGTTCGGCGACGGCGACATCGAGATCAACGCGGGCGCGGCACGCCTGGAGCTCGAGGTCGTCAACACCGGGGACCGGCCGGTCCAGGTCGGCAGTCACGTCCACGTGCCGCAGGCCAACTCCGCCCTGCTGTTCGACCGCGCGGCCGCGCACGGATACCGGTTCGACATCCCGGCCGGCACCGCGATCAGATTCGAGCCCGGCGTGGCCCAACGGGTCAGCCTGGTGCCACTGGGCGGTAGCCGCGAGGTGTACGGGCTCAGCCTCACCCCTCCGGGCAGGCTGGACGAGGGTCGATGAGCGAGCTGTCCCGCGCCCGCTACACCGCACTGTTCGGCCCCACCACCGGCGACCGGATCCGGCTGGCCGACACCGACCTGTTCATCGAGATCACCGAGGATCGCAGCGGCGGGCCGGGCCTGGCCGGTGACGAAGCCGTCTTCGGCGGCGGCAAGGTGCTGCGCGAGTCGATGGGCCAGTCGCGTGCGACCCGCGCCGAGGGCGCCCCCGACACGGTGATCACCGGCGCGGTCATCCTCGACTACTGGGGAATCATCAAGGCCGACATCGGCATCCGCGACGGCCGCATCAGCGCGATCGGCAAGGCCGGCAACCCCGACATCATGTCGGGAGTGCACCCGGACCTGGTCGTCGGCCCGTCGACGGAGATCATCGCGGGCAACGGACGCATCGTCACCGCCGGCGCCCTGGACTGCCACGTCCACCTGATCTGCCCGCAGATCATGGAGGAGGCCCTGGGCGGCGGGATCACCACGATCGTCGCGGGGGGCACCGGGCCGGCCGAGGGCAGCAAGGCCACCACCGTCACCCCCGGCGCCTGGCACCTGGCCCGGATGCTGGAGGCGCTGGACACCTGGCCGCTCAACATCGCCCTGCTCGGCAAGGGCAACACCGTCAGCTCAGAGGCGATGTGGGAGCAATTACGGGGCGGTGCAGCCGGTTTCAAGCTGCACGAGGACTGGGGCACCACCCCGGCCGCGATCGACGCGTGCCTGACCGTCGCCGAGGCCTCCGGGGTGCAGGTCAACATCCACACCGACACCCTCAACGAGGCCGGATTCGTCGAGGACACCCTCGCCGCGATCAAGGGCCGCTCGATCCACGCCTACCACACCGAGGGCGCCGGTGGCGGGCACGCACCCGACATCATCACCGTCGCCGGGCAAGCCAACGTGCTGCCCAGTTCGACGAATCCGACCCGTCCGCACACCGTCAACACCCTCGACGAGCATCTGGACATGCTGATGGTGTGTCACCACCTGAACCCCAGCGTGCCCGAGGATCTGGCGTTCGCGGAGAGCCGGATCCGCCCGTCGACCATCGCCGCCGAGGACCTGCTGCACGACATCGGCGCCATCTCGATGATCGGCAGCGACGCCCAGGCGATGGGCCGTATCGGTGAGGTGGTCATACGGACCTGGCAGACCGCCCACGTCATGAAGCGGCGCCGCGGTTTCCTGCCGGGGGATACCGTCTCCGACAACGCCCGCGCCCGGCGCTATGTCGCGAAGTACACGATCTGTCCGGCGGTGGCGCACGGTCTGGACTCCGAGATCGGCTCGGTCGAGGTCGGCAAGCTCGCCGACCTGGTGCTGTGGGAGCCGGCGTTCTTCGGGGTGCGTCCGCACGCCGTGCTCAAGGGCGGCATGATCGCCTGGGCCGCGATGGGCGACGCCAACGCATCGATCCCGACGCCGCAGCCCGTGCTGCCGCGGCCGATGTTCGGCGCGGCCCCGGCCGCGGCGGCCGCGACCTCGGTGCACTTCGTCGCGCCGCAGGCGGTCGAGGACGGCCTGGCCGACCGCATCGCGGTGAACCGCAGGCTGGTTCCGGTGACCGACGTGCGGAGCATCGGCAAGGCCCAGATGCCGCTCAACGACGCGCTTCCCGACATCGAGGTCGACCCCGATACGTTCACGGTGCGCATCGACGGCGAGGTGTGGCAGGAGCAGCCGGCCGCCGAACTGCCGATGACACAGCGGTATTTCCTGTTCTGATGTCCCAGCTGACCACCCTTCTCGCGCTTGCCGATTCCCGGCTGCCGACCGGCGGCCACGTACACTCCGGCGGTGTCGAGGAAGCGGTGACCAGCGGTCTGGTGGGGGACCTGCCGACACTGCGTGCGTACCTGCGCCGCCGGATCCGCACCCAGGGGCTGGTGACGGCGTCGTTGGCCGCCGCGGTGCACGGAGGAGCACTCGACGTGCCGCAGGGCGACGCCGAAACCGACGCCCGGACACCGGCTCCCGCGGCCCGGCAGGCCTCCCGCGCGCAGGGGCGCGGGCTGCTGCGGCTGGCCCGCCGGGTCTGGCCGGAATACGACTGGGCCGAACTCGGTGCGACACCACATCTCGCGGTGGCCGCAGGTGCGGTGGGCCGGGCCAGCGGCCTGGCCCCCGAACACACCGCCCTGTCGGTCGTCTACACCACGATGACGGGCGCCGCGACGGCCGCGCAGCGGCTGCTGGCGCTGGACCCCGGCGACGTCTCGGCGGTGACGTTCGGGCTCTCACAGTTGTGCGAGCAGACGGCTGCCGAGGCCACCAAGGAACTCGCCGACCTGTCCGACCCCTTGCTGGACGTCCTCGCTCAGCGCCACATCGAACGCGATCGCCCGCTGTTCGCGTCGTGAGAAGTAAGGATTGACCCGATGCCCCCGCATTTCCTCTCGTCCGACTCGGCTGGCCGGCCCCATGACCACACCGAGCGGCCCCGACGGGTGCGCACGCCGGGGGAGCCGCTGCGGATCGGGGTGGGCGGTCCGGTCGGCTCCGGGAAGACCGCGCTGGTGGCTGCGCTGTGCCGGCAGCTGCGCGACGAGCTTTCGCTGGCGGTGCTGACCAACGACATCTACACCACCGAGGACGCCGACTTCCTGCGCCGCAACGCGGTGCTGCCCGACGACCGGATCGCCGCCGTTCAGACCGGCGGCTGCCCGCACACCGCGATCCGCGACGACATCACCGCCAACCTCGACGCGATCGACGATCTGATCGCGTCGCATTCCGGGCCTGGCACCACGCTCGACCTGATCCTCGTCGAGTCCGGCGGCGACAACCTCACCGCGACGTTCTCGTCGGGCCTGGTCGACGTGCAGATCTTCGTGATCGACGTGGCCGGCGGGGACAAGGTGCCCCGCAAGGGCGGCCCCGGGGTCACGTTCTCGGACCTGCTGGTCGTCAACAAGACCGACCTCGCCCCGCTGGTCGGCGCCGACCTCGACGTGATGCGCCGCGACGCCGCGGCGGTCCGTGGCGGTCGGCCCACCGCGTTGATCTCGCTGACCGAGGATCCGGCCGCCACCGCGGTGCTCGGGTGGGTCCGCGAGCAGCTGCGGGTCGCCCAGGCGGTGTAGGTGCGGTCAGACGTCGTCCTCGTCGCCCGGCCCGGGCGCTCGCCGCACATCGAATGCACGGGCGGCATCGCCGCGCGCCGCACCGGCGTCGACACCGTGCACCTGGTGTCGTCGGCGCAGACTCCGCTGGGCGGTGACTCGATCCACGTACGCGTCGTGGTGGAGCCCGGTGCCCGGCTGACGCTGCGCACGGTCGCGGCCACGATGACGTTGCCGGGTCCGGTGACCGCCGAATCGCAGGCGTCCTGGACGCTGGAGGTGGCCGGGGAGCTGGACATCGACCCGCAGCCGACCATCGTCGCCGCGTCGTCACGGCACATCACCACCACCCGGCTCAGCCTCACCGAGGCGGGCAGCATCCGGTTCCGGGAACGGGTACAGATCGGCAGATCCGGTGAGCGCGAAGGATTCTGGTCGGGCTCGCTGCACGCCGACGCCGACCGGGCTCCGTTGCTGAGGCACCGGGTGGAGTTGGGCCGGGGGTCAATCGCCGACGACGAGATCGCCGCACCGCTGGCGTATGTCAGCGAATTGAACTACCCGCACAACACCGCCGACGGTCCCGGCGTGACGCTGGCCCTCGCCGGGGGCGGATGTCTGAGCACCTGGCAGGGTGACCGGCTCTGAGCCGGCGCCCGCCGGTGGTGTCAGCTCGCGGCTTTCTCGCTGTCCTGTACCGACGCGGCGATCTCCTCGAGTTCCTCGATGCGGGTCCGCGCGTAGGCCTGCTGCTCGGTGATGGTCAGCTGACCGCGGCTGCGGCCCAGGAACGTCACCGTCCACGACAGCATCGTGACGATCTTGGTCTTGAACCCGACCAGATAGATCAGGTGCAGGAACAACCAGGCCAGCCACGCGATGAACCCGCCGAACTCGATCTTGCCGATCTTGGCGACCGCGCTGAACTTCGACACCGTGGCCATCGAGCCCTTGTCGAAGTACTTGAACGGTTCACGGGCCGCCGGGTCGGCGCCCTTGATCCCCGCGACGATCGCCTTGGCGGCGTAACGGCCACCCTGGATCGCGCCCTGGGCCATGCCGGGAACCCCGTCGACGAAGGCCATGTCGCCGACGACGAATACGTCCGGGTGACCCGGGACCGACAGGTCCGGCAGCACCTTCACGCGTCCGGCCCGGTCGAGTTCGACGCCGGACTGCTCGGCGAGGTCGCGACCGAGCGGGCTGGCCGACACCCCGGCCGACCAGACCTTGCACGCAGCCTCGATCCGCCGGATGGTGCCGTCGGGGTCCTTGACCGTGATGCCGTTGCGGTCCACGTCGGTCACCATGGCGTTGAGTTGGATCTCCACCCCCATCTTCTCCAGCCGCGCCGCCGCCTTCTTGCCGAGCTTCTCGCCCATCGGGGGAAGCACGGCCGGAGCCGCGTCGAGGAGGATGACCCGGGCCCTGGTCGAATCGATGTGCCGGAATGTGCCTTTCAGCGTGTGGTCGGCCAACTCGGCGATCTGCCCGGCCATCTCGACGCCGGTCGGCCCGGCGCCGACCACGACGAAGGTCAGCAGCTTCTCCCGGCGCACCGGGTCGCTGGAGCGTTCGGCCTGCTCGAAGGCCCCGAGGATGCGGCCGCGCAACTCCAGCGCATCGTCGATCGACTTCATGCCCGGGGCCCACTCGGCGAAATGGTCGTTGCCGAAGTAGGACTGCCCGGCGCCGGCCGCGATGATCAGGCTGTCATAGGGCGTGACGTAGGTGTGCCCGAGCAACTCCGAGCGGACCGTCTTGGCATCCAGGTCGACGTGAGTGACGTCGCCGAGCAGCACCTGGGTGTTCTTCTGCTTGCGCAGGATCACCCGGGTCGCGGGCGCGATCTCGCCCTCGGAGATGATGCCGGTCGCAACCTGATACAGCAGCGGCTGGAACAGGTGATTGGTGGTGCGGGCGATCATCTTGATGTCGACGTCGGCCTTCTTGAGCGTCTTGGCCGCGGTCAATCCGCCGAATCCGGACCCGATGATGACCACTTTGTGCCGATCGGAAACCGTGGCTCCGGGATGGCTCATTGCTGCTCCTTGCGGACGTAGCCGTTCCTCATCTACCTCGTACAACGAACAGGTTAGTGGGAGCCCTCCCGGCAAGCGCGGTGAGCTGAACCACCGCACCCGTTGTTCACCCGGCGACGAGCGGTTTGAGCGCCTCGCCCAGCGCGGTGATCTGCCCGGGCTGGAATCCGACCACCTGGGTCGGGATGTGCACGATGACCCCGTCGATGCCGGCGTCGAGCACCTTGGCCTTGATCAGCTCGGCGACCTGCTCGGCGCTGCCCGCGACCACGCGCTGCCTGACGTCCTCAGGGATCAGCTCCGGGCCGACGCCTTCACCGACGACCGCGCCCACCAGCATGCTGGTCTCCAGCGTGGCCGGATCCCGGTCGATCTCCTCGCACCGCTGCTTGACCACGGCGACCTTGCGGGCCAGTTCGTCGAAGTCGGCGATCACGTTGAGGTGGTCGAAGTGTCGCGCCGCCAGCGGGATCGTCTTCCTCTCGCCGCTGCCACCGATCATCAGCGGAATGTGTTCGCGGAAAAGGGGATTGGCCATCGCCTGCTCGGTGCGGTAGTACCTGCCGGAGAACGTCGGCCGCTCGCCCTTGAGCATCGGAAGAATGATCTGCAGGGCCTCGCCGAGCTTGTCGAACCGGTCGGTGAAGGTGCCGAACTCGTAGCCGAGCTGATCATGTTCGAGCTCGAACCATCCGGTGCCGATGCCCAGCACCGCCCGGCCGGCGCTGATCACGTCGAGCGTGGTGATCGCCTTCGCCAGCAGGGTCGGGTTCCGGTAGGTATTGCCGGTGACCAGCGTGCCCAGCTGCACCTGCTCGGTGGCGGTGGCCAGCGCGCCCAACGCCGTGTACGCCTCGAGCATGGGCTGATCCGGCGTGCCGATCCCGGGCAGTTGGTAGAAGTGGTCCATCACGAAGACGGCGTCGAAGCCGGCGGCGTCGGCCTCCTGCGCCTGGGCGATGACGGTGGGGAAGAGCTCACCGACCCCGGTGCCGTAGCTGAAGTTGTTGATCTGGAGTCCGAGACGAATGCTCACTCCATCGACCGTAGACCGTCAGCCGAAGTGCGCCAACGCCCCGTGGCTGACGTGCAGCGTCTGCCCGGTGATGTGGCGGGCGGCCGGGGTGGTCAGGAACAGCGACAGCCGGGCGATCTCGGCGCTGACCGTCGGCGTCGCACTGTCCAGCCCGTCGTAGCCCCGCTCGGCGCCACGTCCGGCGGCGACCGCGTTGACCGTGATCCCCCGGGTGCCGAAGGACTGGGCCTGACCCGCGGTCCACTCCGAGACCGCGGCCTTGACCGCGGCGCCGGCACTGCCTTCGACCGCCGGATCGGGGATCACCGTGACCACGGAGCCGCCGGAGCGCAGATGGTCACCGAGTACCTGAACCGTCAACATCGCCGAGACCACCGCGGCATCGAACAGCCCGCGCCACTCCGCGGCGTGGTCGGCCAGCGTGTAGGTACGGGGATCGCCGCCCTGCCTCACCGGGGCCGGGACGTTGACGATGGTGTCCAGGTGGGCGGGGAACTGGCCGTGCGCTGCGGCGATGGCGGCGGGGTCGGTGTTGTCGACCACGATCGCCCGGCCCTCGGCGAGCTCGAGTTCCTTCGCGAGGACCTCGAGTTCTTCGCGATGGGCACCCGCGATCACCACGGTGTGCCCGGCCGCGCAGAAGCCTTCCGCGATCGTCCGGCCCAGATCGGTGTCGCAGCCCGTGATCAACACATCCATCGTCGGCCCTCCTGTCGTGTTCAACGCTGAACCCCAGCGGGTCCGGCCAATGTTACCGGACAGTAGCAAGTGTTACCGGACAGTAGCAAGGTGCGGGCGTTCGGCGCGCCCGACCCCTCGGGCGGCCGGTGACACATGTGGGTAACGACACGTTCGGCCGGCGCGATGAAGGGAGAAGGAAGCCGCAGCGATCGTTCGCCCCTGCAGCTCCGACGAGGCGCAGACCCCCGCGCCACACGGGTGGGGGCCTTTGTGCTGCCAGTTACTTCATTAATATCCTCTGAACAGCTGATATTGTGCTTACAGCAAGATCTCAGCTGAAAACATTTTCAGCAACTCACACTTGCGTCACGGTGGTAACACGGTAGTTTCTTCTCCATGGATCAGCCGGACGCACACCCTCGCCGACGCAGGGGTCTGCCCAAGTCCCTCGGGCTGGTGGCGCTGACGGGCGCCACCGTGGCGGCCTTGACGCTGCCCGGGGTCGCCCAAGCCCAACCCGCCCCTGCCCCGCCGCCACCACCGCCGGACACCGCGGTCGAGGGCGCACCACCGCCGGAGTCGCCGCCACCGGCCGACCCGAACGCGCCCGCGCCGCCGCCGGCCGACCCGAACGCGCCCCCGCCCGACCCGAACGCCCCACCGCCGCCGGAGCCCGGGCGTGTCGACAACGCCGCAGGCGGGTTCAGCTACGTGGTGCCACCCGGGTGGGAGGTCGCCGACGCCACCCAGTTGTCCTACGGGCAGGCCCTGCTGACCAAGGTCACCCCGGACGGCGCCGAACCGCCCAACGACACCAGCGTGCTGCTCGGCCGGCTGGACCTGAAGCTGTTCGCCGGCGCCGAGGACGACAACACCAAGGCCGCCCAGCGGCTGTCCTCGGACATGGGCGAGTTCTTCATGCCGTTCCCCGGCACCAGGATCAACCAGCAGGTCGTCCCGCTCGACGCCGACGGCATGACCGGCGTCGCGTCCTACTACGAGGTGAAGTTCACCGACACCAACAAGCCCAACGGGCAGATCTGGGCCGGTGTCGTCGGCGCGCCCACCCCAGCGGGCACCCCCCGCGGCCAGCGGGCGCCGGAACGCTGGTTCGTGGTGTGGCTGGGTACCGCGAACAATCCGATCCCACAGGCCGACGCGGTCGCGCTGGCCAGCTCGATCCGGCCGTGGGCGCCACCACCTCCGCCACCTCCGCCGCCGCCGGATCCGAACGCGCCCCCGCCGGACCCGAACGCGCCGCCGCCGGATCCGAACGCGCCGCCGCCGCCGCCAGCACCCGCCGGGGTCGGTGTGCCCGTTCCGGTCGACCCGGCCACCGCGCCGGGAATGCTGCCGCCGGCGTAGCGGGACAGGACGGGACCTCTCGCCCGATCGTTTCCGTATGCACCGCCCAACCGTTACCCAGCGGGCGTATACCTAGGACATAGCCCGGTTGCGCCCGCTCCGGGTATCGGCTGGTGACAGGCGGGAGACTTTTCATGGACATCGTTGCGGCTACCGATTTCCTCGCACGCTCCTCCACCCTGACGAGCGTGGGGTGGATCAGTTACATCATCATCGGCGCCATCGCCGGGTGGATCGCGGGCAAGATCGTCAAGGGCTCCGGTTCGGGCATCCTGATGAACATCGTGATCGGCGTGGTCGGTGCCCTGATCGGCGGGTTCCTGCTGAGTTTCTTCCTCGACACCGCCGGTGGTGGTTGGTGGTTCACCCTGTTCACGGCCATCCTGGGCGCGGTCATCCTGCTCTGGATCGTCGGGCTGTTCCAGAAGAAGGCCTGACGCCCGCACCGGTGACCCGTGGCATCGTGGGAGGGTGAGCGACTCCACGATGCGTGCCTGGCAGGTACGCCGCCCAGGCCCGATGTCCAGCACCCCGCTGGTGCGTACCACCGTCGACGTCCCGCGCCCCGGGCCGGGTGAGTTGTTGGTCGCGGTGCGCGCCTGTGGCGTGTGCCGCACCGACCTGCACGTCGCCGAGGGTGACCTGCCGGTGCATCGCCGCGACGTCGTCCCCGGCCACGAGGTGGTCGGGGAGGTCGTCCAGATCGGGCCGGGTGTGGACACCGAGCTCGCGGTGGGCGACCGGGTGGGCATCGCGTGGCTGCGCCACACCTGCGGCGAGTGCGAGTACTGCCGTCGCGGCCGGGAGAACCTGTGCCCGCAGTCGCGCTACACCGGGTGGGACGCCGACGGTGGCTATGCCGAGTTCGCCACGGTGCCCGCGGCGTTCGCCCTGCCGCTGCCGGCCGGGTACGCCGACACCGAGCTGGCGCCTCTGCTGTGTGCGGGCATCATCGGTTACCGGTCGCTGCTGCGCGCGGAGCTGCCACCGGGAGGCCGGCTGGGCATCTACGGGTTCGGCGGCAGCGCCCACCTGACCGCCCAGGTGGCGCTCGCCGGCGGTGCGGAGATACACGTGATGACCCGCGGCGACGCGGCCCGGCAGCTCGCCCGGGACCTGGGCGCCGCCTCGGTGCAGGGCGCCGCCGACCCGCCGCCGGTGCCGCTGGATTCCGCAATCCTCTTCGCGCCGGTCGGCGACCTGGTCCTACCCGCCCTGGAGGCGCTGGACCGCGGCGGCACGCTGGCGATCGCCGGGATCCACCTCAGCGACATCCCGGTGCTGAACTACCAGCACCACCTGTTCCAGGAGCGCCAGATCCGCTCCGTCACCTCCAACACCAGGGCCGACGCCCACGCCTTCCTGGAGTTCGCCGCACGTCACCGGCTCGAAGTCACCTGCCCGCAGTACCCGCTGGACCGCGCCGACGAGGCCCTCGGCGACCTGAGCGCGGGGCGGGTGTCGGGAGCGGCGGTGCTGATCGTCTGAAACGGCTCAGGACAGGTGCCACACCATCGCGGCGGCCAACGCCCCGAGTCCGTTGAGGGACCAGTGCAGCGCGATCGGCGCGATCAGGCTGCCACTGCGGCGGCGCAGCCAGGTGAACACGAATCCGGCCGCGGCGGTGGCCAGCACGGCCCCCACCACACCGGCAACCATGCCGAAGACACCGCCGCCGAGAATCTTGGTGAAACCGACGTTGCTGGCGGTCAGACCCATCGAGGTGGCGATGTGCCACAGCCCGAACAGCAGCGAGCCGGCGGCGGCCACCCCGCGCCACCCCCACGCCCGGTCCAGCGCACCGTGCAGCACCCCGCGGAACGCCAACTCCTCGGGAATCACGGTCTGCAGCGGGATGATGATCATCGACGCGATCAGCGCGCCCGAGAGCGTCGCGTAGTTGTTGTTGAGGAACATCGGCCGCGTCCACGGCAGCAGGGCGCCCACCGCGATCACCGCGCCGACCAGCCCGACCGCCGCCAGCGCGTACCCGAGACCGGACTTCCAGTGTTCGCGACCGAGCCCGAGTTCGGACCAGCCCAGGCCCCGGTGACGAATCAGCCACACCAATCCGATCGCCGCCGCCGGAACAACCGCGACGTTGGCCCACGGAGTGGTGAAATGCGCCAGCAGGTTGGTCAGGGCCAGCACGACGACGACCACCGCGATGTCCACGTAGATCCGGACGTGGTGCAGCGCAGACAGCTGCGCGAGCCACGGATGATGCTGCTCTCCCGCTACGGCGGCCGCGCTGACGTCAGACATAACCGCTCCAGGTTACCGGCCCGCAGCGTCGACGCCTGCCCGCTGTGGCTCAAGTCACTGAAGTCGGCGCACTATTCGTTGTCGCCGCCGGTGGCGGTGGCGCCGGTGACGCCGGTGGCCGCCGCCACACCCAACCGGCGCGCCGCAGGCCACACCCAGTCCCTGACCTCCGGGATGTCGTCGCCGTGGGTGCGGGTGTACTCGCGGGCGGCGATCCGCTTGTCGGCCATCTGCTGGCGCAGCGTGGCGCACGTCGAACCCAGCGACTCCACCCGGTCGATCACGTCGATCACCAGGTGGTAGCGGTCGAGGTCGTTGAGCATCACCATGTCGAACGGCGTCGTCGTGGTGCCCTCTTCCTTGTAGCCGCGCACGTGCAGGTTGTTGTGCCCGGCGCGCCGGTAGGTCAGCCGGTGGATCAGCCACGGATAGCCGTGGTAGGCGAAGATGATCGGCTTGTCCCTGGTGAAGATCATGTCGAAGTCGCGGTCGGACATCCCGTGCGGATGCTCGGACTCGTCCTGCAGCCGCATCAGGTCGACCACGTTGACGAACCGGACCTTCAGGTCGGGCAGGTGGGTGCGCAACATGTCGACGGCCGCCAGCGCCTCCAGCGTCGGCACATCGCCGGCCGCGGCGATCACCACGTCGGGGTCGGTACCCAGCACCTCGGATCCCGCCCATTCCCAGATGCCCAGCCCCCGGGTGCAGTGCGCCACCGCCTGCTCCATCGTCAGGAAGTTCGGGTGCGGCTGCTTGCCCGCAACCACGACGTTGACGTACTGGCGCGACCGCAGGCAGTGGTCATAGGTCGACAGCAGGGTATTGGCATCCGGCGGCAGGTACACCCGCACCACGCCGGCGCTCTTGTTGACCACGTGGTCGATGAAGCCGGGGTCCTGATGGGAGAACCCGTTGTGGTCCTGGCGCCACACATGGCTGCTCAGCAGGTAGTTCAGGCTGGCGATGGGCCGGCGCCACGGGATGTGGTCGGTCACCTTCAGCCACTTGGCATGCTGGTTGAACATCGAGTCGATGATGTGGATGAACGCCTCGTAGCAGTTGAACAGCCCGTGCCTGCCGGTCAGCAGGTACCCCTCGAGCCAGCCCTGGCACTGGTGCTCGGAGAGCATCTCGACCACCCGGCCCACGCGGGCGAGATGTTCGTCGACCTCCGGCCCGATGAGCTCGGCGTTCCACTGCTTGTCGGTGGCGTCGAACACCGCCTGCAGCCGGTTCGACGCGGTCTCGTCGGGGCCGAAGATGCGGAAGTTGTCGGGGTTGAGCCTGACCACCTCGGTCAGCCACTGTCCGAGCACCCGGGTGGCCTCGGCGATCGAGGCGCCCGGGGCGGGTACCTCGACACCGAAATCACGGAAGTCGGGCAGCCGCAGGTCCCTGAGCAGCAGCCCACCGTTGGCGTGCGGGTTGTCGCTCATCCGCAGGTGGCCGGACGGGGCCAGCTCGGCGATGTCGGCCAGCAGCCTGCCGTCGGCGTCGAACAGCTCCCCGGGCCGGTAGGAGGCCAGCCAGTCGGCGAGCACACCCAGGTGCTCGGCGGTGTCGCGGGCGTTGGCCAGCGGCACCTGGTGCGCCCGCCACGATCCGGTGGTCTTCTTGCCGTCGATGTAGTCCGGGCCGGTCCACCCCTTGGGCGTACGGAACACGATCATCGGCCACGCCGGCCGGGAATCGTCACCGCCGGCGGCCCTGGCCTTGATGGCGGCGATCTCGTCGAGGACGTCTTCCAGCAGCGTCGCGAACCGCCGGTGGGCGTCGGCGTGCTCGGCGGTTGCGTCGCCGCCGTCGGCCACCTCGAAGAAATACGGATTGTGGCCGTAACCCACCATCAGGGCGCGCAGCTCTTCCTCGGGGATCCGGGCCAGCACCGTCGGGTTGGCGATCTTGTACCCGTTGAGGTGCAGGATCGGCAGCACCACACCGTCCTGGGCGGGGTTGGTGAGCTTGTTGGAGTGCCAGCCGGTGGCCAGCGCCCCGGTCTCTGCCTCACCGTCGCCGATCACCGTGGCGACCAGCAGGTCCGGATTGTCGAACGCGGCGCCATAGGCGTGCGACAGCGCGTATCCGAGTTCGCCGCCCTCGTGGATCGAGCCCGGGGTCTCGGGCGCCACATGCGACGGAATGCCCCCGGGGAACGAGAACTGCCGGAACAGCCGCCTCATCCCCTCGGCGTCCTGGGTGATGTCGGGATACACCTCGCTGTAGGTGCCGTCCAGATAGGCGTTGGCCACCAGTCCGGGACCGCCGTGGCCGGGGCCGGTGATGTAGATCGTGGACTGCCCGCGCTCCTCGATCACCCGATTGAGGTGCGCGTAGATGAAGTTCAGGCCCGGCGTCGTGCCCCAGTGCCCGAGCAGGCGGGGTTTGACGTCGTCGCGCGACAGCGGGGTGTGCAGCAGGGGATTGCTCAGCAGATAGATCTGGCCGACCGACAGGTAGTTGGCCGCCCGCCACCAGCGGTCGAGTTTGGTGACCAGCTCGTCGGTGAGCGGGGTGCGCTCCACGGCCTTCCAGGTGTTCGTCGACGTGCTCTCGGAACCGGTGGTGGTCATCTCCCCATCCAACCGCGCATTCGGCGGTTGCCCAACCGGTAGACGATGGCATCCCCATATCCAGATCGTTAACTTCTTCTCGCACCGAATATCGTGGGCGTCTCACCGACCAGGAAAGGCCCCCTGCATGCCCCTCGACCCCAGGACCCCGGTACTCGTCGGTTACGGCCAGGTGAGCCAGCGCGACGAGAACCCCGCCGTGGAGCCGATCGACCTGATGGTGCATGCCGCCCGCGCCGCCGCCGACCCGCGGGTGCTCGAGGCCGTCGACGCCGTGCGCATCGTCAAACTGCTGTCCTGGCGCTACCGGGATCCGGGTCTTCTTCTCGCACAGCGGATCCGGGCCGACAAGGCGGTCACCCGCTACACCGGGGTGGGCGGCAACGTCCCGCAGACGCTGGTCAACCTGGCCTGCCTGGACATCCAGCACGGGGCCGCCGATGTGGTCCTCATCGGCGGCTCCGAGACGTGGCGGACCAGGAGCCGGATGCGCGCCCGCGGAGCCAAACCGGACTGGACCCGCCAGGACGAATCGGTGCCCGTCGCGCCCGGCTCCGACGAAGGTGTGCCGATGGCCGGGCCCGCGGAGATCCGGATCAAACTCGACCGGCCCGCCTACGTGTATCCGATGTTCGAACAGGCGGTCCGCATCGCCGCCGGGGAAACCCCCGACGAACACCGGCGGCGCATCGGCGAACTCTGGTCGCAGTTCAGCGCCGTGGCCGCGACCAATCCGCACGCATGGAGCCGGGAGGCGCTCAGCGCCGAGCAGATCTGGCAGCCCTCGCCGGCGAACCGGATGATCAGCTGGCCGTACACCAAGCTGATGAACTCCAACAACATGGTCGATCAGGCCGCGGTGTTGATCCTGACCTCGGTAGAGAAAGCCACCTATCTGCAGATCCCCACGGAGCGCTGGGTGTTCCCGTACGCCGGCACCGACGCGCACGACACCTACGCGATCGGGGAGCGGGCCGAGTTCCACGGCTCACCGGCGATCAGGATCGCCGGCAGGCGTGCCCTGGAGCTGGCCGGCGCATCCGTCGACGACGTCGAGCTCGTCGACGTCTATTCCTGCTTCCCGTCGGCGGTGCAGGTCGCCGCGCGCGAGCTCGGGCTGCCGGTAGGGGATCCGGGCCGCCCGCTGACGGTGACCGGCGGGCTCACCTTCGCCGGCGGTCCGTGGAACAACTACGTCAGCCACTCGATCGCCACGATGGCCGAGCTGCTGACCGCCCGGCCGGGAACGCGTGGGCTGATCACCGCCAACGGCGGCTATCTGACCAAACACAGCTTCGGGGTGTACGGCACCGAGCCGCCCACCCACGAATTCCGTTGGGAGGATGTGCAATCCACCGTCGACCGGGAGCCCACCCGCACCGCGCTGGTGGAGTGGACCGGCGTGGGCACGGTGGAGTCGTGGACCACGCCGGTCGACCGCGACGGGCGACCGGAGAAGGCGTTCCTGGCGGTGCGCACGCCCGAGGATGCCCGGGTGCTCGCCGTGATCACCGACCCGACGGACGCCGAGACGACGGTGCGCGACGACATCGCGGGTGCGCCGGTGCAGGTTCACCCGGACGGCACGGCCGCGCTGCGCTAGCCGCCGCTCAGGCCCTCGGTGGCCAGGTCGTGATCCAGCGACACCCGCACCAGCGCAGCGGCCAGCGTCGCGGCCTGCCGTGGTGCCAGCGCGGCCAGTTCGGCCGGGTCGTCGGGCAGGCCGAGGCCGGCCGCGGCATCTCTGGCGCGCTGGTCGAAGTACGGCCGCACCCAGGTCCAGGTGTCCTGCACCTCGCGCAGGAAGATGTCGGCGCCGGTGTCGCCGATACCCGTGAACCGGTGCAGGAGCCGCCTGGCTTCACCGATGTCGCGGCCGGCGGCGGTGGCCAGTCTGCGCAGGTCGCCGCCGTACTCGTCGTTGACCGCGGCGGCGATGGCGACCGCCCTGGTGGCCGAGCTCTCGTCGTAGCGCACGTAGTGGGCGCGGCCGAACGCCGCGATCAGCGTTGAGCGTTCGGCGTCGAGCATCGCGTGCGGGGTTCGCAGCCCGGCCGCGAACAGTTCCCGGGCCGCCCGCATCGCGATTGCCGCGCTGATCGGCTTGCTGGCGAGCATGCACAGGATCAGCAGCTGAAACAGCGGCATCGGCTTGTCGCGCATCCGGATGCCGGCTTCCGCGGCGTAGGTCCGGCCGGCCCGGGCCAGCAGGCGCTCCACGACGTGCTGTGCCGACGGCGATTCCATATGACGGGAGTACCCGAACCGGCGGCCCGTAGACAACCGGGTATCGGTCGGTTATCCGGGGCTACTTCGGCGGCAGGCCCTTGGCGAAGTCGATTCCGCGGGCGACCCAGGCCGCCAGCTGCCGTCTGGTCTTGAGACCTCCGGTGGCCACCCGCAGCCAGCCCCGGGTCTGGCGGCCCGCCATGATCATCGGCTCGACGTGCGGACGCGCCAGCAGCCGTTCGGCGTCGGCGGGTGGCAGCCGGACCATCAGACCGCCCCGGGAACTGACCGCCACCGACATGTTGCCGTTGATCAGGAACGCCAGTCCGCCGAACATCGGCTTCGCCTCGACGCCACGTTCGGCGGCGAGGAGTTCACGGACGCGGTCGGCCAGTTCGACGTCGTAGGCCACCCACCCACGCTAGCGCCGCACCTTCACCCCCGCGTGTCAGGCCGCCGTCGCGACCCGCCCGGGTGCGGCCACGGATTCCAGTGCCAGCGCGACGATCTCCGCCACGTCGGTCATCGGCCTGACGTCCAGTGCGGCCAGCACCTCGGCTGGCACGTCATCCAGGTCCGGCTCGTTGCGCTGCGGGATGAAAACCGTTGACAGACCGGCGCGCTGAGCGGCGAGCAGCTTCTGCTTCACACCGCCGATCGGCAGCACCCGCCCGTTGAGCGTGACCTCGCCGGTCATGCCGACGTCGGCGCGCACCGGGCGGCCGGTCGCCATCGAGACCAGCGCGGTCACCATGGTCACACCCGCCGACGGACCGTCCTTGGGCACCGCGCCCGCGGGCACGTGCACATGGATGCGGCGGTCGAGCGCGGTGGGATCGACTCCCAGCTCCGCGGCGTGGCTGCGCACGTAGGACAGCGCGATCTGCGCCGACTCCTTCATCACGTCGCCCAGCTGACCGGTCAGCGTGAGCGAGGCCTCGCCCTCCGACCCGTCGGCGCCCGCCTCGATGTAGAGCACGTCGCCGCCCAGGCCGGTGACCGCCAGACCGGTCGCCACGCCCGGCACCGCGGTGCGCTCGGCGGACTCCGGGGTGAACCGGGGCCGGCCCAGGTACTCGACGAGATCCGGCTCGTCGATGACCAGACCGGTGATCTCGCCGCCCGCCAGCCTGGTGGTCGCCTTACGCAGTGCCTTCGCCAGCAGCCGCTCGAACTGGCGCACGCCCGGTTCGCGGGTGTAGTCGGCGGCGATCTTGCGCAGCGCCGCATCGGTCACGGTGACCTCGTCGTGCGACAACGCCGCCCGTTCCTGCTGGCGCGGCAGCAGGTAGTCGCGGGCGATGGCCACCTTGTCGTCCTCGGTGTAGCCGTCGATCGTCACCAGCTCCATGCGGTCCAGCAGCGCCGACGGGATGTTGTCGACGACGTTGGCGGTCGCCAGGAACACCACATCGGACAGGTCGAGATCCAGGTCCAGGTAGTGGTCGCGGAACGTGTGGTTCTGCGCCGGGTCGAGCACCTCGAGCAGCGCCGCGCCCGGATCACCACGGAAGTCGGAACCCACCTTGTCGATCTCGTCGAGCAGCACGACGGGATTCATCGACCCCGCCTCGCCGATGGCCCGCACGATGCGTCCGGGCAGCGCGCCGACATAGGTGCGCCGGTGACCGCGGATCTCGGCCTCGTCGCGCACCCCGCCCAGGGCCACGCGCACGAACTCACGGCCCAGCGCTCGCGCGACCGACTCGCCCAGCGAGGTCTTGCCGACCCCCGGCGGGCCGGCCAGCACCATGACGGCACCCGAGCCGCGGCCGCCGACAACGGCCATGCCGCGCTGAGCACGCCGGGCGCGCACCGCCAGGTATTCGACGATGCGGTCCTTGACGTCCTCCAGACCGTGGTGGTCGGCGTCCAGGATCTCCCGGGCCGCGGTCAGGTCGGTCGAGTCCTCGGTCGTGACGTTCCACGGCAGGCCCAGCACGGTGTCCAGCCAGGTGCGGATCCAACCGCCCTCCGGGCTCTGCTCGCTGGACCGCTCCAGCTTGCCGACCTCGCGCAGCGCGGCCTCACGAACCTTCTCGGGCAGATCGGCGGCCTCGACTCTGGACCGGTAATCATCGGAGCCGTCGTCGCCGGGGCCCGTTTCGCCGAGTTCCTTGCGGATCGCGGCCAGCTGCTGGCGCAGCAGGAACTCCTTCTGCTGCTTGTCCATGCCGACGCGGACGTCCTCGGCGATCTTGTCGTTGATCTCGACCTCGGCCAGATGTTCGGCGGTCCAGTCGATCAACAGGCGCAACCGGGCGGTCACGTCCTCGGTCTCGAGCAGCTCGCGCTTGCGTACGTCGTCGAGATAGGACGCGTAGCCGGCGGTGTCGGCCAGCGCCGACGGGTCGGTGATCTTGTTGACCACGTCGACGATCTGCCACGCCTCCCGGCGCTGCAGCATCGCCAGCAGCAGCTTCTTGTACTCGGCGGCCAGGGCCTTCGCCTCGTCGGTGACCTCGGCCTCGGCGACCTCGGTCACCGAGACCCACAGCTCGGAGCCCTCACCGCCGGCGCCCGCGCCGATCTGTGCGCGCTTCTCACCGCGGACCACCGCGGCGGCACCACCGCCGGGGACCCGGCCGACCTGCACGATCGAGGCGAGCACCCCGTAGGTGGGGTAGCGGTCGCCGAGCCGGGGCGCGATCAGCAGCTTGCCGGAGTCGCTGGCCTGCGCGGCGTCGACCGCAGCCCGCGCCGCCTCGTCGTCCAGTTCGATCGGCACCACCATTCCGGGCAGCACGATCGACTCGCCGACGAAGAGCACGGGAACTTGCAGAACTTCGGGCATCAATCCTCCAAAGTTGATCCTGATGCGCTCAACCCTGGTGGCGTCGCCTTTGTTCCCGCCGGCGGTTTCGCCCCTGGCAGAACCGGCGGTCGGCCGCACACATCCCCCGGGCAGCCACCCGATCGGGGCATGTCCGGACCCTTCGGGGACCGCAGGATCTGTCGGCATGCCCCCTTGGCGCTTACGCGATTTCCACGACGACGACCTCGACCAGGCGATATCTGTCTGGGACCAGAGCAGGGAGCCCACCGAGGCCGCTCCCGCATTCCCGGTCTCGGAGGTGGTCTCGGCCGCCCGCGCCGGCCAGCCGGCCGTCGTCGCCGTGGTCGCCGACCAGCTCGTCGGCATGGCGGTCGCCCAGGTCAACGGCGATCGCGCCTGGATCACCATGGTGGCGTTGAGCAGCCGCTGGCGGCACCGCGGCATCGGTAGCGCCCTGCTGGCCGAACTGGAGGTCCGGCTGCGCACGCTCGGCGCACGGCGCATCAGCGTGTTGCTGCCCGCCGAGGCGACCGGCACCACCGCGCTGCGCAACTCGGGCTACTCGGAGCGTTCGGACCTGCACTACTTCGAGAAGGTCGACCACGTCGGGCCGTCGGACTCCGGGCTGCTCTCCGCCCTGGGCGGCCGGATCATCGGGCACGGCCTGTGGCAGAACATGGCCGGCATGGAGACCGAGAAGCGGATGATCGAGCGGCGCATCGTGCTGCCACTGGCCCAGCCCGACATGGCTGCGCGCTACGGCGTGTCACCGCCGAAGGCGGCCATCCTGTTCGGCCCACCGGGCACCGGCAAGACCAGCTTCGCCAAAGCCGTTGCGGGACGGCTCGGTTGGCCGTTCATCGAGATCTTCCCGTCCCGGCTCGCCTCACCCGGCGTGACGATGCCCACCGCGCTGCGGGAGATGTTCAGCACCCTGAACGAGCTCGAGGCGGCCGTGGTGTTCATCGACGAGGTCGAGGAGATCGCGGGCTCGAGATCGGGGATACCGTCGGATCCGGCGCACGGGGTGACCAACGAGCTGCTGAAGCTCATCCCGACGTTCCGCCAGCAGGATGATCGACTGCTGATCTGCGCGACGAACTCGGTGCGCTCGCTGGATTCGGCCTTCCTGCGCCCGGGCCGGTTCGACTACATCATTCCGGTGGGCCCACCCGATGCCGTTGCGCGCAAGGCGATCTGGAATCGGTATCTGGGAGCGACCGCCGAGATGGTGGAGCTCGACAAGCTGGTGGAGGCCACCGAGATGTTCACCCCGGCCGATATCGAGTTCGCCGCGCGCAAGGGCGCCCAGTGCGCGTTCGAGCGCGAGATCGAGTTCCGCCGTGGTGAACCCGCGCGCACCGACGACTTCCTGGCCGCCGTGGCCGAAACCCGGCCCACCCTCACCGACGCCATGCTCGGCGAGTTCACCGAGGACATCGAGACCCGCACCCGATTGTGACCGTGAGACCCCCGGACGGCAGGAAGCCTGCCGTCGGGGGTAACGGCAGGCTCCCTGGGTGGGTGGTCGTTATAAGGCGGGCTGAGCCCCCAGCACCCGTTGGATGTCCGGCTTCATCTGCAGGAGCTGCTGACCCCAGTAGCCCCAGCTGTGTGTGCCGTTGGGCGGGAAGTTGAAGACACCGTTGGTGCCGCCCGCCGCGATGTACTTGTCCCGGAAGCTGATGTTGGTGCGCAGCGTGAACCCCTCGAGGAACTGCGCGGCCATCAGGTTGTTGCCGGGCGTACCGGCGTCCAGGTCCGACGGGGTGCCGGTACCGCAGTAGACCCAGATCCGGGTGTTGTTGGCCACCAACTGGTTGATGTTGACCATCGGATCGTTGCGCTTCCACGCCGGATCCGAGGACGGACCCCACATGCTCTCGGCGTTGAAGCCGCCGGCGTCGTTCATCGCCAGCCCGATCAGCATCGGCCACCAGCCCTCGGACGGGTTCAGGAAGCCCGACAGCGAGGCGGCATAGATGAACATCTGCGGGTGGTAGATCGCGTAGGTCAGGCCCGCGCTGCCCGCCATCGACAGGCCGACGACGGCGTTACCGGTCTGCGACACACCACGATTGGCTTCCAGCCAGGCGGGCAGCTCCTGGGTCAGGAACGTCTCCCACTTGTAGGTGTAGTTCTGGCCGTTACCCCGCGACGGCTGATACCAGTCGGTGTAGAAGCTGGACTGCCCGCCCACCGGCATCACCGTCGACAGGCCGGACTGGTAGTACCACTCGAACGCCGGGGTGTTGATGTCCCAGCCGTTGTAATCGTCCTGGGCGCGCAGACCGTCGAGCAGGTAGACCGCGTGCGGCCCACCGCCCTGGAACTGCACCCGGATATCCCGGTTCATCGCCTGCGAGAACACGTCGAGATACTCGACGGGAAGACCTGGCCGGGAGAACGCCCCCGCGGTCGCCGAACCCCCGGCGAAGCCGATCAGCGCGGGCAACGTGACCGCGGCCATGGCGGCAACTGCCGTCCGCCGCGCCGCTGCCCTCGCGGTGCCTCGCCACTTCTCTTTCCACTTCATAACGGCAACCAACCCACCTTTCTGTACATGACCAGCATGTCTCGCAAATACGCCGTCGTGCTGCAGGCGTAATGAAACCGGCTCCGACGGTGGGAATCCGTGCTCGACACAGCAATTCGATATCGCGGTTGGCTAACGATTACGACTCGGCGTGGACTCGCGACCGCCGAAAGGAGCTGTGACCAGTGGGAATAGAGTGATGAAAGGGGTTCAGCGTGGCGCGGCGACGAGCCAGCCGTGCGGCGCGACCACGATGTCGGTGCGGACCTCCGGCGGGGGAGCACCCGAGCCGGCGACGACCTCGGCGGGCCCGGCCCCCAGATCGGTCAGCGACACCGCCATCGGATCGTCGTCGATGTTCAGCGCGACGATCAGCGCGTCGTCGCCGTTGCGCGTCGTGTAGACGTATCCCCGGTTGGTGACCTTCAGCGCAGTGGTGCGCGCGGTGTGCAGCCAGGGATTGCGCCGCCGCAACCCGATCAGATGCTGGTGGGATCGCCAGACCTGCCGGCCGTGCTCTCCGACTCCCTCTCCGGGAGAACCGAATTCGGGCCGCACCGCATCGTCGCCGCCGAAGCGTTCCTCCTTGACCCCGCGGTAGGCGAACTCGTCGCCGGCATAGATACTGGGCGTGCCGCCGGTGGTCAGCAGGATCGTCAGCGCGTGCTCGACGTGCTCGGGCTCGACCAGCTGGCTGGCGATCCTGGTGACGTCGTGGTTGCCGATGAACGTCATCGGCACGAACGTGTCCAGGAATTCGTTGTGCCGGGTCAGCGACCAGTCCAGCTCGTGGAAGTTCCCGTCGTTGAGGCTGCTCCAGATCGCCTTCCACAGCTCGTACTGGGTGACCGAGTCGAACCCGGCGTCCCGGACCCGGGCCGGGTAGTCGCCGTGGATCACCTCGCCGACGAACCACGCGTCCGGGAACCGCTCGCGCACCCGCGGCAGCACCTGCTGCCAGAACCGGTCGGGGACCGCGTAGGCCGCGTCGAGTCGCCAGCCGTCGGCGCCGCGGCCGAGCCAGTGGCACATCACGTCCACGGTGTAGTCGACGACCTCGGCGTTGCGGTGGTTCAGCGCGATCAGGCCGTCGTGCCCCTCGAAGGTCGCGAAGGCCCCGCCGCGCACCCGGAACCAGGAGCGGTCCCCGCCCGCCACCGCGTCGCGGTATCGCGGGAACTCGGTGCCCACGTGGTTGAACACCCCGTCGAGCAGCAGGCGCAGCCCACGGCTCCGGCACTCGCTCACCAGCCGGTCGAAATCGTCGTCGTCGCCCAGCCTGGGATCGATGCGGTAGTGATCGGTGGTGTCGTAGCCGTGGGTGCGTGAGGCGAACACCGGCCCGAGCGCCAGCCCGGAGGCACCCAGCTCGACCGCATGATCCAGCCAGCCACGCAGGTGCTCCAGCCGGTGCTGCTGCGGACCGGGCGCCGGGTCGGCCGGGTGGGCACCCACGAAACCCAGCGGATACACATGCCACCAGAGCGCGTGCTGCACCCAGGCCGGTTCGGTCATCCGGCGAACGCCGTCGCGTACAGCGCCTTCACCTCCTCCGCCAGCTCTGGTGCCGGCCCGTCGACGTGCGCATCCGGGGCCACCTCGGTGATCGGCAGCGCGGCCACCGGCGGCGCCGCAGCGCCCCATTCCCGCAGCCACTGGGTCAGCTGGGCCGACGACGCGGCGTAGACGATTCGCCCCAGGCCTACCCACGCGTGCGCCGCCGCACACATCGGACAGTGCTCGCCGGAGGTGTACACCGGGCTACGGGCCCGCATCTCGGGGGACAGCTGCTCGGCGGCCCAGCGCGCGATGGCGAACTCGGGATGCCGGGTGGCGTCGCCGCCCTTGACGCGGTTGTGGTCCTCGAACAGCACCACCCCGCCGGGATCCGTCAGCAGCGATCCGAACGGCTCATCGCCGTCGGCGAGCGCCGTGCGGGCGAGGTCCACGCACCGGGAAAGGTGCGCGAGGTCGTCGTCGCTGATCGGCACAGGCCGGAGTCTACGCAGAAGGCAGCCTCGAATCCGGCAGTCAACGGCCGAACGCCTCCAGCCGGCACGCGCACGACGCCACGATGGGGACGTCGGCCCGCGCGGCGGCCAGCTCGAGCTGCCTGCCGACGATGACGGCCTCGGCGTCACGACCGAGCCGGGTCAGGCATTCGTGATAGCCGTGCAGGCTCCACACGTTGCCCGGGTGCTGGCACGACCGGCTCAGCGTGGGGTCCAGCCCGAGGTCTGCGGCATAGACCTGCGCCGCCCGCTCGACGTGGCCCTGCTCGAGCAGCAGTGCGCCGTAGGCGTGCCGGGTGGGTTGCATCCAGCCCCACGGCTCGTCGTAGGGCAGCGTGTCGTCGAGCTCGATGGCGCGCTCCAGCGCGGCGAACGCGGCATCGAAACGACCTTCGCGGTAGTCGATTTCACCGGTGAGCATCTGGTCGGCCACCGCCAGGATGTCGCGGCTGGTGTTGTTGAACAGGTAGCGGCTGTCCGGGATCCGTTCATAGGCAGCGGTGAAGGCCTCGCGTTCGGCCCGCGCCTCGGCCAGCCGCCCGGTCGCGGCGAATGCCACACCGCGGCCGTAGTGGATGGTCGCCGCGGTGGTGCAGTAGAGGTCCCGATCCTCGGGCAACGGGGTGTCGATCAGCTCCTGCCAACGGCCGAAGCGGACCAGCACGTGGACCCGCAGCGGGACGAAGGCCTCCAGCCAGTCCGCCATCGGCGGCGACTCGATCGCCAGCAACTCCGGGGTGAGTTGGGCGGCGAGTTCGTCGGCGGCCTGCAGCGCCACCGCCGAATTGCCCTCGAACATCGCCGAGTAGACGACGAAGTGCAGGTTGTGCGCACGGTACAGGGAGTAGAAGTTCAGCGGCCCCTCCCGCTCGACGAACCG
The DNA here is from genome assembly GCF_019710635.1 of Mycolicibacterium xanthum. GTDB lineage: Bacteria > Actinomycetota > Actinomycetes > Mycobacteriales > Mycobacteriaceae > Mycobacterium > Mycobacterium xanthum. Next base: position 59,817 of record NZ_JAIFZS010000059.1, read on the forward strand.
CCGATCCACCTGCACGGCGGCCTGATTCGCCACCACCGAATCGTGGTAGTTGCCGCACAGCACGTCGATGTGGCTCGGCATATGGCGCAGGTGTCCGGCGTCGGGGACCAGACCGCGCAACAGGTCGGCAGCGGGCAGTGCATCCTGGGGCGCCGCCGACATCTCCATCGCGTGGATGTACAGATGCAGGACGCCCGGATGCTGTCTGCCCGCCGGCGTCGCCAGGGCCCCGTCGAGGATCCGCTTGGCCTCCACCACCCGCGAACCGGGCGCCGGATCACCTGTCCTGCTGTCCCACAGTGCCCAGGCCGTGACGTTGAGCAGGGCGTCGGCCGCCAGCGCCGCGATGTCGATGTCGTCCGGATATCTCTGCTGCAGCAACGACATCGCGTCGGCGTAGACGCTGTGGCCCACCTCCAGCGCATCGCTGTCGGTCGGGTCGTCGGTGGGGAATCGCTCGGCGAGCGCTCCGATCAGGTCACGTTCCACGGCGGACGCCCGGCCGCCTGCGGCGAGTTCGAGCTCGGCGCGGGCGCGGCCCAGCGAATCGGCCAGGTCTACCGGATCGAAGGCCTCCCACGCCTTGTTGTAGTTCGGTCCGACCGCATAGGCGATGCCCCACCGCGCGATCGAGAGGTCGGGATCGAGGTGCAGGGCGCGTTCGAAACACCGGATCGCCTCTTCGTGATTGAACGCATACGCCCACACCAGTCCACGGTCGAACCACACCTGTGCATCGGGCGACGGTGTGTCGACGCCGCGGTGGTATCGGCCCAGGTCGTAGTAGGGCCCGGCCGCATCCGGCCCGTCAGATGACTGCGCGCCGTCCATACAGGGCACGATAATTCACCCGCGCGGCGGTGGCCAGGACGGCGAGCGCACCACCGGCCGCGGCCCACACCGCGAGCGTCACCAGTGGGACGCCCGCGCCGTGACCACCGAAATAGGACACGCTGCGCAGCAGCGACACCCCCGAGCCCTGCGGCACCAGGGTGGTGAAGGTCGAGTAGAAGCCCGACAGCAGCGGACGACCGACCGGGCCCGCGGCGGCCGCGTTGCCGACGACCACCAGGAACAGGCCCAGCACCACCGACGCCACCACACCGAACGCGGCGGCCACACCGGTCACCGCCGCGCCGACCGCCATCGCGTAGAGCCACAGCGCCCCGAACACCTGCCAGGGGTGACCGACCAGTGCGCCCAGCACCGGCCCGACGTACACCGTGACCGCGCCGGCCAGCACCGCCGAGAACGCGGCCAGCGACAACGGGCGCAGTCCCAGCGTCGCCGGGCTCCGGACGCTGCCCATCAGCCGGCCGAGCAGCGCCGCGCCCAGCGACGCCCCGATCGAGACGAAGATGACGGCATAGAACTCGACGGTGCCCGACGGGTCACCGGCAGAGGTCGGGGCGACGTCCTCGACGACGACGGGCAGCCCGGCCCGCTCGGCGGACGCCCGGCCCAGCGTCTCGGCCGCCGCGGCGACACTGTGCCCGCCGCCGCCGGCGACGTAGATCGTCATCGCGTGATCAGGGGTTACGGCGAACGCGGCGTCGGCCCGGCGTTCGTACACCTGGCTGCGGGCCGCGGCCGGATCGCCGACCTCGTCGACCTGCAACGCATCCTGATCCTGCAGACCCTCGACCAGGGCCGGGGGACCCGACACCGCGACCGACATGTGGTGCAGCGCCGGTTTGGCGAAGGCGCCCGAGTAGCTGGCGACCATCGCGATGACGAACACGGTCAGCCCGGCCAGCGCGAGCACCGCGGCGCACACCGCCGTGCGATCCCGGAACGCCGGGGTCTCGGCGGGGTGGTGTCTACCCATTGTGGGGTCCTTTCTGAGCTGTCGAGATGCCCAGCAGCGCGTCGACGGTGTCCAGCGCGGCGGCGACCCGCGCATGCAGGTCGGTCGCGTCGGGGTCCTCCATCCACGAGCGGAGCACCTCCATGAATCCGCCGACCAGGAATCGGGTCACGGCGTCGGCGGGAAGCGGCGCGATGGCGGCCAGCGTGGCCATGCCCTGCGCGCCGATCTCCTCGCAGGCCGGCGCCAGTTCGGCGCGGAACGCGGTGACCACGTGCTGGGTCACGGTGCTGGGAACGATGTTGCGGTACATCGCCCGGTGCTCGGCCGCGAAGCCGAACAGCCGCAGGATCCGGCTCCGGGCGTCATTTTCGTCGAGGTCGCCGACGGCGTCGGCGAATGCGTGGGTGAAGGCACTGGCCACCGCGTCGTCGCGGTCGCGGAAGTGCCGGTAGAAGACTTGCCTGCTGACCTGTGCCCTGGCGACCAGGTCGCCCACGGTGATGTCGTCGACGCGCCGTTCGTGGGCCATCGCGAAGGCCGCATCCCGAAGCCGGGTGCGGACCCGCTCCGCGCGGGGGTCGGTACTCAGGCCACGATCTGACACACCGGCCAGGCTAGGTCATTTCGTAGACAGTTGTCTACGAAGTGCCGGGTTATCTCAGGCACACCGCTGACATGGTGTGATGCAGGCCGGGCACGGGGTCTGGGGTGACCCGGCGCCGCAACCGTTCAGTGCCCTGCCACGATGTCGGCCTCGTCGGGATGCACCACCGGATCCCTGGCTCCGGGCAGGAACCAGAACGCCACGCAGACGATGCCGAAGAACACATAGCCGAGCGCCACCTGGGGATTGGCCGCCCACGACACCTCGGGCGCGTGGATCAGGCCGATGAAGGACAGCGCCGCGCCCACCGCCGACGCGATCGCGGCGTAGAGGAACTTCTTGTCCAGGATGAACGTGACCATGGTGCCGAGGATCAGGCCCACCAGGACCGCGCCCTCGCCGAGGGTCTTCAGCCCGTCGTAGACCACGCCGGCACCGTTGAGCGCATCGCTGGTCACCTCCACGGCCGAGGTGCCCGCGGCGGACAGGGCGTTGTCGATCATCCCGTGCGCCCACTGCGCGAGGTTCGGCAGCAGCGCCGCGACCACCGCGACCGCGTGCAATCGGGGCACCGCCTGGAAGGCCTGGGCACCGATCAGGAGGCCGATGTAGAGCAGGATCGGCACGATCGCGGGAACCGGGAGCAGCGCGTCGAGCACGCCGAACAGCCCGAGGAAACAAAGGATTCCGACGAAAGCGCCACTGGCCAGCGAGTAGCCGGCGCCGCCGCCGGCATCCTTCCAGCCCGGGTGACCGATGTACACCGCGGGCGGGAACGGCGATCCGAACGCCGACCCGACGACCGCACCGGCGCCATCGGCGAGCAACACGCTGCGCAGGTTGTAGCTGTCACCCGCCGCCGCGGCGCTCTCCACGTTGCTCATCGCCTCGGTGAAGTTGTAGACGCCCAGCGGAATCGCGGTACCGAGCAGCGGTGCCAGATCCGAAAGACCGTTGAACAGCATGTCGATCCGCAGGTCCGGGATGCCGATGGCGATGTCGCTGACCGCCTGCCCGACATCGGGTGCGGACATGTACCCGCCCGCCCAGCCGATCGCGGTGCCGACCAGCAGCGCCACCAGGCCGATCGGAATCCCACCCGGCAGTTTCACATTGGTGAAGAAGCCGATCAGGATGATGGCCAGCACCGGCAGGCCGATCCAGGCGACCTCCCACATCTGGGCGGCCGGTCGCATCGAGATGAACGTGATCGAGATGCCGGCCAGCGTGCCCAGCATCGCGGCGCGTGGTGTCAGCCTGCGGATGTAGGGCCCGACGAACGCTCCGATCATCACGATGACGCCGATCAGGAACGCCCAGGCCAGGCCGGCCTGCCAGGCCTGCATCGGGTCGTCGGTGGCCAGGTAGACCGGCAGCATCACGACGAAGATCACGATGAACATGTGCGGCACGCTCGGCCCGTAGGGCAGGGCGGTGACGTCGGCTCTGTTCTCCCGCCGGGCAAGCCGACGGGCCAGGAACGTGTAGTAGAGATTGCCGAGGATCAGCGCGACACCCAGCGCGGGCAGCACCGTGCCGAGCACGTCGCCGGCGGGCACCGCGATGACCCCGATCATCAGCCCGGTCAATGTCAGCACGTTGACCAGGATGTTGAAGCCGAGGCCGAAGAACGCATTGGTGTCCCCGCGGGTCCACCACGGTATCGACAACGGCTTGGTGTCGGGCGGTTCGATCGGCGGATTGGTGACGTCGGTGCTCATCGGTTCCTCTTTTCGGCCTGGCTCAAACGGGGAGGGTGGTGAGTTGACTGAGTGCCGGGATGACCGCCGCGCTGTCGGCCACCCAGCCGAAGATGCCGCCCTGGGCTTTGACCATCTCCAGACCGATGCGCTGGAACTCGGGGAAATACGAACCCACGCAGTCCGATACCACCAGGCACTCGTAGCCGCGGTCGTTGGCCTCACGCGTGGTGGTGTGCACGCACACCTCGGTGGTGACGCCGGTGACGAGCAGCTGCGTGATGCCCGCCTCGGTCAGCACGTCGGACAGCTCGGTGGCGTAGAAGGCGCCCTTGCCGGGCTTGTCGATGACCACCTCGCCCTCGATCGGGGCCAGCTCGTCGACGATGTCGTGGCCGTACTCGCCGCGGATCAGGATGCGCCCGTACTTGCCCGCGTCCCCGATGCGCTTGGACGGTGCGCCCCGGTTGAGCTTGGCGGGCGGGCAGTCCGAGAGGTCCGGCTGGTGGCCTTCCCGGGTGTGGATGACCATCACGCCGCCGGCCCGTGCCGCCGCGATCAACGCCGCCAGCGGCGGAACGACCTTGAGCAACTGATCCACGTCGTTGCCGAGGCTTTCGCCGAATCCACCGGGCAACAGGAAATCCCGCTGCATGTCGATGACGATCAGGGCGGTCTTGCCCGCGATGACGGGGAACGGACCGGGTTCTGCGGGGACGTCGACGGTATCTGTCACAGGTGCTCCTCGGCGGCGATCAGGGTGGCGGATTCGGGACGGGACGAACGGGGTTCATCGAGGATCTGGGCCGCCAACTGCAGCACGGTGTCGTCCTTGAGCGCGTTGCCCAGCAGCATGGCGCTGTACGGGCGGCCGTCGGCGGTGAGACCGAGCGGCACGGCGGCGCCGAGCAGGTCGAGCAGGTTCCCAAAGTGCGTGTAGTGGCCGAGTTTGGTGTTGCAGTCGATCGGTGCGGCCAGCACCTCCTCGACGGTGAACGTGGTGCCGATGGTCGGCACCACCAGAACGTCCATGTGCCGCCAGAGCCGCGCGACGGCGGCCTTGAGCTCCTGTAGCTTCTGCAGGGCGGCAAAGGTGTCGACGGCGTTGTACCTGTATCCGCCCTGGAGGATCTCACGGACCACGGGATGGATCGATTCGGGTTGTGCGGCAAGGAAATCGCCGAACTCGACCAACCGTTCCGCCACCCACGGCCCCTGGTAGAGCAGCGCACCGGCGGCCAGGAACGGTTCCAGCGACACCTCGACGACGGTGTTCGTACGCGACAACTGCTCACGGAACGCCAGGTGGGCCCGGCGCATCTCGTCGTCGCCGAAGAACTCCAGGTCCGTCTCCGGTGGCAACCCGATCCGGATCGCACCGCCCGCGTAACACGGTCCCCGGTCACGCGACCACGGATCGTCGTCGTCACGTCCGATCATCACGTCGAGCGCCCGGTCGACGTCGTCGACCGAGCCGGCCATCACGCTGATGCAGTCCAGCGATTTGCAGGCCGGAACCAGGCCCACGGTGCTGATCAGGCCGCGGGAGGGCTTGTAGCCGACCACACCGTTGAGGGCGGCGGGCACCCGGCCGGACCCTGCGGTGTCGGTCGCGACGGCGAACGGCACCTGTCCGAGAGCCACGGCCAGCGCAGAGCCGGAACTGGAACCGCCCGAGATCATCTCGCCGCCGAACACGCTGCGCGGGACGGTGTACGGCGTGCGAGTTCCGTTCAGCCCGGTGGCGAACTGGTCGAGGTTGGTCTTGCCGACGTACAGGGCCCCGGCATCGAGCAGCTTCTGCACGGCCGGTGCGGTCGCCGTGGCGATGTACGAGTAGTCCGGACACGACAGTGTGGTCGCCACGCCCTCGACGTCGATGCTGTCCTTGACGCCGAACGGCACCCCGTAGAGCGGCAGCGTCCGCGCGCCGGGACGGTTCTCGATGGCCTCCGCCGCCGCGATCAACCCGTCGCGGGGGACCGTCGACAACCAGGTGCCGTCGTCACCCCGGGCGGCGATCGCATCTGCCACCCGCGCTGCGGTTTTCGCGGGCGAACCCGTCCCGCCCGCATGCGACGCGAGGATCTCCGCGACGGAGGGCCCGATGGATGGTCCTGGATGCTCAGCGGCCATGTCTGTCGATTGTCGACAGAATCATGGCATTCTCGGGTCGGCTGTGTGTCGTTTGTGTTAGCGCTACGACTCCGCGGGCGGCCGGGCGTCACCGTCCAGGCCGAGATAGTCCAGGTGTCCGTGGTCACGAAGCGCGCCGACCGTGACCACGGCGTTGTTCGTCTCGAGCGCCGACAAGATCGCCTTGTGCCGCTCGATTCCGTCGCCGGTCTCGCGCTGGCGGGCCTCCTCGCGCAGGTTCTTGGCCATCGGAAGTTGCAGCTTCAGCAGTATCGGCGCCAAGGCGATGTCGAGTTGCCGGTTGGCCGCCAGCCCGACCACCGCGGCGTGGAAGGCCCGGTGGGCATCGTCGCGCTCCAGCGCGTCCCGGGCGGAGTCCATGCGCTCCAACGCCGCCCGAACCGGCTCGAGCGCCTCGCCCGGATCGGGCAGCGGCAGTGCGGTTTCGATGGCGTGCCGTTCCAGGACGTGGCGGAGTTCGAACAGCTGCAGGATGTCGGTCGGGGACCATTCGGCAACCCGTGACCCGCGCCGGGGGAGGTGCTCGACCAGACCCTGCTGCGCCAGCAGTCGCAGCGCCTCCCGCAATGGGGCCCGGCTGATTCCGAAGTCCGCGCACAGCTGTTCTTCGACGATCTTCTCGCCGGGTGCGAGGTCGCCGCTGAGGATCGCGTCGCGCAGCCGATGGGCGGCAACCTCGACGAGTGTTGCGGGCAACGCAAGCCGCGCAGGGTCCTCGCTCGGCGCAGCCATGGCAACCCATGGTAGGGAACTTTTCCCGACTTGCGCAGCAACACCCCTGTGCAACCGGGTTCACACCCTCATGGACATCGTCTGTTGGCCGGCACCCTTGCGGCCATAACCGGTGTCACTGCAACGACTTTCACGGGTCGTCTTCGTCTTCGGGGGGCGGGTCGTCGTCGGGGAGTAGGTAGCGTTCGGGGTGGTGGTAGCCGTTGATGCGGTGTTGTCCGGTGTCGAGGTGGGGTGGGGGGATCCATTCGGTCTGGTTGCGGGTGTTCTTTCGGGTTTTCCATCCGGTCTTGTCGAGCATGCCGTGATCGGCGCCGCAGGCCATGGTGAGGTCGTCGATGTCGGTGAGCCCGCCGTCGGTCCAGTCGTCGACGGCGTGGTGGGCTTGGCACCAGTAGCCGGGGGCGGTGCAGCCGGGGCGGGTGCAGCCGCGGTCGCGTGCGTGTAGCACGATGCGTTGGGCGGTGTTGGCGAGGCGTTTGGTTCGGCCGAGGTAGAGGCTTTGGCCGGTGTGTTTGTCGTAAATGTAGAGGTAGTGGTGTGCCGGGGCGGCCATCCGGATCAGGTCGGGGATCGGCAGCAGTGATCCGCCGCCGGTGACCGCGACACCGGCGGCCTTTTCGAGGTCCTGCAGCGTGGTGGACACGATGACGGTGACCGGCAGGCCGTTGTGCTGTCCGAGTTCCCCGCAGGCCAGCGCCCAGCGGCCGACGCTCAGGAACGCGTCGTGGTTGCGTTGGGCCGGGGTGCGGGTATCGGTCGCCGAGCCCTGCGCCGAGGACTGCGGATCCCCGTCGCGGGTGTCGGCATCGGCGGTGTCGGCGGGGGTGTCGGCGGCGGGGGTGTCGGCGGCGGGGTTGTTGGCCCCGGGGGCGGCTTGTTTGGCGAAGATCGCTTCCCAGATGGCCAGCGCTTCGGGGGTGAGCCGGCCGCGGATGGTGGCGGTGCCGTCGGGTTGTTGTTTGCCGATCACGATGCCGCGGTGGCGGGCGCGTTCCTTCTCGCTGGGTTCGGGGCCGTCGGGGTCGATCATCGTCAGCAGCATGGCGGCGGCTTTGGCCAGGTTGTCCGGGTCCAGCCCGGCGCCGGCGCGGGCGAGGTGGCGGTCGGTCTCGGCGCGGGTGTCGGCGTCGACCCAGGACGGCAACTTGCGGTGGAACTTCGCGATCTTGACGAGGTGCTCCTCGCCGAGCAGTCCCTGGCGTTGGGCGGCGGCGCTGGCCTGCCACAGCGGCGGAAGCGGCTCGCCGGTCATCGCGCGGCGCGGCCCGAGTGTCTTGGCCCGGGCGATGCGGCGTTGGGCGTCGGCGCTGGTGATCCGCAACGCGGTGCTGAACACCTTCGGCCAGGATGCTTCGCCGAGCCGGGACGGCTCGGTCTGTTCCAGCAGAGAGGCGATGATCTGGTTTTCGGCTGCGGGCAGGCGGCGCAGGTTGCGTTGCAGCCGGGCGTCCAGCCCCACCCGCGCGGCGGGGTCCACGCCGTCGTAGTCCAGCTCGAGGATGGCTTCCACGGCGGCATCGAGTGCGTCGAAGGCCGCCGCCACCTCGCTTCCCGCAGATCCCATGAATCGAACATTAGTTCGACACACCGACACATCCGCCCAGAATGTGACCACAGAAACCAAAGTGACAAAAGGGATTTCAGAGGTCGGCAGATGGGTGCGCGAGCAGCGAACCATCGTGGACCGCCGCCGCATCCCGTGCGCAACCCGGCTGGAACGTGTTCTAGTCGAAGGGTGTTGGACTACACCCACGTGGAGAATCTGGGCGCGACCGACGTCGCGCGGCTGCGCGCCCTCTACGAGCCGCTGACCCGTTCGGTCCGCGACCTCATCGACGCCACCATCCGCACCGAGGTCGGAGCGGACGAGGTGGCCGCCGCCAAGGCCGAGATCGATTCCGCCGCCGCGCGGCTGCGCGCCAAACAGGTCGACCGGTCGTTCGGCATCCGGTACTGCGCGGACGGCGATCCGATGCCGTGGGGCAACGCCGTGATCGGCGTGCGCAATCCGGCCGCGCCGCCGCTGGTCATCCGCCGCGCACCGGACGGTTCGGCGGTCAGCGACTTCCACCTCGGAGCCGCCTTCGAGGGTCCCCCCGGCCACGTGCACGGCGGGGTGTCGGCCATGATCCTCGACCACGTGCTCGGCGATGCGGTCAGCACACCGGGCGTGCACCGACTCACCGGCACGATCACCGTGCGCTATCTGCGGCTCACGCCGCTGGGCCGACTACACGCCGAGGCGCGAATCTCACACACCGAGGGTGTCAAGACCTACGCCGTCGGGCGCATCGCCGACGAGGCCGGGGTTACGGTGGAGGCAACGGGGGTGTTCGTCGAACCGCGGTGGTCCCGGGACTGATCGCGATCATCGACAGATTGCGGGTGATCGCACCGATCTCGCCGACCAGCACCCGCGCGGCACCCTCGTCGGCGCCGTGCCGGGGCACCGTGTCGCGCAACCGTTGGTCGGCGGCGAGCAGCTCGGCGATGTCCACGCTCCACGGCGACGCGGCGGTCGGCGGGTCACCGCACAACGACTCCACGTACTCGTCCACCGCAAGCACGAACTCACCGCTCCACCCCGCGGTCGAGGTGGCGGGCAACGTGGTCTCCAGCGTCGTACACGAAGCCGTCACCGCATTGAGCGCGGTGCGGTAGGAGCGCAGCCAGTGCCGCAGGTCACGGGTCTCCGGGCGGGTCGCACCCGCCGCCGCCTCGAACGCCGCCCGCGCCCGGAACGCGCGCTGCCACGCGGCGGACAGTGCATCGGCCGGGTTCTGGAGTTCGTGGACATAGGACTTGATCACCGCGGCCGCGTAGTCGACCTCGGTCTTCAGCAGTTCGCCGGCCCGCTGGCCCAGCCGGGTGAGCTCGTCATCGGGGAGCACCACATGGGCGATGACCGCGAGCACACCACCGGCCAGCGCGCCCAGCAGCCGGTCTCCCATGGTCGCGGCGGTGGCCAGGGGGTCCAGACCGACGTCCAGATCGATCAGGAAGACGACCGCCGCCGCCAGCGCCGCCGACAACGCGAGATAGCCGAACCCCGCCGCGACGTAGGCGAACGCGACGAAGACGATCGCCAGTGCCGCCGACACCATGGCCCCCGGGCCGACCAACAGCAACACCGACGACGCCGCGGCGATGCCCAGCACCGTGCCGAGCAGCCGTCCGGCGGCCCGCGTGTACGTGTGGGCGGTCTCCGGCCGCAGCACCAGCAGCACAGTCAGCGGAATCCAGTAGCCTTGCGCGACATCGGCATAACGCGCGATGCCGCAGGCCACGCCGACGGCGACAGCCAGACGCAGCGCATGCCGCAGCACCGGCGAATGTCCGCGCAGATGACTACGCATGACCCCGGCCCCCGCCCGGACCGAGGTGCGCAGCTCGGGGCGCCGGACGCGCACGGCCTCGGGTGAGGACGGCACGAAGTCGCCCAGCCGGATGGCCACAGCCTCGTGCAGCTGGGTGGAGAGCCGTTGCAGCACCGGCATTTCGGCACCGTCGAGACCGGCCGCCGCGGCGTGGAACCGGTCGATGCCCGCCGCCGCCCCGCCGCGGCCGGACCTGCGCGTCTCGGCGACCGCCGCAAGCGTGTCGCCGGCCGCGGCGAGCACCTCGCCGAACGCTTCGCGGTCCGGCGATCCGGCCAACTCCGACAGTGTCGCGGCGATCCGCTCGGGCAGCCCGTACCAGCTTCGGTAGTCGGCCGGCCGTCGCCGAGCCTGGCAGTCGACGGTGAATGCGGCCCGTAGCGCGATCAGCGGTTCGGTGTCGATGGCGGAGCAGTCGGTTCGGTCGGCAAGCCGCCGGGCGTCGGAGGCCAGCGAGCAGTAGGCGTTGGTCAGTGCGTCGCGCTGCACCCGCCACCGGTGCTGCGGCCAGATCGCGATCAGCGCCGCCTGCAGCAGCCCGCCGCCGACGGCCAGTGCGGCTGTGCACAGTGTGACCGTCAACGTCGGCTCGACCTGTGGCGCGACCACCAGAAGGGCGACCGAGGCCGCCGCGACCAACCCCGCGTTGGCACCCAGCGCCCAGGCCATCGCCGCCGCGAAGGACCAGACCGCGGCGACGGCGACGAACGCCGGGGAGTAGGCGGACACCAAGGCACCCGTCAGGACCGCGCCGCCCGTCAGCAGCGATGTCGCTACGACCAACGGGATCCGCGCCCGCGGACTGTCCTGCAGGGCGACCACGCCCGCGATCGCGGCAGCACCTGCGACGCCGGCGGGCGACCCCACCCGGTCCCACTGCACGGCCGGCACGGCCACCGCCACGACGCCCAGCAGGCTGCGCAGGACGGCGGCGAGGTCCGGCATCGCCGGCGGCAGCGTCAGCCCCTTGATCACCTCCCCATTCTGGCCCGGGCTATGTTCGGCGAGTGGAGAAAGTGATCATCACGCTGCGGGGGAGACCCGGCGACGAGGCGTGGTGCACCCGGTTGCGCACCGAAGCCGGCACCGCGCTGCTCGACTTGGGGCTGCCCGGCGTCGCCGTGAACGTCCGCGATGCGATGGTTACCGAATCGCTGATGACGCTGACCACGCTGGATCCGCCCGTCATCGGGGTCGTCAGTCTGTGGACCCAGCAGTGCTACGGGCAGCAGATCCGAACCGCCACAGCCCAGTTGAGCCGGCTGTGTGACGAGGTGGCGGCCTACCTCGTCACCGAGTCGGTGCCGTTGGTCCCCCCGAACATCGAACCCGGGCTGCGCACACCGGGTTTCGCGAATGTCGCACTGCTGCGCAGGCCCGCCGACCTCGCCGAGGCCACCTGGCGTGACCGGTGGCAGCTCGACCATACCCGGGTGGCGATCGACACGCAGGCCACGTTCGGCTACACCCAGAACGCGGTCGTGCGGGCGCTGACCGCGCACGCCCCACCGATCGCGGCGATCGTCGAGGAGTTGTTCCCGGCCGAGGCGATCTCCGACCTGCACGCCTTCTTCGGCGCCGCCGACGACGCCGAACTCGACCACCGGATGACGCAGATGATGGCCAGCACTGCGGCGTTCGGCGCCAACCGTGACCTCGACACGGTTCCGACGAGCCGTTATGTGCTGCGTACACCGTTTTGCCGGCTCGATACGCTGCAGCCGTGACCCTTCTGATCAGCGACGACAACCGGGTGCGCACCCTGGTGCTGAACCGTCCCGAGGCACTCAACGCCTTCAACGAGGAGCTGTACCACGCCACCGCGCTGGCGCTGCGGGACGCGGCCGAGGACCCCGACGTCGCGGTGGTGCTGCTGACCGGTGCGGGCCGCGCGTTCAGCGCCGGCAACGATCTCAAGGAGATGCAGGCCCGGATCGCCGACGCGTCGCTGACCACCGAGGGCAGCCATTTCTCCACGATGATCGACGCGCTGACCGAGCTGCCGAAGCCGCTGATCTGCGCGGTCAACGGTGTCGGCCTGGGGATCGGGACCACCATCCTGGGCTACGCCGACCTGGTGTTCATGTCGACCACGGCACGCCTGAAGTGCCCGTTCACCAGCCTCGGGGTGGCCCCGGAGGCCGCGTCGTCCTACCTGCTGCCGCAGCTGATCGGCCGGCAGAACGCCGCATGGTTGCTGCTGTCCTCGGAATGGGTCGACGCCGCCGAGGCCCACCGCATGGGCATCGTGTGGAAGGTCTGCGAGCCCGACGAGTTGCTGCCCGAGGCCCGCAGGCACGCCGAGATCCTCGCGTCACGGTCGATTCCGAGCCTGGTTGCCGTCAAACGGACCATCGTCGACCCGTACCGGGCCGAGATCGCCGCGGCCACCCTGCGGGAGAACGCGCACTTCCAGGAGCTGCTCGGCGGCACGGCCAACGCCGCGGCACTGGCCGCGTTCACGGGGCAGGGCAAGGCCTGACCCCGGACCGTGCTAGCGGCTGAGCGTCTGCGACGGGCAGTCGCTGTCCGACGCGCAGTCCGCAGCCTCGCGGTGTGCGGCGATGATGGCACGAATGGTCCGGCGGCACCGGCCGCAGTCGCCGCCCGCACCGCAGGCCTCGGCGATCTCCTTGGAGGTGCGGGCCCCGTTGGCGACGCACTCGTTGACGACGTGGCTGGTGGTTCCGGTGCACAGGCAGACGAACATCTTCGCGCCCCGCTATCCCTGCTCGTCGATGGTCATCAGGTGCCGGAAACTGCCGACGAAACGGGTGGGATAGGCACCCATTCCGGCGTGCGACATCCATTCGGCGGCCGCGTCGGGATGCTCGATCCATTGCCGCGCGCTGGCCTCATCCTCGATCTCCTGCAGGATCAGCACTTCCTGGCCATCGTCGAGCGCCCGGTACACCCAGATCTGGCGGACGCCGCCCTCCTTGAATCGATCGAGTCCGTCGTGCACCTTGACCATCAACTGGGAGACGTCGTCGACCGACGACATCACGCCCACCACCACCCGACCGATGTGGTGCTGCGCGCTCGGACCGCGGAGGTCGATCTTCTCCACCACCTCGCCGCCGAAGATCGGCGGGATGTCGTCGGCACCGGAAATGTCGAACCACTCGAAAATGGCGGGGGAGCGCAACACGTCCCGAATGGATCGCGCGTGGCGAATTCCGATGGTGACCAATACCCGGCGCGGCTCCCAGATCGATTCGTAGAGCACCACGTGATGGGCCCCGATGGAAGAGAGTCCGTCGCGGTGCTTTGTCAGCCATTTCCACATGCGATCGACATCGTCGACGCGGAAATCACAGGCCAGGATGAATGAGTGCGGATCGTACTCACTCATCGGTTAACCTCACCTGTCTGCACCTGCACTCGATAGTTAGCAGAGTCTAACCTTACTCAATCTGGCCAGTCCAGGCCGCAAGACCGATCAGCGCGCCGGGTGCCGCCCACCGCGGGCCATCCGGCGAAAACACGCGTAGCACAGTGGCGATGGTGCGTCTTCGGCGATCCCCGTGCACTAGATTGAAGGGGATCGGCACAGCCCGTGCAGATAGCGCACGCCATCGGCCCACCAGGTGTTTAGGAGCAGTCATGCAAGGCGATCCCGAGGTTCTGAAGTTGCTCAACGAGCAATTGACGAGCGAACTGACGGCGATCAATCAGTACTTCCTGCATTCCAAGATGCAAGACAACTGGGGATTCACCGAATTGGCTGCGCACACGCGCAAGGAATCGTTTGAAGAAATGGTTCACGCCGAGGAGATCACCGATCGAATCCTCATCCTCGACGGCCTGCCGAACTACCAGCGGCTGTTCTCGCTGCGGGTGGGCCAGACCCTGCGCGAGCAGTTCGAGGCCGACCTCGCCATCGAGTACGAGGTCGTCGCGCGCCTGAAGCCCGGCATCGTCATGTGCCGCGAGAAGGGCGACGCCACCTCGGCCAACCTGTTCGAGAAGATCCTCGCCGACGAGGAACTGCACATCGACTACCTGGAGACCCAACTGGAGTTGATGGGCAAGCTCGGCGAGGAGCTGTACATGGCCCAGTGCGTGTCGCGCCCGCCCCAGTAGCGATCAGAGATCCGCAGCCGCTGTCACACCTGCCCGGCGACGTAACTTCCCTAGTACATCTAACGATGTAGTCGACGGGGGGTTCACCCGCGGAAGAGGCAGGTATGGCCAGCACTGCTGAGGCCGCTCAGCCCGGCGCGACCGCGCCGACGGTCGGCTCCCAGCGCCGCAACATCATCTTCGTTGCGGTGGTGCTGGGCATGTTCCTGGCCGCGCTGGACCAGACCATCGTCGCGACGGCCCCGCCCTGACCCGGCGCGGCCGCCCCGTCATCGACTATCCGGGCAACGTGCTGATCGGCCTCGGCGCTTCCGGACTCACGCTGGCGACAAGCTGGGGTGGCGGCACCTACCCGTGGTCGTCACCGCCCAAGGCCGCGCAATCGCCCCAGGCGCTGCATCAGCTCCCAGCCGAGGTGGCCGCTCCGGTCGTCGCGGCCTACGCCGACTCGCTGGGGCTGGTGTTCCTGTGTGCCGCGCCTGTGGCGTTGATCGGTTTCCTGGTCGCGCTGACCCTCAAAGAGGTGCCGCTGCAGGACATCGACGCCGGCCCCGGCGTCGATCTCGGCGAGGGCTTCGGAATGCCGCAGACCGACACGCCGGAGGAGATCCTCGAGACCGCCGTCGGCAGGCTGCTGCGGCAATCCCCGGAGATCCGGCTGCGCAGCATTGCCGGACGGCACGGCTGCGAGTCCGATGTCGCGCTGCTGTGGGCCCTGATCCAGATCTACCGGCAGAGTCAGGTGTTCGGTTCGGCCCGGCTGCCCGACATCGCCGAACGGTTGCGCGTGCCGCCGGAGGTGCTGGAGCCGACGTTCGGCCGACTGGTCGACCGCGGACACGCATTGCGCACCGGCGACCGGCTCTGGCTGACACAGTCCGGCGCGGCCCAGGTCGACGCCGCCACCTCGCTGGTCTCGCGCATCGTCGAAAAGCTGGCGTCATCACCGACATTCGAGGGACGCCCGGACCGCGCCGACGTCGAGTCGGCACTCGAACACGTCGCCCAACGCGTGCTGGTGCAGCGTGACTGGGACGACGGGCGGGCGGAACCCACCCCGACCGCCAGGAGACCCGGCGTACGATGCGGCCATGAGCCGAATCGGAGACTTCGCCGACGATGACGTGACCGGATTCGCGGTGAAGTCGCCGGACCTCGGCGCCGCGATGGCCAATCTGAGCCATGCGGTCTACAGCAAGGGCAGGCTGCCGCTGCGCGTTCGCGAGGCCGCCCGGATCGTGATCGCGCACGCCAACGAATGCGTGGTCTGCCAGAACACCCGCGACTCCGAGGGCGTGGCCAACGGCGTCGACGAGGACCTCTACGACCACGCCAGCGAATGGCGCAGCTGGTCCGGCTACAGCGATGCCGAGCGGACCGCGATGGAGTTCGCCCACCGGTTCGCCACCGACCACACCGCGCTGCGCGACGACGAGGACTTCTGGCGTCGGGCCGGTGAGCATTTCGACGACGAGCTGATGACCGACCTGGCCATCTCGTGTGCGATGTGGGTGGGCATGGGACGAATGCTGCGCACCCTCGACATCGGACAAGCCTGCACGATCACGCTGTAGTCCATCCGCCGCCGACCGCACAAGGACATCGATGTCAGCCACCCCGCTCGCCGCCGATGCCGTCGCACAACTGGAGGCCGACGGAGTCACCACCCTCATCGGCACCGTCGTCAACCCCGCCGGCCTGATCCATGCCAAGACCGTTCCGTTGCGCAAGCTCGGATCGTTCGCCGATCCCGGGCTGGGTGCCAGCCCGGTCTGGCACGTCTTCGCCATCGACCAGGCCGGCATCGTGTTCGGAGAGGCCACCGGCGTGGTGGGCGACCAGCGGGTCCGCATCGACCTCGACGGTCTGCGGATTCTCGGCGACGGATTGGCCTGGGCCCCCGGCTCTTTCTTCGATCAGGACGGCAAGCCGGACCCGTACTGCGCCAGGGGCGCTCTGACCAGGGTGGTCGCCCGACTCGCCGATGCCGGCCTGTCCGCCCTGGTGGGACATGAGATCGAGTTCGTTCTGGTGGGCCCCGACGGCGCCCGTCTGCCGGCGCACCTCTGGGCGCAGTACGGGATGGCGGGGGTGCTCGAGTACGAGGGCTTCGTGCGCGACGTGACCGAGGCCGCCGACGCCTCGGGGGTGGGTATCGAACAGTTCCACCCGGAGTACGGGGCCAACCAGTTCGAGATCTCGCTGGCGCCGCTGCCTCCGGTGCCCGCCGCGGACCAGCTGATCCTGATGCGCATCATCATCGGCCGGGTTGCACGGCGGTACGGCATGCGGGTCAGCCTCTCCCCGGTACCCTTCGCCGGCAGCGTGGGTTCTGGTGCGCACCAACACTTCTCACTGACCCGCGGCGAAGCCCCGGCGTTCTCCGGGGGTGACCGCCGCGGCGGGATGACCGCCGATGGCGCCGCGGCCGTGGCCGGGGTGCTCCGCGGGGTCGCCGAGGCGCAGGGAATCTGGTGCGGATCGGTGCTCTCCGGGATTCGGATGCAGCCGGGCAGCTGGGCCGGCGCGACCGTGTGCTGGGGTACCGAGAACCGGGAGGCCGCCGTGCGGTTCCTGCCCGGCGGGGCGGCCAACCCGTACGGCGCCAACGTCGAGGTGAAGGTCGTCGACCCATCGGCCAACCCGTATCTGGCGTCCGCGGCGATCCTGGGGCTGGCGCTCGACGGCATCGAGGCCGGCCTGGACCTGCCCGGCGAGATCACCGTCGATCCGGCCTCGCTGACCGACGCCCAGTGGACCGAGGCCGGTGTGACGGTGCTGAGCACCGATCAGGCGCACGTGCTCGACACCCTGGAGGGGTCGGCGAAGATGCGCGCCATCCTCGGGGATGCGGCCGTCGACGCCGTGGTCGCGGTGCGCCGCTACGAACACGACAACTTCGCCGACCTGAGCGCCGAGGATCTCGCCGAGAAGTTCCGGCTCGCCTGGAGCGTGTGAGTGAGCGCACTGCGCGAGCACATCGAGGCAGTGCCGCTGGTCGACCATCATGTGCACGGCTGCTGGCTGGCCCCGCGGGACCGCCGCGGATTCGAGAACGCGCTGAACGAGGCCAACACCGAGCCGCTGGCCGCGTTCGACAGCGCCTTCGACACCCAATTGGGATTCGCCGTACGCGCACACTGTGCGCCGGCACTGGGGTTGGCGCGGCATGCCGATGCCGACACCTACTGGGCCGGGCGCAGCGCGGTCGCCGAACCGGATCTGGCACACCGCCTGCTGTCGGCGGCGCTGGTCTCCGACTGGCTGGTCGACACCGGGTTCTCCGCTGGGGTCACCGATCTCGACCAGCTCTCGGCGCTGTCGGTGGGACGGGTGCACGAGGTGGTGCGGTTGGAGTCCGTCGCCGAGGAAGCAGCCGCGGCAGCGGGGGACTACGCCGATGCGTTCGACGAAATCCTCTGGCGCAGAACCGCTACCGCGGTGGCGACCAAGTCGGTGCTGGCGTACCGCGGCGGGTTCGCCGGCGACCTGTCCGATCCGACAGCGGCCGAGGTCGCCGACGCCGCCGCCCGATGGCGCGACGAAGGCGGTGACCGGCTCACCGACCGGGTGCTGCTGCGGTTCGCCCTGCACCGGGCGCTTCGGCTGGGCAAGCCGTTGCAGTTCCACGTCGGGTTCGGCGACCGTGACGCCGATCTGCACACCGCGAATCCCGTTCACCTGCTGGATTTTCTGCGGCTCAGCGGCGACATCCCGGTGATGCTGCTGCACTGCTACCCGTACGAACGGGAGGCAGGGTACCTCGCCCAGGCCTTCAACAACGTCTACCTGGACGGCGGGCTGGCCATCAACTACCTCGGCACCCGCTCCGCGGCATTCATCGCCCGACTGCTCGAAATGGCGCCGTTCCGCAAGATCCTGTACTCCTCGGACGGATTCGGCCCGGCCGAACTGCACTATCTGGGCGCACGGCTGTGGCGCGACGGGCTCGCCACCGCACTGCAGGGCTTCGTCGAGGCCGACGCGTGGAGCCGAGCCGATGCGATGCGGGTCGCCGATCTCATCGCCCACGGAAACGCCAGGCGGGTATACCAACTCGGCTAGGGCGCGCCGATCTTGCGCGCAAATCGCGCGCCGGCGTTGTGAATCGCGACCCGGTTTTTGTCGGTGGTGGCTGTGATGATGGGGTTATGTCTTCGTCCACGGTCTCCGGGGTGGTGGGGCTGAGTCCTGTCGACCGGCTGGACGCGTTGTTCGACGAGTTGTCGCAGCTGGCGGGTCAACGCAACGCGATCGACGGCCGCATCGTGGAAATCGCCGCCGAACTGGACCGCCACCAGCTATTGGGCATCACCGGGGCACGGTCGGTGGCAGCGCTGATGGCCTGGAAAACCGGCTGCTCGCCCAACAACGCCCACACCATCACCGCCATCGCCGACCGCCTCGAGGAATTCCCGCGCTGCGTGACCGCGCTGCGCGAAGGCCGGCTCTCCCTGGATCAGGTCGGCGTCATCGCCGAACGCGCCGGACACGGCTCCGACCAGCATTACGCCGAGCTGGCCCGCTACGCCACCGTCACCCAACTACGCACCGCGGTCAAACTCGAACCCCGCCCCACCCCCAACCCCTCACCCCACTCCCAGCCGCGGGCCACGATCAGCAAGGGCAGCGACGAGCACTACACCTGGTGGCGCATCAAACTCCCGCACCTGGAAGCCGCGACATTCGACGCCGCCCTGCAATCCCACCTCGACGCGCTGATCGCCGACTACAAACGCGACCACGACACCAGCGGGCGCGACGAGCACGGCGGCCCGGGCGACCGCGGCGCCGGCGGCCCGGGTGCCCACGGCGCGGGCGGGCCGGGTAGCGATGACATCGGTGAGCGGGCCACTGACACCGCGGCACCGTTTCCGACCACCATCGACGCGTTCCTGCGACTCGTCGAGGCCGGCTACGACGCCGAAGCCGCCGCCCGCCCGCACGGACACCGCACCACCGTGATCGCGCACCTCGACGTCAAAGACAAGATCGCCGCCCTACACCTGGGCCCGCTGCTGTCCGACGCCGAACGCCGCTACCTGCTCTGCGACGCCACCTGCGAGGTCTGGTTCCAGCGCGACGGGCACCCGATCGGCGCCGCACGCACCACCCGCGTCATCAGCCG
>NZ_JAIFZS010000006.1 GCF_019710635.1 Mycolicibacterium xanthum
CCGCCTACATCACCCGCGAACGCCGACTCAACGCCCTACAACGCGAACTCGACCGCGCCGCCGCCGAACAAGCCGCCGAGCAACGCCGAGCCAAAGCCGCGGCCGAACGCGAAGCGAAACCGCCGAGACCGTCCCCCGATCTCGACGACCGCTTCCCGATACGCCCACCGGGCTACCAACCCGACTACGGCGACGACCCACCGCCCTTCTAGCGGGCCACTGCTCGCGGGCTACTGCCGCGCCATCGCCACCCGCAGCGCCTCCTCGGGCGAAACCCGGTGGTCCTCGGCGATCGCGGCGTCGGCGATCGCGAGCTGCACTCCCTTGATCCGTCCGTTGAAGGTGGTCTGGCCGGCGCGGTAGTCCGGGGAGACCGCTGAACCGGAGTCCAGGCCGACATCGCAGCCATCGTCCGCAGAGAAGACCATGGCCAGCGTCGCCTCCACCTCGCCGCTGCCCACGAGGTTCCCGTCGACGTACAGCCGGACCGAGCCGCCCCCACCCAAACCTTCTCCGGTGTAGTCGAATTCCATCCGCACCTGGTGTGTCCCCGGAGCGAGGGCAGCGTCGGACTCGACGAAGAAATGCTTGATGCCACCCAGGTTGTAGCAGTACTTCAGCTTGCCGTCGTGAGCGTAGAGGCTCCATCCGCCGATGTTGGCGCCCTGGGCGATGATCACGCCCTGGGCTCCGGAGTCGGGCACCACGATCTCCGCGGTGACCGAGTGCGACTTGTTCTTGAGGTTCAGCACGCTGTTCTCCGACAGGTGGCCCATGCCGGCGAACAACAACTGGGTGTTGCCCCTGATGAGTACGGGGCGGCCGGCGAGGTCGGAGTTCAGCCGGCGCGCGGTGTCGTCGTCGAGCGGGAGCACGTTGTAGCGCGTGGCCTCGATGAGCCAGAGCCGCTGCAGCTCATGCAGCTTCTCCGGCATCTCCTTGGACAGATCCCGGGCCTGGCTCCAGTCCGCCGTCGTGTCGTAAAGCTCCCAGACGTCGTCGTCGAACGCCGGGGTCTCCTCGCCGACCAGCAGCCAGGGTGTCTTGTGCTTGGTCACCGCCGTCCAGCCCTTGTGGTAGATGCCCCGGTTGCCGAACATCTCGAAGTACTGGGTCTCGTGCCGATCGGCGGCCGCGCCGTCGTTGAACGAATACAGCATGCTCACACCCTCGATGGGATGCTGCTGGACGCCGTTGACGAACAACGGTTCCGGCAACCCCGCGGCTTCGAGCAGCGTCGGCGCCACGTCGATGACATGGTGGAACTGCCAGCGTATCTCGCCCTTGGCGGTGATCGCGTTCGGCCAGTGCACGATCGTGCCGTTCCGGGTGCCACCCCAGTGCGATGCGACCTGCTTGGTCCACTGGTAGGGCGTGTCCATGGCGTGGGCCCAACCCACCGAATAGTGGTTGTACGAGTCGGGGCCGCCGAACTGGTCGATGCGTTCGGCCATGAACTGCGGCGTCTCGATGGCGGCTAGGCCGTTGAAGTTCAACATCTCGTTGTACGTGCCGTTCATCGTGCCCTCGGCCGAGGCACCGTTGTCGCCGACGATGTAGTAGATCAGGGTGTCGTCGAGAACGCCGAGCCGCTGCAGGCTGTCGACCAGCCGGCCGACGTGGTGGTCGGTGTACTCCAGGAATCCCGCATAGACCTCCATCTGCCGGCGCAGGACAGGCTTGAGGTCCTCCGGCATGTCGTCCCACGCCGGGATCTCGGGGTGGCGCACGGTGAGCTCGCAGTCCTGCGGGATCACCCCTAGCTCTTTCTGACGGGCGAAGGTCTGCTCGCGCAGCTTGTCCCAGCCCTGGTCGAACTTGCCGCGATATTTGTCGGCCCACTCCTTGGGCACGTGGTGCGGTGCGTGGGTGGCGCCAGGAGCGAAGTAGACGAAGAACGGCTTGTCCGGGGCGAGCGCCTTCTGCTGGCCGATCCAGGCGATCGCCTTGTCGGTCATGTCCTCCATGAAGTGGTAGCCCTCTTCCGGGGTCCGGGTCACCTCGATCGGGTTGGTGCCCTCGAACAGCGTCGGATACCACTGATTGGCCTCGCCGCCGACGAAGCCGTAGAAGTACTCGAAGCCACCTCCCGCGCTGGGCCAGGCGTCGAACGGGCCGACCGGGCTGGTCTCCCACACCGGGACCTCGTGGCACTTGCCGAACTGCGCCGTGTTGTACCCGTTGAGCTTCAGAGTGCGTGCGATCGGCGACATCGTGTTCGGCAGCACCGAGCTGTAGCCCGGAGCGCCGGTGGCGATCTCGGTGATACCGCCCATGCCCGCGGAATGGTGGTTGCGCCCGGTCAGCAGGGCCTGACGCGTCGGCGAGCACAGTGCGGTGGTGTGAAAGCGGTTGTAGCGCAGTCCGTCGGAAGCCAGCCGCTCGGCGATCGGTGTTGCGCACGGCCCGCCAAACGCGCTGGACGCACCGAACCCGACATCGTCGAGCAGAACGATGAGAACGTTCGGGGCGCCGTCGGGCGGCCGCACCGGCACGATCGGTGGGTAGCTGGTGTCGGGGTCTTTCGCGTCGTAGGTGACCAGCCCCGTTCGGGGCTGGGCGGGTATGGGTAGATGGGTCCGCTGCATCATGCTGTCCTTACTCAACATTCGCCGGTCATCCCGACCCTAGCCCGGGCACGATGTCGCCGAGTCGGAACGTCACTGGGACTTCGAGCTGCTCGTAGGTGCACGAACGGGGATCCCGATCCGGACGCCAACGGTTGAACTGCGCCGTATGCCGGAAGCGCCGGCCCTCCATGTGGTCGTAGCGCACTTCGACGACGCGCTCGGGCCGCAGCGGCACGAACGACAGATCTTTGCCTGCGTTCCAGCGCGATCCGCCGCCGTACCGGCGCGCCAGATCGGGCTCGGCGGCCACCTGCGCCGCCCAGTTCCACGGGTGTTCGTCGAACGTGCTGACCAGCGGTGCCAACTCGGCGACAAGCTGTCGGCGCCGGGCCATCGGAAATGCCCCGATGACGCCGACCGAGGCCAGCGTGCCGTCGTCGAGGTAGAGCCCGAGCAGCAGCGAGCCCACCGCGTCGTCGCCCGATTTGTGCGGCCGGTAGCCGGCCACCACGCAGTCCGCGGTACGGGCGTGCTTGACCTTGAACATCACCCGTTTGTCCGGCACGTAGCGGACGTCCAGCGGCTTGGCGATCAGGCCGTCCAGGCCGGCGCCCTCGAACTCGTCGAACCACCGCCGGGCGGTGCCGGGGTCGGTGGTCGCCGGCGTGACGTGAAACGCCGCCCCGGCCTGGGTCAGCGCCTCGACCAGTGCGGCGCGCCGCTCGCTGAACGGGCGCGCCGTGAAGTCGTCGTCGCCGAGCGCCAGCAGGTCGAACGCGATGAACGACGCCGGCGTCTTCCCGGCCAGCATCGCCACCCGCGACGCGGCCGGGTGCAGCCGCAGCTGCAGCGCCTCGAAATCGAGTCGGTCACCGACCGGGACGACGATCTCGCCGTCGATGACGCACCGCTCGGGCAGCTCGGCGCGCGCCGCCTCCACAAGCTCGGGGAAGT
Source organism: Mycolicibacterium xanthum (assembly GCF_019710635.1). Lineage (GTDB taxonomy): Bacteria > Actinomycetota > Actinomycetes > Mycobacteriales > Mycobacteriaceae > Mycobacterium > Mycobacterium xanthum. Next base: position 3,525 of record NZ_JAIFZS010000006.1, read on the forward strand.
ACCGGGTCATCGGCCGTTCGTTGCGGCTACCCAGCTCGACCTCGTCGTCGTCGCGGAACAGGATCGAGCGGAAGCCGTCCCACTTCGGCTCGTACGAGGCTCCCGGTGGCATCGCGCCGACCGGCTTGGCCAGCATCGGCGACACCGGCGGCATCACGGGCAGGTCCACGACGACTCCACGATGACTCGGTCCGGGCTGTTCAGTCTATGTCGGTATGGACGTGACAATAGGGCGTGTGGACCTCCCCGTGCAGCCGCCGCTGGAGCCCATGCTGGCCAAGGCGCAGACCAGGGTTCCCGACGAGGCCGGGGTGTGGTGCTACGAACCGAAATGGGACGGCTTCCGCGCCCTGGTGTTCCGCGACCGGGACGACGTCGTGCTGCTGTCGCGCAGCGGTAAGGATCTCGGCCGCTACTTCCCGGAGGTGATCACTGCGGTGTGCAGCGAACTTGCGCCGCGCTGCGTGCTGGACGGCGAGATCGTGGTGCCCCGCGTTGTGGGCGCGGACGCCAGGAGCACGACGGGCGGGCGGCGTACCCGGCTGGACTGGGAGTCGCTGAGCCAGCGCATCCACCCCGCCGAGTCCCGGGTGCGCCTGCTGTCCGAGCAGACCCCGGCGCACTTCATCGGTTTCGACGCGTTGGCGATCGACGACACGTCGCTGATGCGCGCGCCGTTCCGTGAGCGCCGACAGGCACTGGTCGGGGCCGTCCACGAGAGGCAGTGGTGCCACGTCACCCGCAGCACGGAGGATCCCGTTCTGGGCGCGCAGTGGCTGCAGGAGTTCGAGGGTGCCGGCCTGGACGGGGTCATCGCCAAACGACTGGACGGCGCCTACCTGCCCGGCAAGCGCGAGATGGTGAAGGTCAAGCACCATCGCGACGCCGATTGCGTAGCCATCGGATACCGGATCCACAAGAGCGGCGAGGGCATCGGCTCGATCCTGCTGGGCCTCTACCGCGACAACGGCGAACTGCAGATGGTCGGCGGCGCGGCGTCGTTCACCGCCAAGGCCAGGTTGTCGCTGCTGGCGGACCTGGAACCGCTGCGCATCGGCGACGACGTCCGTGACGGCGAACCCAGCCGATGGAACTCCGCGGCCGACAAACGCTGGATTCCGGTGCGCCCCGAGCTGGTGTGCGAGGTGGCTTACGACCAGATGGAGGGGCACACGCAGCACGGACAGCGTTTCCGCCATGCCGTGAAGTTCCTGCGCTGGCGCCCCGACCGGGACCCCGCAAGCTGCACCTTCGACCAACTCGACGTGCCGCTGCGCTACGACCTCTTCGACGTGTTGGCGGGCGGGGCGAGCGAAGTGACAGAAGAAAGAACCTGATATGCGCACTCCCGCAACCGAACTCGACGTCGGCGGCGTCCAGGTCAGGCTGACCAGCCCGGACAAGCCGTACTTCCCGAAGCTGGGCGCCAACGGCACGAAGGGCAAACTGGTCGAGTACTACCTGGCCGTCGCCGAGCGGATGGTCGTCCTGCTGCGCGACCGGCCGGTGCACCTGCAGCGGTTCCCCGACGGCATCGAAGGGGAAGAGATCTACCAGAAGCGGATCCCGCAGAAACATCCCGACTTTCTGCAGACCTGCACCGTGACGTTCCCGTCCGGCCGCACCGCAGACGCGCTGAAGATAACCCACCCCTCGGCGATCATCTGGGCGGCGCAGATGGGTACGGTGACGCTGCACCCGTGGCAGGTGCGCTGCCCCGACACCGAGCATCCCGATGAGCTGCGCCTCGACCTCGACCCACAGCCGGGCACCGGCTTCGCCGAGGCCGCCCACGTCGCCACCGAGATCCTCAAACCCGTGCTCGACGAACTCGGGCTGGTCGGCTACCCGAAGACCTCGGGCGGTCGCGGCATCCACGTCTTCCTGCGCATCGCCACCGATTGGGACTTCATCGCGGTGCGCCGGGCCGGTATCGCGCTGGCCCGCGAGGTCGAGCGGCGTGCGCCGGATGCGGTGACGACGTCGTGGTGGAAGGAAGAGCGGGGCGCGCGGATCTTCATCGACTACAACCAGAACGCCCGCGACCGCACCTTCGCGTCGGCCTACTCTGCGCGCAAGACCCCCATCGCCACGGTGTCGACACCGTTGACCTGGCAGGAGGTGCGCGACGCCGACCCCGACGACTACACGATCGCCACCGTGCCGGACTTCGTCGACGGCCGGCCCGACCCGTGGGCCGGCATCGACGACGTCGCCCAGTCGATCGAGCCGCTGCTGGAGATGGTGGCCGCCGACGAGGAACGCGGTCTCGGCGACCTGCCCTACCCGCCCAGCTATCCGAAGATGCCGGGCGAACCGCCACGGGTGCAGCCGAGCCGAAAAGTAGCATCTAACTGGGATGATGCAGGAAAACGGTTGTAGTGCCCTACTAGCATAGCGCTCGCTCGCCCGATAACCTAGATCTCATGCCCGAGAGCCTGGAGTCACTGCGAACCAGTTTCAACCGCTCCCTGCGCGTCGAGGGCAAGGCTGACCGCACGCTGGTGCTCTACGGGCAGAGCATCACCTACTTCAGCCAGTGGCTCGAGCAGCGCGGACAGATGCCCGATGTTTCCAACCTCACCCGAGACAACGTGCTGCACTGGCTCGACCACCTCCGCAGCAAGGGGCAGACCGCGGGCACCATCCAGACCCGCTGGCGCGGCCTGCGGCGCTTCGTCAACTGGCTGCACGCCGAAGAGATCATCACCGGCGACCCGCTCGCCGGCATCGTGATCGACAAGCCGGAACCACCGCCGGTGCCGGTACTCACCGATGAGGACCTGGCCGCACTCATCGGAGCATGCAAGGGCAAGGGATTCCGTGAACGGCGCGACGAGGCTCTCATCCGCCTGCTCATCGACTGCGGCATGCGGGTCTCCGAGATCACCGGTATTGACCTTTCGGACCTGGACCTCGACGGGGAAACCGTCATCGTCACCGGGAAGGGGTCGCGGGTGCGGAACGCCTACTTCGGCGCCAAGACCGGGCAGGCTCTCGACCGCTACCTCCGCGAGCGTGCCAAGCACCGCCACGCATCCAGTTCGGCACTGTTCCTTGGGGAGCGCGGTCGTTTCACCCCCGACGGAGTTCGTGAGCGGGTCAAGGTGCGCGCCGAGATGGCGGGACTAGACCCGGCGGCTGTGCACCCACATCGCTTCCGGCACACCAACGCCCACGACTTCCTGTTGGCGGGCGGTCAGGAGCGCGACCTCAAGCGGCTCATGGGCTGGCGCTCGGACACGATGCTGGAGCGCTATGGTGCTTCAGCGGCCGATCACCGGGCACGGGAAGCAGCGCGGAGACTCAGGCGCGGAGACCGGGTGTAATGGCGAGGAGTCAGCAACCGCAACGGATGTACGTGTGCCCCAACTGTGGGGAACTGATCCTCCGCGTCTACACCGCTGCCCAACTCGACGGAGCAGTGTGGCCAGTAGCCGTTCATCGCGGAATGGATTCTGGTGCAAGCATTGTCGGCATAGGCGCGCTCACCGGATTTCGCCGGAAGGGCTTGCAGGGATCGTATCTGGCAAGCGCCAACCAAGATGACATCGGAGTCTCCTGCACGAAGTGTGGTCGGAAGTTCTCTACTCCCGTGGGGCCATTGCTTGCGGACCTCGGGGTATTGGATAAGCCGAAGCGAAACCCGCTTCCGACACGGTCAGCAGAGCGACCTTAGGGCAGTCATACGCCAAACGAGCGTTATGCTTGGGATCGTAACGCCCCAGGCATGCCTGGAAGGCTCGCAATTTCGAACTGGCAGCGAGTCAAGACTCCGAATGGAGCTTGACTACGCATGTCCGATTCAGTCCGATCTCAGATAGCCCAGATCGCCGCGCACACCAAGTGGGCGCAGACACAAGACCGTACAGCGGCGACTGCACCCGCCCGCAAGGCCATGCTCGACAAGTTCGAGAAGCAGGTCGACCCCGACGGCGTTCTGACGCCCGCCGAGCGGGCCAAACGCGCCGCTAACGCCCGCAAGGCGCACTTTCAGCGGTTGGCGCTGAAGTCCGCGCAGGCCCGCCGCCGCGCGAAGGAGGCTCGCGCCGAGGCGGACCAGCTCGACGCCGAAGCCGCCGCCGCTGAAGCGCAGATCGGCGGTGCCGCATAGATGCCTCAGACACGAAAAAGGCCGGCGGGCAACCGGCCTTCTCCACACCGCACCAACGGATACGTCCAGCATAATCCCGACGAGCGCCATCAGCCCCTGACCCCGGCCGAACGTCGCGAAAAAGAACTGCTCGCCGAGGTCAAGGCGATGGGCTACCGCATCAGCGTGAACTGCCGGGCATGTGGGCACCCGCTGGTCGCCGCCGAGTCCGTGGCACGGTTCCTCGGCCCGGTCTGCCACGCACGGGCAGGGGTGACCGAATGACCGGCACCAAGCAACTCGGCTATGCCGACGTCCACCAGCTCTACGCCGACCTCGGCTGGTGGCCGATCAAACTCAAAGCAGGTATCAAGTACCCGCCGCCGGCCGGGTGGACCGGAGCCGACGGCGCCTACCCCTCCGCCGCCGACCGGCACGCCTGGGCCGACGAAGAACCCCACGGCAACACCGCCCTGCGGCTCGCTGACGGGTTCATCGGCATCGACGAGGACCGCTACGGCGGCAAGAAAGGTCAGCAGACCATCGCCGAGGCCGAAAAGCGTTGGGGCGAACTGCCCCCCATCCGCAGGTCTACCAGCCGCAGCGACGGCTCCGGTATCTGCATCTACCGCGTACCGCCCGGCGTCAAGTTCGTGACGTACCTCGGAGAACCGGAAACCGGCGGGGTGGAGATCATCCAACCCCACCACCGCTACGTCATGGCATGGCCTTCGGTGCATCCCGAAGGCCGCACCTACGAGTGGATCGACGACGACGGCGCGGTCACCGACCCACCCCATGCTGACGACATCCCCGAGCTGCCCGCCGCCTGGATCGAAGGGCTGCGGAAACCCGAGAAGACCACCAGCCCCACCGGATTGGGCTCTGACGGGCCGTACAACATACGCCAGGCGCTCACCGAGGGTGAACCGTCGTGGAGGGTAGCCGGCAAGCTCGGGCAGGCGGTGGTGGCCTGCACGGGCGGCAGCCGCCACGACGCCATCCGCGATCACGTCCTCGGCCTGCTGCGCTGCGGCAAGCAAGGCGAACCCGGAGTCCTGCTGGCGCTCAAGCAACTCAAGAAGGCGTTCGTCGCCGCTGTCGGCCCCGACCGCCCCGGCGGAGCCGAGGAGGCCAGCACCGAGTTCGACAAGTTCGTGTTCTCCGACAAGGTCGCCGACCTGCTGGCGGACCCGAGTTACGGCGACTGGACCCGCAACATCGGCGAACCGCCACCCGACCAGGACGACACCGGCGGCGAACCCCCCGAGGACGACATCGACTGGCGCGAGAAAGCGATCGGGATCGAACTCGACAGGATGCGGGTACGCCACGAAGCACGGCTACGCCTCGACGCCGAAACGCGGCCCCAGACCGTGCTGCCGGTCGTCAAACCGCTGCCCGTGCTGCTCGCCGAACCCGACCCGCCCATCCGCTACCGCATCGACCGGCTGGCCCCCGAAGGCGCGCGGATCATGCTGTCGGCCCAATTCAAGGCCGGCAAGTCCACCGCAGTCGCCAACCTGATGCGATCCATGGTGGACGCCGAACCGTTCCTCGGCACCTTCGAGATCCCCGCACCCGCCACCCGCCTGGTCCTCATCGACGACGAACTGTCGGAGAACACACTGCGAAGGTGGCTGCGCGAGCAGAACATCACCAACACCAAAGCGGTCGCGGACGTGATGTCGCTGCGCGGCAAGCTGGCAGCGTTCAACCTGCTCGACGACCACTGCCACCAGCAATGGGTGCAGCGACTGACAGACCTCGGATGCGACTACCTCATCCTGGACTGCCTGCGCCCGATCCTCGACGCCCTCGGTCTCGACGAGAACCGTGACGCCGGCCGATTCCTGGCGGCGTTCGACGCGATGCTGACCGCAGCCGGTGTCGGTGACGCCTTCGTCGTCCAGCACATGGGGCACAGCGGGGAACGCGCCCGCGGCGACTCCCGGCTACAGGACTGGCCGGACGCGTTGTGGCGCATCGTGCGGGAAACCGAGGAACCCGACTCCGAGCGGTTCTTCTCCGCCTACGGGCGCGACGTGAACGTGCCCGAGGGCCGGTTGACGTTCGACCCCGCCACCCGCCGCCTGTCCTACATCAACGGGTCGCGCTCGGACGCCCGCGCCGAGGCGGCCCGCGCCGATGTCATCACCCTGCTGGTCGACGCCGCCGGCCGGGGAGCCAAACCCAACGCGAGCGCCATCGAAGCCGAGTTGGTGCCTCCGCACACCCAGAAGGCGATCCGGCAGGCGGTCACCGCGCTGGTGCGCGCCGGGTTGGTGTCGGTCGACGACGGGCCGCGCAACTCCAAGCTGCACTACATCACCAACCCCTGCGCGGTGTGCCGGCTGCCGGTGTCGACGGGGCGGCCACGGCACGAATCGTGCCCCGACAGCGCCGAGGAGATGACCTTCACATGATCCAGTTCGTCAGTTCGTTGCAGTTCGTTGCCAGTTCGTCAACGGACTCGGTTGAGTCAGTCCGTCAGTTCGTTACCCCGTATATAGAAACGGGGTCGAACACGGACACTCAACGCCCAACCGCCGAGGTCAAAAACCCCGTCACCCCGTTGAACGGGGTGAACCCATAAGCGCAGGAATACCCACCGACTGCGTCATCTGCGAAGCCCCGCTGCACGCGCACAACCTGACCGGGCTGTGCGCCGAATGCAAACTCGTCGCCCGCAACGAACGCCTCGGCCACCGCCCCGACGGTGAACCCGTCGACCACGCCCAGGCGCTCACCAACGTCGACACGTTGATCGACTACCGCGTCATCAGTGAAGGCGAGGCCACCCGATGACCACCACCATCACCCGCCGCTACTACTTCACCCGATCCCGCCGGCGCCCGTCGACCCCCGCCGACATCCTCAAAGCTGAGATCGCCGCGATCGGTCTGCAGATCGACCGCTGCCTCAGCAACCCGACTGGCACCGCCGAGAAGGGGGTCTATTTCTGGCACTGGCCGCCCACCACCACGATCAGCACCGCCGTGTTGACCCGCCTGCACGCCGACGCCGCCGACTTCCTGCACTCCGTTGTCGTTCCCGACCACGACGTCGAGACGGCAGACGGCTAGCTGATGAGCGCCCCACCGCCCCTTGATCGCACCGATCTGGCGATGGCGCTGACCGCGGTGACTCTCTACCGGAATGTGCACATACAGTCGAAGAAACCTGTGCCGGCAGCCGCTGACCGCCTCCTCGAACACCTCGAGCACGTTCTCAACGGTTCCGCTGGCGGTACTGAGCCGAGTCCTGATCCGCCAGAATGGATTACAAGCGTCGAAGCGGCGCAACGGCTGGGCTGCACTCCGCGCTATGCGCGGCGCATCGCCGAACGGCTCGGCGGCCACAAACACGGCCGGGTGTGGGTTTTCCCCGCCGACATATGACAGGGAAGGGAAAGACGAGTGACTGAACCGGACCCCGCATGGATCGCCGCAGCGGTCGAACAACATATCGCCATGATGAGCGACGCCGAGTTCGACGAACTCATCACCAGGACACGACCACCCAGCATCGGCAAGGGCTCCGCCATCCCCAACCTGGGACAGCAGCCGCAACGCCCATCCGAACACGGCCAACTCGCCGCCGCCGAACGCGAAGGTGACTGGGCGACAGCGCAATCCATCAAAGCCGCGCAACTACAGAAGCTCATCCGCGAGCAAAGCCGCGGATGGTGAAGGGAGAACGACCAAAATGGCACAGCTTGTCGAAACCCGCTCCGACAGCGCTTTCAACCGCAGGACGCGCAGCCTGCGACTGGCCGGCGTCGAATTGCCGCCCGAATGCGCCGAACTCACCGCCCGACTCGAAGCCTTCGAAACCGCCAGCACCGGGAGGAGTTGCTTAAAAGCTCTGACGGACGCCATCGCCACCGGCGACACCGACACCGCAGCTTTGTTCGCGTTGGCGCTGGGTGAAGCCAGCCCTGCCCGTAACGACGTGCTCGAAGCCGTCCGCGTCGACATCTCTCAACGAATCAGGACGGTCTACAGCAAGCACGCGCCCGACATCTACGCCGCGGTCAGCAAGAATTTCAACGCGGCTGCCCAGGCATTCATCAAGGCCGCCAACACCTTTGATCCAGAGGCATCACCTCAGGTAGCTATCGAAGCCAGCGCCGAGCTCCAGAAAGCCTGGAAGACAAGCGCGGCCGCCGCCGCCGAACTCACCGCGCTCACGCCCGCGCTGCTGTCCGCAGCACTGTTGGCCGGCGTCACCGGCAGCTCCGAAAATCCCCACGCCAACCGGGGTTCTCACCACCGCGACGACATCGTCGAGGCCGACCTGCTGTTGGCGTTGACCGTCGACCCCGGCGACATCGACCGGCAACAGCTTTGGGCTGCTTGGGATTCCGACCAGCTCTACTCCGCAGCCGCAGCCAAGGCCGCTCAGGGGTTCACCGTCGCCGTGCCCGCACAACGCCGATGCTCACGCTGGAGCGCATTGCGCGAGATCGGCGCCGTGCTCCGCGCCGCAGACATCGCCGCGTTCCAGCCGTACGGCAGGACCGAACCGGCGCCGCCGTCGAACGACCCGTTGCAGGTGCAGGTGGGCTAGAGGAGCTTGGGTGTGCGAACCGGACCTTTTAGCCGAGTCCACCCGGCTGCCGCACCCCAAGGCGATCCACCGGGGGATACCCCCGATATGCCCGTCGCGCCGTCCGCAGCATAGGCAGCCCGAGAGAGAGTGCCGAAAAAATTTTTCGCATTTTCGGCGCGACCTTGACACTGGCCGCGTCGCACGAACAATGTTGAGGTTTCAACGGGCTAGAAAGGGGAGAAGCCTTCGACACTGATGGTCCTCCCGTGTCCGGTGGCGTCGTAACCGGGACACACGACCGCGGCAGCCCGCTTCTCGCCCAGGGGGCCGGCTATCGAACCTCCAGCCGACTAGGTCGGGCAGGGGAATTGTCCAGGGAATCGGACGCAAAGCGGTGGTAGCTCTTGGTTGGGGCCGTACCCGTCGGCGCTGTTGGGATCGGTGTAGGGCACGACATGGACCCAGGTGCCACCGCAGCAGATGAAGTACGCGTCTGCACGTCCGTTGCTTGGCGCGGGAATCACAGCGCCGTCATGGCACGGAGGGGCGGCGCCAACCTCTGCCGTGGAAGCAATCCCCCCTAGAGTCAGAATTGCCGTCGCACAAAGAACTGCGATGCGCTTCATGCAGGCGAATGCTATCGCTGGTTGATTGATGATCGGTGTTGAATGGGCCAGATCAAGAGTCACTCAGGGACCGGCGGTTGTCACTTCACCCCGAAGTGCATTTAGGGCCGCCCTACTTGCTCGGCTTTATTGTTGCTCTGTGTCGGAACTCGACCGGTTAGTCCTCCGCTTCTAGCGCCGCCTTGGTGACCCTAAGCCATCGTCGGATGTAGCCACGGTGGGGCTCAGCTGCCTCGTCCAACACGGTCGGGTTCGCCGCGAGATAGTCGACCAGACACCGCGACAACCCGTCCCACTCCTCCACATCGCCACGCGGATGCAGCTCCCAACCGAGGTCGTCCACCGACCATTGGGCCTTAGCCTGATTGCTCAGCATCGACGCTGTGACCCAGTTCGACTCGTCGTCGCGCCCACCTCGGCTGAGGGGCACGAGATGATCGACCGTCGGGAACAACTCCCAGAAAGCGGGGTGCGTCTTTGAGACCTTCCAGTTCGCATGTGCCGGGAAGTCGTCCCCGAGCACAACATGGAGGAGGCGGAGAACGCCGGGGTTAACGAGTCGGTCGCCCGTGTAGCGGTCGATGAAGCCATCACGCATAAACAGGTCCATCGACTGGCGTTCCGAGTACCGGCGGACGATCTTTTCTACCGGCACGAACGGATAGCGCTCCCTAAGGATCGCCTTAGCAGAACGAGAGTCCCCGTCACGAAGAGCGACGCATACATCGGACAGCACGCCAGCGTTTGAGTCCACCCGCACACCCTCCCGGCTACTTGGAGGCAGCTTTGCCGCCAGACGTTGCACGCTAACAATCGGGGGCTAGACGTTGGAGGCACTTGGGCGAACTAAATCACAGACGAGATCGCCGCCGAGGGATCGTAACCGCTGTGCGTGACCGTTACGGTGGGTCGACGGCGTTGGTCGATGAACTGTCTCGATGAGCAGAACGCGCACTCGTCCGAATCAGCCCGCACCTGTCGCCGGCCTCCGCTAGCATCCCGGCGCATGGGGGAATCGACCGGGTTAGGTGCCGGTGCGGTCATCGCGATCGCCGCCGCAGCGTTCATTCTTGGCGGCTTGGGTGGCTGCGTGTTCGGGGTGGTCACCTCACCGAGTGGAAACAACTCGACTACGGGATCGACCGTCACGGTGACGCGGTTCGCACAGACGCAGGCCCCCCAGTCATCAGCTGCAGCGCCGCGGCCGACGGGACCGCAGACGACGATCGCCTCGGACGGCACCTATGTCGTGGGCACCGACATCCTTCCGGGTGTGTATCGCACCGCGGGGCCGGTGAGCACGGGGCGGAATTGCTACTACAAACGCCTGGCGAGCTTCGACTCGAGCGACATCATCGACAACGAGGGCGCCAAGGGGCCGCAGGTGGTGGAGATTCTGGCTTCGGATGCGGCGTTCTCGACGTCGAACTGCCAGCCGTGGCAGCGGGTGTCGTAAACGACGACGCTCTAAGCGGGCTGACGCGGAACCGTCAGCTGGCGCCTCCAACCCGATGGAGAGTCCTCGCCCGTCTCACCGGAGTTGTTCGATGCCGGGGAACTGTCCGCGAATGCCTGGCGCGCTGGGGGGATCACTCTCGTAGTCTTTGGCCTTGCAAGGGGCAGTTTCATCGGGGTGGGGAGGACGCGATGAGGACGGTGTTGGTGGGTGTGGTGATGGTCGCTGCCGTACTGCTCGGTGGATGTGGAACCCCGCAGGGCGGCGACGGCCGATCTTCACCCTCGTCGACTGGTATTGCCGCCCCGCCGTATCGAGTTGAGAGGTCCGCGCAGGACACACTGAGAGTGTTTGTTGATCAGTTATATTCGCCGTCCGAGTTGGATTCGATCGTCGCTGAACTTCAACAGCAGTACGCAGATCAGCCCGACGGCTACTTTGTGCAGATCAACTGTTCGACGGGCGGCACGGAGAGCAGCGACAATCGGCTGGCGAACGCTAGATTCGCTGTCGGCGCTATCGGTGCGGCCCGCCTTGGGCTTGCGGACGGTGCTCGCGAGTTCAAGCCGCTTACGGGCGTGAAGTGTCCAACGGATCCGCCGGGTCCGTTGCCGCAGGCGGCGCCCGGTGCTGTGACGGCTCAGCAGGTAGTCGATGCCTTCATCGCGGCGGGGTTGCCTGCGACTGATCCCCGAGACAACACGAACAACATGTGCGATTCAGTTTCGGTTCCGTGCGTGCAGCTCATCACGACTGACGACGTTTCGGTTTACCAGTTCGCCGACGAAGAGCCAGCCAGTAAGTGGGCCGGGGGTCTATCTGGTACCGCCGTCGCTGATGGCGGCATGTACAAGCGTGGACTGATCGTGTTGCGCTACAACTTGGGAGGCAGCAACCCGACCGACCCGGCAGCGATTCCCCAATACCAAGCCGTACTCGACGCACTCGTCGGCTAGCAAGGACACGGCCCGAACGAGTGCTTTGGTGTTCAGGGGATCGCCGCGGTTCCGAAAGAGTGGGCCGAGTCGTTCCCGGTGCCAGACGACCGGGCGGGTGACTAATGATGACACCCGCCCCTCGACCAGAAACGGTCGGATTTCTGCGTTTTCTAGTCTATGTAAACGACCAAGAGCGTGCCCTGGGCGTTGGTGCCAACACAACGCTTCGCTTCCGGCCATATGTCCGTCACCGCCGAGGTGCAGTGCATCAGGTATGACTGGTGAGTCACTGGGCTGTAGGCGACAACCGTGGAGCTCGGACTGGAATACCACGCTGATCGGACGCTGTCGGCGAAAGCGCAACTGGTGTCAGCCGAGGCAACCCCGCTCAGTCCCGATGGGCAAAGCTTGAAGTTCTCCAAGCCCGGATTCGCAGCCGGGGGAGATGGTGGCGGGGGGGCTGCTGGAGGCGGTGTGTCGTGTGCGAAGACAAACGCCCCGGGCGGGGTTTCCCACAGCGTGTTGTCTTCGTCGGAGGTCACCTCGACCGGAACATCATGCTTGACGCCATCTGGTGTCTTCACCGTCGCGATGCCCTTGAACTCGTTGCCAGATTTGTTCACCAGCACGACGTCAACCACTGTCAACCCGAGCTCCTTCAAGTCGGGGTCGGAATCCAGCTTCCGCTGCATCGAGACTTTCACCTCGGCGGCAGCCACTTCGGCCGGCGAGACAGTGGGACTCGGCACCGTTGTTGTGGTCGGCGTCGGTGTGGCATTCGGAGTCTCCCCGATAGGTCTAGTCAACACGAACACCGCAGACCCGACAGCAATCGCCACAGCCACACCCAACCCCACCCACACCGGCCACAAGCGCCGCGATGGCTCGGGGAACTCATGAACAGTCGTGGGGTCGGGGTGCGGTGTGCCGGGGTGCAGTGCGCCTTCCCATTCGCTGCCATCCCAATACCGGGCACCCTCACCCCCCAGCGGGTCGGGATACCAACCGGGTTCAGCCACGGCATCTACCAAGAAGAGGCATCGGAATCCCCTCGCAACTTTTGCCTGTGAGCAGGGAGGTTACGCCGTCAGCATGGTTATTGCAGGCGGATCGGACGGCTTGGCGCTACTGGGGTCCGATGCTGGCGATGCTGCTCATGGGCTGCACGCTACCGAGTCGCTCGAGCCGGTCGGCGGCCGTCGAGAGTCCCATCGGTCATGTTGAACGCCGTACGCCGCATCGCTTAGGGTTTTGGGGGTGAGCAGGGTTGGAATGGCTTTAATGATGGCGCTCGCTGCGCTGCTCGCCGCACTGGTCATGTCCCCGGTCGCGACCGCCGACGACGAGTGGGTGGCGCGCGACGCGGAGAAGCTGTGCCAAGAGGTTTCGGAGATGCAAGATCTCCCCTTCGATCAGTGGTTTGAGTATGAGATGGAACTCCTCGTCGACCCGGTCCAGTGGTTGTGGGACTGGGGAACCACTGAATACCCTGAAAAGGCTGTGGCGCTTGCTGATTCGAGTGTGTGCCCGGTCGAGATGGATCTCCTGCACGATCAGCAGCAAGCGTACAACCAGTACCGCGAGGAGATGATCGACATCGGTGCCATCCCCCAATACCCACGCGCTCGCTCTTGGAGATAAGAGCTGAATAGCCAGCGAGATAGACGCGCTGGCGGCGCTGCAGCCGCAGCCTGCTTGAACGGCTTGCAAGCCATACGGCCATTCTTCGATTCGTCGCTCGCCCGGCGGGTCAGTGAGGTGCGCCGCGACTGGGAGTCGGCTGCGCAGGAGGCCGTCGACGGTCAGGCCGGTGGTGCCGATATAAAACGCGGTGCGCGGGCAGGCTGCACTATAGGTGCGGCGAGTACTCGCCCGATAACTCCCGCACGACGCACCGAATCCGCCTGCAAAGCCGCAGGTCAGCACAACGCTAAACGGGGCGGCACTCCGAAGATGCCGGGCGAACCGCCACGGGTGCAGCCGAGCAAGAAGGTGGCCGCGCACTGGGACGAGCAGGGCAACCGGGTGGGCGACTAGATACGGTCTGGCGGACCATCGCTTCCGGTGCTCATTTTTTCGGAGCCCACTTTTCGCCGAAGATGAATGTCTGTATCACCCGGGAGCGCTTCGTCAATTTCTCGAAGATGATCGGCCACCCGAGACCGACTGCCACGCCGATGCTGAACAACACGAGGCCGGCGGTGACACCCGCATGGGTCAGCAGAATCCTGGTGGCCGCAGTTCCGAACGGGTGTAGCAGATAGATGCCGAAGGCGAAGCCACCATGGCGGCCAACCGGGCACAGGAAACGCCACGGGGCCAGTACCGATTCAGCATGTACCCGAGCAGGAAGAACGGCAGCAACCTCAGAACTCCACTGGCGCTGAAGATGTCGGCGTACTGCGGAACCGGTATCACCTCGAACATCGCCAAGCTGACGGCCAGGGCCACGAGTGCGCGGCAGGCGGTGTTGAGCAGACCGAACGCGTCCAACAGTCCGACCAGTACGAAGATCACGAAGATCGACTGAAGGAACCAGAGGTGCTCATAAGGGTAGATGAAAATCCGGTAGTACTCATCCAGATGAGGCTTGTAGTTGGTGCCCGGGACCGCCCGTTGGGTGACGAACAGCAGCGTCCCGACCGTCAACAACGGCAGAAGCAGTCGGCGTGATTTGGTCTTCAACAGTCCCGCTAGACCGTCTGGTGAGGTCAGGGGCCGCAGCGCGTAGATGTAACCGGAGATCATCGTGAACAGCGGCAGTCGGACGTCGACCAGAGCGAGGTAGAAGATCCGCCAGGGCGAATCAAGCGCAGCCTGCATACCTCGGTCGGCGTCGATGCCGATGACATGGCCGATCACCACCAGGACAATCGCTACTCCGCGCAGGGTCTCGATGGCCGGGTCCTTGCCCGCTCGGCGGCCCGGAGGGCCGCCGGCCTGAGCGCTGTCGGGATAGCCTGCTCCCGCGACCATCTCTCCAGCCCATTCTTCGGCGAGGCAAGTGGTCGGATCGTTGCATACGAGACACCTTGCGTGCAGCGGATCTCGCGAGTGCCGATCAACTGATTAACCCTTGGGATTGCTGCCCCTCGAGTCGTCTGGGCAAAGGTGCCCGCTCATCGGCCCGCCGCGATCGTCTGTGGCTGTCCGTAGGTGCCGAAACGTTCGACAACCCGGTCGATCTCGTCAGCGGGCAGCAGCCCGGCCCGGCCGACTGCGCTGGCGCGAAGCCACACATCACACAGCCATTCGAGTTGGCGGGCCCGGTCGTAGGCCTTGCCCAGACTGTCGCCGATGCACAATGTGCCGTGGTGCTTGAGGATGCAGCCGGTGCGGTCCCGCATCGCGAAGTCGACGTTGGCGACCAGCTCTTCGGTGCCGTAGGTGGCGTAGGGCGCCACCGACACCGAACCGCCGAACATGGCGATCTGGTAGTGCACGAACGGCACATCGTCACGAAGCAGCGACAGCGCGGTGGCGGCCGTGGAATGCGTGTGCACCACTGCCTGGGCGCCGTGGCGGTTGTGGCAGGCGAGATGGAACGGCAGCTCGGTCGTCGGCTTGAGACTGCCGTCGACGACGGTGCCATCCATGTCCACCACCGCGATGTCGCCGTCGGTCATCGTGTCGTAGTCGACCCCGGACGGGGTCACGGCGATGAGGGTGTCGCGCCGCAGCGAGATGTTTCCGGATGTTCCGACCACCAGGCCGTCACGAACCATCCGGCGCGCGAACTCGGCTACCGCTGCGCGCTCTTCGGCAAGGATCATATCCGCGCTCATGCCGCGACCCTCGGATCCAACAGGTACTTGGCGCCCTTTCCGGCCGCCATGTCCTCCAGGCTGTCGACCAGCGCCTCCAACGGGCGGACCTCGCTGATCAGGCTCTCGCCGTCGAGCGCGCCGGAGGCCAGCAGATCCAGGGCGACCCGCACGTACTGCGGTGTGTGGTGGAAGACCCCCTTTAGGGTGTACTCGCTGTAGTGCATTGCCACCGCGTCGACGGAGAACCGCGAACCGGCCTTGGGGCCGCCGAACAGCACCCCGGTGCCGCCGGGCCGCAGCATTTCGACGGTCTGCTCCCATACCTCGGGCAGGCCTACCGCCTCGATGGCGATGTCGGCGCCCCGACGTCCCTCGGTCAGGTCGCGCACCGCGGCTGAACGCTCGGCGGTGTCGCTCATCTCGGTGAGATCGACCGTGACATCGGCTCCGGCACTGCGGGCCTGGGCCAGGCGAAGCGACGACATGTCGGTGGCGATGACCCGTGCCCCGCGCAGCTTCGACAGCCGGATGAACATCAGGCCGATGGGCCCGCACCCGTTGACGGCCACGGTGTCTCCCAGCGCGACATCTGCCTCGGCCATGCCATGCACCACGGTCGACAGCGGCTCCAGCGGCGCGGCGGAGGCGAAGGACACCGTCTCGGGCAGTACGTAGGTGTTGCGGGCGACGATCGGTGCGGGGATCACGACCTGCTCGGCGAAGGCGCCGTTGAGGAAGCTGAGGTTTTCACACAGGCTGGGCCGCTGCTTCGTGCAGGCCCAACACGAGCCGCACGGCGCGGTGTTCGCGGCGACCACACGCTGACCGACCTGGAAGTCGTCCACCCCTCGACCGACCGCATCGACGACGCCGGCGAACTCATGACCGAAACGCGCAGGCAGCGCTGGGAAGAGCTTCGGGTGGCCGCGCCGGTAGGACTTCAGGTCGGTACCGCAGGTGGCGGCGGCGTAGACGTCCACCGAGATCTCGCCCGGGCCGGGTTGCTGTCGTGGCACCTCTTCGATAGCCAGCTGGCCTGGACCGCGGAATATTGCTGCTCTCACTTCTTTCCTTTCACTTTCCGGGTCATCGGCCCGGAGGGGTTTCGCTAGACGAGTTGACTGTCTGCAGTGATGTCTTCGGTTGTCACACTGGCGATCTCGACACTGACGCCGCGCTTGCGAAGAAATTCGATGTGCTCTTCGCCGACGGCGTCATCGACGATGACGAGGTCGAACAGGTCGATCTCCCCGAGCCGGTGTGAGGCCCGGTGCGCGAACTTGGTGGAATCGACCAGCAGGATGCGCTTGACCCCGCTCTCGATGAAAGCTCTTTTGCGCCTGGCGGTCTCAGCTGATGGGTGCAGGAGCCACTGCTTGTGCACGGACGCAACCGACATCACGACGGCATCGGCGGACAGCAGCTGCAACTGGTCGATGACCGCAGGGCCGTCGAACGAGTCGAGGCTGCGATCGTACTGACCTCCGAGCCCGAACAGGTCGATGTCGGGGTCGTCGGTGGCATAGCGGATCGCGGGCAGGAAGTTCGTGATCAGTGTCATGGGTTTCAGTGCGGCCAGATGGGGCAACAGCGCCAGCGTCGTCGTCGAGTCGTCGAGGGCCAGCGTCGAGCCGGGGTCCAGATGGCCGAGCGCGGCCCGGGCGAGCGCACGCTTCTGGGCGACCTGCTGTCGCATCCGCAGCACCACATTGCGCTCATGCAGTCGCAGACCACCAGTGCGTGCGCCACCTCGGGTGCGTTCCAGCCAGCCCTCGGCCTCGAGCGCATCCAGATCACGGTGGATCGTCATCGCGCTGACCTCGAAGCGTTCGGCCAGGTCCTCGGTGCGTGCGGCACCGACCTCCTGGATGTACCGCGCGATTCGTTCACGCCGCCGAAGTGGCAACTCCGCCATCGTCGCTCCTCAAACTCATCAACCAACATCACAAAGGTAACGGAGATAACTGACAAACTCAACACTTGACATGTTGCATATGTTAGATGTAGATGTGATACAAGCCATAGCGGCCAGACCCCGATCCCAGGGGCGACGGCAGGGCGGCAGCTAGTGAAACCGGCTGTCGCCCATCGGAAGAGGAGCCTCAGCATGGGCGAACACACACCAGCGCCAGGTACGTCGGGCGACCTCGTCGTGGCGGTGGACTGCTCCACCACGGCGAGCAAGGCGGTCGTGTTCGATGCACAGGGACAGGCGCTGTCCTCCGGGCGTAGCGCCATCCGCACCATGCAGCCCGGCCCGGGGCGACACGAGCAGGATCCGGAGAACTGGTGGTCGGCGACCTGTGAGGCACTCCGCGCCGCACTTGCCACCGTCGATGCGGGGCGTGTGGCGGCGGTGTGCGTCACGACTCAGCGAGAGACCTTCGTCAGCCTCGACCGGAATGGTCGAGCGGTATACCCGGGCATCGTGTGGATGGACACCCGCGCCCGCGATCTGGTGGCCGAACTGGGCTGCGAACACGTCCATGCGGTGTCCGGCCGGCCGCCGGACAACACGCCGTCGATCTACAAGCTGGCGTGGCTGATCCGCAACGAGCGCGACGCGATGGCACATGCACGCCACATCGGGGACGTCAGTGCCTTTCTGAACATGCGGTTGTGTGGGCGGTGGATCTCCAGTCAGGCCAGTGCCGACTCGATGGGGCTGTTCGACATGGCCGAGCTGGAGTGGTCGCCGGAGCTGCTGGCGTTGACAGGCGTGGACGAACGGGTGCTGCCGACCGTGGTTGCGCCGGGAACAGTGGTGGGGGCGATCACCGCCGCAGCAGCGCGCGAAACCGGCTTGGCTGCGGGCACCCCGCTGGTCGCCGGTGCTGGTGACGGTCAGTGCGCCGCCGTCGGCGCCGGTGTCCACGAGGCGGGTGCGTTGTACCTGAACATGGGCACCGCGGTGGTTTGCGGGCGCGCCAGCGAAAGCTACAGCTGGGACCGGGCGTACCGGACGGTCGCCGGGGCCAACGGCAGTGGCTACCTGCTGGAAGCATTCACGTCATCGGGCACCTATCTGGTGAACTGGTTCCGCGAGGAGTTCGGCGGGACCGAGGAGGGCGGCGCCGACGCCGAAAGGATAGCGGCTGAGCTGCCGCCGGGCTCGGAAGGCCTACTGGCCCTGCCGTATTGGAACGCGGCGCAGACACCGTACTGGGATTCCCGCGCCCGCGGTGCGCTGGTTGGGCTGACCGGGCGACACGGCCGCGGCCACATCTATCGCGCGATCCTGGAGGGCATCGCGTTCGAGATCAAGCTCGAGGTGGCCGGCCTGGAAGCCGTCGGCGCTCCGCTGCGCCAGGTGTATGTGACCGGTGGCGGCTCACGGAGCTCGCTGTGGGTGCAGATGGTGGCCGACATCCTGCAGCGCCCGCTCACGCTGTGCTCCGAACAGGAGACCACGGCACTCGGTGCGGCGATGATCGGCGTCGTCGCCGCCGGACTGCAGCCGTCGATGGAGGCTGCGGCCAAGGCGATGGTCCGCTACGGATCCACCGTGGCGCCGAACGCCGAAACCGGTGCCCGCTACGACACGTTCTGGCCCGTGTACCGAGGCCTCTACCAGAGCCTCCGGCCGGCGTTGCACGCCCTCAGCGACCTCACCTGAGCGGCCCCACAAGACCCACCGCGCCGACGCGGTGTCCTCGTTCACCCATTCCTCGAAAGGGAGCACTGTCATGACCCAGACTGCGGACTTCGCCGTGTCTGTAAAGGCCTCGATATGGGACCGGCTCGGCCTGCCCAGGAGCCTGGCCCTCGGCTATCTCGGCCTCCTGTTCTTCATGATCGGCGACGGCGTCGAATCCAACTACATCGCGCCGTTCCTGCGGGACAACAACGGACTGGACACCTCGCGGGTGGCCGCGCTGGTCAGTTTGTACGGCATCGTGGTCGCGATCGCCGCCTGGCTGTCGGCCGCGCTGTCGGACCTGTGGGGACCCCGTCGCGTCATGGCGATCGGGTTCGTCGCGTGGGTGACGTTCGAGGTGGTTTTCCTGACGGCGGGTGTAGCCGGCAACAACGAGACGGTCATGTTCATCTCGTATGCCTTGCGCGGCGTCGGCTATCCACTGTTCGCGTTCGGCTTCCTGGTGTGGATCGCCGCGGTGGCGAACCGGCGCCGGCTGGCCACCGCCATCGGGTGGTTCTACGTGATGTTCACCGCCGGGCTGCCGACCCTCGGTGCGCTGGTGGCCAACGGCTCGATTCCGCTGATCGGCGAGTACAACACGCTCTGGCTGTCGATGGGCATGGTGATCGTGGGCGGGCTGATCGCGCTGCTGGGCGTCAAGGAACCCACCGGGCGGTCGCGACTGGCCGTCGGTGACGAACCGCCCTTCACCGTGCTGGCCACCGGGCTGAAGCTGATCGCCACCCGCCCGCGGGTGCTGTCGGCCGCGGTGATCCGGATGATCAACACCGCACCCCAGTACGGGTCGTTCGTGTTCTTCCCGGCGCTGTTCGCCGAGCAGTTCGGTTTCGGGCTGGCGAAGTGGCTGCTGCTGACCACGATCATCTACGCGGCCAACATCCCGTTCAACGTTGTGTTCGGCATGGTCGGCGACCGTCTCGGGTGGGTTCAGACCGTGCGCTGGTTCGGTGCGGTCGGCTCCGGTGCCAGCCTGCTGGCGCTCTACTATCTGCCGGCCTGGACCGGTTCCTACGGGCTCGCCGTGCTGGCGGGTATGGCGTTCGGAATCAGCCTCGCGGGATTCGTTCCGCTGTCGGCGATCACGGCGTCGCTGGAACCGAGCCACCCCGGGGCGGTGATGTCGGCCTACAACATCGGCATGGGCGCATCGGTGGCGGTCGGACCGATCATCGTCACCCTCTTCATCGATCGGGTCGGCGAGGCGGGGGTGATCTGGATCTTCGTGGGCATGTATGCGTTCGCCGCGATCCTGACCACCATCTTCGATCGCCGCACCGGCCAGTCGACGGCCGAAGCGGACCCGGTCGCCGAGGCGCAGGCCGCCCGGCTTCACTGACGGTCGAGGCTGTTACCGGCCCCGCCGATGGTTCGGCGGGGCCGGTGGTGCCGCTACCCTGCTGTGCATGTCGATCTCACGGCCGGGCTGGACGACCATCCGAAAGCTGCTCGCGGCGCTGGCGATCATCGGGATGCTGGCCAGCGGCATCGGGCTCGCGGCGTTCGTGATCCTCAGCGGGCCCGGCCAGCAGGCCGAGGCGCCGGTACGCACGCCTCCGCAGCCACCCCCGCCGTCGGTGCCGACCGCCAAGGAGTTCCTCATCGGTGTGGTCGTCACCGCCACGAACTGCGATCCCGAGGGTGCCTGCGTCTACACCTACACTATCGACCCGAATTACGTTGGCCTGCACCCGTTCCCGGAAAAACCGTTCACTGTCGAATACGAGGTGGTCGGCGGACGCGAGCCTCAGCCGGGCCGGTTCACCGTCGAGGGTCAGAGGGCCGAGATCCTCAAGGATGTCACCGTCGAGGGGCCGCCGGGGGCCCAGCTGCAGGCCAATGTGCTGCGAGTGTTCGAGGGGCAGCCGCCGCAGTGACATCACCGCCCGCACCGGCCGAGCGCAGCCGTTGGATCCGCAACTTCCATCCCGCGCCGACCGCCCGCATCAAGCTGCTGTGCTTCCCGCACGCCGGCGGGTCGGCCAGTTACTACTTTCCGATGGCGACGGCGCTGTCGCCGGAGTTCGACGTCTTCGTGGTGCAGTACCCGGGCCGTCAGGACCGGCACGGTGAACCGCTGGTCGAATCCATCGGCGAGCTCGCCGATCAGGTGTTCGCCGAGCTCGGCGCGCTGGCCGACGCGCAGGTGGCGTTCTTCGGCCACAGCATGGGTGCGGTCCTCGCGTTCGAGGTCGCCCGCCGCCTCGAGACGCTGGCCGGCCGCCGGCCCCTCGTGGTGTTCGCCTCGGGTTCCCGGGCGCCCAGCCGCCACGGCGGCGACGACCGCGTCGCCGGGACCGACCCCGATCTCATCGGGGTGATGCGCGACCTCGGAGGCACCGACCCGCGGGTGTTGAACGATCCCGAACTGCGGGCGACCTTCCTGCCCGCATTCCGCAACGACTACCGGGCGATGCAGGCCTTCCGCTGCGCCCCCGATGTTGTGATCGACGCGCCGATCGTCGTGATGACCGCGACCGACGACCCGAAGGCCAGCGTCGCCGACGCGGCCGCCTGGCTGCAGCACACGTCCGGTGGCGGTGAGGTGCACACCTTCGTGGGGGGCCACTTCTATCTCGAGAAGCAGCCGCAGCGGGTGGTCGGGGTGGTCGCGCAGGTGCTGCGCGACACCGAGCCGGGTTAGCCGGTCGGCACCACGCCGCGGGGCACCGGCAGCGGCAGGTCGACGTACGTCGCGATGCCCGGCGCCGCCGCGACGACGGCCGGTATCGCGTGGATCGGCGGCAGCGCCGTCATGATGTGTCCGAGCACGAAGAAGTCCTCGATCGTCTTGGCGTTCTCGATCATGTCCTGTGGCGGCAGGAAGCCGACGGACATGTTGACCGTCGGCCTGCCGTCGATGGTGATCTTCCAGCCGTCGCCGTCGAGCTGCCAGTCCGGCTGCAGGGTTTGGCCCTTCTTCCACCGCACGTTGATGTCGATGACGGTCTTGCCGTCGGCGATACCCTGCCAGCTGGCGAAAACCCCGGCGACGTGTCCCGCCGGGATGGTCCACGACGCCATCGGAAGGTCCTCGGTCGTCTGGGCGTATTCGGCCACGCAGGTGATCTCGTCGAGTTCGACGCCGAGGGCGTCTGCGACCAGCTGCACGGCCTCGGCGAACACGGCGGTGCCCTTCGCCGCCATCGGCGCGAGGTTCGGGTCGTCGATCGCGGTGCCGAATCCGACGGGCCGCTCGGTGTCCGGCGAGTCGTAGAGGGTCGTATCCGCCGACTCGGCGATCGTGACCTTGTCGATGCGGTCGCACGCGGTGCCCGCCACGATCGCGAGCAGCTCGGCGAAACCGGGGCTGACGCCCGAGCCGAACAGCGTGGATCCGCCGCGGGTGCACGCGTCGACGAGCCTGTCCCGGCCCTCGCCCAGATTGTGCCCGGTGATGAACGAGGCCGACGCCACCACGTTGACACCGGCCTCGAGGATCCGGACCAGCTCGTCGACGTCGATCCACATCGGGTTGTAGACCACCGCGTCGGGCTTCAGCGCCAGCAGGGCGTCGACGTCGTCTGTGGCGGTCACCCCCAGGGGTTCGATGCCGACGAGCTCGCCGACGTCGCGACCGACCTTGTCGGCGGACCAGGCATAGCAGCCGACCAGCTCCAGGGTCGGGTTCTTGGCTATCGCGGCGACCGAGCTCTTGCCGACGTTTCCCGTCGTCCACTGGACGACCCGGTAAGGCGCATTGTTGGGCACTCGCTCAGCATAGGGTTCACCGACCCGCTGCCCCGGTGTTTCCGCCGATTCACGGGGTGGGGGTCAGCACCGCCTTGCCGGTGCGGGTCTGCCCACCGACGTCGATCCAGGTCATGTCGAGCACATCACCGGGATAGTGCCGGTCCAGCACCGAGGTCAGCCTGTCGGTCGAGTCCAGCGAGACGCCGTCGAGGACGAGCAGCACGTCGCCGGCAACCAGCCCGGCCAGGTCGGCCGGGCCCCCGACCATGACGTCCTGGATCAGCACGCCGGACTCGTCGCGCGTGGTGGTGCGCACGCCGACGCCGAGGAGCACCGGTGGGCCGATGTGCACCGTGTCGGAGGGGACGCCCGCCTGGATCTGTCCCGCCACACCCATCACGTCGTTGATCGGGATGGCGAAACCCTTGCCGCCGGGTCCCATCCGGAAGTTCACCGATGCCGCCGTGGTGATGCCCACGACCTGCCCGGCACCGTTGACCAACGGCCCTCCGGAGTCGCCGGCGCGCACCGGGGCGGCGAACTCGATGAGGCCGGTCAACTCGTCGGAGCTGCCGGTCAGGGTGTCTTCGGCGGTGACCGTTCGCCCGAACCCGGTCACCGTCCCGACCTCCCGGGTCAGCGGGGCGTCGGTACCCATCGCGTTGCCCAGTGCCACCACCGGTTCACCCGGGACAAGCGCGTTGGAGTCCCCGATCGCCGCCACCGGCAGCCCGGCGGCGCCGGCCAGCTGGATGATGGCGACGTCGCGGTCGCGGTTGTAGCCGACCAGGAACGCCGGGAAGGTCTGGCCCGCGACGGTGCCGGTGATCCGGTCGGCGCCCTGTACGACGTGGAAGTTGGTCAGCACCTGTCCGCCCGGGTCCAGCACGGTGCCGGTGCCCACCCCGATGACGCCCTGGTAGTCGACGGTGGTGTCGATGCGCACCACCGCGGGTTCGGCCGCCGCGGCCGCCTCGATCGGGTCGCCGGGCGCGGCGGCTGCGGGTGCGGCCGGGGCGACGAGCGCAAAGATCGTCGCCAGCGCGATCAGCGCAAGCCGCAGCGGGGGAAACGGGCCCATACCCATCAATAGTGGCGTTGGCTCGGGCCGCTGTCGACGTGGCCCCCGCCGATCAGTCCTCGACAGCGACGCCGCCACGGATCCGCTTCCGCCGTCCGAGTACCGATCCCTTGCCGGCCGGATGGCGGTTCTGGAGTTTGCCGTCGGACGGTTCGGGGGAGTCGTTGTCTGCATCGTCTCCGCTGGTGTCGGCGGTGGTGTCGTCATCGGCATCCCGATCAGTATCGGTTGCCGGTGCGGATTCGGCGACAACTTCGGCTTCGGATTCCGCAGCTTCGTCGTCGGCTGCGTCGGCTGCGTCGGCTGCGTTGGCCGCGGTGTCCTCGTCGGCCGGCTCGGCCTGGTCGGCGTCGCCGGTGTGACCGCGTCGCGTCGCACGCTGCTTGACCTTCACCGGCTTGGGCGGGGGCGGCGGCAGTTCGGCGATGAACGCCAGATAGAACGCGGACACGCCCAGCGCCGCGATCGCGGCCGCGCCACCGTAGATCCCGAACAGCCACTGCCCGGCGTCGTTGAGTGACAGCCAGATCTCGCTGATCGCGGTGCCGATGATCAGCGCACCGGCGAGCACGTGCAGCACGATCGATGACGTGCGCAGGTTCAGCGCCAGCTGCGGGGTGCCGAACTCGGGCCGGCGGGTCCGGACCAGCGTGAACACCACCGGCAGCGCGGCCAGCCCGATCAACGCACCGGTCACGATGCGCAGTGCGGTGCCCAGCGGGTGGGAGGTCTGGCCCAGCAGCTCTGGGGTACGGGGGAGGGCGAAGAAGAAGTACAGAACACCGGCGGCGAGGGAGAATGACGCGTGCCAGACCACCGCGACGGTGCGGCCCATACCCCTCCTCGATCGTGGTGCCCGGGATGCGGCCGAACGGTGCGCCGACCGGCCGCAGCCCGGGCTGAGTGCGGAGGATGCGGGATTTGAACCCGCGAGGGCTGTTAACCCAACCCGCGTTCCAGGCGAGCGCCATAGGCCACTAGGCGAATCCTCCGCGGGCCATGGTAGCCGACCAGGCTCCCCGGCCCACAAATCCGCTCGGTGCTCCTCGGCGGCGGATGGTCGGTGGGTGGGTTATAGACTCGCCTGTGGACCCCGCGCGGCGTCCATCCTGTGAACTCCCCCAGGGCCGGAAGGCAGCAAGGGTCAACGGGCTCTGGCGGGTGCGCGGGGTCCCCCAACTCGTCCGAGATCCACACGGTGAAAGGCGCGCGGTGTCGTTTCAGTCGCTGGGCCGTGCCGAACTGGTAGAAGAGCATGAACAGCAGCGGCGTAACTACGCCGAGTTGCAGGCCAAGGGTCTTCGGCTGGACCTGACCCGCGGGAAACCGTCGCCGGCCCAGCTGGACCTGTCCAACGCTCTTCTCGGCCTGCCGGGAACCGGTGCGGACTCGTTCCGTGACGGTGAGGGCACCGACACCCGCAACTACGGCGGCCTGCACGGCCTGCCGGAGCTGCGTGCGATCTTCAGCGAGCTGCTGGGCATCCCGGTGCCCAACCTGATCGCGGGCAACAACGCCAGCCTGGAGCTGATGCACGACGTCGTCGTGTACTCGATGCTGCACGGCGGCGTCGACTCGCCGCGGCCGTGGGTGGACGAGCTCCGCGACGGCACCGGTGTGAAGTTCCTCTGTCCTGCACCGGGCTACGACAGGCACTTCGCGATCACCGAGAGCCTCGGCATCGAGATGATCGCCGTGCCGATGCTCGAGGACGGGCCCGACGTCGACCTCGTCGAGGAGCTGGTGGCCGCGGACCCGGCCATCAAGGGCATGTGGTGTGTGCCGGTGTTCTCCAACCCCACCGGCACCACCTACTCCTGGGAGACCGTCCGGCGACTGGTCCAGATGGTCACCGCGGCAACCGATTTCCGGCTGATGTGGGACAACGCCTACGCGGTGCACACACTGACCCACGAGTTCGTCAGGCAGGTCGACGTGCTGGGCCTCGCGGCTGCGGCCAACCACCCGAACCGGCCGTTGGTGTTCGCCTCGACGTCGAAGATCACCTTCGCCGGTGCCGGCGTGAGCTTCCTGGGTGGATCGCTGGGCAACATCGCCTGGTACCTGCAGCACGCCGGCAAGAAGTCGATCGGGCCGGACAAGGTGAACCAGCTGCGGCACCTGCGGTTCTTCGGCGACGCCGACGGTGTGCGGCTGCACATGCGCCGCCACCAGGAGCTGCTGGCGCCGAAGTTCGCTTTGGTACTGGAGATCCTCGAGGACCGGCTGGCCGACTCCAAGATCGCGTCCTGGACCGAACCCAAGGGCGGCTACTTCGTCAGCCTGGACGTGCTGCCCGGGACCGCCAAGCGGACAGTGGCACTCGCCAAGGACGCCGGGATCGCGGTCACCGAGGCAGGGGCGTCGTTCCCCTACCGAAATGACCCGGAGGACAAGAACATCCGCATCGCGCCGACGTTCCCCTCAACGTCCGATCTTCGTGAGGCCATCGACGGTCTGGCGACCTGCGCGCTCTACTCGGCGACCGAGCGGCTGCTCTCGGCGCTGCCCGGCGAGTAGTCGGACCGACTGAGTAGCCTGCTTGGGTGGCTCTCTACCGCAAGTACCGCCCGGCGACGTTCGCTGAGGTCGTCGGCCAGGAACATGTCACCGAGCCGCTTTCCACCGCGCTGGACTCCGGCCGGATCAACCACGCCTACCTGTTCTCGGGGCCGCGGGGCTGCGGTAAGACGTCGTCGGCCCGGATCCTGGCCCGCTCGCTGAACTGTGTGCAGGGCCCGACCGCCACACCGTGTGGGGTCTGCGACTCCTGCGTCGCGCTGGCGCCGAACGGCCCGGGCAACGTCGACGTCGTCGAGATGGACGCGGCCAGCCACGGCGGCGTCGACGACACCCGGGAACTGCGCGACCGTGCGTTCTACGCACCGGCCCAGTCCCGCTACCGCATCTTCATCATCGACGAAGCGCACATGGTCACCACGGCCGGTTTCAATGCGCTGCTGAAGATCGTCGAGGAGCCGCCGGAACATCTGATATTCGTGTTCGCGACCACCGAGCCGGAGAAGGTGCTGCCCACCATCCGGTCACGCACCCACCACTACCCGTTCCGGCTGCTGCCCCCGCGCACCATGCGGGCCCTGGTCGAGAAGATCATCGCGGCCGAGGACGCCGACGTCGACGACGCGGTCTATCCGCTGGTGATCCGGGCCGGCGGTGGATCTCCCCGCGACACGCTGAGCGTGCTGGATCAGCTGTTGGCCGGGGCCGAGGGCAACCGGGTGGCCTATCAGCGTGCGCTCGCGTTGCTCGGCGCGACCGACGTCGCCCTGATCGACGACGCGATCGACGCACTGGCCGCCGGTGACTCGGCAGCGCTGTTCGGGGCCATCGAGGGCGTGATCGACGCCGGTCACGATCCGCGCCGGTTCGCCACCGACCTGCTCGAGCGGTTCCGTGACCTGATCGTGCTGCAGGCGGTCCCCGACGCGGTGGCGCGCGGGGTCGTCGACGGCCCCGAGGACGTGTTGGAACGCATGCGGGACCAGGCTGCCCGGCTCGGCGCCGCTACGTTGACCCGCTACGCCGAGGTGGTGCACAACGGGCTGGGCGAGATGCGCGGGGCGACGGCCCCGCGGCTGCTGCTCGAGGTGGTGTGTGCCCGGTTGCTGCTGCCGTCGGCCAGTGACACCGAGGCCGCGCTGTTGCAGCGGGTCGAGCGCATCGAGAAGCGACTCGAGATGTCCATCCCGGCCGGCGACGAGGTCCCCGCCGATATGGCACCGCCCAAGCAGTACGTGCGCAAGACCAGAACCGCAGAGGAGCCGTCGGAAGTGCCGGCCGCCGCCGCAGCGCCGCGTGCGGCTGAGCAGGCGGCACCGCCACGCACCGCGCCACCTGAAGCGGCACCGCCACGCACCGCGCCACCTGAAGCGGCACCGCCTCCGCCCGAGCCCGCAGCGCCGTCGCGCAGCGGACCCCCGCCCCCCGAACGTGCGCCGGCCCGGCCTCCGGCGGCCCATGCCGCACCACCTGCCGGTGAACCGAGCGCGGCCGCGGTGCGCAGCATGTGGACGACGGTGCGGGAAAAGGTCCGCGAACGCAGCCGCACCACCGAGGTGATGTTGGCCGGCGCGATCGTGCGTGCGGTCGACGGCGACACCCTGATCCTCAGCCACGAGTCGGCGCCGCTGGCCAAGCGGCTGTCTGAGCAGCGCAACGCCGATGTGATCCGGGAAGCCCTCAAGGATGCCCTCGGCGTCAACTGGACGATCCGGTGCGAGACCGGCGCGGCGCCGACCGCACCCAGGGCCGCCGCACCCGGGCCCGCCCCGGCCGCCCCAGACCCCGAGCCCGAACCCGAGGATGACGAGGAGAGCATGCTCGCCGAGGCCGGCACCGTCGACGCCGCGCCACGGCGCGATCCGGAGGAGGCGGCACTCGAGCTCCTCCAGAACGAACTGGGCGCGCGCCGAATCGACGGCGGTTAGGACGCGGCGTCCTTCTTCTTCTCCTTGAGCACCAGCATCGGCAATACCAGCGTCGCCAACGCGGTCACCAGCCAGACCACCACGGTGGCCCCGATCCACGAGCCGATCCCGTTGATGGTCAACCCGTTGGACAGCAGCGAGGCGAGCAGCAGCGCGACGAACGTCGACACCAGCCCGATCCCGCCCAGGAACGCCGAGGCGTATTTGTTCGCCATCTTGAGGAAGAACGGTGACAGCAGCGCCTGGGCCACGGTGAAGATCAACACCGCGACGATGAAGCCCAGCGCAGACACCCCCACCCCCGGCACCAGCAACCAGGCGGCGAGCAGTCCGATCGCCGAGGAGCCGAGGAACACGGCGACGCGTAGCAGAAAACGGATCACGCCACGAGCCTAGCCGCTACGCCGTCCACCACGGCCGCAACGGCAGCCCGCCGTCGCGGCCCAGCTCGTCGAGCTTGACCGCCAGCACCTGGTGCAGCTGAATCGTGTTCTGCTCGAACCCGACCCGGGACCCGGCCATGTACAGACCCCACACCTTCGCGGTGGGCAGCCCGACCTCGGCGACCGCCTCGTCCCAGTGTTCGACCAGGTTGCGGCACCAGTCGCGCAACGTCATCGCGTAGTGGTGGCGCAGGTTCTCCTCGTGCACCACCTCCATGCCGACGTCCTGGATCTCGGTGATGATCCGGCCCGAACCGGTCAGCTCCCCGTCCGGGAACACGTAGCGGTCGATGAAACCGCCGGCGGCCGCGCCGGAGCGGTTGTCGTGGCGGGTGATGCAGTGGTTGAGCACCAGACCGCCGGTGCGCAGCTTCGACTTCAGGAACCGGAAGTAGGCGGGATAGTTCGCCACCCCGATGTGCTCGGTCAGGCCGATCGAGGACACCGCGTCGAACTGGGACTCGCGTACGTCGCGGTAGTCGCTGTGGCGCACCTCGGCGAGGTCGCCCAGCCCCTCCTCGTCGATCGCGTTCTGCGCCCAGGCCGCCTGCTCCTTGGACAGCGTCACCCCGATCGCCTTCACCCCGTGGCGGGCGGCGTGGCGCACCATGCCGCCCCAGCCGCAGCCCACGTCGAGGAGCCGGTCGCCCGGCTTGAGCCGCAGCTTCTCGAACACCAGCCGGTACTTGTTCTCCTGCGCCTCCTCCAGGGTGGCGTCGGGATGCGGGTAGCACGCGCAGGTGTAGGTCATCGACGGGCCGAGCACCCACTCGTAGAACGTGTTGGACACGTCGTAGTGATGGTGGATGGCATCCGCGTCACGGGTCTTGCTGTGCCGCAGGCCCTCCGCGATGCGGCGCCAGCGCGGCAGCGCCTCCTGCGGGGGCGGGGAGATCGGCTTGAGGTGCTCGATTCCGATCGACCGGATGATGCTGGCCAGCACCCGCGCCGGTGGCCGCTTGAAGTCCATCTTCTCGGCGAGCGCGGTCAGCAGGTCGTAGGGGTCGCCCGGGTGGACACCATGGGGTTCGAGGTCGCCGGAGACGTAGGCGCGGGCCAGCCCGAGGTCGCCCGGTGCGGTGGCCAGGTAGGTGGTTCCGCGCGGGGTGAGCAGGTCGAGTCCGAGCGTCGCGTCCTCGGGTCCTGCGCTGCTGCCGTCGTAGGCGGTGAACTTCAGTGGCAGCCGGCCCGCGGCGAAGATCTCCAGGATCTCGGCCAGCGAGAGTCTGCCGTCGGCGTCCTGCGCCTGCCCACCGGTGTGCTCTCGAAATGTGGTCATGGTGTTCCTCCGCTCATCGCCTCTGCACCGCCTTCGCGTAAAGGTCCAGGAAGCGGGAGTCCGGGTCGTAGGCCTTCTTCACGGTCTTGTACGTCTCACCGCCGTAGAGCGACTCGAACTCCTCGCGCGAATAGAACGCATCCGAGTACAGCGACTTGTGTCCGTCGAGTTCGCTGACCCTGCGTTCGATCATCTTGTTGGTGTACCCGTCTTCCGGTCCGACGGGCACCGAGGACCAGAATCCGACGTTGACGTAGGTGTGGTGCGGCCGGATGGGATACAGGGGCCAGCCCCGGTCGTCCCTGAGCCGCAGCGGGCACAGCCAGATCGGTTCGATCGGCACGTTGTCGAGGAACCAGTCGAGGAATTCCACGGTCCGGCCGATGGGTACCTCGACGTCCTGCACGACGCGCTCGCGCGGCGGGCGCCCGTTGTGCTTCTCGATCCGGTCGGCGATGTCGAATCGCTGGTCGTAGCCGATCAGCTTCCAGTAGAAACTGCTGCGCCGGTAGCGGCGCGGCCACCACCGCCGGATGTGCGGGTTCTGCGCCCCGAACGCGCGCGAGCACCAGAACCAGTCGGTGTCCCAGCGCCACAGGTAGTCGTGGATGGTGAGCCGATCGTGTTTCTCACCGCCCTCGCCGGCGGAGTCGTGCCGGATGGACCGGTAGTAGATGTCCTGGCCGGTGTAGTCGCTGACCGGTCCCGGTGTGGCGGTCTGGACCCCTACGCACAGGTAGCTTTCGTCGGCGCTGAACACCACGCCGTCGAGGTAGTCCACCGGCGCACCGTCGAGTCCACCGGTTTCGACGATCCGGTCCATCTCCGCGATCAGCGCGGTCAGCGAGTGAAAGCGCAGATGGCGCAGCGCGACGAAGGGTTTGACCGGCTCCAGTTCGATCTTCAGCCGCACCGAGTAGCCCAGCGTGCCGTAGGAGTTCGGGAATGCGGCGAAGAGGTCGGCACACTCGTCGCGACTGGCGCGCACCACGTCGCCGGTGCCGGTGAGGATGTCCATCTCCAGGACCGACTCGTGCGGCAGGCCGTTCCGGAACGATGCCGATTCGATGCCGAGGCCGGTGACGGCGCCGCCCAGGGTGATGGTCTTCAGCTGCGGCACCACCAGCGGGGACAGGCCGTAGGGCAGGGTGGCGGCGACCAGGTCCTCGTAGGTGCACATGCCGGCCACGTCGGCGGCGCGTCCCTCCGGGTCGACGGAGATGACGCCGGTCACACCGGAGGTGTCCAGGCCGGGGGCGGTGTTCTTGGCGCGCGCCCGGAACAGGTTGGACGTGGGTTTGGCGAGTCGCACGGTCGCGTCGGAGGGAATGGCCCGGTAGCTGGCGAGCAGCCGCCGCACGCCGTCGGCGTAGGCAGACCGTGCGTCGGTCGAGGCAACTGACACACATATACGCTAGTCCGCGGTCGCAACCTGTGCGACCGCACCAAGGCAGGATCCCCCGGTTGACAAGGAGTGTGCACTGATGGGACAGGTCAGCGCCACCAGTACGGTTTTGATCGACGCCGACCCGGCGACGGTGTTGGGCGCGGTTGCCGACTACCAGGCCATGCGCCCCAAGATCCTCTCCCCGCACTACAGCGGCTATCAGGTGCTCGAGGGTGGTCAGGGGGAGGGCACCGTCGCGGTGTGGAAGCTGCAGGCGACCAAGTCGCGTTCACGCGACGTCAAGGCCGGCGTCCAGGTGGCCGGACACACCGTCATCGAGAAGGACGCGAACTCGTCGATGGTGACGAACTGGACCGTCGCGCCGGCGGGACCCGGGTCGTCGGTGACGGTCAAGACCTCCTGGAACGGGGCGGGTGGCATCGGCGGCTTCTTCGAGAAGGCGTTCGCCCCGATCGGCTTACGCAAGATCCAGGCGGAGGTGCTGGGCAACCTCAAGCGCGAGGTGGAGGGCACCGAGGGCATCGAGGGCACCTAGGCCCGACCGGCACCCGGGCCCCAACGGCACCTGGGCCCGACCCGCATCTAGCCCCGACCGGCACCTAGGCGCGCTGGGATGTTAGAAACGCGACGATGCCGCGGACCACGGCGTCGGCGTAGCGCTGCCTGCCCTCGGGTGTCTTCATCAGGCCCGAGTCGGCGGGGTTCTTCATGTTTCCCAGCTCGATCAGGATCGACGGATACTGCGCGAGGTTGAGCCCGGCGATGTCGGAACGCGGGTTGAGACCCGACGATCCGATGTAGGTCGACGGCGGGATGCCGGACCCGGTCAGCGTGTCACGCATGACCTTGGCGAACTGCACCGACGGGCCGGCCTGCGCCGCGTTGAGCGGTGGCGACGAATAGAGCACGTGGAATCCGCGCCCGGTCGCCGGGCCGCCGTCGGCGTGGATCGAGACGACGGCGTTGGGCTGGATCGAGTTCGCCATCGCCGCGCGCTGGTCCACGCACGGGCCGAGTCCGGTGTCGTCGCCCCGCGACATCGCGGTGCGTACGCCCAGGGCGGTCAGTGCCTGGCGGATCCGAAGCGTGGTGTCCCAGGTGAAGGTGTGTTCGGGGTAGCCGTCGTCGGTGGATGTGCCGCTGGCCTGGCAGTCCTTGGTCCCGCCGCGTCCGGTGGGGACCTGCCTGCTGATCGAGGCGTCGTTGGAACCGTTGTGGCCGGGATCGAGGAAGACGATCTTGCCCGCGATGTTCGCGGGCGCCGCATCGGCGGTGGGGGCGGCGAGTGTCGACGCAGCGACGAGCGCACCGGCGGTGATCGCTGAGCCTTTCCGCAGGCCGACACGCAGGCTGGCTGTCACGTGCACCGCGCCACGGTAGCCCGGTCGGCGACTACGCTGAAACCCCGAAGGGCCGGATCCGGGCGAGCGCAACCAAGTCGAGACCGGTACGCAACCTATCCGCACACCAACACGTACAGAGGACCAGCAATGCAACCTGGCGGCCAACCCGACATGTCAGCGCTCCTCGCGCAGGCCCAGCAGGTCCAGCAGCAGCTGATGGAGGCCCAGGAGGCCCTTGCCAACGCCGTGGTGCACGGTCAGGCCGGCGGCGGGCTGGTGCAGGTCAGCATGCGCGGTAGTGGCGAGGTCGTCTCGGTGAACATCGACCCGAAGGTCGTCGACCCCGCCGACGTCGAGACGCTGCAGGACCTCGTCGTCGGCGCCATCGCCGACGCCGCCAAGCAGGTCACCATCCTGGCCCACGACCGGCTGGGCCCGTTGGCCGGCGGTATGGGCGATCTCGGCCTGCCGGGGATGTGACCGGACCTCGATGTTCGAAGGCCCCGTCCAGGATCTGATCGACGAGCTCGGCAAGCTGCCCGGTGTCGGGCCCAAGAGCGCGCAACGGATCGCATTTCACCTGCTGTCGGTCGAACCACCGGACATCGACCGGCTCACCGCGGTGCTCGCGAAGATCCGCGACGGCGTGACGTTCTGCGCGGTGTGCGGCAACGTCAGCGACGCCGAACGATGCCGGATCTGCAGCGATCCCCGCCGGGACGCCTCGCTGGTCTGCGTGGTCGAGGAACCCAAGGATGTGCAGGCGGTGGAACGCACCCGGGAGTTCCGCGGCCGCTACCACGTACTCGGCGGTGCGCTGGATCCGCTGTCCGGCGTCGGGCCGGACCAGCTGCGCATCCGCGAGCTGCTGAACAGGATCGGCGAGCGGGTGGACGGCGTCGACGTCGCCGAGGTGATCATCGCCACCGATCCGAACACCGAGGGCGAGGCGACCGCGACCTATCTGGTGCGGATGTTGCGCGACATCCCCGGATTGACGGTGACGCGCATCGCCTCGGGCCTGCCGATGGGTGGTGACCTCGAGTTCGCCGACGAGCTGACGCTGGGCCGGGCGCTGGCCGGCCGCCGGGCGATGGCCTGATGCGCGGCTCGGCCGCGGTGGCCTGATGCGCGGCTCGGCCGCGGTGGCCTGATGCGCGGCTCGGCCGCGGTGGCCTGATGCGCGGCTCGCCGCGGCTGCTCGCGACGAGCCCCACGTTTTGCGGCCGGTTACTCGCACTTCTGCTGCAAAACGTGGGTTTCGAAATCTGTCGGGGGGCGTTGGCAGCATGACCGGCATGAGCAAGGTCATCCTGGGTGGGGAAGCGGTCCGGGCTGGCGTGGTCACCCGTCACGAACTCGCACGCGACTACGACAAGCTGTATCGGGGCGTGTTCGTGCGCCGTGATGGCGAGATCACGCTGCGCGACCGGGCGATCGGGGCATGGCTGGCCACGGGGCGCAAGGGGGTAATCGCGGGGGTGACTGCGGCCGCGCTGCACGGCGCGCCATGGGTGGATCCAAGCCAACCCGTCGAGGTCAGCGGCGTGAAAGGCCGGCCACAGCGCGGCCTGGTGTTGCGGGAGGAACGGATCGCCGCCGACGAGATAACCCGGCGTGCAGGACTTCCCGTCACCAACCGGGAGAGGACCGCATTCGACCTCGGTCGTCATCTGGACCGCCCCGAGGCACTGGCCCGGCTCGACGCGCTGATGTGGAATCAGCGCTTCGACATCGACGACGTCGTGTCACTGGCCGAACGCCGCCCGCGGGCCCGCGGGGTCCGGCAGCTGTGCGAACTGCTTCCGCTGGTCGACGGCGGTGCCGCCTCCCCGCGGGAGAGCCGGATCCGGCTGTGGCTGCTGGACAACGGATTTCCGCGTCCGCAGACCCAGCAGCCGGT
The DNA here is from genome assembly GCF_019710635.1 of Mycolicibacterium xanthum. Lineage (GTDB taxonomy): Bacteria > Actinomycetota > Actinomycetes > Mycobacteriales > Mycobacteriaceae > Mycobacterium > Mycobacterium xanthum. The sequence continues at coordinate 38,215 of NZ_JAIFZS010000006.1, forward strand.
GGTGATCGGGTCGCGGCCGGTGGCGTTCCTCGATCTGGCCTGGCCGAAGTACCTGGTCGCTGTCGAGTACGACGGTGACCACCACCGCAAGGACCGGCGGCAGTACGTCAAGGACATCAACCGGTTGCGCATGCTCGAGCAGATGGGGTGGATCGTGGTGCGCGTCATCGCCGAAGACCGGCCGCGGGAGTGGCTGGCCAGGGTCGAGGTCGCGCTGCGCGACCGCGGATGCCCGCTGGACGGGGTCGAAATCCCGCGGTCCGTCGGGGGTTCGGCGGCCTAGACGCGGCGCGGCGCGGCCAACCGTTCCCGGCGCAACTGCGCGACCTCGGGCAGATCCAACGGCGCGAGCGGGCCGACCACCTTTGCCAGCAGGTAATCGGCCAGCTCGGGGTTGCGGGCCAGGCAGCACCCGTGCAGGTAGGTCGCCACGATGCTGCCCTGGACCGCGCCGTCGATACCGTCGCCGGCCCGGTTACCCGCGCCCTTGGTCACCGCGGCCAGCGGGCGCGCATCGGTGCCCAGCACCGTTCCGCCGCGATGATTTTCGAAGCCGGTGAGCTGCTCGGTGAGTCCTTCGACGAGCGGAGTCGAGGCGACTTCGCCGATGGTGCGCTCCGGCTGCGGTGAGGTCGTCACGTCCAGCACCCCGACCCCGTCGACCCGTTCACCCGCGGAGGTCTCGTACCAGTGGCCCAGCACCTGGATGGCCGCGCAGATCGCCAGCACCGGCGCGCCTCGCGAGATCGCCTGCTGCAGGCCGGGATAGTGGATCAGGTGTTTGGTCGCCAGCCGCTGCGCGTAGTCCTCGGCGCCACCGAGGGTGTAGAGGTCCAGTTCGGCGGGCACCGGGTCGTCCAGGGTGATCTCGACGATCTCGGCGTCGATGCCGCGCAGCCGTAGCCGCTGGCGCAGCACCACCGAGTTGCCGCCGTCCCCGTAGGTGCCCATCACGTCGGGCAGCACCAGCCCGATCCGCACCGTCGACTCCGAGGTCACGCCATCCGTCCCAGGGCGCGGTTGAGTTGCAGGAACGCCGTGTAGTTGGCCAGCACCTCGACGTGGCCGGGCGGGCAGGACCCGATCGCCCGTACGGTGTCGTGGATCAGCGTGTGCTCTACACCGGCATACCCGAGGCGCACCGCCAGATCGGTGCCGCGCTCACCGGCGGCCACCACGGCCGTCGTGTCGAAATGCTCGAACTTCACGTCCCAGAGCCAGGACAGGTCCTCCCCGTCGGGCACCTGGCCGTTGACGGCGATCACCACGCCGGCCGCTTCGCGGTCGACCATCGACAGGGCCTCCTGCCAGCCGGCCGGGTTCTTGGCGAGCAGAATGCGCGCGGTGTGTGCACCGACCCGCACGGTGCGGTACCGGCCGGCGACCTCGTCGACCGCAGACACCGCTGCGACCGCGGCGGCCGGGTCGGCGCCCAGCGTCACCGCCGCGGCGACCGCCTGGGTGGCGTTGCCGCGGTTGACCGTTCCCGGCAGCGTCAGCGTCATCGGCAGCGACAGGCCGTCGGGACCGTGGATGTGGGTGTCGTCGAACCACCAGTCGGGGTCGGGCCGCTTGAAATCACTGCCCGTCGAGTACCAGTGGTTCTGTTCGCGGACGATGATCTCCCCGGAGCGCGGGCAACTCACCGAGTCGCCGGCCCAGCCGCCGCCGGCGGCCACCCACACCACGTTCGGGCTGTCGTAGGCGGCAGACGTCATCAGCACGTCGTCGCAGTTGGCGACGATCACCGCCGACGGGTGCCGGGCCAGCCCGGCGCGCAGCGTGCGCTCGATGTGGTTGATCTCACCGACCCGGTCCAGCTGATCGCGGGACAGGTTCAGCAACACGATCACCGCGGGTTCGACCGCGTCGCTGACGTGCGGGACGTGCATCTCGTCGACCTCGAGCGCCGCCAACCCCGCATCGGGCGCGGCGGCCAGAGCGGCCACCAGGCCGGCATCCATGTTGGCGCCCTCGGCGTTGGTCGCGACCGGGCCGACCGTGGCCAGTGCCGCGGCCGTCATCCGGGTGGTGGTCGACTTGCCGTTGGTCCCGGTGATGATCACCGTGCGGCGGCCCCGGCCCAGCTGGCCCAGGATGGACCGGTCCATCGTCATCGCCACCAGCCCGCCGATCATCGCGCCCGCGCCGCGGCCGGTGACCCGCGATGCCCACCGCGCGGCGGCGCCCGCCGCCAGGGCGACGCGTCCACGCGGGGTGATCATGCCCGGGAGTCTAGAAGAGTGCCCGACACGCGGCCGATGGAGCGGGGCATGTCACCCCTGCGTGCCATCCTCGAAATGTGAGCTCGATCGGTGGAAGCAGCTGGGGCAGGCCCGCCGACCAGTGTGGAGCCGGTTGGGCGGTGGTGGACGTCGAGACATCGGGCTTTCGCCCCGGGCAGGCCCGGGTGGTCAGCATCGCGGCGCTGGCGCTCAGCGATGACGGCAACGTCGAGAAGAGCCTCTACACCCTGCTCGATCCCGGCGTCGACCCCGGGCCGACGCATGTGCACGGACTGACCGCCGAGATGCTGGAGGGTCAGCCGACGTTCGGCGACATCGCCGCCGATCTCGTGGAGGTGTTGCGGGGACGGACCCTGGTCGCACACAACGTCGGTTTCGACTATTCGTTCCTGGCCGCCGAGGCCGAGCTGGTGGATGCCGAGCTGCCCGTCGAGACGGTGATGTGCACGGTGGAGCTGACCCGCCGCCTCGAGCTGGGGCTGGAGAACCTGCGGCTGGAGACGCTGGCCGGCCACTGGGGCATCAGCCAGATGCGCCCGCACGACGCGCTCGACGACGCCATGGTGCTGACCCAGATCCTCAAGCCCGTTCTGGTGCGCGCCCAGGAACGCCGGGTGTGGTTGCCGGTGCATCCGGTCACCCGGCGGGCCTGGCCCAACGGCAGGGTCACCCACGACGAACTGCATCCCCTGAAGGTGGTCGCCGCGCGGCTGCCCTGCCCGTATGCCAACCCCGGCCGCTTCGTCTCCGGCCGTCCGCTCGTGCAGGGCATGCGTATCGCGATCGCCGAAGTGAGCCGGACCCACGAGGAACTCATCGAGCGGATCCTGCACGCCGGCCTGGCCTATACCGATGCGGTGGACCTGCATACGTCGGCGGTGGTGTGCGACAGCCCGGCGCCGGAGCAGGGCAAGGGATTTCAGGCCACCGAGCGTGGTGTGCCCTTGGTCACCAGCGCCGAGCTCATGCGCCTGCTGGACTCCGTCGTCGGTGGTGCGGGAATCGAGACGTTCACCGACACCACCATCGACGACGACCAGTTCAGGCTGTTCTGACTAGTGGGTTCGGCCATCCCGGTGCCGGCGCGGGCCTTCGGCCAGGACGGCATCGAGTGGTCGCCCGCCGGTGTCGAATCCACCGTTCGGCAAATGCGTCCGATGGCGGCCAACAAGCGCCCCCCGCCGCCGTTGAGTCCGACGAGACCGTACCCGACGACGCCAACGCCCACCCCGACGAAGACACCGGAGAGAACGGCTTGGTGCACCCACGCTTGCCGCGATACCGGAAACACCCTCTCGGCCTTCGCCGGACGCCGGTAGGCCGGCCGGATCCGGCTCAGCTCAGCGCTTTGGCCTTCAGCGATTCGAACTCGGCCTGGGTGATCGCTCCGGACTCCAGTAGGGCCTTGGCGTCGGCGATCTCCTGCGCAGGGGAACGTCCGGCGGCCTGCTTGATGTAGTCGTCGGTCTCCTTCTTGGCCTGCATGGCCTGCTCGCGGGCCCGCTCGGCCATGCCGCCACCGCGGGCGATCAGGTACACCAGCGCCGTCAGATAGGGCAGCACGATCAGGAAGATCACCCAGACGGCCTTGACCCAGCCCGATGTCTTCTGGTCGCGCCAGAACAGGTCCACCAGGATGCTGAACAGGATCATCAGGTAGGCGATGACGGCGAAGATGACGATCATCGACCACAGAAAGTGCCAAAACGTATCCCACATACGGCTGCTCCTTAACCGAGTCCTGCGCGGTTCCGCGCGACCGCAAGTTAATCACGAACGGCGGATGTGGAACCCGTCACGCCCGGCGTCGCCAATCGGTCAGGACCTTCTCCAGCGGCACCCCGCCGGTCTCGAAACCCTTGATCGGAATGTGCGAAGCGGGATGGTAGAAGCCGATTTTGGCGGTCGTCTCGGCCAGCTTCTCCTCCCAGTCCAGCGTTGCGCCGGGCACGAACAGGATTCGTACGTGGCTCTTGCCGAACATCCCGACCGGAGTGAACCCGGCGATGTCCGACCGCGGGTAGAAGCGTCCGGCATAACGGAATCCCGCATCGGACAGGGTCAGCCCGCTGGTGGCCAGCGTGCGCACACATCCGACGAAGACCGTGCCGAACATCAGCGCGGACACGATCGCCAACGCCAGATACAGCGGGTTGGCGATGCCCGACAGCGCTGCCGCGGCGAGGATCAGGCTGACCGAGAGCGCGACGCTGGACGCGATGAGCTGAAAGATCCAGCGGCTGCGGGCCAACGGCAGCAGCGAGGTCTCCACGCGCCCCGATACCGGCGGCTCAGCCGGCGTTCTGCCGGGCGGCCCGGTTCACCGCGGAGACCACCGCGCGCAGCGATGCCGTGGTGATCGAGGTCGCGATGCCCACACCCCATACCGTCCGGCCGCCGATCGAGGCCTCGACGTAGGCCGCCGCCTGGGCTTCCTCGCCGGCCGACATCGCGTGCTCGGAGTAGTCCAGCACGCTGATGTGGTAGCCCGCAGCGCCCAGAGCGTCGACGAACGCGGCCAGCGGCCCGTTGCCGGCGCCGACGATCTCGCGTTCGACGCCGTCGATCTTCACCTCGGCGACGATGGTGTCGGTGCCGCCGTCGACCTCGGCGGCGTCCACGCGCTGCCGCATCCGCTCCAGCGGGGTGATCGGCGCCAGGTACTCCTCGTAGAAGGCGTCCCACATCTCCTTGGGGGAGACCTCGCCGCCCTCACCAGCTGTGCCCTCCGCGATCGTCTGGATCGCGCGGGAGAACTCGATCTGCAGCCGTCGCGGCAGCGCCAGCCCGTGGTCGGCCTTCATGATGTAGGCGACGCCGCCCTTGCCCGACTGCGAGTTGACCCGGATGACGGCCTCGTAGGTGCGACCGACGTCCTTGGGGTCGATCGGCAGGTAGGGCACCTGCCACAGCATGTCGTCGATGTCCCTGTCGGCTTCGTCGGCGGCGTATTTCATCGCGTCCAGGCCCTTGTTGATGGCGTCCTGGTGGCTGCCGGAGAACGCCGTGTAGACCAGGTCGCCGCCGTAGGGATGACGCTCGTGCACACCCAGTTGGTTGCAGTACTCGACGGTACGGCGGATCTCGTCGATGTTGGAGAAGTCGATCTGCGGATCCACGCCACGGCTGAACAGGTTCAGGCCCAGCGTCACCAGGCACACATTGCCGGTGCGCTCGCCGTTGCCGAACAGGCAGCCTTCGATGCGGTCGGCGCCGGCCTGGTAGCCCAGTTCGGCTGCCGCGACGGCGGTTCCCCGGTCGTTGTGCGGGTGCAGGCTCAGGATGATGGAGTCCCGGCGGGCCAGGTTGCGGTTCATCCACTCGATCGAGTCGGCGTAGACGTTGGGCGTGGCCATCTCGACGGTCGCGGGCAGGTTGATGATCAGCGGCCAGTCCGGGGTGGGCTCGACGATGTCGGCGACCGCGTTGCACACCTCGACGGCGTACTCCAGCTCGGTGCCGGTGTAGGACTCCGGCGAGTACTCGAAGCGCCACTGGGTGTCCGGGTACTTCTTGGCCTCGTACACGACCATCGCGGCGCCTTCGGTGGCGATCTTCTTGACGATGTCACGTTCGGCGCGGAACACCACGCGGCGCTGCAGGATCGACGTGGAGTTGTAGAAGTGCACGATGGCCCGCGGGGCGCCCGCGCAGGCCTCGAAGGTGCGCTCGATCAGCTCGGGGCGGCACTGGGTCAGCACCTGGATGGTGACGTCGTCGGGGATCGCGCCGTCGTTGATGATCTCGCGGACGAAGTCGTAGTCGGTCTGGCTGGCCGACGGGAACCCGACCTCGATCTCCTTGTAGCCCATCCGCACCAGCAGGTCGAACATCCGGCGCTTGCGGGCCGGGCTCATCGGGTCGATCAGCGCCTGATTGCCGTCGCGCAGGTCGACGGCGCACCACGCCGGAGCGTGGTCGATGACCTTGTCCGGCCAGGTGCGGTCCGGCAGACGGATGGGTTCCACCTCGTCGGCGAAGCTGCGGTAGCGGTCCACCGGCATCGAGGTGCCACGCTGGGTGTTCCACGAAGGCTGGCCGGGGTTGGGTGCACCGTGCGGGGTGCTGATGGTGCGTGCCGACGAATAGGAGTCGGCGGGATTGATGTTCGTGGAGAAGCTGGTCATTTCGGTGCTCCGGTGGGTCTCGGGTGGATTTCAGACCGGCGCATCGCGAAACACCCGCGACGGGAGGCCGGTCTGGCTAGACCCCGTCGCGGCGTCCGAGAAGGAGCACCCGCTGCACGCCGGACACTCTACTCCCGTGTCCGCGGATGCCCAAACCGCGGCCCCGAGCCCGTTGGCACTGCACCCACGGCGTCGTCCACTCGCACTTTCCCGCCATGGGCGCAGACCCAACGGCAGGTGACAGGGCTCAGACCTGGGAGTCGGGGAAGGCGATCACCGACAGGAACCGGATCGGCACCGAGATCAGATCGACGGGCCCGTGCGCGCCCTCGCCGTCAATCTGCAGGGAGTCGCCGGGGTTGAGCCGGTACACCGAGCGACTGTGGCTGTAGTCCATGACGCCCTCGAGCATGTAGATGAACTCGGTGCCCGGGTGCTGGAACAGCGGGTAGGTCTGGCTTTTCTCCGACAGCGTCACCAGCAGGCACTCCAGCCGCTTGTGCTCCCCGCGCAGCGAGCCCAGCAGCTGGTACTCGTGGCCCTCCCGGGTGCCCTCCCGCACGATCCGCGCACCGGTGCCGGCCTTCACGAACGCGGCGGGCCGTTCCATGTCGGCGCCCCGGAACAGGCTGGTCACCGGCACGTCGAAGCCCTTCGCCAGCAGCGCGAGGGTGGACAGGCTGCACGAGGTCTGTGCGTTCTCGATCTTGCTCATCATGGCCTTGGAGATGCCGACCCGGGCGGCGGTCTCGGCGACCGTCAGGCCCTGCTGCAGCCGCAGCTGGCGCACGTTGCGACCGATCGCCGACTCGATCTCGAGTTCGTCGACGGGTTCGGCCGGATCCCGGTCGCGGGCCGTGCCCGATTTGTTGCGGAGCAGCGGGACATGATCGTCGGCGTGATCGTCAGGCGGGGCCACAAGACTCCTGTCTAGCGCATTTCGCCTGCGCCGACGTAGGGGTACGGCGTCTTGAGGAGCTCACCCTCGTCGAAGCGGGACAGCCGGAAGTCCGTTTCCGGGATCCGGGGGTCGCCGCTGCGGCCGTCGACCACGATGTCGGCGACGAGCCGGCCGACCGCGGGCGAGATCTTGAAACCGTGTCCGCTGAAGCCGGCGGCGATGACCAGGCCGTCCAGCGGCGCGCGGGATATCACCGGGTTGAAGTCCGGTGTGACGTCGTAGCAGCCGGCGTAGCTGCTGGCGATCGCCGCGTCGGGGAAGCCGGGGAAACGGTTGCCGACCTTGTCGATGGTCAGGTCGACGAACGCCTCGGTCGCGCGGTTGAGGTAGTCATCGGGATCGGCTGGATCGATTTCGTCGTAGCTCGGTAAGTCGCTGTTGCCGAACAGGATCTCGCCGCCGACCTCCGGGCGCACGTACTGCAGTGACACCAGGTCGGAGAAGACCGGAAGCCGGCGCACCGCGGCGCTGTCGATCCCCGGGTCGATCATCACGATCTGCTCGCGGGCCACCGTGATCGGCACGTCGATGCCGTAGAGCGCCAGGAACGGGCGGGTCCACACCCCGGTGGCGACGACGACGGTCTCCGCCGAGATCTGGCTGCCGTCGGCCAGCCGAACCCCGGTGACCCGGTCGGCGTCGACCAGCAGCGCCGTCACCGCGGCGCCCTGGCGTACCCGCACGCCCGCCGCGCGCGCCGCCGTCGAGAACGCCTGCGCGGTCAGGTACGCGTCGCCGTATCCGCCGCGGGCCTCCCAACCGAACGCCGCGAACGGGGTCAGGTCGGCGAACGGCCACAGCTTCGCCACCTCGGCGTGACCGATCTCCTCGGTCTCGACCCCGACGCGCCGCTGCGCGGCCAGGCTCTTGCGCAGCGCGTCCACGTTGGCCTCGGCGACGCCCACGACGTAGCCGGCCTGGCGGAAACCGATGTCGGTGATCTGTTCGCCGAGGAACTCCCGGGGCCGTTCGAGCACGTCGAGGCTGGTGGTGGCCATCGCGGCCAGCGAGCTCACCCCGTAGTGGCAGCGCACCACCCCGCTGGACTTGCCGGTCATCCCGGCGCCCACGGTGTGGCGTTCGGCCACCACCACATCGGTGACGCCACGCCGGCTCAGTGCCCACGCGGCCGCGCAACCCTCGATGCCGCCGCCGACGATGACGACGTCGGCGGTACGCCCGGCGTCGCTCACAGCCCGGTGCCGGTCTGCCCCGGGATCCAGTCGGTGCCGGCCAGTGGAACGCGCGCCATCGCCGCTGCCTCGATGCTCACCGCGACGAGGTCGTCGGGTTCCAGGTGGCACACGTGGGCCTTGCCGCAGGCCCTCGCGATGGTCTGGGCCTCCATGGTCAGCACCCGCAGGTAGTTGGCCAGCCGGTGCCCGGCGGCGACCGGGTCGAGCCGCGCCGCCAGTTCGGGGTCCTGGGTGCTGATGCCCGCCGGATCCCTGCCGTCCTGGTAGTCGTCGAAGAACCCGGCCGCGCTGCCCAGCTTCTCGTACTCGGCGGCGTACCTCGGGTCGTTGTCGCCGATGGCGATCAGCGCCGCGGTGCCGATGGCGACGGCGTCGGCACCGAGCGCCAGCGCCTTGGCCACGTCGGCGCCGTGCCGGATCCCGCCGGAGACGATGAGCTGCACACTCTTTCGGTCTTTGGCGCCGCTCGCCGCGGTGCGGTGCACGCCGAGTTCCTGCAGTGCCTGCACGGCCTGCGGGATGGCGGCCAGCGTCGGGATCCCGACGTGCTCGATGAACACCTCCTGGGTGGCCGCGGTGCCGCCCTGCATGCCGTCGACCACTACCACGTCGGCTCCGGCGTGCACCGCGAGCTTGACGTCGTAGTAGGTGCGCGATGCGCCTACCTTGACGTAGATCGGCTTCTCCCAGTCGGTGATCTCACGGAGTTCGTTGATCTTGATCGTCAGGTCGTCCGGGCCGGTCCAGTCCGGGTGCCGGCACGCCGAGCGCTGGTCGATCCCCTCGGGCAGCGTGCGCATGTGCGCCACCCGCTCGGAGATCTTCTGGCCCAGCAGCATTCCGCCGCCGCCCGGCTTGGCGCCCTGGCCGAGCACGATCTCGATCGCGTCGGCCTTGCGCAGGTCGTCGGGATTCATCCCGTAGCGCGACGGCAGGTACTGGTAGACCAGGTGCTTGCTCTGCCCGCGCTCCTCGGGGGTCATCCCCCCGTCGCCGGTGGTCGTCGACGTGCCGACCTCGCTGGCTCCCCGGCCCAGTGCCTCCTTGGCCGGCCCGGACAGTGCGCCGAAGCTCATCCCCGCGATGGTGACCGGGATGTCCAGGTGCAGAGGGTGTTTGGCGAACCGGTCGCCCAGCACCACATCGGTGGCGCAGCGTTCGCGGTAGCCCTCGAGCGGGTAGCGCGACATCGACGCGCCCAGGAACAACAGGTCGTCGAAATGGGGGAGCGGGCGTTTGGCGCCCCAGCCGCGGATGTCGTAGATGCCGGTGTCGGCGGCGCGCTGGATGGCCGCGATGGTGGCCCGGTCGAACGTGGCCGATTCACGCAGGCCCAGTCGGGCCCGGTCGTCACTGCTGTAGGTCATGTCAGTAGGCACTCGTGTTGTCGATGTGAAAGTGGTAGAGCGAACGCGCCGACCCGTATCGGGTGTACGCGGCGGTATCGTCGCCATCGAATCCGGCGGCCTTCAACAGCTCCCGCAGTTCGAGGTGGTGCTCCTCGGTCATCGGCTTGGCCACGCAGTCCGCCCCCAGCGACGCGACGTCGCCGCGCACGTAGATCCGGGCCTCGTAGATGGAGTCGCCGAGCGCCTCGCCGGCGTCGCCGCGGATGACCAGGCGCCCGGCCTGGGCCATGAACGCGCTCATGTGCCCGACGTTGCCGCCGACGACGATGTCCACCCCCTTCATCGAGATACCGCACCGTGCAGCGGCATTGCCCTCGACGACCAGCAGGCCGCCGTGCGCGGTGGCGCCCGCCGACTGCGACGCGTTGCCCTTCACCCACACCGACCCGCTCATCATGTTCTCGGCGACACCGGTTCCGGCGTTGCCGTCGATGATCACCTCGGCCCGCTGGTTCATGCCCGCGGCGTAGTAGCCGACGTGGCCCTCGATCGTCACCGTCACCGGGGCGTCGAGGCCGACGGCGACGTTGTGCGCCCCGGCGGGATGCTCGATGACGAACTCGCCGGCCAGATCCGGGGCATGCAGTGCGGCGTTGACGTCGCGTAGCGGGGTGGTGCGCAGATCGAACGTCGCCGATGAGCGCTCGCGCGAAGAGTGTGTCTCCGATGAGCGCTCGCGCGAAGAGTTCGCGGCCATCACCTGCTCCATGCGTAGACGACCTCCGGTTCGGGTTCCCAGATCTTGGCGTCCTCAACGCCGGGAAGTCCTGCCAGGGCTCGGTACTCGCTACCCATCGCCACCCAGTCGTCGGTCTCGGCGATCACCGCGGGCTTGCAGGCGATGGCGTCGCGGACGACGGCGAAGGAGTCCCGGTTGGACACCAGCAGCGTGTAGAAGCCGTCGAACGTGCCGCACAGTTCCTTCAGCGCGCTTTCGACGTCCATGCCGTCGGCGAGTAGTTTGGCGATGAAGCGCGCACCCACCTCGGTGTCGTTCTCACTGTCGAAAGTGATTCCTGCCGAACGGAGCTCGCGCCGTATCGTGGCGTGGTTGGCGAACGACCCGTTGTGCACCATGCACTGGCCGGGTCCGACGGCATAGGGATGGCATCCGGCAGGGGTCACCGCGGACTCGGTGGCCATCCTGGTGTGGCCGACGCCCTGCCAGCCCTCAGCCTTGGCCAGCCCCCAGCCGTCGGTCAGCGTGCGCGGATGACCGATGCCCTTGAGAACGGCCATGTCCGGGCCGAACCCGGCGATCAGGGCCTTCGGATAGGCCGACCGGACGGCGGCCAGCAGCACCTCGGCGTCCACCGCGGCCGACAGCAGGTGGCTACCGTCGACCGCGATTCCGTCGACGTCGCCGCCGAGTGCCTCGGCCACCGCCGCCGACACCTCGCCCACGTCGGTGCCCGGCCCGGTCCCGAGGTCGACGATCGAGACGCAGCCCCGGCCGGGCGGCGACCAAGTCGGGTCGCCGTAGACCGCGACGCCGGCCGAGTCGCTGCCGCGATCACCCATCTCGCAGAGCATGCCGGTGAGTAGTTCCCCGAGTCGGGGGTAGAGCTCGGGGGTACGCAGATGCAACCCGACGATCCCGCACATGTCAGAAGGCCGTCAGGTAGTGGTCGAGCTCCCACGGGCTCACCGCGCCGTGGTAGCCGAAGAACTCGTCGCGTTTGATTCCGGCGAAGTAGCCGGATACGCCCTCGCCGGCGGCGTCGAGAACGCCGGTGACCACCGGGTCGGCCTCGAAGTCCTCCACCGCGTGCAGCAGCGTCGGCGGCAGGGCGCGGGTGCCGACACCGCCGCCGACCGCGCCCGGATCGACGCTGCGCTTGATGCCGTCGATGCCTGCGCCCAGTGCCGCGGCGATCGCCAGGTACGGGTTGGCCGAGCCGTCGCCGCCACGCAGCTCGATACGATCGCCGTCGGGCACCCGGATGTAGTGGGTTCGGTCGTTGCCGCCGTAGGTCGGCGTCTTCGGAGCCCACGAGGCACCCGAGGCGGTGGAGGTCGCGCCGGTGCGCTTGTAGGAGTTGACCGTCGGGGCGACGACGGCCTGCAGTGCGCACGCGTGCTCGAGGATGCCGCCGATGAAACCGTATGCGGTCTCCGACAACCCCAGGCCGCGACCGTCCTCGCCGTCGGCCGGGAACACCGGTGTCCCGCCGCTGGTCAGCGACAGGTGCAGGTGCAGCCCGTTGCCGGTCTTGTCGGCGAACGGCTTAGGCATGAAGGTGGCGACCATGCCGCGTTCGGCGGCCATCATCGACAGCAGGTAGCGCAGCGTGATCACCCGGTCGGCGGTGGTCAGCGCCTCCGCGAACTTGAAGTTCTGCTCGAACTGCCCGTTGCCGTCCTCGTGGTCGTTGGCGTAGTTGGACCAGCCGAGCTGGTTCATCGCGGTGGACACCTCGGTGAGGTGGTCGTACATCCGGGTCACCCCGCGCGCGTCGTAGCACGGCTGCGCGGCGGTGTCGGCCGCGTCGGCCACCGAGACGGCGCCGTCCTGGCCGCGGCGGAGCAGGAAGTACTCGACCTCGGCCCCGACCCACGGCTCGAATCCGGCGTCGCCGCACCGTTCGACCAGCGCCTTGAGGATGACCCGGGGGGCATAGGGCCACGGCTCGCCGTTGACGTGCGGATCGCAGTGCACCAGCGCCAGGCCCTCCTTGATGAAGGGAATCGGGGTGAACGACGCCGGGTCGGGGATGGCCATCAGGTCGGGGTCCTTGGGCTCCTGGCCCATCGCGCCGACGGCATAGCCGGCGAACCCGACGCCCTCGGTGGTCAGTAGGTCGACCGCCTCGACCGGGACCAGCTTGGCGCACGGTTTCCCGCGCAGGTCCACGAACAGTGCCAGGATGAACCTGGTTCCGTACTGTTTGCACAGCTCAGCCAGCGTGGCGAGGTCCTGCGGCACGACGACACCCCTTGTCTCTTGGTGTGAATCACCGTATTACGATGGGAAACCGTCTGCAGCGCGAGGGGCCGAAGCGCTACCCGTTGAGCACGATCTCGCTGAGCGGAAGGCGGCGGCGGGGCCGGCCGTCGCGTTCGGCGATCTCCGGCGCGATCTGCGCGTAGTCGCCCAGTCGTCCGATCGCCACCACCACCAGCGGGCGCGGACCGTCGGTCAGGCCGAAGGCCTCGGCGGTCGGCTCCGGGTAGAAACCTGCCATCGGGTGCGCGATCAGGCCACGGGACACCGCCTCGACCAACAGGTTGGCCATGGCCGCGCCGGCGTCGACGGCCGAATAAAGCTCGGTGCGCTCGTCCTCGCCGCGGTCGGCGCAGAGCAGGATCAGGGCGCTGGCGGCCTTGGCGTAGCTGTTGCCGCGCCGCAGCTGGCCGGTCAGCGTGGTGAACGCCGCGTCGCCACGTCGGCCGACGACGAACCGCACCGGCTGGCGCGTCCCCCACGTCGGTGCCCAGCGGGCGGCCTCCAACAGCGCGGTCAGATCCTCGTCGGACAGTTCGAAGGCCGGATCGAAAGCGCGGGGGCTCCAGCGACCGGCGAGGGCGGGATGGATCGGGACCGAGGTGTCGGCCAACCGATCGGCGGGCGCGTCGGGCACGGTGAGCACGCTACCGGCCGGAAAAAGCAGGTGCCGGGAGCCTTTATCCTTGGTGGGTTCCATCCCCGCACCCGAAAGGTTTCGTCGTGGCGCTCGTCGTGCAGAAGTACGGAGGATCCTCGGTGGGCGACGCCGAGCGCATCCGTCGCGTCGCCGAGCGCATCGTCGAGACCAAGAAGGCGGGCAACGACGTCGTCGTGGTCGTCTCGGCGATGGGTGACACCACCGACGAACTGCTCGACCTGGCCAAGCAGGTCTCCCCGGCCCCGCCGGTGCGCGAACTCGACATGCTGCTGACCGCCGGTGAGCGCATCTCCAATGCGCTGGTCGCGATGGCCATCGAGTCGCTCGGCGCGCAGGCCCGATCGTTCACCGGCTCACAGGCAGGCGTGATCACCACCGGCACCCACGGCAACGCCAAGATCATCGACGTCACGCCCGGCCGGCTGCGCGATGCGCTCGACGAGGGGCAGATCGTGCTGGTGGCCGGGTTCCAGGGGGTCAGCCAGGACACCAAGGACGTCACCACGCTCGGCCGGGGTGGGTCCGACACCACCGCCGTGGCGGTCGCCGCGGCGCTGAAGGCCGACGTCTGCGAGATCTACACCGACGTCGACGGCATCTTCACCGCCGACCCGCGCATCGTGCCGAATGCCCGGCGGCTGGACACCGTCTCCTTCGAGGAGATGCTGGAGATGGCCGCCGCGGGAGCCAAGGTGCTGATGCTGCGCTGCGTCGAATACGCCCGTCGCTTCGACCTACCCATCCACGTCCGGTCGTCGTACTCCGACAAGCCGGGCACCATCGTCAAAGGATCGATCGAGGACATCCCCATGGAAGACGCCATCCTCACCGGAGTCGCCCACGACCGCAGCGAGGCCAAGGTCACCGTCGTCGGGCTGCCCGACATCCCGGGCTACGCCGCCAAGGTTTTCCGCGCCGTCGCCGACGCCGACGTCAACATCGACATGGTGTTGCAGAACATCTCGAAGGTCGAGGACGGCAAGACCGACATCACCTTCACCTGTTCGCGGGAGAGCGGACCGGGTGCGGTGGAGAAGCTGGCCTCGTTGCAGAACGAGATCGGCTTCACCCGGGTGCTCTACGACGACCACATCGGCAAGGTGTCGCTGATCGGTGCGGGGATGCGGTCGCATCCCGGGGTCACCGCGACGTTCTGCGAGGCGCTGGCCAACGTCGGCGTCAACATCGACCTGATCTCCACCTCCGAGATCCGGATCTCGGTGCTGATCAAGGACACCGAGCTGGACCGTGCGGTCGCAGCGCTGCACGATGCGTTCGGGCTCGGTGGCGACGAGGAAGCCGTCGTCTACGCGGGAACGGGGCGGTAGGTGGCGGGGCGAGCGAAGCGACGGGAGCCTTAGGTGGTCAGAATCGGGGTGGTCGGCGCGACCGGCCAGGTCGGCCAGGTGATGCGAAACCTGTTGGTCGAACGTGATTTTCCCGCCACCGAGGTGCGGTTCTTCGCATCCGCGCGGTCGGCGGGCAAGAAGCTGGACTTCTGCGGACGGCAGATCGTGGTCGAGGACGCCGAGACCGCCGACCCGTCCGGCCTGGACATCGCGCTGTTCTCCGCCGGCGCGACGATGTCGCGGGTGCAGGCGCCCCGGTTCGCCGCGGCGGGCGCGGTCGTCGTCGACAATTCGTCGGCGTGGCGCAAGGATCCCGACGTGCCGCTGGTGGTCAGCGAGGTCAACTTCGCGCGCGATGTCGGAAACCGGGCTCGGTCCCTTCCCATGGGCATCATCGCCAACCCGAACTGCACCACGATGGCCGCGATGCCGGTGCTCAAACCGCTGCACGACGAGGCCGGCCTGACCCGGCTGATCGTGTCCAGCTACCAGGCGGTCTCCGGCAGCGGGCTGGCCGGCGTCGAGGAGTTGGCCGGCCAGGCGCGCGCGGTGATCGACGGCGTGGAGCAGCTGGTGCACGACGGCGGAGCGCTGGACTTCCCGGCGCCCAACAAGTACGTGGCGCCGATCGCGTTCAACGTCGTTCCGCTGGCCGGCTCGCTGGTCGACGACGGCTCGGGTGAGACCGACGAGGATCAGAAGCTGCGCAACGAAAGCCGCAAGATCCTCGGTATCCCGGAGCTGGCGGTCTCGGGGACCTGCGTGCGGGTTCCGGTGTTCACCGGGCACTCGCTGTCGATCAACGCCGAGTTCGCCGCGCCGCTGTCGCCGCAGCGTGCCACCGAGCTGCTTGCCGGGGCGCCCGGGGTGACGCTGGTGGACGTGCCGACGCCGCTGGCCGCCGCCGGCGTCGACGACTCGCTGGTCGGCCGGATCCGCCGTGACCCGGGAGTGCCCGACGGGCGCGGGCTGGCGCTGTTCGTGTCCGGCGACAACCTGCGCAAGGGTGCCGCACTGAACACCATCCAGATCGCCGAGCTACTCGCCGCCGAACTCTAGCCCGCCACGCACCTTGCGCCGAACTCGCATTCCGGCAGGCCTCTTCTCGGCCTTTCTCTGCTGGAATGCCATTTCGGCGCCGGTGGCGGGCGCGACGCCGGCGCAGGGGCCGCCGTCGTCGCCGTTGCCGCCGCTGATGCCGGGCCAGGTACTGCGGCTCGGCCCGGCCGCCGGAACCGGCACCCCGACCGCCGACTACGGGATCGGGGCGACCGACCTGTGCGAGTTCATGGAGTTCCCCAGCGGCATCCTGCAGGTGTGCGGCGACAGCTTCGCCGGGCAGGGGGTGGGTTATGGCGGCTGGTACTCGCCGATCGCCCTGCACGTGGTGGGGGATTCGCTCGACGATCCGGGCGGGGTGCGCTATGACGGGGTGACCGGCGTGACCACCCCGCTGCTGGCCGAACCGACGGCGCCGGACACCTCGCAGCTGCCCGCGGGAGTGATCGAGATCAACCGCGAGAACTACATGATGGTCACCACCACCGAGAACCTCACCCCGCAAACCTCCCGCCTGGTCAAGGCCCTTCCCGGGCAGGGGAACTGGCCGACGATCGCGGGATCCGAGCGGCCCGCGGACTACGCCGGCGGGCGGCAGACCCAGATCAGCGGCTACTACGACCCGATTCCGACCGCCGAGTCGCCCAGCGGCTGGGTCTACATCGTGGCCAACAACTTCGACCGCAGTGGGCCCGTGGTGCTCTACCGGGCCGCCCCCGAGTCGTTCACCGACCGGGCGAGTTGGCAGGGCTGGACGGGCAGCGGGTGGGGTGACGAACCGGTGCCGCTGTGGACCGACCGGGTGGGGGAGATGAGCGTGCGCCAGATCGACGGCACGACGGTGCTGTCGTACTTCAACGCCAGCACCGGCAACATGGAGGTGCGGGTCGCCGACGATCCGACCGCGTTGGGCACCGCGCCGGTGACGACGGTGGTGTTCGCCTCTGACTGGCCCGATCCGGCCGAACACCTGCCACCACCCGAGGACAACCGCCTCGCGCAGCCCTACGGCGGCTACATCTCGCCGGGCTCGACCATCGACGTAGTGCGGGTGTTCGTCAGCCAGTGGAACACCATGCCCCGTGGCGGAACCCCGTACCGGGTGATCCAGTTCGCGGTGAACCCCATCAAGCCCTGGTAGCCGCCGGCGAGCCGCCGATGACGACGTCGGCGATCAGCGGTACACCCGGTCGGTAAGCCAGGTGGATGTACGACGGCGCGTCGAGCCTGCTGAAGTCTGCGCGCATGCCGGGGGCCAGCACGCCAACATCACTGCGCCGCAACGCTGCCGCGCCGCCGGCCGTCGCCGCCCACACCGCCTCGGCGGGGGTGAAGCCCATGTCGCGCACCGCCACGGCGATGCAGAACGGAATGCTCGTGGTGAATGAGCTGCCGGGATTGCAGTCGGTGGCCAGCGCCACCGTGACACCGGCGTCGAGGAACCGGCGGGCATCGGGCCAGGTTGCGCGCGTCGAGAATTCGGCGCCGGGTAGCAAAGTGGCCACCGTGGTGCCGGCGGCAAGGGCGTCGATGTCGTCATCGGTGGCGTACGTGCAGTGGTCGACCGACGCCGCACCAAGGTCGACCCCGAGTCGTATCGCGTCCGACGGTCCGAGCTGAGCGGCGTGCAACCGTGGCGTCAGGCCGGCGGCCACCCCGGTCTCCAGGATGAACCGGGCCTCGTCGACGTCGAATGCCCCACGGTCGCAGAACACGTCGATCCAGCGCGCGTGGTCACGGCACCGGTCGAGCATATCCCCGGCCACCAGACGGACATAGGCGTCGCGGTCAGCCTGATATTCGGCCGGGACGACGTGTGCGCCGAGGTAGGTGGTCTCGGTGGTGAGCGTCGATGCGACGCTCAGGCTGCGTTGCTCGTCGGCGGTGGTCAGCCCGTAGCCGCTCTTCGTCTCGAACGTGGTCACACCACTGCGGTGCAGTTCGTCGGCCAACTGGGACAGGTTCGCGCCGAGCGCCTCGTCGGATGCCGCCCGGGTGGCGGCGACCGTGGTCGCGATACCGCCGCCGTCGTAAGGTTTTCCGCTCATCCGCGCGGCGAACTCCTCGCTGCGATCACCGGCGAAGACCAGGTGGGCGTGGCTGTCGACGAAGCCGGGCAGCACACACGACCCGAGGCAGTCGACTCTGCGATCGGCCGACGGGGCGTCGGCACGGGAGCCCACCCAGGCGATCTGCTCGCCATCGACGACCATCGCCGCATCCGTCAGGACGCCGAGAGCGGTGTGATCGCCGACCCGCGGATCGTTGGTGACCAGTTCGCCAATCCGGTCATAGAGTACGGTCATCGGTCCTCCCACAGTGCGGCAACGCTTCTGGCGATCGCCTTCGGAACGTCGACACGGTGGTGGCGGCCCTCGGTGACGATGACGCGACCGTCGACGACGACATCGGTGACATCGGCGGCACTCGCCGCGAAGACGAGATTCTCCGCGGTGGCGCCGCCGCCCGCGGTGCGCACGGAGGCGACGTCGACCGCCACCAGATCAGCACGCGCACCGACGGCGATGCGGCCGGCGTCTGGCCGGCCCAGTGCCCGATGGCCGTCTCCGGTGGCCGCACCGAGCAGGCGTGGTGCCGGGATGAGCCCGCGCTGGCGGCTGGCCAGTCGCTCGTCGAGTTCGACCGCACGTGCCTCCTCGAACAAATCGATCACGGCGTGGCTGTCGCTGCCCAGACTGAAGGTGCCGTCGATCAGGGCGGCGGCCGGCCCGATGCCATCGCCGAGATCACGTTCGGTGGTGGGGCAGAAGCAGACGGCGGTGCCGGTGCCGAGCATATCGGCGACATCCCGCTCGGTCAGATGGGTGGCGTGCACCGCGGTGGTACGCGGACCCAGCACCCCGTGCTCCTTCAACACCGCCGTCGGCGTGGCGCCATGAGCCTGCCGGCACTGTTGCACCTCGGCGATCTGCTCGCTGGAATGGACGTGCAGCGGGGCCGAACGGTGTTGCGCCCACTCGGCTACCGTCGTCGCCTGAGGTGGGGGGACGGCGCGCACGGAGTGCACTGCGGCGCCGACGAGCACGCCGTCGCCTTTCAGCCCGTCCACACGCCGTGCCCATCGCTCGGCGTCACCGTCGCCGAAGCGCCTCTGGTGATACTCCAGCGGGTCGCCCGCGGCGTTGGCCGTCAGATAGCAGGTGTCGAGCAGGGTCAGCCGGATACCGGCCTGCGCCGCGGCCTCGATCAGGGCGTGGCCCATCTCATTCGGGTCGTCGTAAGGTGTGCCGTCGGGGCCGTGATGCAAGTAGTGGAACTCGCCGACAGTGGTGATGCCCGCCAGCGCCATCTCTGCATAGACGGCGCGGGCCAGCTCGAGGTAGGAATCGGGCGTCAGGCGCTGCGAGACGCGGTACATCGCATCACGCCATGTCCAGAACGAGCCGCCGCCGCGCTGGGTGTGCGACCGCAGCGCGCGGTGGAAGGCGTGTGAGTGAGTATTCGCCATACCGGGAATCACCATGCCGTACAGCGTGTTTCCCTCCGGTGCGGTGTTCGGCTGGACGGCGGTGATCACGCCGTTGGCCACTGTCACGCGCACGCCGTCGGCGAACCGGTCACCCAGCCAGGCATGCTCACACCACCAGGTCCGGCTCACCCGGTCACCCAGTCGGTCATCACGTCGGCCAGTGCGCGGGCGCCGGTGCGGCAGTCGGCGATCTCGGCGTACTCGTCGGGCGAATGCGACACTCCGGTCGGATTGCGCACGAACAACATTGCGGTCGGAACCGTCGCCGACAGCACACCGGCGTCATGCCCGGCCGCGGTCGGCAGGACGGGAACCTCGCCCAGGATTCGCATGATCCGTGCGCGCGGTGCCTCGGGGAAGACGACCGCGGGGCTGATCGATTCGACGTCGACCTCGACGGCGACGCCGTCCTCGGTGGCCCAGCGGGTGGCATCGGCGGATATGGCCTCGACCATCGCGGTGAGGGTCTGCTCGTCACCGGCGCGGGCGTCGAGCCAGGCGTGTACGCGCGAAGGAATCGCGTTGGCGCCGTTGGGCGTCACCATCAGCTTGCCGAAGGTCGCGACGGCCTCGTGCGCGGCGGCGCGTGAGCGCGCCGCACGAACGGTCGATGCGAACGCCAGCATCGGGTCGTGGCGGTCGACCAGCCGCGTGGTACCGGCGTGGTTACCGATGCCGCAGAACGTGAGCTGCCAACGCCCGTGCGGCCAGATCGCCGAGGCCACCGCGATCGGCTGGTTCACCAGGTCTAGTGCGCGGCCCTGCTCGACGTGCAACTCGACGTAGACCCCGACGCGCTTGACGAGGTCGGCGTCCGGACCCACACGACCAGGATCGCGGCCG
Organism: Mycolicibacterium xanthum; assembly: GCF_019710635.1. GTDB lineage: Bacteria > Actinomycetota > Actinomycetes > Mycobacteriales > Mycobacteriaceae > Mycobacterium > Mycobacterium xanthum. The sequence goes on from NZ_JAIFZS010000006.1 coordinate 58,500, forward strand.
GCGGCGGTCATCGCCTCGGCAAGCGTGGTGCCGTCGGCGTCGCGCAGGTTCAGCGCCCGCTCGGCGGTGACGGCGCCGGTGGACAACTGGGATCCCACGCAGGCCACGCCGAACCGGCCGCCCTCCTCATCGGAGAACGCGACCACGGCGACGGGCATCTTCGGGGTGATCCCGTTGCCCACGAGCAGGTCGATCGCCGCGAACGCGGCCACGATGCCCAACGGGCCGTCGAATGCCCCGCCGCCGGGCACCGAGTCCAGGTGGCTGCCGGTGACAAACGCGCCCGTCGGATCGCCGATCCAGCCCGGCGGCATCCACCACGCCCACAGGTTGCCGTTGCGGTCCTCCTCGCACGACATGCCGCGGCGGTGCGCCTCGCCGGTGAACCACTCCCGCAGCGTCAGATCAGCCGCCGTCCAGGCGAACCGGCGATAGCCCCCGGATGCGGGATCGCGACCGACGTCGAGGATCGACGTCCACAACGAGTCGAACGTCACCGGACGTCCCACATGGGAATCCGGACACCGCGGTCGGCGGCGACGTCAGCGGCGTGCTTGTAGCCCGCGTCTACATGGCGGATGACGCCCATGCCCGGGTCGTTGGTCAGTACCCGCTCCAGCTTCTGGGCGGCCAACGGGGTGCCGTCGGCGACGGTCACCTGCCCGGCGTGAATGGAGCGTCCCATGCCGACGCCGCCACCGTGGTGAATCGACACCCATGACGCGCCCGAGGCGGTATTCACCAGGGCGTTGAGCAACGGCCAGTCGGCGATGGCGTCGGACCCGTCCAGCATCGACTCGGTCTCGCGGTAGGGCGATGCCACCGATCCCGAGTCGAGGTGATCGCGGCCGATCACGATCGGTGCCGACACCTCCCCGTTGGCCACCATCTCGTTGAATCGGAGCCCGGCACGGTGCCGTTCGCCGTACCCGAGCCAGCAGATCCGTGCCGGCAGGCCTTGGTAGGCGACCTTTTCGCCGGCCATCGTCAGCCACCGGTGCAGGTGCTCGTTATCGGGGAACAGGTCCATGACCGCCCTGTCGGTGGCCTCTATGTCCTTCGGGTCGCCGGAGAGTGCGGCCCACCGGAACGGCCCGAGTCCCTCCTCGAACTGTGGGCGGATGTACGCGGGCACGAAGCCTGGGAACTCGAAAGCCCTTTCGTAACCTGCTTTTCGGGCTTCGTCGCGGATCGAGTTGCCGTAGTCGAACACCTCGGCGCCGTTGTCCTGAAAGCCGACCATCGCCGCGACGTGGCGCGCCATGGACTGCTGCGCCTGTTCGGTGAAGTAGGTGGGATCCTTGTCGGCCATCTTGCGCATGTCCTCGAACGCGATACCGACCGGGAGGTAGGACAGCGGGTCGTGGGCCGATGTCTGGTCGGTGACGACATCGATCGGCGCATTACGCTCGAGTAATTCGGGAAAGACTTCGGCGGCGTTGCCGAGCAGACCGATGGACAACGGGCGCTTGGCGTCTCGCGCCTGCACGGCGAGCCGTAGGGCCTCTTCCACCGAGTCGGCCCTGGTGTCCAGGTAGCGTTGGGTGATGCGGCGATCGATGCGCGTGGGATCACAGTCCACACAGATCGCGACGCCGTCGTTCATGGTGACTGCCAGCGGCTGGGCACCGCCCATCCCGCCCAGGCCGGCCGTGAGCGTGATCGTGCCCGCCAGGGTGCCGTTGAACTTCTTGCGTGCGACCGCACCGAACGTTTCGAAGGTGCCCTGCAGGATGCCCTGGGTGCCGATGTAGATCCACGAGCCCGCCGTCATCTGGCCGTACATCGTCAGTCCGGCAGCCTCGAGTTCACGGAACTTCTCCCAGTTCGCCCAATTGCCGACCATATTCGAGTTGGCGATCAACACCCGCGGCGACCATTCGTGGGTCCGGAACACGCCGACCGGCTTGCCCGACTGCACCAGCATCGTTTCGTCGTTCTCGAGTGTGCGCAGCGTCGCGACAATGGCGTCGAACGCCTCCCAGCTGCGTGCCGCCCGGCCGGTGCCGCCGTAGACCACCAGCTCCTCGGGGTGTTCGGCGACCTCGGGGTCGAGGTTGTTCATCAGCATCCGCAGTGCGGCCTCCTGCTGCCAGCCTTTGCAACTGATCTCGCTGCCGCGGGGTGCGCGGACGGTGCGTGCCGTGGTTTCCATGCCTTTCAGCACACCCGATGTCTGCCCATTGATCCATGGACTTCAGACAGCTAGTGTCTCGTATCCGAGACCCCGCTCCGGAAAGGCGGCCCGGCATGTCGAGCACTTCCCCAGCGGTGGGCCGGGCCCTGGATCTGCTGTTGTATCTGGCGGGTAAGCCCGGCCCGGTGTCCGGGGCGGCGATCACGCGTGATGTCGGGATCCCCCGGTCGTCGACGTACCATCTGCTCGACGTACTGATCGCGCGCGGTTTCGTGGTGCACTTCCCCGACCAGCGTTCCTACGGGCTGGGCATGTCGGCGTTCGAGATCGGGTCGGCCTATCTGCGTCACGAACCTCTCGAGATGCTGGCGCGCCCCGTCCTGACACGGTTGGTCGCCCGCATCGGCGAGACCGCCCACCTGGGCGTGCTGCACGGAGCCGAAACGCTGTACCTGCTCAAGGAACAGCCCGCGGTCGCGCGTATCCCCGTCACATTGGTCACCGACGTCGGCGTCCGCCTGCCCGCACACCTGACGGCCAACGGGCGCTCGATCCTCGCGCACCTACCCGCCGCGCAGGTGCGTGCGCTGTTCCCGCGTGGCTTCGTCAACCGCACCGGCCAGGGCCCTGCGACCCTGCCCGAGCTGCGGCGGGTGTTGGCCGCCGAGCACAGACAGCGGTGGGCCGAGGAGATCGGGCTGGTCACCGCCGGGCTGCAGTCGGTGGCGGCCTGCGCGTTCGACCGCTCCGGATGGCCATGCGGGGCGATCAGCGTGACCTGGCGCCAGGACCACAGCCGGGCTTCACACGACGAGCTGGTGCGGGCGGTGCGTACCGGTGCCCAGCAGTTGACGGCCGCGATGTCGGGCCACGGCCCCGACGGTTGGTTCGACTCTGTCTGAGATCCGAGACGATAACTGACCGGGGCGGGTCCTCAGCGGTCCGGCCAGGGCCTAGGTTGGCGGCATGACAGTCACCGTCGGCATCGGTCCAGTCAGCTTCGACGACGTCGTCGCGGTCGCCCGGGCAGGCGCTGCCGTCCGCGTGTCGGACGATGCAGTAGCGGCGATCGAGGCGAGCCGGCTTCACATCGAGGCGCTGGCCGCCCAACCGTCGCCCGTCTACGGCGTTTCGACCGGCTTCGGCGCGCTGGCAACCCGGCACATCCCGGAGGACATGCGAACCACTCTGCAGCGCAGCCTCATTCGCTCCCACGCTGCGGGATCCGGCCCCGAGGTCGAATGCGAGGTGGTGCGCGCGATGATGCTGCTGCGGCTCTCGACGTTGACCACCGGCCGCACCGGCGTACGCGTTGCGACTGCCCAGGCCTATGCGAACCTGCTGTCGGCCGGCCTGACGCCGGTGGTCTACGAGTACGGAAGTCTGGGCTGCTCGGGCGATCTCGCGCCGCTGGCACACGTCGCAATGGCGATCATGGGTGAAGGGTCGGTGCGCGACGCCTCCGGTGCGCTGCTGCCGACCGCGGACGCGCTGACCGCTCACGGTCTGTCGGCGGTGACATTCGCCGAGAAGGAAGGCCTCGCGCTGATCAACGGCACCGACGGCATGCTCGGCATGCTGGTGCTCGCGCTCGCCGACCTGGACAACCTGTTCCGTGTCGCCGACATCGCCGCCGCGATGAGCGTCGAGGGTCAACTCGGTACCGACCGGGTGTTCGCCGAGGACCTGCAGCGCCTGCGTCCGCACCCCGGCCAGGCCGCATCGGCAGCGAATCTGCGTACGCTGCTGTCGGATTCGGCGATCATCGCCAGCCACCAGACCCCCGATTGTGCACGCGTGCAGGACGCCTACTCGCTGCGCTGCTCACCGCAGGTGGCCGGCGCGGCACGGGACACCGCCGACCATGCCCGTCTGGTTGCGGGGCGCGAACTGGCCAGCGTCATCGACAACCCTGTCGTCACCGACGACGGCCGCGTCGAGTCCAACGGCAACTTTCACGGGGCGCCCGTCGCCTATGTGCTCGACTTCCTCGCCATCGCCGTGGCCGATCTGGCCAGCATCAGCGAACGGCGCACCGACCGGTTCCTCGACGTCGCCCGCAGCCGCGGACTGTCCGCATTCCTGGCCGGCGACCCCGGTGTCGACAGTGGGCACATGATCGCCCAATACACCCAGGCGGGCGTCGTGTCCGAACTCAAACGCCTGGCCGCGCCGGCGAGCGTCGACTCGATCCCGTCGTCGGCGATGCAGGAGGACCACGTCTCGATGGGCTGGTCGGCCGCCCGTAAGCTGCGTCGCGCCGTCGACGGTCTGACCCGGGTGCTGGCGATCGAGGTGCTGACCGCGGCGCGCGGCATCGACATGCGCGCACCCCTGGCCCCCGCGCCGGGCACCGCTGCGGTGGTGTCGCTGGTGCGTTCGGCCGTCGAGGGCCCAGGGCCCGACCGTTATCTGGCGCCGGAGATCGCCGCTGTCGTCGATCTGGTCGCGTCGGGCGCGGTCGTCGCCGCCGCGGAGGGTGTGACCGGCCCGCTTGCCTGACCAGCATCGCCGACCGGCTCATAGCGGATTCACAGCGGACGCCTAATGTCCGCTGGGGATCGCGGCGAATGATCGTAGCCATGAGCGAAGCAACGACGCCGCCGGCACCCGAAGATCCGTCAGAGCCCGCGACCGGTCCGGTCATGACCGGACCGCCCGCCGGGACCCTGCCTCCGCAGCCGGGACCCGTCCCACCACCGGTCCCCCCGATGCCGGCGCAGCCGGTCTATGCCACCGCGGAGTCCAATCGGCTGAACAAGGCCGCCGCGCTGGTGGGGATCATTGCGGGGTCGGTGATCATAGTGGCGGTGATCTTCGGCACCGGATTCTTCGTCGGCAAGCAGGTCGGACAGGGCCCCCGGGACGACCGCGGCCATCAGTTCGTTCTCCACCCGGCGCCGCCGATGTTCCCGATGGGTCCGCAGGGCGAGTTCGGGCGGGGTCCCGAGTTCCGGGGACCGTTCGGTTCCGACGGTCCGAGGATCGGGGTCCCGCAACCGCCGGGGAGCCAGGGCGGCTCGGGTGGGCAGGGCGGTCCGGCATCGCCGCAGCGCCCTTAGCGACAGATCTCTCTTCTCCTCGGGTGGATCCCACGGCCGTGTGGGGTACTCCGCCGGATAGGACGTGACGGCGGACCGCCCGATGGGCCGCCGCACCCGAGGAGAAGAGGGACATGACTGACAAAGACGCCACGAAATTCGCAACCACCGACGGCGGCGCGCCGATCCCCAGCGTCGAGCACTCGCTGACCGTCGGCCCCGACGGCCCCATCCTGCTGCAGGACCACTACCTGATCGAGCAGATGGCCAACTTCAACCGCGAACGCATCCCGGAGCGCCAGCCGCACGCCAAGGGCGGTGGTGCGTTCGGTGAGTTCGAGGTGACCCGGGACGTCAGCGCCTACACCAAGGCCGCGTTCCTGCAACCGGGCGCCAAGACCGAGCTGGTGGCCCGGTTCTCCACCGTCGCCGGGGAGCGCGGCAGCCCAGACACCTGGCGGGACCCGCGCGGATTCGCGCTGAAGTTCTACACCGACGAGGGCAACTTCGACATGGTGGGCAACAACACCCCGGTGTTCTTCGTTCGCGATCCGATGAAGTTCCAGAACTTCATCCGCAGCCAGAAGCGCATGCAGGCCACCAACCTGCGCGATCACCACATGCAGTGGGACTTCTGGACTCTGTCACCGGAGTCGGCGCACCAGGTGACCTGGCTGATGGGCGATCGGGGCATTCCGCAGACCTGGCGGCAGATGAACGGCTACTCCAGCCACACCTACAGCTGGCTCAACGACAACGACGAGCTGTTCTGGGTGAAGTACCACTTCAAGACCGATCAGGGCATCGACTTCCTCACCCAGGAGGACGCCGACCGACTCGCCGGCGAGGACGGCGACTACCACCAGCGCGACCTCTACGACTCCATCGAGAGCGGCAACTTCCCGACCTGGACATTGCACGTGCAGATCATGCCGTTCGAGGACGCCAAGACCTACCGGTTCAACCCGTTCGACCTGACGAAGGTGTGGCCGCACGCCGACTACCCGTTGCAGGAGGTCGGCAGGATGACGCTGAATCGCAACGTGGTCGACTACCACGCGCAGATCGAGCAGGCCGCGTTCGAGCCGAACAACATCGTGCCCGGCACCGGGCTGAGCCCGGACAAGATGCTGCTGGCCCGGGGGTTCTCCTACGCCGACGCACACCGGGCCCGGCTCGGCGTCAACTACAAGCAGATCCCGGTGAACGAGCCGCACACGGAGGTCCGCGCCTACAGCAAGGACGGCGCGATGCGGATCCGCAACGCGACCGATCCGGTCTACACGCCGAACTCGATGGGCGGGCCCGAGGCCGATCCGAAGCGTGCCGCCGAGGTGCACTGGGCCGCCGACAGCGAGATGGTGCGCAGCGCGTACGCGCTACGCGAAGACGACGACGACTTCGGTCAGGCCGGCACGATGGTCCGCGAGGTCCTCGATGACGACGCCCGGGACCGGTTGGCGCACAACATCATCGGTCATGTATCGAAGGGTGTGCGGGAGCCGGTGCTGTCGCGGGTCTTCGAGTACTGGAAGAACGTCGACCCCGACCTCGGCAAGAAGGTCGAGGAGGGCGTACGCGGGTGATTTCGGTGTGAATATCGCCGCTCAGCGGCGACATTCACACCGAAATCCCCACCGCTGGCATGATCGAGGCCATGAGCATCGGCATCTCGACCGGCGGCGGGCGGACGCGCGCCGCAGGTCTGGCCCTCGGTGCGGGCCTGGCGGTGCTGTCGGCGGCTCCGGCCGCGGCGACGCCGTCCGCTCCGGGGGTGGTCAACTACGCGGTGCTGCCCAAGGGGTCGGTCGGCAACATCGTCGGCGCCCGGATGGGCTTCGAGTGGACGTTCACCGCGCCGTTCCAGTCGTTCTGGGTGGACAACCCGGTGTGCAACAACTGGGCTGACATCGGGCTGCCCGAGGTCTACAACGATCCCGACCTGGCCGCGTTCAACGGGGCGACCACCCAGGAGTCACCCACCGATATGACGCACTTCGTCAAACAGGCCGTCGGCGTGTTCGCCAACCCCGACGCCGCGGGGCGGGCCTATCACCGGGTGGTCGACCGGACCGTCGGCTGCAACGGCCAGACCACGGCCATGCACCTGGATAACCTCACCACCCAGGTGTGGACGTTCACCGGGGGCCCCGCGGAGGCCACGGAGGCCAACTGGGTCAAGCAGGAAGCGGGTACGGACCGCCGCTGTTTCGTGACCACCAGGCTGCGGGAGAACGTATTGCTGCAGGCCAAGGTGTGTCAGTCCGGCAACGGCGGGCCCGCGGTCGCCGTGCTGGCCGGCGCCATGCAGAACACGCTCGGTCAGTAGCGGTCCGTAACGCCGGGCGGGTTCGGGTACACGTCACCCACGTGTCACCCGCCAAACGCGGGACTTTGTCGGTGTGTTCTGGAAGATGGACACAAGGCAGCGATCGTTCCCGACCCGGAGGGGGTTGGTATGGCCCGCACCATCGCATGTGATGCCGGCAGCGGCTGCACAGCAGACGAGCTGACCAGCGCCTCGGCAGCGGCCGGCCACGTTGTGCAGCGATGCCTGACCGACGGCCCGGTCGGCCGGGTGGGCCTGGAGGTCGAGGCCCACTGCTACGACCTGGGTGATCCGTCGCGGCGCCCGGGCTGGGACGAGCTGACCTCGGCGATCGCGGCTCTTCCGCCACTGCCAGGAGGCAGCGCCGTCACCGTCGAGCCGGGCGGCGCGGTCGAACTGTCCGGCCCGCCGCTGGTCGATGCCGCCGCGGCCATCTCGGCCATGGCGATGGATCGCGCGGTGCTGCGGGCGTCCTTCGCCCACGCCGGTTTCGGGCTGGTGCTGCTCGGCGCCGACCCGCTGCGCCCCGCCGCCCGGGTCAACCCGGGCGGCCGCTACCAGGCCATGGAACGGTTCTTCCGCGCCAGCGGGACCGGCACCGCGGGCGCGGCGATGATGACGTCGACGGCGTCGGTTCAGGTCAACATCGAGGCGGGACCGGCGTCGGGGTGGAGTGAGCGGGTCCGGCTCGCCCATGCGCTCGGCCCGACGATGATCGCCATCACGGCGAACTCGCCGATGCTCGGTGGCCGGTTCACCGGGTGGCGTTCCACCCGGCAACGGGTGTGGAGCCAGCTCGACGCGGCCCGGTGCGGCCCGATCCTGGGCGCCAGCGGTGACGACCCGGCCAGCGACTGGGCCCGCTACGCGCTGCGCGCGCCGGTGATGCTGGTGCACCGCCCGGACCCGACACCGGTCGCCGGGTGGGTGCCCTTTGCGGACTGGGCCGACGGCCGGGTGTTACTGGGCAACCGCAGGCCGACCACCGCCGACCTGGACTACCACCTGACGACGTTGTTCCCGCCGGTACGCCCGCGCGGGTTCCTCGAGGTGCGCTACCTCGACAGCGTCTCGGACGCGATCTGGCCGTCGGTGGCGTTCACGCTGGCGACGCTGCTCGACGACCCCGGCGCGGCCGACCTCGCCGCCGAGGCGACCGAGTCGGTGGCCACCACGTGGGACCGGGCTGCCCGGGTCGGACTGCGTGACCGGCGGCTGCACCGGGCCGCCCGGCGGTGCGTGGCGGCCGCGGCCGAACGCGCGCCGGCTCACCTGCAGGAGTCGATGGAGCAACTGACGCGTTCGGTCGAGCAGGGCCGCTGCCCGGCCGACGACTTCGCCGACCGGGTGGTGACCTACGGGGTGGGCGGTGCGGTGACCCAGCTGGCACAAGGGGAGTTGTGACGTCACGCGAGCTGCTCGCCACCGAGCTGACCAGGGCCCGCGACCGCACCCTGCGGCTCGTCGACTTCGACGACGCCGAGGTGCGCCGACAGTACGACCCGCTGATGAGCCCGCTGGTCTGGGATCTGGCGCACATCGGTCAGCAGGAGGAGCTGTGGCTGTTGCGCGGCGGCGATCCCGACCGCCGGGGCCTGCTGTCGCCGCAGGTCGACCAGCTTTACGACGCCTTCGTGCACTCCAGGGCCAGCCGGGTCGACCTGCCGTTGCTGCCGCCCGCGGATGCCCGCGCGTACTGCGCGACCGTGCGCGGCCGGGCACTCGACGCGCTCGACGCACTGCCCGATGGGCACCCCGACGCGTTCACCTTCGCCATGGTGGTCAGCCACGAGAACCAGCACGACGAGACGATGCTGCAGGCGTTGAGCCTGCGTCGCGGGGCGCCGCTGCTCGACCGCGGGGCGGCACTGCCCGGCGGGCGCGAGGGTGTGGCGGGGACCTCGGTGCTCGTCCCCGGCGGTGAGTTCGTATTGGGTGTGGATGCCGAGACGGAGCCGTTCTCGCTGGACAACGAGCGGCCCGCGCACGTCGTCGACGTCCCCGCCTTCCGGATCGGCCGCGTGCCGGTCACCAGCGGTGAGTGGCGGGCGTTCATCGCCGACGGCGGCTATCGCGAGCCCCGGTGGTGGTCACCGGCGGGCTGGGAGCACCGGCAGCGGGCCGGGCTGACCGCTCCGCTGTTCTGGAACGCGGAAACCGGGACCCGAACCCGGTTCGGCCATGTCGAGGACATCCCCGACGACGAGCCGGTCCAGCATGTGACGTTCTTCGAGGCGCAGGCCTACGCCGCATGGGCGGGCGCCCGGCTGCCCACCGAGGCGGAATGGGAGAAGGCGTGCGCATGGGATCCGCAGACCCGGACGCGACGGCGCTACCCGTGGGGATCGGCCGATCCCGGCCCGGCGCTGGCCAACCTGGGGGGTGATGCGCTGCGGCCGGCCCCGGTCGGCGCGTACCCGGAGGGTGCGTCGGCCTACGGGGTCGAGCAGATGATGGGCGATGTCTGGGAATGGACGACCTCGCCGCTGCGGCCGTGGCCGGGGTTCACCCCGATGGTGTACGAGCGTTACTCGGTGCCGTTCTTCGACGGCGCCGGTTCGGGTGACTACCGGGTGTTGCGCGGTGGGTCGTGGGCGGTCGCGCCCTCCATCCTGCGGCCGAGTTTCCGCAACTGGGACCACCCGGTCCGCAGGCAGATCTTCTCCGGTGTGCGGCTGGCCTGGGACGCCGATGAGCCGCTTGCGCGAAGAGCGACTGATGATGAGCCGCTTGCGCGAAGAGCGACTGATGATGAGCCGCTTGGGCGAAGAGCGACCGGCGATGTGTAGGCATCTGGGCTGGCTCGGCGATCCGGTGTCGGTGGCCGCGCTGATGCTGGACCCGCCGTCGGGGCTGCTGGTCCAGTCCTACGCGCCGCGCCGCCAGAAGCACGGGCTGATGAACGCAGACGGGTGGGGCGTGGGGTTTTACGCCGACACCGACGAAGCCGGTGTCGTGCCCCGGCGCTGGCGTAGCGCCGCGCCGCTGTGGGGTGACGTGTCCTTCGCCTCGGTGGCCCCGGTCCTGCGCAGCCGGTGCGTGGTGGCCGCTGTGCGCTCGGCCAGCGCAGGCATGCCGATCGAGGCATCGGCCAGTGCCCCGTTCACCGACGGCGCCTGGCTGCTGTCGCACAACGGTCTGGTCGACACTGCGGTGCTGCCGCCGGCGCGGCACGCCGAGTCGACCAACGACAGCGCGCTGCTGGCCGCCCTGATCTTCGACCGCGGCCTCGACGCGCTCGGCGCCACCATCGCCGCGGTCGCGGCCGACGACCCGAACGCGCGGCTGAACATCCTGGCCGCCAACGGTTCCCGGCTGCTCGCCACCACCTGGGGCGACACCCTTTCGTTGCTGCGCAGGCCCGACGGTGTCGTGCTGGCCAGCGAACCCTATGACGACGATCCGGCCTGGCAGGAGATCCCGGACCGGCATCTGGTCGACGTCGTCGACATGCACGTGACGCTGACGCCGCTGAAAGGACCGTGATGGCCTCTGAACCCGTGGACTTCTCGCTCGCCAACTACCTGGCCGCCGACGCCGCGGAGGAGGCCCTTCGCCGCGACGTCCGAGAGGGTCTGTCCAAGCACCCGAAGTCGTTGCCACCCAAGTGGTTCTATGATTCCGTGGGCAGTGACCTGTTCGATCAGATCACCCGGTTGCCCGAGTACTACCCGACCCGGGCAGAGGCGCAGATCCTTTCCGCGCACGCTGGCGAGATCGCGGCGGCCGCCGGGGCGGACACGTTGGTCGAGTTGGGCAGCGGAACCTCGGAGAAGACCCGCAGGCTGCTCGATGCGCTGCGCGATCGAGGTTCGCTGCGCCGGTTCATCCCGTTCGACGTCGACGCCGGTGTGCTGGAGTCGGCCGGAGTGGCCATCGGGAAGGAGTATCCGGGCATCGAGATCGACGCCGTGTGTGGCGATTTCGAGGAACACCTCGGCAAGATCCCGGGCATGGGCCGTCGGCTGGTCGCGTTCCTGGGGTCCACGATCGGCAACCTGACCCCTGGTCCGCGCGCGGAGTTCCTGGCCTCGGTGTCGGACATGATGGCGCCCGGCGACACGCTGCTGCTGGGCACCGATCTGGTCAAGGATCCCGTCAGGCTGATCCGCGCCTACGACGACAGCGCCGGTGTCACGGCGCGGTTCAACCGCAACGTGCTCGCGGTGGTGAACCGCGAACTCGGGGCCGACTTCGACATCTCCGCGTTCGACCACGTCGCCCGGTGGAACGCCGCCGAGGAGCGCATCGAGATGTGGCTGCGGTCGATACGCGCCCAGCGGGTGCACGTCGGCGCGCTCGGCCTCGACGTGGACTTCGCCGACGGCGAGCAGATGCTGACCGAGGTGTCGTGCAAGTTCCGTCGCGACGGCGTGGACGCCGAGTTGGCAGCCGCCGGTCTGCGCCGCAAGCACTGGTGGACCGACGATGCGGGCGACTTCGCTCTGTCTCTGTCGGTGAAATGAGCACTGTCGGTGAAATGAGCACTGTCGGTGAAGTGACGCTCGGCGAGCGCTGGCGGGCGGCACGGCCCGCCCCGGCGGGTGTCCACGTCGACAGCGCTGCCTGCTCACGGCAGAGCTTCGCGGTGATCGACGCGGCGGCGCGGCACGCCCGCCACGAAGCCGAGGTCGGGGGCTACGTGGCCGCCGAGGCCGCCGCGCCCGCGCTGGAGGCCGGTCGTGCCGCGGTGCGGGCGCTGACCGGGATGGCCGACGCCGACGTCTTCTTCACGACGGGATCCGGACACGCACTGGACATCCTGCTCGGCGACCGGCCGGGTGAGCGCCGACTGGCCTGCCTGCCCGGCGAGTTCGGGCCCAACCTGATCACCATGCAACGGCACGGCTTCGCGACGCTGCCGCTGCCGGTCGACGGCTCCGGGCGGCTCGACGTCGACGCCGCGGCCGACGCACTCGCGCACGACCCGCCGGCACTGGTGCACTTCACGATCCTGGGCAGCCACAGTGGAATCGCCCAGCCCGCCCACGCGATCGCCGAGATCTGCCGGGCCCACGGCATCCCGATCATCGTCGATGCTGCACAGGGGTTCGCCCATCTGGACTGCGCGGGGATCGGCGCCGACGCGCTGTACTCGTCGTCGCGGAAATGGACCGCCGGGCCGCGTGGGGTCGGCATGCTGGCGACCCGGCCCGGGCTGCTGTCCGAACCGGCCGTGCTGCGGCTGGCCCATGCAGAGGTGAACATCGGACTGCACGTGGCGCTTTCGGTGGCCCTGGGCGAGCACCTGGCCGCAGGGCCCGACGCCGTCCGGGCCCGGCTGCGCGACGTCGGGGCCGGCACCCGCACCGTGCTCGACGGCGCCGCGGGCTGGACCGTGGTCGAACCGGTCGGCGAACCCAGCGCCATCACCACGCTGCGCCCGCCGGACGGGGTGGACCCGATGACGGTGCGGTCCCGGCTGCTCGCCGAGCACGCGATCGTGACGACCTACCTCGGTCCCGAGCGCGCCCCACGGGAGATGACCCGCCCCGCGCTGCGGATCTCGCCGCACGTCGACGTCACCGACGCCGACCTGGCCGCGCTGGAGGCAGCGTTGATCGCCGTCACGCGCTGACCGCAGCCGAGGGCCACCTGCCCGACCGGGTAGGTGGGGCACTGCCCGGTCGTGTGCAATTGCGCTGCCCGAGGATTCGGTCTTGCCCCCGAGCTGTTCCGTGGCTCACATTCCGGGGCCTACGTTGGTGGCCGACACCTCCTGCTGCATCGGAGCCGGCTACCAGAAAGGACCCGCAGATGAAGGTCGAAGATCTACTCAAGCCCTTCCCCATCAAGGAATTCCACCCGTTCCCGCGCGCCATGATGGGCCCGGGCGCACACGAGATGGTCGGGCCCGAAGCCCTCAGGATGGGCTTCAAGCGCGTCCTGCTGATGTCCTCGGGCCTGCGCGGCACCGACATCGTGCACAACATGGCCGAGTCGCTGAAATGGCACGGACTCGAGGTCGTCGTCTACGACAAGGTCGAGTCCAACCCCAAGGACTACAACGTCATGGACTCGGTGAAGCTCTACCAGGAGAACGAGTGCGACAGCTTCGTCTCCATCGGCGGCGGCTCCACCCATGACGCCTGCAAGGGCGCACGCATCTCGATCGCCCACGACGGCCGCAACGTCAACGACTTCGAGGGTTTCAACAAGAGCGAGAACCCGAAGAACCCGCCGCACATCGCGATCTCCACCACCGCGGGCACCGGCTCGGAGACCTCGTGGGCCTACGTCATCACCGACACCACCACCGATCCCGACAACCCGCACAAGTACGTCGCCTTCGACGACGCCAGCGTGACCACGCTGGCCGTCGACGACCCGGTGCTGTACTACGAGTGCCCGGTCGACTACACCGCGCAGTGCGGGTTCGACGTGCTCGCCCACGCCTCGGAGCCCTACGTGTCGCGGCTGAACTTCGAGCCGTCGCTGGGCAACGCGATACGCGCCATCAAGCTGACCGCCGAGAACCTGCGCGAGGCCACCTGGAACGGCACCGACCTCAAGGGCCGCGAGGGCATGATGTATGCGCAGTACATCGCCGCTCAGGCGTTCAACTCCGGCGGGCTGGGCATCATCCACTCCATCTCGCACGCGGTCAGCGCGTTCTACGACACCCACCACGGGCTCAACAACGCGATCGCGCTGCCGCGCGTGTGGGCGTTCAACATGCCGGTGGCCTACAAGCGGTTCGCCGACATCGCCCAGGCGATGGGTGTGGACACCTACGGGATGACCGACGTGCAGGCCGCCGACGCGGCGCTGGCCGCGGCGATCCGGCTGCTGCGCGACGTGAACATCATCGAGAAGTTCACCGACGTCAAGCAGGACAGCTACTCGAAGAACCGGCTCGGCCAGGGGCCGACGAAGTTCTACGAGAACTCCCCGGTGATCAAGGGCGACAAGGCCGACGTGGACCGCATCACCAACCACGTGCTCGGCGACGCCTGCACCCCGGGCAACGCCAAGGAGTGCACGTTCGACACCGTCCGGCCGGTCGTCGACCACTGCATGAACGGCGATCTGGACGAGCTGCTGCCCTGATGTTCGACTCCGTGGAGGAGGTGCGCGAGGCGCTCGCCGGCGAAGGCTATATCGCCGACGAGCGGCTCGCCACCACCGTGTTCCTGCAGACCCGGCTGGACAAGCCCCTGCTGATCGAGGGGCCGGCGGGTGTCGGGAAGACCGAACTGGCCAAGGTGCTGGCGGCCGCGACCGGCCGGCGGCTCCTTCGCCTGCAGTGTTACGAGGGCCAGGACGAGACCAAGGCGCTCTACGAGTGGGACTACGGCAAGCAGCTGCTCTACACCCAGATCCTGCGCGAGAAGATCGGCCAGATCGTCGCGGATGCAACCGATCTCGGTGAGGCCGTCGAGCGCATCGGGGCCCAGGAGAGCGTGTTCTTCTCCGACCGGTTCCTGGCGCCGCGCCCGCTGCTGGAGGCGGTGCGCTCGGAGGAACCCGTCGTGCTGCTGGTCGACGAGATCGACCGGGCCGACGAGGCGCTGGAGGCCGTGCTGCTGGAACTGCTCGGCGAATACCAGGTCTCGGTCCCCGAGATCGGGACGTTCGTCGCCCGGCACGCGCCGTACGTGATCCTCACGTCGAACAACACCAGAGATCTGGCGGCCGCGCTGAAACGTCGCTGCCTGCATCTGTTCCTCGACTATCCGGCCGCCGATCGGGAGCTGGAGATCGTCCGGTCGAAGAACACCGGTCTGTCCGACGCGCTGGCCGGCCAGCTCGTCGGCATCGTGCGGGGCCTGCGGGAGCTGGAACTGCGCAAGGCCCCCAGCATTTCGGAGACCATCGACTGGGCCCGCACGCTCGCGGTGCTCGGCGTCGACGAACTGTCCGGACAGGTGCTTTCCGACACGGTGTCGGTCGTGGTCAAGTACGACAAGGATGTGCGGAAAGCCCTCGACGCGCTGCCGCGGCTGGTGGACCCAAACGCGAAGGTGCCCGACTCGCTGCACCCACACGATCACGGTCACTCGCACAACCATTCGCACGGCGGTCACGATCACGGCCCGGGCCACGATCACCCGCGCGGTGGCCACAACCACAGCCACGACGACGACGATCACGGCGCGGACGGTCGGGCGGCGCGGGCGGCCAAGGACAAGCCCGGCCGGTTCACCGACGGCTATTACGGCACCCCCAAGAAGGCCGGGCAGGCGGCGTCGCTGGGCCGGCGCCGGGCGCTGTAGGAGCCACCGGTGGAGGCGACCCTGCACCGGTTCGTCCGGCTGCTGCGGCTGGCCGGCGTGCGCGTCTCGATCCCCGAGGCGCTGGACGCGATGCGGTGCGCTGGGCAGCCCGGTGTGTTGACTTCCCGGGCTGTCCTGCGCACCGCATTGCGCGTCGCGCTGGTCAAGGACCACCGCGACGAACCGATCTTCGACGAGATCTTCGACGCGTTCTTCTCCCTCGTCCGGGTCGGCCCGGATGACGGAGCACAGGGCGGCCATTCCCACGCCCACGACGACCTTGTCGACACCGGTGAGCTGGACTCGTTCACGCTGTCCGAGGAGCCCAGCGAAACCCCCGAGCCCGGGCACGAACACGGCAAGCCGGCGAGTATCCGGGACTACTTCAAGCAGGAGGACCTGGCGCAGCGCTACAACCTGCACCAGGAGGCGAACAAGATCGATCTCGCCGCGCTGACCGACGAGATCGCGTTCTCCAAGGACAGCCGCACCGGCGCCGACGACTCCTACCGCATCCAGCTGTCCACCGACCGGCTCAGCGGCGCCGGCGCTGCCGGCAGCCTGGCCACCTCCAGCGGCACCGCCGTGGACGCGGAGCTGTCCATCGCCGAGCAGGACGTGCTGCTGGGCTGGCTGGCCGACGAGCTGGGCCCCCTGGGTGACGAGACCGACATGCAGGCCGCGGCCGCGCTGCGCGCGCGGCTGGCCGGGGTGCTGGAGAACCTGCCGCAGGCGCTCAAGCGGCACCTGGAGGCGCTGCTGGCGCTGGAGACCAAGATCATCGAGGACCGCGAGCAGCGCGCGGCGCAGGTGGAGCGCATCGGCGAAGGCGAGCGCGCCGAATTGGAGGACTCGCTGCGCCGGCTGGCCCGTACGCTGCACGGCGCGCTGACCCACCGCAGGCACATCGCCTCCGCGGGCCGGGTCGACCCGGGGCAGACGATGCGGCGCAACATGCGCTTCGACGGGGTGCCGTTCGTTCCGGTCACGGTGCGCCGGGCCGAGGACCGGCCCCGGCTGGTGGTGCTCGCCGACGTCAGCCTGTCGGTGCGGGCCACGTCGCGGTTCACCCTGAACCTGGTGCACGGCCTGCAGGACCTGTTCACCCAGGTGCGCTCGTTCGTGTTCGTCGCCGACCTGGCCGAGACCACCGAGCTGTTCCGCGACCACCCGAGCGAGCGCGCGCTGGGGCTGATCTTCGGTGGCGACGTGATCGACACGGCTGCGAACTCCGACTACGGCACCGTGTTCGGCGACTTCCTGGCCGAACACTCCTCGGCGATCACCCGCCGCACCACGCTGCTGGTGCTCGGCGACGGACGCAATAACGCCAAGGATCCCAACCTGGCCGCGTTCGAGGAGATCACCCGCCGCGCCCGCGAGACGGTGTGGCTGACCCCCGAGCCGCGCTACTCCTGGGGGCTGGGCAGCTGTGACCTGCCCGCCTACGGCGAGTTCTGCGACCGGATCCGGGTGGTGCAGGACCTGAGCGGGCTGGAGCGGGCGGCGCACGACTTCGCCGCCGAGGCCGTCGGGCGGTAGGCGGCGATGGCACCCCGCCGAAATGGCATTCCAGCAGGAGAAAGTCGAGAGAGGGCCTGCTGGAATGCCATTTCGGCAGAGGGGGGCCGTACGCTGGACCGCACGATGTTGTCCGGGTCACATTCGGTGCGCCCGGCGCGTGGCGGGCAAGGCGAGGCAGTGGCGAGAGCGGTCAGAAACACGTCGACGCGGACGCCGACGCGGGCGGGCTATCCCACGTCGATCCCCGAGCACGACCACGGTTGTGCCGCGGCCGCGCCGCGGCTGCTGAAGTTCCACGCCCCGGAGATCGTGTTCGGGGTCGATTCCCTCGTGGAGGCCGCGCACGCCGCGATGCGGCACGGGGCGTTGCGCCCGATGCTGGTCACCGATCCCGGCCTGATCGAGGCGGGCTGGTCCGACGAGATGACCGGCCATCTCGAGGAACAGGGCGTCGACGTGGTGGTGTGGAGTTCGGTCACGCCGAACCCGAAGGACCACGAGATCGCCGACGGTTTCCAGACCTACGCCGAACACGGGTGCGACGTGCTCGTGGCGGTGGGCGGGGGATCGGTCATCGACGCCGCCAAGGGGGTGGCGATCCTGGCCGCCAACGGCGGCGACATCCTCGACTACGAGGGCGTGGACAAGGCCCAGGTGCCGATTCCGCCGCTGGTGGTGGTGCCCTCGACGTCGGGCACCGGCGCCGACGTGTCGCAGTTCTGCATCGTCACCGACACCACCCGCAACACCAAGATCACCATCCTCGGGCGGGCGCTGGTCCCCGACATCACCGTCATCGACCCGCGGCTGCTGACCACCATGCCGGACTGGCTCAACGCCGCCACCGGGCTGGACGCGCTGACCCACGGCGTCGAGGCGTTCGTGTCGCTGGGCCACAACCAGCTCACCGACCACCACGCGCTGCGGGCCGTGCAGATGGTCACCGACAACCTGGTGCACACGATGGAGCGGCCCGCCGAGATGACCGCCAGGGCGCTGATGGCGCAGGCCGCGCTGGAGGCCGGGCTGGCCTTCACCAACGCCATCCTCGGCGCCGCCCACGCGATGAGCCATCAGGTCGGCGGGCTGCTCGACCTGCCGCACGGGGTGATCAACGGGGTGCTGCTGCCGCACGTCGTGCGGTTCAACGCCGAGGCCGACCCCGGACCGTATGCCACCATCGCGACCTGCCTGGGGGTATCGGATCCGCGCGCACCCGCGACCGAGGCCGCGCTGGCGCTGGCCGACCGCATCGAGCGGCTGGCCGGCGAGGTCGGGGTGCCGCGGGGCCTGGCCGCCCTCGGCGTGCGCCACGAGGACCTGCCGCGGCTGGCCAAGACCGCGCTGCAGGACGCCTGCATGAGCACCAACCCGCGCACCGCCGACGAGGCGCAGATGCTTGCGTTGTTCCGGGCGGCGATGTGAGGGCCGCGTCGTGACCGAGCTGTCGCGGGCCAGCGAACGGCGCCGCCGGGTCAACGCCCCGGACCTGGCGCGGTTGACCGGTCTGCGGTCGGGCAAGGGGACGTTCTATCCCGAGCTGCGCGATATCGCCAAGCGACTGGACCGCGTCGTCGCCGCCTTCGACACCATCTCGGGCGCGCTGGTGCAGACGATCGAGGGCCCGGAGAACCTGGTCCGCTCCGTCGCCGAGGCGGCCCGGACCAACCTCGACGCCGACTGGGTGCTGCTGGCGCTGGCCGACGGCGCGCTGCCCGAGGCCAGTGTCCGGCATCTGATCCTGGACTCCGCCGGAGTGGTGTATGCGTTCGAAGGTCTCTCCGGCGCCAAGGATCCGGGGCCGTTCCTGCCCGACGCGGTACTCAACCGGCTCAACGACATCCTGCGCGGCCAGCTGGCCCAGTTCCGGCTGCCGGTGATCGAGAACCACCATGCGCACGTGCCGATCGAGCTCGACGGCGAGGTGATCGGAGCGTTCGCCGCCTGGACTCCGCCGCACCGCACCCTCGACGACACCGACGGCGTGGTGATGCGGATCCTGGCCAGCCAGACCGCGGTGGCGCTGCAGAACTCGGCGCTGTTCACCAAGTCGGTGACGTTGCTGGCGCAGTCCGAGGCGCACAACGCCGAGCTGCTGGCCACTCAGCGCGAACTCGGTGCGGCCCAACGTCATCAGGTGCTCAACTCCGAACGCCACCGGATCGCTCGCGAGCTGCACGACAGCGTCGCGCAGACGGTGCTCTCGGCCGGCATGCAGATCGAGGTGTGCCGCAGCGAGATCGACGGTAAGGCCGGCGGCAACGATCTGATCGACCGGCTCGATCTGGCCAAGGACCTGACCCGCTCGGCGACCGAGCAGCTGCGCTCGGCGATCTACGCGCTCAACCAGCCGGGGGATGCCTATCGGTCCAGCCTGAGCGAGATGCTGGCTCAGCTGGCGACCGTGCACATGCCCGAGGATCTTCGGGTCACGCTGCGCGTCAGCGGCACGCCGGCGGAACTGCCCAGCGAGGTCGAACACGCCCTGCTGCGCATCGCCGGTGAGGCGCTGTTCAACACGGCCATGCACGGTAACGCCACCCGGGCGATCGTGCGGCTGTCCTACGGCGAGCACGCCGTCAGCCTGTCGGTCGCCGATGACGGCACCGGTGACCCGGCCAAGCTGCGGTTGATGCTGCGGCTTTCCGAGGCGGCCGATGTCGACGGCCGCCACCGCGGACTGGCCAACATGCGGGCCCGGGCCACCGAACACGGCGGTACCTTCGACGTGTACCGGTCCCGGATCGGCGGTGTCCGCGTCGTCGCCCGCATTCCCCGCGTGGAAGGCCAGTCCTCATGAAACCCATCCGGCTCGTCCTCGTCGACGATCACGCCATCCTGCGGCAGGGCCTGCGGTCGGTGCTGGAACGAGCCGAGGACCTCATCGTGGTCGGCGAGGCCGCCTCCGAGGCCGAGGCCGAGGCGATCGTGCGGGCCACCGACCCCGATGTGGTGCTGCTGGACCTGAAGCTGTCGGCCGGATCGGAGTTCGAGGGACTGGCGTTGTGCGCCAAGCTGTCCGAGTCCTACCCGGATCTCGGGCTGCTGGTGCTCACGACGTTCCTCGACGAGGACCTGGTGGTGCGCGCGGTGCACGCCGGCGCCCGCGGCTACGTCGTCAAGGACGTCGACACCACCGAGTTGGTGCGTGCGATCCGGGCGATCTCGGCGGGCGACAGTGCGTTCGACTCGCGCAGCGCCGCGGCGGTGGTGCGTTCGATGTCCGGGCGGGCCGAGCCGCGCCAGCAGCTCACCGACCGGGAGATCGAGGTGTTGCGGTTGCTGGCGGCGGGCCTGTCCAACAACAAGATCGGCGAGAAGCTCTACATCTCGGCGACCACCGCGAAGTTCCATGTCAGCAACATCATGCGCAAGCTCGAGGTGAGCAGGCGCGCCGAGGCGGTGTACGCCGCCAGCAAGCGCGGCCTCATCTAGCGGTCCAGGATCAACCAGCCGCCGTGGAACTCGTAGGCGCGCGCCGAGATCGCGGGGTGGCGCCGGGTCAGCCGTTCGGCGGTGCGCTGCAGGGTGGTCAGGTCGAAACGCTGGATATGCCCGTAGCAGTCCCGCGGCTCGTCCTCGAACGGCACCCCGACCACGACGCGCCGCCGCGCCAGCCGGATCGCCTCGTCGAGCACCGCATCGACCGCGTCGGTGGGCAGATGCTCGATCAGATGCAGCGCGGTGACCGTGTCGGCGCAGCGATCGGGCAGCGGTACTTCGGCGGCGTCGCATGCCAGCGTGGTCAACGGCCGGCGCATGGCCGTGCTGATCTGGCGCAGCAGGTGCATCGTCGGAGCGCTGAGATCGGTGGCGAACACCTCGATTCCACGGCGCGCCATCCGCAGCGGGAAGAATCCGAAGCAGGACCCCAGGTCGATCAGCCGGTGTCCCCGCACCTCGCCGGCGGCCCACGCGTGGATCGGTGCGAACGCGGTGGTGCCGGCCTCGAGACGGTCCACCGAGTTGCGGTAGAAGCGCAGCCAGGCCGACAGGCCGCCGTCGACGGTGGAGCGCACGATGCCGGTGAAGACCAGTTCGAACTCGCTCTGCCCGTGCAGGGCCCCTATGTCGACCAGCTCCTCGGCGAGCATCACGGCCAGCTCGTCGCACAGCTCGTCGGGCAGCAGGTTGTGCTCGACGGTCAGCAGGCGACCGTGCCGCTGCACACAGAAGTGCGGCGTGCACACGGTCTCCCCACCGACGTGCGGGCGGTGCGGGCCACGCCGGCGGCGCACCCGGATGCCGTGGCCGCTCCACATGCCGCGCGGCGTGGGCGCCAGCGGATTGAGCACGGCGGCTTCCATACCCGAAACGCTATTGACCGGCGCGGGCGTCGCGCGCGCACCGAAAGGGCGCGATGTGCGACCCGTCCGGGTGGGTAGGTTCCTGCCCGGTCGGCGAGTTCCTTTAGTGCACCCAGTGCCATAGCTTCGGGTGCAGCACGTCACACGAAGCGGAGGAATGACGCATGGACCACACCGAGAACACCCAGGACGACTCGGCCGAGCTGGTCGCCGAGACGCTCGTCGAGGAGGTCTCCATCGACGGCATGTGCGGTGTCTACTGACATGTCCGGCACCTTCGACGTGGACGCGGGATGGCGGCTGCATCCGCAGGTCGCCCTGCGTCCGGAGCCGTTCGGCGCGCTGCTCTACCACTTCGGTACCAGGAAGCTGTCCTTCCTGAAGGACCGGACCGTGGTCGGCATCGTCCGTTCGCTGCCGGGGCACAGCAGCGCCCGCGACGCGCTGCGCGCCGCGGGCGTCGACGACACCGGGAGATACGCCGCAGCCCTCGGCGTGCTCGCCGAATCGCACATGCTGGAGCGCGCGTCGTGACCACCTTCCTGGACCGCCCCAGCGGGGGCACGCTGGTCGACCAGTTCGAGCTCGGGCTCGACGCGCCCATCTGCCTGACCTGGGAGCTGACCTACGCGTGCAACCTGGCCTGCGTGCACTGCCTGTCCTCCTCGGGCCGGCGCGACCCCCGCGAGTTGAGCACCGAGCAGTGCAAGGCCGTCATCGACGAACTCGAGCGCATGCAGGTCTTCTACGTCAATATCGGCGGTGGGGAACCGACCGTGCGCAGCGACTTCTGGGAACTGGTCGACTACGCGACCGCCCACCACGTCGGGGTCAAGTTCTCCACCAACGGGGTTCGTATCACGCCCGCGGTCGCCCGGAAGCTGGCCGCCAGCGACTACGTCGACGTCCAGATATCGCTGGACGGGGCCACCGCCGAGGTCAACGACGCGGTGCGCGGTGCGGGCTCCTATGACATGGCCGTTCGGGCGCTCGAGAACCTGCGGGCCGCAGGCTTTTCCGACGCGAAGATCTCGGTGGTGGTGACCCGGCACAATGTGGGCCAACTCGACGAGTTCAAGGCGCTGGCGGATCGCTTCGGGGCGACGCTGCGCATCACCCGGCTGCGGCCATCGGGCCGGGGAGCCGACGTGTGGGACGAGTTGCATCCCATCGCGACCCAACAGCGGGCACTCTACGACTGGCTCGTCGCCCACGGTGACGGTGTGCTCACCGGGGATTCGTTCTTCCATCTCTCGGCCTACGGTCAGTCCCTGCCCGGGCTGAACCTGTGCGGCGCCGGACGGGTGGTCTGCCTGATCGACCCGGTCGGTGACGTCTACGCCTGCCCGTTCGCGATCCACGACGAGTTCCTGGCCGGAAACGTCACCGCGGATGGCGGATTCACCGAGGTCTGGCGGGGCTCGGAGTTGTTCACCGAGCTGCGCACCCCCACCACCGGCGGCGCATGCGCGTCCTGCGCGCATTTCGACGCCTGCCGCGGCGGCTGCATGGCCGCCAAGTTCTTCACCGGCCTTCCGCTGGACGGCCCGGACCCCGAATGCGTGCAGGGGTACGGCGAATCCGCACTCGCCGGTGATCGTCAGGTACCCAAACCGGCGGTCGACCATTCCCGGTCGCTGCCGCTGAGAGTGGTCAACCGACCCCGCCGTGCCTGCGACGAGAATCCGTTGGCCGGACTGCAGTAAAGGAGTACACATCATGGCCAAGACCGGTTGGTTCGAGACCGTCGCCGAGGCTCAGCGGCGGGCCCAGAAACGGCTGCCGCCCAGCGTGTACAGCGCGCTGGTGGCGGGCTCGGAGAAGGGCATCACCGTCGGCGACAACCTGTCGGCGTTCGGCGAGCTCGGTTTCGCGCCGCACGTGGCCGGGCTGTCGGGCAAGCGCGACATGGCGACAACCGTGATGGGACAGTCTATCTCGTTGCCGGTGCTGATCTCGCCGACGGGCGTGCAGGCCGTGCACCCCGACGGCGAGGTGGCGGTGGCGCGCGCCGCCGCGGCCCGCGGGACCGCGATCGGACTGTCTTCGTTCGCGAGCAAGCCGATCGAGGAGGTCGCCGCGGCCAACCCGCAGACGTTCTTCCAGATGTACTGGACCGGCGGCCGGGACCGGCTGGTGGCCCGGATGGAACGCGCGCGCAGGGCCGGTGCGGTCGGGCTGATCATCACCACGGACTGGTCGTTCTCCAGTGGGCGCGACTGGGGCAGCCCGGCGATCCCGGAGAAGATGGACCTGCGGGCGATGCTGAAGTTCGCCCCGGAGGGCATCCGCCGGCCGCGCTGGCTGCTGGAATTCGCCAAGACCGGCAGGGTGCCCGACCTGACCGCGCCGAACCTCGCCGACGGTGGCGAGGCGCCGACGTTCTTCGGCGCCTACGGCGAGTGGATGCAGACCGACCTACCCACCTGGGAGGACATCGCCTGGCTGCGCGAACAGTGGGGCGGCCCGTTCATGCTCAAGGGCGTGATGCGCGTCGACGACGCCAAACGGGCGGTCGACGCCGGGGTCAGCGCGATCTCGGTGTCCAACCACGGTGGCAACAACCTCGACGGCACCCCCGCCCCGATCCGGGCGCTGCCCGCGATCGCCGAGGCGGTGGGCGGCGACATCGAGGTGGTGCTCGACGGCG
Organism: Mycolicibacterium xanthum; assembly: GCF_019710635.1. Classification (GTDB taxonomy): domain Bacteria; phylum Actinomycetota; class Actinomycetes; order Mycobacteriales; family Mycobacteriaceae; genus Mycobacterium; species Mycobacterium xanthum. Next base: position 82,704 of record NZ_JAIFZS010000006.1, read on the forward strand.
GCATCCGCCGCGGCAGCGACGTCGTCAAGGCCGTCGCGCTGGGTGCGCGTGCGGTGATGATCGGCCGGGCCTACCTGTGGGGCCTGGCCGCCGGCGGACAGGCCGGAGTCGAGAACGTGCTCGACGTCCTGCGTGGCGGAATCGATTCCGCGCTGCTCGGGCTGGGTCTGTCGTCGGTGCAGGAACTCACCCCGGCCGACCTGGTCATGCCGGACGGCTTTCGCCGCGACCTGGGCGTCTGAGCCCGGTCAGGACTCCGCGGCGAGCACCCGGGCGGCTTCGCGCACCGCGGCGACGTTGGCCTTGCCCTGCCGGGAACCGGCCAGCTTCGCCGCGATGTGCGCGCCGACGGTGATCGGCTCGTAGGCCAGGCCGGCGTCGTCGTCCAGGAAGCCGGGCGCGGTGCAGATCACCGCGTCGACGTTGCCGTCGTGGAAGAACGCGGCCGACCGGCGGCGCTTGACGGTGCCGTCGACGATGGGCGGCTTGACCCGGTGCAGCGTGGACATCCACCGGTCGTTGGTGATGCGGGCGGTCAGGTCGCCGAGGTTGACCAGCAGCGCGCCGTCCAATGGGGCGACATCGTGCCAGCGGGCGTCGGTGCCCAGCACCTGCAGTCCCGCCACCCGGTCGGCCCACAGCACCGTGACGATGCCGTAGTCGGTGTGCTCGCCCATCCCGGTGAGCTCACCGCCGGCCGTCATGGTGCCCTCCGGCAGGGCGTAGTTGTTCATCCGCAACACGTCGATCGAATGATCGGTCAACCGGGAGAAATAATCGGGCGCCAGGCCCAGCGCGGCGCAGAAGATGTCGGTCAGCACCCGGGCCACCCGGCCGGCCTCGGCGAAGTAGTCCAGCACGGCCGGCTGGAATCCGGGCGGCTCGGCGGGCCAGACGTTGATGCCGTAGTCGGCCTCGTCGAGGTCCAGGTGGGGGAACGAACGCGCCTCGACCCCGACGTTGAACGCCTCGAAGAAGTCGTTCATCCGGTTCGCCGACTCCACCCCCAGCGACAGGCTCAGCGATTCGCTCCTGGGCGGGCTGTAGCCGCGGTTGGCGCCGCTCACCCGGTAGGTCCTCTTGGTCTGCTCGGGCAGGCCGAAGAACCCGTCGATCGCGCCGGCCAGCCCATCGAGGGTCGGCCGGGGGATGCCGTGGCCGAGGATCTGCATGAAACCCACACGGCTGCAGGCATCGTCGACCGCGCGGGCGACCGCGGCGCGGGCTTCGGCCGCGTAGGTTTCGTCGATGCCGCCGCTCACCCACGGGGTGATGTCGACCGCGGGCACCTCGAACGTCGCCGTCATGGGCTCTTGTGCGCCGAGAGCAGGAACGCCGGGAACTTGAGCCGGCCCTTGTCGTCGCGCTCGTGCGGCGGAACCGGGAACGGCGACCCCGCGGCGGGCACGTTGGCGTGGATGAACGCCGGGCGGACGTCATCGATCTGCCAGTACCGGCCGACCACCGCCCGCAGCTCGGCCTCGTCGACCTCGTTGGGCTGGTGCGTGGCATCGGCGGCGAACGCCCCGCGCGCGAACACCAGGATGTAGTACGCGGCCCCGGGTGCCGCGGCGCGCAGCACCGAGCGCTGGTAGTCGTCGCGCGCCTCGACGGGCAGGGAATGGAACAGCGTGGAGTCGATGATGGTGTCGAAGCGTCCGTCGAAACCCGTGAACGTGGTGATGTCGTCCTGCACGAACGTCGCCGTGGTCAGGCCGCGTTCGGCCGCGGCCCGGCGGGCCGCGGCGACCGCCGTCGGGGTCAGCTCGATGCCGACCACGGGGTATCCGTCGGCGGCCAGCGCCAGCGACAATTCGGCGTACCCGCATCCGGCGTCGAGCACCTCGCCGCGCACGTTGCCTTCCCGGATCAGCGCGGCCAGCTCCGGCTGGGGCTCACCGATGTTCCACGGCGGCGCTCCCTCGAAGCCGGCCTCCCCGCGGTAGGCATCGTCCCAGTCCATCGCGTCGAGATCGTCGGGGTCGCTCATCCTCCCGACGGTACGCCGGCCCGGCCTGCCTCAGCGCGGCAGTTCCCAGCTGTGCACCGGGGCGTTGGTGTGCATGCCTTCGCAGTAGCGCCGCAGCATCTCGGCCAGCGCGTCGGGCCGGCTCATGCCCCGGTCCTGCAGCGCCGACACGGTGGCCGCCTGCCACGCCGCGCCGTTGCGCCCGGTCTTGGCGCGGCCCTCGATGACCCCCAGATAGCGGTCGCGGACCTCGGCGGCGACCTCCCAACGCCGCAGTCCCTCGTCGGCCAGCGGCAGCAGCTCGCGCAGCACCAACTCGTCGGGTGTGACCTCGCCCAGACCGGGCCAATACAGCCGCGCGTCCATCCCGTGCCGGGCGGCATGCCGGAAATTCGCTTCCGCGGCAGCGAAACTCATCTTCGTCCACAGCGGGCGATCTTCTTCGGACAGGGCGCGCAGGGTGCCGTAGTAGAACGCCGAGTTGGCCATCATGTCCAGCACGGTCGGTCCGGCGGGCAGTACCCGGTTCTCCACCCGCAGGTGCGGCCGGCCGACCCCGTCCTGTTCCACGACGTCGTAGACCGGCCGGTTCCACCGGTAGATGGTGCCGTTGTGCAGGCGCAGCTCCGAGAGCAACGGGGTGCGCCCGTCGGCCAGCTCGGCGACCGGATCCTCGTCGGAGAGCTCGGGCAGCAGCGACGGGAAATAGCGGACGTTCTCCTCGAAGAGATCGAAGATCGACGTGATCCAGCGTTCGCCGAACCAGACCCGGGGCCGCACGCCCTGCGTCTTGAGTTCGTCGGGGCGGGTGTCGGTGGCCTGGGCGAACAACTCGATGCGGGTCTCGGCCCACAGCTGGTGGCCGAGGAAGAACGGCGAGTTGGCGCCCAGCGCGAGCTGTGGGCCGGCCAGCACCTGCGCGGCATTCCAGTTGTTGGCGAAGTCGGCAGGCGACACCTGCAGATGCAATTGCATACTCGTGCAGGCGGATTCGGGTGCGATCGTGGCGGCCTGCAGGCTGAGGCGCTCCGGGCCGGTGATGTCGATCATGATGTCCTCGCCGCGGGCGGTGAAGATCGAGTCGTTGAGTGCCTGATAGCGGGTGGACTGGCTCATCCAGCTGCCCGACAGGTGCTCGGGCATCAGCGTCGGCAGGATCCCGATCATCACGATGTGGGCGCCGTCGGTGCTCGCCTTGGCCTCGGCGGCGTTCAGGCTCGCGCGCACGTCGTCCTCGAGTTCCAGCGCCGCGCGGCCGGGCAGCCGTCGCGGCGGAACGTTGAATTCGATGTTGTAGGCGCCCAGTTCGGTCTGATACGCCGGATCGGCGATCGCTTCGAGGACCTCGGAGTTGTTCATCGCCGGCTGGTAGTCGGCGTCGACCAGGTTGCACTCGATCTCCATCCCGGTCAGCGGCTTCTCGAAATCGAAGCTGGACTGGGTCAGCATGGTCTCGAAGACATCGAGGCACAGCTGCACCTTGCGCCGGTAGTCGCGCCGTTGCGCGCGGCTGAACGTGGCTTGCTTGAGTTCCTCGCCCACACCGTCATTGTGGCGGCAGAGGCGGCGATTCCGCGTCCGATTACCCGTGCCGGCCGGCCACCGCGACCTGCGGGCCGAACAGTCCACCGCTCAACCGCACCTCGATCGCCGGGTCGGCCGCGGCCGCCAGGGCGCGCAGCGCCGACGGGCTGTAGGCGCGCAACGAGCTGATCACCCCGTCGTGCACGAACGGCACCACCGGGGCCAACGGCAGCACCGTGGCCAGCCGCAGCAGGTGCAGCGGTGCGGGCGGCCGCGGCAGGTCGATCACGAGCAGCTTGTCGGCGGCGCGGGTGCCCTCGGCGAGCACCCGGGCCGCCGCCACGGGCGGCAGGTGGTGCAACGACAGCGCGATCACCGCGAGGTCGAACTCACCGTCGGCGGCGTCGAGGTCGGTGGCGTCCATCCGCCGCACCTTGGCGCGCGGATGGCCACCGAGCTCGCCTGCGGCGATCGCGGCGACCGAGGACGGCTCGACATCGGTCACCGTGACCCGGGCGCTCGGATGCCACTCCAGCAGCTTGGCCGACAGCTTGCCGTGCCCGGCGCCGAGTTCGAGGATCTTCGGGTCGGCGACGTCGGCGACTTCGTCGAGGGCGAGTTTCGCGAACCGCTCATGGTTGCCGAACACCTCGCCGGTCCACTCCAGCGCGCGGATGACGCTGCGCTTGCGCGCCTCGAGGGCAGCGTCGCCGGTGGAGTCGCGATCGAGGTACTCGGTGAGCCCGGTCTGCAGCAGCCGGTCCAGACATGACGCGTCCGGCCCGCCGCGCGGCATCGCGGCGATGCCGGTGCCGGCGTCGCCGGCGGTCATGTCGGTGTCGGTTGCCACGTGGTCCATCATGGACGAATGCCGGCCGATTTCGTCGCAGCCATCGATCAGGGCACCACCAGCACCCGGTGCATGATCTTCGACCACGACGGCGCCGAGGTCGGCCGTCACCAGCTCGAACACGAGCAGATCCTGCCCAGGGCGGGCTGGGTGGAGCACAACCCGGTCGAGATCTGGGAGCGCACCGTGTCGGCGGTCATGACGGCGCTGAACACCACCAGGCTCGGTGCCGGTGACCTCGCCGCACTGGGCATCACCAACCAGCGCGAGACCACGCTGGTGTGGAACCGCCGCACCGGCCGGCCGTACTACAACGCCATCGTCTGGCAGGACACCCGCACCGACCGGATCGCCGCCGCACTGGACCGCGACGGTCGCGGCGACGTCATCCGGCACAAGGCGGGGCTGCCGCCGGCGACCTACTTCTCCGGCGGAAAGCTGCAGTGGCTGCTGGAGAACGTCGACGGGCTGCGGGCCGATGCGGAGCGCGGCGATGCGCTGTTCGGCACCGCCGACAGCTGGGTGGTGTGGAACCTCACCGGCGGTCCGCAGGGCGGCGTGCACGTCACCGACGTCACCAACGCCAGCCGCACCATGCTGATGAATCTCGAGACGCTGGACTGGGACGACGAGCTGCTGTCGTTCTTTTCGGTTCCGCGGGCGATGCTGCCCGAGATCAGGCCGTCGTCGTCGCCGGATCCGTACGGGTTGACCCACCCGGCGGGACCACTCGACCACGAGGTACCGCTGACCGGGATCGTCGGCGATCAGCAGGCCGCGATGATCGGCCAGGTCTGCCTGACCGCCGGCGAGGCCAAGAACACCTACGGCACCGGCAACTTCCTGCTGCTGAACACCGGCGAGGACATCGTGCGCTCGCGCCACGGGCTGCTGACCACGGTGTGTTATCAGTTCGGTTCGGCCAAGCCGGTCTACGCGCTGGAGGGCTCGATCGCGGTGACCGGTTCGGCCGTGCAGTGGCTGCGCGACCAGCTCGGCATCATCAGCGGAGCCGCGCAGAGCGAGGCGCTGGCGCGTCAGGTCGACGACAACGGCGGGGTGTATTTCGTGCCCGCCTTCTCCGGGCTGTTCGCACCGTACTGGCGTTCCGACGCGCGCGGCGCGATCGTCGGGTTGTCCCGGTTCAACACCAACGCGCACCTGGCCCGGGCGACGCTGGAGGCGATCTGCTATCAGAGCCGCGACGTCGTCGACGCGATGGAAGCCGATTCCGGTGTGCATCTCGAGGTGCTCAAGGTCGACGGCGGCATCACCGTCAACGATCTGTGCATGCAGATCCAGTCCGACGTGCTCGGCGTCGACGTGGTGCGTCCGGTGGTGGCCGAGACCACCGCGCTGGGCGCCGCCTACGCGGCCGGGCTCGGTGTCGGGTTCTGGGACGGCCCCGACGAGCTGCGGACCAACTGGCAGGAGGGCAAGCGCTGGACGCCGAACTGGTCGCAGCAGCAGCGCACGGCCGGGTATGCGGGGTGGCAGAAGGCCGTGCAGCGCACGCTGGACTGGGTGGACGTCGAGTGATGGCCTGGGTAGACCCGTCGCGGCACGGACCCGGCGAATCGGTGCTGGCGAAGCAGTGGTTCGTCAGTCCGCACGCCGCCACAGCGGTCGTCGAGGAGCATCTCGTGCTCCTCGATTTGTGGGCCGGTGAGTACTCGGTGTTCGATCGGGTCGCCACACGTTTCTGGGTGCATTCGACCTCACCCTGGCCCAGCCGGATCTCCGCTGAAGAGCTGGCCGACCAGTTGGGCGCACCGCGCACGGTGATCGAGCAGGATGCGGCACTGTTCATCGCCGAGCAGATCCAGGCCGGTTGGCTGCAAGCCCGTCCGTCGCAGCCGGCGGCTGCGACCCCGGACACCGTGCCACGGTCCCGACCGTCGATTGCGGCGGCGTGGAAAGCGCGGCTACGCGCCGATCGGCTCCTCAAGCGCGGATTCTGGCCGGCCTACGACGCGCTGGTCCGGCCCATCGCTGTGGAGGCATCCCCTCGTGTGCCGATCGATGTCGCTGTGGCCAAGTTTGCCGCGGCCGAGAATCTCTACCCGAGCCGTGATGCACCGATGGACTGCTTACCACGCTCGATGGCCCTCGCCCGATTTCTGCGATGCGCCGGATGGCCTGCGGAACACGTGCTGGGAGTTCGGCTCTATCCGTTCGAAGCTCACGCGTGGGTGGAACTGCAGCGAACTCCGATTCATGACCGTACCGACGTCGGCGGCGTGTACACGGTGATCAACCGGCGATGACGAACGGGCTGTCGCGGTTGAACGGTTTCCTGGTTTGGCGTCTCCCGTCAGAACGGGTGCGCGGGTGGCCGGAACCGGTGGAGGCCCATGGACTGGCAGTGTGGTTTTACGGTTACCTTGCCGCGGAAGCCGGTCACCCGACCGGGTCGCACCGGTCGCGCCACTACGAGAACTGCGAACTGGTTGCCGCTGCGTACCGGCGATGGGGGACGGGCTTCGGTCAGCGCCTGCATGGCGAATACTGCGCGGTGATCGCGGACGGCCCGACAGTCGTCGCCGGCGGGGACCGGATGGGCCTGCGTCCGCTCTATTTCTCCAACAGCGCTGACGTGATCGTCATATCGAGCGATCTAGGCGCGACAGCCCGCGAGCTGCGCGCCGACTCGATCGATGAAATCTACATCGCTGACCTGCTCGCTCGTGGCAGGCACCTGGGAACTCGCACCCCGTACAGCGAGATCAGCCGTCTCGGAATCGGCCAGGCGGCGAAGTGGTCGGACGCCACTGGACCGAAGCTCTCGGTCGAGTGGCGGCCGACCATCGGCTGCGCAACAGGAGATCTCGAGGCGCAGAAGAACCGGCTGGTCCGCGCCGTCGATATCGCGGTCGGGAATTCGGCACCGGAAGGTGCCGTCGCGGTGCATCTCTCGGGAGGCCTTGACTCGAGCACGCTGCTCGCCTGTCTGCCCCCCGACCGCGACGCGCACGCGATCAGCACCGTGTTCACCGAACAGCCAACATGCGACGAACGTGAATGGATCGCGGCGGCGCTGCGAAACAACTCGGTTCCGTGGCATCCGATCGACGTCAGTCGATGCCTTCCGTTCTCGGCAGGGCCCGCCTTCGACCACTTCATCGCTGCACCGAGCTACGCGACGGTCACCTGGGCGCAAGACCTCGCCGAAGATGAGATCGCCCGAGAGGTAGGAGCCACCGCGATCCTCACCGGCGAAGGCGGGGATGAAGTGTTCTCCGCGGGCGCGCTCCCATGGCACATCGCAGATCTGCTGCGGACGGGAAACTGGTGGGCAGCATGGCGGCAGGCCCGTTGGTGGAGTTCGGACTCGCCTGCGCCCCGCCCCGCGACGTATTGGCTGTCGCGCTCGGGATTTCGCGGGTGGATGAACTGGCGCCGCGGAACCGACCTCTTGATGCGCCCGACGGCGCCGGTGTCGATAAACGCGCCGTGGCTGGCGGCGGACTTTGTTCAATCCGAGAATGCCCGCGCAGGTGAATCGGCGCGAAGCGAACTGCGCGCACTTCGTGTCGACCAACAAGCGGTCTGGGAGGGGATCGTGCACGCGGCCGAAACAGTGCGCAGCAGCTATCCTTTCACCGCGCATCGGGTGGATACCAGACATCCGTTCCTGTCGCCCGAGATGGTGGATGTGGCGTTGTCCACCCCGTGGCAAGCGGGTGTGGATCCCCGCATCGATCGCGCTGTCCAGCGCTACGCCTTCGCGGGTCGAGTCAGCGAAACCACACTGCGGCGACGTTCGAAGGCGACAACGGATCTCGCCATCTTCCGCGGTCTCGAGCAGGCATCCGACTGGATCGAACTGCTTTGGGAATCACCAGAGATCGCAAGACGGGGCTATGTGGATCTCGCTCGGTGGCGGGAATCCATCGATCGCTCGACAGTGGGCTGGCTGTATTCGGTGCACCATTTCAAGGCTGCGGTGCAAATCGAACACTGGCTGTCTCAGCTGCATCGGATGGGACGTCCGCAGCTCCTGCGAGTGGCCCCGCCCTGATCGTCCCCGCGCCGCGGTGGCTCTCGTTGGAGCGGCAAGTGCGGTAAATCTGCGTCAAATCCACGCCGTGGGAAGAGTTCCGCTGTAGCATCGGTCACGCACGTCGACCCAGATGGCGATCTATATAGGGGAGCATCTCCGATGGAGCAGAAATACCGCCGGCCTCGTGTTCTTGCGACAGGCGATGTCCGTACATTGACCGGTGGACGCAAGCAGAACCGGATCAGCGATCCTCGTGGCGGAATGGGTCCGGAGGATTTCTACTCCGACTCAGTTTCAACCGTAGCGCCGCTGCCCGCGCGCTGACGCTGAACGCCGGTTCAGGAGAGCGATTTCGGTGAGCAAGGCGTACAGGCCTCCGCGCGTCGTTGCTCGTGGCGATGCACGCATTTTGACCGGCGGTAAGAAGGGTGGGCCGCTTAGCGATCCGCGAGGCGGCTACACGGAGAAGAATTTCGCTGACTCGGTGTCGTGCACGGCTCCGCTGCCGCAACGTTGACCGTGTTTCCGTAGTCTCCAGAGTTGTGGGCCCTTGGTGATGCAGCCCGACGGTGTGGTTGATGCCCAACTTGATTGCGCGCAGCAGCACGGCGAGCGCTTCATCGCGATCGCGTGGCGGACGGAACACACCGGCTATGACGCACATCCGGCGCGGTTACGCGCCCTATTTGGGAAGAAACCGCCGCCGGACCCGCGATGGGATCAGTCCTCTCCTAGGACGCCGTAGACCTCGCGACGGGCGTTGTTGAGGATCTCGACGATGCGTTCCTGCTGCTCGGTAGAGGCGGCGTAGGCCGACTGTGCGACCGCGCCCATCAGCTGGGTGACCGCAGTGCGCAGGTTTGCCTGTCCGGGCTCGACGTCCTCGGCCAGGCCGTCCCACGGCGGTGTCTGGACCTTCTCCGCGGCGGCCCGACCCTCGCCGGTCAGCTCGAAGAGCTTCTTGCTGCCCTCGGTCTCGGTGGCCTCGATCAGGCCTTCGTCGACGAGCAGCTGAAGGGTCGGGTACACCGAGCCGGGGCTGGGCTTCCACACGTTCTGGCTGCGTTCGGCGATCTCCTGGATCATCTCGTAGCCGTGCATGGCGCGTTCGGTCAGCAGCGACAGGATGGCGGCGCGGACGTCGCCGCGTTTGCCCCGCCGTCCGCCGCCCCGGCGGCCGCCGCGCGGGCCCGGGCCGAATCCGAACCCGCCGCGCGGGTCGAAGCCGAACTCGAAGCCGCCGCCGGGGCCGGGCGGGAACCGGTGGCCGCGGCCGGCCCGGGAACCGGGCCCGAAGCCCGTCCCCTCGCCGAATGCGTCCTGGCCGGCGTGTCCGTGCAGATTCTCGCGGAATTCCCGGCGTGCCTGGCGCCGCTGCTGGTGCAGCGCGCGCCGGTCGGCGGGGCCGAATCCGAACGGTCCGGGAGGTCCTGCGGGTGTGATGAATGGGTTGCTCATGTCTGTAGGTCCTTTGTCGATGGGAAACGTCGACTGCGTTTCCGATAGCACAACGATATATCGCAATCTATCGTCGATGCAACGTATGGGTCCAAGATTTTTGAATTTCGCATGTCACCGAAGGGAAATGCCGGACTTACACGGGAGAAACAGGGTCCTCGTAGCGTGTCGGGACAACGGCGCGTCGCTGTGATGCGCCAGACGGAGGGCGGGCCGTCACGAGGTCCGGGAAAGGACCCGAGGATGACCGAACCCAACTCCGAACCGGCGATCATCGCGTCGTCGCCATCGGCGGTCGTGGTGCAGGACGGCGATCAGGACTTCGTGATCGCCGGCGGCCACGCCAGCCTGCACAACGACGAACTGGCCCCGACGCCGCCCTCGCAGCGCAAGTGGGGTTGGTTCGAGATCTTCAACGTCTGGACCAACGACGTGCAGAGCCTGGCCGGCTACACGCTGGCGGCCAGCCTGTTCATCACCGCGGGGATCAACGGTTGGTTCGTCCTCGCGGCGATCATCCTGTCCGGCGCGCTGGTGATGATGTTCGTGAACTGGTCGGGGCAACCCAGCGTGAAGTACGGCGTGCCCTATCCGGTGGTCGCGCGTGCCTCGATGGGGGTGCGTGGCGCGATGTTCCCGGCCACCGTCCGCGGCATCGTGGCGATCTTCTGGTACGGCGCGCAGACCTACTTCGCCTCGACCGCGGTGGCGCTGGCCATCACCGCGATCATCGGAGCGTCGCCCACCGGGACCTTCCTGGGGATGACGTGGGTGGACTGGGTGTCCTACACGATGGTGGCGGCGTTCCAGATCTTCCTGTTCGTGCGCGGTATCGACGGCATCGTGAAGTTCCTCAACTTCGCCGGTCCCGCGGTCTATGCGGTGATGGTGCTACTGCTCATCGCGATCTGGTGGCAGGCGGGATCGGGGCTGCTGCGCTCGGTCGGCGAACTGTTCGCCGGCGAGAAGTCCGGCATGGCCGCGGTGAGCGCGTTCATCGGCGTGGTCGGCACGATGATCGCGTACTTCGCGGCCGTCATCATCAACTTCGGCGACTTCGCCCGCTTCACCCGCTCCGACAAGGAGATGAAGCGCGGCAACTTCCTCGGGCTGCCGGTCAGCCTGGCGTTCTTCACGTTCCTGTCGCTGTTCATCACCGCCGGCGCCTACATCGTCTTCCAGGACGGTCAGGGCGATCCGATGACCAACCCCGCCGACATCGTCGGCCAGGTCGGCAACCTGTGGTTGAGCATCCTGGCGGCGGTGACGTTCTTCGTCGCGACCGTCGGGATCAACCTGGTGGCCAACTTCATCCCGCCGGTGTACGACATCGTCAACCTCAAGCCCGACAAGCTCAACTTCCGGATCGCCGGATGCATCACCGCGGTGCTGGGTTTCATCATCGGAGCGTTGTGGGTGTCGGTGATCGGCAACGCCGGTCTGCCCAAGTTCGTCGACACGCTCGGTGCGGTGCTCGCACCGCTGTACGGCGTGATGGTCGCCGACTACTTCCTGATCCGGAAGAAGAACCTGGAGATCCAGCAGCTGTACTCGCTGGATCCGGGCGGCACCTACTACTACACCAAGGGCTGGAACGTGCGGGCGCTGTGGGCCTTCGGCATCGCGGCGGTGTTCGCGATCGCCGCGGTCTGGGTGCCTGCGTTGAGCGCGTTGTCCGGTTTCGCCTGGGTGTTCGGGGCGGCGCTGGGTGCGGCCGTGCACTGGTTGGTGATGCGCGGGCAGCCGCTGAGTTCGCCGGAGTCGCAGCGCACCGCGGTCGGCTGATCCGTTCCGGGTCACGACCCGGTGCGGCCCTCTCTCGGCGGCCGGTGGCCAGAATCAAGCTGCCACAGCGTGTTCCGGATGGATTCCGGGGGATTTCGATCGGTGGCTGAGTAACCTCGGGCGGTGGGCGGAATCGGATTCGGCACGCTGACCCTGATCGTGGTCATCGGTCTGGCGGGTCCGCTGCTGGCGTCGGTCCGGCATCTCGGCATTCCGGTCGTCATCGGCGAACTCGCGGCGGGGATGGTGGTCGGCAGGACCGGATTCGGGATCGTCGACCACACCGATCCGACCTTCATCCTGGTGGCCGATGTCGGCTTCGCATTGGTGATGTTCGTGGCGGGGACGCACGTACCGGTGCGCGACGTCACGTTGCGCGCCTCCGTTCCGGGCGCGGCGATCCGGGCGCTCGTGGTCGGGGCGCTGGCCGCCGTGTTCGGGGTGGCGGCGGCGTATCTGTTCGGCACCGGACACGCCCTGCTGTACGCCGTGGTGATCGCGTCGTCGTCGGCCGCGCTGGCGCTTCCGGTGATGGACTCGCTCGGGCTGGCCGGTCCCGCGGTGCTGTCGGTGAAGGCCCAGATCGCCATCGCCGACACCGCGGCGATCGTGTTGTTGCCGTTGGTGATCGATCCGCACCGGGCGGCCCGGGCCGCGGTGGGCTCGCTGGCCCTGGCGGCGGGCGCCGCCGCGGTGTACGCGTTCCTGCGCACCGCGGACCGGCGCGGATGGCGACGGCGCCTGCACCGGTATTCCCGACGGAACCGGATGGCGCTGGAACTCCGGGTGAGCCTGCTGTTGCTGTTCGCGCTGTGTGCGGTGGCCATCGCCAGCCGGGTGTCGATCATGCTGGCCGGTTTCGCGCTCGGCCTGGCGGTCGCGGCCGTCGGTGAGCCGCGCCGGCTGGCCCGGCAGCTGTTCGGGGTCACCGAGGGGTTCTTCGGCCCGTTGTTCTTCGTGTGGCTCGGCGCGTCGCTGAACGTGCGGGAGCTGGGGGTGAACCCGGCGCTGATCCTGCTCGGACTCGTGCTGGGCGGCGCCGCGCTGCTGGCCCACGCGGTGGGCCGGGTAGCGGGCCAGCCGGTGGCCCTCGCGGTGTTCGCGGGTGCGCAACTCGGCGTGCCGGTGGCCGCGGCGACCCTGGGCGCCGGCGAGAGCCTGCTGGCGCCCGGAGAGCCGGCGGCGCTGATCCTGGGCGCGTTGGTCACCATCGCAGCGACATCGATCGCCGCCGCGGCGGTGGCGCGCCGTCAGCGCGCCGACAGTGCCCCGCCCTGACGTGCGTCGGAGGCGGTACCCGGCCGGGCTCACGCCGTAGACGCGCTCGGCCCGTCGGCGGCTGCGGACTGGCAGGCCTACCTGAGTTCGTGGGTCGCGTGGAACCACGTCCGGACGACGACGAGCCTGCTCGCCGCGGTGCTGCTGACGGTCGGATCGATCCGCCGCTGAGCTCAGGACGGTGGGGCGAACCCGTCGGTGGGCGGCGCGGCCGGGGGCGCAGCGGAGGTCTGCGGCGCGGCCGGCGCAGCACCGTAGCCCGGCGGCGCGGCCGGCGGAGGAACGTAGCCCGGCGGCGCGGGCGGGGGCGGTTGCGGGGGCCACCCGGCGGGTGCAGGCCGGCCGGTGGGTGCCTCTGGCCGCAGCCGTTCCAGTTCGCGCCGGTGGCGTTCGGCGAGTACGGCCGCCAGCAGCAGTGACGCGGGGGTGCCGGGTGGCGGTTGCGGCGAGATCCGCGACAGCACCTCGGCGGTGATCCGCCGGCCCATCTCGTCGCGCACCTGCGGATTCAACTGTGGTGCGCGCGAGAGGAACTGGCGGGCCAGCTCGGCCTGCTCGGGCTGCAGTCCGGACATCTGCAGGCTGGACGCCCACCACGCCAGCTGGGGCGGCATCATCGGGGTGGGCGCCAGCCGTGGGGCACGTTCGGTGATCACGATGGTGCCGGCGAAGATATCGCCGATCCGCTTGCCCTTCGGGGAGAGCAGGCTGCAGATCACTGCGGGGCCTCCGGTGAGCATCCAGATCTCGACCACGCCGGACAGTGCGCGAAACAGCGCCTGCCGGAATCGTTCCGGGCCACCGTCGTCGGAGACCACCCGAAGCCCCATCGCGATCTTGCCCAACGACCTACCGCGGGTTGCGGTTTCGAAGATCACCGGATATCCGATCAGTGCCAGCACCGTGAAGATGATCAGTACGGCTGCGGAGAACGCGGAATCGAACTGTGCCAGGGTGGCCGCCCACAGGATCACCCCGACGAGGTAACTGACGAACACCACGATGATGTCGATCAGCGCGGACAGCGCGCGCACCGGTAGCTGCGCGATCTGGATGTCGAGCACCACGGCGTCACCGGTCACCACGTGCTCGTGCGAACCGACCATAGCCGACCACGCTACTAGGATTCACGGCGTGGATGTGGATGCGTTCGTTCTGGCGAACCGAGCCTCGTGGGAGCGCCTCGACGATCTCGTGAAGAACCGCCGCAAGCTCAGCGGTGCGGAGGTCGACGAACTGGTCGAGCTCTACCAGCGGGTGTCCACCCACCTGTCGATGGTGCGTTCGGCCTCTTCGGACGCGGTTCTGGTGGGCAGGCTGTCCAGCCTGGTCGCGCGGGCGCGGTCGGTGGTCACCGGTGCCCATGCCCCGCTGTGGCGGGAACTGGTCCGGTTCTGGACAGTGTCCTTCCCGGTGACCGCCTACCGGGCGTGGCGCTGGTGGCTCGGGTCGGCGGTCGGATTTCTCGTGGTCGCGGTGGCTATCGCGGTATGGGTGGCGACCAATCCCGCGGTGCAGGCCGCCGTCGGCACGCCCGAGGAGATCGCCCAGCTGGTGAACAACGACTTCGCCGAGTACTACAGCGAGCACCCGGCCGGCGCGTTCGCTCTTCAGGTGTGGGTCAACAACGCGTGGATCGCCGCGCAGTGCATCGGCTACTCCGTGCTGCTGGGCATTCCGATCCCGTATGTGCTGTTCAACAACGCGCTCAATCTGGGGCTCAATGCGGGCTTGATGTTCCAGGCGGGTAAAGGCGATGTGCTGCTCGGGCTGTTGGCGCCGCACGGGCTGATCGAGCTGACCTCGGTGTTCCTGGCCGCGGGCGCCGGGATGCGGCTCGGCTGGTCGATCGTCTCGCCGGGCAACCGGCCACGCGGCCAGGTGCTCGCCGAGCAGGGACGCGCGGTGATCTCGGTGGCCGTCGGTCTGGTGGTGGTGCTGGCTGTGGCGGGCCTGATCGAGGGGTTCGTCACCCCGTCGCCGCTGCCCACCTTCATGCGGGTGGCGATCGGTGTCGCCGTCCTGGTGGCGTTCCTGGGCTACGTGTACTACTTCGGTCGCCGGGCCGCGCTGCTCGGCGAGACGGGCGACATCGAGGACGCGCCCGACGTCGTCCCGACCGGCTGACTGCCCGCCGGGGAAAGGGTCAGAGCCGGCCCGCGGCCTTCATGGCCAGGTAGTGGTCGGCCAGGGCCGGGGCCAGGTCCTCGGGCGGTGCATCGACGACGTCGACCCCGCTTCGGCGCAGCCGGGACGCCACCGCTCGGCGGTCGTTGCGGGCGCGCTCTGCGGCGGCGGCGTCATAGACCGCAGCCGCGTCGGAGCGCCCGGCGGCCAGCGCGTCGACCCGAGGGTCGGACACCGCAGCCAGCAGCACCTGGTGTTTGTCGGTCAGCTGCGAGATGACCGTCAGCAGCCCCTCGTCGATCGCCGAGGCGTTCAGATCGGTCAGCAGGACCACCAGCGCCCGCCGGCGCACCCGCCGCTGCACCGCGGCGACCATCGTCCGGGCATCCGACTCGATCAGCGCCGGTTCCAGTGGCGCCATCGCGTCGACGAGCTGGGCCAGCAACTCGGTGCGCGAGGCGTTGACGACGGCCGCGCGGGTGACCCGGTCGTGGGCCAGGAAGTCGACGTGGTCGCCGGCCCGGGCGGCCAGGGCCGCCAGCAGCAGCGCCGCATCCATCGACCAGTCCAGCCGGGGCCAGCCGCCGGGGTCCGCCGCTGTGGGATCCACCCCCACCCGCCCGGCCGAGGTCCGGCCGGTGTCGAGCACGATCACCACCCGCCGGTCGCGCTCGGGGCGCCAGGTGCGCACCACCACATCGGCTCGCCGTGCCGTGGCACGCCAGTCGATGGAGCGGATGTCGTCGCCGACGACGTACTCGCGCAGCGAGTCGAACTCGGTGCCCTGACCCCGGATCAACACCGGTGTCATGCCCTCCAGCTCGCGCAGCCGGGCCAGCCGGGCGGGCAGGTGCTTGCGGGACAGGAACGGCGGCAGGATCCGGACCTGCCAGGGCACCCGATGTGAGCACTGCCGCCCGGCCAGGCCGAGCGGCCCGACCGACCGCGCCGTCACCAGCGCCGACGTCTGGTCGCCGCGGCGTACCGGACGCAGCGTGGTCTCGATTTGAACCCGTTGGCCTGCAGCGAGATTCACGTCATGGGTACGTGGCTGCGCGCGGGCGCTGGGCGCCCACGCATCCCGGATGACCCCGCGGAAGCGCGAGCGCGCGGTGTTGTCGACCGAGAGCACGGCGGTCACCGGCTGGCCCAGCCGGGCCGAGGTCGGCCCGCTGCGATCCAGCCGCAGCGCACGCGGACTGCCCGCCAGCACGGTATCGACGATGACCGCCAGCACGAGCAGCGCCAGTGCGCCGGTGAACACCAGCGCAGGCCACGGGGACAGCGCGATCGGCACCGCACACAGCAGTGCGATCAGGCCGGTTCGTCCCGTGATGACCACTGGCGCGCGACTATCGGGGCACCGGCACCGCGGCCAGGATGCCGTCGATCACCCCGTCGGCGTTGGCGCCTTCCAACTCGGCCTCCGGCCGCAGTGCCACCCGGTGCCGAAGCGTGGGCCTGGCCATCGCCTTGACGTCGTCGGGGGTGACGTAACCGCGGCCGGACAGCCACGCCCAGGTCCGGGCCGTGGACAGCAGCGCCGTCGCACCCCGTGGCGAGACCCCGAGCTGAAGCGCCGAGGAATGCCTTGTCGCACCTACGATGTCGACGATGTAGCCGAGCACCTCATCGGCGACGAGCACCTGCCGCACGGCTTCCCGGCCCGCAGCCAGCTCGGCCGGGCCGGCGACCGGGGTGACCGCCGACAGATCGCGCGGGTCGAAACCGCGGGCGTGCCGGTCCAGGATGGCGATCTCCTGGTCGCGCGGCGGCAGCGAGACGTTGAGCTTCAACAGGAAGCGGTCCAGCTGAGCCTCGGGCAGCTGATAGGTGCCCTCGTACTCGATCGGGTTCTGGGTGGCCGCCACGATGAACGGATCGGGCAGGGGGCGCGGCTGGCCGTCGACGCTGACCTGGCGCTCCTCCATCGCTTCCAGCAGAGCGGCCTGGGTCTTGGGCGGGGTTCGATTGATCTCGTCGGCCAGCATCAGGTTGGTGAAGACCGGGCCGGGACGGAACTTGAACTCCGCGGTCCGGGCGTCGTAGATCAGCGAACCGGTGACATCGCCCGGCATCAGGTCGGGGGTGAACTGCACCCGCTTGAAATCCAGTTGCAGCGCGGCGGCCAGCGTGCGGACCAGCAGGGTCTTCGCCACCCCCGGCACGCCCTCCAACAGCACGTGGCCGCGACACAGCAGGGCGATGACCAGACCGCTGACCACGGCGTCCTGACCGACGACGACCTTGGCGATCTCGGCGCGCAGCGCCATCAACGCGTTTCGGGCGCCGTCGTGGGTGATGGGCTGTGTCACGACGAAGCGACCTGCCTTTCGATGTCGTCGAGTGAATGGGCGAGGCTCACCAGATCGGCATCGGTGGCCGGTGGCTGTCCGTAAAGAGTATGTGCGACCGACCGGGGGTCGAGACCGCACCGTTGTGCGACGGCCTCGACGACCGCCGTCGGCGGTGCGGCGGGGCCCAGGCCGATGCGCGGCAGCATGCGCTGCAGCGTCGAGGTCCGCAGCGCGTCGGCCGCGCGGTCGCGGGCCCGTCGGGACCGGTACATCCGGCCGCGACCCTCCACGGTCTCCGAGGCCCGCACCACCACCGGCATCCGCTCGGCCACCAGCGGGCCGATGCGGCGTCCCTTCCACACGGCCAACAGCGCCACCGTGAGGATCAGCTGCCAGACCAGCCACTTCACCTGGGTGGGGATCAGGTCGCCGATGCGGCCGCCGCCGCCGGTCTCCCCGCCCTGGCTGTGCTGGGGCGCATACCAGATCACCCTCGGCCGGTTTCCCGCCAGGTTCATCGCCAGCGCGGCGTTGCCCTCCTGCAGCAGTCCCTCGTTCATCAGGAAGTGGGCGTTGCCGACCGCGGTGACCGTGCGGCCGTCCTCGGTGTAGCGCGCCAGCACGCCGTCGTAGCACAGCGTGACCGGGGCATCGCCGACCGCTTCGTAGGAATCGGCGCCGTCGAATCGCACCGTCCCGGCCCGGTTGGCCTCGCGCAGGTCGCAGCCGGGGTCGATGCCGCCGTAGTCGGTCGGGTCGCCGCGCCGCAGCCGGGGGGCGAGTACCTCGCGGGTGGTTCCCAGTGGATCGACCAGCAGCAGGTCACCGGGCAGGTCGGCCAGCCGCCGCATCAGGTCGTCACCGTAGAGGTCGTAGGTCTGCGCCGCCACCAGCAGGGTGTCCGGGCGGGCCTCGCGCTCCACGGTCTCGATGTCACCGGCCTCGATCACGGTGACACCTTGCTCACGGAGCAGGGTGACCAGCGCGTGGGTGCCGTCGGACGCCGTCGAGGCCGGATCCAGCGGTCCGCCCGGACGCGGCGCGGTCAGCCATGCGCTGAGCGTGGCCACCGCGACGACGACCACGACGGCCAGCAGCACCCAGCGCAAGCCCCGCCATCGGGATGCCAGACCGGGGCCGACGGCCGTCGAGGGGCTCGACGCCGTCATCGCACCTCGGCCCAGGTCTGTGCGACGGTGGTGACGGGGCCTTCCGGACCCGCGGTCCGTCGCTCGCCGAGCTTGTCGTCCAGCTCGGCGATCATCCGGTACTGCGACTCCAGGCCGGGGCGCTCACCGTAGGTGACGTCGTTGAAAGCCTCTGCCGCAGAGGCAAGTTCGGCTGCGAGCCCGGGAATGGCCCGACCGGCGGCGCGGGCCAGCTCGGTCGCGGTGCGCCCGGGCACCGGGTTGAGCACCCCGGTCTCCTCGAGTCTTCGGGCGATCGCCCGAAGCCGGTGACGGATGGCCTGCGCCCACTCTCCGGACGCCGCAAAGCGTTCCGCTGCCGCACGATGCTCGGCGGCGCTGAGCTCGTGCCCACCGAACAGGGTCTCGGATTTTCCGCGGCTGGTCCGCATGGCCCGCCGCGCGACCCGTACCGCGACAACGACCGCCACGGCCACCAGGATCAGCAGCACGGCCACGGTGAACCAGCCCCCCGGCACCGACGCACCCTTGGCCACCAGCCGGTAGATCAGATCCTCGATCCAGGCGTAGATCTGTTCGGTCAGTGACGATTTGGGGTAGATGGGCTTGCCGAGCTCCTGTTGGGCGGCGTCGTGCGCGGCGTCGCGGTCGATGTCGATCGTGGCCACCTCAGCGCTGGCCGGTCAGCCACAGGTCGTCGGTTGACTCCGGGGGGGCCGTCGGCCCGGCCGCGGCCCCGGTCTGCAGCACCATGTCGAACGCCTCGGCGCGGATCCGCCGGTCGGTGTACTGCAGCACGATGACACCGGCGCTGAACGGGCCGGTGATGATCTGGCCGACGGCGCCGCCGACGGCGAACAGTGCCAGCCCGATCATCGCCGCGGCCGTCGATGCCGACGCGGTCATCGCGATCTGGCCACCGAGGTTGAACGGGATGGACACTGCGCCGGCCACCAGCCCGGCCACCAGCCCGGCCAGCAGCCGAATCCCGAACACCCGCCAGAAGTCGGTTCTGATCAGCGCGAACGACCTCCGGATCGACGAAACGATGTCGCGGCGCTCCAGCACGATGACCGCGGGGGTGAAGGCCAGCATCGTGAACAGGTACACCGCGAGTGCCGCGGCGACGGCGAACAGCACTGCGCCCAGGGCCAATCCGGCCGCGCCGCTGCCGGCGGCCAGCGCGACGACGACGCCGATGGCGATCGGGATGCCGAGCAGCAGCACGAGGGCGACGGACTGCAGCGCCATGAAGCCGATCAGCGGCCACAGGCGTGGGCGCAGCCGCCGCCAGGACTCGCCGATGGTGATACCCGCGCCGAACACCGCACGGCCGATGACCACCGTCAGCATCCCGCTGAGCAGGATCGTCGACAACCACGTCGTCGCATATCCGGCGACGCTGGCGGCGCCCCAGCTGATCAGCATCTCGACGTCGGCGGCGTTGCCGTCCAGCGCCTTGGCGATGTCGCCGGTGAACGCGAACGGCCACAACGACACCAGCACCGAGATGAGCTGGGCGGCCACCACCACGATGGTGGTGAGCCCCAGGGTGGCTTTGGGGTTCGCGCGTACGTACGCGACCGCGCCGTTGAACATGTCCGACAGCGTCAGTGGGCGCAGCGGCACCACGCCGGGCTTGAGCACCGCCGGCCCGTAGCCGGGTGGGGGACCGTAACCGGGGGGATATCCCGGTGGCGGCCCGTAGCCGGGTGGGGGGCCGTAGCCGGGTGGCGGCCCGTAGCCGGGTGGCGGGCCGTACCCCGGTGGAGGTCCGTAACCGGGTGCCGGGTAGCCGGGATATCCGGGCGGGGGATATGCGGTCGGCACGGCACCAGCCGGCGGTGGCGCCGCCGAGCCGTAGCCGCCGGCGTCGTGGGTCATGATCACCATCTTGTCGATCACCGCAGCGAATGACAACGGGCCGAGCTCAGCGCGGCATCCGGCGGTCCAGCAATGCGCCGGCACGCGCGGCGCTACCGTGGCGCCATGGCGATCGAGATCACGGTCCGAGGCTCGCACTCGGTGTTCACCGCCCCCGAACGCGCAGTCGTGCACGCCACGCTGTCCTACGAGGGCCCCGAGATGCCACCGGTCTACGAGCGGATCGCCCGGGACCTGGAGTCGGTCAAGGCCTCCCTGACGCCGCTGACCGAAGGTCACCCGGCCGCCGTGGCGAGATGGTCGGCCGAGCAGCTGCGCACCTGGTCGCAACGCCCCTGGAACAAGGACGGCAAGCGGCTGCCGCTCGTACACCACGCCAGCGTCGCGGTGACCGTCGAATTCAGCGACTTCGCCGCACTCTCGGCGTGGACCGGTGCCCACGTCGCGGGGACCGAGGGGTTCCGGGTGGCGCGGGTCAGCTGGGAGTTGACCGATGCCCGCCGCGACGAACTGCTCGGCGAGGTGCGCCATCTCGCCGTGCGCGACGCGGTCACGCGCGCCCAGCAGTATGCCGACGCGCTGGACGTCGGCACCGTCCGTCCGCTGGCCGTCGCCGACCCGGGGATGCTCTCGGACACGTCGGGTCCCACCGCGGGCGGTCCGTCCGAGCATCCGGTCCGCGCGGCCGCTCACGCCGCCCCGGCACCCGATGTCGAGCTCGTCCCCCGAGACCTGGAGCTCTCGGCGACGGTGGACGCCCGATTCGCGGCCGGACCCTGACATGACCGTGGCCGGCGCCGGTCGGCCCGGTCAGCGGACGTCGACGCGGTCCCCGCTGCGCTTGCTCTCCAGCCGGTGCCATGTCCACCAGAACAGCAGCGCGGCGACGATCGACCCGGCCGCCGCCAGCCACTGTGCGCCGAGAAACAGGTGCCACTCGACCGCCTTGTCGACGTGGCGGACCCGGGCGGCCTGCACCACGCCGAGCAGGCCCAGCATCAGGCTCGCCGCTCCGACCGCGGCGATCAGCACCACGAACACGGTGCGCAGCGTGTACCGCGCCGCCCCGGGAGACACCACCGCCCGGATACGCCGGGTGCGGGCCAGGAACAGCGACGCCGCACAGGCCACGACGAGCGCGACCGCGTCGGCGGCCAGCGTGTCGGAGAGCCGGTGGGCCTTGATGATCACGGTGTAGGCGCCGATGCCCACCGCCCAGGTCAGCGTGAAGAACATCGCGACCCCGCGGAACCGGTAGGGCATCACGATCAGCGTGGCGAACAGCAGCGACATCGCCGCCGTGGTGTGCCCGCTGGGCAGGGTGTTCTCCGCGAAGGTCCCGTGCACCGAGGAGACCAGGTCCGGACGCGTCAGCAGGTAGTACTTGAGCACCTGGGTCACGGCCTGGCCGCCGAAGATCACCGACAGCCCCGCGACGGCAAGCCACACCTGCCGTCGCAGCAGCCCGATCAGCCCGACGATCGCCGCCGCAGCCAGCTGGGACGTCACCGTGATGGTCCCGAACTGATCGTGGGCGGCCCTGCGCACCTCCGGGTCGACCTGGTTCGCGCCGCGCAGCGCGGCGTCCTCGAGTATCTGGCCGATGGTGGTCTGCACGAACAGCAGGTAGACGGCGACGCCGAACAACAGGGCACCGATCAGCACGGCCGTCCAGCGGTGCCGCGCACGGCGCAGCCGGCCGGCGTCGTCGAGCACCCGGATCCGGTCGGTTCTCACCTCCACGCGAAATCCCTCCCTGATGGTCGCCCGGTGCGGCAGCATATCCTGCGCGGCGCCCCTGCGTGCACCGGCGCGACCGTGCGGCACCGACCCCGGCTGTCGGCGCAGCGCACCGGATCGATCCGAAAAGTACTGACTTGCAACGATATTGATGCACCCCGGGGTGGATCGCGACAACCTCGGGTCGAGGCGGCACCGGCGCTGGGAGGCCCGGATCGCGCCGCGAACCGGAAACCCCCGGTGGTCTTCACCAGCGGGTTACCGAAAGCGTGCCGGGAGGCGGGTAGTACCGGACCCGCCGGCGAGGCCGCGGCCGAAGTGCCGGCAACCGTATTCGACCGCGATGGTCGAGAACAAGCCGTTGCCGCGGTCGGAAGGCCCCGACCGGATTACCCGGCCAGAGCCCTTGCCGACGTCGACGTGAGTCGGGGTGGCGGGATTCGAACCCACGACCTCTTCGTCCCGAACGAAGCACGCTACCAAGCTGCGCCACACCCCGCGTGAAGCCTCGACAGCCTATCGCACGGACCGACGTTGAAGCCAAACGCGTTCTGCCGGGGCGACACGCCGCGGGATGGATCCGGGTTGTCGGTGGCGTTATGCACACTGAGCAACAGATGACGAAGAAACGGGGCGTGACATGACTGGCTTGGGTGCATCGATCTACCTGGGCTTTTTCGCGCTGGCCGCGTTGTGGCTGTTCCTGACGTCCGAAGGGCCGCTGACCCGGACCCGGGGGGCCGAGGATCACGGCCAGCGGCCGGACCTCTCGAACTCGGCCAGCACCTCGGCAGATGCCGAGGGATCCAGCCCGTGGCTGGTGAGCCACTCGTCACAGAAATAGGTTTCGGTGTAGCGGTCGCCGCTGTCGGCGAGCAGCGTGACCACCGAGCCGCTGCAGCCCTGGGCGACCATGTCGGCGAGCAGGCCGAATGCTCCGCAGATGTTGGTTCCGGTGGAGGGACCCACCCGTCGGCCCAGTACCCGGCTGACGTGGTGGGCCGCCGCCACCGACGCCGAATCGGGCACGCAGATCATCCGGTCCACCACGCCGGGCAGGAACGACGGCTCCACCCTGGGCCTGCCGATGCCCT
The DNA here is from genome assembly GCF_019710635.1 of Mycolicibacterium xanthum. Taxonomy (GTDB): domain Bacteria; phylum Actinomycetota; class Actinomycetes; order Mycobacteriales; family Mycobacteriaceae; genus Mycobacterium; species Mycobacterium xanthum. The sequence continues at coordinate 105,861 of NZ_JAIFZS010000006.1, forward strand.
CGATCCGCGACGACAGCCCGGTCACCACATCGGGGTCGTCTTCGGTGTAGGACGGGTAGAACGCGGAGTTCTCCGGATCCACCACGCACAACCGGGTGGGATAGCGGCGGTAGCGGATGTATCGCCCGATCGTCGCCGAGGTCCCCCCGGTGCCCGCGCCCACCACGATCCAGTCGGGTATCGGGTGCGTCTCCTGCCCCATCTGGTCGAAGATCGATTCGGCGATGTTGTTGTTGCCGCGCCAGTCGGTGGCCCGCTCGGCGTTGGTGAACTGGTCCAGGTAGTGGCCGCCGGTCTCGTCGGCCAGCCGCTGCGCCTCGGCATACACCTGCGCCGACTCAGTGACGAAATGGCAACGGCCACCCTGTGATTGGATCAGCGCCACCTTCGCGGCACTCGTCGAAGCGGGCATCACCGCGATGAACGGCAGCCCGAGCAGCGCCGCGAAATAGGCCTCGGACACCGCGGTCGACCCGGAGGACGCCTCGATGACGGTGGTGTCCTCCCCGATCCAGCCGTTACACAGTCCGTACAGGAACAGCGAGCGCGCCAACCGGTGCTTGAGGCTGCCGGTGATGTGCGTCGACTCGTCCTTGAGGTACAGGGCCACATCGGCATCGGAGCACCAGGCGGCGGGCAGCGGGTAGCGCAGCAGATGGGTGTCGGCGCTGCGCCGGGTGTCGGCCTCGATCAGCCGCACCGCGTTGTCCACCCAGGAACGTGACTGGTGGCAGGCCGATGCGGCCGGCTGATTCACCGCGCCGACACGGTCGGATATGACTGTCCCACATGGGTTTCGGCATCCGAACCCCCGGTGGGGGCGGCCACCAGGGTCAGCAGCGTGGCCTCGGGGCGGCAGCAGAATCGCAGTGGCGCAAACGGTGACGTGCCGATGCCGGCCGACACGTGCAGCTGGGTGTGGGCGCCCCACCGCGACGGACCCTTGACCCGCGACCGGTCGAGTTCGCAGTTGGTGACGACGGCGCCGTAGAACGGCAGGCACAACTGGCCGCCGTGGGTGTGGCCGGCCATCACGAGTTGGTAGCCGTCGGCGGCGAACTCGTCCAGCACCCGCGGTTCGGGCGAGTGTGCCAGGCCCAGCGTCAGGTTCGCGGTCTGGCTGGCCGGCCCGGCGACGGTCGCGTAGCGGTCGCGGGACAGGTGCGGGTCGTCGACGCCGGCCGCCGCGACGTGCAGCCCGGCCACCTCGAACTCGCGTCGGGTGTGCGTCATGTCCAGCCAGCCGCGTTCGGTGAATGCGGCACGCAGATCCTGCCACGGCAGCGGCTCGCCGTGGATCCGGCGGCTCGGGTTGGTCACGTAGTTGGCCGGGTTCTTCAGCTTCGGGGCGAAATAGTCGTTGCTGCCGAACACGAACACCCCGGGCAGCGCCAGCAGATCGCCGAGGGCCTGCACCACGGCGGGCACCGCCTTGGGATGGGCCAGGTTGTCGCCGGTGTTGACCACCAGGTCGGGCTCCCAGCCGGCCAGTTCGCGCACCCACGCCTGCTTGCGGCGCTGGCTGGGGCGCATGTGGATGTCGCTGATGTGCAGCACCTTCAGCGGTGACGAACCCGGCGTGAGCACCGGCATCGTCGCCTCGCGCACCACGAACGCGTTGCGCTCGATCAACGAGGCGTACCCGATCCCGGCCGCGAGCGTGCCCAGCGAGGCGACTGCGGTGGTCTTCAGGATCGATCCGGGTGAAGCATCAGGCATGCAGGTGAGGATACTGCCCTCGGCTGTGCGGCACAGCGCTCACCGGCCCGACGGCGTCAGGGCGGTGGCGGCGCGGCCGGCGGCGGCGGCGGACCCAGCACCGGCACGGTGATCGGCGGCAGGCCGGGGATCTCGATGACCGTCTGGCCCACCGGCGGCGGCAGGCCAGGCGGCGGTGGGGCGCCCGGCGGGGGCGGCGGTGGCGCCGGCGGGATGCCGTTGGACACCTGGATCGTGATGATCGACCCCGGCACCGTCTGTCCGGTCGGCGAGGTGCCCACCACGGCGCCCTTCGGGGAGCCGCTGTTCACCGGGGTGGCCTCGTCGGCGACCTGGAAGCCGGCGTCGCGCAGCCGCTGCCGGGCGGTGTCCAGGCCCATGCCCGCGACGCTGGGCACCCGCGAGCCCGGCGCCCCGTCCACGTAGCGCGGATCCGTCGGCGGGAGCACCACGTCGCCGAACATGGTGGCGATCGGGTTCATCGCGGTGAACCACGTCCGGGCGGGCTCGTTGCCGCCGAACAGGTTGCCGCTGCCGCACTGCCGCAGCGGGAAGGAGCACAGGGCGCCGGGTGCGGTCGAGTCGTCGTAGATGTAGTTGGCCGCGGCGAGCTGGTTGGTGAAGCCCAGGAAGCCCGCCGAGCGGCTCGCCTCGGTGGTTCCGGTCTTGCCCGACATCGGCAGGCTCCACCCCACCGAACCGGCGGCGCCGGCTGCGGTACCCGCACCGGTGTCGTCCTTGCTCATCGCGACGGCCAGCGTGTTGGCCAGGCCTTCGGGGACAACCTGCTCACAGGTCTCGGTGGTGACCGACACCTCGTCACCGTTGCGATCGAACACGGCCTGGATGGGACTGGGCGGGCACCAGGTGCCGCCGGAGGCCAGCGTGGCGGCGACGTTGGACAGCTCCAGCGCGTTCACCTCGATCGGGCCCAGCGTGAACGAGCCCAGGTTCTGCCGTTTGACGAAGTCGGCCAGGCTCTCGTTGCTCTCGGGGTCGTAGTCGCGCGCGGTGCCGGGCAGCGCGTAGGAGCGCAGCCCCAGCTTGACCGCCATGTCCACGGTGCGCTGCACACCGACCTGCGCGATCAGCTTGGCGAACGCCGTGTTCGGCGAGGTCGCCAGCGCATCGGTGACGTTCATCGAACCGCGGTAGTTGCCCGCGTTCTGCACGCACCACGTCGCCGGCGGGCAGCCGCGCGCGCCGCCGGTGCCCAGACCCTTGGCCTCGAACCGGGACGGCGCCTCCAGCTGGGCGTTGATCCCCATGCCCATCTCCAGCGCCGCGGCGGTGGTGAACACCTTGAAGATCGAGCCCGCACCATCACCGACCAGCGAGAACGGCTGTGGCTGCATGGTCTCGCCGGCATCGAGGTTCAGCCCGTAGGTGCGGTTGCTGGCCATCGCGAGCACCGGATGGGATTCCTTGCCGGGCCGGATCACGCTCATCACGCTGGCGACGCCCGTGATGTCGGAGCTGGCGACGCTGTCGATCGCGGACTTCACCGAGGCCTGCACGTCGGGGTCCAGCGTCGTCCTGATCAGGTATCCGCCCTTGGCCACCTGGTCCTTGCTCAGCCCCGCCCGCGCGAGGTAGTCCAGCGCATAGTCGCAGAAGAACGCCCGGTCACCGGCCGCGATGCAACCCCGGGGCAGCTCGTTGGGCTGCGGCAGCACGCCCAGCGGCTGGTTTCTGGCCTCGCGCAGCTCGTCGGCGTACTCGGGCAGGTTCTCGATCATGGTGTCCAGCACCACGTTCCGCCGGGCCAGCGCACCGTCCGGGTTGGTATAGGGGTTCAGGGTGCTGGTCGACTGCACCATGCCGGCCAGCAGGGCCGCCTGCTGCCAGTTCAGCTCCGAGGCGTCGATCCCGAAGTAGGTCCGCGCGGCATCCTGGACGCCGAACGCACCGTTGCCGAAGGACACCAGGTTCAGGTAGCGGGTCAGGATCTCCGGCTTGGTGAACGTCTTGTCCAGCGTCAGCGCCATCCTGATCTCGCGCAGCTTGCGCGCGGGGGTGGTCTCGATCGCGGCGCGCTTCTCGGCGTCGGTCTGGGCGATCACCAGCAGCTGGTAGTTCTTGACGTACTGCTGCTCGATGGTGGAGCCGCCGCGGGTGTCGAGGTTGCCCGAAAGATAGCCGGACAGGCCGGTCAGGGTGCCCTGCCAGTCGACACCGTTGTGTTCGGCAAACCTCTTGTCCTCGATGGAGACGATCGCCAGCTTCATCGTGTTGGCGATCTCGTCGCTGGGCACCTCGAAGCGGCGCTGGGTGTAGAGCCAGGCGATCGGGTTGCCCTTGGCGTCGACCATCGTGGACACCTGGGGCACCTCGCCCTCGACGAGTTGGGCGGATCCGTTGGCGACCACGTCGGAGGCCCGGTTGGACATCAGCCCGATTCCGCCGACGACGGGGAACATCAACCCGGCGGCGATGACGCTGGCGAGCAGGCAGCACCAGGCGAGCTTGATGACCGTGACCGCGGTGGGCGGCTTGGTCGGGGGGTGCTCCGGCATGGGTACAGACTAGCTACCGATTAGCTGTGCCCCAGCGCGCCCATTCTCCCGGCAGCCCGGGATCACCGGGCGCGGCCAGCGCGGAAACCGCGAAAACGTCGATCAGGCGGTGCTGACGGCACGGTCGTCCCAAAAAAGTGGTCACAGATGTATTGCGCCGAACCGCCCTGACCACCTAAGTTAGGCACACAGTGCGATGCAGGTCACACCTGCACCATGCTGTGTGGCGTAGATCGCATTCTGCGACCGGCGTCAGGAGGGAACAGCCGTCTGCGTTGTCGGGGCGCGGCCAGAACGAAGGGGATCGCTGGTGTCCGGTATCAAGCCCGTCGCACGCAAGACCACCGTCAGTCCGTCCGCCCAGTCCATTCTGCACGGTGCGGAGGCAGAAGCCCGTATTGCGTGGGTTTCGCAGGCCAGATGTCGCCAGACCGATCCGGACGAACTCTTCGTCCGCGGTGCCGCACAGCGCAAAGCCGCGGTGATCTGCCGTCATTGCCCGGTGATCGCGGAGTGCGGCGCCGATGCCCTGGACAACCGCGTCGAGTTCGGCGTGTGGGGCGGAATGACGGAGCGTCAGCGGCGCGCTCTGCTCAAGCAGCATCCCGAGGTAATTTCCTGGGCCGACTTCTTCGCGGCTCAGCGCAAACACCGCACCGCCGGCTGACCGGCTCATTCACAGGCGGTTGATCAAGCCGCCGGAGCTTCGCCGGTTATCTGGTCGGCGATGGCCTGCAACGCATCGAGGTCGGACACGTCGAACGGCAGGGACGGCACCCCGACGATCGCGACATGCGGGTTGGCTCCGGTGAACCGCGACAACAGCCGTATCTCCCGTCGTGCCGTCGAGGCGCGGTCGGCGTGGATCTGCAGGGCCGCGGCCGCCACCGAGCCCGGATCCGTCTTCTGTAGTTCGGCCGCCGCCTCGGCCGCCTTGTCGGCGTGCAGCTCGCACAGCGTCGGATGCGTGCGATTGAGGATCAGCCCGGCCAGCGGCATGTGCTCGGTGGAGAGCCGCTCGACGAAGAACGATGCCTCCCGCAGCGCGTCGGGTTCGGCCGCCGACACCACCACGAACTGGGTGCCCCGGCGCTTGAGCAACTCGTAGGTGCGGTCGGCCTTCTCCCGGAACCCGCCGAACGTCGCGTCCAGCGACTGCACGAACTCCGCGGCGTCCGAGAGCATCTGCGAGCCCAAGATCGTCGACATGGCCTTCATGGCCAATCCGACCGCACCGGTGACCAGGCGCCCGATGCCGCGGCCCGGGGCCAGCAGCAGCCGCCACAACCGGCTGTCCATGAAACTACCCAGCCGCTTCGGGGCGTCGAGGAAGTCCAGCGCGTTTCGCGACGGCGGGGTGTCGACCACGACCAGGTCCCACTTGTCCTCGGCGAGCAGCTGGCCCAGTTTCTCCATGGCCATGTATTCCTGCGTGCCGGCCAGCGAGGTCGCCACCGTTTGGTAGAACTGGTTCTCCAGGATCGCGTCGGCCCGGTCGTCCCCGGAGTACTGCACCACCATCTCGTCGAACGTGCGCCGCATGTCGAGCATCATCGCGTGCAACTCGCCGGACACCTCCGGCGCCAGCGGCACCCGCTGCGGTGAGTTGCCCAGGTCGCGGATGCCCAGCGCCTGAGCGAGCCGCTTGGCCGGGTCGATCGTCAGGACCACCACGGTGCGTCCGTACTCGGCGGCCCGCAGCGCCATCGCGGCTGCCGTCGTGGTCTTGCCGACGCCGCCCGCGCCGCAGCAGACGATCACCCGGTTCGACGTGTCACGCAGGATCGCGGCCATGTCCAGCGCAGGCGGGGTTGTGCTCATCGGTTTCCTCCGATCACCGCACGCCCTGATGAGCGAGCGCTTCGGCCAATTCGTACAGGCTTCCGAGGTCGACACCGTCGGGCAGGGTGGGCAGCTCCAGCCGTGGAACGTCGATCTCGACGAGCTGTTCGGCGCTCTCGGCACGGGCGGCGATCCGGGTCGCGTGTTGGATCGTCTCGGTGAGCAGGCCGGCGAAGTCGGCGTCCGACAACGTGATACCGACGCTGGTCAGCCCAGCTCGCACCGCGTCGGCGTCGATGTCGCCCTCGGCGGCCTTGGCGAGGGCGTCGGGTGACAGGTGGGCCGGAATGGTGCGGTTGACGATGACGCTGCCGATCGGCAGCTCTATCTGCCGCAGTTCGTCGATCGCCTCGACGGTCTCTTGGATCGGCAGCGACTCCAGCAGCGTGACCAGGTGAATCGCGGTCAGGTCGGAGTGCAGCAGCTGCACCACGCCCTCGGCCTGTGAATGCACCGGCCCGCCCTTGGCGAGGTCGGAGACGGCCTTGGTGACGTCGAGGAACCGCGCGATACGGCCGGTCGGCGGGGAGTCGACGACGATGGCGTCGTAGCAGGCCTGCTTGCCCCGCTCGCCGGGCGAGCGGGTGACGATCTCCTTGATCTTGCCGGTCAGTAGCACGTCCCGGAGGCCGGGCGCGATCGTCGTCGCGAACTCGATGGCGCCGATTCGGCGCATCGCCCGGCCGGCCAACCCCAGGTTGTAGAACATGTCGAGGTATTCCAGGAACGCCGCCTCGGTGTCGATGGCCAGCGCGTTGACCTGACCGCCGCCGTCGGCGGTCGCGATCTTGACCTCTTCGTAGGGCAACGGCGGCACGTCGAACAACTGCGCAATCCCCTGGCGCCCTTCGACTTCGACCAGCAACACCTTGCGGCCGCCGGCCGCCAGCGCCAGGGCCAGGGAGGCCGCGACCGTCGATTTGCCGGTACCGCCTTTGCCGGTGACGAAATGAAGGCGCGCCTTGGTCAGTCGGGACGGCCAACCGATCGTCTTCGATCCGTTTGGTGTGGTAGCCACGAGTGCATGCTAACCAAGGGGAGTGGCCGGCCGGATAAGCTCACCGGCATGAGTGAACCGACCCGTTGGGAGTATGCGACCGTTCCCCTGCTGACGCACGCCACCAAGCAGATCCTCGACCAGTGGGGCGAGGACGGATGGGAGCTGGTTTCGGTGCTTCCGGGGCCGACCGGTGAGCAGCACGTCGCCTACCTGAAGCGACCGAAGTGACCGCCTCGGCACGGCTGGCGGAGTTGGGGATCGCGCTGCCGGAGGTGGTCGCTCCGGTGGCCGCCTACCTGCCCGCCGTGCAGACGGGGAACCTCGTTTTCACCGCCGGTCAGCTGCCGATGGTGGAGGGGAAGCTTCCGCTCGCCGGCAAGGTCGGCGGCGAGGTGTCCGCCGACGATGCCAAGAAGCTGGCCCGGCAGTGCGCGCTCAACGCGCTGGCGGCGGTCGACGCGCTGGTCGGGATCGATTCGGTGGTGCGGGTGGTCAAGGTCGTCGGGTTCGTCGCCTCGGCGCCCGGCTTCGGCGGCCAGCCGGCCGTGGTGAACGGGGCCTCGGAGCTGTTCGGTGAGGTGTTCGGTGAAGCGGGCCGGCACGCCCGGTCGGCGGTCGGGGTGTCCGAGCTGCCGCTCGACGCGCCGGTGGAGGTCGAAGCGATTTTCGAGGTCGGGTGAGCGACGATCGGACAGAGGTCGCGTGAGCGACGATCGGACAGAGGTCGGGTGAGCGACGATCAGACAGAGGTCGCGTGAGCGACGATCAGACAGAGGTCGGGTGAGCGGACTCGAGCATCCCGCCTACGGCCTGCTGAGGCCGGTGACCGAGTCCGCCTCGGTGCTGCTGTGCGACAACCCGGGCCTGATGACGCTGGAGGGCACCAACACCTGGGTGTTGCGGGGCGCGGGTAGCGACGAGATGGTCGTCGTCGACCCGGGGCCCGACGACCCGGCCGGCGTTGCGGACGAGCACATCGAGCGGCTGGCCGCGCTCGGCCCGATCCCGCTGGTGCTGATCAGCCACCGGCACAGCGACCACACCGGCGGCATCGACCGGATCGTCGAGCTGACCGGTGCGGTGGTGCGGTCGGTGGGCAGCGGGTTCCTCCGTGGCCTCGGCGGGCCGCTGTCCGACGGCGAGGTGATCGATGCGGCCGGGCTGCGGATCACCGTGCTGGCCACCCCCGGCCACACCGCCGACTCGGTGTCGTTTCTCGTCGACGACGCCCGCGCCGAGGAGCCGGGGGCGGTGCTGACCGCCGACACCATCCTGGGCCGTGGGACCACCGTGATCGACCGCGAGGACGGCGATCTCGGCGACTACCTGGAGTCGCTGCGCCGACTGCGTGGACTTGGGCACCGCCGGGTGCTGCCCGGCCACGGTCCCGAACTCGACGACATGGTGGCGGTCAGCGACGGCTACCTGGCCCACCGTGAGAAACGCCTGGATCAGGTCCGCGGCGCGCTACGGGAGCTGGGCGAGGGTGCGAGCACCCGCGAGGTGGTCGAGCACGTCTACACCGACGTCGACGAGAAACTGTGGGATGTCGCCGAATGGTCGGTACAGGCCCAGTTGGACTACCTGCGCCGCTGAAGCCGCTGATTTGCGCCGAACTGGCATTCCGGCAGGCTGCTACTCGAACTTCCGCAGCCGGAATGCCATTTCGGCGGAACTCACGGGCGGAACTTGGCTGGCGGGCCCGGTGCAGGATGCTCGCTCGTTACCTCGCGCGGCGTGCCAACCGCTCGGAATCGCTGATCAGCACGCTCTTGCCCTCGAGACGAATCCAGCCGCGGTGGGCGAAATCGGCGAGCGCCTTGTTGACGGTCTCGCGCGAGGCGCCGACGAGTTGCGCGATCTCTTCCTGGGTGAGGTCGTGGGTGACCCGCAGCGCGCCGCCCTCCTGGGTGCCGAAGCGTTGCGCGAGTTGCAGCAGTTGCTTGGCCACCCGGCCGGGCACATCGGTGAAGATCAGATCGGCCAGGTTGTTGTTGGTGCGGCGCAGGCGGCGGGCCAACACCCGCAGCAACTGTTCGGCGATCTCGGGGCGGTCGGCGATCCAGGCCTTCAACGCCTCGCGGTCCATCGAGACGGCACGCACCTCGGTGATCGTGGTGGCGCTGGACGTGCGCGGTCCGGGATCGAAGATCGACAGCTCACCGAACATGTCCGACGGACCCATGATCGTGAGCAGGTTCTCCCGGCCGTCGGGTGACCGCCGGCCGATCTTCACCTTCCCCGAGATGATGATGTACAGCCGGTCGCCGGGCTCGCCCTCGGCGAACACGGTGTGCCCGCGGGGAAAGTCGACGGGTTGCAGTTGCTTGGTCAGCGCGGAAACGGCGCTGGGTTCGACCCCCTGGAAGATTCCGGCCCTGGCCAGGATCTCGTCCACGTTGCCCCTCTTAAAGCTGTTAGGTGATCAGACATGCGCACAATGACCTCGAGATGGATCGTGCGATCAGTCTAGAGGCATGCCCTTCGTGACCAGCCCACGCTACACACGATCGGCATGTCGGGTCTGCTGAAACTCGGTTTTCGGCCGGTGATGAATGTATCCGCGGGTGGGCAAATCCGGCCGGGGGTTGTCGCCGGTGAGTTCGGCGGCTCCGGCGGGCATCGTGTCCGTACCGACCCCGGCGAGCGTGTCGATGTCGCGGACCGTGGCTTGCTGGAGGAACTCGGCCACCTCGGCGGCCGAGATGGTGTCGCGGTCCAGGCTCGCCTCGACACGGTCGAGCCCGAAGGTGACGAGCATCAGCATCCCGGGGATCAGCGCGACGAGCAACGACGACACAAGGGTGAAGTAAACACGGCACAGATCTCAGCGCGATCACGATTGGCCGACGGTGGGAACCGGTCCGCGACCCGCGCCGTCGGCCCGCTCAGTAGGCTGTTCTGGTGAGCGTGGCGCGCAAGTCGGACCGCAAGTGGGAGCGCGAAACCCGGCTCGGACTGATCCGGCGGGCCCGGCGGATGAACCGCACACTGGCACAGGCGTTCCCGCACGTCTACTGCGAACTGGACTTCACCGACCCGCTCGAGCTGACGGTCGCGACCATCCTGTCCGCCCAGAGCACCGACAAACGGGTCAACCTGACCACTCCCGCGTTGTTCGCCAGGTACCGCACCGCGCTGGACTACGCGCGCGCCGACCGCGCCGGGCTCGAGGAGCTGATCCGGCCCACCGGGTTCTACCGCAACAAGGCCAACTCGCTGATCCGGCTGGGCCAGGAGCTGGTCGAGCGATTCGACGGCCAGGTGCCCGGCACGCTCGACGAACTGGTCACGCTGCCCGGAGTGGGCCGCAAGACCGCGAACGTGATCCTGGGTAACGCGTTCGGCGTCCCGGGCATCACCGTCGACACCCACTTCGGCCGGCTGGTTCGCCGCTGGCGCTGGACGGCGGAGGAGGATCCCGTCAAGGTCGAGTTCGCGGTCGGTGAGCTCATCGAGCGCAGCCAGTGGACCCTGCTCAGCCACCGGGTGATCTTCCACGGCCGCCGGGTGTGTCATGCCCGCAAACCGGCCTGCGGGGTGTGTGTCCTGGCCAGGGACTGCCCGTCGTTCGGGACCGGTCCGACCGATCCGTTGATCGCCGCACCGCTGGTCAAGGGGCCCGAAACCGAGCACCTGCTCGCGCTGGCCGGGCTGTAGACCCGGTTGATGAGTGTCTCGGCCCGCTGGACCATCGCGGTGACGGTGGTGCTCATCGCGCTGGTGGCCGCGTTGTGGTCGGAGCTCGGCGACGATCCCGCCGCCACCGGGCCGACCTCGCTGCCGGGCAGCCCGAGCATGCGCGACCGGCGCGACAGCGACACCGCCGAAGCCCTGGCGGCACCCCGCGCCCGCGCCGACCTCGACCCGTGTCCCGGAGCCGGCGAGGGCCCCGGACCCGAGCGGCTTCGCGGCATCGTGCTCGAGTGTGCCGGTGACGGAACCCGGGTCGACGTCGCCCGGGCGCTGGCCGGCAAGCCGGTCGTGCTGAACCTGTGGGCCCACTGGTGTGGCCCGTGTGCCGACGAGCTGCCCGCAATGGCCGAGTACCAGCGCCGGGTCGGGCACGACGTCATGGTGGTGACGGTGCACCAGGACGAGAACGAGGCCGCGGCGTTGCTGCGCTTGGCGGAGCTGGGGGTGCACCTGCCCACCTTGCAGGACGGCCGCAGGCTGATCGCCGCAGCGCTGCGCGTACCCAACGTCATGCCGGCCACGGTGGTGCTCCGTGCGGACGGTAGCGTTGCCGAGATCCTGCCGCGGTCGTTCGCGACTGCCGACGACATCGCCGCCGCGGTCGATCCCGAGATCGGAGCGACGTGATGGGTGGCGAGCCGGGCTGGGAGGATCGGGTCGGTGACTTGACGCCCGATGCCGCCCCGCCGTGGCTGGTACCCCTGATCGGGCGCCCGGACGCGGTGAAGAACGCCTACCGCCGGCGGGTCCCCGCCGAGGTGCTCGCGGTGTTGACCGCCGCCAACACGTCGGCGGCGCTGGCGGGATCGCGGCGCGACGCCGCCGTGCTGGTGCTGTTCTCCGGGCCGTCCGGGGGCGTCGCAGGCACGCTGCCGCCGGATGCCGACCTGCTCGTCACCGTGCGCTCGGCCACGCTGCGCCACCACGCCGGTCAGGCCGCCTTTCCCGGCGGCGCGGCCGATCCGGGCGATCGGGACCCCGTCCACACCGCGCTGCGGGAGGCCAACGAGGAGACCGGGATCGAGACCGGCCGGCTGCAGCCCCTGGCCACGCTGGAGCGCATGTTCATCCCGCCGTCGGGCTTCCACGTCGTGCCGGTGCTCGCCTACTCGCCGGATCCCGGACCGGTGGCCGTGGTCGACGAATCGGAGACCGCGCACGTCGCGCGCGTTCCGGTGCGTGCGTTCGTCAACCCGGAGAACCGGATCATGGTGTACCGCCGCCAGAACACCCGCCGCACCGCGGGCCCGGCGTTCCTGCTCAACGAGATGCTGGTCTGGGGGTTCACCGGTCAGGTGATCGCGGCGATGCTGGACGTGGCCGGCTGGTCGACCTCCTGGGACACCGACCACGTGATGGAACTCGACGACGCAATGGCGCTGCTCGACGGCCAGGGCAGCTACGGTGAAGCGCAACGATGACATCGTCACAGTGGCTGGACATAGCAATCCTCGGTGTGGCGCTGGTCGCTGCCGTCTCGGGCTGGCGATCGGGGGCACCGGGTTCCCTGCTGGCTCTGGTCGGCGTCGCGCTGGGAGCCGTCGCCGGTGTGCTGCTGGCCCCGCACGTGGTCACTCACCTCAGCGGACCCCGCACAAAGCTGTTCATCACCTTGTTCCTGATCCTGGTGTTGGTGGTGGTCGGCGAGATCGCCGGTGTGGTGCTCGGCCGGGCGGTACGCGGGGCGATTCGTAACCCGGCGTTGCGGGTGGTCGACTCCGTCATCGGCGTGGCCTTGCAGCTGGTCCTGGTCCTCACCGCCGCATGGCTGCTGGGCACGGCGTTGAGTTCTTCGCCGCAACCCACGCTGGCCGCTGCGGTGCGTGATTCGAAGGTGATCGCCGAGGTCGATGCCGTCGCGCCGAGCTGGATGCGTACGGTGCCCAACCGGTTGTCGGCGCTGTGGGACAACGCCGGGCTGCACGACGTCCTCAAGCCGTTCGGCCCGACCCAGGTCGCCGCCGTCGACGTCCCGGACGCCTCGCTGGCCACGTTGGCGGTCGTCGACGCGACCCGCCCCAGCGTGGTGAAGGTCCGAGGTGTCGCGTCGAGCTGCCAGAAGGTGCTGGAGGGCAGCGGCTTCGTGGTCGCGCCGAACCGGGTGATGTCCAACGCGCACGTCGTCGCCGGCTCGGAGAGCGTCACCGTCGAGGTCGACGGCCAGGAATACCAGGCCGGGGTGGTCAGCTACGACCCCGACGCCGACATCTCGATCCTCGACGTGCCCAACCTGCCGTCGGCGCCGCTGCAGTTCGCCGACGGCGAGGCGCCGCCGGGTACCGACGGCATCGTCATGGGATATCCCGGCGGGGGAGTGTTCACCCCCACCCCGGCGCGGGTGCGCGAGGTCATCGAGCTCAACGGACCCGACATCTACCGCACGACCACGGTCACCCGCGAGGTGTACACCATCCGGGGCAGCGTGAAGCAGGGCAATTCGGGCGGCCCGATGATCAACCGCAACGGCAAGGTGCTCGGCGTGGTGTTCGGTGCCGCCGTCGACGACCCGGACACCGGGTTCGTGCTGACCGCCGAAGAGGTGGCCAGGCAGATGGCCAAGGTGGGCAACGTCGACCGCGTCCCCACCGGCACCTGCATCAATCAGTGACGGGGCGGTGGCGCGGGTAGACCTGCTGGAGGAAGCGCATCAGCTGTGCGTTGACCGTGTCCGGCGCCTCTTCGTGCCCGTAGTGCCCGGCCCCGTCGATCGACACGTAGCGGCCGTGCGGGGCGTAGTTCTGGGTCCGGTACACCGGGTCGGCGAGCACGTATGGGTCGGCGTCGCCACGCAGATGCAGCACGGGTACCGACAGCGGCCGTTTCATCGATCGCATGAACCGGCGGCCCTCGCCGCGCAGCTGGCTGCGAACCGCCCAGCGCTGGTACTCCAGCGCCGAATGCGCCGCGGACGGGATCTGGATGGCCCGTCGCAGGTGCGGGATCGTCTCGGCGAAATCCGCACTGGCCTGCCATGCGCGGCCGGCACGGCTGCGCACCAGCCGTTCGAGCTCCTCGCCGTTGTGGTGGGTCAGGGCCCGTTCCGGCCACATCGGCAGCTGGTATCCCAGCATCGACGGCAACAGTGCCCGGCCCTGGTCCCGGCGGCGCAGCGCCGAGGCCCGCAGCGCGGCCGGGTGCGGTGAGCTGACCACCGCGATCGCGTTGACCATCCGGGGGTGCAGCACCGAGGTGGCCCAGCAGACCAGACCGCCGTCGGCGTGGCCGACCAGCGTTGCGGTGTTGTGCCCGAGCGCCCGCACCAGCCCGGCGGTGTCCCCGGCCAGCGTCCAGCCGTCGTAGCCTCGGGGCGGCTTGTCGCTGGCTCCGTAGCCGCGCAGGTCGACGGCCACCACCCGGGCCCCGCTCAGACCCCTGAGCTGATGGCGCCAGGACCACCAGAACGACCCGAATCCGTGCAGCAGGATGACCAGCGGCCGGTCGGTGAGCGGTCTGGACCGGTCGTCGGCGCCCGTCCGGCGGTCGGCTTCGACGACGTGAAAGCGGATACCGTTGGCGTGCACATCGAGATGGCGCCACGGCCCGTCGATGCGCACGACCGACGGATCGGGTCGGGCCATTACCAGCCGGACGGGTCGGCAGTCGCCTGCTTGGTGTCGGTCGTCGCGACGGCCCTGGACTTGGCGGCGGCCTTGTCGGCGCCGGCGGTGAAGGCCTCGGGGATCTCCTTGACCGACTCGATCGTCTGCTGCGGCCCGCGGATGCGGCGCACCTTCAGATAGCCGAACAACGCGAACACCGCGGTGACCACGACCATGATCCCGAAAACGATCAGGAACGCGGCCCACCGCCACAGCCAGGTGTCGAGCAGCTCGGCGAGGAAGAAGAAGAAGAAAAACGTCGAGTAGAACAGCACCACCAGCGCGAGGATGAAGAAGACGCTGCCGGTCAGGCCCTTCTTGACGTCACGGGTGATCTCGGCCTTGGCGAGTTCCACCTCTGCGCGCACCAGCGTGGACACCTGGGTGGTGGCGTCCCTGACCAGATCCCCGATGGATGGATCCGGCTTCGGCGCGTGGGGATCCACCAGCGGTATCGAGGTCACGGTGGTCGGCACGCCGTTTCTGCGATCGCTCACGCCAAGCTTCCTTTTCGCCTCGGTGTCGGTCGCGTTCATGTTGCCACGTGGCGTCCCACGAAACGATTCCGGCCGACGATAGACTGTCGGGGTTTGTCGGGTAAGACGGGTCGGGCGCCTCGATTGGGGATTGACACTTGAGGATCAGCGTGTGCCGCCCGATTCTTCGCGCCCTCGTCACGGCACTGACCGTTGTGTTCGTCGCGCCGGCGCTGCCCGCGAACGCACAGTACGCGGTGACGCTCGGCGGCGGCTCCGGACTCGTGATCGATGGCGACACGCTGTGCACGTTGACCGCCATCGGCACCGACAGGCAGGGCAATCTGATCGGTTTCACCTCGGCGCACTGCGGCGGACCGGGGGCCCAGGTCGCCTCCGAGGCGGAGGAGAACGCCGGCGTGGTCGGCACCATGGTGGCCGGTAACGACTCGCTGGACTACGCGGTGATCCAGTTCGACCGCGGCAAGGTCCGGCCGGTCAACACCGTCGACGGTTTCCGCATCGACGGGCTCGGGCCCGACCCGAAGTTCGGCGACGTGGCGTGCAAGCTGGGCCGCACCACGGGCTACTCGTGTGGCGTCACCTGGGGGCCCGGTGAGGAGCCCGGCACCATCCTCAACCAGGTGTGCGGCGGGCCCGGCGACTCCGGCGCTCCGGTCACGGTGAACAACCGCCTCATCGGGATGATCCACGGAGCGTTCTCCGAGAACCTGCCGACGTGCATCGTCAAGTTCATCCCGCTGCACACGCCGGCCGTCACGATGTCGATCAACACACAGCTGGCGGATATCGCGGCCAAGGGCCGGCCCGGCAGCGGCTTCGTCCCGGTCGGCGCCGGCTGACCCGGCCGGCTGAGCCGGCGATCGGACCCGGCCGGCTGAGCCGGCGATCGGACCCGGCCTACTTGCTGGCCCGGATGGCCTCGAACACGCTGGGGTCCAGCAGCGTCGAGGTGTCGCCGAGCTCGCGTCCCTCGGCGACGTCGCGCAGCAGCCGGCGCATGATCTTGCCGCTGCGGGTCTTGGGCAGCTCGGGCACCACGTGGATCTCGCGCGGTTTGGCGATCGGGGAGATCTCGCGGGCCACCTCGGCCCGCAGTTCGTCGATCATCTGGTCGCGGCTCATGTCCGCGTGGTGTGCCTTGAGGATCACGAACGCGCAGATGCCCTGGCCGGTGTGCTCGTCGGTGGCACCCACGACGGCCGCCTCCGCGACACCGGCGTGGCCGACGAGGGCCGACTCCACCTCGGCGGTGGAGATCCGGTGGCCCGAGACGTTCATGACGTCGTCGATGCGCCCGAGCACCCAGATCTCGCCGTTGGTGCCGTAGCGCGCGCCGTCGCCGGCGAAGTACCAGCCCTGCTCGGCGAACCGCGACCAGTAGGTCTCCCTGAATCGCTCCTCATCGCCCCAGATGCCACGCAGCATCGACGGCCACGGCTTGTCGAGCACCAGGTAGCCGGTGACGTGTTCGCCGTAGTCCGGGCTGGGGGCGAGTTCGTTGCCGTCGTCGTCGACGATCTTGGCGGAGATGCCCGGCAGCGGGCGCATCGCCGACCCCGGCTTGCAGGTGGTCACCCCGGGCAGCGGCGAGATCATCGCCGCGCCGGTCTCGGTCTGCCACCAGGTGTCCACCACCGGCGTCTGGTCGCCGCCGAACACCAGGCGGTACCATCGCCACGCCTCCGGGTTGATCGGCTCGCCCACCGAGCCCAGCAGCCGCAGGCTCGACAGGTCGTGCCCGAAGGCCAGTTCGCGGCCCCACTTCATGAACGTGCGGACCACCGTCGGGGCCGTGTAATAGACTGTCACGCCGTACTTTTCGATCACCTGGAAATGCCGGTGCTCGTCCGGGGAGGCCGGCGTGCCCTCGTAGACCACCTGGGTGGCGCCGTTGGACAGCGGCCCGTACGCGATGTAGGTGTGGCCGGTGACCCAGCCAATGTCGGCGGTGCACCAGTAGACATCGGACTCGGGCTTGATGTCGAAGACGTTGAGGTGGGTGTAGGACGCCTGGGTCAGGTAGCCGCCCGAGGTGTGCATGATGCCCTTGGGCTTTCCGGTGGTACCGGAGGTGTAGAGCAGGAACAGCGGCTGTTCGGAGTCGAACGCCTCGGGGGTGTGCTCGGCTGAGGCGTTGGACACCGTGTCGTCCCACCACACGTCACGGCCGTCGGTCCACGGCACGTCCATCCCGGTACGCCGCACCACCAGAACGTGTCGGACCGGGTTGTCGTCGCCCAGGCTCTCGATCGCCTCGTCCACCCCGGCCTTCAGCGGTGCGGCCTTGCCGCGGCGGAACTGGCCGTCGGAGGTGATCACCAGCGTCGCCTGGGCGTCCTCGATGCGGGCCCGCAGCGCCGAGGCGGAGAAACCGGCGAACACGACGCTGTGCATGGCGCCGAGCCGGGCGCAGGCCAGCATCGCGACGATCGCCTCGGGCACCATCGGCATGTAGATCGCCACCCGGTCCCCGGATTTGAGGCCGAGCCCGGCCAGCGTGTTCGCCGCCCGGCAGACCTCGTCCTTGAGTTCGGAGTAAGTGATGTCGCGGGCATCGCCGACGGGCTCGCCCTCCCAGTGGATGGCCACCCGGTCACCGATGCCGGCCTCGACATGGCGGTCGACGCAGTTGTACGCGACATTGAGCCGGCCGCCGACGAACCATTTGGCGAACGGCGCGTCCGACCAGTCGAGCACCTCGGTGAACGGGGTGTCCCAGGAAAGTCGGTTGGCCTGCTTGGCCCAGAACGCCAGTCGGTCCGCCTCGGCCTCGTCGTACAACGCCTCGGTCGCGTTGGCGTTCGCGGCGAACTCGGGGTCGGGCGGATACAGCGACGGAGCTTCCACATGCGTCTCGGTCATGACTGTGAGGGTAGTCACCCAACGTTGCATTGAGGTTGGCAACTCACAACTGAGGCTGCGGGCGGCGCCAGATCCGCGACGAGCGGTGCCCGCCGGTCGGCTAGCGTGTCCGGCGTGACGGGCAGCAGGGCCGGCGACGCGGCGAATCGGGATCCGCTGGCCCCTTTGATGGCACTGGCCGGCGTCCAGCAGGCCGCCGACGATGCGCGCGAGGCGTTGGGCCGGGCGCACCGGCACCGCACCAACCTGCGCGGCTGGCCGAAGACGGCCGCCGAGGCCGCGGTGCGGGCGGCGCGGGCGTCCTCGGTGCTCGAGGGCGGCGGCCTGCAGTTCCCGCCCGCGGGCCCCGATGGCGACGGCGCCGATCCGGTGCTGGCGGGTGCGCTGCGGGTGGCCGACGCTCTCGAGGGTGGGGAAGGGGCGCTGGTCGGGGTGTGGCGGCGGGCGCCGCTGCAGGCGATCGCGCGGCTGCATGCGTTGGCCGCCGCAGACTTGGTGGCCGGCGACGCGCTGGGCCGCCCGCGCGGGGACGTCGACACCGGCCGCAGGCTGGAATTGCTCGCCGATCTCGTCACCGGTGGCACCCGGGTACCGGCGCCGGTGCTGGCCGCGGTCGCGCACGGGGAGCTGCTGACGTTGCAGCCGTTCGGCACCGCCGACGGCGTGGTGGCCCGCGCGGTGTCGCGGTTGGTCACCATCGCCGGCGGTCTGGACCCGCACGGGCTCGGGGTCCCCGAGGTGCACTGGATGCGCCGCTCCGGCGACTATCGGGCGGCGGCGCAAGGCTTTGCCTCGGGCACTCCCGACGGATTGGCGGCGTGGCTGGTGCTCAGCAGTGAAGCGCTGCACGCAGGCGCGCGGGAGGCCCTGGCCATCGCGCAGGCGATGTCGTCGTGAGGATCGCTGGGCGCGTCGCACAGCAACGCAAAGCGGGCGACGATCCGATGTGGTCTCAAGAACTGTTCCCAGCTGTTGAAACCGGCTCGGCTCGCCGCCCGCCAGCACGGATCTCCGGTTACCATGCGTGCATTCGGGGTTGCGTGGGTGGCCTCGGCGTCCTTACGAACCGTTACGTCTGAGACCCCACCCAAGAGGTCGTCATGTACGTCCGGTTTTCGCAACTACGCAGGCCCGCAACGCTTCTGCCTATTCCGCGGCATGTGCTCCGCGTGGGTTCCGGGACCCGTGCCGGGGAGCCGAGGTCGGGAGAACGAACCTTCTCTTCCGGTTCGGCCTTGGCCTCACCCGGCTTCCGTGCTTCCTTTGTACTACGTGACCCCGATCACAGCAAGGGCTAAACGCGCTCCCGGCGTCGTTCCGAACCCGGATCGTTATCGACGCGCCTCAGCTACTGCCGGGTAGCTCGGGTCAGAACGCGAATCGGCGCAGTAGGGAGTAGGTGAGCGCACCCGCCGCCAAGGCGCTCACCCCGACCGCCGCCGAGGTGGCGACCGCAGCCGTCGACGGCGCAGGCAGCCGGTCGCGGAGCGACACCGGCTTGGAGAACGTGCGCACCGGCCATCCGCGGGCGCCGGCCTCCTTGCGCAGCGCGCGGTCGGGGTTCACCACCGTCGGATGGCCCACGCTCAGCAGCATCGGTAGATCGGTGATCGAATCGGAGTAGGCGTAGCAATGCTCCAGCGCGTAACCCTCGCGGGCCGCCAGCGCCCGGATCGCCTCGGCCTTGCCCTCGCCGTAGCAGTAGAACGCGATGTCGCCGGTGTACTTCCCGTTCTCGACGACCATCCGGGTCGCCATCGCGTGGGTGGCCCCCAGCGCACGGGCGATCGGCGCGACGATCTCCTCGCCGGAGGCCGATACCACGACGACGTCGCGGCCGCACAGTTTGTGATCGGCGATCAGTTCGGCGGCCTCCGCGAAGACCAGAGGGTTGACGATCTCGTGCAGGGTCTCACCGACGATCGACTTGACCTGTTCGACGTCCCACCCCGCGCACATGTTGGTGATGTACGAGCGCATCCGGTCCATCTGGTCGTGATCGGCACCGGACATCAAGAACAGGAATTGCGCATAGCTCGACTTGAGAACTGCACGCCGATTGATTAGCCCCTGACTGAAGAAGGGTTTGCTGAAAGCCAATGTGCTGGATTTCGCGATCACGGTCTTGTCGAGATCGAAGAACGCAGCGGTGCGAATGGGACTGGCGACTGAATCGGGACCGTCGGCGGTGTGGCGAACCGCAGCCGCCGGGTCGGATGTGGTCACCGCCCCAGCATAGAGCGACACCGCGTGACAAATTGCGACAGATCGTACAAATTGGCAGTTCACGCCACGTGTCGGTGACTGCAGCCTTTCCAGGTCGTGGCCGACTTGTTGCCGTCGTGGTACTTGCGCCGGCACTGTCTTGCGTGTGTATAGTGGGCATCACTCGGCTTATGCCGAGTGTGCATCAGCCCGACCCCCCGGGGCTGATACACGACGACCTCCGCCTCCTCCCCCCCTGGCGGGGGTCGTCCCTTTTATGTGGGACTTTTCGCCCGGCGGATATATCACCGAACCTTCGCTGATTGCGGAACACCATTTTCGCCGTGCCGACCCGCGCGCTTTATTCCCAGCGCGTTATCCCCAGCGCGCGGTTCATCCACAGATTCGTGCCGCGTCGCTTCCCGACCTTTCCCGCACGGTTGCCGGGCGGCCACGCTGTGAGGCATGAGGACCGCTGAAGACATCTTGGTTCTGATCGAGGACCGCGCCCTCGCCGGTGACATCGAACGGGTGGTAGCCGCGGCCGGCCTACGGGCCGTGCGGGTCTGTGCACCGCCCGACCGTCGGGCGTGGATGGGCGCTGCGGCGGTTCTGCTCGACGCCGCATCGGCGTATCGGTGCGCCGAACGCGGTCTGGCCCGACGCCCGCGGGTACTGTTGATCAGCGGCGATGAGCCCGCGCCTGCTGATTGGCGGGCGGCCGTGGCCGTCGGCGCGCAGCAGGTTGTGACGTTGCTCACCGACGGCGATCTGATGGCGGCTCTCGCCGATGCCGCGGAGGCCGCACGCGGCGGCGACGGCCGAGGCCCGGTGGTGGCGGTCCTCGCGGGTCGGGGTGGCGCAGGTGCCTCGGTCTTCGCGACGGCGCTGGCGCGCACCGCGGTGGAATCGCTCCTGGTGGATGCGGATCCGTGGGGCGGCGGGGTGGATCTGGTGCTCGGTAGCGAGACCGAACCCGGACTGCGCTGGACCGACCTTTCACTGGAAGGCGGGCGCCTGAGCTATCGGGCACTGCGTGACGCGCTGCCCCGGCGGCACGGAGTCAGCGTGCTGTCGGGCAGTCGCGTGTTGTCTGGCGGCGATTCCAGCAACGACATCGACCCGCGCCCGCTGGCCGCGGTGATCGACGCGGGCAGTCGTGGCGGTGTCACGGTCGTGTGCGATGTGGCCCGGCAGCCGACCCCTGTGACCGACACGGCGCTGGCCGCCGCCGATCTGGTGATCTTGATCACTCCAGCGGACGTGCGATCGTGCGCGGCGGCCGCGGCGACCGCCCGCTGGGCGGCATCGGCCAACCCGAATGTCGGTGTCGTCGTGCGTGGCCCGGCTCCCGGCGGGCTTCGACCGGCCGACGTCGAGCGGATCGTGGGGCTGCCGGTGCTGGCCGCCATGCGTCCACAGCCCGGCCTCGAGGTGAGACTCGAGCACGGCGGTCTGCGGATGGGCAGGCGTTCGCCGTTGACATCGGCGGCACGCGCGGTGCTCGAGGTGGTCGGCCGTCGCCCCCAGCCCGACCGCACGGCGGGTGCCGCGTGAGCCCATCGCTGGTGGACCGGGTCCGCGAGCGGCTCGCCGCGGACGGTGCCCCGCTGCGGCCGAACGTCATCGCCGAGGCCATCCGCGCAGAGTCCGGCGGGCTGCTCGGTGACACGGAGGTCCTGAGCAGCCTGCGCGAATTGCAGACCGAGCTGGTCGGTGCCGGCGTCCTGCAGCCGCTTCTGTGCGCTGCGGGCACCACCGACGTTCTGGTGACGGCCCCCGACGCGGTATGGGTCGACGACGGGCATGGTTTGCGACGAGCCCCGGTGCGGTTCGCTGACGAAGCCGCCGTGCGCCGCCTCGCGCAGCGGCTGGCGCTGGCCGCCGGTCGGCGGCTGGACGACGCCCAGCCGTGGGTCGACGGCCAGCTGAGCGGCCTCGGTGCCGCCGGTGCCGGAGGGCCGTTCACCGTGCGGCTGCATGCGGTGCTGCCTCCGATCGCGGCCGGGGGTACCTGCCTGTCCCTGCGGGTGCTGCGTCCTGCCACCCAGGGCCTCGATGCGCTTCTCGGGTCCGGCACCATCGATGCCGAGATCGCTCCGCTGCTGCGAGACATCATCGGTACCCGGCTGGCTTTCGTGGTGTCCGGGGGTACCGGTGCGGGCAAGACGACGCTGCTGGCAGCGATGCTGGGCGCGGTGCCCGCGGGTGAGCGAATCGTGTGTGTCGAGGATGCCGCCGAGCTGTCCCCGCGCCACCCGCACCTGGTCAACCTCGTCGCGCGGGCGGCAAACGTCGAGGGAGTCGGCCAGGTCGCCGTACGCGATCTGGTCAGACAGGCACTGCGGATGCGCCCGGACCGCATCGTCGTCGGCGAGGTGCGCGGCGCCGAGGTGGTCGACCTGCTCGCCGCGTTGAACACCGGGCACGACGGCGGTGCGGGAACCGTGCACGCCAACAACCCCGCCGAGGTACCCGCCCGATTCGAGGCACTGGCCGCGCCCGCCGGGCTCGACCGGGACGCCGTGCACAGCCAACTCGCCGCGGCGATCCAGGTGGTGCTGCACATGGCCAGGGATCGCTCGGGCAGGCGGCGGCTCGGCGAGGTCGGGCTGCTGCGGCGCACCGGCAACGGCCGGGTGGGCGTGCTGCCCTGCTGGCGTGCCGGCACCGGAGCAGGCCCCGGCGCCGGAGAACTGTCCGACCTCATCGCGCAGCGGACCGGAGCATGAGCGCCGCGGCGCTGGCGCTGGCGGCGGCGTTGTTGGTCGCCCCGTGCTCGATCCGCCGACGCGTCCGGTCGCTCATACCTGCGCGGCCGGGCCACGCGCGGGTGCCGGCAGCGGCGGGCGGCGCGATCATCGCCGCCGCGGTCGCCGCGGTCGCCGCGGTGGCGGCGGTGGCCCTGCCCGGGGCCGCGGTGGTGGCGATCGGTCTGTTGGCGGCCACCCTGTTCACCCGGAGACGGAGCGCGCGGCACAGGCAGCAGGGCCGTGACGAGGCCGCCGAACTCCAGTGCGCGCTGGACGTCCTCGTCGGCGAACTGCGGATCGGCGCGCACCCTGTCGCCGCGATCGAGGCCGCCGCGTCGGAGTCGGACGGGCGGGTGGCACGGGCCCTTCGCGGCGTCGCGGCCCGGGCGGTGCTCGGCGCCGACGTCGTCGCGGGGTTGCGCGCGGAGGCCCGGCGCTCGAGGGTGCCGGCACACTGGGATCGTCTGGCGGTCTGCTGGGAGCTGGCCCAGACCCACGGGCTGGCGATCGCATCACTGATGCAGGCGGCGCGGTGCGACTTGGTCGAACGCGAGCGGTTCCGGGGACGGGTGGAGGCCGGCCTGGCCGGCGCCAGAGCCACCGCAGCCGTGCTCGCCGGGCTCCCCGCGCTGGGGGTGCTGATGGGCTGTGCCATCGGCGCCGAGCCGCTGGGGTTTCTGATGTCGCCGGGTCCGGGCGGCTGGTTTCTCCTCGTCGGCACGCTGCTGATCTGCGCCGGGCTGCTCTGGTCGGACCGGATCACCGCTCGGGTGCTCGCATGAGTTGGGCGGCGATGCTTCTCGCGATGTCGCTGTTGACCTGGCCTCGACCGCGGGCGGCCAGGATCTGGGTCGACGTGCCGGGCCGAGGGCCCGACCGGGCAGCGCCCGGCCACGACGACGAGCTGGCCGTCGCGGCCAGCCTCGAGGTTCTGGCCGCGTGCCTGCGCTGTGGGATGGCCGTGTCGATCGCGGCGGCCGGGGTCGCGGGATCCGCCCCCGCCGGGTTGGCGGCACCGCTGCGCAGGGCCGCGGATCTCCTGGCCCTCGGCGCGGATCCGGCCCGGGCCTGGGCGGGTACCGAGAATCCGCCGGACCGCTATGTCGAGGCCTTTCTACGGCTGGCGCGTCGCTCCGCGTCATCGGGCACCGCCTTGGCGCACGGAGTCGAAGAGCTCGCGGCCCGGTTGCGGGACGCGGCGGCGGACGCCGCGGCGGCCAGGGCCGAGCGTGCGGCCGTGCACATCGCGGGGCCGCTCGGGCTTTGCTATCTGCCCGCCTTCCTGTGTCTGGGCATCGTGCCCGTCGTCGCAGGCCTCGCCGGCGACATCCTCGACTCAGGAGTCCTGTGATTAAAGATGAAGGAGGAAAAGCATGGTCAGACAACGCCTTTGCCAGATGCGAGGCAGGATTGTGGCGCTCGCGGTGGCCGACGATGGGATGAGTACGGTCGAATACGCCATCGGGACGGTGGCCGCGGCGGCATTCGGCGCGATTCTCTACAGCGTCGTCACCGGAGATTCCATCGTGACCGCGCTGACGAACATCATCGCCCGCGCGCTGAACACGAGCAACTAGCCGGTGACGGCGGAATCGCCACCGTGGAAGCAGCTTTCGGAATCATCGCGCTGGTCGTGGTCCTGGTCTGCTGCCTGGCCGGAGTCGCCGCCGTGTCGACACAGGTGCGTTGCATCGACTCGGCCCGGGAGGCGGCGCGACTGGTGGCGCGCGGTGATCAGAAGGGCGCGCAGCAGGCCGCCCAGGCGATCGCCCCGGCGGGAGCGGCGGTGCGGGTGCGTCGTGACGGAGGCTTCGTCGTGGTCACCGTTACGGCGAGATCGGCCCTGCTGCCGGGAATCTCGATCGCCGCCGAGGCGCGGGCGGCAGCAGAGCCCAGGTGAGCGAGGCTCGGCCAGCCTGGTCGCCGCGGCGATGGCGGCGGCCCTGGTCTTGATTGCGGTTGCCGGTGCCCATATCGGTTCGGCCGTGATCGCGCGTCACCGCGCCCAAGCCGCAGCCGATCTCGCCGCACTCGCCGGCGCGGACGCGGTCCCGGCGGGTATCGGTGTGGCGTGCGCGAGGGCGGAGCGGCTGGCGCAGGAGATGGATGCGGTGCTGGGGTCCTGTGCGTTGGACGAACTGGACGTGGTGGTGACCGTCCGCGTGGCCCCGGGCCTGGGTGGCCGCTGGTCGGGGCCGGCCACCGCCCTCGCCAGGGCAGGGCCGCAGGAACACCGGTCGCGCTAGGAGCCCCCGGCCGTGTCCGCCTTGTCCTTGCGGGACCTGCCCTTCCGGCCGATGCCGGGTTTGGCGGAAGCGTCGGCACCGTCGAGGCCCGCTGCGGTCAACTCGGCTGCGGTGGGCAGGCGCAGAATCGCCAGCCCGGCATAGATGCCGTCGCCCAACTCCACCCGATGCACCGACACGTGCACCGGCGTCCACCCGCCACTGCGGGCGACCATGCGCAGCACGCCCGACGTCGCCCCCCCGCTGTCGAACTCGGCGGCCATCGCAGCCGCTGCGGCCTGGTCGTCGGGGTGTATCACCCGAGCGTTGATCATCCCGGCCCGCCAGTCGAAAAACGGCACGGGGTCATCGAGCCACTTGAGCAGCGTCCAATGTTGCGGGTCCACCAGTGCCCGGTACACGCCCGGCTCGGCCAGCCCGTTCAGGATTCGCTGAGCGAGGAGGTCGTGCTGGATGCTGGTCCCCTCCCGCACACTGCGCCAGTTCATCGCCCGGCAGATCAGCCGCTCGCTGCCGTCGGCCTGGACCTCGGGCATCGACCGCGCGACGAACCCCACCGTGATCTGTTCGCCGCGATAGTCGGTCACATCCCAGGTGTTGCAGATGGTCACACCCACTTCGGGCTGGATGATCATGCCGAGGATCTTGGCCTCACTGGGGTTGAGAGCACGCCGCGGCAGGTCGTCGGCGAAGGCGCGGCCGTGGGTGGCCTCGGTGGCCGGATCCCATCCGCTGATCCGCAGCGACTCCGCGGTGTCGTTCGCCGTGCCCCGGGTCAGATCCCAGATCAGCGGGCCGACCAGCGGCCGCGGCGGCGGCTCCTCGTCGGGGGTTCCGACCCAGATCTGCACACCGTGGATGCGACCGTCGGTCATCTGCACGACCTCGGTGCGGATGACCCGGTCGTTCTTCGGGGTGATGCTGCTCAAACCGCCACGCGCGCGGACTGTTTCGCCGATCGCGGTCTGGATGGCCATGAGATGGGGATTGCGCCGCAGGAAGGTGCGCACGGGCACCAGATCCTTGGTGTGGGCACCCTGGGCGACGACGGCGGGCTCGGTGCCGAGTGTCTCCACGAGCATCCAGTCGTGGGTCATGGCCAATATCTTACCGAGGGGTAAATTGCGGACCGGTCGGCCGGCCGACGAGGCGCATTCGGTGCCGATCGTCGTGGGTTGATCACCGTCGAGGAGGGTTGATCACCCTCGAGAGCGACTCAACCCCCGTCGTTGGTCAGCGCGCCGATGACCAGCCTCAACACGCGTACCGCGCCGGCCTTGTCGAGCGGATCGTTGCCGTTGCCGCATTTCGGGGACTGGACGCACGACGGGCACCCGGAGGGGCACTCGCAGGCGTCGATCGCCGAGGCGGTTGCCGACCACCAATCGGCGATCATCCGGAATCCGCGGGCGGCGAAGCCCGCCCCGCCGGGGTAGCCGTCGTAGACGAAGATCGACGGCAGCCCGTCCACCGGGCCTGCCGCCGTGGACACCCCGCCGATGTCGCCCCGGTCGCAGCTGGCGATCAACGGCAGCAACCCGATCGCGGCATGTTCGGCGGCGTGCAGTGAACCGGGTACCCGTAGCGGATCGATCCCGTTGTCCTGCAGCGCCTCCGGTGTGATCGTGCACATCACCGCCATGGTCTCGAGGGTGCGCGTCGGCATGTCGAGCTCGACGAAGTCGATCACCTCGCCGTCGAGTCGTCGCCGTAGGTAGCCGGTGACGGTGTTGCTCACCGACACCGGGACCAGGCCGACGGTGACCGGGCCGAACTCGGCATGCTCACCGGCGCCGGTGACGCTGATGTCGGTCAGTTCGCGGGCGAAGGTCGTGTACCCGGGGTCTTCGGCGTGGACGAACGCGATCCCGTCCTCGAAGTCGAGCGAGTCGACGACGTAGCTTTCGCCCTGGTGCAGGTACACCGCGCCAGGGTGGACCGCGGCGGGCGCCTGTCCGGTGCCCGTGCTGCCCAGCATCCGCCCGGTGTCGGTCTCCAGGATCGCGATCTGTCCGCCGATCGACCCGCGGATGTCCACCGCGGGGTGAGGATCCACGCCCGGGGTGGGGAAGTACCCGCTCGGCCTGCGGCGCAGCAGCCCGTCGTCGACAAGCGTGCCGGCCACCTCCTCGGCGCCCCACATCCGGACTTCGGCATCGGTCAGCGGCAGCTCGGCGGCCGCGCAAAGCAGCTGCGGCCCAAGGATGTACGGGTTGGCCGGGTCGATCACCACCCGTTCGATCGGTTTGTCCAGCAATGCCGCAGGGTGATGCACCAGGTAGGTGTCCAGCGGGTCGTCACGGGCGATCAGCACGATCAGTGCACCCTGCCCGCGTCGGCCCGCCCGACCGGCCTGCTGCCAGAACGAGGCCACGGTCCCGGGGAACCCGGCCAGCACAACGGCGTCCAGGCCGGCGATGTCCACCCCCAGCTCCAATGCGTTGGTGGTCGCCAGGCCGCGCAGTTCGCCGTCGGCCAGCGCGCGTTCCAGCGCCCGGCGGTCCTCGGCGAGATACCCGGACCGGTAGGAGGCCACCTGTGCGGCCAGATCCGGTGTCGTGTCGGACAGTCGGGCCCTGGCGCCCAGGGCGACGAGTTCGGCGCCACGTCGCGAGCGCACGAACGTCAGTGTCCGGGCACCCTCGGTGATCAGGTCGGCCATCACACGGGACGCCTCGGCGCCCGCGGACCGGCGAACGGGTGCCCCGTTCTCGCCGATCAGATCACCGATCAGCGCCGGCTCCCACAGCGCGACCGTGCGTGCGCCCCGGGGGGAGCCGTCGTCGGTCACCGCCCGGACGGTCTGGCCGATCAGTTCGGAGGCGGTGGCCTCGGGTTCGGCGGTGGTCGCGCTGGC
This sequence comes from Mycolicibacterium xanthum, assembly GCF_019710635.1. GTDB lineage: Bacteria > Actinomycetota > Actinomycetes > Mycobacteriales > Mycobacteriaceae > Mycobacterium > Mycobacterium xanthum. The sequence goes on from NZ_JAIFZS010000006.1 coordinate 133,656, forward strand.
GAAGATGACGGTGGGTCCGCCCACCTGCCCGCCGGGCGGCGCGTAGCGCGCGCACAGGCGTAGCAGGCGACGCAGGACCATCGCCACGTTGGAGCCGAAAATTCCCCGGTAGTAATGACATTCGTCGACAACCAGGTAGCGCAGCTGGCGCAGGAACACCGCCCAGCGGGCGTGGTTGCGCAACATCGACAGGTGGATCATGTCGGGGTTGGAGAAGATCCACCGCGACCGCTCCCTGGCGAAACGGCGGACCTCGGAAGGACTGTCGCCGTCATACGGCGTCGGCGCGACGTCGGCGAGCCTGGGTACCGCCCCGGTCAGCGTCGCGGCGGCGCGCAACTGATCGTGTCCGAGCGCCTTGGTCGGGGACAGGTACAGCGCTCGCGCCCTCGGGTTTTCCGCCAGCGCCGTCAGGATCGGCAACTGGTAGGCCAGGGACTTGCCCGACGCGGTCCCGGTGCTCAATACCACATGGCTGCCGTCGTGCGCCAGATCGGCGGCCGACCGCTGATGCGACCACGGTTCGGCCACACCCTGATCAAGGAAGGCTCGCACCACATCTGGGTCGGCCCAGGACGGCCAGCGACCGGACCTGGCCCGGCGCGCAGGTAGATCCGCGACGTGCCGCAGGGGGTGTTCGTCGGCCGCGGTGCCGTCTACCGCGCACGCGAGCAGCTCACGACCGAAATCGGGCGCCGAATCCATCACCGAGCACCTCCCGCGTGTCGCCTGTCCACCGCCCGAAACCCGCCCCATGTGAATTGTTCACTACGTGATTGCGTTGAGACTGTCGCCGCAGGCCGGAACGTGATTGACTACTCGCGGTCGCAGCTTCTGTGTTCGTGTCCCAACACTCGCAGGAACGACGTTGCGATCGCGGTTCCTGCGAGGGTTGTAGGTCGGGTCGAGTTCCGAGCACTCCACGAAGGTATGGCGGTCGGAACGGGCCCGGTCTTCCGAAGGACGGTGGACCGCACCCGGTGAATACAGAGAAGGAAAGTACGAAAGATGCCACAGGGAACTGTGAAGTGGTTCAACGCGGAGAAGGGGTTCGGCTTCATCGCGCCTGAAGATGGGTCGGCGGACGTGTTTGTTCACTACACGGAGATCCAGGGAAGCGGCTTCCGCACCCTCGAGGAGAACCAGAAGGTCGAGTTCGAGGTCGGCCAGAGCCCCAAGGGGCCGCAGGCCACCGGCGTTCGGACCATCTGAGCGGCCACCGAAGACCACCGAGCCCTCGGCTCGAAACCACATCGAACACCCCCGCGTCATCGCTCTGGACGGCGCGGGGGTTGTTCCTTTCCGGGTTGATCCGTTCGGCGCGAACTCGGTGCGGCCCGGTATCCCGACTGGACGGGCAGGCTGCCCTAGGGTCGGGAGTGTGAGCCAGCTGTCCTTCTTCTCGGCGGAGTCGGTGCCCCCGGCGATCGCCGATCTGACGGGGATGCTGGCCGGCCCGGGACAGGTGGTGCTCGTCAGCGGTGCCGACGGACAGGCGGCGCGGCTGTCCGTGGTGGTGGACCGGATGTGGCGCGCCGAGGCGCTGGCCGAGATGATCGCCGACGCCGGCGTGCAGCCGGAGATCGTCCGCACCGACGAGAACACCCCGCTGGTGCGCACGGCGGTGGACGCCCGGCTGGTCGGGATCGCCGAGGAATGGACCAGGGGGGCGGTCAAGACGGTGCCCCCGCAGTGGCTGCCGGGCCCACGCGAGCTGCGGGCCTGGACGCTGGCGGCAGGCTCGCGGGAGGCCGACCGCTATCTGCTGGGGCTGGACCCGCATGCCCCCGACACGCATTCCGCGCTCGCGTCGGCGATGATGAGGGTGGGAATCGCGCCGACGTTGATCGGCACCAGGGGGTCACGTCCGGCGTTGCGGATCAGTGGGCGACGGCGGCTGTCTCGCCTGGTAGAGAACGTGGGGGAACCTCCGGCCGATCCCGAGGCGTTGTCGCAGTGGCCCAGCGTCCAGCCGGTCTGAGGCCGTCCGAGGGGGGAGGGCCGGTTTGCGTCGGCAGGCCGGGGGTGCGAAATTGTCAGTTGCCATCGCGGGCCGCATGAGTGAAATGCGAACCTGCGGGCAGCAGAAGAGGTGGAGCTAGATCGGTGAACAGACCAGGTGGCTGACGGGGACCGCGGCAGCGGGGGAAATGGAACTGTCCGGCGACTCGTCATTGTCGAGTCGCCCACCAAGGCGCGCAAAATCGCTGGTTATCTGGGTTCCAACTACATCGTCGAATCCTCCCGTGGCCATATCCGGGACCTGCCACGCGCCGCCGCCGATGTGCCCGCCAAGTACAAATCCGAGCCGTGGGCCCGGCTGGGGGTCAACGTCGACGCCGACTTCGAGCCGCTCTACATCATCAGCCCGGACAAGAAGGCCACGGTTGCTGAGCTGAAGGACCTGCTCAAGAACGTCGACGAGCTCTACCTGGCCACCGACGGCGACCGGGAGGGCGAGGCGATCGCCTGGCACCTGCTCGAGACACTCAAACCGCGCATACCGGTCAAGCGGATGGTGTTCCACGAGATCACCGAGCCGGCGATCCGCGCCGCCGCCGCGGACCCCCGCGACCTGGACAACGACCTGGTCGACGCCCAGGAGACCCGCCGTATCCTCGACCGGCTCTACGGCTACGAGGTCAGCCCGGTGCTGTGGAAGAAGGTCGCGCCGAAGCTGTCGGCGGGGCGCGTGCAGTCGGTCGCGACCCGCATCATCGTCCAGCGCGAACGTGAACGGATGGCGTTCCGCAGCGCGGCGTACTGGGACGTGACCGCCGAGCTCGACGCCAGCGTGTCCGATGCCCAGGCCAGCCCGCCGACGTTCACCGCCAAGCTCAACACCGTCGACGGGCGGCGGGTGGCCACCGGCAGGGACTTCGACTCGCTGGGTGCGGTGCGCAAGCCCGACGAGGTGCTGGTGCTCGACGAGTCCGCCGCCGGCGCGCTGGCGGCCGGACTGCGCGGTGCCCAGCTGGCCGTCAGCTCGGTCGAGCAGAAGCCGTACACCCGCCGGCCCTATGCGCCGTTCATGACCTCGACGCTGCAGCAGGAGGCGGGCCGCAAGCTGCGGTTCTCCTCCGAGCGCACGATGAGCATCGCCCAGCGCCTCTACGAGAACGGCTACATCACCTACATGCGTACCGACTCGACCACGCTGTCGCAGTCGGCCATCGAGGCGGCGCGTAGCCAGGCCCGTCAGCTCTACGGCGAGGAATACCTGCATCCGACGCCGCGGCAGTACACCCGCAAGGTCAAGAACGCCCAGGAGGCCCACGAGGCCATCCGGCCGGCCGGTGACGTGTTCCAGACCCCCGGTCAGCTGCACTCGGCGCTGGACACCGACGAGTTCCGGCTCTACGAGCTGATCTGGCAGCGCACCGTGGCCTCGCAGATGGCCGATGCCCGTGGCACCACGTTGAGCCTGCGCATCGCCGGCACCGCCGTCTCCCGCACGATTGACGGCACCGCCGTCGGCGGCGAGCAGGTGGTGTTCAACGCCAGCGGCCGTACCCTCACGTTCCCGGGCTTCCTGAAGGCCTACGTGGAGAGCATCGACGAGCTCGCCGGTGGCGAGTCCGACGACGCCGAGAGCAGGTTGCCCAACCTGACCCAGGGCCAGCGTGTCGATGCCAGGGATCTGACCGCAGACGGGCACTCGACCTCGCCGCCGGCCCGCTACACCGAGGCGTCGCTGATCAAGGCGCTCGAGGATCTCGGCATCGGCAGGCCGTCGACGTACAGCTCGATCATCAAGACCATCCAGGACCGCGGCTACGTCCAGAAGAAGGGCAGCGCACTGGTGCCGTCCTGGGTGGCGTTCGCGGTCACCGGGCTGCTCGAACAGCATTTCGGCCGCCTGGTCGACTACGACTTCACCGCCGCGATGGAAGACGAGCTCGACGAGATCGCCGCGGGACACGAGCGAAGGACCAACTGGCTCAACAACTTCTACTTCGGTGGTCAGCACGGGGTGGATGGTTCGATCGCCCGCGCCGGTGGGCTGAAGAAGCTCGTCGGCGGCAACCTCGAAGGGATCGACGCCCGAGAGGTCAACTCCATCAAGCTGTTCGACGACTCCGAGGGGCGCGCGGTCAACGTCCGGGTCGGCCGCAACGGCCCGTACCTGGAACGCATGGTCGTCGACCCCGACGATCCCGACGGTGAGCTCAAGCCTCAGCGTGCCAACCTCAACGATGAGCTGACCCCGGATGAGCTGACCCTGGAGCTGGCCGAAAAGCTTTTCGCCACACCGCAAGAGGGCCGTTCGCTGGGAATCGATCCGGACACCGGTCACGAGATCGTGGCCAAGGACGGCCGCTACGGCCCGTACGTGACCGAGGTGCTGCCGGAGCCGCCGCCTGACGACGGCGAGGCGGGCTCGACGGCCAAGAAGGGCAAGAAGCCGACCGGCCCGAAGCCGCGCACCGGCTCGCTGCTGCGGTCGATGGACCTGGAGACGGTGACGCTCGAGGACGCCCTGAAGCTGCTGTCGCTGCCGCGGTTGGTCGGGGTGGACCCGGCCAACGGCGAGGAGATCATCGCCCAGAACGGCCGCTACGGGCCTTACCTGAAACGCGGAACCGATTCGCGGTCGCTGGCCACCGAGGACCAGATCTTCGACATCACCCTCGACGAGGCGCTCAAGATCTACGCCGAGCCGAAGCGGCGTGGCGGGCAGCGCGCGGCGGCACCGCCGCTGCGCGAGCTGGGCGACGACCCGGTCAGCGGCAAGCCGATGGTCATCAAGGACGGCCGGTTCGGCCCCTACGTCACCGACGGCGAGACCAACGCCAGCCTGCGCAAGGGCGACGACGTGCTGTCGATCACCGACGAGCGGGCGGCCGAGCTGCTGGCCGACCGCCGGGCCAGGGGACCGGTCAAACGGACCCGCAAGGCCACCAAGAAGGCACCCGCGAAGAAGGCGGCCAAAAAGGGCTAGCCGGGTCGGCGACTCAGCTCGTCGGCGATCTTGGTGGGTTCGCCGGCCACCGCCAGATTCATCGGCCGGGCCAGCTGGGTCGGCGCGGTGCGGCCGCGCAACTCGACGATCTCGCCGACGTCCCAGCACAGCGCCTCGGCGTCCAGGGCGTCGCTGACGGCGACGGCCGAGGCCAGCACGTGGCCCTTCTCCATCTTGGCGAGCTCGGTCAGCCGGGCCGCCTCGTTGACCGGGTCGCCGATCACGGTGTACTCGAACCGGGCCTGGGCGCCGATGTGGCCGGCGATCGCCCGACCGGCCGACACCCCGATCCCGAAGTCGGTCTCGCCGAGCACGTTGATCAACTCGTCGTGCAGCTCACGGGAGGCCGCCAGCGCGGCCCCGGAGGCGTCGGGATGCTCGATCGGGGCGCCGAAAATGGCCAGCGCCGCGTCACCCTGGAACTTGTTGACGAACCCGCCGTGCCGGTTCACGGTGTCGACGACCACCCGGAAGAAGTCGTTGAGCAGATTGACCACCTGGGCCGCCGGGATGGTGGCGGCCAGGTGGGTCGATCCGACCAGGTCGACGAACAGCACCGCGACCTCGCGTTCCTGGCCGCCCAGCTCGGTGCCGCGTTCCAGCGCGCGGCGCGCGACGTCCTCGCCGACGTAGCGGCCGAACAGATCGCGCAGCCGCTGCCGCTCGGCGAGGTCGCGCACCATGTCGTTGAACCCGGCCTGCAGCAGGCCCAGCTCGCTGGCGTCGTAGATCTGCATGTGTGCGTTGTAGTTGCCGCGCTGCACCTCGCCCAGGGCCCAGCGCAGCTGGCGCAACGGGTCGGCGATCGACATCGCCACCAGCACGGTGCTGGACAGCCCGATCACCAGCGCGACGATCGCCAGCAGCAGGATCGTGGTGATCAGCTGGTCGGCGGGCGCGGTGAGCACCTCGAACTTGCTGGCCGCCAGGGCGAGCACGATGGCCAGCACCGGGACGCCGGTGGACAGCACCCAGGTCAGCACCTGGCGCAGGATGACCCCGGGCGCGCGGAAGGTCTCCGGCACCCCGCCGCGCAGCGCGGCGACCGCCACCGGTCGCAGCACCCGCTCGGACTGCAGGTAGCCGATGATCGCGGTCGCGGTGGCGCCCAGTCCGGTCGCCACGGCCACCACCGGCGCCGACTTGCTGGCCACCGGCCAGCTCGCCACGATGAACACCACCGAGCCGAGCAGCCAGTTGGTGGCGCTGATCACCGAACGGTAGAACGGCATCTTCAGCGCCCGCATGCGGGCCACCTCGGTGTCGGCCGGGTCGCGGTCGCCCAGCAGCATGTCCCGGCGCTGCCAGCGCATCACCGGGATGAGCATGCGCAGCGTCAGGTACGAGGCCACGGTGAACGACACGAACAGGTAGGTCAGGAAGATCGCCAGGTTGGAGGCCGGGAGGTCCTGCAGCTGGATGCGATCCTCGGGCGGCAGCCCGAACCGCAGGAAGCCCAGCACCAGCAGCGCGCCGATGATGTCGGCCTGCAGCATGCCCAGCGTGAACACCGGCCATGGGGTGCGCGCGACCCATCGGACGAATGCACTGATCCGCCCCACCTCGGTCGCCTCCGCAGCCATCCGTTCACCGTATCGGTCGGAACTGACCCGGACGGGGCGTCTGGGACGGACGTGTCGGTTCGCAGCACTACTGTTATGGGCGATGACGGGTGTTTTCTCGCGCCTGGTGGGCCAGGGTGCGGTCGAGAAAGAGCTGATGGCAGCGGCGCGGGCGGCCCGGGGTGATTCCACTCACAGAGCCGGCCGGGATGTGAGGGATACCGCTGCCCGGCCGGCCGGGTCGGCGGGGGCGATGACCCACGCCTGGCTGATCACCGGTCCGCCCGGGTCCGGGCGATCCGTCGCGGCACTGTGTTTCGCCGCCGCGCTGCAGTGCACCTCGACGGGCGATCCCGGTTGCGGTGAATGCCGGGCCTGCACCACCACGATGGCCGGTACGCACGCCGACGTACGCCGCATCGTGCCGGAGGGGCTCTCCATCGGGGTCGACGCGATGCGCACCATCGTGCAGATCGCATCGCGCCGCCCCGGCACCGGTCGATGGCAGGTCGTCGTCGTCGAGGATGCCGACCGGCTGACCGAGGGGGCGGCCAACGCGCTGCTGAAAGTGGTCGAGGAGCCACCGCCGTCGACGGTGTTCCTGCTGTGCGCGCCCTCGGTGGATCCGGAGGACATCGCGATCACGTTGCGTTCCCGGTGCCGCCACGTCGCCCTGGTCACCCCGTCGGTGGATGCCATCGCCAGGGTGCTGGTGGATTCCGACGGGCTGACCGAGCAGGACGCGGCATGGGCGGCCTCGGTCAGCGGCGGTCATGTCGGGCGGGCGCGGCGGCTGGCCACCGACGAGCAGGCTCGGCAACGGCGGCAGCGTGCGCTGGGTCTGGCTCGCGAGGCGGCCACGCCGTCGCGGGCGTTCGCCGCCGCCGAGGAGCTGGTGGCCGCTGCCGAAGCGGAGGCCAAGGCCCTCACCGAGGACCGCAACGAGGCCGAGGCCGAGGAGCTGCGCACGGCGCTCGGGGCGGGTGGGACCGGCAAGGGTACCGCCGGGACCATGCGGGGGTCCACCGGGGCGCTCAAGGATCTCGAGCGCCGGCAGAAATCCCGGCAGACCCGGGCCTCGCGCGACGCGCTGGATCGCGCACTGATCGACCTGGCAACCTACTTCCGCGACGCGCTGCTGGTGGCCTCGGGTGCCGGCGGGGTCTCGGCGAACCACCCCGACATGGCGGACAAGGTGGCCGCGCTGGCTGCACACGCTTCGCCGGAGAAGCTGTTGCGCTGCATCGAGGCGGTGCTGGAGTGCCGCGAGGCGCTGGCCGTCAACGTGAAACCCAAGTTCGCCGTGGACGCGATGGTGGGCACCGTCGGACAGGCGCTGCGCGGCTGACTTGGGTGCCCGGGGACCCCTGCCGTAGACTCAGGCCGCCGGTGCGCCGGTAGGCCGCCTTAGCTCAGTCGGCAGAGCGATTCACTCGTAATGAATAGGTCGGGGGTTCGATTCCCCCAGGCGGCTCCACGCGTGCGCCCAGCGTGCGCGCACTGCGAATCCGGGCCCGAAATCTCGCAGTCAGCGCACGCTCGGCGCCGACCGTCACTCCTGCAGGGCGGCCCGGGCGGTCTGCATCGCGCTGTTGGCGGCGGGGAAGCCCGCGTACCCGCTGGCGTGGTAGATGACCTCGGCGATCTCGTCCTCGGAGAGCCCGTTGGTGCGGGCGATCTGCACGTGGTACTTCAACTCGTCGGTCGCGCGCAGCGTGATGAGGATGCCGAGGGTGACCAGGCTGCGGTCCCGCCGGCTCAACCCGTCTCGGCCCCACAGCCGCCCGAACACGTTCTCCAGGCCGATGTCGAGCAATTCGGCGCCGAATCCATCCTCGCCCAGTGTGGTCTGGCCGTCGGCCAGTACGCCCGGCATCAGTTCACCGAACACCTCGAGACCCTTGGCGCGCATATCCGTCATGCCATCAGCGTGACACAAGGTCACTTCGGTGCGACGAACCCGACCGGGCCCGACGCGATGCACACCGACAGCGCGGCGGTGTTGGCCCGCACGGTGATCGCGTCGCCCGCCCCCGGCAGCCGGACGAAGACACGGTTGAGGCCGGGGTGCACGGCGACCTTGGCCTCGGCGCCCTCCGAGAGCGACAGCATCATCGAGCCGTCGCTGTTGGCCAGGTAGTTGATCTCGGCGGTCCAGTCGGCCGGCAGCAGCGGGCCGTCCAGCGGCATCGTCACCGGGAAGTCGGGTTGCACGAGGTAGCCGCACTGCGGCGCGGGGCCCGGCACGATGCTGCGCACCCAGGTCACCTTGGCGTCCACCAGCTTCCCGTGCGCATCCAGCATGCGCAGTTCGGTTGTCGCCGAGGCGAACTCGGGGCGTTCCGGAAGCAGCGCGAACATGTGCGAGGCCAGGTTCTCCGGCGCGGCCACCCGCTGCAGCACCAGCGGATCGACCTCCTGGTCGAGCAGCGGGGCATCCGAGTCGGCGTGCGCGGCCGCCAGGCCCGCCCTGGCGTTCTGCAGATACGGCTGGGCCGGGTTGTCGCGCCAACTGGTCAGGAAGGTCGCCGTCGAGTAGAGGCTGCTCGCGACGAACGCCACTGCCAGGCCCACCGCCACGACGGTGCGGGCCGGCGACGCGTCCAGTCGTGTCGAGGTGTCCCGGTTGGGCGCGCACAGCCCGACGGCCGCCAGCAGCGCCAGCACCAACACCAGGTCGGGCAGGTAGCGCAGGGTCTGCGCCAGCTCCAGGGCGGTGAACCGCGACGAACGCATCAGATAGATCGGCAACTGGCAGGCCGCGGCGTAGCCGAGCGCGGCCAGCCACAGCGGCCCGATGCGCCGTTTGCGCAGCAGTGTCACCGCCACCACCCCGGCCAGCGCGACCCAGCCGAGGATCATCACCGCGGGCGGGGGCATCGCCCACGGCGAGGCCGGAGCCCAGCGCTGCCAGTCCCACGGCCCGCCGGCCAGACCCGGGACGATGCCGTGGGTGACCGAGCGCCACAACAGCTCTGACGTCATCGACAGGTCGAAACTCCAGCGCTGTTGATCGACGACCACCAGATAGACGCCGACCCACCCGGCGGTGACGGCCAGGCAGGCGACCCACAACCGCCGGCCCCGCTGCCAGACCTGCCGCACGGACCCGGTGTCGGTCACGTGGTGGTACAGCGCGGCGATGGTGAACGCGACGAACGGGATGATCGCCGCCTTCTCGAAGAACAGCAGGCCGCCGAGGTAGGCCAGCGTCGCCGAGTATGCATAGCGGTGCCGCCCGGTGCGCAGCAGCAGGATCGCATCGGCACACACCCAGGCCATCGAGGCCAGCATCGGAAGCGAGTTCAGCCCGGCCGCCCACCATGCGAACCCCGGCACCGCCAGCGGGGTGAACAGCGCGAAAGTCAAGGGCGCCAGCAACATCGGACGCCAGCCGAGGATCACATACAGCGCCCGCAGCAGCGCCAGCGACGTCAGCGCCGCGAGCACCATCAGGCTGACGGCCGGTCCCACCCAGTTCAGCGGCGCCACTCGGGTGATGGCGCCGGCGATCAGGAATGCGCCGGGCATGACGTGGCCGTCGTGATCGTCGAACAGGTATCCGGGCGACAGCAGGCTCTGGGTGCCGGCCCGGCCGACGAGGATCAGGTCGTCCCAGTAGAAGTAGCCGCCGAACGCCAGCGCCGCCCGGACGGCCAGGTGCAGAGCGATCAGCGCCAGAGCGGTGCGGCCGACCCAGTTCATCTGGCCGGTCAGGGAACCGGCGCGGACGACGGGTACTCGGTGCCGGCCGCCTGTCGCGCCGACCACGCCGAGGCCACCATCTCGGTGAGCGAATGCCGCATCGCCCAGTCCAGGTCGCGGGCGGCCAGTTCGCCGGTGGCGACGATGCGCGCCGGATCCCCGGGCCGGCGCGGCGCCGGCTCTGGTTCGAAATCGATATCCGTCACCTCACGCATCGCCGTCATGATCTCGCGGACCGAGGTTCCGGTCCCGCTGCCCAGGTTGTAGACCGGCTCCAGCTGCTGCCCGGCCGTCAGCCGCTCGGCCGCCACGACGTGGGCCAGCGCGATGTCGGAGACGTGCACGTAGTCGCGGATGCAGGTGCCGTCGGGTGTGGGGTAGTCGGTTCCGTTGATCCGCGGCGTCCGGCCGCGGTAGAGCATGTCGAACACCTTGGGGAACAGGTTGAACGGGCTGACGTCGAACAGGTCGTCGGACCCCGAGCCGACGACGTTGAAATAGCGCAGGCTGGTGTGCCGCAGACCGGTCGCGCGCCCGACGTCGCGCAGCAGCCACTCGCCGATCAGCTTGCTCTCGCCGTACGGGGATTCCGGCGTCGTCGCGGTCGCCTCGTCGACGACCTCGGTGTCGGGGGTGCCGTAGGTGGCCGCGCTCGACGAGAACACCACCTTGTCGATGCCGGCCTCGGTCGTCGCCTCGAGCAGCGTGACCATCGCCGAGACGTTCTGCGCATAGGTGTGCAGCGGCCGTTTCACCGACTCGCCGGCGAACTTGTAACCCGCGATGTGGATCACCCCCGTCACCCGGTGGGTGGCCAGCGTGTCGCGCACCGCGGCGCCGTCGAGCAGATTCGCGCGCACCAGCGGCACGCCGGCGGGGACGAACCGCTGCAGCCCGGTGGAGAGATCGTCGATCACCACCACCTCGGTGCCGGCGTCACGGAGCGCGCGCACCACATGAGCGCCGATGTAGCCGGCCCCGCCGGTCACCAGCCAGGTCATGATCTCTCCTTCGTCGGGGCGGGCCCGGTTGCGGCGCGCTCGCCCGCATCCTATGCGGCGCCCCGGCCCGCCCCGGCCAGCGCCAGCAGGTGCACCGAGATGCCCAGCAACGGGCCGCACAGCAGCGCGACCACCGTGCGGACCTCGAGGGCGACCGGCAGCAGCAACAGCAGAGTCGACGCGACGGTCGCGGACAACCAGCCGGCCGCATACGCCCGGTGCAGGGCGGCGGCCACCGTTGCCGCGCCGGTCAGGGTCAGCAGCGCGATGGTCACGGCGGCCGCGGTCAGCCAGGCCAACAGCGCGCCATCGGCCTGGTACTGCGCGCCGAACGCCTCGCGCAGCAGCCACGGGCCGAAGACCCCCGCGAGCACCACCCCGACCGCGCCGATGCCGGTGACCAGCGCCGCGGGCACGACCAGCGACCGCAGCCGGTGTGCCCGCTGGTCGACGAAGTGGGCGATCAGGTTCCCCTGCATCGCGGTCAGCGGTACCAGCAGCGGGGCCCGGGTCAGCGTCACCGCCAGGATCACCACGCCGCCCGCCGCGCCGAGGTCGCCGGAGGTGGCCTTGAGCAGCACCGGAAATCCCATCACCAGCACCGCGCTGGCGCCCGCGGCCGCTACCGAATGGCCGACCCCGCGCAGGAAGGTCGCCGACGTGCCGGGTGTGCGGATCCGCGCCGCCGCGCGCGCCGTCGGCGACGCCGGCAGCATCAGCAGCCAGCCCACCGATCCCGCGACGGTGGCCCACAGGTATCCGCCCAGCCCCCAGCCGACGGCGAACGTCGTGGCGGCGACCGCGACCCGCAGCACCGCGTCGGTGACCATCAGCGCGCCGTACTGCGACCACCGGTCGATCCCGGCCAGCATGCCCAGCAGCGTGGTGTGCAGGCAGAAACCGGCCAGCCCGGCGCTGAGCAGCACGATGCTCAGCCACCGGTCGTCGACGAAGACGTGCGCCGACCACAGCGGCGAGGTGATCGCGATCAACGCGGCGGCCGCCACCCCGACCCCGGCCCCGATCCGCATCGGGTGACTGTGCTCGCCGCCCGGTTCGGCGAACGGTGCCGAACGCACCTCGCGGGTGGTCTCCTGCAACAGACCGAACGCGGCGCCGCTGGCCAGGCCGAACGCCCCCCAGAACACCCCGAATACCGAGAAACCGGCCGGTTCGAGATCGCGGGCGGCCAGATACAACACCGCGTAGCCGCACAGCGCCGACACCGCGGTCGCCGCCCCGACACGGACCACGCTGCCCCGGGTGACCGCGCTGGAGGGGCCGGCCGTCGCGTCGGTCATTCCCATGCGTCCAGCGCGGGAACCTCGGGTGAGTACAGCCAGGCGGCCCACAACGGGCGCAGCGGGTCATCGGCGTAGTGGGCGGCCAGCCCGGTGAAATCGTCGGTGACGACGCTGGCGTGCCGGTACCGCGTCGTCCATTCCTTCAGCAGCGCAAAGAAATCGGTGTCACCGATCCGTTTGCGCAGAACGTGCAGGGTGATCGCGCCCCGCTTGTAGACCCGGTCGTCGAACATGTCGCGGGGACCCGGATCGGCGAGCACCAGGTTCTGCGGCGAAGCGACCAGGCGCTGATGGTAGTAACGCGCCAGTTCGTCGGCACTGCGCTCGCCGCAGTGCTCCGACCACAGCCACTCCGCGTAGCAGGCGAATCCCTCGTGCAGCCAGATGTGCCGCCAGCGCTGCGCGGTCACCGAGTTGCCGAACCACTGGTGCGCCAGCTCGTGGGCGATCAGCCGCTCGGACCCGCGCTGTCCATCACAGTGATTGGCGCCGAATATCGAGATGCCCTGTGCCTCCAGGGGGATCTCCAGATCGTCGTCGGTGACCACCACGGTGTAGCCGGTCGCCAGTGGGTAGGGCCCGAACAGTTTGACGAACAGCTTCATCATCTGCTGCTGGCGGCCGAAGTCGTGGTCGAACGTGCGACGCAGCCGGGCGGGCAGCACCGCGAAGATCTCGGCGCCGTTCTTGGCCATCCGGTGTCTGGCGTACATGCCGATCTGCAGGGTGACGAGGTAGGTCGAGGTCGGCTCGGCCTGCTCGTAGATCCAGGTGGTCATTCCGGCGCGGGCCCTGCGGGACAACAACTTTCCGTTGGCGATCGCGAAGTACGAGCTCTCCGTGGTGATCTGGATGCGGAAGCTGGCCTTGGCGCTCGGGTGGTCGTCGCACGGGAACCAGGACGACGCACCGTTGGGCTGCCCGGCGACCAGCACCCCGTCGGTGAGTTCCTCGAGACCGACCTCCCCCCAATGGGACCGGATCGGTCGCGGGGTTCCGCCGTAGCGCACCGCGATCGTCATCGCGGCCCCGGCGGGCAGCTTGTCGACCAGCGTGACGTGCAGCTTGCCCTCGCCGGTGCGGAAGTGTGCCGGGCGTTTGCCGTTGACGGCGACCTTGGACACCGACAGGGCGCCGGACAGATCCAGCGTGAAGGCCTTCAACTCGGCCAGCGTGACCGCGGTGATGGTCGCCGCGCCGGCCAGCCGGTTGATGGTGACCTTGTACTCGAGCTCGAGCTCGTAGCGGGACACGCGGTAGCCGAAGTTGCCGGTGGTGGGCAGGTAGGGATCGATGACCGGTGGGGTGTTCTTCTTGCCCCCGCGTCTGCGTGCCGTCACGCGGCCGCCGGCTTGGTCGGCTTCGGCTCGGGGGCCTGCGCATCCTTCTTGCGGGGCAGCCACGGTGCGATCGGGTTGCCCTGCCAGCGGGTCGAGGGCGGTACCACGTCACCGCGCATCACCAGCGACGCGGGCCCGACGGTGGCGGCGGCGCCGATGCGCGCCGCGGGCAGGGCCACGCAGTGCGGTCCCAGCGTGGCGCCGGCTTCGAGCACCACGGTGTCCATCCGCATGATCCGGTCGTGGAACAGGTGGGTCTGCACGACGCAGCCCCGGTTGACCGTCGCACCCACGCCGAGGGTCACCAGGTCGGCCTCCGGGAGCCAATACGTCTCACACCACACACCGCGTCCGATCTTCGCGCCCAGGGCCCGCAGCCACAGGTTCATCACCGGTGTACCCGCCGCTGCCCGGGCGAACCAGGGTGCGGCCACCGTCTCGACGAAGGTGTCCGACACCTCGTTGCGCCACACGAACGACGACCACAGCGGATGCTCGATCGCGCCGATCCGGCCGATCACCAGCCATTTGGCCAGCACGGCGATGGTGCCGGCCACCGCGCCCGCGGCGAGCAGGATCAGCCCGGTGGCCGGCGCGGCCCACCCCCAGCCGACCACGACCACCAGCGACTGGATGCCGAACAGCACGCCCAGGCCGATCGCGAAGGTGACCGCGACGGGCACGAGCCGGAAGGTCTCCACGGTGGCCCGCAGCGCCTTCAGCCGCGCCGACGGGTGGAAGGTGCGCAGCGCGTCGGCGGCGGTGGGCTGGCGCCGCAGCCGCACCGGCGGGCTGCCCAGCCACGACGAGCCGGCCTTGGCCTTGTACGGGGTGGCCGACAGCACCGCGACCAGTCCGTCGTCGGGCACCCGCCGACCGGGCTGGGTGATGCCCGAGTTGCCCAGGAACGCCCGCTTGCCGACGGTGGCCCTGGCGACGTGGATCCAGCCGCCGCCCAGCTCGTAGGAACCGACCATGGTGTCGTCGGCGAGGAACGCGCTGTCGTCGACGACGGTGAACTTCGGCACCATCAGCGCGGTGGAGATCTCGGTGCCCTTGCCGACCTCGGCGCCGAGCAGCCGCAGCCACCACGGGGTGAGCAGCCCGGCGTAGATCGGGAAAAGGTAGTTGCGTGCGCCGTCCATCAGCCGCTCGGTGGCCCACAACTGCCAGCCCGAGCGGCTGCGCACCGGGTGGTACCCCTCCCGCAGGCCCAGCGCCAGGACCCGCACGCCGAGCACGGTCAGCGCCGCATAGGTCAGCAGGGCCGCCAGGGTCGCCGGGACGGTCCACACCAGTGCGGGCACCAGGGCCGCGCCCACCGTTGCGGTGTCGCGCACCGCCCAACCGATCACGGCCAGCCCGGCGGCCAGTGCGGCCAGCGGCAGCGCGCCCAGTAGCACGGAGGTCACGCCGTACACCGCCACCCAGTGCGGGGCCCGCGGCGGCCGGTGATCCGGCCACGGATGCTTGGCCTTGCCGGACTTCACCGCGGGGGAACCCTTCCAGTACTGCCCGTTCTTGACCTTGCCGACCACCCCCGAGCCGGGTGCGACGTCGGCGTCCTTGCCCACCACCGCGCCGGGCAGCAGGGTGGTCCTCGCCCCGACGGTGGCATCGTTGCCGACGGTCACCGGCCCGACGTGGAACAGATCGCCGTCGATCCAGTAGCCGGTCAGGTCCACCTCGGGCTCGATCGAGCAGCGGTGCCCGAGCGTCAGCATCCCGGTCACCGGCGGCGCCGAGTGCAGATCCACCCCCTGGCCCACCTTGTTGCCCAGCGCGCGGGCGTAGTACACCAGCCAGGGCGCCCCCGCCATGTTCTCCGCGCCGCCGGCCTCGGCGAGCCGCTCGGCCAGCCACACCCGCAGATGCACCGAACCGCCGCGGGGATAGCTGCCCGGCTGCAGGTTGCCGATCAGCACCCGCGCCGCGACCACCGCGATACCCATCCGGCCCGGCGGCGTGACGAACAGCAGGAACCCGGCCAGCACCCACCACCAGCCGATCGGGCGCGCCCAGGACAGCAGCGACAGCTCGGCGGCGACGTTGTTCGCGATAGCCAGCCACACCACCCACTGCATCCCGGACAGCATCGACAGCGGCACGCTCAGCGCCACCTGCGCCACCTGGGTGAGCCGCGGCACCGGTGTGACCGTGCGGATCTGCACCTCGGGCGGTGGGGCGAGCTCGTCGAGATAGCCGGCCAGTGAACCGAGCCGGGGATGGTCGTACAGGTCGGCGACGGTGACCTGCGGATAGCGTTGGCGCAGTGCGGCGATCAGCTGTGCGGCCGACAGCGATCCGCCGCCGAGGGCGAAGAAGTCCGCCTCGGGACCGTCGATCGGGGCGGCCAGCACGTCGCGCCACAGCCCGGCCAGCCAGCCCATCGTGCCGCCGAGGTCGGGCGCGTCCGCGTCGGTGTCGTCGTCGACCGGCCACGGCAGCGCCTCGCGGTCGACCTTGCCCGAGGTCCTGGTGGGCAGTTCGTCGACCAGCACCAGCCGCGGAACCAGCGCGGCGGGAAGGGATTGCGACAGCGTGGCGCGGGCGGCCGCGATGTCGAAATCGGGGTCGGCGCTGGCGATGTAACCGACCAGCAGCGGGGTGCCGCTGGCGGTGCGGCGCACCGCGGCCGCGCCGCCGCTGACCCCGGGCAGGTGCACCAGCGCGGTGTCGACCTCACCCAGTTCGATCCGCCGCCCGCCGACCTTGACCTGGTCGTCGGCCCGTCCGACGAAGTACAGGCCGTCGGATTCCAGGCGGACCAGGTCGCCGCTGCGGTAGGCGCGGCTC
This sequence comes from Mycolicibacterium xanthum, assembly GCF_019710635.1. Taxonomy (GTDB): domain Bacteria; phylum Actinomycetota; class Actinomycetes; order Mycobacteriales; family Mycobacteriaceae; genus Mycobacterium; species Mycobacterium xanthum. Next base: position 150,327 of record NZ_JAIFZS010000006.1, read on the forward strand.
CAATGCGAGATCGGGCTGGGATAGGGGAGAGGCGCGTATTTCTCGGCGTCCTTTTCCGGGTCCAGGTAGCGGGCCAGGCCGACCCCGCCGATGACGAGCTCGCCGACCTCACCGACGGCGACCGGGGCGCCGTCCTTGTCCACGACGGCGAGATCCCAACCGGGCAGCGGCAGGCCGATGCTGACCGGGCCGCGGCCGTCCAGTTGCGCGGCGCAGGCGACCACGGTGGCCTCGGTGGGGCCGTAGGTGTTCCAGACCTCGCGCCCGTCGACCGCGAGTCGCTCGGCCAGGTCGGGCGGGCAGGCCTCCCCGCCGAAGATCAACAGCCGCACCGCCTCCAGGGCCTCCACCGGCCACAGCGCGGCCAGGGTGGGGACCGTGGACACCACGGTGATGTCGCGCGACACCAGCCACGGGCCCAGGTCCATGCCGCTGCGCACCAGCGAACGCGGCGCGGGTACCAGGCAGGCGCCGTGTCGCCACGCCAGCCACATCTCCTCGCAGGAGGCGTCGAACGCCACCGACAGCCCGGCCAGCACCCGGTCATCGGGGCCGAGCGGGTTGTCCCGCAGGAACATCTGCGCCTCGGCGTCGACGAACGCCGCCGCGTTGCGGTGGCTGACCGCCACACCCTTGGGGGTGCCGGTCGAGCCCGAGGTGAAGATGATCCAGGCGTCGTCACGGCTCAGCGGCGCGGCGGCCCGCCAGCCCCGCGACGAGCCGGGGCCGCGGACCAGGCCCCGTTCGGTGATCACCGCGACGACGTCGGCCTCGGTGAACACCAACTCGGCCCGCTCCTGGGGGTCGTCCGCGTCGACGGGCACGTAGGCCGCGCCGGCGGCCAGCGCCGCCAGGATCGCGACATAGAGCGCGTAGCTGCCGGACGGCATCCGGATCCCGATGCGGTCGCCGCGGCCGATGCCGCGCGCGGCCAGCCACTGCACACTGTCCTCGACATCGGAGATCAACTCGGCATAGGTGAGTTGCACCGCGCCGTCGTCGAGCGCGGTCGCGTCCGGGTGGCGGGCCGCGGTGGCGTAGAGGATGTCGATCAGGGTGCGCGATTCGGGCGCAGACGCCGACAGCACGAACTGGGTGGGGATCTCCGGGGTCGGATCCGCAGCTGTCACGGGTACAAACTACTAAGCGGCGAGAGTCCGCACGTAGTCGTGGCGCAACGCCTTGTTTCGCGTGTCGGGTGACCGCCTGGCAGAATGGCCTACTTGGAGGGGAGTATTCCTTCGCCGCAGCGTCGTCACCACGTCGTCCGGATGAGGACGACCGGTGCTGTGGGCCGCCGATGCGGTGGTGGAAGAGACCTCCGGCGTTGACACGACGGCCGGAGGTTTGATGAACGTCAGTGCGCTCGAGTGGGCGATCACGCTCACGGTGACGATCGCGATCCTGCTGTTCGACGTGGTCGTGATCGGGCGCCGCCCGCACGAGCCGTCGCGGCGCGAGACCGCGACCGCGCTGAGCATCTACATCGGACTGGCCGTGATCTTCGGGCTGTGGACCTGGTTCTTCCACGGCAGCCAGTACGGACTCGAGTTCTTCGCCGGCTGGCTCACCGAGTACAGCCTGTCGGTCGACAACCTGTTCATCTTCCTGATCATCATGGCCAGCTTCAAGGTGCCGCGGATCTACCAGCAGCAGGCCCTGCTGGTCGGGATCATCCTGGCGCTGATCTTCCGCGGGGTCTTCATCGCGCTCGGCGCGGTGGCGATCCAGCAGTTCTCCTGGGTGTTCTACGTCTTCGGGGCGTTCCTGGTGTACACCGCGATCAAGCTGGTGCGTGACACCGAGCACGACGACGATGCCGAGAACTCGGTGGTGAGGTTCGCCCGGCGGCACATGAAGTTCACCGATCGGTGGGACGGCCTGCGCCTGTGGGTCAGGGAGAACGGCACCCGGCTGATGACGCCGATGTTCCTCGTCATCGTCGCGCTGGGCACCACCGATCTGTTGTTCGCGCTGGACTCGATTCCGGCGATCTACGGCCTGACCCAGGAGCCCTACCTGGTGTTCACCGCGAACGTGTTCGCGCTGATGGGTCTGCGCCAGCTCTACTTCCTGCTCGGCGACCTGCTCAAGCGGCTGGTCTACCTGTCCCAGGGGCTGGCGCTCATCCTGGCCTTCATCGGGGTGAAACTGCTGCTGCACGCGCTGCACGAGAACGAGCTGCCGTTCATCAACGGCGGTGAACACGTACCGGTGCCGGAGATCCCCACACTGCTGAGCCTGGGTGTCATCGTCGTCACGTTGCTGGTCACCACCGCGGCGAGCCTGTACAAGACGCGGGTGCACGATGTGCGCAAGAACGGCGAGCCGGCCGGCGGCACGCAGGACCCCGACGAGGCGCAGGCCGGCCCGACGCACTGAGTCACCTCACCGCGCCGGCGGTGCGGCCGAGCGCGGCTGCGACGTCGGTCGCGTCGTGACGATCGCCTATGTGCTGGCTTCCCAGCGGTCGCAGACGTCGCGCAGACCGGCAGGGGTCAGCGCACCGAACAGCCGGACCCGGGCCATTCCGCCGTCGGGGTACACGTCCAGGCGCGCAGCGGTCACCGGACGGTCGTCGTAGACGCGGAACCGGTGGCGGGTGTCGGGCTGCAACTCGGTCAGCGGCAGGATCTCGAACCACGCACCGTCGCCGTCGCGGCCCGACACCCGTGCCGCGCCGGGCGAGTTGCCGACGAAATACGACGTGTCCAACTCGATCGCGTTCAGCACGCCCTGGCCGGCGAGTCTCATCTCCACCCAGTCGTTTCCGGCGTCGCGGCGACGTGAGGTCTCCCACCCCTCACCCATCGTCCGCGCCACCCCGGGCAGCAACAGATTGTTGGGTGAGCTGTAGAACATGTTCGAGCAGGCGGTGATCCGGCCGCCGTTCTCCAGGGCGGCCAGGTCCAGCGTCATGTTCTCGGCGAAATCCGGGTTGATCAGCCCCTCGCCGTGCACCCGGAAGCGCGCGACGCCGCCGTCGGGATAGATGGACAACCGTACGTGTGTCCATCGCCGGTCGGAGTCGGTCTCGAACGGGTTGCGGGTGTCCCCGTTGACGCCGGTGCGCCCGACGATCGTCGTCCACTCGGTCTTGTCGACGAGTTCCTCCACCGAGGGATGGCCTGCGACATGCGCGGCCTCGACGGAGATCTCCGGAGGATAGTTGCCGGTGAACCACGCGGTGTCCACGACCACGCCGCGGACGATCGCGGGCACCCCGAGCCGGATGATCGCCGCATCGTGTGAATCCTCGGTCACGCCTCGTCGCCTGCGGGTCTCCCAACCGTCGTAGACCTGCCCCTTGTGGCCGAAGGTGGCCGGGCGGTGTTCGGCGGGACCGGGCTTGACCAGGTTCTCCTTCTCGGCGAACACATCGTCGTTGGCCCACAGCACCGCTCCGCCGGCGGACCGGGCCGCCAGGTCGGGCAGGGACAGAAAGTGGGTGTGGCCGGTGGGTCTCGACGGGGTGTTCACCCGGACGAGCCTATGCGAGCACCGGCAAACCGGTTGTCACCAGTTGTCGAAGCCGCCCTCGGGGCCGAGCATCCGCTCGAGCCGGGTGCGGTTGATCCGGGCCAGCTCGTTGCGGACCGCCTTGCGTTCGGTCTCGTCGTCGTTGTGCATCCGGTCGTGCATGGCGGCCAGCACATCCTCGGCGCCGTAACCGTTGATGTACATCACGAAGCCGAACCCGAAGTGGTCCAGGTACTCCTTGGACGCCGCCGCGAGCTGCTCCATCATCTCGGGCCGCTCGTCGGTGATCGCGCACTGCTCGGCGTGCGACTTCTCACTGCCGGGCCGGCGGCCGATGTCCGGGTAGGCCTGCAGGATGGAGTCGATCGACTCCTCGCCGAGCCCGAACAGCAGCGAATCGGCGGTGCGGAACAGCTGGTCGTGGCTCGCGAAGGGACGGGCCCGGGCGATCTCGGCGGCCAGCGGCACGCTGTAGCAGCATTCGAAGAGGGCGTGCACGGCGCGGCGCATCGGCATCGCGTTGAACGCGTCCAAACCGATCCCCTGATGCAGCAACACACCGCCATGATCGAAGCTGGATGGAACAACGGCGTTACGCCGTGTTACAGCCACGCAAAATCGCGGTGTGGTGTATGTCGCACTGTCGGGACAGGGCCGCCGAGATTGTGTGCAGGGTCGTGTGACGCCCGTGGTCACAACCGCCAGAGCAATCTGGAGGGTGCAATCTCGAGGGCCCAGAGCGATCAGTGGCCGCCGGACTCCTTGAACCGCGCGATGGAGCGCTCGACCTCGGCCTCGGCCTCCGCGCGGCCCACCCAGTCGGCGGCCTTGACGAACTTGCCCGGCTCGAGGTCCTTGTAGTGCACGAAGAAGTGCTTGATCGCGTCCAGCTCGAACGACGACACGTCGCCGATGTCGGTGATGTGGTCCCAGCGCGGGTCGGCGAGCACGCACAGCACCTTTGCGTCGCCGCCCTTCTCGTCGGTCATCCGGAACATCGCGACCGGACGGGCCTCCACGATGCATCCGGGGAACACCGGTTCCGGCAGCAGGACGAGCGCGTCGAGCGGGTCGCCGTCCTCCCCGAGGGTGTCCTCGATGAGGCCGTAGTCGGTCGGATAACCCATCGCCGTGAACAGGTAGCGGTCCAGCTTCATCTTGCCGCTGTCATGGTCCACCTCGTACTTGTTGCGTGAACCCTTCTGGATCTCGATGAGGACATCGAACTGCACCGCCGCGACTCCTTCGCAACCTCGGACCGTGTGTGGGGCGCGTATCACCCGCCGAGGTCACCTTAGAGGAGCGATACCCTGCACTGCAGGGGTGGCTCGGGTTGTCGATCGAGGGCAGGAGGATGATGCGGCCCACTCGGTGGCGACGATCCACCTACTTGGCGGTCGGGGCGACCATCGCGCTGCTCGTCGGCGTCATCGTGGCGGCGGCTGTGCTGGTGTCCTCGCGCGGGAACTCCGAACAGGTGGCGGTCGCGCCACAGCCGGCACCGGCCACCGCCGCGCCCGCGGTGGTCCCCGTCGCCGATGCCGCGGCGACCCCGACCCCGGCCGGCCTGGCCGCGGCGCTGGCCGGTGTCGCCGCCAACCCGGACCTGGGGCGTTTCACCGGCCGGATCACCGACGCGATGACCGGCGAACAGCTGTGGGCGCAGGGTCCCGACGTGCCGATGCAGCCGGCGTCGACCAACAAGGTGCTGACCACCGCCGCGGCCCTGCTGACCCTGGACCGGGACGCCCGGCTGACCACGACGGTGCTGTCCACCTCGCCGGGCGTGGTGGTGCTCGTAGGGGGCGGCGACCAGACGCTGTCGGCGGCGCCACGCGGACAGGACACCCTGTACCGCGACGCGGCGCGGATCGTCGATCTCGCCGACCAGGTCCGCCGCAGCGGGGTCGCCGTCAAGACCGTGCAGGTCGACGTCAGCGCCTACAGCGGACCCACGATGGCGCCCGGCTGGGATCCACTGGACATCGACGGCGGCGATATCGCCCCGATGGAGTCGGTGATGCTCGACGGGGGCCGCACCCAGCCGCTGACCGACCAGTCGCGGCGGTCCAGAACCCCGGCCCTGGACGCCGGCCGGGCGCTCGCGGTGGCCCTCGGGGTGGACCCGGCGACGGTGACGGTGCTGCCCGCCGCGGCGCGGGGCGAGGAGATCGCCTCGGTGCAGTCGCCGCCGCTGATGCAACGGCTGCGCGAGATGATGAACTACTCCGACAACGTGATGGCCGAGTCGACCGGTCGTGAGGTGGCCGCCGCCGCCGGGCAGCCCCGCAGCTTCGACGGCGCCGCCCGCGCCGTCCTCACCGCTCTCGGGAACGCGGGCATCGAGACGGCCGGTGCGCGGCTGCTGGACTCCAGCGGGCTGTCGGTCGACGACCGGCTCACCGCCCGCACATTGGACGAGGTGATCAACGCCGCGGCCGGTGACGACCGGCCCGCGCTGCGCCCGCTGGTCGACCTGCTGCCCATCGCCGGTGGCAGCGGAACCCTGTCGAACCGCTACCTCGACACCGACGCCGGCCGCGCCGCCGCGGGTTACCTGCGGGCCAAGACCGGATCGCTGACCGCGACCAACACGCTGGCCGGCATCGTCACCGACGAGAGCGGCCGGGTCCTGACGTTCGCGCTGCTGTCGAACGAGGCGGGCCCCACCGGGCGCACCGCCCTCGACGCGTTCGCCGCCACGCTGCGCTCCTGCGGATGCGGCGCATGAGCCCGGCGACCGGATCCGGCTTCAACGTCGGCCGCGCCGTCGACTGGAACCTCGCCGCGTCGCTGGGCGGCCGGCTGGCCCGGCCCGAGCCCGCGGCCACCGACTACACCCGCACGCAGGCTGTCGAGCAGCTCGCCGAGTCGGCCCGGGCCGCCGAGGTGCCGGTGCGTGAGGTGACGGGCCTGATCGAGGGCGGCGACGTCCCCGAGGCCCGGGTGGTCAACCGCCCGGAGTGGATCAGCGCCGCGGCGCACTCCATGCGGGTGATGACCGGTGGCGGCGCCGACGGCGAGGCCAGGCCCGGGGCGATCAGCGGACGCATCGCCGGGGTGCAGACCGGGGCGGTGCTGGCGTTCGTGTCCTCGGGCATCCTCGGTCAGTACGACCCGTTCGCCGCGGGCGGCGGCGAGCTGTTGCTGGTGTACCCCAACGTGATCGCCGTCGAGCGGCAACTGCGGGTGCAGCCCGCCGATTTCCGGATGTGGGTGTGCCTGCACGAGGTCACCCACCGGGTGCAGTTCCGGGCCAACCCGTGGCTGGCCGACCTGATGTCGGAGTCGCTGGCCGTCGTCACCGACGAGAGCGGCGAGGACGTGGCGCAGCTGATCGGCCGGCTCGCCGAGTATCTGCGCGCGCGCCGAGCGGGGTCCAACGGTCAACAGCCCGAACCGAGCTCGACGGGCGTGCTGGGGTTGTTGCGGGCGGTTCAGTCCGAGCCGCAACGGGAGGCGCTGGACCGCCTGCTGGTGCTGGGCACATTGCTGGAGGGCCACGCCGACCACGTGATGGACGCCGTCGGGCCCGCGGTGGTGCCGTCGGTGGCCACCATCAGGCGCCGGTTCGACGAGCGCAGGCAACGGCATCAGCCGCCCCTGCAGCGGCTGATGCGCGCCCTGCTCGGCATCGACGCCAAGATGAGCCAGTACACCAGGGGCAAGGCGTTCGTCGACGCCGTCGTCGGCAAGGTTGGGATGACGCGGTTCAACGCGGTCTGGACCGACGCCGAGACCCTGCCACTGCCCACCGAGATCGACGAGCCGCAGCGATGGATCGACCGGGTGCTGTAGCGGAGCTGACCGCTGAGCTTCGCCGGTTCGTCGGCGACCACACCCCGGGCGACACCCGATGGTGCGTCGCGTTGTCGGGCGGGCCCGACTCGCTGGCGTTGACCGCCGTCGCGGCGGCCGTCGTGCCGACCACGGCGCTGATCGTCGATCACCGGCTGCAACCGGGTTCCGGCGCGGTCGCCGCCGCGGCGCGTGATCAGGCCATTGCGCTGGGATGTGTTGCCGCCCAGGTGCTCTGCGTCGACGTCGGGACCGCCGGCGGCCCGGAGGCGGCCGCCCGCAGTGCCCGCTACGCGGCGCTGGAACAGGCCCGCGGCCGGCAACCGGTGCTGCTCGCGCACACCCTCGACGACCAGGCCGAGACGGTGCTGCTGGGGCTGGGCCGCGGATCGGGCGCCCGGTCCATCGCGGGCATGCGGCCCTACGACCCACCCTGGTACCGGCCGTTTCTCGGCGTGCGCCGGTCGCTCACCGAGCGGGCGTGCACCGAGCTGGGGCTGACGCCGTGGCGCGACCCGCACAACACCGACGCCCGGTTCACCAGGGTCCGGTTGCGCACCGAGGTGCTCCCGCTGCTCGAGGACGTCCTCGGCGGCGGGGTGGCCGAGGCGCTGGCCCGTACCGCGGCGGCGCTGCAGCAGGACGGCGACGTGCTCGATCTGCTGGCGGGTGAGGCCCTCGACCGCGCCCGCACCGGCGACGGGCTGGCGGTGACCGAGTTGGCCGGGCTGGCGCCCGCGGTGCGCCGCCGCGCCATCCGCGCCTGGCTGCTGGCCGCCGGGGCGCGCGGACTGACCGCCGTCCAGATCCACGCGGTGGATGCGCTGGTGACCGCGTGGCGCGGACAGGGCGGGGTGGCGGTGCCCGGCGGGCCGCCCCGCGAGCGGCTGTTCGCGGGCCGACGCGGCGAACAGCTGATTCTCTACCGGGAACCGGTATGACGGTCGGCAACTGGATCGGCGATCGTGTCGCACCCGCGCGGCGCGGCACCGCTAGGCTGTGCTCGTGCCTGCGCATACCGCCGAGTTGTATCCGGGGGACATCAAGTCGGTGTTGCTGTCGGAAGAACAGATCCGGTCCAAGACCGCCGAACTCGGATCGCAGATCGCCGTCGACTACCGCGACGCGCTGGCCGGGGCCGACGGGCAGGATCTGTTGCTGATCACCGTGCTCAAGGGCGCGGTCATGTTCGTCACCGACCTGGCCAGGGCCATCCCGCTGCCCACCCAGCTCGAGTTCATGGCGGTCAGCTCCTACGGTTCGTCGACCTCCTCCTCGGGGGTGGTGCGCATCCTCAAGGACCTCGACCGCGACATCCACGACCGCGACGTGCTGATCGTCGAGGACATCGTCGACTCCGGGCTGACGCTGTCCTGGCTGCTGCGCAACCTGAACACCCGGCATCCGCGCTCGCTGCGGGTCTGCACGCTGCTGCGCAAACCCGAGGCGGTGCGCGCCGACGTCGACATCGCCTACATCGGTTTCGACATCCCCAACGAGTTCGTCGTCGGGTACGGCCTCGACTACGCCGAGCGCTACCGCGACCTGCCCTACATCGGCACGCTGGATCCCAAGGTGTACGAAAGCCGCTAGACCGCGCCGAGCCCGGCCGTTCAAGGGGTCGACGCGCCGCCACCGTGGCGAGCACAATGCCGACATGCCCTCTGTGTCGCACGCCCTGCGGATCTGCCCGTTCTGTGAGGCCACCTGCGGCCTGACGCTGACCGTCGAGGACGGCCGCGTCACCGGCGCGCGCGGGGATGCCGACGACGTGTTCAGCAAGGGCTTCATCTGCCCGAAAGGCGCCAGCTTCGCCGAACTCGACAACGACCCCGACCGCTTGAGTGCGCCGCTGGTGCGCCGTGACGGCGTGCTCACCGAGGCGACCTGGGACGAGGCATTCGCGGCGGTCGCCGACGGGCTGGGCGCGGTGCTGGCCGACCACGGTGGCGCCTCGGTGGGCATCTACCTCGGCAACCCCAACGCCCACACGGTCGCCGGCGCGCTGTATCCGCCGCTGATCATCCGCGGCCTGGGCACCCGGCAGCTGTTCTCGGCCAGCACGCTGGACCAGATGCCCAAGCACGTGGCGCTGGGCCTGATGTTCGGCAGCCCCGTCGCGTTCACCGTGCCCGATCTGGACCGCACCGACTACCTGGTGATCGTCGGCGCCAACCCGCTGGTGTCCAACGGCAGCCTGGCCACCGCCGCCGACTTCGGCGGGAAGCTGCGGGCGCTGCGTAAACGCGGGGGCCGACTGGTGGTCATCGACCCGGCCCACACCCGTACGGCCGCGCTGGCCGACCGGCACATCGCACCGCGGCCCGGCACCGACGCGGCGCTGCTGTTCGCCGTGGTGCACGTGCTGTTCGACGAGGGCCTGGTCGACCTGGGCGCACTCGCCGAGCACACCGCGGGCCTCGGCGAAGTCGAAGCCCTGGCCCGTGACTTCCCGCCGGAGTCGGTCGCGGAGCATTGCGGTGTCGCGGCCGGGGAGATCCGCACCCTGGCCCGGGAGCTGGCGGCCGCCCCGACGGCCGCCGTCTACGGCCGGATGGGCACCTCGACGGTCGAGTTCGGCACGCTGGGCAGCTGGCTGGTCGACGTCGTCAACGTGCTGACCGGCAACCTGGACCGGCCCGGCGGGGCGATGTTCCCGCTGTCCGCGGTGGCCCCCGCGCCGCGCGGGCACCGGCCCGGCCGCGGCTTCACGACCGGGCGGTGGCAAAGCCGGGTCTCCGGTCGCCCGGAAGCGCTCTCCGAGCTGCCCGCTGCGGTGCTGGCCGAGGAGATCGAGACACCCGGCGAGGGCCAGATCAGGGCGATGATCACCCTCGCGGGCAACCCGGTGCTCTCCGCGCCGGACGGGCAGCGGCTCGATCGCGCGCTGGCCGGCGTCGGCTTCATGCTATCCGTCGACCCCTACCTGAACGAGACCACCCGGCACGCCGACGTGATCCTGCCGCCGCCCCCGCCGTCACGCAGCCCGCACTTCGACTTCGCGCTCAACAATCTCGCGGTCCGCAACAACGCGCGCTACTCGCCGCCGGTGCTGCCGCTGGACGGGCGACCGGGGGAAGCGGAGATCCTGTCCCGGATCGCGTTGGTGATCTTCGGGCTCGGCCACGATGCCGACCCGGCCCTGGTCGACGAGCAGGTCATCGCGATGACGCTGGCCAAGGAGACCGCCGACGCCGGGTCGCCGGTGGCCGGGCGCGCCGTCGACGAGCTGACCGCGATGCTGCCCGACGGCCCGGGCTACGAGCGCCGGCTCGACATGATGTTGCGGCTGGGCGCCTACGGCGACGCGTTCGGCAGCCGTCCCGACGGCCTGACGCTGGCCCGGCTGAAGGCCGCACCGCACGGGATCGACCTGGGTCCGCTGCAGCCGCGGCTGCCGGATCTGCTGCGAACCCCGTCGGGCCGGATCGAGCTCGCGCCACCCGAGCTGGTCGCCGACGCCGCCCGGCTGCGCGACGCACTGGGCCGTCGTGCCGACGGTTTCGTCCTGATCGGCAGGCGCCACCTGCGCTCCAACAACAGCTGGATGCACAACCTGCCCGCGCTGGCCGGCGGTACCAACCGCTGCACGCTGCAGATGCATCCGGACGATGCCGCGGAGCTGGGGGTGTCCGACACCGCGATCGTGAAGGGGCCCGGCGGCGAGTTGGTGGTGCCGGTCGAGATCACCGCGGACATCCGGCGCGGGGTGCTGTCGCTGCCGCACGGTTGGGGGCACGACCGGACCGGGACCGGGCAGCGGCTGGCCGCCGGCCGGCCCGGCGTGAACGTCAACCAGCTCAACGACGGGTCGGTGCTCGACCCGCTGTCGGGAACCGCGGTGCTCAACGGCATCCCGGTATCCGTCGGGTCGGTCGACGTGCCCGCGGCGGCGGGCCGCGGTTAGGTCAACTCCCAGACCACGGTCACCGAGAAGCCGACCGTTTGCCGGCCGGGCTCCAGCGGGACCGCGGCCTCCATGGCCCGCGGCGCGGGCATCGGCGGGGGCAGCGCGGCACCGGATTCGGTGATCGAGACGACCTTGCCGAGGTTGAGACCGGACAGTTCGGCGTACTGGTCGGCGCGGTCCTCGGCGTCCTTGAACGCCCGGGCCCTGGCGTCGCGCACCAGCTGGGAGTCGTCCTCGATCGAATAGCTGATCGAGTTGATCCGGGCCGCGTTGCCGCCGGTGGAGACGATCAGGCCGATCGCGTCCGAGGCCGTGTCGAGATCGCGGACCTTCACGTTGATCGAGTTGGTGGCGCGGTAGGAGGTGATCGTGGCGCTGTCGGAGCCGTACTGCGGCTGCAGGTCGGCCTCGGTGGTGGTCAGGTCGCCGCGGTCGATGCCCAGGCCCACCAGCCCGTCGATCACCGCCTGCTGACGCTCGTTGGTCTGATTCATCGCCGCGGTGGCGTCGGGGCCGACGAACTCCATCGACGCGTTGACGGTCAGCGTGTCCGGGGTGCCCTGCACCTGACCCGAGCCCACCACCGTGACCTGCCTGCCGACGTCGGTGGCCGTGGCGGGCGCCGCTGCGGGGCCGGCCTGCGAGTCGCACGCCGTGACGGTGACGGCCGCGGTCGCCGCTGCGGCCAGACACATCAGCTTCGTCGCTACCGCGGTGATGGACATGGTCGGCACACTAGTCATTTCGCGCCGGACTCCGAAAGGAAGTCCAGCAGCAGGCGTGTCACCCGGTCCGGGCACTCCTCGGTCAGCCAATGCCCGGCGCCGTCGATCATCACCTCGCGGTAGTCGCCGGTGACGACCTCTCGGGCGCGGTGTCGCTGGGTGTAGGCCAGCGTCGCGTCCGCCGTGCCGCCCACGAACAGCGCGGGTACCGCGATGGTCGCGGCGGGGGGCGCCGCCATCAGCTCCCAGTTCCGGTCGAAGCAGCGGTACCAGTTCAGCGGTGCGGTGAACCCGTTGCGGGTGAACTCGTCGACATAGACGCCGAAGTCCTCGGTGCTGATCCAGTCGGGCAGACCGCCGGGTTCGGGGATACGGGCGAGCAATCCCTCGGGTCCCGGTGCGAGCATCCGCCGTGCCGCCGCGGCATCGTCGGGCGGTTCGGCGAACAGCTTCCGCAGCGTGGTCGCGGGATCGGCGGCCAGCTCGGCGTCGGCGGGGCCGGGTTCCTGGAAGTACAGGATGTAGAAGAAGTGGTCGCCGAACATCCTGCCGAACGCCTGGGTGGTCGGCACCCGCGGCCGTGGCACCGGTGGCAGGCTCAGGCCGGCCACCGCCGAGAATCGCTCCGGGTGCAGCAGCGGCGCCGCCCACGCCACCACCGCACCGAAGTCGTGGCCGACCACCGCCGCCCGCCGCGCGCCGACGTCATCGAGCAGCCCCACCACGTCGGCGACCAGCTCGACCACGTTGTAGGCGTCGACGGCGGCCGGTCGGTCCGAGCCGCCGTAGCCGCGCTGATCGGGCGCCAGCACGTGGTAGCCCGCGTCGGCCAGCGCGCGGATCTGATGGCGCCACGAGAACGCCAGCTCCGGAAAGCCGTGGAGAAGCACCGCCGGCGGCGCCCCGGGCTCGCCGGCCTCGGTCACGCGCAGCGTGACCCCGTTCGTCTGCACCATCCGCGATCGCATGGGTCCAGTCTCGCCGAACGTGCACCCGGGGTTGTCCGCAGCCTGGTCACGACCGCGAATGCACTCTCGCGGAGAAGCCCGGGACCGTCGGGCCGTGCCCTCTGGTTCCCTCCGGGACCGCCCGGAACTGCCAAACGTTGGTCTAGCGGTAGCCTTGAGGTTTCCAACTGCGCGTATTGGAAGGATTTGGCCCGCGGGACCGCTCGTGGGCCCTAGGAATCGATGAACCGGACTCACGCATGAATCGCAAGAATGTGATCCGCACCCTCACGGTGATCGCCGTGGTGCTGTTGCTCGGATGGTCGTTCTTCTACTTCAGCGACGACACCCGCGGTTACAAGACCGTCGACACGTCGGTCGCGATGGCACAGATCAACACCGACAACGTCACCGGTGCGCAGATCGACGACCGGGAGCAGCAGCTGCGGCTCGAGCTGAAAAACGGCAACAGCGACACCGAGGACAGCAACAAGATCATCACCAAGTACCCCACCGGGTACGGGGTCACGCTGTTCGAGCAGTTGAGCGCCAAGAACGCGAAAGTCAACACCGTGGTCAACCAGAGCAGCATGTTCGGCACGCTGCTGATCTACATGCTGCCGCTGCTGCTGCTCGTCGGCCTGTTCGTGATGTTCTCGCGGATGCAGACCGGCGGCCGGATGGGCTTCGGTTTCGGCAAGTCCCGGGCCAAGCAGCTGTCCAAGGACATGCCCAAGACCACGTTCGCCGACGTCGCCGGCGTCGACGAGGCGGTCGAGGAGCTCTACGAGATCAAGGACTTCCTGCAGAACCCCAGCCGGTACCAGGCGCTCGGTGCCAAGATCCCGCGCGGTGTGCTGCTCTACGGTCCACCCGGCACCGGAAAGACGCTGCTGGCGCGTGCGGTCGCGGGTGAGGCGGGGGTGCCGTTCTTCACCATCTCCGGCTCGGACTTCGTCGAGATGTTCGTCGGCGTCGGCGCATCCCGCGTGCGCGACCTGTTCGAGCAGGCCAAGCAGAACAGCCCGTGCATCATCTTCGTCGACGAGATCGACGCCGTAGGCCGTCAGCGCGGCGCCGGCCTCGGCGGCGGGCACGACGAGCGCGAACAGACGCTCAACCAGCTGCTGGTCGAGATGGACGGCTTCGGCGACCGCCAGGGCGTGATCCTGATCGCCGCCACCAACCGGCCCGACATCCTCGATCCCGCGCTGTTGCGTCCCGGGCGCTTCGACCGCCAGATCCCGGTGTCGTCCCCGGACCTGGCCGGCCGCCGCGCGGTGCTGAAGGTGCATTCGCAGGGCAAACCGCTCGCCGAGGGCGCCGACCTGGACGGCCTGGCCAAGCGCACCGTGGGGATGTCCGGTGCCGACCTGGCCAACGTCATCAACGAGGCGGCCCTGCTGACCGCCCGCGAGAACGGCACCGTCATCACCGGTGCCGCACTCGAGGAGGCCGTCGACCGGGTCGTCGGCGGTCCGCGCCGCAAGAGCCGCATCATCAGCGAGCTCGAGAAGAAGATCACCGCTTACCACGAGGGTGGCCACACGCTGGCCGCCTGGGCGATGCCCGACATCGAGCCGATCTACAAGGTGACGATCCTGGCCCGCGGCCGCACCGGCGGCCACGCCATGTCGGTGCCCGAGGACGACAAGGGACTGATGACCCGGTCGGAGATGATCGCGCGGCTGGTGTTCGCAATGGGCGGCCGGGCCGCCGAGGAGCTGGTGTTCCGCGAGCCCACCACCGGCGCCGTGTCCGACATCGAGCAGGCCACCAAGATCGCCCGCGCGATGGTCACCGAATACGGCATGAGCAGCAAGCTGGGCGCGGTGCGCTACGGCACGGAGCACGGTGACCCGTTCCTGGGCCGCACCATGGGCACCCAGGCGGACTTCGGTCACGAGGTCGCCCGGGACATCGACGACGAGGTCCGCAAGCTCATCGAGGCGGCCCACACCGAGGCGTGGGAGATCCTCACCGAGTACCGCGACGTGCTCGACACACTGGCCGGTGAGCTGCTGGAGAAGGAGACGCTGCACCGCGTCGAGCTGCAAGCCATCTTCGCGGACGTCAAGAAACGCCCGCGGTTGACGATGTTCGACGACTTCGGTGGCCGGGTGCCGTCGGACAAGCCGCCGATCAAGACCCCCGGCGAGCTGGCCATCGAACGTGGCGAGCCGTGGCCCAAGCCGATGCCCGAGCCCGCGTTCAAGACCGCGATCGCCCAGGCCTCACAGGCGGCCGCGGAAGCCGCGCACAAGAACGGCGGCAACGGGGCGGGCCCGAACGGTTCCGCGCCCAACGGTCCGACCCAGCCCGACTACGGCGCGCCCGCGGGCTGGCACGCGCCCGGGTGGCCGCCGCGGCCGGGCGCGCCGCAGCCGGACGGGGCGCCGCAGCCCCAGGGCTACTGGTACCCGCCGCCACCGCCGTCGGGCTGGCAGCAGGCCGCCCCGCCGGCCCCGCACGGTTACTACCCGCCGCATCAGCCGTACCCGCAGCAGGGACAACCCGCACCCGGCCCCGTCGAGGATTCGAGTGCCGATTCCGGCGGCGGGAACGGCAGCACAAACCCGCCGAGCCGCTCGTAGCGCCTGCCGACCACTGAACGGAGACTTCGATGACGCGCTCGCACAACCACTCGGCCACGCTCGCCGCACCGGGTTTCGACCAGGCCCGTGCCGAGGCGGCGGTGCGCGAGTTGCTCATCGCGGTCGGTGAGGACCCCGACCGGCCGGGCCTGGTGGACACCCCCGCCCGGGTGGCCCGCGCCTACCAGGAGATCTTCGCCGGTCTGCACACCGATCCCGACGACGTGCTGAACACCACGTTCGACGAGCAGCACGACGAACTGATCCTGGTCAAGGACATCCCGATGTACTCCACCTGCGAGCACCACCTGGTGTCGTTCCACGGGGTGGCGCACGTGGGCTACATCCCGGGTCTGGACGGCCGGGTCACCGGCCTGTCGAAGCTGGCCCGGGTGGTCGACCTGTACGCCAAGCGCCCGCAGGTGCAGGAACGGCTCACCGCCCAGATCGCCGACGCGCTGATGCGCAAACTCGCCCCGCGCGGAGTCATCGTGGTGGTCGAGGCCGAGCACCTGTGCATGGCCATGCGCGGCATCCGCAAGCCCGGTGCCGTGACCACCACCTCCGCGGTGCGCGGGCAGTTCAAGACGGACAAGGCGTCGCGCGCCGAGGCTCTGGAACTGATCCTGCGCAAGTGAGCGCGGCCACCCCGTCCACGTCCGAGCGCGCCGCCGTGCAGGTGATGGGCATCGTCAACGTCACCGACGACTCGTTCTCCGACGGTGGGCTGTTCCTCGACCGTGACCGGGCCGTCGCGCACGGTCTCGAGCTGGCCGCCCAGGGTGCAGCGATCATCGACGTGGGCGGCGAGTCCACCCGCCCCGGCGCCGTCAGGGTGGACTCGGCCGTTGAAACCGATCGGGTGCTTCCGGTGGTCAAAGAGCTTGCCCAGCAAGGAATCACGGTGAGCATCGACACGATGCACGCCGTGGTGGCAGGTGCCGCGCTGGAGAACGGCGCGCGGATCGTCAACGATGTCTCGGGCGGGCGGGCCGACCCCGACATGGCGCGGGTGGTGGCCGATGCGGGGGTGCCGTGGGTGCTGATGCACTGGCGCTCGGTCGGCGCCGACCGTCCGCACGAGGTGCCCGCCTACGGTGACGTCGTCGCCGAGGTGCGGGACGAACTACTGGCCGGGGTGGACGCCGCGGTGCATGCCGGGGTGGACCCGGACCGGCTGATCATCGACCCCGGTCTCGGATTCGCCAAGACGGCGCAGCACAACTGGGCGCTGTTGGCCGCGCTGCCCCGGTTCGTCGCGACGGGCATCCCGGTGCTGGTGGGAGCCTCCCGGAAGCGGTTCCTGGGCGCTCTGCTGGCCGGTCCGGACGGCGCGCCGCGCCCGCCGGGCGGTCGCGAGACCGCCACCGCGGTGATCTCGGCGCTGGCCGGTTGGCACGACGTGTGGGGGGTGCGGGTGCACGACGTGCGGGCATCGGTGGACGCGCTCGCGGTGGTCGCGGCGTGGCGGCGGGCCGGGGAGGGGTGCGATGGCTGACCGGATCGAGTTGCGCGGGTTGAGGGTTCGCGGCCACCACGGGGTGTTCGAGCACGAGCGCCGCGACGGCCAGGACTTCGTCGTCGACATCACCGTGTGGATCGACCTCGGTGCGGCGGCCGTCAGCGACGACCTCGCCGACACCGTGGACTACGGGTCGCTCGCGCAGCGTGCGGCCGGCATCGTCGCCGGGCCGCCGCGGCAGCTCATCGAGACGGTGGCCGGCGAGATCGCCGAGGACGTGATGACCGACGAGCGGATCCACGCCGTCGAAGTCGTGGTGCACAAACCGGCGGCTCCGATACCGCTGGACTTCGCCGATGTCGCGGTGGTCGCCCGCCGGTCGCGGCGCGGGGGACGGGGCGCGGGCCTGTGAGCACGGTGGTGCTGTCCATCGGATCCAACGTCGGCGACCGGCTGGGCCATCTGCAGTCGGTGGTCGACGGGCTCGACGGAGCGGTCGCGGCCGTGTCCCCGGTGTACGAGACCGACGCGTGGGGCGGTGTCGAGCAGGGTCCGTTCCTCAACGCGGTGGTGCTCGCCGGCGATCCGGCGCGCGACGCGCATGACTGGTTGCGGCGCGCACACGAACTCGAGGACGCCGCAGCGCGGGTGCGTGCGCAGCGGTGGGGTCCCCGCACGCTGGACGTCGACGTGGTGAGCTGTCACGGCGCCGACGGTGAGGTCACGATGACCGACCCCGAACTCACGCTGCCGCACCCCTACGCGCACGTGCGGGCGTTCGTACTGGTCCCGTGGGTGGCCACGGATGCGGATGCGACGCTCACCGTGGACGGCGCGACGATCCGGGTTTCCGACCTGGTGGATGCGCTCGACCCGGCCGAACGCGCCGGTGTGCGGGCGACCGGACTCGCACTGCGGATCGGGACCGCCGGCTGATGGGGCCGACCCGCTGGCGCGACCTCGCGGTCGGCGCACTGGTGGCCGGTGTCGCCGGCTATCTGTCGGTGCGCGTCCTGTACCGGTGGTTCCCGCCGATCACGGTGTGGACCGGGTTGTCGCTGCTCGGCGTCGCCGCGGCGCTGGCCGGGTGGGGCTGCTATGTCCGGGCCAAGATCGGCCACGGTGAGATCGGGGTGGGCACCGACCGGCTGCACCCGCTGGCGGTGGCGCGGTCGGTCGTGATCGCCAAGGCGGCGGCGTGGATGGGCAGCGTGGTGTTCGGCTGGTGGGTGGCGGTGGTGGCCTACCTGCTGCCCCGCCGGAGCACGCTGCGGGTCGCCGAGCAGGACACCGCGGGTGCGGTGGTGGCCGCGTTGTGTGCGTTGGGTCTGGTCGTCGCGGCTCTGTGGCTGCAGCATTGCTGCAGGTCTCCCGACGATCCTCAGGACAACGCCGATCCAGCGCCCGGCTGACGGATCCGCCGACGACGCACGCCGAATCGCCGCACCGGTCGACACGCGAGGTGACCTGTGGCGGGTACAGTCGGCCCATGACCGATCCGAGCCGCGGAGCGCGCATTCGGCGCAGCACCCGCCGGCCCGGTTGGATCCTGATGACGGTGTTGCTGGTGCTCGCGATCGGCGCGAGTTCGGCCCTGGTGTTCACCAATCGCGTCGAGTTGCTCAAGCTCGCAGTCATTCTCGCGTTGTGGGCGGCGGTGGTGGCCGCGTTCGTGTCGGTCGTGTTCCGCAGGCAGAGCGACAGCGACCAGGCCAAGGTGCGCGACCTCAAGCTGGTCTACGACCTGCAACTCGACCGGGAGATCTCCGCGCGGCGCGAGTACGAGCTGTCAGTCGAAACCCAGCTGCGTCGCGAGCTCGCCGCAGAGTTGCGCGCGCAGCAGTCCGACGAGGTGGCCGCGCTCCGTGCCGAGCTGGCCGCGTTGCGGGCCAACCTGGAGTTCCTGTTCGACGCCGACCTGTCGCACCGGCACGCGATCGGGACCGAGCGCAACGCCGCCAGGGAGATCGGTCCGTGGACACCGCGCCCGGACACCGCGGGACGGGTCAGCAGCAGCCGGATCGACACCGAGGACGCCGAGGAGGTTCTGGCCGGCGTGGGTGCCCACGACGACTCGGACACCCAGGAGAGCCCGATCATCGACGTCCCCGCCGAACCGCACCCCCCGGAGAGCGAACCGGTGCCCGCGTACGGCGAACCCTACGGTGGGCACCGCGTGCCTGCCGAAGAACCGCACAGCAGGCATCGTGCCGAGGCCGCCGCCCAGGGGCAGTGGGCGCCGCCACCGCCACGGGCGGTTCCGCCGGAGCCGCATCTCCCGTGGCTGCCTCCGCAGGCCCGGCCGCCGGAGGGGGCCGCACCCGCCGCGCAGCACTGGCGGCCGGCGCCGGCCGAGGGACAGTGGATCCCGGCGGGGGAGCCGGGCAGCAACTGGGTCGCGGGCGAGGCCCGGCCCGGCGACGGCACACCCGGTGAGTACGTCGGCCGCAGGCGTGCACCGGAGGCACCGCAGGGCCGTCACTCCACCGCGGGGGACGTGCCCGTCGAGCCGCCCCCGCCGCCTATGCCCGAGGAACCGGAGGGCGAACAGGCATCCGACGGTGCCCACACCGGTGGCCAGTCGGTCGCCGACCTGTTGGCACGCCTGCAGGTCAGCCCGTCCGGCGGCGGTCGGCGCAGGCGCCGGGAGGATTGAGTTAGGCTCGTGTCGACCGTCCGGTACCCGCGCCGCGGGACCGGAACGAATGCCTGAGAATCTGCGAGGTCGTCTGCGATGGTGCAGCCTCCCGCCGCCGGGGGTGCGCCCCACGACGGACTCCGGCCGGCCCGGCTCACGGTCGGCGTCATCTCCGCCGGTCGCGTCGGCACCGCACTGGGTGTGGCGCTGGAGCGAGCCGAGCATGTCGTCGTCGGCTGCAACGCGGTGTCCAACGCCTCGCGGCAGCGGGCCGGACGGTGGCTGCCCGACACCCCGGTGCTTCCCGTCGACGAGGTCGCCGGCCGTGCCGAACTCCTGCTGCTGGCGGTGCCGGACACCGAACTGCCCGGCCTGGTGGCAGGGCTGGCCGCGACCGGTGCGGTGCGGGCCGACACCATCGTGGTGCACACCTCGGGCGCCAGCGGGGTCGGCGTGCTGGCGCCGCTGGCGGCACAGGGGTGCATCACCCTGGCGATACATCCGGCGATGACGTTCGCGGGTACCGACGAGGACGTCGACCGGTTGCGCGGCACCTGCTTCGGCATCACCGCCGGCGACGAGATCGGCTATGCGATCGCCCAGTCGCTGGTGCTGGAGATCGGCGGCGAGCCGTTCCGTGTCCGCGAAGACGCCCGCACGCTGTACCACGCGGCCCTGGCGCACTCGTCCAACCATGTCGTGACCGTGCTGCTCGACGCGGTCGAGGCGCTCAGAGCGGCGCTGTGGGGACAGGAACTGCTCGGCCAGCAGACCGTCGACGACACCCCGGCTGGGCTCGCCGAGCGGATCATCGGTCCGTTGGCCCGCGCCTCGCTGGAGAACGCGTTGCAGCGCGGGCAGGCGGCCCTCACCGGTCCGGTCGCCCGCGGCGACGCTGCCGCCGTCGCCGGCCATCTGCAGGCCCTGGCAGAGGTGAATCCCGATCTGGCGGCGGCGTACCGAACGAATTCGTGGCGCACGGCACAGCGTGCACACGCCCCCGAGGAGGTCTTCGAGGTGCTGTCGGAAGCGGGACGATCATGACCACTCGAACTCCGCCGAAGTTCGTGGCCGGGCAGCTCAACGTCTACCAGCGACCGCGCGACGTGTCCGATGTGACCCGCGCGTTGCGCTCCACCGGGCGCCGGATCATGCTGGTGCCGACGATGGGTGCCCTGCACGACGGACACCTGAGCCTGGTCCGGGCGGCCCGGCGGGTGCCGGGCGCCGTGGTGGTCGTGTCGATCTTCGTCAATCCGCTGCAGTTCGGCGCGGGCGAGGACCTCGACGCCTACCCGCGCACCCTTGACGACGATCTGGCCGCGCTGCGGGCCGAAGGGGTCGAGGTCGCCTACACCCCGACCGGCGATGACATGTACCCCGAGGGGCCCCGGACCACCGTGATCCCCGGACCCCTCGGCGCTGAACTCGAAGGCGGCTCGCGGCCAACACATTTCGCCGGGATGCTGACCGTGGTGCTCAAGTTGTTCAATGTCGTGCACCCGGATCGGGCATTCTTCGGCGAGAAGGACTACCAGCAACTGGTTCTGGTCAGGCAGATGGTCGCCGACCTCGATCTGGCCGTCGAGGTGATGGGGGTGCCCATCGTGCGGGAGCCCGACGGTCTGGCGATGTCGTCGCGCAACCGCTACCTGGACGCCGAGCAGCGGGACCAGGCGGGCGCGCTGTCGGCGGCGCTGCTGGCCGGGATGTATGCGGCCTCGAACGGGGTGCCCGCCGCGCTGGATGCCGCCCGGGCCGTGCTCGACGAGGTGCCCGCGCTGGAGGTCGACTACCTCGAGGTCCGCGATCCGGTGCTGGGACCGGCGCCGGCCGAGGGTGCGGGCCGGATGCTGGTCGCCGCCAGGCTCGGGCGGACCCGGCTGCTCGACAACATCGCGATCGACATCGGGGCCAGCTCCGGGATCGACGGTCATCCGCGTGCCGCTTCCGGCAAGAGTCACGAACTGCCCTGGAGGAATTGATGTTACGAACGATGACGAAGTCGAAGACTCACCGTGGCGCGTCACGCAGGCCGACCTGCACGATGTCGGTTCGGTGATCTGAGTGCTGCTTGCGATAGACGTCCGCAACACCCATACGGTCGTCGGGCTGATCTCCGGCACGGGCGCCCACGCCAAGGTGGTTTCGCACTGGCGGATCCGCACCGAGGCGGAGGTGACCGCCGACGAACTCGCGCTGACGATCGACGGACTGATCGGTGACGACGCGGAGCGGCTCACCGGCGCGACCGGGCTGTCGACCGTGCCGTCGGTGCTGCACGAGGTACGGCTGATGCTCGAGCAGTACTGGCCGTCGGTGCCGCACGTGCTCATCGAGCCCGGTGTGCGCACCGGTATCCCGCTGTTGGTCGACAACCCCAAAGAGGTGGGCGCCGACCGGATCGTCAATTGTCTTGCGGCATATCAGAAGTACGGTTCGGCGGCGATCGTGGTCGACTTCGGTTCGTCGATCTGCGTCGACGTGGTCTCGGCGAGGGGGGAGTTCCTCGGCGGTGCCATCGCGCCGGGTGTGCAGGTGTCCTCCGATGCGGCCGCGGCCCGCTCGGCGGCGCTGCGGCGGGTTGAGTTGACCCGGCCGCGTTCGGTGATCGGCAAGAACACCGTCGAGTGTATGCAGGCCGGTGCGGTGTTCGGATTCGCCGGTCTGGTGGACGGATTGGTGCGCCGGGTGCGCGAAGACGTGGAGGGCTTCGGCGGTGACGACGTCGCCGTCGTGGCCACCGGGCACGGGGCGCCGTTGGTGCTGGCCGACCTGCGCACGGTCGAGCATTACGACCGGCACCTGACGCTCGACGGTCTGCGGCTGGTGTTCGAACGCAACCGCGACGGCCAGCGCGGCAAGCTCAGGCCGGCGCGCTAGGGCATCAGAAGAACGTGCGGATCAGGTCCACCACGCGGTCGTCCGGGTCGAGCTCCGGGATCAGCCGCCACTTGTCGAAAACCGTGCAGGGGTGCGAGATACCGAACCCGAGCCAGGCGCCGACGCCGACGTGTTCGCCCGGAGCCAGCCGCAGGTAGGCGTGTTGATCGTTGAGCCTGGTCACGGTGCTGGCCGCGAGCGACAACGGGACCGGCAGGCCCTGGTCGAAGGCCACGTCACGGCGGCCCATGGCCAACACCGCCAGGTCCGGTTCGGGTCGTGACACCACCCGGGCGTGAACCTGCAGCGCGGGGCGCAGCCCGGCCCGCCCGTCCCGGGTCAGCGGCGACGTTCGCGCGTACAGACCGTGATCGTGGGTCAGGTAGCACCCGCTGCGCAGGATCGTCCGGACCGCCAGCCCGCCCGGCCAGCCGGTCAGCTCGTCGGCGACGGTGTCGAAGTAGGTCGATCCCCCCGCGCTGAGCAGCACCGTATCGGTCTCGAACAACGCGGCGAGCCGGGTCACCGTCGCCCGCAGCTCGCGCAGGTGGGTGACGACCACGGCCAGTCCGTCGGCGGTCAGCTCATGTCCCAGCGCGGCCTCGTATCCTGCGACCCCCACCAGCCGCAGCCGCGGTGACGCCGCGGCGGCGCGGGCGACGGCGTCGGCCTCGGGCGCGGTGCGGCACCCGGTCCGGCCACCGGGCTGGCCGAGTTCGACACAGACGTCCACCGGGCGCGCTCCGGCCGGCAGCGCGGAGGTCATCAGCTCGACGCCGGCCACCGAGTCGACCCAGCACACGAACCCCAGGCCGGGGTCACGGTCCAACTCGCCGGCCAGCCAGCGCAGCCCGGGTGCGTCCACCAGTTCGTTGGCCAGGATCAACCGCCGGACCCCGAACGCCCGGTACACCGCGGCCTGGGACACGGTGGCCACCGTGATCGCGCAGGCGCCCGCGTCGAGCTGGCGGGCGGCCAGCTGCGGCGACATGTGGGTCTTGCCGTGTGGTGCGAGTTCCACCCCGTGCGCGCGGCACCAGGCGGCCATCGTCTCGAGGTTGTGTGCGACGGCGTCGGCGCGCAGCACGCAGACCGGACCGGTCGGCCCGGCGGCGAACAGGTCGGGTGCCTCGGCCACGATCTGCGCCTGGGTGTGGCCCCACCACTGGGGCGGGATCCCCTTGGCGGTCCAGTCCACCGGGCGCTCGGCCAGCGCGCGGACCGCCGCATGGTCGATCGGCGCGTTGGTGGGCACACTCATCCGTTCATTTAAGCTGGCAGGTCGTGACCTCCCCAGATTCGCCCACCGATCCCGGCGCAGCCACCCACGACGACGTTCCCGAGCAGTTCCGGATCCGTCAGGGCAAGCGTGAGCGGCTACTCGCCGAGGGACGCGAGCCTTATCCGGTCGAGGTGGCCCGCACCCACAGCCTGGCCGAACTGCGCGAGGGGTATCCGGATCTGCCCGCGGACACCGCGACGGGGCTGCAGGTCGGGGTCGCCGGCCGGGTGATCTTCGCCCGCAACTCCGGCAAGCTGTGCTTCGCGACGCTGCAGGAGGGTGACGGTGCCCAGCTGCAGGCCATGATCAGCCTCGACCGGGTGGGACGTGAGGCGCTCGACGCGTGGAAGGCCGACGTCGACCTGGGCGACATCGTGTTCGTGCACGGTGAGGTGATCAGTTCCCGCCGCGGCGAACTCTCGGTGCTGGCCGACTCCTGGCAGATGGCGTCGAAGGCGCTGCGTCCGCTGCCGGTCGCGCACAAGGAGATGAGCGAGGAGGCCAGGGTCCGGCAGCGCTATGTGGACCTGATCGTGCGCCCGGAAGCACGCACCATCGCCCGCCAGCGGATCGCGGTCGTGCGTGCGGTGCGCTCGGCGTTGGAGCGGCGCGGGTTCCTCGAGGTGGAGACACCGATTTTGCAGACGCTGGCGGGCGGCGCCGCCGCGCGGCCGTTCGCCACGCACTCGAACGCGCTGGACGCCGACCTGTTCCTGCGGATCGCGCCCGAGTTGTTCCTCAAGCGGTGTGTGGTGGGCGGTTTCGAGCGCGTGTTCGAGTTGAATCGGGTTTTCCGCAACGAAGGCGCGGATTCCACCCATTCGCCCGAATTCGCAATGCTCGAGACCTATCAGGCGTATGGCACCTACGACGATTCCGCGGTCACCACCCGCGAGGTAATTCAGGAGGTCGCCGACGAGGCGATCGGCACGCGACAGGTCCCATTGCCGGATGGCAGTGTCTACGATCTCGACGGCGAATGGGATGCGATAGAAATGTATCCATCGTTGTCGACCGCGCTCGGCGAAGAGATCACCCCGCAGACAACGGCGGAACGGCTTTGGCAGATCGCGGACAGTTTGGGCCTCGAGATTCCGCGGGACCGCGGTTATGGACACGGAAAATTGGTCGAGGAACTCTGGGAATACACCGTCGGCGACACGTTGTGGGCGCCGACATTCGTGCGCGACTTCCCGGTGGAGACGACACCGTTGACCAGACCGCACCGCAGCATTGCGGGGGTCACCGAGAAATGGGATCTCTACGTGCGCCACATCGAGCTGGCGACCGGATACTCAGAGCTGATCGACCCGATCATCCAGCGCGAACGGTTCGAGGAGCAGGCGCGGGCGGCGGCCGCCGGCGACGACGAGGCGATGGCTCTCGACGAGGACTTCCTCGCCTCGCTCGAGTATGCGATGCCGCCGACAACGGGTACCGGAATGGGAATCGACCGCCTGTTGATGGCGTTGACCGGGCTCTCGATTAGGGAGACGGTATTGTTCCCGATTGTTCGCCGTCACGGCAACTGATGCGCCACGATTCGTGTGTTGTTGAATGAATTGCCACTTTATGGCACATTAGTTCCTGTTCGCGGGATCGAATCTATTCGTGCAGAAGCGGCAGGCAGTAGAAGGGCGCAGGTTTAATGGCGAAGAAAGTAACCGTCACGTTGGTCGACGATTTCGACGGTGAGGGTTCCGCCGACGAGACCGTGGAATTCGGTCTCGATGGTGTGAGTTATGAGATCGATCTCTCCACCAAGAATGCAGCGAAGCTTCGCAATGAGCTCAAGCCGTGGCTGGAGGCCGGCCGCCGGGTCGGTGGCCGCCGTCGGGGCCGTTCGGCCGGAACCGGCCGCGCCGCGATCGACCGGGAGCAGAGTGCGGCGATCCGGGACTGGGCTCGGCGAAACGGTCACAACGTGTCCACCCGCGGGCGCATCCCCGCCGATGTCATCGACGCATTCCACGCGGCGACCTGAGAGCTACCGGCCGACGTCCGGGACCACGGGGGCCCGGTTCGCTAGCGGCGAACTGATCGTGTGGGCACCTGGGAAACGATCCTTCTTGCTGTCGCGTTGCAGCTAGCAGCGCCGGGTGGTTGTCAGCCGTCGCGCCTGTTGTCGCCCTGCAGGGGCTGCCAGGCGGGGCACCCGGGGCCGCCGCCCATTACAGTGGACGGCAGGTGTATAGCGTTGCTGGACGTTCGGGTGGCGCAGGCACCTATTCATGCGATGGAGAGCAGGTAACCACGGATGTTCGAAAGATTCACCGACCGAGCACGTCGGGTCGTCGTCCTGGCTCAAGAAGAAGCCCGGATGCTCAACCACAACTACATCGGCACCGAGCACATCCTGCTGGGACTTATCCACGAGGGCGAGGGCGTAGCGGCCAAGTCGCTCGAGTCGCTGGGCATCTCCCTGGAGGGGGTGCGCAGCCAGGTCGAGGAGATCATCGGCCAGGGCCAGCAGGCGCCGTCCGGCCACATCCCGTTCACCCCGCGCGCCAAGAAGGTTCTCGAGCTGAGCCTGCGCGAGGCCCTGCAGCTGGGCCACAACTACATCGGCACCGAGCACATCCTGCTCGGCCTCATCCGTGAGGGCGAGGGCGTTGCGGCCCAGGTGCTGGTCAAGCTCGGCGCCGAGCTCACCCGGGTGCGCCAGCAGGTGATCCAGCTGCTGAGCGGCTACCAGGGCAAGGAGACCGCGGAGGCGGGCACCGGTGGCCGGGGAGGGGAAACCGGCAATCCTTCTACGTCATTGGTGCTCGACCAGTTCGGCCGCAACCTGACCGCCGCCGCGATGGAGGGCAAGCTCGACCCGGTCATCGGCCGGGAGAAGGAGATCGAGCGGGTCATGCAGGTGCTGTCCCGGCGCACCAAGAACAACCCGGTGCTGATCGGCGAGCCCGGCGTCGGCAAGACCGCCGTGGTCGAGGGACTCGCCCAGGCCATCGTGCACGGCGAGGTGCCCGAGACGCTGAAGGACAAGCAGCTCTACACCCTCGACCTGGGCTCGCTGGTGGCCGGCAGCCGCTACCGCGGTGACTTCGAGGAGCGCCTCAAGAAGGTGCTCAAGGAGATCAACACCCGCGGCGACATCATCCTGTTCATCGACGAGCTGCACACGCTGGTCGGTGCGGGTGCCGCCGAGGGCGCGATCGACGCCGCCAGCATCCTCAAGCCCAAGCTGGCCCGCGGTGAACTGCAGACGATCGGCGCAACCACGCTCGACGAGTACCGCAAGTACATCGAGAAGGACGCCGCCCTGGAGCGCCGGTTCCAGCCGGTGCAGGTCGGGGAGCCGACGGTGGAGCACACCATCGAGATCCTCAAGGGGCTGCGGGACCGCTACGAGGCGCACCACCGCGTGTCGATCACCGATTCGGCGTTGGTGGCCGCGGCCACGCTGGCCGACCGCTACATCAACGACCGCTACCTGCCGGACAAGGCGATCGACCTGATCGACGAGGCCGGCGCCCGGATGCGGATCCGCCGGATGACCGCACCGCCGGACCTGCGCGAGTTCGACGAGAAGATCGCCGACGCCCGCCGGGAGAAGGAGTCCGCGATCGACGCGCAGGACTTCGAGAAGGCGGCCAGCCTGCGCGACCGCGAGAAGCAACTCGTCGCGCAGCGTGCCGAGCGAGAAAAGCAGTGGCGCTCCGGTGATCTCGACGTGGTCGCCGAGGTCGACGACGAGCAGATCGCCGAGGTGCTCGGCAACTGGACCGGCATCCCGGTGTTCAAGCTCACCGAAGAGGAGACCACCCGGCTGCTGCGCATGGAGGATGAGCTGCACAAGCGGATCATCGGCCAGGAGGACGCCGTCAAGGCGGTCTCCAAGGCCATCCGGCGCACCCGTGCCGGCCTGAAGGATCCCAAGCGGCCGTCGGGTTCGTTCATCTTCGCCGGGCCGTCCGGTGTGGGTAAGACCGAGCTGTCCAAGGCGCTGGCCAACTTCCTGTTCGGCGACGACGACGCGCTGATCCAGATCGACATGGGCGAGTTCCACGACCGGTTCACCGCGTCACGCCTGTTCGGTGCGCCGCCGGGGTATGTGGGCTACGAAGAGGGCGGTCAGCTCACCGAGAAGGTGCGCCGCAAGCCCTTCTCGGTGGTGCTGTTCGACGAGATCGAGAAGGCGCATCAGGAGATCTACAACAGCCTGTTGCAGGTGCTCGAGGACGGCCGCCTGACCGACGGTCAGGGTCGCACCGTCGACTTCAAGAACACGGTGCTGATCTTCACGTCGAACCTCGGCACGTCCGACATCTCCAAGGCGGTCGGTCTGGGCTTCACCCAGGGTGGTGGCGAGAACAATTACGAGCGGATGAAGCAGAAGGTCAACGACGAACTCAAGAAGCACTTCCGTCCGGAGTTCCTCAACCGCATCGACGACATCATCGTCTTCCACCAGCTGACTCAGGACGAGATCATCCGGATGGTGGACCTGATGATCGGTCGGGTCGCCAACCAGCTCAAGGGCAAGGACATGGCCATCGAGCTGACCGACAACGCCAAGGCGCTGCTGGCCAAGCGCGGTTTCGACCCGGTGTTGGGGGCCCGGCCGCTGCGCCGGACCATCCAGCGCGAGATCGAGGACGCGCTCTCGGAGAAGATCCTCTTCGAGGAGGTCGGGCCCGGCCAGCTGGTCACCGTCGACGTGGACAACTGGGACGGCGAGGGTGCCGGCGAGGACGCGGTGTTCACGTTCGCCGGTAGCCGCAAGCCTGTCGCGGACGCCGAGCCGGACCTGGCTCAGGCCGGCGCGGCCGGCACCTCGGGCGCAGCCGAGTAACGACGAGAAGACGCAGAACAGGCGGTCACCCCAAGGGTGGCCGCCTGTTTGCGTGCGCGGGCTCAATCCGCCGCCGCGCCGCCCAGATGGAGGTGCACATGTCGGCCAGTCGTCCCACTCGGCTTTGCTCATGCACTGTGCGACGATCGGCATGGCCTCGTCCTCTTCGCGGCGCAAGTGAGGCAGCATCACTGCCGCCAGCTTGTCGACAGCCCGGAGCAACGCTTGCCGGCCGGCATCGCTGGCCGCGTAATCGCGTGCGAATCCCGCGACATCGCCCATCGCCTCGGTGAGTGCGTGGTGGTCGCGGTCCATCTCGTCTAGTACGGTTGTTGCCTTCAGAACCCGTTGACGCACAATCGGATACAGTCCGTGGTCCGCTGCGTAGTGGTGCTTGTGCAGGGATCGGATCATCCACGTCAGGTGGTCGGCGATGGCGGCCCGCTGCACCGGGTCCGGGTAGGGCCAGCTGCTCAGCGCCGTGTGAACTCGCAGGAGGTCACGACGCAACGCGTTGTGCACGATCGTCATGATCCTGGTATTTGCAGGTGTGGAATCTTTCATTGGACAACACCTTTCGCGGCGAACACAGCCAAACTGAGTTCGGTTATCCACTGGATGTACTGCTCTGGGGTCCAGCCGCGGATCTCGGTCAGCAGGATGTAGAGGTCGCTCGAGTAGAGCGCCTGCATGCCTTCGATATCTTGGTCCGACGGGTCCGGATGGACTGTCTGCAAGGTGAGCCGGGCCTGTTCGCGTTCCTCGGCGAGGACCAGACGTTCGACGTCGGCGAGGTTGTCATCGGTCCGGGCGGCTTCGCGCAGCACCATCCGCAGCCGCGCGACCCGCCCGTGCACTTCCGCCTGGATGCGCGCAAGTGCCTCGATCCGCTCCGTCGGCGAACCGACAGTCGTCACGGCGCGGAATTCCGGACGCTCCGAAAGCGCAAACGGTTCATCTTCGCCCACTACCAGGATGTTCAGCACCTCCTTGAACAGGGCTGCCTTCGACGGGAAGTTCGAGTACACGGTCTCCACCGACACACCGGCATCGCGGGCGATCTCGCGCATCCCAGCGCCGTGCCACCCGTGTTGGACAAAATTCGCGCGCGCGGTGCCGAGGATTTCCCGCCGGGTCTGCTCGGCGTTCTGTCGCCGACGCGTCGAGTTGTACTTCCGCCGAGGGGGCGCCTTGTCGGTTGCCGTCATGTTGATGAGCTTGGGCCGTCGCTGTATTCAATACAATAGTGTGCTATTCAATTACTTCGCAACCCCATGGCTCGGTGAAGACCTTGAGTCAAGTCGGACCATCCTCGGTGGTTGGCCGCCTGTTTGCTCTACGCTGCAGGGGTACCCGATGGTCAACGGAATACCGGTGAGAGTCCGGAGCGGTCGCGCCACTGTAGACAGTCAGACCCGCTGGCCATCACACCTCTCACTGGGACGCGACATCCCGGAAAGGATCACGATGACCACTCCTGAGGTGGGCAGAACCCGATCGGCTGCCCTCGACTTCTCCGGCGCCAAGGCCGCGTTGTGGCTCTCGCTCACCGCTGTCATTGCCCTGCTGGTGCTCTACTTCGTCGGCCTCGACCAGGGCGCCACGTCGGTGTTCGGCAGCAACACCGTCGTCCACGAGTTCGTACACGATGCGCGCCACCTGCTGGGATTCCCCTGCCACTAGCGCCGGCGGGTTGGACAACCGGACATGGAGAGGCAGATCATCTGGCGCGGTCTGCTGGCCGGCGCCCTGGCGGGTGTGTTGGCGTTCTTGTTCGCCAGGATCTTCGTCGAGCCGCGGATCGCGCTGGCAATCGACTACGAGGACGGGGTTGCGGCGGCGAGGGATGCCGTCGAGACCGCGGCCGGTCATGCCGGGCACAGTCACGGCGGCGACGGTGCCGGATTCACCCGCGCCGTTCAGATGAACATCGGGATGGGTCTGGGCGTGCTGGCGTTCAGCGTCGCGATCGGCGCGCTGTTCGCCGTCGTGTTCGCGGTGGCCTACGGACGTGTCGGCAACATCTCGGCCCGCCTGCTTTCGCTCTACGTGGCGGGCGGCATGCTACTGAGCCTGTACGTGGTTCCGGCGCTGAAATACCCGGCCAGTCCGCCTGCGCTGAGTCTGGACGAGACGCTCCGGCAGCGCACCCTGCTGTATCTGTTGATGGTGGTGGTCTCGGCCGCGCTGTTGGTCGCGGCGATCTACCTGGGCCGTCGGCTGGTCGCGCGGCTGGGTCCTTTCATCGCAGCGGTGATCGCGGCAGCGGGTTACGTCGTCGCGGTGGCACTGGTGATGCTGGTGTTGCCGGGAATCGACGAGACCCCGGGGCCGCTGGTCGACGATTCCGGCGCCATCATCTACCCGGGCTTTCCGGCCGATGCGCTCTACGAGTTCCGGCTGTACTCGCTCGGAACGCAGTTCGTCGTCTACGCCACCATCGGTCTGTCGTTCGCGGTGATGATGTCACGGTTGCTCGGTGAGCGGCTGAAGTCTCCGCAGGCGTGAGCATGCACG
This sequence comes from Mycolicibacterium xanthum, assembly GCF_019710635.1. Classification (GTDB taxonomy): domain Bacteria; phylum Actinomycetota; class Actinomycetes; order Mycobacteriales; family Mycobacteriaceae; genus Mycobacterium; species Mycobacterium xanthum. The sequence continues at coordinate 181,364 of NZ_JAIFZS010000006.1, forward strand.
TTGAGTGAGGTGCTCCGCCTGACCCTGGTGGCACATGCCATGACCGACGCGATGGCGGTCGGGCGCTTTCCCGCCGACGAACCACTCAACGACACCGGCCGCCGCCAGGTCGACGATGTGGCCGCCGGGCCCGTGCATCGTGCCCTGTGCGGGCCGGAGATCCGGGTGCGGCAGACGGCTCAGTGCCTGGGGTTGCACCCCGAGGTCGAGCCCGCGCTGGCGGATCTGGACTGCGGCCGCTGGCGCGGTGAAATTCTCGACGACGTGTCGCCCGCCGACGTTACGACCTGGCTGACCGATCCGACCAGCGCGCCGCACGGCGGCGAATCGATCGTCGAACTGGTCGCTCGCGTGCGCCATTGGATGACTTCGTTGACCGCCGAGCACACCCGCATCGTGGCGGTCAGCCACCCTGCCGTCGTCCGCGCAGCGGTGCTCGTCGCACTCGACGCGCCGCCGAACTCGTTCTGGCGCATCGACGTAGCCCCGGTAAGCCGGACGGTCATGCATTTCCGCGGCGCCGCGTGGACGCTGCGCTTTACGCAATGAGTTCTCGGTACAGGTGGTAGTTCTCGTCGTCGAAGCAGACGAAGGTGACTTCGGAAAACGATGCCAGGCCGGGGAAGTCGGCGGTGGTCTTCCACGCGATCTGTGCGGCGGATTCCTTCGGGAAGCGGTAGATCCCGGTGCTGATGTTTTGGGAAGGCGATCGTGCGGACGTCGTGGTCGAACGCCAGTTGCAGGCTGTTTCGGTAGCAGTCCCGCAACAGGTCGGCCTCGCCGTGATCGCCGTCCTGTCACACCGGCCCCACCATGTGGATCACGTAGCCGGCCGGTAGATCGCCCGCCGTGGTGATTACGGCTTGACCTGTCGCGCAACCACCTTGGCGGTTACGAACGGCAACACATGCATCATGTGACGTCTTGCCGGCCTTGCGATGAATTGCTCCGTCCACGCCACCACCGTCGAGCAGCGAGGTGTTGGCCGCATTGACCACCGCGTCTACCTCGAGCGTGGTGATGTCACCCTGAACGACACGAAGCCTCATGGGGGTGTCCCCTGGTCCCGTTCGATCAGCGCGAACATCTGCTCGGCGATCGACAGCAGCCAGGCCGCCGCGGTCTGGCTGCGGTACTCGGGCCAGTTCGTCTGCAGGCTGACCACATACGCCTGCCCGGTGCGGTCGACGGCATACCAGCTGAAGGTCAGGTCGCCGGGCAGGTTGCCGGCCTTGGCGCCGATGTAGGGCCACTGCGTGTGGTCGAGTTCGATGCCGGGGACGGCCGACAGGATGTCGCGGACCGGCGTGGCTTCGCCGACCGCGGCGGCCTGTAGCGCGGCATGCAGTCGGCAGATGTCGGCGGCGCTGGCGTACCACTCCGCCCCGATGGCCGAGGCCGGCGTGTGCGTGCGTTCCGGATCGGGTTCGTAGGGGCGGGAATTGGTCTGCTGGAGCAGCTGCGCGCGACCCTGCCGAGAGGCGTGTTTCCACTGTTCGCGCAGGTCGGGTTCGCCCCAGCCGACCGAGAACAGCTCGTGCATGGTGGGGAACGGCGTCATGCTGGCCGGGTCGTGATGCCCCGCTGCCACCAGGGCCTGCTCGATGGCACCCGGACCCAGCCGTCCGATCAGCAGGTCGGTGGCCATGTTGTCGCTCGCCGAGATCATCTGCTGGGCGGCGTCGCGGACGCTCACCTCGGTGCCGGGCGGCATCTTGTCGAAGCCCGACGACCCGACCGCCTTCGCCTCCTTGGTGATCGTCAGCGTGTCGTCCCAGTGCAGCGTGTCCGCCTTCACCGCGTCGGCCACGGCGAGCAGCACGTAGAGCTTGAAGATCGACGCCAGCGGCAGGGACATGTCGGTGTTGGTACCGGCGACCTTGGTGCACCGGCCGTCGTCGACCTTCGCGACCTGGTACGAGTAGCGGGCGCCGGACTTGGTCAGCTCGGCGTCGATGTCGGCCCAGTCGTCGATGACGGGGGGGTCGAGGGTGACCTGGAACCGGTCGACCATCCCCGCGTCATCGGTGCGCAACTCGATGGTCTGGGCGACCCGGTAGGACGTGAGCACGTGCAGCACGGCGCTGCCGGCACCGATCTCGACGTCGGTCACGGTGAACGGCCGGTCCCACCAGATTCGGTCCAGCGTCACGCCGACGTGCTCGACGATCTGCGGCGCTGCGAGCGTGCGGACCCCGATCGGACCGATCGGCCAGTCGCTGTTGAGCATGTCCATCGTCTGCTTGGCCCGCAGACCCTGGGGGGTGTTGATCTGGATGGGCACTCCGTAGCTGGCATCCAGCGGCGCCGGCCGGGAGGTGGCGCAGCCGCAGGCCAGCGCGAGGACCAGGACCAACGCGAGGGTCAGCGTGCCGGCCCGGCGTCGGTCCCTGACCGCGTCACGCAGTGGCGTCTGTCCCGGCAACGTCAAGCACAACCTCGAACTCCAGCAAAGACGCGCCCTTGGCTACCGGGTTGGCCCGTTCGCCGGCGTGTGCCGCGATGGCCGGCCCGTTCGCCCAGGCCTGGAACGCCTCTTCGGACTCCCACTGGGTGACCACGAAATAGCGGTCCTCGCCCTTGACGGGCCGCAGCAGCTGGAACCCGAGAAAGCCCGGCTGGTTGTCCACCGCGTGGGCACGGTGCGCGAACCGCTTCTCCAGTTCGGGCCCGGCGTTGGGCGGGATCTCGATCGCGTTGATCTTCACCACAGGGGTTTGGCTGGACATGGTGTTCAGGCTACCGCGCGGGATCGGCATGATGAATCGATGGATGGCGATCTGCTGGTCCGCCGGGGTGGCACCGGCCGGCCCCTGGTTCTGGTGCACGGGCTGATGGGGCGGGGCAGCACCTGGTCGCGCCAATGGCCGTGGCTGGCACGCCACGGCGAGGTCTATACCTACGACGCGCCGTGGCATCGCGGCCGTGAGGTCCTCGACCCGCACCCTGTCGGCACCGAGCGGTTCGTCGCTGACCTCGCCGACGCCGTGGAGTCGCTCGGCGGGCCGGTGGTCCTGGTCGGCCACTCAATGGGAGGGCTGCATTCCTGGTGTCTGGCGGCGGCCCGGCCGGACCTGGTGGCGGGCGTGGTGGTCGAGGACATGGCCCCGGATTTCCGCGGTCGCACGACCGGGCCGTGGGAGCCGTGGTTGCACGCGCTGCCCGACGAGTTCACCAGCGCCACACAGGTTTTCGACGAGTTCGGGCCGGTGGCCGGTCAGTATTTCCTGGACGCGTTCGACCGGACCCCGACGGGGTGGCGCCTGCACGGGGAGCCGAGGCGCTGGGTCGAGATCGCCGCCGAGTGGGGCACCCGCGACTACTGGACCCAATGGCGCGCGGTGTCGGCGCCGGTGCTGTTGCTGGAGGCGGGTGACTCCGTCACCCCGCCCGGACAGATGGCGGCGATGGCGCGGACCGGGCGCCGGGCGACGTATCGGCAGGTCCCCGGCGCCGGTCATCTCATCCACGATGACGCACCTCGGAAATATCGGGATGCCGTCGAGGCGTTTCTATCGGCGTTCCCCGCCGGCGCGTGATTGCGGCCAGGTGGGCTGCTGCTCGAAGCGGGTCCGGACTGCGTCGAGGTCGTGCGCGACCCGAAGGTCGTCACGGTCCGACGGGTCCGCTGGCTGCGAGCCGTTGCGCCCGGTCGCCCAGCTGAGCAGGGCGGCCACGGCGAATGCGGTGGCGAGGATCAGGAAGGTCAGTGCGATATCCATGGCAGTAATCGTGCATCCAGGAAAGATCATGCCAACAGTGGCAGAGGGGACACCTGTCGTTAAGATACTGCCATGGCGATAAAGAGTGTGTCGGCCCTGGTGCTCGACGGGCTCGCCGTCTTCGAGTTCGGCGTCATCTGCGAGGTCTTCGGGATCGACCGGTCCGCGGACGGGGTCCCCAACTTCGATTTCAAGGTGTGTGGCCCGGAGCCGGGCAAGCCGCTGCGGACCTCGGTCGGCGCGATGATCACCCCCGATCACGGGCTCGACGATCTGGTGGGCGCCGACCTGGTCGCGATCCCGGCCATCGCGATGGGCTCGTCGGAGTATCTACCGGAGGCCCTCGACGCGCTGCGCCGCGCCGCGGCGTCCGGAGCGACGATCCTGACCGTGTGTTCGGGCGCCTTCGTGGCGGGCGCGGCCGGGCTGCTCGACGGCCGGCCGTGCACCACCCATTGGATGCACGCCGACCAGCTGGCCGACATGTATCCGACGGCCAACGTCGACCGCAACGTGCTGTTCGTCGACGACGGGAACCTGATCACCAGCGCGGGCACCGCGGCGGGCATCGACGCCTGCCTGCACCTGGTACGCCGTGAACTGGGCAGTGAGGTCACCAACACGATCGCGCGCCGGATGGTGGTCCCACCCCAGCGGGACGGCGGCCAGCGACAGTACATCGACCAGCCGATCCCGCTGCGCTGTTCGGAGCGGTTCGCCCCGCATCTGGATTGGATCCTGGCCAACCTGGACAAACCGCACACCGTGACCACGCTGGCCCGGCGCGCCCACATGTCCGGCCGAACCTTCGCGCGGCGGTTCGTCGAGGAGACCGGCCGCACGCCGATGCAGTGGGTCACCGACCAACGGGTGCTGTTCGCGCGCCGACTGCTGGAGGAGACCACGCTGGACATCGACCGGATCGCCGATCGGTCCGGATTCGGCAACGCCACGCTGCTGCGTCACCACTTCAGGCGGGTGATCGGTGTGACGCCCTCGGACTACCGGCGGCGCTTCGCGTGCGCCGGTGCCGAGGACGCCGAGTCCGCCGAGTCCGCCGAGGACACGGTCGTCTCGGCGTAACCCCCGGCGTCGCCCTCGCCGCAGAGCGCGAAGCGGCCGTCGGCGGTCTGCTCCACCAGCCCGTCGACGAGCAGCGAGTCCAGCGCGCGGTCCCGCTGCGCGGTGTCGGCGGTCCAGGCCACGTCCAGTTCGGTCCGGGTGACGGGCGCCGCGCTGCCGCGCAGGACGTCGAGCAGCCTGCCCCGCACCTGCCGGTCGGTGCCCGCGTAGCGCTGGGTGCGCCGCCGTGGACCGGCGCCCGCCGGGAAGCCCAGCGTGCGCCACGAACAGTGGCGCAGTGGACAGACACCGCAGCGCGGGGCCCTTGCCGTGCACACCGTCGCGCCGAGCTCCATCAGCGCGACCGAGAACCGTGGTGCGCTGCCGTCGTCCGGCAGCAGCGCGGCGACGTCGTCGAGATCGCGCGACGACGCCGATCCGGCGTCGTCGCGCCCGTGCACCACCCGGGCCACCACCCGGCGCACGTTGGTGTCGACCACCGGAACCCGCTGCCGGTAGGCGAAGCAGGCCACCGCGCGGGCGGTGTAGGTGCCGACCCCGGGCAACGTCAGCAGGGTCTCGACGTCGGACGGGACCACGTCGGCGTGTTCGGTGGCGATCACCGTCGCGCATTCGTGCAGCCGCTTGGCGCGCCGCGGATAGCCGAGCTTTCCCCACGCCCGCACCACGTCGGCCGGGCCGGCCGCCGCCGTCGCCGACGGGGTGGGCCAGCGGGTGACCCAGTCCAGCCAGATCGGCTGCACCCGCGCCACCGGCGTCTGCTGCAACATGAACTCGCTGACCAGGATCTGCCACGCAGGCACCCCGGGCCGACGCCACGGCAGATCACGCTGGGCGCGGGTGTACCAGTCGAGAAGTTCCTCCGTATCGATCATCGCGACGCACTCGGGCAGAATGACGGGCATGCCGAACACGAATCCGTTGACCGCGTGGAAAGCACTCAAGGAGGGTAACGAGCGCTTTGTCGCGGGCAAGCCGCTGCATCCCAGCCAGAGCATCGAGCACCGGGCCAGCCTGGCCGCCGCGCAGAAGCCGACCGCCGTGGTCTTCGGGTGTGCCGACAGCCGGGTCGCCGCCGAGATCATCTTCGACCAGGGCCTCGGCGACATGTTCGTGGTGCGCACCGCCGGGCATGTCATCGACGGCGCGGTGCTGGGGTCGATCGAGTACGCGGTGACGGTGCTGAAGGTGCCGCTGATCGTGGTGCTCGGGCACGACAGCTGCGGCGCGGTGGGCGCGACCCTCGGTGCGCTCGACGACGGCGCGGTGCCCGGCGGCTACGTCCGTGACGTGGTGGAACGGGTGACGCCGTCCATCCTGATCGGGCGTAAGGAGGGCCTCACGCGGGTCGACGAGTTCGAGGCCCGACACGTCACCGAGACCGGCCGGCAGCTGCTGAGCCGCTCGACGGCGATCTCCGAGGCGGTCAACAACGGCAAGCTCGCCATCGTCGGGCTGACCTACAACCTGGCCAACGGCAAAGTGCAGCTCGGCGAACATCTCGGCGATATCGGCGAGGCCTGAGCGCGACACGCCGGGCAGCCTCGAACGACACGGCGTGACCTGGCTTTACCGTGAGTTTGTGCTGGATCTAGAACCGCATGGCCCGCTGCCCACCCAGATCTACTGGCGACGCAGGGCGCTGGCGCTCGGCATCGCGGTGCTCGTTGTCGGCATCGTCGCCGCCGTCATCGCGGTGGTCGTGCTCAACAGCACGAGCTCCGAGCAGCCCACCGCCAACGAATCCCCGACGGCCGAAGCCGCACCCCCCACCCCGCTGCCCGGCGACGATCCGGCGGTCAAGACGCCGATCCAGCCGCCGGCCCAGGACGCCCCGGCGCCCACCCCGACCGCCACCGCCGCGGTGGTGCCGCCGCCGATCCTCAAGGAGGGTGACGACTGCCCGGACTCCACCCTGGCGGTCAAGGGCATCACCAACCAACCGCAGTACGTCGTCGGTGACCAGCCGAAGTTCACCATGGTCGTCACCAACATCGGCCTGGTCGCCTGTCAGCGCGACGTCGGCGCCGCGGTGCTGGCCGCCTATGTGTACTCGCTGGACAACCAGCGGCTCTGGTCCAACCTCGACTGCGCGCCGTCCAACGAGACGTTGATCAAGACCTTCCAGCCCGGCGAGCAGGTGACCACCGAGGTGACCTGGACGGGGATGGGGTCGGCGCCGAACTGCCCGCTGCCGCGGCAGCCGATCGGCCCGGGAACCTACAACCTGGTCGTGCAGCTGGGGAATCTCCGGTCGGCCACCGTGCCGTTCATCCTGGCTCAGTCCGCGGCGCCGCCCGGTGACGGACAGCTCCCGGCCGACGGCACACCGCACCTGCCGGTGCCCGGCCCGGTCGGCTAGATCCGGCGGCCTCAGGCCAGCCGGTCGGCGATGGTGGACTCGGCCAGCGCGGACAGGCCTTCCCTGATGTGGCGCGCCCACATCGAGCCGATGCCTTCCACGGACTGCAGGTCGCTGGCGGTGGCCGCGAGCAGGCCCTGAAGCGAGCCGAACGAGCGCACCAGCAGGTCGACGTGCGCGAACTGCAGCCGCGGGATGCCCGACATCGCCCGGTAGCCGCGTGAGCTCATCGCCGAGTCCTGCGCGTCTGACGTCGACGGATAGCCGAAAACCCTTGCCAGCGCGGTGAAGTCGAGTAGTTCGCTGTCCGAGAGCGAGTCGAGCTCCTCCAGCGTCGTGGTCACCTGGGTCGGGGTCGGCGGGTCCGGGTTGGCGTGGTAGTCGCGCACGAGCAGCTCGCGTTCGGTGTCGTTGTCGCCGACCAGCTCGTCGAGCTGCAGCTTGAGCTGACGGCCGTCGGTGCCCAGCTCGACGACGTCGGCGTCGATCTCCAGACCGATCCGGCGGACCATCTCCAGCCGCTGCGCCACCGTCATCACGTCGCGCAGCGTCACGAAGTCCTCGATCTCGGCCATCGACAGCTGCCTGCTGACCTCGTCGAGCCGGCTCTTGTAGCGCTCCAGGGTGGCGATGGTCTGGTTGGCGCGGGACAGGATCTTCGCCGAGTCCGGGACCACGTGGCGCTCACCGGCCACGTAGACGGTGACGATGCTCATCGAATGGCTGACCGAGATCACCGGATAGCCGGTCTGGATCGCGGTGCGCTCGGCCGAGCGGTGCCGGGTGCCGGATTCCTCGGTCGGAATGGACGGGTCCGGCACCAGCTGCACGTTCGCCCGCAGGATCCGGCCGCCGTCGCTGGACAGCACCACCGCGCCGTCCATCTTCGACAGCTCGCGCAGCCGGGTCGGTGCGTAGCGCACGTCGAGCTGGAAACCGCCGTCGCAGATGGCCTCGACGCCGTCGTCGTAGCCGATGACGATCAGGGCGCCGGTGCGGCCCCGCAGGATGCGCTCCAGGCCGTCGCGCAGGGGTGTTCCGGGTGCCAGCCGGGCGATCGTCTCACGCAGCGTGGGCCGGGCCAGCGGTACGACCGTGCGGCCGGTTCGCCCCGACCCGGAATTCACGGACTTCACGGCCATCTGGTCTCCACCGCTCGACGGTCTCTAATTCGGGCTATTTTGGCCGATCCGCGTCAGTACCTGCAATGCCCCGACGATGTCCTCGGCCGGTAGCACCCGCAGGCCGGCGGGCGCGGCGGTGATCCCCGTCGGCACCACCGCAGAGGTGAAACCGAGTCGGGCCGCCTCGGCCAGCCGGCGGTCCATGCCGGTCACCCGCCGCAGATCGCCCGCCAGCCCGACCTCGCCGATCGCCACGGTGGTCGGCGGCAGCGGCACGTCCAGCGCCGACGATGCGACGGCCAGCGCCACCGCGAGATCCGACGACGAGTCGGTCAGGCGCATCCCGCCGACCGTCGACAGGTAGATGTCGTTGGCGCCGACCGGCAGCCTGGCCCGCTTCTCGAGCACCGCGGTGATCATCGCGGCACGCGAGGAGTCGATCCCGCTGACCGCGCGGCGCGGGCTGCCGCTGGCCGGGGCGCCGATCAACGCCTGCACCTCGCCGATCAACGGGCGCTTGCCGTCCAGCGTGACCGTCACCGCGGTCCCCGGCACCGCCTTGGGGCGCTGGTCGAGGAACAGGCCGGACGGATCGGCCACACACTCGATTCCGCTGTCGTGCAACAAGAAACAGCCGACTTCATCGGCGGCGCCGAAGCGGTTCTTGACGCCGCGGACCATTCGGAGCGCCGAAGCCCGGTCGCCCTCGAAATGCAGCACGACGTCCACGAGGTGTTCGAGCGATCGCGGGCCCGCGATGGCGCCGTCCTTGGTCACGTGGCCCACCAGCAACATGGCCACCCCGGAGGTCTTCGCGGTCATGGTCAGCGCCGTCGTGACCGCGCGCACCTGGGTGACGCCGCCGGTGACGCCGTCGGCCTCGGTGGTCGACAGCGTCTGCACAGAATCGACGACGACCAGGCTGGGCCGCACCGCATCGATGTGTCCGAGCGCGGTCTGCAGGTCGGACTCGGCCGCCAGGAACACCTCGTCGTGGGAACAGCCGGTGCGCTCGGCGCGCAGCCGGATCTGGCCGGCCGACTCTTCGCCGGACAGGTACAGCGCGCGGCGTCCGGTCAGCGCCCACCGGTGGGCGACCTCGAGCAGCAGTGTGGACTTGCCGACACCGGGATCGCCGGCCAGCAGCGTCACCGAACCGGGCACCAGACCACCGCCGAGGACCCGGTCCAGTTCGCTGACACCGGTGTGGAAGTGGCGCGTCCTGCCGGGGTCGATCGAGCTGATCGGCACGGCCGGCGACGCGGGGGCGACGGCGCGCCGGGTGGCGGAGCCGACCGCGCTCAACGCGACCTCGTCGACGGTCCCCCAGGTGCCGCACTCAGGGCAGCGGCCCACCCACTTGGGTGTCAGGTGATGGCATTCCGAACAGCGATACTGCGAACGTGTCTTCGAACCGGCCCGGGTCACGCCGTGACCGTAACCGCCGGGACCGACATTTGGCGTGAGGCGCCCGTGTCACGCCTGAGCGGGATCAGTGCCCGCCCGAATGCCCCGCGGAGTCGCCGGCCTCGAGCGGGGCATCCCGGCGCGGCTGTTCGCCGGCCGAGATCGGCACCGCGATGGTGGTCTCTCCGCCCTTCTCGAAGGTGAAGGTGAAGTCGTAGGTCAGCCCGTTGGTGATGGGCTTGGACAGGTCGACGGTCGCCTCCGAGGTGTCGGCGGTCTCGACGCTCTCCAGCTGGGTGGGCTGGCCGTCCGGGGTGCCGACCACCAGGACGCCGCCCGCGGGCAGCTCCTTGCCGCCGCTGAGGGTCACCGTGCCCACGTCCGAGGTGATCGACACGAGCTTGTCGTTGACGTCGGGCGAGGTGTTCACGGCGACGAAGATCAGCTCCACATCGCCGCCCGGCTGGACGTAGTCGGAGGTCTGGTCGGCGCGCAGGTGGACGTTGCGCAGATCCACCGAGTCGGCTTTGCCGCTGGTGCCGTTGACGGCCGGCTCCTGGGTCGCCACCTGGGAGACCTGGCCGGCGCTGCATGCGCTCAGCGCTGCCGACACGGCCAATCCGCCCACGGCCAACGCGGCCGCGGTGACTGAAGGGCGCCGTTTCAACGGGTTCACTGGGGCCTCCTGCTCGGCCGACGAGGCGATGCGACGGTCCGTGCCTCGGCCGTCTCTGTGATTCGACTATGCAGAGTAGTAGGTCGCCGAAACATGCGGTAGCGGAGGGGCTTGCGGATCCGGTGCCTTGCACGGAATCGTCGGCGTGTCAACCCCTAGTGTTCACCGACTGTGCCCCTGACCTGCACCGTTGATCCGCACCCCGTGACGGCCCGTGTTAACATCAAAGGGTGAAAGGGGCTCGAATCTGATGATTTTCAAGGTCGGAGACACCGTTGTCTATCCACACCACGGTGCCGCGTTGATCGAGGCGATCGAAACCCGGACCATCAAGGGCGAGCAGAAAGAGTATCTCGTTCTGAAGGTTGCGCAGGGAGATCTCACCGTTCGGGTGCCCGCTGAGAACGCCGAATACGTGGGTGTTCGCGATGTGGTCGGACAGGAAGGCCTGGACAAGGTCTTTCAGGTGCTGCGGGCCCCGCACACCGAGGAGCCGACCAACTGGTCGCGTCGGTACAAGGCCAATCTCGAGAAGTTGGCCTCCGGTGACGTCAACAAGGTGGCCGAGGTCGTGCGTGACCTTTGGCGCCGGGATCAGGAACGCGGTCTGTCGGCGGGCGAGAAGCGGATGCTGGCCAAGGCCCGCCAGATCCTGGTCGGTGAGCTTGCACTGGCGGAGAACACCGACGACGCCAAGGCCGCGACCATCCTCGACGAGGTGCTGGCTGCCGCGTCCTGACGCGCTCCCGGTGGAGCGACGATGACGCCACGCGTCGGTCTCGGCACCGACGTCCACCCCATCGAAGCCGGTAGGCCGTGCTGGCTGTTGTGCCTGCGGTTCGACGGCAGCGACGGCTGCGCTGGGCACTCCGACGGCGATGTGGCAGCGCACGCCCTGTGCGACGCGCTGCTGTCGGCGGCGGGGCTCGGCGACATCGGCGAGGTGTTCGGCACCGGGCTGCCGCAGTGGCGGGGGGTCAGCGGCGCCGACATGCTGCGGCATGTGCGAGCGCTGCTGACGGACGCGGGTCTGCGGGTCGGCAACGCCGCGGTGCAGGTGATCGGCAATCACCCCAAGGTCGGCCCCCGCCGCGCCGAGGCGCAGGAGCTGCTGTCCGGGCTGCTGGGCGCGCCGGTGTCGGTGTCGGCCACCACCACCGACGGTCTCGGTCTGACCGGGCGTGGGGAGGGCCTGGCGGCGATCGCGACGGCCCTGGTCGTCACCGACGAGCGCTTGCGCGAGGAGTCAACCGGCACCGACGAGCGCTTGCGCGAGGAGTCAACCGGCACCGACGAGCGCTTGCGCGAGGAGTCAACCGGCACCGACGAGCGCTTGCGCGAGGAGTCAACCGGCACCGACGAGCGCTTGCGCGAGGAGTCAACCGGCACCGACGAGCGCTTGCGCGAGGAGTCAACCGGCACCGACGAGCGCTTGCGCGAGGAGTCAACCGGCACCGACGAGCGCTTGCGCGAGGAGTCAACCGGCACCGACGAGCGCTTGCGCGAGGAGTCAACCGGCACCGACGAGCGCTTGCGCGAGGAGTCAACCGGCACCGACGAGCGCTTGCGCGAGGAGTCAACCGGCACCGACGAGCGCTTGCGCGAGGAGTCAACCGGCACCGACGAGCGCTTGCGCGAGGAGTCAACCGGCACCGACGAGCGCTTGCGCGAGGAGTCAACCGGCACCGACGAGCGCTTGCGCGAGGAGTCAACCGGCACCGACGAGCGCTTGCGCGAGGAGTCAACCGGCACCGACGAGCGCTTGCGCGAGGAGTCAACCGGCACCGACGAGCGCTTGCGCGAGGAGTCAACCGGCACCGACGAGCGCTTGCGCGAGGAGTCAACCGGCACCGACGAGCGCTTGCGCGAGGAGTCAACCGGCACCGACGAGCGCTTGCGCGAGGAGTCAACCGGCACCGACGAGCGCTTGCGCGAGGAGTCAACCGGCACCGACGAGCGCTTGCGCGAGGAGTCAACCGGCACCGACGAGCGCTTGCGCGAGGAGTCAACCGGCACCGACGAGCGCTTGCGCGAGGAGTCAACCGGCACCGACGAGCGCTTGCGCGAGGAGTCAACCGGCACCGACGAGCGCTTGCGCGAGGAGTCAACCGGCACCGACGAGCGCTTGCGCGAGGAGTCAACCGGCACCGATGAGCTCGCCGATGACGATTCGGCCTGATCCGGCCGGTAAGCTGGCCCGTCGTGACCGATCGCCCCGCAGCTGTCATGCGGCTCTATGACACCTTGACCGGTGGTGTGCGCGACTTCGCGCCGCTGCGGCCCGGCCACGTCTCGATCTATCTGTGCGGGGCGACCGTGCAGGGCCTGCCGCACATCGGCCACGTCCGCAGCGGCGTCGCGTTCGATGTGTTGCGCCGCTGGCTGATGGCCAAGGGTTTCGACGTGGCTTTCATCCGCAACGTCACCGACATCGACGACAAGATCCTCAACAAGGCCGCCGACGCCGGCCGTCCGTGGTGGGAGTGGGCTGCCACCTACGAACGCGCCTTCAGCGCCGCCTACGACGCGCTGGGGGTGCTGCCGCCGTCGGCGGAGCCGCGAGCCACCGGGCACATCACCCAGATGGTCGAGTTGATCGACCGGCTGATCGATCGTGGGCACGCCTATACCGGGGGCGGGGACGTCTACTTCGACGTCGCCACGCTGCCGGACTACGGCAAGCTCTCCGGTCACCGGATCGACGACGTGCACCAGGGTGAGGGTGTGGCCACCGGCAAGCGGGACCAGCGCGACTTCACGCTGTGGAAGGGCGCCAAACCCGGCGAGCCGTCCTGGCCGACGCCGTGGGGCCGGGGCAGGCCCGGCTGGCACACCGAGTGCGTGGCGATGTGCGAGGCCTATCTGGGCGCCGAGTTCGACATCCACGCCGGGGGCATGGATCTGGTCTTCCCGCACCACGAGAACGAGATCGCGCAGGCCGAGGGGGCCGGCGACGGGTTCGCCCAGTTCTGGTTGCACAACGGCTGGGTCACCATGGGCGGCGAGAAGATGAGCAAGTCGCTGGGCAACGTGCTCGCGATTCCCGCTGTGCTGCAACGGGTTCGGCCCGCCGAGCTGCGCTACTACCTGGGCTCTGCGCACTACCGGTCGATGCTGGAGTTCTCCGAGGCGGCGCTGGCCGACGCCGCGAGGGCCTACACCGGCATCGAGGACTTCCTGCACCGGGTGCGCACCCGCGTCGGTGCGGTGGTTCCGGGGGAGTGGACGCCGAAGTTCGGTGCCGCCCTCGACGACGACCTGGCGGTGCCGACCGCGCTGGCCGAGGTGCACGCCGCCCGCGCGGAGGGCAACCGCGCCCTGGACGCCGGTGATCACGACGGCGCGCTGAAGTACGCGACCTCGATCCGCGCGATGATGGGGATCCTCGGTGCCGACCCGCTGGACGAGCGCTGGGAGTCCCGCGACGAGACGTCGGCCGCGCTGGCGGCCGTCGACGTGTTGGTGCACGCTGAGGTGAAACGTCGCGAGGAGGCCAGGGCGCAGCGCGACTGGGCGGAGGCCGATGCCATCCGCGACCGGCTCAAGGCGGCCGGTATCGAGGTGACCGACACCGCCGACGGTCCCCAGTGGTCACTGCTGGAGGGGGCGGACAAGTAATGGCGGGTAACTCCCAGCGCCGCGGCGCGGTCCGCAAGGCGGGGACCAAGAAGGGCCCGACCGTCGGTTCCGGTGGTGTGCGCCGCCGGGGGCTGGAGGGCAAGGGTGCGACGCCGCCGGCGCATCAGCGGGCGAACCACCCGGCGGCCAAGCGGGCCGCCAAGGCCGCACGGCAGGCCCAGGGCAGGCACAAGAAAACCGACGACGTCGAGATCGTCCTCGGTCGCAACCCGGTCGTCGAATGCCTGCGGGCCGGCGTGCCCGCAACCGCCCTGTACGTGGCGCTGGGCGCCGACAACGACGAGCGCCTCACCGAATCGGTGCAGATGGCCGCCGACCGGGGTATCTCGATCCTCGAGGTGCCGCGACACGATCTCGACCGGATCGCCGCCAACGGCATGCACCAGGGCATCGCGCTGCAGATGCCGCCCTATGACTACGCCCATCCCGACGACGTGCTCGCCTCGGCCCGCCGGGATGCGATGCCCGCGCTGCTGGTGGCGCTGGACAACATCTCCGATCCCCGCAACCTCGGCGCGATCGTCCGCTCGGTGGCGGCGTTCGGCGGGCACGGCGTGCTGATCCCGCAGCGCAGGTCGGCCTCGGTGACCGCGGTCGCCTGGCGCACCAGCGCCGGTGCGGCGGCCCGGATCCCGGTCGCACGGGCGACCAACCTCAATCGCACGCTCAAGCAGTGGGCCGATGCCGGTCTGCAGATCGTCGGCCTCGACGCCGACGGCGACATCACCATCGACGAGTTCGAGGCGGACGGCCCGGTCGTCGTGGTGGTCGGCTCGGAGGGCAAGGGCCTGTCCCGGCTGGTGCGGGAGAACTGCGATGCCATCGTCTCCATCCCGATGGCGGGGCCCACCGAGTCGCTGAACGCTTCGGTGGCGGCGGGCGTGGTGCTGGCCGAGATCGCGCGGCAGCGCAGGGGCTAGAACGCCGGTCGGCCGCCGAGCGGGACCAGCTCGGTGGACTTGGGCTCGATCCCGCGGCCCGGGGTGATCCGGCGCAGTCTGCGGATGGCCCACGGCGCCGCGAAGGACACCGCCCAGCGGAGGTTCTCGGATCTCGTGGCCGGCCTGGTCGCGGCGGGCAGGAACGTCGACGACGGCGTGGCCGAGGGTTCGGCGTCGGGCAGGCAGCCGAAGACGCGGCCGGCCATGTGGAGGTGCCCCAGCGCCGACAGGTGCACGCGGTCGTGATCCCACAGCCGGGGGTCGCGGAACTCGTCGAACCGCCAGAAGTCGACCAGCCCGATGCCGAGGCCGTCGGTGATGCTGCGCAACAGCTCGTTGTAGATGGCCGCACGCCCCCGCAGTCCCCGGAACATCGGTTTGGCGCCCAGATCCGGCGCGGTGAAGGCCAGCACCACCGCTCCGGTCTGCTGCAGCGCCTTCAGGCCGTCCGCGTAGCGGGCCATGATCGAATCCATGTCGATGCTCAACGCCATCAGGTCGTTCATGCCGGCATAGACCGTCACCAGGTCCGGCTCAAGCAGCTGGGTGAGTTGGACCTGCGCGGTCATGATGTCGTCCATCGTGCGGCCGCGGACCGCGAGGTTGGCGTAACGGAATTCGGGGTCCGACCGTGCGAGGCGGGCAGCCAGCAGGTCGGCCCAGCCCCGCACGCCGTTGCGGCTGCCGGGGTGCGGGTCGCCGATGCCCTCGGTGAAGGAGTCCCCGAGGGCGACGTATCTGCGGTAGCGCACCACGTTGACCATTTTCCCGGGTCCGGGCCGCTTTCGCGCCCGCTGGGGCCGTGCCGGAAGGTGAAAGGTCGGGGGTCAGAGGTTGAACATTCGAAGACTCACCCACAGTGCGGCCACCGCGGCCACCAGCACCGCCGGGGCGGTGCAGAACCCGATCCGGCTGAACTCGCCGAAGCCGACCTCCCTGTCGTCGAGATCCCTGCGAACCACGCTGCGCCACAACAGGTTAGCCAACGATCCGACGTAGGTCAGGTTGGGGCCCACGTTGACCCCGATCAGCACCGCCAGAACGGGGGCCGGTCCGGCCGCGGCGACGATCGGGAGCAGCACCAGCACCGCGGGCAGGTTGTTGACGAGGTTGGACAGCACCGCGGCCACCGCGGCGACGCCGAGCAGCACCAGGAAGCCCTCGCCGCGCGGCGCCACGTGCCGCATCGCCGATTCCAGGCCGGTACGCATCACCGCGTCGACCACCACGCCCAGGCACAGCACGAAGGCCAGGAACGGGATGTCGGCCGCCGTGAGGATGCGCCGCAGGCTGGTACGGCCGACGGCCAGCCCACGCGCGGCCAGCATCACCGCGCCGGCCAGCGCCGCCCACGCCGGGGAGAGACCCGACAGCGACGTCAGCGCGAACCCGGCCAGCGTCAGGCCCAGCACCGCCATCGCGAAGACCGGCCACTCGGGCGGGGCGATCGCCGCACGGCGCGGCGCGGCGGCCAACTCCCTGGCGAAAAGCCAACGCAGCAGGACGAACTCGACGGCGACCGCGGCCAGCCAGGGCAGCGTCATCACCGCGGCGAAATGCAGGAACGTCAGGCCTGCGGCGCTGAAGGCCAGCAGGTTGGTCAGGTTGGACACCGGCAACAGCAGCGATGCGCTGTTGGCCAGGTGCGCGGTGGCATAGGCGTGCGGCCGGGCCGAGACGGCAAGGGTGCGCGCGGTGGCGAGCACGACCGGGGTCAGCAGCACCACGGTGGCGTCCAGGCTGAGGATCGCGGTCACCGCGGCGGCGATCGCGAACACCGAAGCCAGCAGCCGGTTCTGGCCGCCCGCGCTGGCCCGGGCCATCGCCACGCCCGCCGCATGGAACAGGCCCTCGTCGTCGCACAGCCGGGCCAGCACGAGCACCGCGGCCAGGAACCCGACGACGGGCGCCATCTGTCCGACCACGGTGACGGCGTCCTGCCAGGTCGTCGCGCCGGCCACGACCACCAGTGCGGCCGCGGGTACGGCCACCACCGCTTCGGGCCACCGGTGCGGCCGCACCAGCGCGAACCCGAGCACCGCGACCAGCGCGGCGACCGAGACCGTCAGCTCCATGGATCGGCGCGCCGCCACAGCGTCGGCAGGTGCAGCGCGACGCCGTCGTGCTCGGCGAGTCGGGTCAGCACGGCCATCGATGCGTCGAGGTCGTCGGCGGCGAACGGCAAGGCGCGCAACGGCCTGTCCAGCGGGCGGAAGAAATCGTCCCAGTGGGTGAGCACCACCCGCCGCGCACCCACGGCGCGCACCGTCTGTGCCCAGTACTCGGTGATGTAGGTGCTCGGCTGCAGCCCGAGCTGCCCGACGCCGAGGTAGGCGACATCGGCGCGCAGCCCGGCCAGGGCCCCGGGGACGAACCCGGCGCTGCCGACGATCAACAGCCGGCGGTCGGTCGGTCGGTGCCGCAGGTGTATCGACCACGCCTCCCCACAGCGGTAGGCCGAGGCCCGGGCCGGCGGCACCACCGGTGCGGTGATCGGGCCCGGGAAGCGGTCGGGTGGGCAGTGGCTGCCCTCGATCAGGGTGAGCTCGTAGGCACCTGCGTCGACCGGCGCGCCCGCGGTGACGACGTCGATGTGCGCCAGCCCGTGCCCGAGCCCGATCTGCGCCGCCGAGGAGCCGCCGATCAGCCGGGCGCCGGTGAGCCGGGCCACCAGCGCCGAGTCCAGCGCGTGGTCGTAGTGGGTGTGCACCGGGGCCACCGCCGCCAGGCGCCGCACGCCGAGCCGGGCCAGGCCGTCCTCGACGCGGGCCCGCGACGACGTCAGCGTGCGCGCAGCGACGGTGAGAAGACCTGGCCGGGAGAAGAATCCGTCGGTCATCACCGCGGACTCTCCGTCGTCGACGAGCAGCGTGGTGACACCGGCCCAGGACACCGACAGCGGGCTGTCCGGCGAGGCGGGCGGCACGTCGAAGCGGGCGGAGTAGGCCGCCAGATCGGGCCGCCCGGCCTTCAGCCGCATGAGTTTCTCCCTGGGGCGTCGCGGTGGTCGTGGTGCTAGCTGAACGGCGAGAGCGTCACGCCGTCGGCGATCAACCGCTCCCGTACCGCGGTCGCGATCTGCACCGCGCCGGGCGAATCACCATGCACGCAAACCGATTCCACCGTGACGGAGATGGTCGAACCGTCCACCGCGGTCACCCGGCCCGCGGTGACCATCGATGCGACGCGGGTGGCGATCTCGTCGACGTCCTCGAGCACGGCGTTGCGCTCCCGGCGTGACAGCAGCTTGCCGTCGGACCGGTAGGCGCGATCGGCGAACGCCTCGGGCACCGTCCGCAGGCCCAGCCGCTCGGCCTCGGAGAAGAACGCCGAGCCCGCCAGGCCCAGCACCGGCAGATCCGGCCCGGCCGCCCGAACCGCCTCGGCGACGGCGCGGGCCTGGTCGCGGTGCTCGACGATCGCGTTGTACAGCGCGCCGTGCGGCTTGACGTAGCTGACCCGCGATCCCGCAGCGCGGGCCAGGGCCTCCAGCGCGCCGATCTGATAGATCACCTCGGCGGTGAGTTCCTCGGGCCCGACGTCGATGAATCGCCGGCCGAAGCCGGCCAGATCTTGGTAGCCGACCTGGGCGCCGATCCGGACGCCGCGTTCGGCGGCGGCCCGGCAGGTGCGCGCCAGCGTCGCGGCATCGCCCGCGTGGAAGCCGCACGCGATGTTGGCGCTGGAGACCAGGTCGAGCATCGCCTCGTCGTCGCCGAGCCGCCACACCCCGAAGCTCTCGCCGAGGTCGGCGTTCAGATCCACGGTCGCGGTGGCCACGGGTCCCAGCCTAGGTGGCACGATCGGGCGATGGCCCGAGAAGACGTCCTGGTTTCGGCAGCGGAGCTGTCCCGGCGGCTGGCCGGGGACACCCCGCCCGTAGTCCTCGACGTGCGCTGGCAGCTCACCGAACCCGACGGCCGCGCGGCCTTCGAGGCCGGGCACATCCCGGGGGCGGTGTACGTATCGCTGGAGGACGAGCTCACCGACCATTCGGTGCCGGGGCGCGGCCGTCATCCGCTGCCGTCGGGCACTCGGGTACAGGACTGTGCGCGGCGGTGGGGCCTTCGCGAGGGCGGGCAGGTGGTGGTCTACGACGACTGGAACCGCGCCGGCTCGGCCCGCGCCTGGTGGGTGCTCACGGCGGCGGGAATCCCCGGCGTCCGCATCCTCGACGGGGGTCTGGGCGCGTGGCGGGCCGCCGGCGGTGCCCTGGAGACGGGGGTGGCGCAACCCGGGGCCGGTGACGTCACGGTCGCGCATGACGATCTCTATGCCGGCGCGTTGCCCACATTGACCGCCGAGCAGGTGCACACCGTGCGACTGCTCGACGCGCGGGCCCCCGAACGTTTCGCCGGGCGGGTGGAGCCGGTCGACCCGGTGGCCGGACACATCCCGGGTGCGGTCAACCTGCCCAGCACCACGCTGCTCGCCGACGACGGCCGGTTCCTGGCCGGTGCGCAGCTGGCGGCTCTTGCCGGCCCGGCCACCCGGACCGGGGTGTACTGCGGATCCGGGGTCACCGCGGCCGTGGTGGTGGCCGCCCTGGCCAGCGTCGGAGTGGATGCCGCGTTGTTTCCCGGATCATGGTCGCAGTGGTGCGCCGACCCCGACCGCGCGGTGGCCACCGGCGGGCAGGACGGCTATCCCGCGTGACGGCGGCTGCCGACCAGCCAGCACACCAGGAAGATCGCGAACGAGATCGTCGTGACGAACACCGACACCGGCACCCCGGGGGCCAGCGAAAGCACGATGCCGCCGACCGCGGCGATCTCGGCGAAGACCACCGACGCGCCCATCGCCTTGATCGGTGAGCTGAACACCCGGGCCGCCGCGGCCGCCGGCGTGATCAGCAGCGACATCACCAGCAGCGCGCCGACGATCTGCACACCCTGTGCCGCGGTCACCCCGACCAGCGCCGCGAACACGATGCCGAGGCCCCGCACGGGCACCCCGCGGCCGGCCGCCACCTCGGGGTCGACGGTGGCGAACAGCAGCGGGCGGTAGGTCACCGCCAGTACCGCCATCACCAGCACCGCCACCACCGCGAGCAGCGCGAGCCCCGAGTAGCCGACGCCGACGATCTGGCCGGTCAGCAGCGCGAAGCTGGTACCGGTGCGGCCGGGGTAGAGGTGGATGAACAACACCGCCAGCCCCAGGCCGAAGGCCAGCACGACGCCGATCGCCGAATCCCGGTCACGGGTGCGCTGGCCCAGGATGCCGAACAGCACCGCGGCCAGGGCGGACCCCAGCAGCGCGCCGATGCCGATGTTGAAGCCCGCCAGCAGCGCGAAGGCCGCGCCGGTGAGCGACAACTCGCTGGATCCGTGCACCGCGAAGGACATCTGGCGCATCACGATCAGCGGCCCGATCACCCCCGAGATCAGCGCGAGCAGCGCCGAGGCGAGCAGTGCCTGCTGCACGAAGTCACGCCCGAGCAGGTCGGCGGTGACGTCGAAGGCGAAGAAGTTCGACAGCAGCTGCTCCAGCTTCTCAGTCATGGCCGTGCCCGCCCGGATGGTCGGCGTGCTCGTAGTCCGCGCTGTCGTGGTCGTGGTGGTACTGGCTCTGCTCACCGACGACGATGTAGCGACCGCCTATGCGCAGCACCTCGATCTCCGAGCGGTAGAGCTCGGAGAGGGTCTGCGAGGTCATCACCTCCTCGACGGTGCCGATCCGGAACCGGCCGTCGACCAGATAGAGCACCCGGTCCACGTACGGCAGAACCGGGTCCACCTCGTGGGTGACGAACAGCACGGCGGTGTCCGCCTCGCGCCGGCGCCGATCGATCAGCGCGCACACCAGCCGGGCGTTGGCCGGATCGAGGTTCAACAGCGGTTCGTCGCACAGCAGCAACAGCGGATCGGTGGCCAGCGCCTGCGCGACCCGCACCCGCTGCAGCTCGCCGCCCGACATCACCCCGACCGGTACGTGAGCCAGCTGGGTGCCGTTGACCTGGGCCAGTGCCCGGCGCACCGCGTCTCGTTTGGCGCTGCGGGCCTGTCGGCCCCAGCCGGTCATGCCCCAGCGGTGCCCGTCGTAGCCCAGGGCCACCAGATCCGAGCCGCGCAGCGACAATCCGCGATCCATCGATCGGTGCTGGGGCACGTAGCCGATCTGTTCACTGCCGGTGCCGACCGGCCGGCCGGCCACCTCGACCGTGCCGGCGGTGAGCGGCATCTCGCCGAGCAGCACCTTCAGCAGCGAGGTCTTGCCGGTGCCGTTGGGCCCCAGCACGGCGATGAACTCGCCGGCGGCCACCTGCAGGTGGAGGTCGTCCCACAGCACGCGCTCGCCGAACGCGAGGCGCGCATGGGACAGGGAGACGACCGGGGGGCGGCTGGGCACAGCGATTGATTATCGGCTCGGTGACGGGGCGCGATCCAATTGGGCCTGGAACTCGCCGACCGTCGACCGCTGCCACTCGACGAAGTCCATGCCGTCGGGCAGGGTCTCGGTCACCGAGATGACCGGCAGCGACGCTTGCTGCGCGGCATCCGCGATGCGCTGGGTCACCGGGCTTTCGGTCTGGGTGTTGACCACCACGGCGGACACCTCGCGGGCATCGATGAGGTCCAGCATCGCGGCGACGTCGGCGGGCGAGGGATCGTCGCCCTCTTCCACCGCATTGGCGAACGACGGCGGTGTCTTGTCCGCGATGCCCGCATTGACGAGCGCGTAGTGGGCAACCGGTTCGGTCGACACCACCGAGGCGCCGGGGTGGGACTGCCCGACCGCGCGCTGCGCGGTGGCGATGGTGTCGAGCTCCTCGCCGAAGCGCTCGGCGTTGGCGGTGTAGTCACCGGCGTGCGCAGGATCGGATGTGCCGAGTTTCTCGGCGATGCTCCCGGCGACCGCCTTGACGGTGGCGAGGTCGTAGAAGACGTGTTCGTTGGCCGGCTGCTGGGGTGTGGCCAGCAGTGAGAAGGCGTCGACGGTCGGGACGTCGGGCGCGTTGGCCAGCACGTTCTCGATCCAGTGGTCGTAGCCGCCGCCGTTGAAGACCACCAACGACGCGTCGGAGATCTGTGCGGCCTCGGCGGGGCTGGCCTCGAACGAGTGGGGATCGGCGACGGTGCCGGTGATGATCGACGACACGTTCGCGTGGTCGCCGGCGACGGCGCTGGCCACACTGCCCCAGACGTCGGTGGAGGCGACGACATCGGTCGTGCCGCGGTCGTCGTCGGCGTCCTGCCGGTCCTGCGAGCAGCCGGACAGCGTGAGCGTCAGCAGGGTCGCCGCGCCCGCGGCGATCAGAACACGCATGGACATCTCCCGAGTACTACCGACACTAATGAAAATCGTTTCCAATAACTGTAGCGCATGTCCGGCGCAGCGATCACCCGGCGGCCGCACCCGCGTTGCGCACCCGTCGGTCGGCTGGCCCATCCACTAACCTCAACGAGCATGTCCAGGAGTCCGGCGCCGAGGCGGCGGGCGACCCTGGCCTCACTGGCCGCCGAGCTGAAGGTGTCCCGGACCACCGTCTCCAACGCCTACAACCGGCCCGACCAACTGTCCGCCGAGTTGCGCGAACGGGTGCTGTCCACCGCCAAGCGGCTCGGCTATCCCGGACCCGACCCGGTGGCCCGCTCGCTGCGCACCCGCAAGGCCGGTGCGGTCGGCCTGGTGATCACCGAGCCGCTGAACTATTCGTTCCGGGATCCCGCCGCATTGGATTTCGTTGCGGGCCTTGCCGAATCGTGCGAGGCCGTGGGGCAGGGACTGCTGCTGGTGGCGGTCGGCCCGAACCGCACCGTCAGCGACGGGTCGGCCGCGGTACTGGCCGCCGGTGTCGACGGGTTCGTGGTGTATTCGGCTTCCGACGACGACCCGTATCTGCCCGCGGTGCTGCAGCGTCATCTGCCGGTGGTGGTGGTCGACCAGCCCCGCAACATTCCGGGCGCGTCCTGTGTGTGCATCGACGACCGGGCCGCCATGCGGGCCGTGACCGAGCATGTGCTCGAGCTCGGCCACCGGGAGATCGGGCTGCTGACGATGCGGCTGGGCCGGGACTGGCCGCAGGCCGGACCCGCGCCGGCGTTGGCCGAACCGCAGCGCGTGCTGACGCCCGATTTCCATGTCCAGAGCGAACGCATCCTGGGCGTGTCCGAGGCGATGTCGGCGGCCGGCCTCGATCCCGGGTCGTTGATCGTCGTCGAGAGCTACGAGCACCTGCCCACCTCCGGTGGGGCCGGTGCCGACGTCGCCCTGGCGGCCAACCCGCGCATCACCGCGTTGATGTGCACCGCCGACGTGCTCGCGCTCTCCGCGATGGACCACCTGCGGTCGCGCGGCGTGTACGTCCCCGGGCAACTGACGATCACCGGTTTCGACGGGATACCCGAGGCGCTGCAGCGCGGGCTCACCACCGTCGTGCAGCCCAGCGCCGAGAAGGGCAGGCGCGCCGGCGAACTGTTGCACAGTCCGCCCCGCTCGGGGCTTCCCGTCGTCGACGTGCTCGACGTCGAGGTGGTGCGTGGCCGGACGTCCGGCCCACCGGCCTAGCCGGACGCCGGGTCGACCGGCCTAGCCGGACGTGCCCCGCCGACGCCCGAGCAGGTACTGCAGTGCCGTCACCACGTCGTCGGGGGTGTCCACCCGGTAGGTCGCCGCGGTGTCGCCGGGCCCGACCTTGACCCCGACGTCGGCGCCGCGCAGCCGGCGGAACGCCTTTTCGTCGGTGACGTCGTCGCCGAAGTACACCACCGCCGACGCTTCGTCGCGGTCGCGCAGGATGTCGATCGCCTCACCCTTGTCGACGGAGATGACCGCGAACTCGAGGACCGCCTTGCCGGTGGTGACGTGGGCGTCCCAGCCCGCGGCGGCCGCCCAGGCGGCGGTCAGTGCCGCCTCGCCATCGGCGGCCGAGGCGTTGCGGACGTGCAGTGCGACGCTGGCCGGCTTGGTCTCGACCGTCACCCCCGGTCGCGCCGCGGCGATCTCGGACAGGGTGTCGATGATGTTCTGCAACAGCGCCACGTCGATGTCGTGCGCGAACCCCGAGTCGAACTCAGCACCGTGGCTGCCGACCA
This sequence comes from Mycolicibacterium xanthum, assembly GCF_019710635.1. Taxonomy (GTDB): domain Bacteria; phylum Actinomycetota; class Actinomycetes; order Mycobacteriales; family Mycobacteriaceae; genus Mycobacterium; species Mycobacterium xanthum. The sequence goes on from NZ_JAIFZS010000006.1 coordinate 205,353, forward strand.
GCTGCACGGTCGACGGCATCGACGTCAGTGTCCGCAGGTCGCGCAGGGCCCGCCCGGAGATCAACGCCACCGACGTCGCCGCGACCTCGGCGAGCTCGACCAACGCGCGGCCCGCGCCCGGCAGCGGGCGCGCATCGGACGGGTTGTTCACGATCGGCGACAGGGTGCCGTCGAAGTCGGAGGTGACCAGCAGGCGCGGCACCACCGCGGCGGCGTCGAGGGCGGTGGAGAGCTCGGTAGGCAGATCGCTCACCCGTCAGATCTTAGGCTGCTCGCCGTCCCCGATCAGCAGCCGCACCGCCAGATCCAGTCGCTTGCTGACATCGGTCGCCGATGCCCGCCGGGTCAGCCAGGCCAGCAGGTTGGACAGCCACACATCGGAGATCACCCGCGCGATGTGGTACTGGTCCTCGGTGGGCTCGCCGTCGCTCATCGCCCTGGCGAACATCGAGTCCATCAGCTTGCCGACATGGTCGACCTCGCCGGCGGCCGAAGCGTCGGCGAAGACGAACGCCCTGGTCATCGCCTCGGTCAGCAGCGGGTTGCGCTGCATCGCCCGGTTCAGCTTGCCGACCATGATGTTGAGCCGCTGATACGGCGTCGCGCCCGCGGCCAGCGCCGCGCGGTCGGTCTTGGCGTCGATGCGCTCGAACTCCCGGCCCAGCGCCGAGACCAGCAGATGCACCTTCGACGGGAAGTACCGGTACAGCGTGCCCACCGCGACGTCGGCGCGTTCGGCCACCGCCCGCATCTGGACGGCCTCGTAGCCGCCCTTGGAGGCGATCGCCAGCGTGGCGTCCAGGATGCGTTTGCGCCGCTCCCGCTGAGCCTCCGAACCCAGTTCGGACTCGGCGAGGGCGGCGACGTTCACCACCTGCCGGGGCCGGGACTCGGCGCCCGCGCCGCGCGCCGGTGTCTTCGGCAGCTCTGCTGACAACTCAGACGTCCCAGACATGCGGCGCGCGGCTCCTTCGTGATGCGGTTCGGTGGAAAACGATACGCATGCCGGTCCCCGATTTCTCACCTCGGTGCCGGGTGGACGCGGAGGTGTCCTGCTGTTATGCCGGTCGACTTGACGGTCGAACGCTGGCACTATTAGAACACGTTCTAGTGGGAAGCACGGCCTTCTCGCCCAATCGCTAGGAGTCACGGTGTCGGCTGGTTCTTCGATTTCCTCCGCCCCGAGCGCCGACGAGCAGTCCGCGGCACGTGAACTGGTCCGGACCTGGGCCGCCGGGGCGTCGGTGGTGGACGCCGCGCGCGACGTCGAGCACGGCGACGCGGCGGCGTGGCGGGTGCCCTACGCCGGCCTGGCTCAACTAGGGATCTTCGGTGTGGCGCTGCCCGAGGAGCACGGCGGAGCCGACGGCACGATCGCCGATCTGTGCGCGATGCTCGACGAGGCCGCGGCGGCCCTGGTGCCCGGACCCGTGGCCACCACGGCCCTGGCCACGTTGCTGTTGGGTGAATCACACGCCGATCTGCTCGAGCAGCTGGCGGTCGGTGCGCGCACCGCGGGGATCGCGCTGACCGGCGACGTCGTCAGCGACGATGGTCGCGTGTCCGGCACCGCCCCCTACGTGCTGGGTGCGACGGCCGACGGGGTGCTGGTGCTGCCCGCCGGGGACGGCTGGGTGCTCGTCGATGCCGCCGCAGGCGGGGTGAGGGTCGAGCCGCTGGCCGCCACCGACTTCTCCCGCCCGTTGGCCCGGGTGACGCTCGACGGTGCGGCCGCCGAGGTACTGCCGGTCTCCGGTCAGCGCGTCGTCGACCTCACGGCGACCGTGCTGGCCGCCGAGGCCGCCGGGCTGGCACGCCGGCTGCTGAACACCGCGACCGAGTACGCGAAGGTGCGCGAGCAGTTCGGCAAGCCGATCGGCAGTTTCCAGGCGATCAAGCACATGTGCGCGGAGATGCTGCTGCGTTCCGAGCAGGCCTCGGTGGCGGCGGCCGACGCCGCGCAGGCCGCCTCCGATATCGACACCGGCATCGGCGATGGCGGGCAGCTGTCGCTGGCCGCGGCGCTGGCCGCGTCGGTCGGCATCGAGGCGGCCAAGGCCAACGCCAAGGACTGCATCCAGGTGCTGGGCGGCATCGGCATCACCTGGGAACATGATGCGCACCTCTACCTGCGACGGGCCTACGGCATCGCCCAGTTCCTCGGCGGCCGGTCACGCTGGCTGCGCCGGGTGGCCGCACTGACCCGGCAGGGCGTCCGCCGCGAGCTGCACATCGACCTCGCATCGGTGGCCCACCTGCGGCCCGAGATCGCCGCCTCGGTCGCCGATGTCGCGGCGGTGCCCGACCAGGGCCGCCAGCCCGCACTCGCCGACGCCGGCCTGCTGGCGCCGCACTGGCCGCGGCCCTACGGCCGGGCCGCCGGGCCCGCCGAGCAGTTGCTCATCGACCAGGAGCTGGCAGCCGCCGGGGTGGTACGGCCCGACCTGGTGATCGGCTGGTGGGCGGTGCCGACCCTTCTCGAGCACGGCAGCCCGTCGCAGGTCGAGCAGTTCGTGCCCGCCACGCTGCGCGGCGAGTTGACCTGGTGCCAGCTGTTCAGCGAGCCGGGCGCGGGCTCGGACCTGGCGGCGTTGCGCACCAAGGCGGTTCGCACCGAGGGGGGCTGGAAGCTCACCGGGCAGAAGGTGTGGACCTCCGCTGCGCAGCAGGCGCACTGGGGGGTGTGCCTGGCCCGCACGGACGCCGACGCCCCGAAACACAAGGGCATCACGTACTTCCTGATCGACATGAAGTCACCCGGTATCGTGATCCGCCCGCTACGCGAGATCACCGGTGACGAACTGTTCAACGAGGTGTTCTTCGACGACGTGTTCGTCCCCGACGAGATGGTGGTCGGAAACGTCAACGACGGATGGCGACTCGCCCGCACGACGCTGTCCAACGAACGGGTCGCTATGGCGCAGGGCACCGCGCTGGGCAACCCGATGGAGGAACTGCTCCAGGTGGTCGCCGAGCTGGATCTCGATGCCGCACAACAGGATCAGCTGGGTAGCCTGATCGTCACCGCGCAGGTGGGATCGTTGCTCGACCAGCGCATCGCGCAACTCGCGGTCGGCGGCCGGGACCCCGGCCCGGAGGCCAGCGCGCGAAAGCTGATCGGCGTGCGCCACCGGCAGGGCCTTGCGGAGTTCCGGATGGACGTCTCAGAAGGGGCCGGCGCGGTGGTCAACCAGCAGGTGCACGCGTTCCTGAACACCCGCTGCCTGACCATCGCCGGCGGCACCGAGCAGATCCTGCTGACGATGGCCGGCGAGCGGTTGCTCGGGCTGCCCCGTTAGCCGAAGGTCGTCTGCGCGCGGGCGGTCGGCCTGGCCCCCCGGCTACTCGTCGTAGGTGACTTCGACCGAATCCGAACACGGATGGGCCTGGCAGGCCAGGATGAGCCCTTCCTTGAGGTCTGCGGCATCGAGAACGTCGTTGGCCTCCATCTGCACCTCACCGGACTTCTTGACGACCGCACACGCACCGCAGTGGCCTTCGCGGCACGAGAACGGCGCGTCGAGCCCCTTGTCCAGCAACACGTCGAGCAGCTTGGCGCTGCGCGGCCAGGACAACTCATGGGTTTGTCCGTCCAGGGTGACCACCGCGGTGGCCGGGCCACCGGCCGTGTCGTCGCCATCGTCGGTGTCCGCCGGGACGATGGTCACCTTCGCGAACGGGTCGGAATCCAGCGACTTGAACACCTCGATGTGGATGCGTCCGGCGGGCAGTCCCGAACCCTCCAGCGCGTCCTCGGCGGCCGCCATGAACGGGCCCGGCCCGCAGATGAACGCCTCACGAGCGCAGAAGGGGGCCACCAGCTCGGCAAGCCCGGAGGTGCCGGGCAGTCCCTGCACCGACTCCAGCCAGTGGATCACGCTCAGCCGGTCGGGGTACTTGGCCGCCAGGGCGCGCAGCGTATCGGCGAAGATCACCGACTTCTCGTCGCGGTTGGCGTAGATCAGCGTCACCTTGCCGCCGCCCTGCGACAGCGCCGACTTCAGGATGGCCATCATCGGGGTGATCCCGCTGCCCGCGGCCAGCAGCAGGAAGTCGCCGTCGAGGGACTTGGGCACGAACGTGCCGGACGGCGCCAGCACGTGGATGCGCATACCGGCGTGCGCGTTGTCGCACAGCCAATTCGACGCGTAACCGCCGGCGGTGCGCTTGACCGTCACGGTCAGCGGATCGCCGGTGAACGGCGAGCTGCACAGCGAGTAGCACCGGGCGACGGAGCCGGTGCGTTCGCTGGGCACCCGCAGCGTCAGGAACTGGCCCGGGGCATAGCGCAGCTTCTCCGCCGGGACCGGCGCGTCGGCGGGGGACGTGAACACCAACGAACGCGCGTCCGGCGTCTCGTCGATGACGTCGGCGATCTCGAGCTCGAGCACGTGAGCACCCAGCGGCTCGTCCGTCGCTACGTGGGTCACAGATGAGCCCTTCCTCGCGGCGGCCGCCGGCCGACTTCGGTACATAACTAGAACAGGTTACAGAAATGGATGTCTGCAGGTCCAGCCGCCACAGGACGCCGCTGCTCGACACAAATCGTAACGTGTTCTAATCTCTTGTAGGTCAGTTCGCACGCCTTTGGAGGCAAACCAGTGACGTCCATTGAACAGCGCGACGCGCAGTCGGTTCTCGCCGGTATCGACGATCTGCTGCCGCGGATCGCCAAGCGCTCCGCCGCCGCCGAGGAGTTGCGGCGACTGCCCGACGAGACCGTGGCCGAACTCGACGAGGTCGGGTTTTTCAAGCTGCTCCAGCCCGAGCAGTGGGGCGGGCTGCAATGTGATCCGACCCTCTTCTTCGAGGCCGTGCGGCGCATCGCCAGCGCGTGCGGTTCCACCGGCTGGGTCGCTTCGATCCTCGGCGTGCACAACTGGCACCTGGCGCTGTTCGACCAGCAGGCTCAGGACGACGTCTGGGGTGGCGATCCGGCCGTGCGGGTGTCGTCCTCGTACGCACCGATGGGCGCGGGCACCGTCGTCGACGGCGGTTATCTGGTCAGCGGCGCCTGGCAGTGGTCGTCGGGCTGTGACCACGCGACGTGGGCGTTCCTCGGCGGTCCGGTGATCAAGGACGGTAAGCCGGTTGACTTCGGCAGCTTCCTGATCCCGCGCACCGACTACCGCATCGACGATGTCTGGAACGTGGTCGGCTTGAAAGCGACCGGAAGTAACACCTTGGTGGTCAAGGACGTCTTCGTGCCGCGCCACCGGTTCCTGTCGTACCGGGCGATGAACGACGGCACCGCGGGCGGTTACCGGAACAACACCGCTCCCGTCTACAAGATGCCTTGGGGCACCATGCATCCCACCACGATCAGCGCTCCGATCATGGGGATGGCGTATGGCGCCTACGACGCGCACGTCGAGCATCAGGGCAAGCGGGTGCGCGCGGCATTCGCCGGCGAGAAGTCGAAGGACGACCCGTTCGCGAAGATCAGGATCGCCGAGGCGGCCAGCGACATCGACGCCGGCTGGCGCCAGCTGATCGGCAATGTCGGCGACGAGTACAAACTGTTGCAGGCCGGCGAGGAGATCCCGTTCTCGTTGCGCGCCAGCGCCCGTCGCGACCAGGTCCGGGCCACCGCACGGGCGATCGCCTCGATCGATCTGCTGTTCGAGGCTTCCGGTGCGACGGCTCTGCAACTCGATCAGCCCGTGCAACGGTTCTGGCGCGACGCACACGCCGGCCGGGTGCACGCGGCCAACGAGCCCGAGCGGGCGTACCTGATCTTCGGCAATGACGCGTTCGGGCTGCCGCCGCAGGACACGATGGTGTGATGGGCTGGACCCGATGACTTCCTTCGCCGCCGAGGCTGCCCAGCAGCAGATCACCTTCGAATCGACATCGCGGTATGCGCAGGTGCGAGACGACATGCGGTTGCACTATCACGAGGCCGGCGTCGGCAACCCGGAGACCGTCGTGCTGCTGCACGGCGGTGGTCCGGGTGCGTCGAGCTGGTCCAACTTCGGCCGCAACATCGGTGTGTTCGCCCGGCATTTCCACGTGCTCGCCGTGGACCAGCCGGGCTACGGGCATTCTGACAAGCACACCGAGCACGAGCAGTACAACCGCTACAGCGCCACCGCGGTGCTGAACCTGTTCGACCACCTCGGTATCGAACGTGCTGCGCTGGTGGGCAATTCGCTCGGCGGCGGCACCGCGGTGCGGTTCGCCCTGGACAACCCGAAGCGGGCGGGCCGGCTGGTGCTGATGGGGCCCGGCGGATTGAGCGTGAACCTGTTCTCCCCGGATCCCACCGAAGGGGTCAAACTGCTCGGCCGGTTCGCCGCCGAGCCGACCCGGGAGAACATCGAGAAGTTCCTGCGCATCATGGTCTACGACCAGAGCCTGATCACCGATGAACTGATCGACGAGCGATTCGCCATCGCCAGCGACCCCGATTCGCTGGCGGCCACCAGGGCGATGGGCAAGTCGTTCGCCGGGGCAGACTTCGAGCTTGGCATGATGTGGCGCGACGTCTACAAGCTGCGCCAACGGGTGCTGCTGATCTGGGGCCGCGAGGACCGGGTCAACCCGCTCGACGGTGCGCTGTTGGCGCTCACGCAGATTCCCCGTGTCCAGCTGCACGTCTTCGGTCAGTGCGGGCACTGGGCGCAGCTGGAGAAGTTCGACGAATTCAACAAGCTCACCATCGACTTCCTCGGAGGTTCCGCATGACCATCCGTTCGTTGGGGTATCTGCGGATCGAGGCCACCGACGTCGGGGCCTGGCGCGAATACGGTCTCAAGGTGCTCGGCATGGTGGAAGGGTCGGGCAGTACCGAGGGCGCGCTGTATCTGCGGATGGACGAGTTCCCCGCGCGCCTGGTGATCGTCCCCGGCGAGCGCGACAGGCTGCTGGCGTCCGGGTGGGAGGCGGCGAATACCGCTGGTTTGCAGGACATGCGAAGGCGCCTGGACATCGAGGGCACCCCCTACAAGGAGGCGAGCGCGGTCGAGCTCGCCGAGCGGCGGGTGGACGAGATGATCGTCTTCGACGACCCGTCCGGCAACACGCTGGAGGTGTTCCACGGCCTCGCGCTGGAGCACCGCAGGGTTGTCAGCCCCTACGGGCACCGGTTCGTGACCGCGGAGCAGGGCCTCGGACATGTCGTGCTGACTACCCGAGACGATTCCGAGACGCTGCACTTCTACCGCGATGTGCTCGGCTTCAGCCTGCGCGACTCGATGCGGCTGCCGCCGCAGCTGGTGGGCCGGCCGGTCGACGGCGCCCCGGCCTGGCTGCGGTTCCTGGGTGTCAACCCGCGCCACCACAGCCTGGCCTTCATGCCCGGCGAGACGCCCAGCGGGATCGTACATCTGATGGTGGAGGTGGAGAACTCCGACGACGTCGGCCTGTGCCTGGACCGCGCGCTGCGGCGCAAGGTCAAGATGTCGGCCACCTTGGGTAGGCACGTCAACGACAAGATGCTGTCGTTCTACATGAAGACGCCTGGCGGCTTCGACGTCGAGTTCGGCTGCGAGGGAATGGAAGTCGATGACGACGGCTGGGTCGCCAGGGAGAGCACCGCCGTCTCGCTGTGGGGCCACGACTTCAGCGTGGGCTTCAAGGGCCAGTGACGAGCGTTCATCGATAGTGTCCAAACCCCCCATCGATCCGCGCACATTCCGCAATGTGCTGGGGCAGTTCTGTACCGGCATCACGGTGATCACCACCGAGCACGAGGGCGCCCCGGTCGGGTTCGCCTGCCAGTCGTTCGCCGCGCTGTCGCTGGATCCACCGCTGGTGTTGTTCTGCCCGACCAAGGTGTCGCGCTCGTTTGCGGTCATCGAGGCCAGCGGCCGATTCTGCGTGAACATCCTGCACGAGAGCCAGAAGGACGTCTCGGCGCGATTCGGATCCAGGGAGTCTGACAAGTTCGCCGGAATCGCCTGGTCGCCGTCGCAGCTCGGATCCCCGGTGATCGCGGGCACGCTCGCACACATCGACTGCACCGTGCACTCGGTGCACGACGGGGGCGACCACTACGTCGTCTTCGGCGCGGTGCACTCGCTGTCGGACGTGCCGAGGAAGAAGCCCAGGCCGCTGTTGTTCTACCAGGGCCAGTACACCGGCATCGAGCCCGACAAGACCACCCCGGCGGACTGGCGAAACGACCTCGAGGCGTTCCTGACCGCCACCACCGACGACACCTGGCTGTAGCTACGTCTGGTGCGGTGCGGGCTCGGTTCTGTGTTTGAGGCGTTGGGTGAGCATGTGCGCCGCGTGTAGCAGTGCCTGGCCGAGCTGATCCGTGCGCTCGCCGGCAAATCGTGATTCCACGCCCGTCAGGCTCAACGCCCACTGGGGCTGGTTCAGTGCATCGAACACCGCGGCGCCGATACCCCAGCTGCCTTCGACTATCAGACCTGGGTTGACCGAGTAGCCGTCGATCCTGGTCTGGCTGATCCGGTTTTCGATCGCCGAACGTGAATGTGTGCTACCCCAGCTTTTCTCGAGGTCGCTGTCGGATAGGTGGCGTTCGCAGTCGGCGTCGGGCATGTGCGCGAGGATCGCCAAGCCTGCCGATGCCACTCCCAGCGGGAACCGCCGGCCCGGGTAGAGGATGTGCGACCGAAGCGGAAAGCTGCCCTCAACCGCAGACACGCACACCGACTCCTGGCCGCGGCGCGCCGACAGGAAGGCGCTCTCTCCGGTCTCGTGGGCCAGTGCGTGCAGGATGTCGCCGGCAACGGCGGCAGCGTCGTAACGAGTCGTCGCGATCGACCCGAGCAGGAAGATCTCCGGGCCGAGGTACCACAGCCCGGTGTCGGGTTCTCGGTCGATGAGGCCCTGGTCGGCCAGCGCAGTGAGCATGCGGTGGGCCGTAGCCCGCGGTATGTGGGCGCTGCGGGCGAGCGCGGTGGTGGTGGCGCCCGCACCGCCGGTGCCACCGACGGCTCGCAGGATGGCCGCGACGCGGGAGATGACCGGCGCTCCGGGTTGGGTCACGATGACAGCATAGCGTCCACTGAGTGGACGCAGTATGGGTTCGCCGTCCCGTCAGGCGAACAGATTTCCGTGCCGCAGCTCAAACCTTGTGGTGTCACGCCATCAGTGGTGTCATGGGCGTGAACACCTCGCGTTCGTTGAGCGAACGCATCGACAGGAAGTTGTCATACTGATGTCCAGTAAGGTAGTCGAGGACGTCCACGCGGCGGTCGCGGACGTGGGCAGTGGATCCACCCTCGCAGTCGGCGGTTTCGGCTTGTGCGGCATTCCCGATGCGCTCATCGAAGCGCTCGCCGCTTCCGGTGTGGACAACCTGGAGGTGTACTCCAACAACTGCGGCGTCGACGGTGAGGGGCTCGGAGTGCTGCTCGGCCTCGGGCGCATCCGCCGCGTGACGGCGTCATACGTGGGCGAGAACAAGGAGTTCGCCCGGCAGTACCTGGCCGGTGAACTGGAGGTCGAGCTGACCCCGCAGGGCACCCTCGCCGAGCGGCTGCGGGCGGGCGGAGCCGGAATCCCGGCGTTCTTCACACCAGCTGGCGTCGGAACACCGGTGGCCGACGGCGGCCTGCCGTGGCGCTACGCCGCGGACGGATCGGTCGCCGTCGCATCACCGCCGAAGGAGACCCGCGAGTTCGACGGTCAGCGGTACGTCCTGGAGACCGGAATCCGGACCGACTTCGCCCTGGTGCACGCGAGCGTCGGCGACACCTATGGCAATCTGGTGTTCGACAAGACGGCGATGAATTTCAATCCGCTGGCGGCAATGGCCGGCCGCATCACCATCGCCCAGGTCGAAAAGCTGGTGCAGCCAGGTGAACTCGACCCGGACGCCATCCATTTGCCCGGCGTCTTCGTCAAGCGGATCGTCGAGACCGGGCCGCAGCGGGCACGAATCGAAAAGCGCACGGTCCGGGACGAGGCAGGAGAATCAGCATGACCGAGCCGCAAACCAAGCCAGGCTGGAGCCGCACCGAGATGGCGCGGCGGGTCGCTCGCGAACTCGAGGACGGCCAGTATGTGAACCTCGGCATCGGGCTGCCTACTCTGGTGCCTGCGTACTTGTCGGCCGACGTCCGGGTGACGTTGCACTCCGAGAACGGCATCCTCGGCACCGGCCCCTATCCGACCGAGAGCGAGGTCGACGCCAACCTCATCAACGCGGGCAAGGAGACTGTCACGGTGCTCCCGGGTGCGGCGTTCTTCGATTCGGCGATCTCGTTCGGGATGATCCGCGGTGGCCACATCGACGTCGCAGTCCTGGGCGGCATGGAGGTCTCCCGTTACGGGGATCTGGCGAACTGGATGGTGCCCGGCAAGATGGTCAAGGGCATGGGTGGCGCGATGGACCTGGTACACGGGGCGGCACACGTCATCGTCCTGATGGAACACACCGACAAGCAGGGCAATCCGAAGATCGTCGAGCAGTGCAGTCTCCCGCTGACCGGTGAGCGGGTCGTGCACCGGATCGTCACCGATCTCGGGGTCGTCGACGTCGGGACCGACGGTGAGCTGATCCTCGTGGAGACAGCCCCGGGCGTGTCGATCGATCAGATCCGGGCCGCGACGGGCGCCCCGCTGACTGTCGGTGCGGAGTTTGCCGGCGCGCCTGCCTGACCTGCGCGCCTGCCTGACCTGCGCGCCTGCCCGACCTGCGCACCTTCGTCGATCCCTGTGCCCGCCAGACGGGCACGCTTGCCTGACCCGCGTGGCGTGAGCCGTTTCTCAACCTGCCCTGATCCGGCAGGTGCTCCTACCGTTGCCCACTGACATTTCCGGGCATCGTCGAGTGGGTTGTACACAGTTCCGATTTTTTCCACAGCCGGAGCCAATGCTGGGACTAGCGTCGGCGAAGGCCTGAGCGCCCGACTACATTCGAATATGTGTTCGATTTGCTGGTCGCCGAGGCGGACTCCGCCCGCACCCCGGGTGCCCGGGTCGCGGCATGCTCCCGGCTGGAGAATGCCGCGTGTGCGGCACGGCTGGCGGCGATGGCCGACATGCTCGCCGCCGCCCACGCCGCTGACGGCTCGGCCGAGCGCGAACAGTGGCGGCTGGACAACTGGGGCGCGGTCTGCGCCCAGATCGGCGCCGCCCACGCGGTGACCAGCGGAGTGGCCTCCGGGCTGCTGACCGATGCACTGACCCTGCGGGAACGGCTGCCGAAGCTGGCCGCGATCTTCGCCGTCGGCCGCATCGGCTACCGGTTGGTGCACCTGATCTGTGCGCGCACCCTGCTGGTCACCGATCAGGCCGCGCTGCGGGCGGTCGACGCCGACCTGGCCGCCTTGCTCGCTTCACCGGCGGCGATGTCGCGCCACGAGGCCGAGCAGGCCATAGATGCACTGGTTGCGCGCCACGATCCCTTCGCGGTGCGCCGCACCCAGTCCAATAGCCGGGGTTGCCACGCCGACATCACCGTCGACGGCGGCTCCGGTGTCGCGCATCTGGATGCGGCGCTGCTGGCCACTGACGGTGCAGCGGTTGATCAACGGCTCGACGCGCTGGCCCGCACAGTCTGCGAGCGGGATCCCCGAACTCTGGATCAGCGCCGCGCGGCCGCGTTGGGTGCGATGGGGTTCGGCTGGGACCGACTGCCCTGCCTCTGCGAGACGGACGATTGCGATGCAGCGGCCAGACCGGCCGCCGGCGGGGTGGTCATCCACGTCCTCGCCCACCCCGACACCGTCGCCGCGAACACCCCGTCGGACACCGGACCGGTACCACCGCCGACCGGCCCCGCTGCCTCGCCACCGCCTTCGACCGGGCCTGGCGCCGTGCCGTCGCCGACTGAGTCCGACGCCGCCCCAACGCCTTCCGCGCCTGAACCCGATGGACCGGGCAACGAATCCGGCTCGGAGCCGACGCGGAACCCGGACCCGACGCCGACGCAGAACCTGAGCCATGGCGCCGAGGCCACGGCAGCGCCCGTGGGCGACCTGGCTGAGCAGCGCCGGGCCCTGGTCGGCGAGCAGCCCCCGCTCCTGCCGAAGCCCTGGTACAGCTACACCTTGTCGGGGCTGACGGCCGCGCTGAACACCGACTCCGGCGAGCACTGCCCCGCACGCCCCGGGGTGATCCTCGGCGGTGCGGTACTGCCCGCCCCGATCATCGCCCAGCTCGCCGTGCACGCCGCCATCACGCCGGTGCGCCACCCCGGTCAGGCACCGCCCGAGCCGCGGTACCGGCCCTCCACAGCGCTTGCACGATTCGTGCGCTGTCGCGACCAGACCTGCCGGTTTCCCGGCTGCACCAAGCCGGCCACCGTCTGCGACATCGACCACACCAACCCGTACCCGTACGGTCCGACGACGGCTTCCGGCCTCGCTTGCCTGTGCCGTGAACACCACCTGCTGAAGACTTTCTGGCCCGGCTGGCACAACCGACAGCTATCCGACGGCACCATCATCTGGACCGACCCGGACGGCAACAAACACACGACCTATCCCGGCAGCCGGGTGCTGTTCCCCGAACTGTGCGCCCCCACCGCCGAGGTCACCGGCAGCACCAGTGCACCGGCGAAGCACACCGCCGGACTGACCATGCCCAAACGCGCCACTACCCGCGCCCAAGACCGAGCCCGCCGTATCGACGACGAACGCAAAGCCAATGTCACTGATGCGAGCTCGTGAACCCCGCCGCCAACAGTGGCGCATACTGCGCTATGCCAGCCAGGCGCCGATGCGGCGCAGTGCCTCCTCGATGTCGCCGGACGGGCCGGCGAACGACAGTCGCACGAATGCGCCACCGCGCACGGTGTCGAAGTCGACACCCGGGGCGATCGCAACCCCCGTATCTGCCAGCAGCTTCGAGCAGAACGCCAGCGAGTCGGTGGTCAGATGCGAGACGTCGGCGTAGACGTAGAACGCGCCGTCGGTGGGCGCCAGCCGGTCGATACCGATCGCCCGTAGGCCGTCGAGCAGCATCCGCCGGTTGGCCGTATAGCCGTCCAGCAGGGACTCGGCCTCCGCGATGGACCCCGGTGTGAACGCCTCGACGGCGGCAACCTGCGGGAGCACCGGTGGGCAGATGGTGAAGTTCCCGGTGAGGCGGTCCACCGCCCGCCTGAGCTCCTGCGGTACCAGCAGCCAGCCCAGTCGCCAGCCGGTCATCGCGAAATACTTCGAAAAGCTGTTGACCACAACGGAATTCCTGGACGTCTGCCACGCGCAGCTGGTCTCGGGGGAGCCCTCGTACACCAACCCGTGATAGACCTCGTCGCTGATCAGTCGCGTTCCCGTGGAGTCGCACCAGGAGGCGATCGCGGCGAGCTCCTCGGGTGGGATCACCGTGCCGGTCGGGTTCGCGGGGCTGGCCACGATCACCCCGGCCACCGGCGGGTCCAGCTCGGCCAGCATCTGCACCGTCGGCTGGAACCGGGTGTCCGGTCCGCAGGGGATCTCCACCACCTCGCAGCCCAGCGCCGAGAGAATGTTGCGGTAGCAGGGGTACCCGGGGCTGGCGATCGCGACCCGGTCACCGACGTCGAAGCAGGCCAGGAACGCCAGCAGGAAGCCGCCGGAGGAGCCCGTCGTGATGACGACGTCGTCGACGTCGACGGTGAGCTGATGCCGGTCGAGGTAAGACCCGGCGATCGCGGCGCGAAGCTCCGGGATCCCCAGTGCCACCGTGTACCCGAGCTGGTTGTCGCTCAGCGCCTTGACCCCGGCGTCGCGCACCGCCGTCGGGGCACCGGCGCTGGGCTGGCCCGCCGACAGATTCACCAGATCGCCGTGCGTGCGCTGGCGCTGCGCGGCGGCCAACCACACATCCATCACATAGAACGGCGGAATCCCGGACCGAAGCGCTGGGCCCTTGTTGCTCCTCGCGTCCGCAGAAGTCACGGTCTCAGGCTAGAACACCTCGGATTCCAGGCGGCGCAGCTGTTCGCGCGGCCGGCCGAGCAGCTGGGCGCTGCCGTGGGCCCGCTTGAAGTACAGCTGGATGTCACTTTCCCAGGTGATCGCGATGCCACCGTGCATCTGCACGGCCTCGGCGGCGACCTTCGAGAAGGCCTCGCTGGCGGCCAGTCGGGCCAGCGCGGCCCCGGTCGGGGACGGCTCGGCCAACGCCTCGTCGACTACCGCCCGCGCGGACTGCACCGCGACATAGAGATCCGCCATCCGGTGCTTGAGCGCCTGGAAGCTTCCGATCGGACGGCCGAACTGCACCCGGTCCTTGGTGTACTGCACGGTCAGATACAGGCAGCGCGACGCGGCGCCGATCTGCTCGCACGCCAGCAGGATCGCGGCGAGGCCGGCCAGTCCGGGGTCCGGACCGATCCGCGCGGTGCCGCCGGGTGTCACCCGGGACAGCCGCCGGGTCGGGTCCATCGCCACCGCGGCGTGCGCGCTGTTGGAGGTCCAGCGGGTCAGGGTGTCACCGTCGGTGGCGATGACCACGTCTGCGACATCGCCGTTGACGACATATCCCGCGTCGAAGACCACGGTGCCGATCGAGGCGCCCTCGGCCAGTCTCTCCAGGGTCTCGGCGTCGGGTTCGTCGACGGACAACAGCGCGAGCTCGGCGAGCGTGGTCCCCAACAGCGGCGTGGGCACCAGAGCCTTGCCCAGTTCCTCGATGACGACCGCGGCGTCGGCCAACTCTCCGCCGGCACCGCCCAGTTCTTCGGGCACCACCAGCGCAGCGGCGCCGACCTGCTCGCACAGCATCGTCCACAGCGCCTTGTCGTAGCCATGCTCGGAGTCCATCGCCGCGCGCACGGCCTCGGGTGACGCGTGCTTATCGACGAGCGTTGCGACGGTGTCGCGCAACAGTTCCCGTTCCTCGCTCACAAGGCCTCCAGTACTCGGCGCCGGTGCCAGGCCGGATCGCCCCACGCGGGGCGAAGAGCCTGCACCCGCAACAGTTGCAGCGACAGGTCGTGCTCGGAGGTGAAGCCGATGGCGCCGTGGGTCTGCAATGCAGAGCGGGCCGCGAGCAGCGCCGCGTCGGCGGCGGCGACCTTGGCGGCGCTGACGTCGCGGGCGGTGTCCGGCGACTCTGAGGCTAGCGACAGCGCCGCCCCATACACCAGCGGGCGCGCCAGCTCCACGGCGATGAGCACGTCGGCCAGCTTGTGTTTGATCGCCTGGTAGGTGCCGATCACGGTGCCGAACTGGCTGCGCTGCTTGGCGTATTCCACGGCGGCGTCGAGCATGGCCTGCCCGGCGCCGACCAGCTGCGCAGCGGTGGCCAGCGCGCCGAACTCGAAGGCGCGACCGGTGTCGGCGGTCCGCGACTCACTGGAGGGGTTGACGGAGAACAGCTTTCGGCTGGGATCCACCGACTCCTGGTGATCGGCGGGCGATGCGTCCCGCACCGAGCCGCCCTCGGCGTACAGGATCAGGCCTGCGGTGTCGGCGTCCACCGCGCGGGGGACCAGCGGTGGTGCCGCTACCGTGACGATCAGTTCACCGGAGGCGAGGGCCGTGGCTCGTTCGTCGTCGGCGAGCAGGATCGGCGCCACCGCAATCGATTCGGTGACCGGCCCCGGGACGCACCAGCGGCCCAGCCGTTCGGCCGCCACCACCAGGTCGACGGGGTGCGCCTCGATACCGTCGAACTTCTCGGGGACCAGCAGGGCGGTAACGCCGAGGTCGGCCAGCTGGGCCCACACCTTGCGCCCGGGCGCGGTATCGCCGGCCGCCCAGGATCGGACAGCGCCGGGCAGATCGGCCGCCCCCAGCGCCGCGTCGATGCTGGCCGCGAAGTCGCGCTGCTGTTCGTCGATCTCGAAGTTCACGTGGTCTACTTTCGGGGCAGGCCCAGCAGCCGCTCGGCGATGATGTTGCGCTGGATCTCGTTGGTTCCGGCGTAGATCGGCCCGCCGAGCGCGAACAACAGCCCGTCGGTCCAGTTGTAGTTCGCCTCCTCGCGTGCGGCAGGATCGGCGAGCTCGCCGTCGGCCCCGCGCAGGTCCAGCGCCGTCTGGTGCAACGCGACGTCGAGTTCGGACCAGAACACCTTGGTGATCGACGACTCTGCACCCAGTTCGCCGCCGCCCGCCACCCTGGTGACGGTGCCGAAGGTGTGCAGCCGGTAGGCCTGTGCCTTGATCCAGGCGTCGGCGACCCGATCGGTGAACGCCGGATCGGGATTGTCCTTCCATTGTGCGACAAGTCGTTCCGCGGGGGCCAGGAACCGGGCCGGGCTGCGCAGCGACATGCCGCGTTCGTTGCTCGACGTGCTCATCGCCGCACGCCAGCCGTCGTGCACCTCGCCGATGACGTCCTCGTCGGGGACGAACACGTCGTCGAGGAAGATCTCACCGAATCCGGTGTTGCCGCCCAGTTGGGCGATCGGGCGGACCGTCACGCCGTCGGCCTTCAGGTCGAACATCACGTACGTCAGGCCCTTGTGCCGTTGGGCTTGCGGATCCGACCGGAACAGCCCGAACGCCCGTTCGCCGAACACGGCGCGCGAACTCCAGATCTTCTGTCCGTTGAGCAGCCAGCCGCCGTCGGTCCTGGTGGCCGTCGATCGCAGCGAGGCGAGGTCGCTTCCCGACTCGGGTTCCGACCAGGCCTGCGCCCAGATCTCCTCTCCGCTGGCCATTTTCGGTAGTACGCGATCGAGCTGTTCCTCAGTGCCGTGTTCGAACAGCGTCGGGGCCAGCATCGACGTGCCATTGGCGCTGGCCCGGCCCGGGGCACCGGCGCGGAAGTACTCCTCCTCGAAGACCACCCACTGCAGCAGGGTGGCGTCCCGGCCGCCGTAACGTTCCGGCCAGGTGACCACCGACAGGCCGGCGTCGAACAGTACTTTGTCCCAGCGCCGATGCTGCTCGAAACCCTCTGCGGTGTCGTAGGACTTCGTCGGGAACGAATCCCTTTTCGCCGTGAGGAACTCGCGCACCTCGGTCTGGAAGGCGCGGGTGTGGGCGTCGAAGTCGAGGTCCAACTCAGGCCCTTTCAGTGCTGTCGGCGAGGCCGCGCAGCTGCGGCTTGACGACCTTGCCGCCGGGGTTGCGCGGCAGTGCGTCGATGAACTGGACCGAACGCGGGGTCTTGAAATTGGCGAGATGCTCGCGGGTGTAGTCGATCACCGTCTGTTCGTCGAGCCGGGCGCCGGGCAGTGCGACGACGAACGCCTTGCCGACCTCGCCGAGCCGATCGTCGGGTACCCCGATCACCGCGGCCTCGGCGACGCCGGACAGCCGGGCCAGCACCTGCTCGACCTCGGCCGGGTAGACGTTGAACCCTCCGCAGATGTACATGTCCTTGAGCCGGTCGGTGATCTTGAGGTTGCCCGCGTCGTCGAGCGCGCCGACGTCGCCGGTGTGCAGCCAGCCGTCGGCGTCGATCGCCGCGGCGGTGGCGGCGGGGTCGTCGAGGTAGCCGAGCATCACGTTGGGCCCGCGCAAGAGCACCTCACCGGTCTCCGTGTCGTCAGCCGAGGCGATCCGCAGCTCGAAGTCGGCGATCGGGCGTCCCGACGTGGTCGCGACCGTGACCGCGTCGTCGTCGGCGCGGCACATGGTGCCGAAGCCGCTGGCCTCGGTCAGCCCGTAGGCGGTCAGCACGACGTCGATGTCGAGCTCGCTCTGCATCCGCTCGATCAGCACCACCGGGATGGTGGCCGCGCCGGTCACCGCGAACCGCAACGAGCTCAGGTCGTAGTCGGGGCGCCCGGGGTGGTCGAGCAGGGTCTGGTAGATCGTCGGTGGCCCGGGCAGCACGGTGATCCGCTGTTCTTGCACCGTGGCCATCGCCTGCTCGGGGTCGAACGTGAGCTGCGGGATCAACGTGGCGCCGGTCTGCAGGCAGGCCAGGATTCCGGCCTTGTAGCCGAAGTTGTGGAAGAACGGATTGATGCAGAGGTAGCGGTCGTCGCTGCCGACCTGTCCGCAGGCGGCCCACGCCGCTGATGCGTCCAGCGACTGGCGATGTGCGCACAATACGCCTTTGCTGCGGCCGGTCGTGCCGGAGGTGAACAGGATGTCGGAGACGTCGTCGGGCCCGACGGCTGCCGAGCGGGCGTCGACCTCGGTCAACTCGACGTTCGCGGCGCGGGCGATGAACTCGTCCCACGTTCCGTCGTCCGAGTCGACCGGGATCCGCACCACATGACGCAGCGTGGGCAGCGCCTCGGGATCCACGCCGGCGGCCTTGTCGGTGCCGAGGAACTCGCCCGAGGCGAACAGCAGTGGCGCGCCGGTGCGGGACAGGATGTCGGTGGCCTCGCCGGCCGTGTAGCGGGTGTTCAACGGAACCAGGACCCCTCCCGCGCAATGGGTGGCCAGGCAGGCCACCACCCAGTGCCATGTGTTCGGCGACCAGATCGCCACGCGGTCGCCGGGCTCGAGGCCGAAGTCGATCATCGCCGCGGCGGCCTGCCGGACCTGCATGCGCAGCACGGCGAACGTCAGCGTCTGTGCCGGTGTCACCACTGCGTCGTGGTCGGGAAGCTCAGCCGCGATCCGGTCGAGAACCGCCGGAGTGGTTCTCGTGGAGGTCGTCATCGAAACTCCTCTGGGGATCGGGGTACCCGAGCAAGTGCTTGGTAGGTTAGCCTACAGGGGTGATAGAGGTCCAGGAGTTCAGGGCCGAGGTCCGCGACTGGCTCGCCGCCAACCTGGTCGGCGAATACGCCGCGCTGAAGGGCCTGGGTGGGCCCGGCCGCGAGCACGAGGCGTTCGACGAGCGGCTGGCGTGGAACCGCCATCTGGCCGCGGCCGGGTTGACCTGCCTGGGCTGGCCCGAAGAGCACGGCGGCCGGGGCCTGTCGGTCGCCCACCGCGTCGCGTTCTACGAGGAGTACGCCAAGGCCGACGCCCCGGACAAGGTCAACCACTTCGGTGAGGAGCTGCTCGGACCCACCCTCATCGCCTACGGCACCCCCGAGCAGCAGAAGCGTTTCCTGCCCAGGATCCTCGATGTCACCGAGCTGTGGTCGCAGGGCTACTCCGAACCGGGTGCGGGCAGCGATCTCGCCAACGTCTCGACGACCGCGGTGCTCGACGGTGACCAGTGGATCGTCAACGGGCAGAAGGTGTGGACGTCGCTGGCGCACTGGGCGCAATGGTGCTTCGTGTTGGCGCGCACCGAGAAGGGTTCCAAGCGGCACGCCGGACTGTCCTACCTGCTGGTCCCGCTGGACCAGCCGGGCGTCGACATCCGGCCGATCATCCAGCTGACCGGGGACTCGGAGTTCAACGAGGTCTTCTTCGACGACGCCCGCACCGATGCCGATCTGGTGGTCGGCGAGCCTGGCGACGGCTGGCGGGTCGCGATGGGGACGCTGACGTTCGAACGCGGGGTCTCCACGCTGGGCCAGCAGATCCGTTACGCCCGTGAGCATTCCAATCTGGTCGAGTTGGCCAAGCGCACCGGCACGGCCGACGACCCGGTGATCAGGGAACGACTCACCCGGTCGTGGGCCGGGTTGAAGACGATGCGCTCCTATGCGCTGGCCACGATGGACCTGGGGCAGCACCGGGGCCGCCTCGGCGGCCACATGGGCGGAGGTCAAGATTCCGTGTCGAAGCTGTTGTGGGCCAACTGGCATCGTGAACTCGGCGAGATCGCGATGGAGGTGCAGGGCATGGCGGGCCTGACCCTGCCGGACGGCGAGTTCGACGAGTGGCAGCGGCTGTTCCTGTTCTCCCGCGCCGACACCATCTACGGCGGATCCAACGAGATCCAGCGCAACATCATCGCCGAGCGGGTGCTCGGCCTGCCCAGGGAGGTGAAAGGATTGTGACACTGGCCATCGCGCCGAAGGAGATCGACGGACACGGCCTGTTGACCGGCAAGGTCGTGCTGGTCACCGCGGCCGCCGGAACCGGCATCGGCTCGTCGGTGGCCCGGCGTGCCCTCGCGGAAGGTGCCGACGTCGTCGTCTCCGACTACCACGAACGACGGTTGGGTGAAACCCGCGACCAGCTGGCCGAACTCGGCCTCGGCCGCGTCGAGAGCGTGGTGTGCGACGTGACGTCCACCGCCGCGGTCGACGCGCTGATCAGCCAGACGGTGGCCGCCGTAGGACGCCTTGATGTGCTGGTCAACAACGCCGGCCTGGGCGGCCAGACGCCGGTCGTCGACATGACCGACGACGAGTGGGACCGCGTGCTGAACGTGACGTTGACCTCGGTGATGCGCGCGACCCGTGCGGCGCTGCGGTACTTCCGCGACGTGCCGCACGGCGGTGTCATCGTGAACAACGCCAGCGTGCTGGGCTGGCGTGCCCAGCACTCGCAGGCGCACTACGCCGCGGCCAAGGCGGGGGTGATGGCGCTGACCCGCTGTAGCGCGATCGAGGCGGTCGACTACGGCGTGCGGATCAACGCGGTTGCCCCCAGCATCGCCCGGCACAAGTTCCTGGAGAAGACCAGCAGCTCGGAGCTGCTGGACCGGCTGGCCGAGGGTGAGGCGTTCGGCCGTGCGGCCGAGCCGTGGGAGGTCGCGGCCACGATCGCGTTTCTGGCCAGCGACTACTCCAGTTACCTGACTGGAGAAGTGATCTCGGTGTCGAGCCAGCACCCATGACCACCCAGCGTGCAGCGGCGGTACCGAGTCCGCCGGCCAACACCAGACGCGACGAGCTGCTGCGGCTCGCCGCGACGATGTTCGCTGAGCGCGGGCTGCGGGCGACCACGGTCCGTGACATCGCCGACTCCGCGGGAATCCTCTCCGGCAGCCTGTATCACCATTTCAAGTCCAAGGAACAAATGGTGGAGGAGGTCCTGCGGGATTTCCTGGACTGGCTTTTCACGCGGTACGAGGAGATCGTCGCCGGCACGGCGGATCCCATGGAGCGGGTGAAGGGACTGTTCATGGTCTCGTTCGAGGCCATCGAGCATCGGCACGCGCAGGTCGTCATCTACCAGGATGAGGCCAAGCGGCTGAACCCACTGCCGCAGTTCGGCTTTCTCGAGGAGCGCAACCGCGAGCAACGCAGGATGTGGGTGGAGGTCCTCAAACAGGGCGTCGCCGAGGGCAGCTTCCGGCCCGATCTCGACGTCGATCTCGTCTACCGCTTCATCCGCGACACCACCTGGGTTTCGGTCCGCTGGTATCAGCCCGGCGGACCGCTCACGGCCGAACAGGTCGGCAACCAATACCTCGCCATCGTGCTCGGTGGCATCACGACAGAAGGAGAACACCAATGACTGAGGCGTATGTCATCGATGCGGTGCGCACCGCCGTCGGTAAGCGCAACGGTTCGCTGGCCGGTGTGCACCCGGTGGACCTCGGAGCGGTGGGTTGGCGCGGGTTGTTGGAACGCGTCGACATCGACCCGGGTGCGGTGGACGATGTCATCGCCGGTTGCTTGGACACGATCGGGCCGCAGGCCGGCAATATCGCGCGGTTGTCTTGGCTGGCCGCGGGTTACCCCGAGGAGGTGCCCGGGGTCACCGTCGACCGGCAGTGCGGGTCGAGCCAGCAGGCCATCTCGTTCGGCGCCCAAGCGATCATGTCCGGCACGGCCGATCTGATCGTCGCCGGTGGCATGCAGAACATGAGCCAGATCCCGATCAGCTCTGCGATGACCGTCGCCGAGCAGTTCGGATTCACCTCACCCACAAACGAATCGAAGAGCTGGCTACACCGCTACGGTGATCAGGAGATCTCCCAGTTCCGCGGGGCGGAGTTGATCGCCGAGAAGTGGGACATCTCACGTGAGGACATGGAGCGGTTCGCGCTGACCAGCCACCAGCGGGCCCAGGCCGCCATCCGGGCCGGGTACTTCGAGAACGAGATCATCGAGATCGACGGGTTCCGTACCGACGAGGGGCCGCGGGAGACCTCGCTGGAGAAGATGGCCGGCCTCAAGACGCTCACCGACGGTGGCCGGCTGACCGCGGCGATGGCCAGCCAGATCTCCGACGGCGCCAGCGCGGTGCTGCTCGCCTCCGAGCAGGCGGTCAAGGATCACGGTCTGCGGCCACGTGCGCGCATCCACCACATCAGCGCACGTGGTGCGGATCCGGTGTTCATGCTCACCGGACCGATTCCGGCCACCCGATACGCACTGGAGAAGACCGGTCTGTCGATCGACGACATCGACACCGTGGAGATCAACGAGGCATTCGCCCCGGTCGTGCAGGCGTGGCTCAAGGAAACCGGGGCCGACCCGGACAAGGTCAACCCCAACGGGGGTGCCATCGCGCTCGGGCATCCGCTCGGTGCCACCGGCGCAAAGCTTTTCGCGACGATGCTGAACACACTGGAGCGCATCGGCGGACGCTACGGCCTGCAGACGATGTGCGAGGGTGGCGGCACGGCCAACGTGACCATCATCGAACGCCTGTAGCCGTGCCCGCGCGCCGCCGAAATGGCATTCCAGCAGAAGAAGGCCGAGAAGGCGCCTGCCGGAATGCCAGTTCGGCGGATCAGTGGTCGTGCAGGATCACGCCCCGGATGTTGCGGCCCGCGCGCATGTCGGCGTAGCCCTCGTTGACCTCCGCCAGCTTGTACTCGTGTGTGACGGTCTCGTCGAGCAGCAGCTTGCCCTCCCGGTAGAGGCTCATCAGCCGGGGAATGTCGGCGCGCGGGTTGGCCTCGCCGTACAGGCTGCCCAGCAGCCGCTTCTGGAACAGCGTGAACATCATCATCGACAGTGTCGGGGTGGTGTCGTTCATCGACGCGATCGCGGTCATCACGACGGCCCCGCCCTTGCGGATGATGTTGGCCGCGTCTTCGAGCATCGCGCCCTCGAGCAGGCCCATGGTCAGGATGGCCGAGTCGGCCATCACCCCACGGGTCAGCTCGGCGACCAGTGCGGTGGCCTCGGGCAGCGAGGTGGTGAAGTGCGTCGCGCCGAACTGAATCGCCTTGTCCCGCTTGGCGTCCACCAGGTCGACGACGACGATGTGCTCGGCACCGGCCAGCCGTGCGCCCTGGATGGCGCCGCTGCCGATGCCGCCACACCCGATCACCACCACGGTATCGCCGGGCCGGACGTCGGCCGTGTTGACCGCCGAGCCCCAACCGGTGGTGACACCGCAGCCGAGCAGGCAGGCCCGCGACAGCGGTAGGTCGTCGTCGATCTTGACGACCGAGGCCTCCGGCACGGTGCCGTACTGCGAGAACGTTCCGACCAGGGCCATCACCCCGATGTCCTGACCGCGCAGCCGGCGCCGGTAACTGCCGTCGAGCTGGGTTCCGGTCATGATCATCGCGCCGAGATCGCACAGGTTCTGATGCCCGGTCGAACAGAACCGGCACCGGCCGCAGGCGGGCAGGAACGAGGCGACCACGTGGTCACCCGGAGCCAGGCCGACGACACCGGGGCCGACCTCCCGCACGATTCCCGCGCCCTCGTGCCCGCCGATAATCGGCAGCGGCGCGGGCAGGTCGCCGGTGCGCACGTGTTCGTCGGAGTGGCACAGGCCGGTCGCCTCCCACGACACCAGCACCTCACCGTCGCGTGGCGGTGCCAGGTCGATCTCCTCGATGGTCCAGTCGGATCCGAATTCCCACAGAATCGCGGCGTTGGTCTTCACCCGTCGGAGTCTAGGAAGATCGCCGGACCGGCAGGGTGGAATCGCCTAGACGATGTAACTTGTTGCCGACTGCAGGTGTTCGACGGCCTCGGCGACCATGCCCTCGATCAGCTCGGTACAGGACGGCAGGTCGTCGATGATGCCGGCGACCTGTCCGGAGGCCAGCACGCCGGCCTCGGTGTTGCCCTCGACCAGACCGGCCTTGAGCAGCATCGGCGTGTTGGCCGCCATCACGACCTGCGACCACGTCAGATCCTTGCCGCGGCGCATCTCGAGGCCGTCGCTGATCATCGACCGCCACGTCATGCCGGTCAGCTTCTTGAACTTCTGCGCGTTGCGCACCGCCGCGGCGAAACCGCGGATGGGCGATCCGCTTTCCAGCTTCTCCACCAGGCCGGTCCGCAACACCCGGTGCGGCATGCCGTCGACGCGGGTGGAGACCACGGTGCCGTCCAGCGCCGCCGCCAGGTACCGCTGTTTGACCGCGTCGGGGACCGTGGAGTCCGAGGTCAGCAGGAACCGGGTGCCCATCGCGACACCGGCGGCGCCGTAGCACAGCGCGGCGGCCAGACCGCGGCCGTCGAAGAACCCGCCCGCCGCGATCACCGGCATGCCGGTGTCGGCCACCGCGTCGAGCACCGACGGCAACAGCAGCGTGGTGGCGATCGGGCCGGTGTGGCCACCGCCCTCACCGCCCTGCACGATCACCGCGTCGGCGCCCCAGCCCGCGACCTTCTTCGCGTGCTTGGCCAGCCCGACCGACGGAATAACCACCACGCCAGCCTCTTTGAGCCGGGCGATCAGGTCCGGCTTGGGGGCGAGGGCGAAGGAGGCGACCTTGACTCCTTCGCGGATCAGGACATCGACGCGGTCGTTCGCGTCACCGGCGTCGGCACGGATGTTGATACCGAACGGCTTGTCGGTGGCGGACTTCACCTTGGCCACCGCGGTCGTGAGCTCGTCCAGGGTCATCGTGGCCGAGGCCAGGATGCCCAGGCCGCCGGCGTTCGACGTCGCCGACACCAACCGCGCACCCGCCACCCAGCCCATCCCGGTCTGCACGACCGGATGCTCGATGCCGACGAGCTCGGTCAGCGGGGTTTTCAGTCGGGAGGTCATACCGTTTCCTACTTCACCTCTCGGTCCCGCAGGCCCTTCGGGTCGATGACCTCGCGCAGCAGGCGCTGCTCGTCACCGGTGGGCAGCCGGGTGGTGTCGGCTTCGGCGAGCCCGTGCACCTCGAAGGAGGTGTTCTCGGTGACCTGGTCTGCCGTCACACCGGGATGCAGTGAGACCGACCGCATCCGGTGCTCGGGCCCGTTGAAGTCGAACACGCCGAGGTTGGTGACCACGCGGAAGACGTTGACGAACCGGTAGGCCGGGTTGTCGGGATCGACCTTGTCCCAACCGATCCCGGACACGATGTCGACGGAGTCGCAGAACACCCGCGTGGAGTGATTGCCCACCCAGTAGCTGGTCGCATGGTTGATGGTGTTGCCCGGCGCCCCGCGCACGCCGAACATCTGCCGGGTCGGATGCTGCAGCGGGCCGAAGGCCGAGAGGTTCTGGTTGCCGTAGCGGTCGATCTGGTTGGCGCCCATCACGACGTGGCGGCGACCCCACGCCAGGGTCTCGAACACCCGGCCGAACGGCATCCACCCCTCGATGGCCGCGGCCGCCCCGATGGCCGGGGTGTCGGCGATCAGCCGGGCCTCGCCGTCGGTCAGCAGGATGTCGGGGGAGAAGGTGAGGCGGGCCAGTCGGGCGCCGACCGAGACGATGGTGGTCATCGGGCTGACCATGATCTCGCCGGCGTCGCGGAACAGCTCGGCGCAGGCGACGGCGCACACTTCGGCACGGGTTACCGAGATCACTTGGCGCTCTCCCTCTGTGCGGCCGCCTCCCGGGCAAAGTCGCGTACCGCAGCCTGGTAGTCGGCCTCGCCGCCGGACAGATAGGTGTCGACGAACCGCGCCCACGTCTCATCCGAGCCGGCCGCCTCGGCGTAGTGCCGCTGGAACTTCTCGTCGCGGCGGTAGTCCGGCTCGGCGGTGGTGAAGTGCGCGCCGTTGGGGGCTTCCACCACGGTGTCGACCATCATCCGGTTGATCAGCAGGGCCTGTGGGGGAACGGATTTCACCAGCTCCTCGGTGGGCACCACGTTCTCCACCGACAGCAGGCGCCGCTCTGCGGCCATCAGGAACAGATCGTCGAAATAGGGGTCGATCCCGGTGTAGGCCGCGTTACCGGCGACGTCGCCGACATTCATGTGCACGAACGCCGCGTCCAGTTTCAGCGCGGGCATCGCGATCAGCTCTTCGAAGCCGTCGCCGGTCGGATAGGGCGAGCGCACGGTCTTCAGCTCGTCACCCCAGAACGCGCGCACGTCGCTGCCCAGCCCGGCCCGGATCGGCAGGAACGGCAGGCGCTGAGCGGCCGCCTGCAGGCCGCAGCGCAGCATGCCCTCGTCCATCTCGCGGGATTCGATCGCGCCGGTGGTGCGTGCCTTGGCGAACCAGGGGTCGTAGAACGGCGGGGAGTCCAGCGACACGAACCCGTAGTAGACGCGCTTGACCTTGCCCGCCGAGCACAGCAGCCCGAGATCGGGTCCGCCGTAGGTGACCACGGTGAGGTCGGTGACATCGGTGCGTAGCAGCGCCCGCACGAACGCCATCGGCTTGCGTCGTGATCCCCAGCCGCCGATGCCGATGGTCATCCCGCTCTCGACGCCGGCCACCGCCTCATCGAGAGTAGTTCTCTTGTCTGTCATCGTTCCCCCAGTCGTCCCCTGCGCTGCGCGCGTGGGCCCATCGCTCCTACCCGCCGAATCATCTCGCTCCCTTGTCGGTGCCCGCGAAGGCATCGCGGTGCTCGTCGGAGACGCCGGAGAGGTTGAGCTCGAAGGTGAAGCCCTGCTCCATCCGGTAGCTGGAGTTCACCTTCTGCACGTCGATGAAGTTCAGTGCCTCCTTGGCCGCGCGGATCACCCGGGTGTCCTTGGCGGCGATGTCGCGTGCCACCCGCAGCGCGGCCTCGTCGAGTTCGTCGCGCGGCACCACCTCGTGCACCGAGCCGAAATGGTGCAGGGTCTGGGCGTCGACGGTCGCCGCGGTGAAGAACAGTCGGCGCATCATGTGCTGGGGCACCAGCCGGGACAGGTGGGTGGCCGCGCCCAGTGCGCCACGCTCCACCTCGGGCAGGCCGAACGTCGCATCGTCGGAGGCGACGATCACGTCGGCGTTGCCGACCAGGCCGATGCCGCCGCCGACGCAGAACCCGTTGACCGCCGCCACGACGGGCACCGCACACTCGTACACGGCGCGAAACGCCTCGTAGCACCCGCGGTTGGCGTCCAGAAGAGCGGTGAAGCCCGCCCCCTCTGCTTTCGTCCGTTGCATCTCTTTGATGTCCACCCCGGCGTTGAATCCGCGACCCTCGGCCCGCAGGATCACCACGTGGGTGCCCGCGTCACGTCCGGCGGCGGTGATGGTGTCGGAGAGCTCGAACCAGCCCCGGGACGGAATCGCGTTGACGGGCGGGTAGTCGACGGTGACCGAGACGATGCCCGGTTCCACGTTCTTTGTGCTGACGGTCATCAATGACTCCTGGTCTCCCGGGTCGGCTACCTAAGCAAGCACTTGCTTGGTACGCTAGCACAGTGACTGACGCCGTCGACAGCGCATCCCCGGCGTTCCGGCTGGGCCTGGCCGGCCGGGTCGTGCTCGTCACCGGCGGTGTGCGTGGCGTCGGCGCGGGGATCAGCAGGGTTTTCGCCGGCCAGGGCGCCACCGTGGTGACCTGCGCCCGGCGCCCGGTGGAGGGCAGCCCATACGAGTTTCGGGCTTGCGACATCCGCGACGACGAGTCGGTCACGGCGCTCGTCGACGGGATCGTCGCCGACCACGGCGGCATCGACGTCGTGGTGAACAATGCCGGCGGCTCGCCCTACGTCCCGGCCGCCGAGGCGTCGGCGAGGTTCAGCCGAAAGATCGTCGAGCTCAACCTGCTCGGCGCGCTGTCGGTGTCGACGCACGCCAACGCCGTCATGCAGGGGCAGGACCGCGGCGGCTCGATCGTCAACATCAGCAGTGTCAGTGGCCGTCGACCCACTC
This sequence comes from Mycolicibacterium xanthum, assembly GCF_019710635.1. Taxonomy (GTDB): domain Bacteria; phylum Actinomycetota; class Actinomycetes; order Mycobacteriales; family Mycobacteriaceae; genus Mycobacterium; species Mycobacterium xanthum. The sequence continues at coordinate 232,875 of NZ_JAIFZS010000006.1, forward strand.
CGGGCACGGTGGCCTACGGTGCCGCGAAGGCGGGTATGGAGAACATGACCACCACGCTGGCGGTCGAGTGGGCGCCCAAGGTGCGGGTGAACACCGTCGTGGTCGGCATGGTCGAGACCGAGCAGGCCGAACTGTTCTACGGCGACGCCGACTCCATCGCGGCGATCTCCCGCAATGTGCCACTGGGGCGGCTGGCCACACCGGAGGACATCGGTTGGGCCGCAGCCTTTCTCGCCTCGGATGCGGCGGGCTACATCAGCGGCGCGTCGCTGGAGGTGCACGGCGGCGGCGAACCGCCACACTATCTGTCGACCACCACGGCGGACATCGGTAGGTAAGGAGACAACGTAATGGGACTGCTCGACGGCCGCGTGGTCATCGTGACGGGAGCCGGCGGCGGGATCGGCCGGGCGCACGCGCTGGCATTCGCCGCCGAGGGCGCGCGGGTGGTGGTCAACGACATCGGTGTCGGCCTGGACGGCTCACCGGCCGGTGGCGGCAGCGCGGCCCAGGGCGTGGTCGACGAGATCGTCGCGGCCGGTGGGGAAGCCGTCACCAGCGGCGCCAACGTCGCGGACTGGGCGCAGGCCGAGGGGTTGATCCACACCGCCATAGATAGTTTCGGTGCGCTCGACGTGCTGGTGAACAACGCGGGCATCGTGCGCGACCGGATGTTCGCCAACACCAGCGAGGACGAGTTCGACGCCGTCATCGCCGTGCATCTGAAGGGGCACTTCGCGACGATGAAACATGCCGCCGCCTACTGGCGGGCGCAGTCGAAGGCCGGCCACAGCGTCGATGCCCGCATCATCAACACGAGTTCCGGCGCCGGCCTACAGGGCAGCGTGGGACAGGCGAACTACAGCGCCGCCAAGGCGGGCATCGCGGCGCTGACGCTGGTCGCCGCGGCCGAGATGGGACGCTACGGGGTCGCCGTCAACGCCATCGCGCCGTCGGCGCGCACCCGGATGACCGAAACGGTCTTCGCCGAGATGATGTCGACCCAGGACGACGACTTCGACGCGATGGCCCCGGAGAACGTCTCGCCGCTGGTGGTGTGGCTGGGCAGCGTGGAGTCCCGCGACGTCACCGGCAGGGTCTTCGAGGTCGAGGGCGGCAAGATCCGGGTCGCCGAGGGCTGGGCGCACGGCCCGCAGATCGACAAGGGTGCCAGATGGGATCCCGCCGAGCTCGGCCCCGTCGTCGGTGATCTGCTGGCCAAGGCTCGGCCGGCGGTGCCGGTGTACGGGGCCTGAGATCGGCCCGGTCCCCGGAGCGGCTCGTCGCGTTCTTGTCCCCGGCCGGCGCCGACGTGTGGTGTCCGTCGTTCGCTGTCGTGCAACGGTCTGGTCGCGATCAAATCGACCTTGCAGCCGCGGCGTCCCCCAGAGCCTCTTGTCCAGCAGTCGAGGTTGTGTTCCAACGCCACTCGGAGCCGAATGAAGTCTTGCCACCTCCGCAACGTGGACAACGGGCTGCGACAGCCGGCTTCTCAGGCCGGGTCGCAGATCAGGATCGGAATCTTGCGGTCGGTGTAGGACCGGTAGTTCGGGTAGTCCGGGTACATCGCGTCGAGCTTCGGCCAGTACTCGTCGCGCTCGGCGTCGGTGGCTTCGCGGGCGACGAGATCGAGTGTCTCGTGCTTGGTCTGGAATCTCACCTTGGGATCGGCCTTGATGTTCAGGTACCACATCGGATGGGTGTGGCGGCCGGCCTGGGACGCCACCAGCACGATGCGTCGTCCCTCCTGCAGGAACAGCAGCGGGACGTCGCGGGGCTCACCGGTCTTGCGGCCGACGGTGGTGAGGATGCCGACCTCGGAGCCGTGCAGGAACTTGTCGCCGAACCGTCCGTTCGTCTTCTTGAACAGCCACGTCTGCGCGCGTGACATCCACTTGATTCCGAACCCGACCGCGCTGGAGTTCAGGCTCTTGATCTGCTTGTCGTTCAGCGGACGGGAAGGGTTGGCCACGGATGCACCTTATCGGGTGAGAAACGGTCGGATGGAAGCGTTGATGTGGTGGATCTGGGCGCGTCCCGCCGGATCGTCGGCCGGGATCAGGAACGTTTCGTCGACGCGCGCACCGACCCGGCGGCCGGCCAGCGCCGGTTTGGTCGACAGTTCGAACCGGGCGCGCACGGTATCGCCGTCCACAGTGAACTCCGGCGCCGAGACCTCCCGGATGACCCGGTACTGCGGGCCCCGATTCAGGCTGCGGCGCAGGTGGTTTCCGGAGAAGCCGGTCTTGAGCCCGACCTCCACGCGGGTGCATCCCGGCGCGAACGGCACGGCATCGGCGTCGTGGCTGGCCAGCGCGCTGATGTAGGCCTGGGCCGCGGCGATGCGGTCCGCATCGGAGATTCCCACCTCAGATCCGCTCGATGATCGTCCCGGTGGACAGCGCGCCACCAGCGCACATGGTGATCAGCGCGGTGGTCTTGTCGGTGCGCTCCAGTTCGTGCAGCGCCGTGGTGATCAGCCTGCTGCCGGTGCTGCCGACGGGATGGCCCAGCGCGATGGCGCCGCCGTTGACGTTGACGGTGTCCATGTCGGGTTCGTGTACCCGCGCCCAGGACAGCACCACCGAGGCGAACGCCTCGTTGATCTCGGTGATGTCGATGTCGCCGATCTTCATACCGGCCTTCTCCAGCACCTTCGTGGTGGACTGCACGGGGCCGTCGAGGTGGTAGTACGGCTCGGCGCCGACCAGTGCCTGGCTGACGATGCGGGCCCGCGGCCGCAGTCCGAGGGCCTTCGCCTTGTCCTCGTCCATCCACAGCACCGCGGCGGCGCCGTCGGAGATCTGCGAGGACGTCCCCGCGGTGTGGATGCCGCCCTCGAGCACCGGCTTCAGCGAGGCCAGGCCTTCCAGGGTGGTGTCGCGCAGCCCCTGGTCGCGGGTGACCGGCGCGCGTTCGTCGGTAGGCCGCTTGTTCTCGTCGAGCACCGGGGCCTCGATGGGCGAGATCTCGCGGTCGAACCGGCCTTCTGCCCAGGCTCGCTGGGCCTTGCGCTGCGATTCGAACCCGAAGCGGTCGATGTCCTCGCGGATGATGCCGCGCCGTTTGGCGATCCGCTCGGCAGCGGTGAACTGGTCGGGCAGATCGATATCCCACGAGGCGGGCCGGATGGTGCTGCGGTCGGGACCGGCGTTGGCGCCGAGGCCGACCCGGCTCATCGCCTCGATGCCGCACGCGATGCCGACGTCGATGGCACCGGTCGCGATGAGGCCGGCGATCAGGCCGTTGGCCTGCTGCCCGCTGCCGCACTGGCAGTCGATCGTCGTCGCGCCGACCTGCTCGGGCAGTCCGGCCACCAGCCAGCCCACCCGCGTGATGTTGTTGGACTGCTCGCCGAACTGCGTCACGCAACCACCGATGACCTGCTCGACCATGTCTGCTTCGAAGCCGGAGTCGACCCGTGCCTTCTCGACGAGAGCCTTTTGCACCGCCCCCAGCAACTCGGTGGCGTGCAGTCCGGACAGCCAGCCGTTGCGCTTACCGATGGGGCTACGGGTGGCTTCGACGATGACGGGGGTACCCATTCCGTCAGGCTAGAACACGTTTCATTACTCTGACAAGCGGGGATGCCCTCGTGCCTTTCATCTGCGTAGAAGCCATGTTTTACTGGCACTAGAACACGTTGCAATTGAGGAGTGCACCACAATGCCCGGCGCCAATTCTTGCCCCGTCAGCCCTGAGTTCGACTTCCTCGACGCGACCCTGAACCTGGAGCGTCTGCCGGTCGAGGAGCTCGCCGAGTTGCGCAAGAGCGAGCCTATCCACTGGGTCGACGTGCCCGGCGGGACCTGTGGGTTCGGCGACAAGGGCTACTGGCTCGTCACCCGGCACGCCGACGTCAAGGAAGTCTCCAGGCACAGCGACATCTTCGGCAGCTCCCCGGACGGCGCCATCCCGACGTGGCCGCAGGGGATGACCCGCGACGCGATCGATCTGCAGAAGGCCGTCCTGCTGAACATGGATGCACCCCAGCACACCCGGCTGCGCAAGATCATCTCCCGCGGGTTCACGCCGCGGGCCGTCGGGCGACTCGAGGCCGAGTTGAAGGTCCGTGCCCACAAGATCGCCGAGTCGGCCGCGGCGCAGGGCTCCGGCGACTTCGTCGAGCAGGTGTCGTGCGAGCTCCCGCTGCAGGCCATCGCCGGCCTGATCGGTGTCCCGCAGGAGGACCGCGACAAGCTGTTCCGCTGGTCCAACGAGATGACCGCCGGTGAGGATCCGGAGTACGCCGACGTCGATCCGGCCATGTCGTCGTTCGAGCTCATCACCTATGCGATGCAGATGGCCGAGCAGCGCAAGAAGAACCCGACCGATGACATCGTGACGAAGCTGATCGAGGCCGACATCGAGGGCGAGAAGCTCTCCGACGACGAGTTCGGCTTCTTCGTGGTCATGCTGGCGGTGGCGGGCAACGAGACCACCCGCAACTCCATCACCCACGGGATGATCGCGTTCTCGCAGCACCCCGACCAGTGGGAGTTGTACAAGAAGGAGCGCCCGGAGACCGCCGCCGACGAGATCGTCCGCTGGGCCACCCCGGTGTCGGCGTTCCAGCGCACGGCGCTCGAGGACACCGAGCTCGGCGGGGTGAAGATCAAGAAGGGCGAGCGCGTCGTGATGTCCTACCGCTCGGCGAATTTCGACGAAGAGGTGTTCGATCACCCCTACGACTTCAACATCATGCGCGACCCGAACCCGCACGTCGGGTTCGGTGGCACCGGGGCGCACTATTGCATCGGCGCCAACCTCGCCAAGATGACCATCAACCTGATCTTGAATGCGGTGGCCGACACCATGCCCGACCTGAAGCCGATCGGTGAGCCCGAGCGGCTCAAGTCGGGCTGGCTCAACGGCATAAAGCACTGGCAGGTTGACTACACGGGTAGCTGCCCCGCCGGCGAGCCGGCGAATCGGGCCTCGGCCGGCGAGCCGGCGAATCAGACCTCGGCCGGCGAGCCGGCGAATCAGACCTCGGCCGGCTAGACCGCAGAAGACTCGAGGAGGAGTCGGGTGGATTTCAGTCCAGACGAAGGACAGCAGGCCGTCGCCGACGTGGTGACCTCGGTGCTCGAGCGCGACAACAGCTGGGATGCCCTGGTGTCCGGTGGCGTGACCGCGCTGGCTGTCCCGGAGCGGATCGGCGGCGACGGCGTCGGTCTGGCCGAGATCGCGACCGCGCTGACCGAGATCGGCAGGCACGGCACCGTCAGCCCCGCGCCGGCGACGTTGGGTGCCACGGCGGTGCTGCTCGACCTGGCCACCGAGGCCCAGCAGGACCGCTGGCTGGCCGGTGTCGCGAAGGGGTCCGTGCTGACGCTCGCGTTGAACGAACCCGGCGCACCGCTGCCCGACCGGCCGGGCGTCGTGCTGTCCGGCGGGAAGCTCAACGGCACCAAGATCGCGGTCGGCTATGCGCAACAAGCGGATTGGATTGTCGTGACGGCCGATTCCGGCGTCGTGGTGGTGGCCCGTGACGCTGATGGTGTGCAGGTGACGTCGACCCCCGCTGCCAACGGGGGCAAGGAGGCGACGGTGTCGTTCACCGATGTCGCCGTTGCCGACGAGGACGTGCTGGCCGGCGCCGAACCGGCCCGGGTGAACCAGCTCGCGCTGGCCGCGGTGGGGGCCTTCGCCGCGGGGTTGGTCGCCGGAGCGTTGCGCCTGACCGCTGATTATGTCGGCAGCCGTGAACAGTTCGGCAAGCCGCTGTCCACGTTCCAGACGGTGGCCGCTCAGCTCGCGGAGGTCTACATCGCCTCGCGCACCATCACGTTGGCTTCGAACGCGGTGACGTGGGAACTGTCGCAGGGCCGGGACGCCACAACGGATCTCGATATCCTCGGGTACTGGATCACCTCACAGGCACCGCCGGCGATGCAGCTCTGCCACCACCTGCACGGCGGGATGGGCATGGACATCGACTACCCGATGGACCGGTACTACTCGACGATCAAGGACCTCACCCGACTGTTGGGCGGTCGGTCACACCGCCTCGATCTGGTGGGAGCGTAAATGTACATCGAACTGACACCCGAGCAGAAGCAACTGCAAGCCGAACTGCGCGAGTACTTCTCGAATCTGATCTCCCCGGAGGAGAGCAAGGCGATGGAGAAGGATCGCCACAACGACGCTTACCGCGCCGTCATCAAGCGGATGGGATCCGATGGCAAGCTCGGTGTGGGCTGGCCCAAGGAGTTCGGTGGGCTGGGGTTCGGCCCGATCGAGCAGTCGATCTTCGTCAACGAGGCACAGCGCGCCGACGTCCCACTGCCTGCCGTCACGCTGCAGACCGTCGGTCCCACGCTGCAGCAGTATGGGACCGAGGCGCAGAAGCAGAAGTTCCTGCCCGCCATCCTGGCCGGGGAGGTTCACTTCGCGATCGGCTACACCGAGCCTGAGGCCGGCACCGACCTCGCCTCGTTGCGCACCACCGCGGTTCGGCAGGGCGACGAATATATCGTCAATGGGCAGAAGGTGTTCACCACCGGTGGTCATGACGCCGACTACATCTGGCTGGCCTGCCGAACCGACCCGAATGCCGCCAAACACAAGGGCATCTCGATCCTCATCGTGGACACGAAGGATCCCGGCTACTCATGGACGCCGATGATCCTGTCCGACGGTGCCCACCACACCAACGCGACCTACTACACCGATGTGAGGGTGCCCGCCGACATGCTCGTCGGCGAGGAGAACGGCGGCTGGCGGCTGATCACCACCCAGCTGAACAACGAGCGGGTGATGCTCGGTCCGGCAGGACGTTTCGGTTCGCTCTACGATCGTGTGCACGAGTGGGCATCCAAACCGCTTGCCAACGGGGACATCCCGATCGAGCACGACGACGTCAAGCGTTCGCTGGGCGAGTTGAAGGCCATGTGGCGGATCAACGAGCTGCTCAACTGGCAGGTCGCAGCGGCCGGGGAGACGATCGACGTCGCGGATGCCGCTGCCACCAAGGTGTTCGGTACCGAGCGCATCCAGTACGCCGGCCGGCTGGCCGAGGAGATCGTCGGCAGGTACGGCAATCCCGCCGACCCGGAGACCGCCGAGCTGCTGCGCTGGCTCGACGCACAGACCAAGCGAAACCTGGTGATCACGTTCGGTGGTGGGGTCAACGAGGTGATGCGCGAGATGATCGCCGCCGCCGGCCTCAAGGTCCCGAGGGTTCCGCGGTGAGGGCTTGCCCGAAGAGCAGACGGCACCGATGAGGGCTTGCCCGAAGAGCAGACGGCACCGATGAGGGCTTGCCCGAAGAGCAGAGGGAACCGATGAGCACCGATGACATCAAGGCCGCGGCCGAGCGGGTCAAGGCCGATGGCAGGAGCAAACCCCGGGCCGGCCGCCATCCGGTGAACCAGCCGATGGTCGACCACTGGCTCGACGCGATGGGCGACCGCAACCCGATCTACGTGGACGACGACGTGGCCAGGGCGGCGGGCCATCCGGGCATCGTCGCACCCCCCGCCATGATCCAGGTGTGGACCATGATGGGGCTAGGCGGTGTGCGCGCCGACGACGATCCGCTCAGCAGGATCCTCGAATTGTTCGACGACGCAGGATATGTCGGTGTGGTCGCCACCAACTGCGAGCAGACCTATCACCGCTATCTGCGCCCCGGCGAGGAGGTCAGCGTCGCGGCCGAGTTGACCGACGTGGTCGGCCCGAAGCGCACGGCGCTGGGCGAAGGCTTCTTCATCACGCAGCGCATCACCTGGACGGTCGGTGACGACGAGCCCGTCGCCGAGATGATGTGGCGCATCATGAAGTTCCGGCCCGCCGACCAGGATGCACCGCCGTCGGCCGTGCCCGAGGATCTGAGCGCCGAGTCGATGATGCGACCGGCATCGTCGAAGGACACCAAGTTCTTCTGGGACGGCGTCAACGCACACGAACTGCGTATCCAGAAGCGGCCGGACGGCACGTTGCAGCATCCGCCGGTGCCGGCGCTGTGGGCGGATAAGGAGGAGCCCATCGAATATCTCGTCGCCGGCGGTAACGGCACCGTGTTCAGCTTCGTGGTGCACCACGCACCCAAGGTGCCCGGGCGCACCCTGCCGTTCGTCATCGCGCTGGTAGAACTCGATGAGGGTGTCCGGATGCTCGGTGAACTCCGCAACGTCGATCCCGCCGCCGTGGAGATCGGGATGCCTGTCCGCGCAACGTATATCGACTTTCCCGACGGGGAATCGGGTCCGGCCTGGACCCTCTACGCATGGGAGCCGCGGGCATGAGCGCCGAATCCGATATGGCCGCCGGGGCGGCTGCCGAATCCGATGTCGCCGCCGGGGCGGCTGCCGAATCCGATGTCGCCGCCGGGGCGGCTCCGGCGACCCCCGAGGTGGGTACCAAGCTGCCCGAACTGTCGCTCTACGGCGATCCGACCTTCATCGTCTCGACCGCCATCGCGACACGC
>NZ_JAIFZS010000060.1 GCF_019710635.1 Mycolicibacterium xanthum
AGTCGGCGGTGCGCCTCGCCGGTGGAGATCCGCCAGCGGATCGCCAGCACATCCTTCCAGGATTTGGCGCCCATCTCCTGGGGTGTGGTCTCGGCCTGCAGCCGGGCCAGCAACCGGTGGCGCAGCGCGGGCAGCCGACACCCCAGCGTTTCGACCTCATCGAGGCAATCCACCAGCGCGTCGCGGTCCAGCAGGTCGACCTCGCAGGCCGCCACCTCCTCGAACGCCGCACACAACCGTGCCACCGCGCCCGACAGAGCCTCCCTCGACATGACTCGAACATACATTCGACCACCGACAAACCCGGTTCGCCGCGGGGAAGGTCACCGGCC
>NZ_JAIFZS010000061.1 GCF_019710635.1 Mycolicibacterium xanthum
GCACACAACCGTGCCACCGCGCCCGACAGAGCCTCCCTCGACATGACTCGAACATACATTCGACCACCGACAAACCCGGTTCGCCGCGGGGAAGGTCACCGGCCCCGGGTGGCGCTGAGCAGATGCACAGCAATCCGGTGACGGAGCCGCCGCCGTCCGGTAGCTTGCCTGCATGCCCCTCGAGCTGGCCGCGTTCTTCCGGCCGACTCTGCCGCTCGACCTCAGCGGGCTGGACGCCCTCGATGACGGCCGCTACCACTCGATCTGGATGCCCGATCACCTGGTGAGCTTCTGGCCGGACTCGATCTGGACGCCGGAGTTCACCGACCTCGCCGAGGTGTCGCCGTCGCCGCACCGTTACCTGGACACCCTCACCCTCGCCGGTGCCGTCGCGGCTCGCACCACACGCACCCGGTTCGCCACGAGCGTCCTCGACACCGTCCGCCGCCACCCGGTGATGCTGGCCCAGTCGGCACTCACCCTGAGCCATCTCTCGGGTGGCCGATTCATCCTGGGACTGGGTTCCGGAGAGCGGGAGAACCTGGCCCCCTACGGCTTCGACGACCGAGCCACGGTCAGCCGGTTCGCCGAGGCGGTCCGGCTCATCCGGCAGCTGTGGAACACCGACGGGCCGATCACCTTCGACGGTGAGTTCTACACGCTGGAGCACGCCCGGCTGGACGCCGACCTTCACCCTTCCGGACCGCCACCGATCTGGATCGGGGCCAACGGCCCCCGCATGCTGCGACTCGCCGGTGAACTCGGCGACGGCTGGTGGCCGACGGGCAGCGCCGGACCCGAAGCCTATGCCGGCCAGCTGGCGCGCATCCGCGAGGCGGCCGAACGGGCCGGACGCGACCCACAGGCGATCACGCCGGCGAAGATGGTGGTCTGCCTCATCGGCGAGCCCGACGAACTGAGCGCCATCCTGCAGCGTCCTCTGCTGAAATCGCTGGTGCTGCAACTGACCGCCGATGCGCTGCGGTCCGCCGGTCACCGCCATCCGATGGGCGAGCACTGGCGTGGCATTCAGGACATCGACCCGCGCGTCCTGACCCGTGACAGACTTCTCCGGCTCTTCGAGGAGGTCGACCCGGCCGCGATCCTGTCCGTCGTCCCGCATGGCACGCCGAGGCAGGTCGCCGAGCAGATCGCAGCGTTCGGCGAGGCGGGCGCCCGGATCGTCTCGGTGCTCGACTACAGCGGAATGGCCGGGCAGGCCTACGCCGCAGCGTCGGCGCGCAAAGTTCGCGAGGTCGAGGACGCACTGCTGCAACTCGCGGGAAGCACGCCATGACAACCCTCGACGCCGACGTCCTCGTCACCGAAGCGCAGCGATCGACGGGGCTCACCGACTTCGGTGATGACACCCTGCCCGTGCGGGTGGGGATGGTCGTCGACAGGCTCAACAGTGCCGAACTCGACGAGACAGGTTCGCAGGCGGCTACCCACACGATCAAAGGACTGCTGACCAGCCGCCTGCGTTTCGTCGCCGACCGCGCCCGCCTGCCCCTGGAGGCAGAACGGATCACCGCCCCGCTCTTCGCCACCGGTGAGCCGCGTTCGGGGACGACGCTGCTGCACGCCCTGCTCGCCGAGGACGAGGGCTCGCGCGCGCTGCGGTTCTGGGAGGTCATGTACCCCTCACCGCCGCCCGGCCCGGCCGACGGCGACGACCCGCGCCGGAAACAGGCCGACGCGGACTGGCGGGAGATTCTCGCCCGCATCCCGCCGTGGATCGTCAGCCACCCCTACAACGATCTGCTCGGTGCCGGCCTGCCCGAGTGTGAACGCACGTGGGCCTTCGACTTTCGCGCGATGAACCCGAGCGCCTGGTGGCGGGTTCCAGTAACGATCCAGAACTTTCCGCAAGACCATCACGCGCAGTACGCCCTGCACCGCATGATGCTGCAGCACATCCAATACACCCGCCCGCCGAAGCGATGGGTGCTCAAGGGGTTTCACGGCCGTCGCCTGCGAGCGCTCTTCGATACCTACCCCGACGCCCGCATCGTCTGGGTGCACCGCGACCCGGTGCAGGTGCTCGCCTCGCAGATCGTGGCCTTCGGGCAGATCAACGAGAGCCTCGCCGGGACGCTGGACTGGCGTCAGTACGCCAGGGACACGATCGAGGGGTCGCGGGCCAATTTCCATGCCTACCTCACCGACCCGTTCGTCGACGACCCACGTATCCACCACGTCCGCTACCGCGACTTCGTCACCGACCCGGTCGAAACGATCGGCGGCTTCTACGACTTCGCCGGATTGCCGTTCACAACCGAAACCGAGAAAGCGATGCGTGACTACCTCGTCACCAACCGCAGCGATCGGTACGGCAAGTTCACCTACTCCACCGACGTCCTGCCGGTGTCCGTGGAGGAGTTGCACGAGGAGTTCGCCGCCTACCGCGACCGATTCGGCATCGACATCGAGACGAGGCACTGATGGCCTTCGGCGACAGTGGGGACGACGAGGCGCTGCGCGCGGCGTGGCACGAATTCTGCGACCGACTCAAGACGGCCGGAGATCTCGCCTTCAAGGACAGCTCGCCGGCCAATGCCCTGCAGCGCGCCGACGCCTTCCGCTACCTGACGCAGAACCTCGGGCAGGCCTACGACCTCGCGCTGGAGACCAAGGACACCCGCTATCCGGTGATCCACCCGTTCTGCGGGCCGAGCCGCAAGCTCGGCGGCGACAACGCCGACTTCGTCTATCTGCAGGCGTGGATCGACGGTGTATCGACGTACCGGATCGCGGGGGACCGGGGCACGGCGCGCTTCATCAACTTCACCGTCCAGGGGCCGCGCCCCGACAAGGACGTCTACTACGGCGCCGATCACCCGAATCTGCACGAGCCCTTCGGCGACACCCCCGAGGCGAACATGACCGGCGACGACCTGATCACCGAGCCCGACGGCGGCTTCGTCCTGTACGTGGGAGGTGCTCGGCGAGAACCGAATTGGCTGCCGACCACGCCAGGTTCGCGCAAGCTGTTCATGCGGCAGGGCTTCGACTCCTGGTCGGAGCGCTCGGCGCAGTTCAGCATCGAGCGAATCGACATGGACACGCCGCGTCCGGTGCCGACACCACAGGATCTCATCGCGTCGATGCGCTGGGCCGGCGACTTCCTGACCGGGGCGATGACGGACTGGCCCGACCGCGAGCTGCAGATCGGCTCGCTCTTCGGCGAACCCGAGCCCAATGTGTTCCCCGGCGCGCGCTTCGCGGGCACGGCGGAGCAGCGCGACGCACGCCGCGGCAGGCTCATCGTCACCATGCCGTGGCGCCTCGCGCCGGACGAAGCGCTGATCTTCGAGTTCGCCGACGGCGGGGAGTTCTGGATGCTGACCAATATGGGCGCGTTCTGGAACAGCATGGACTACCTGTACCGGCCCGTGAGCTACACGCCGAGCAGGTCGGCGATCGACCCCGACGGCCGCGTGCGACTGGTGCTGGCCCACGACGACCCCGGTGTGCACAACTGGATCGACACCCAGCATTTCAACGAGGGCTACCTCACGATGCGCGTCATCGGAAGCCGGCAGCTGCCCGAGGTCACCACCAGGGTCGTCGCCCGCGCCGAGGTGGACACCGTGTTGCCGGCCAGCACCCGGCGCGTCACGCCCGAGGAGCGGGCCGCGCAACTGCACGCCCGCTTCGACGCCATCCGCCGCAGATACAGGATCTGACATGGACCCGAAACTCGAGACACTCGCCGCATCGGCCTTCGACAACGTCTATCACGTCGGCCACCTCGTCCCCGATCTGCCGCCCGCCATGCAGGCGCTCGCCGACGCCATGCAGGTGACCTGGGCGCCGCCGTTCGAGATGCGGAGCGGCTTCACCCGTCCGGACGGGTCCACCGACGACCAGACCGTACGCATCGCGTTCACCGCTTCCGGCCCGCCGTACCTGGAGCTGATCGAGGTCGTCGCCGCCGCCGACTCGATCTTCGCCGAACCGAGACTCGGCGGTATGCACCACGTCGGCTACTACGCCCAGCGCTGGCGCGACGACGTCGCGCGGCTGCAGGACGACGGCTGGGAGTTGGAGCGCACCGGTGCCGGCGTCGCGTTCCTGCGCGACCCGCGCAGCGGGCTTCGCCTGGAGGTGGTGAGCTTCAAGGGCCGCGACTTTCTCACCCAGATCCTCAGCGGCGAGATGGCGGCGAGATACCCCCTGACCGAGCGCCCGTGACCGCAGTCGCGCACACCTCGTACGGTGCGTTACGTGGGGACGCGAGTGGCGACATCCTCGTCTTTCGCGGTGTACCGTACGCCGCGGCGCCGACGGGCGAGCGGCGTTGGCGCCCATCACAACCCCCGGCGAGCTGGGCGGGCGTGCGCGAGGCGATCGCATTCGGTCCGATTGCGCCGCAAGACATCTCGCCCGAACGGCTGGCCAAACGCGGCCTGACGATGAGCGAGGACTGCCTGACGCTCAACATCTGGACGCCGGCGGCCGACGACAACCGCCGACCGGTGCTGGTCTTCCTGCACGGCGGTGGGCAGACGCAGGGGCACGGCGCCGCGCCGCTGATCGACGGTTCGCGCCTGGCCCGGCGCGGAGACGTCGTGATGGTGACGATGAACTTCCGGCTCGGTGCGCTGGGCTCCCTCCACTCGCCCGACTGGCACGGCCGCGGCTCCACCAATCTGACACTGCGCGACCAGAAGCAAGCCCTGCAGTGGGTTCGCGAGCAGATCGGCGCTTTCGGCGGTGACCCCGCCGCCATCACCGTGGTGGGGCAGTCCTCCGGTGCAATCGCGATATCGGCCTTCCTCGCAGAAGGGTGCGCCCTCTTCGACCGCGCGATCCTGCAGAGCGGTGGGCTGGAGCGGGTCCGCTCCACGGCGGCCGCCTCCGCCGTGGCCGAGCAGTTCATCGCGGCCGGTGCCTTCGGGTTCTCCGAAGAACCGGGTGTCGAGGAAATCCTTGCCGCGCAGCGCAGCATCGACCCCGGATTCGTGCCACCGCAAGGCCCGTTTCATCCCTGCATCGATGGTGACGTTGTCGGTGAACACCCGTTGGTGGTGGCGCGGACGCACGAGATGCCGGCGATTCCCGTCCTCGCGGGGACGACACGTGACGAGTGGCGGATCTTCGACGCGGCGCTGGACGACGACGTCTTCACCGAGCGGTACGTCCGGGAGCGGGCACAGGCGCTCGCGGGCGATGGGCACGACGCCGACGCGGTGGTGGCGGCCTACCGCGCCGACCACACCACGTTGCGCGACGTCGCCAGCGCGATCGTCACCGACTACCACTTCACCGCGCCGACCGAGCAATTCGTGCGGGCGCACGCCGAGCGCGGCAACACGGTGTTTCGCTACGAACTGCAGTGGACCTCGCCACGACCCGGGTTGGGGGCGTGTCACGACTCGTGCCTGCCCCTGGTCTTCGGCACCCTGCACGCCGCGCCCGCGCTGGCCGGTGACGACGAGGCGGCGCGCCGTACGTCAGACGCGGTTCAGGATCTTTGGCTGGAGTTCGTTCGCGGGGGAGAGCCCTGGGACCGCTACGAAGGTCGCGACGGGTCGACCATGCTGATCGGCCCCGAGAGTGGAATCGCCCGGGGCCACCGCGCCGAGCAACTGGCGCTGTGGGAGAAGCGCTATCCCGCCTATGGGTGAGCGACAAGGTGTTCGGCCAGGGCCGGCCATGCGGGGGATGCGTCGGGGTTGCGGTGGTCATCGGCGCCTCGTGGCGGACGCGATTTCGGGGCGGTCCTGGCCGACGCGCACGTCGGCACGGAATAGTCCTGGCCACTCGCCGCACCGAAAGGCGTTCACCGGGCGCTTGGTCACTTCCGCGGGTGCCGACAACGTGGCTGCGGCGTGTTGACGCCGTCGACACCTCTCGCGCTTCCGCACGTCGCTGCCGCATGGTTCTGGTTGACTCCATCCCATGGACTCCGCCCGCACCACGTTGCCGATCTTCACCCCGTCGCCCTCGCCGGTCACACCGGTCGACATGCGCGACGCGCCACCCGGTCCCTCGTTCACCCAGGTGCAGGCCCCGTCGGGTGCCCCGAACGTCCTCGTCGTGCTCGTCGACGACATGGGGTTCGGCGCTCCGTCGGCCTTCGGGGGACCGTGCCGGATGCCGGTGGCCGAACGACTGGCCGACAACGGGTTGAGATTCACCAGATTTCACACCACGGCGTTGTGCTCGCCGACGCGGGCCGCGCTGTTGTCGGGGCGCAACCACCACAGCGTCGGGATGGGTGCGCTGACCGAGCTGGCCACCACCTGGCCGGGTTACACGTCGATGCGCCGCGAAGACACGGCGCCGATCGCCGAGATCCTGAAGCTGAACGGGTACAACACCGCGGCGTTCGGGAAATGGCATCAGACACCGGTGTGGGAAACCGGGCCGACGGGTCCGTTCGACCGTTGGCCGACCGGTGAGGGTTTCGAGCGCTTCTACGGTTTCCTCGGCGGTGAGACCGACCAGTACCACCCCAGCGTTTTCGAGGGCACCATGCCGGTCACTACCCCAGACGACCCCGACTACCACCTTTCGGTCGACATCACCGACCGCGCGATCTCCTACATCCGGGAGCAGCAGACCATGACCCCGGACAAGCCGTTCTTCGTGTACCTCTCATTCGGCGCCACCCACGCACCGCATCACGTCCCGGCGTCCTACGTCGAGCCGTATCGCGGAGCATTCGACGACGGCTGGGACGCCTGCCGCGAACGGACCCTGGCGCGGCAGCGCGAACTCGGTGTGGTGCCCGATGACTGCATGCTGACCGGCCGGCCCGACGAGATCCCGGCCTGGGATTCGCTGTCCGAGGATCATCACCGGTTGCACCGCCGGATGATGGAGACCTATGCGGGTTTCGCCACCCACACCGACGAGCAGGTCGGCCGTCTCCTCGACGCATTGCAGCAGATGGGTGCGCTCGAGGACACCCTGATCTTCTACCTGCTGGGCGACAACGGCGCGAGCGCAGAAGCCGGCCCGGACGGGACGCTGAACGAGTTCGCGCAGTACAACATCGTTTCCGAGACGGTGCCGCAGATGCTCGAACGCATCGACGAGATCGGTGGCCCGTCGCTGTTCAATCACTACCCGGTCGGCTGGGCGCATGCGATGAATGCGCCCTACCAGTGGACCAAGCAGATCGCCTCCCACTGGGGCGGCACCCGCAACGGGATGATCGTGCACTGGCCCAACGGTTTCGAGGGCCGCGGCGAGATCAGGGACCAGTTCACCCACTGCATCGACATCGGTCCGACGATCCTGGCCGCGGCCGACCTACCGGAGCCGACGACGGTCAACGGCGTGGCGCAGAAACCGCTCGAGGGTGTGTCGTTCACCGAGACACTGGCCGACGCGGCCGCGCCGGAGCATCGCGGCACCCAGTACTTCGAGATGTTCGGCAACCGGGGGATCTACCACGAGGGCTGGTCGGCCTGCACGATCCACGCGATCCCCTGGGTGCTGGCAGGCGACCGACCACCGCTGGCCGACGACGACTGGGAACTCTATGCACCCGACGATTACAGCCAGTCCGACAACATCGCCGCCGACAACCCGGACAAACTGGCCCGCTTGCAAGAACTGTTCCTGATCGAGGGTGCCAAGTACAACGTGTTCCCGATCGACGACCGCAAGGCCGAGCGGCTCGACCCGGTGGCCGCGGGCCGGCCCGATCTGCTGGGGGACCGGGCGACGTTGACGCTCTATCCGGGTGCGACGCATCTGGGTGAAGCGACCGTGCCGAACGTCAAGAACCGGTCGCACACGGTGACCGCCGACATCACCGTCACCGACACCGCCGACGGTGCGATCGTGGCCCAGGGCGGCCGATTCGGCGGCTGGACCCTGTATCTCAACGATGGCATCCCGGCCTACTGCCACAACTGGGTCGATCACGAGTACTACTACGTCAAAGCGGCCGAAGCCCTCACACCGGGACGGCACACCGTTGCCTTCGATTTCGACTACGACGGTGGTGGGCCGGGCAAGGGCGGCACCGGCCGTCTGCTGGTCGACGGCACGGTGGTCGGCGAGGCACGTGTCGACAACACGTGCGGGTACATGTACGCCACCACCGACGGTCTGGATATCGGTCGTGACACCGGCGCAGCGGTCATCGACCACTATCAGTCTGCCGGCGGCTTGTGCACGGCGGAGATCCACAGCGTCACAATCGACATCGCGGCGGATGCCCACCATGACGCGGTAGGCCTGGCTAAGGCTGTCCTCGCGCGCCAGTAGAGTGAATGGCCGGTGACGTAAGCCCGTCGCGACGAAGCAGTCAGCGGGTTGTGTGGGCGCAACTCGTCGAGCTCTATCGATATTGCGCCGGCTGTCCGCTGTGGCAGGGTGTGCGGCGCGGCGGTTGCCAATTCGTTGGGCCCGTCGCCCACGCACCGCCGCGCCGCGGCGTGGGACCACGATCCGTTCAGCGCTACGGCCACCGGGGCGTTGCCCGTGTCGTACGTTGATGTCGGGATGAAGGCGATCGGTTTCGCGTGGGACGCGTGGCGGACGACGCATGGTGGCGCCGGCGCGCTTGCGGCCCGACAAGCGATTCGGCTGCAGGCGCTGGTCACGCACGCGCGCAGGCATTCGCGGTTCTACGCCGAGCGTTACCGGCGGCTTTCACCCATTCCGCCGGATCTGGGTGCCCTGCCGACACTTCCGCCGGTGAACAAGCCGGATTTGATGGCGCGCTTTGACGACTGGGTCACCGATCCCCGGCTGACGAGGAGCGCTGTGGCGGCCTTCGTCGCCGATCCGGCCAACACCGGACGCGACCTGCTCGGCGAGTACGTGGTGTTCACCACGTCCGGGTCGACCGCCGAGCCGGCATTGCTGGTACAGGACCGTCAGGCCGTTGCGGTGATGTTCGGCCTGACCTATGCCAGATCGGCTGGCGTGCTGCCGCCGCGGCTGCTCCTTCGGATCCTCGGGCGCGGGGCGCGGCAGGCCGCGGTGTTCGCCACCGGCGGGCATTTCCTGTCGACCGTGATGTACGAACGGCGGCTGCGTGCGCGGCCGGTGCGGCGTCACTTTTCCCGCTTCTTCTCGGTCCTCGATCCGTTGCCCGAACTCGTCGGCAACCTCAACGAATTCCAGCCAGTACTCCTGAGCACCTATGCCAGCGCGCTGAGCGTGCTGACCGACGAGCAGGAAGCCGGACGCCTGAACATCCATCCACTGGTCATCGCCAGCGGCGGTGAACTGTTGCTCCCCGCCGTCAAGCAGCGTGCACAAGAAGCGTTCGGCTGCACCGTGACGGAAACCTACAACGCCTCGGAAGCCACCCCGCTGTCTCTGCCCTGCCGGCTCGGCAGGCTGCACCTGAACACCGACTGGTACCTCGTCGAGCCTATCGACGCATCCGGTGCGCCCGTGCCGGCCGGGCGGCGGTCCGACTCGCTGCTGCTGACAAACCTGGCCAACTACGTGCAGCCCCTGATCCGGTACGAGCTCGGCGACAGTGTGACGATCGATGCCGATCCATGTCCGTGCGGCAGTCCACTGCCGACCGTGACACCGGAGGGACGGACCGATGAGCTGCTGACGGTGCCCGGGCGGCAAGGTGTGAGTGTGGTGCTGTTGCCGATGGCGCTCGCCACCGTGGTCGAGGAGACCCCGGGTGTGCTGCGCTACCAGATCATCCAGACCGCCCACGCGGGCCTGACAATCCGGCTGGATGAAGACCCCGATCGGGACCGTTGGGACGTCTGGCGGGAGGTCCGCCGACGGCTCGTAGAGTTCCTCGCCGCCCAAGGAGCCGGCCCGGTGGCCGTCGACCTGGCTGCCGAGCGCCCCCAAGTGAACCCGCGCAACGGGAAGTTGCGGCATGTGTTCCGTGCCGTTCTCCGTTCGTGAGGGCGCCGCGCCTCCCCGCCTGTCAGACCACTGCTTCGAATCGCTGCACATGGGCGGCGTGTGTACCAGCACCAGGGCCACAAGTCCCGGCACCGGGGACTTTGACGCCCCGCAGAACGGGCGTCCGGTGCAGGATCCGGTCAGCGGTCGAGAGATGTTCCGATGACCTGGCGGTACTTGCCGCTTGCCCCGACCAAGTCGGGAGGCTGATGGTCGTCGCGCAGCGATACGTTCCGCAGTCCCTGGCGGTCCAAAAAAACCCGCAGCAAGTGCGATACCGAGGTCCACACTTGCGCGCGCTGTTCGCTGTTCTTGCAGGAAAACCGGACTGCGAGGAGGGTCGGGTCCTGCTGGATCAGTTGGACGCGGTCGAGGCCATCGACGTCTTCGAGCCCAGCGGTAATGGCGAGCGGAAGTACTTCGACGACGGTGCCGTTTGCGGCGAACCGCAGGACGTCGTCGCATCGGCCGATCACCCGGATGGCGGGCAGCGGGCTTCCGCAGTCACAGGGGTCGGGGCGAGCCAGCACGGAATCTCCGAGGTCGTACCGAATGATGGGCTGCACTCGGTTGGACAGGTCGGTGAGTAGCACGGTGTACGAGGGTTGTCCCGGCGGGACCGGTTGGTAGTCGGCGTCGACGGGCTCGAGGATCATCCAGTCGCTGCGGTAATGCAGCCACTCATGCCGACAGGTGGTGGCGACCAGCAGGCACTCGGAGCTTACGTAGGCGTCGATGACGGGCGCTTCGAACGCTGCCGCCATTGTGCGGCGCGCATCGATGGAAACCGTTTCGCCGCCGGTCGCGACGAGACTCGGCCGTATCTGCAGTCGCCCAGCGCGCTGCTCTTGCGCGAGTTGATGGATCGCACTGGGATACCCCTCGAGAATCGCAGGGTCGATGGTGTTGAGCTGCGACACCATTTCGCCCAGGGGTTGTCCGACACTGACGAGTTGCTCACGCTGCGTCCTGCACTTGCTGTCGCGCTGCGCCATGGTGACGATGCCCGCTCCGGCGAAGTGGCCGCCCGTACCGACAACGCGGGCCTGGCGCATCCTTTTGGCGAGGAGCCGGCGCCAGCGGGCTCGGCGCAACCCTCTGACGGCGCCGAACGCATAACAGGCGTAGGTCGTCGCGATTGCGGCACGGTCCGCCACGAATATCCCGGGCCGGCCGGTGGTGCCTGAGCTCCGGCACACGAAATACTCATCGAGAAAACGGATTCCGCTCAGCGAGGAGTCGGCCACGAAAGCCTCCACGTCCGCACGTGTTATCCGACGATCCGTAACCCAATCGTCAAAGCGCGCCATCAGCTCTGGTTTGTCCGTTACAGGCAGGTCCGACAGGCTCACCCGGCCACATTGCAGCCGCGCAAACGCCTCCCGGAAAAATGGGGAGTAGACCCGGGCCTGAGCGACCAGCGCTGCGAGGCGTTCCTCTTGCCGACGCTGCAGACCTACTGGACCCTCCCGTTCTGCCCTCCAGAGATCGGCAGCCACCCCCATGGCCGAGCCAATGTCTCTCATCTCAACCTCCCGGCGTTGACGTTCGAGGTGGACCCGAGGCCGAAGTGAGCCAGGGCTCTGGCGGATGGCTCAGCCATACGAGAGGCCGCGCTGACATTGTGTCAGGCTGCAGGTGCCATCGAATCGGAGTCCGGATCAGGAGCAAGTCACGGACTGGCCCACAGCGGCAGTGTTGACCGCCGCCCCGATCCAACACCGCGTTGGCTACCGGTGACTCGGCCGACGGTGCCCAACCGCGACAACCCCGAACGGGACATTCGCATGTCGCGATCGATCGTGGCCTACACGCCCTGAAAGGGAAATCGGCCACCGTGCATGTCTTCGCTCTCGGCCAACAGCCCGACAGTGGCTGATTGAGCTGG
This sequence comes from Mycolicibacterium xanthum, assembly GCF_019710635.1. Classification (GTDB taxonomy): domain Bacteria; phylum Actinomycetota; class Actinomycetes; order Mycobacteriales; family Mycobacteriaceae; genus Mycobacterium; species Mycobacterium xanthum. The sequence continues at coordinate 11,744 of NZ_JAIFZS010000061.1, forward strand.
CGCTCAGTGGATCACTGTGCCGATCGCCGACGCGCGCCGGCACCCTCGGCGCTTCGGGATCAGTAGCCCCAAGGCCCGTGGTCCATCATTCCCGGCCCCCAGGGCCCGGGAGCCCACTGTCCCGGCCCCATCATTCCTGGGCCCCACTCTCCGGGGCCCATCATGCCGCCGTGGTCCCACTCGTCGGGTCCGGGACAGTCGGGATACCAGACGTTGTCTGCACCCCAACATCCCTGCGGGTCCGGATTCGGGTCGTGGGCCGGGTATACCGGCGCGGAAACGGTGCCCGGCTGGGCGGTCGCGGCTGCGCCGCCGATCACCGAACCGCAGAGGGCAAGGACCGCCAGAGCGGCGGTCGTGAATCTTGTGGCGGTGAACATGATCGTCACCCCTTGTCGTTGTGTGCTTTCCACCTTCACGCATTGCTAATCGGGTGGACTGACATCCAGTTCGGCATACATTCCGGTCCAGTAGTGACCGGGAATGTTGCAGATCAACTCGTAGCGGCCCGGTGTGAGCGTGACGGTGGTCCAGCCGATACCACCGGGGGCGATGCCGTCGGTGCCCGGATCGTCGTCATCGCGCTGCGCTCCGCAGCCATCCGAAACCTCGCCCAGGCTGCCGGTCTCCTCGACGGTGCCATCGGCGTTGATGGCACGTTGCCCCGGGTATCGGCCCCTCGTAAGGGGCAGCACCACCAATTCGTCCCGCAACCGGCCGGCATTGGTCACCCGGAACGACGCCTCACCGGGAGCAACGGTGGCCGGCTGGACGAGGATGCGCATCATCCCCATGCCTGGGCCCCGGAAGCCCATCCCGTGGCCCATCATGGCGTGCATGTCGGTGAGGGTGATGTCGACGACGGCGCCCGGCAAAGCCGGCACCGCGCAGGAGGCGACAGGAGATCCCCTGGACCCCAGGAATGCGGGACCGGTCGGATACGGCGCATCGGCGACGACGTGACCGTGGTGCATCGACGGCCCAACGGTCAACGCCACCGCGCATGCCACTGCGACCACTGCCGCACCGAGTGCGACAGCCAGGTCGCGCGAGTCCCGGTGGATGCGCATCGCCCTCAGCGGTGTTCGCGCAGCAGCGTAATCCGCCGCCGGAACTCGTCTTCGTCGATCTCACCCCGGGCGAAGCGGTCGGCCAGTCGATCCTCCGCCCGCATGCCCTCCGAGACCGGGCCGCCGCGGTGCTGTGCGCTCCCGCCCCCCGACAGGTAGCGGACGGCGAAGACGACCGCCACGATCACCGCGACCACCAGCACCACCAGCAAGGTTGTCATGAGGATGCCGCCCCCGCCCCAGCCGTTACCCCATCCCCATCCGTATCCGCACATCGCTGCCTCCCGAACAAGGCACTGTCCTGAACCTTCGTAGGCCAGGATGCGCCGGCGCCGCGCCGAAGGGTAGGGCCGATGGTCCCGTTTTCCCGCTGCACCGCTATAACATCGCCGAATGACGATGACGACCGGGCCGGCGGCCGTGCATCGGGCAGAGCTGGCATCGGCGGCGGCGTTGTTTCGTTCGCTCGGGGACCCCACCTGGTTGGCGATCCTGCGCCGGCTGGCGGTTGGGCCGGCGCGGGTCGTCGAGCTGGTGCAGGTGGCGGGTCTGGCGCAGTCCACCGTCTCCAGGCACCTGGCCTGCCTGCGGGACTGCGGTCTGGTGGCCTCCGAGCCGGTGGGGCGCGCCTCGCTGTTTCGACTCACCCAACCTGCACTGATCGATGTGTTCACCGCTGCCCAAGCCGTGTTGGATGCGACCGGTCCAGCTGCGACCGGCTGTCCGGCATTCGGCATCGACGGCTTCGCACCCGAAACACCGTGACCCACGCCGGCGGCGCACCCACCGATGCCCGGGCGGTCCGGCTCACCCGAAAGGGCCTGCGCCTGGCGCAGTTCACCATCGCCTACAACGTCGCCGAAGGCGTCATCGCCGTCACGGCCGGACTCGTCGCCGGGCTCATCTCGGTCGTCGGATTCGGATTCGACTCGGCCATCGAGTCGCTTTCCGCGATCCTGGTCACTCTGCGGTTGTCCGCCCGGCTGCGCGACGGAAGCGTCGATGAACGCAGGGAACGTCAGACCCTCAGGCTCGTCGCCGTCTCGTTCTTCGTCCTCGCCGCGTATGTCACCGTCGAGGGCATCCGCGATCTCGTTGCCGGCGAGAGGCCGCACGCCTCCCCGGTCGCGGTCGGCCTGCTCGTGACATCGCTCGTCGTGATGCCCGTCCTGGCGGCGGCGAAGAAGCGAGTCGGGGCGGCCCTTCGCGACAACCTGATCCTCGCCGACGCCGCGCAGACCAAGATCTGCGTGCTGCTCAGCATCTCCACCCTGCTCGGCGTGGGCTTGTTCCAACTCACCGGAATCGCCTGGCTCGACCCGGCGGCCGGGTTCGTCATCGCCGCCTTCGCCGTCCATGAGGGCCGAGAGGCCTGGGCCGGCGAGCTCGTCGACGACTGAACGTCGAGCAACCGGGCGCCGGGCCCGGGCCCGGGCGTCCGGCCCTCTCGCGGCGTCGTGCCCCCGATCAGGTGATGGTGCGGATCAGCTTCTTGTTGACGAACTCGCCGATACCCAGGGTGCCGAGCTCCCGGCCGAAGCCGGAACGCTTGATCCCGCCGAACGGGAGCTCCACACCGTCGGCCTGCACCCCGTTGACGAACACCATGCCCGCGTCGATCTTGGCGGCGACCCGCTTGGCCTGCTCGGCATCGGTGGTGAAGACGTAGGAACCCAGCCCGAACGGGGTGTCGTTGGCCAGTGCCAGTGCCTCGTCCTCCGATCCGGCCTTGAAGACCATCGCGATCGGCCCGAACAGCTCCTGGTAGTAGGCGTCGTTGTCGGGGTGCACATCGGTCAGCACACCGGTCGGGAAGAAGGCGCCGCTGCGCTCGCCGGCGCTGGCCAGCGTCGCACCCTGCTCGACGGCGCTGTCGACCTGCTCCTGCAGGCGCTCGGCGGCCAGCGCCGACGACAGCGGGGTGATGCTGTCGGCGGCAGCGAGAACCGCGGCGGTGAACTTCTCCACGAACGGCTCGTAGAGCTCCTCGATCACGATGAACCGCTTTGCCGCGTTGCAGGCCTGCCCGGTGTTGTCCAGCCGTGCCGCCACCGCCTTCTCGACCGTGTCGTCCAGATCGCCGGTGGACAGCAGGATGAACGGGTCGGAACCACCCAGTTCGAGCACCACCTTCTTCAGGTTGCGGCCGGCAACCTCGGCGACGGCCGCGCCGGCGCGCTCGGATCCGGTCAACGAGATCGCCGCGACCCGCGGATCCTCGATGAGCGTGGCCACCTGCTCGTTGGTGGCGTAGATGTTGACGTAGGCCCCCGGCGGGAAGCCCGCGTCGTCGAAGATCTGCTGGATCGCCGCCGACGACTCCGGACATTGCGGGGCGTGCTTGAGCAGGATGGTGTTGCCGATGCACAGGTTGGGGCCGGCGAAGCGGGCGACCTGGTAGGCCGGGAAGTTCCACGGCATGATGCCCAGCAGGACGCCGTAGGGGCAGCTCTTGATCACCGCGTCACCGGTGCCGTCGAGCAGTTCGATCGGCTGGTCGGCGAGCAGCTTCTCGGCGTTGTCGGCGTAGTACTCGTAGATCGCGCCGCTGAACTCCACCTCGCCGATCGCATCCTCCAGTGGCTTGCCCATCTCACGCACGATGATCGCGCCCAGTTCGGCCGCGCGTTCGTTGTGCAACTCACCGACACGACGGACCAGCGCCGCGCGCTCGGCGACGGTCGTGGTCTTCGCCCACGTCTTACCGGCCGCGAACGCCGATGCCAGGGCGGCCTCGATCTCGGCGTCGGTGGCGGTCGGGTACTCCTTGACGACGTCGCCGGAAGCCGGGTCGGTCACGGCATACAGGCTCATCTTGTTCCTCCAGTGTCGGTCGCGGTGAACGGGTCGCTGTGCGCTCCCTACAGATCAGTACAGCGTGATGAAGAGTCTGTCACTGACGGCGCGGAAGAGGCCGGAAATCCACGGCGTGACCTCGATCCGGATGGTGTCCGACACGTCTCTTCTGCGGACGGATTCGTGGGCGGTCACCGGCGTGCCGGGCCGTCGGGCGGACCGATCGACACGATCCTTGCGTTCCGATGACGGCGAAGGCCGGGTCCGCCCGAGCTCGAGGGGCAAATCTGAGACGATCTTGAGGAACGACGGGCGGTCAGTACTGGCGGTACCGCCGTTGGACGTGGTCGCGGCGAACTCCGATGACCGCGCGCCGTTCGCCGGCCGACACCGTGCGGGTTTCCGCGGGCAATGTCGCACGCACATCGGCCAGCGCGACCGTGCGCACCGCGATCTGAGGCAGCGCGTCGGGCGGTTGCGGGTAGGTCCAGCGCGCGGTGAGGAAGCCTTCCCGAAGGCCGGTGGTATCCAGCCAATTCGGCACGCCGGGGTCGGCGTGCGAGACCACGAAGCGCGTCGCTCCGTCGCCGTCGGGCTCGGCCTGAAACCCGTTGAGGCTCGTGTGCCGATTGGCGTAGTCCAGTGACTCGCCCCAGAAGTTCGCGAGGTGGAAGCCGAAGTACACCGGCGCCACCGGAGTCTTCAGCTCGACGATGAGCGCCTCGTCGGGTTCCAGGTCGAACGTGCCGCCGCTGTAGACATTGGTGCTCTGCCCGCCACCGGTCCCCATCTGCGCCCGGTTCGGCGCGTTGAGGTCGTTGCGCGGCATGAACCGCGGGCCGTCGTCGCCGCGACGGCGAAACGCGCCGAGCAGGCTGTCGTAGAACTGATTCCAGAAGTTGATCTGGCCGTCGGCGATCTCGCCGACCCGGCGCAGTCGCTCCGCCGCGGCTGCCGGCGTGATCGCCCCGGCCGGCTCGGCATCGGGGTCGGCCCGGCCGATCAGCAACTCGGGGGCGACCTCGTTCTCCCAGTCGTGGAACAACGAACGCACGATGACGTATCGCGCGCAACGATCGTCGAGGCGGGTGGGCAGGAACGCGCCGCGGCAGTCGGCCGGCCGCTCGGGCGCCAGCGTGATCTCGAAGCGACCGTCGTCGTCGACCGTCAACTCGGTGCTGTCCACCGCACCGGTGATGACGCGTCCCGTCGGTCCGAGCTCGGTCAGGCTGCCGGTATCGCCGGCGTAGGACGTGTGCGCCTCCGCGATCAGGTATTGCGGGGCCTTGGGTCCCGTGCCGGAGCCGCTGTGGTGCGCGCCGGACCGCCAGTGCGCGTGGTCGGCCACCCGCCCGCGGATCAGGTACCGCCGGGTTCCGTCGATGGCGGCCGACAGGTAGAGGGCGTCGGCGTTGTCGATGGTGCCCTTGTCGACGGGTTGAATGGCCCTCCGGAAGTAGGGCAGGTCCGGTTCCTCGAGGAAGGCCCGCTCGACGCCGCTGAGGACATAGCCCATCAGGTACCGGTATCCCTCCGCGAGCCCCCGGTCGGTCGGCGGCGGGGCGTGCAGCGCCGGAGTGTCGATCGCGGCGCGGGCCCGCTCGAGCGCGGAGACCATGTCCGTCCAGGCTGCCCGCAGGGTGGCCGCACTCTGCTCAATGGACATCTCAGTGCGCATCTCGGTGGACATCGGCGTACTCCTCATGGTCTGCGTCCCAACCGAACTCGTCGAACAGCGGAGCCAGCCTGGTCCTGATCTCGTCGGGGTCCAGGCCGAACTCCTGCAGGTTGTAGTGGTGGGCCGTCTCGTGGGTCTGTCCATCCGCACGCTCGAATGCCCGGGTGGCGGCCGGTCCCGCCGGCAGGCCGAGGTCGCGATAGATCCCGAACATGGTGGCCGACGGGTGCCCGACGAGGTCGCGATAGTCCACCACACACGACCTGACGCCGGGATGGGCCGCGAGGACCTCGAGAGGGTGGGTGTAGGAGTGGTACGACTGATCGGCCAGCGTCCGCAACGAGGTCTGGATCAGCTGCTCGTCGCGCCCCTGCAGCCGCCACGAGTTCTGCAGCATCTTCAGCAGGCTCGGGATGGTGTCGTAGGGATTGCGCACCGGCACGATGAAGCCGGCGTCGGGGAACGTCTCGATCAGCGACTCGACGCGACCACAGAACGTCGGATTCTTGCTCAGGAGCGTTCCGCCGCCGTTGAGGGCGACCTGACGCCGCACGCATTCCCGGTAGAACTGCATCACCCGGCGCCGCTTGCGGCTCGGCCAGCGGTCGACGTGATAGAAGTCCAGCTGGTCGAGGTAGGGGAACAACACGATCCACGACCCGGACGCCAGCGAGAAGGTCAGCAGGAAGTCATCCTCCTCGGCGGTGAACAACCCGGTTCGGTGCATGTCGTTCGTCGCCGCGAACGCCTTGTCGTCGACCGCGTCCAGCCGACGGCGCAGCCGGCTCCCGAAGAGCTTCTCGTCGATCCCGAGCAGCAGCCTCAACAGCCGCTTCTCCAGCAGCGAGGGGAAGAACATCTCGTAGAGCAGTACGTAGCTGAACTGCGGATCGTTCGTCATCAGGCGATGCAGATAGGTGGTGCCGCTGCGGGCGTGGCCCACACAGAAGATCGGCCGGCGCACCTCGGTGCGCCGCAGCGACGGGAACAGCAGCGGGTCCAGCGCGAAGCAGATGGCGTGTAGGGCGGCCACCGCGGGAAGGGCGAACAGGAAGGCGGCGTACAGCTTTAGCCGCCGGGAGGCGGGCCGTTCGGCCCTCAGCAGGGTCAGCATCCTGCGGTACGTCCACCAGTCGAAGTAGAACCGGCCACCGGTCACGCTTGGCCATTGAACCCAGCAATAGTGGACTTTGTCAAGTAAAATGTCGTTGACATGCCGGCCCGCCCGTCGGTAGCGTGCGGCCGTGATGAAGGCCTATCTGGCGTTCGATCCGGTCTTACCGCTGTCGGCGGTGCCGGCCTACGCGCAGCGCGCGGAGCGCCTGGGATTCGACGGCGTGCACGTACCGGAGACCGTCCACGACTCGCTCGCGGTGGCGCTGCTCGCGGTCGAGCACACCGAGTGGATCGTGGTGCGTACCGCGGTGACCCTGGCGCTGGTGCGAAGCCCCACGCTGGTCGCGTATGCGGCGTGGGATCTGGCCGCCATGTCCGGCGGCCGCTTCGAGCTCGGTCTGGGATCACAGATCAGGCAGAACATCGAGGACCGCTACGGCATGGCGTGGAGCGAGCCGGTGAGCATGATGGGCGACTACGTCGCCGCGCTCAAGGCGATCTTCGAGACCTTTGCCACCGGCGCGCCGCTGCACTACACCGGCAGCCACTATCGGCTCACCCGGATGCAGCCTTACTTCAATCCCGGTCCCAATGGTGTTGCGGTACCGCGGATCTGGCTCGGTGCGGTGAACGAGCGGATGTGCCGGATCGCCGGTGAACTCTGCACCGGGGTGGTCACCCACACCACGAACTCTGAGCCGGAGTACCTGCGCGACGTCGTGCTCCCGGCGCTCGCGCAGGGCGCCGGGAAGGCCGGGCACGGCCGGCGGCCGCTGCTGGTCGCCGCGCCCGCGATCGCGACCGGTGGCAGCGACGAAGCGGTGGCCCGCGACCGGGAACGGCACCGCCGGATGCTGGCCTTCCTGTACACCACGCCCGCCTACGGCCCGGCGCTGAAACGCAAAGGCTGGAGCGACCTTCCCGATGTGCTGCGTGAGCTGGTGCGTACGCAGCGGTGGCAGGATCTGTCGACGGCACTGCCCGACGACATCCTCGACCAGTTGGTCATCGCCGGGACCTACGAACAGCTGCCCGCCATGCTGTCCGGAAGGTTCGGCGGGATCGCCGACGGCATCGTGCTTCCGCCGCTGGGCGACGAACGGGACGACGACCTGATTGCCGGGTGCGTGGCCGGAATTCGTGCGACCTCGTTGTGAAATCCGCTGTGCAGATTCAGTTCTCGTCGAACGAAGTGGCGGTGGTGTCGGCCAGGAAGCGGGCCAGTATCCGGTCCAGGTCGCCGAGCTCGCTCGCCGACCAGCGTGCCAGCGCCCGTTCCAGGTGATGGCGCCGAACGTCCTGCAACGCCCCGGCGGCCGCGCTGCCGGCGGCTGTCACCTCGACCAGCGAGACGCGACCGTCGTCGGGGTCGGGGCTGCGGGTCACCCAGCCGGTCTCGGCGAGTGAGTTCAATTGCCGGGTGGCCATCGCCAGATCCATGTGGGCGGTGCGGGCCAGTCCGCTGATCGGCTGCGGGCCCTCGTCGATCAGGATGCGCAACAACGCATATGCCGGCTGGGACAGGCCCACATCGGCCGCCGCCGCCTGCTGTGTGAACGTCGAGCGGCTCGCGCTCAGTCGCATGATCCGCGTGAGCGTCCTGTTGATCGAGTCCAGCCGCTTGTCCCGTGACGACACCACGGCACCCGATCTTTCCACCGATCTTTCCCCGGGGTGCGGCCGATCGGCCTATCCCCGTGGCAGTCCGGCCCTACAGTCGAGGGGCTTCGTTCGCACGTGCCCGAGGGGGTCGCCGATGAGTGCGTGGATCGTCAGCCACGTCCCGGCAGGATTGCTGCTCGTCGTCCTGATCGTGCTGATCTCCGGTGGGGCGGTGCTGCTGCAGCGCATGCTCCGGCGGCGCTTTCCGGCGCTGACCGGCGAGGAACACAACGACGTCACCAAGTTCACCTACGGGTTCATCGGTTTCGTCTACGCCTTCTTCATCGGCTTCGTGGTGTCCTCGATGTGGGGCCAGATCAACACCGCCGACGCGAACGCGCGCGCCGAGGGAGCCGCCGCCGTGCAACTCGGACTCGACGCCGGTGACTTCGATCAGGCCGATGCCGACCGGATCCGCGCCGGCCTGCTGGGCTATGCGAACGCCGCGGTGGCCGAGTGGCCCGACGCCGCCGCCGGCCGCACGCCGGCAGCCGACGCGGCCCTGGCCGACCTGAAGGACGCCTACCGGCAGGTGCGCGCGACCACCGATCAGCAGACCTCGGCCCTGGCGGCGTCGCGGTCCAATCTGGACAAGGTGAGCCAGGCGCGGACGGTGCGGATCATGACCGCCCGCCAGGACGATGGTCCGCCGTGGCCGCTGTGGGCGGTCATCTTCCTCACCAGCGCAATGGTTCTCGGCACCGTCGTGATCTACGGCGTGGAGCGGCCCGCGCTGCACTATCCGACGGTCGTGATCGTCGGCGCCATCGTCGCCACCAACCTTTTCCTCATCGTCGAACTCGCGCATCCCTACATCGGGGACATCGCGACGTCACCGGACTCGATGACAGAGGTCGTCTCGGTGCTGTCCCGGTAGCCGGTCAGGTGGTCTCGGCGGGCGGGGGTGTCCCGATCAACACGGCGCTGAGCCGGCATCCGTCCGGACCGCCTCGCCAGGCGTGGTCGACGCCGGTGAGCACCACCCGGTCCCCGGCCGAAAGCCGGTGGGTTCCGTCATCGAGCAGCAGGTCGACGCTGCCGGACAGCACCGTCTGCAGATCGAGGGTGTCGGTGTGGTGCATCGGTGTCTCGGAGTCGGGGCCGAGATCGACGATCATCCAGCGGACCAGTCCGGGGGCCAGGCCCTGGTCGATGAGTGGAGCCGACGCCGCGGCCCGGGCCGGTGGCGGGCTGGTGGTGGTGGCGTACGGGATAGCCATCGCGAACCCCGGTGCCAGCTGGTCCAGCGCCGTTTCGCCGTCGCTGACCACGCATGACCTGCCTGCTTCGTCGATTCCGGTGATCACTGTCCGCACTTCGTCCCCCTGGGGTTCGCGATTCCTGCGCGGATGGTAACCGGCAGCCCTTGGGGCCTTCCTGTTGCCTTTCCCTTGCCGTTGCCTACCTCGGCCATCCCGCCGCGGTCGAGGACACCTCGAAGCTCGTAGCGGCCGGCGATCGATTCGCGACCGTCCATGCGGGGGAAGGTAGCCGAAGTGTCCGACGGACAAACCCCGGCGTGATCCGGGTCACGTCGGCGGCGTGGCCGTATGCGGATTACCTTGCCCGACCGCTACACGCGGCCGTAGCCTCAGGGCGTGTCCGGGCTGACCGCTGTCCGTGCCGACGATCTCGCGGCCCTCGACGTGTTCGCGGGGACCGCTGTCGAGGCGCTGATCCCGCTTGCCGCACAGCTGCGGCCGTTGTCGGCGACGCCCGGCCAGGTGTTGATGCAACAGGGCGAGCTCGCGGTGTCGTTTCTGCTCATCGGCTCGGGTCTGGCACAGGTGACGCACACCGGCGACGACGGCCACGACACCGTCGTGGAGCTCACCCCCGGCCTGATCGTCGGCGAGATCTCGCTGCTGCGCAACGCACGCCGCACCGCGACCGTGATCGCAACGGAGCCGCTGACCGGGTGGGTGGGTGGTCGCGAGGCGTTCGCGACCATGCTCGAGATCCCCGGGATGATCGACCGACTGCTGCGCACCGCTCGGCAACGCCTCGCCGCGTTCATCGCGCCGATACCCGTCCGGATGCGCGACGGATCGGTGCTCTACCTGCGCCCGGTGCTGCCCGGTGACAACGAGCGCATCGTCCAAGGCCCGGTGGAGTTCTCCGGCGAGACGCTCTACCGGCGCTTCCAGTCGGTGCGGACCCCGTCGAAGCGCCTGATGGCCTACCTGTTCGAGGTCGACTACCTGGAGCATTTCGTCTTCGTGCTGACCGAGGGGCCCGACGGTCCGGTGGTCGCCGACGTGCGCTTCGTCCGCGACGGGGACGATCCGACCCGGGCCGAGATCGCCTTCATCGTCGGCGACGACTACCAGGGCCGGGGCATCGGCACGTTCCTGATGGGCGCGATCGCCGTCGCGGCAGGGTACGACGGCGTGCAGACGTTCACGGCCCGGGTGCTCAGCGACAATCATCCGATGCGGGCGATCCTCGACCACTTCGGGGCCAGGTGGCGCCGAGACGATCTCGGCGTCGTCACCACCGAGTTCGAGGTGCCCCGTCCCGCCGACCTGCCGTTCTCCGCCGAGTTGACCCACCAGATCCGCAGCGTCGCGCGTCAGGCGATCCGGGCCGTCGGGTGAGCCGGCCCCCGCTGAGCCGCGACACCCTGCTGTGCATCTCGCTGGCCGGGCGTCCCAGCAACATCGGCACCCGGTTCCACAACCACCTCTACGACGTCCTCGGCCTCGACTTTATCTACAAGGCGTTCACCACCACCGACATCGCGGCGGCGATCGGCGGGGTACGGGCGCTGGGGATCCGGGGCTGCTCGGTGTCCATGCCGTTCAAGGAGGACGTGCTCGACCTGGTCGACGAGGTGGAACCCTCGGCGCTGACCCTGCGGTCGGTCAACACGATCGTCAACGACGCCGGTCGGCTGACCGCGTCCAACACCGATTACCTTGCGGTGCAACAGCTCATCGACGAACACGGGCTCGATCCGGCGCAGTCGGTGCTGATTCGCGGCAGCGGCGGGATGGCCAGCGCGGTCGGTGCGGCCTTCGTCGACCGGGGTTTCGTCGCCGGTGTCGTCGTCGCCCGCAACCCGGATGCCGGACGGAGGCTCGCCGATCGTCTCGGCTACCGGTACCTGCCCGATACCGCCGGGCCGTGTCCGCGCGGCGCCGACATCGTCGTCAACGTTACGCCGATCGGCATGGCGGGCGGTGCGCAGGAGGCCGACGTCGCCTTCGCCGACGGTGCGATCCGCGCGGCCCGCACCGTGTTCGACGTGGTGGCCCTGCCGGCGGAGACACCGTTGATCGCCGCGGCGAGGGCCGCGGGGGTCGCCGTCATCACCGGTGCAGAGGTCATCGCCCTGCAGGCCGCCGAGCAGTTCGAGCGCTACACCGGGGTGCGGCCCACGGCGCAGCAGGTCGCCGAGGCTTCGGCGATGTCCCGCGCCTGACCCCGGTCAGGGCGTGATCTTGGCCTGATCGTCGATGACGGAGGTGGCCTCCATCAGCGGATACGACTGCGCCTCCGGGCCGTCGGCGTTGAGCTGCAGCACGTAGACGCCGTCCGGCGCGGGGATCACCACGGTCTTCTGGGCGATCATCCGCGACGCCCCGTCGCGGGTGTAGAAGCCCCCGAGTTGGACGGCGTCGAAGCCGCTGAGGTTGCTGGGCTGGCCGGTGTCCGGGCCTTCGTAGTCCGGCAGGTTCTGGAGCTCGCCCGGCGCGTACTCGAGGATCTTGGCCGGGTCGACGTCACCGGTCAGCTTGGACAGGATCGCGATGATCGTCGGCGGATCCTGGGCCGCCGCCGGGTCGCCGGTGAACAGGATGCCCCCGTAGGCCCACTCCGGGGCCTTGGCGCCCATGTCCTCCCAACCGGGCGGGAACGGCAGGTCGACCGTCGGTGCGCCCGCGTCGCCGCGGTGCACCGGCGTCTCGACGATGTTGTTCTCCTTGACGTAGTCGGCGATCGTCATGGCCGCGCCCGCCGCCTCGGTCGACGTGGGCGGGGCTTCGCTGGTCGTGGTCTCGGCCCCCGATGTGGTGGTCGTGGTGGTCGAGGTGGTGGCCGAGTCCTCGGTCGCGGTGTCGGACCCGCACGCGGTCAGTCCGATTCCGACGGTGACGGCGGCGACGGCGATGAGGCCCGCTCGGATGGGGGTGGTCATGGCGCGCAGCATAGCCGCCGCGGCGGTCATTCTCAGGGAAAGGCACGCGAATATCGCTAGTGCCAGTGCCAGTGCCGGTGCGCGTCGCGCCGACCGGGCGTCGGGGCCCGTGGTATCAACGCCCGGTGGGGCGGTGGGCGGTCGCAGCGCTGGCAGCTTTGGCGATGGTGTGCGGCGCCTGCGCATCGCAGACGACGGCGCCCGAAGAGACGTCCTCGGCGCCGGTCAACCTGACGATCGACCCGACCCGCATCGACCGGGCCCGTGTGCTGCTGCCCGAGGGTTACGAGGTCACCGCCTACCCGGGCCCGCCCACACCGCTGGCGGTGTGGGGGTTCGGTGGGGAAGCGGCCGCGCAACCGCCCCAGTGCCTGGAACTGGCGGCTCCCGCCGTGGATCCGGCGTCGGCCAGGGGGTGGTCGGCTTCGGGTCCCGGGGGGATCGTGTACGCCGTGGTCGCCGCGGCGTCGAGGCCCGAAGCGGCCGATGCCACGCTGATCGACGAGTGCGCAGCGTGGAGCGTGGCCGCCGGGCACACCACCGGTGCGGTCACCGCGGTGCCGTCGCCGGCCGTCGACGCGGCGAGCACCACCGGGATGAGGACCTCGGCTGAGACGGTCGTCGAGGGCGGCACCGAAACCCGCTCCCATGCCGACACATTCGTCGCCTACCTCGGCGCGTACATCTGCTTCGTGGTGTTGGTCACCGATCCCGGTTCGCCGGTTCCCACGCTCGGTGCCGACTTCGCCGCCGGCCTGCTGGAGGAAACGGTGCGCACGCTGCGGGGCTGACCCGGGCCGCGCGGGTACATTGGCGGCGATGTCGAACCCGAGGGCGATCCCGGTTGTCGTGTGTGCCGTGCTGGTGGCCGCGTGCAGCGCCGGACCGCAGCCGAACTCGTCGAACGCCGACATCGCCAGGGTGTCCGGGGTCGAGGACAGTTTCGGCCCGCCGTTCACGGTCAGCACCGTCGGGCCCGCTGCCATCGATCCCCGGCTTCTCGGGCCGCAGCGACTGCCCGAGGGCATCACCTTCGACCCGGCCGACTGCGGAGAGTCCGCCGACGCGCAGACCCTTCCGCCGGACGTCAAGGGCAACATGGCGGCGACGACCGCCGAGGGCGACGGGGTCCGCTACATCGTGATGGCCGTCGAGACGTCGGAGCCGGTCCCGGCGAACCCCCCCGGCGAGCATTGCCAGAAGGTGGCCTTCACCGGTCCCGGCATCCGCGGCCTGGTCGAGGTCGTGGAGGCGCCGGCGATCGAGGGCGTCGACACCGTCGGTACCCATCGCGTTCTGCAGAGATCGGCCGACGGTGCGACGCGCACCGGCGAGCTGTACAACTACGTGTCGCACTTCGGCAATTTCATCGTCATCGTCACCGCCAACCCGCTGGTGGTTCCGGGCCGGCCGGTCGCCCACGTCGACACCGGGCGGGCACGCAAGCTGGTCACCGAGGCCGTGGGTCTGATCAAGGGGTAGCTCAGCGCACGTCGTGCGGCCGGAACTGGATACTGATGCGCGCCGCGGTGGGCCGCGACGTCTTCGGGACCGCGTGTTCCCAGGTGCGCTGACACGATCCGCCCATGACGAGAAGGTCGCCGTGTCCGTGTCGCAGGCGCAGTGCGGGGCCGCCGCCGCGCGGGCGAAGGGCGAAGACCCGGGTCGCGCCCAGCCCCACGATCGCCACCATGGTGTCCTCGGTCCGGCTTCGTCCGATGTTGTCGCCGTGCCAGGCGACGCTGTCGTCGCCGTCGCGGTACAGGCACAACCCGGCGGTCACGAACGGTTCACCGAGCTCGCCGGCGTACGCGTCGTTGAGGCGGCGCCGGAGCTGTTTGAGGCGTGGGTGTGCGGGTTGCCCGGCGTGATCGCGGAAGTCCAGGAAGCTGACCAGCCGCGGCACGTCGAGCATCCGGTCGTACATCTGGCGGCGCTCGGCACGCCACGGAACCTGCGCGCGCAGCTCGTCGAACAGTGCGTCGTCGCACCGGCCGTCCTGCTCGAGCCATCCGGAGCGGACCTCCAGCCAGGCACCGTCGCCGAGGTCGCGCCGGTCCGAGTGGTCGAACAGAGAGCTTTGCAGGGCCTGCTCCATACCCCGGGAGCCTATCGCACAGACGTTCGAAACATCAGAGGCGGGCGGCTCCGGGTCCATCGGCGGCGAGCTTGTCGCCGGGGTTGGCCAGCGCGCAGGCTTTCAGGCTGAGGCAGCCGCACCCGATGCACCCGGTCAGATTGTCCCGCAGCCGTTGCAGGTGCATGATCCGCTCGTCGAGATCCTCCCGCCAGCCTGCCGACAGCCGGGCCCAGTCCTTGCTGGTCGCGATCCGGTCAGGCGGCAGCGTCGCCATCGCTTCGCGGATGCGGGTCAGCGGGATGCCCAGCCGCTGGGACATCCGGATGAACGCCACCCGGCGCAGCGTCTCGCGGGGATAGCGACGCTGATTGCCGCCGGTGCGCCGGCTGCTGATCAGCCCTTCCCGCTCGTAGAAGTGCAGTGCCGACACCGCGACGCCGCTGCGGGCGGCCATCTCGCCCGGCGTGAGCTCATGCGCCACGTTCATGACCTCAACCATAGTTGAGGGTGGGATTCGGGTTACGGTGCTAGACGTGACAGGCGCTGGGCTGGGATGCAATTCGGAGGTCGGCACACTGCGGACGGTGATCCTGCACCGTCCCGGTGCCGAGCTGCAGCGACTGACCCCGCGCAACAACGACACCCTGTTGTTCGACGGGCTGCCCTGGGTGGCCAAGGCCCAGGAGGAGCACGATGCCTTCGCGGCACTGTTGCGTTCGCGCGGGGTGGAGGTGTTGCTGCTCGGGGACCTGCTCACCGAGGCGCTCGCCAAGAGCGGCGCGGCGCGCATGCACGGCATCTCGGCGGCCGTCGACGCCCGCCGCCTCGGTGTCCCGCTGGCGCAGGAACTCTCGGCGTATCTGCGGACCCTCGACGCCGGACCGCTGGCTCACGTGCTGACCGCGGGGATGACCTTCGACGAGCTGCCGTTCGGGGAGAACGAACTCTCGCTGGTCCGGCGCATGCACCACGGTGGGGACTTCGTCATCGACCCGCTGCCGAATCTGCTGTTCGCGAGGGACTCGTCGGTGTGGATCGGCCCCCGGGTGGCGATCACCTCGTTGGCCCTGCCCGCCCGCGCGCGGGAGACGTCGCTCACCGATGTGATCTATGCGCATCACCCTCGGTTCCTCGGGGTGCGCCGGGCCTACGAGTCGCGCTCGGCGCCGGTCGAAGGCGGCGACGTACTGCTGCTCGCTCCCGGAGTGCTGGCGGTAGGGGTGGGTGAGCGCACCACTCCTGCGGGTGTGGAAGCCCTGGCGCGCAGCCTGTTCGACGACGAACTCGCCCATACCGTGTTGGCGGTGCCGATCGCGCAGGAGCGCGCCCAGATGCACCTGGACACCGTGTGCACGATGGTCGATGCCGATGCGATGGTCATGTACCCGAACATCGTGGACACGTTGGCGGCGTTCACCATTCGGCGCGCGGCCGGTGGGGTGACGATCGACGCCGCGGCTCCGTTCGTCGATGCGGCCGCCGATGCGATGGGCATCGCCAAGCTGCGGGTGATCGACACCGGGCTCGATCCCGTCACCGCCGAGCGTGAGCAGTGGGACGACGGCAACAACACGCTGGCGCTGGCACCCGGCGTGGTGGTGGCCTACGAGCGCAACACCGAAACCAATGCCCGGCTTGTCGATTCGGGCATCGAGGTGCTGCCCATCGCTGCTTCGGAACTGGGTACCGGTCGCGGTGGGCCGCGCTGCATGTCGTGCCCGGCGGCCAGGGATCCGCTCTAGGTTTCCGCCGGGCGTGCATTCCCCGTACGGGAATGCTTCTGCGACGACGGTGGCAGCACGCTCGGCGCCGGACTAACGCCAGGACGGCAGCCAGATCTGCATGTTCCAGGTGGCCTGCGAGATCGGCAGCCCGGTAAGGATCGGGTACATCCACGCGAAGTTCGTGATCACCAGCGCCACATAGCAACACGTCACCAGCAACCCGAGCGTTCGGCGCTCCGCGTTCTGGCCGGGTTTGTAGAGGATGTCGCCGAGGATCATCGCGATGATCATCGCCAGGAACGGCGCCATGGTCGCGGCGTAGAAGAAGTACATCTGCCGGTCGATGTCGGCGAACCACGGCAGGAAACCGGCGCCGTACCCGACCAGCAGTGCGGCGTAGCGCCAGTCGCGCTTGACGAACGCCCGCCACACCGCCCAGGCCAGCACCGGAACCGCGATGAACCACATCGCCGGGGTTCCGACCAGCATCACCGCCTTCACGCACGACTGCGCCCCGCAGCCGGGCACGTTCTCGGTGTCGATCGCGTAGAGCACCGGGCGTAGCGACATCGGCCAGGTCCACGGTTTGGACTCCCACGGATGGTGGTTGCCGTCGGCGTTGGTCAGCCCGGAGTGGAACCGGTACACGCCGTAGGTGTAGTGCCACAGCGAGCGCACCGCGTCGGGAATCGGCAGCACACTGTCGGGCCCGATGGACCGTCCCACCTCGTAGCGGTTGATCCCGGTTTCCGAGGCGAACCACGCGGCGTAGGAACCCAGGTACACGCCGAACGGGATCAGCACCAGCGCATACAGGGCGGGCCCGACGTCGCGGCGCAACGTGCCCAGCCACGGGCGCGGGACACGGTACTGTTTGCGCGCGGCCACGTCGAAGGCCACCGTCATCAGGCCGAAGAACAGCACGAAATACAGCCCGGACCATTTCGTCGCGCACGCCAGCCCGAGCAACACCCCGGCGCCGAACCGCCACCACCGCACCCCGAGCCGCGGTCCCCACGCCGTCTCGGCGATGCGGCCCCCCAGCAGCGCGGCGTGCATGCGCTCGCGGACCTGGTCGCGGTCGACGATCAGGCAGCCGAACGCGGCGACGACGAACATCACCAGGAACCCGTCCAGCAACGCGGTGCGCGCGGTCACGAAGCTGACGCCGTCGGCGATCACCAGAAGCCCGGCGATGCCGCCGACCAGCGTGGAGCGGCTGATCCGCCGGGCGATGCGGACCACCAGAAGCACCATCACGACACCGCAGACCGCGCCGGAGAACCGCCAACCGAGCCCGTTGTAGCCGAACAGCGCCTCGCCGAGGGCGATCAACTGCTTGCCGACCGGCGGGTGCACCACCAGCCCGTACCCGGGGTTGTCCTCCACCCCGTGGTTGTGCAGCATCTGCCAGGCCTGCGGCGCGTAGTGCTTCTCGTCGAAGATCGGCGTGCCCGCGTCGGTCGGTGACCCGAGATTGAGGAATCGGGTGATGGCGGCCAGCGCGGTGATCACCGCCGTCATCGCCCAGCCCTGCAGCCGGTCGACGGGTCCGAAATCGGCGACCGGAACCACCGGGCCCGGGCTGATGACCGGGGCCGCGTGCCGGCCGGCGGCGCGTTCGACGGCAGGGGCGGCGGTCACGGTTGCGATCGTAGGCTGTCTGCCATGACGGCCGGACGACTGCTCATCGGCGCCACGCCGCTGGGGCAGCCCTCGGATGCCTCGCCGCGGCTGGTGCGGGCGCTGGGCAGCGCCGACGTGGTCGCCGCCGAGGACACCCGGCGGGTGCGGACGCTGGCGCAGGCGCTGGAGGTCCTGATCGCCGGGCGGGTGGTCAGCCTGTTCGACCAGAACGAGGCGTCGCGGGTGCCCGCGCTGGTCGACGACATCCGCGGCGGCGCGACGGTGCTGCTGGTCAGCGACGCCGGCATGCCGTTGATCAGCGATCCCGGCTACCGCCTGGTCTCCGCCTGCGCCGAACAGGGGCTCGCGGTGCAGTGCCTGCCCGGTCCGTCGGCGGTGACGACGGCGCTGGCGGTCGCCGGGCTGCCGTCGGAGCGGTTCTGCTTCGAGGGTTTCGCCCCTCGCAAGCAGTCGGCACGCGCGACGTGGCTGCAGTCCCTCGCGGCCGAGGCCCGGACCTGTGTGTTCTTCGAGTCGCCCCGCCGGTTGGCCGAATGCCTGGCCGACGCCGTCGAGGTGCTCGGTGCCGACCGGCGGGCCGTGGTCTGTCGTGAACTGACCAAGACCCACGAGGAGATCGTGCGGGGCACGCTCGGTGAGCTGGCTGACTGGGCGGCCGGCGGCGTGCTGGGCGAGGTCACCGTGGTGCTCGCGGGCGCCACCCCCAGGCCGGACCCGGATGCACTGGTCGACGAGGTGAACCGGCTGGTCGAAGACGGTATGCGGGTCAAGGACGCGTGTGCGCAGGTGATCTCCGCCAATCCCGGCGCGCCGTCGCGGCGTGAGCTCTACGATGCGGTCCTGCGCTCGCGCGACTGAGGTGAGCGGATGCTGTGGCCGAGGGGGATGGGTCCGTGGCGCTTCCCGCGTTGGTGCTCGTTCACGGTGGCGGACACGCCGCCGACTGCTGGGATCTGACCATCGACGAGGTCGCGCGGTTGGCTCCGGAGCCGAACGGAATGTCAAGCAGTCAAAGACGATTCAACCTGGAACGGCTTGTCGACGAGTCCACCCGGGTGATCAGCGAGCGGGTCTCGCGCCAGGGCATGCCCGCCGATGTTCCGCGCACGTGGATCCTGACCGGGCGTGATCGCGCCCTCGCCCCGAAGGCTCAGCGGAAGAGTATCGAGGCGCTCGGTGGGGTGCAGACCTCATCGAGTTGGATACCTGTCACAGCCTGATGATCAGCGAGCCCGCGCGACTTGCGGAGATCCTGGTCGATCGGTGCCGGCGCCATGACCGATGACCGGCGCCGCCTTGTGCAGGCACTCGTCCCACTCGCGGGCCGGGTCGGAATCCGCGGTGATTCCCCCGCCGACCCCGAGCACGGCGGTGCCGTCGGCGGCGAACTCCACGGTGCGGATCGCGACGTTGAGCTCGCAGCCCGCCACCGGTGAGGCCAGCCCGACCGTGCCGCAGTAAACCCCGCGCCGGTGCGGTTCCCAGCCGGTGAGCAGCTCACGGGCCCGCGCCTTCGGCGTACCCGTGACCGAGGCCGGCGGGAACGTGGCGTCCAGCACCGCGGCCATCGGAAGCTCGCGAGGCACCTCGGCCGACACCGTCGACACCAGATGCCACACCCCCGGCGCGGGCCGCACCACCAACAACTCGGGCACCGACACCGACCCGATCCGCGCAACCCGGCCCAGGTCGTTGCGGACCAGGTCGACGATCATGATGTTCTCGGCGACGTCCTTGACCGATTCCAGCAGTCCGGCCGGATCCGCGGACGCGGGCAGCGTGCCCTTGATCGGGCTGGACGTGACGGTGCTCCCGCGCCGGGACAGGAACAGCTCCGGCGACAGGGAGGCGACCGCCCCCCAGCCACCGGCCAGGAACGCCGCGCGGGCCGGTGCGGTCCGTGCCACCGCGTCGGCGAAGTAGTCGACGGGCCGCCCGCGCAGGGCGCCGGCGAACCGGGTGCAGACGCAGGCCTGATACACCTCGCCGGCGGCGATGGCATCCAGACACTCGAGCACGCCGCGGTGATGCGCCGCGCGATCGGCCGCCCCCCACGTCACCGTGGCGTCACGCCGTGCCGGTGGCGCCTGCAGTGCATCGTGGAGCCAGTCGGAAACGCCGCAACCCGAAAGGCTCTCGTGCCACCAGAAGCCGTCGGCGTCGCACCGCAGCACCTCGTCGGACCAGCCGCCCGCGGCCTCCGGGATACGGGGCCCGAGCCCGTCGGCGCCGGGATCGGGATAGGACAGGTAGCCGAACCAGCCGCCGCCGACGGGTCCGTCGGCACGCTCACCGGGCGCCACATCGAACACCGCGTCGGGCGGGACCTCGGCCGCGGGCAACGTCGGTGCGACCACCGCGCGCGACCCGAACCACTCACCGATCAGCGCGGCCGGCGGCGCCAGGCCCAGCCGGATGGTGGCGCCGGCCAGGGCGCGAAGCACCGACGGGGCGTCGCCCAGGTCGCCGAGCCGCTCGATGCGCACCGAATCAGCCTTCCCTGCGGGGCGAGCAGACGCAAAGTCGCCCCGCTAACGCCCTATCGGGCCCCGGCCGCTACCGCCCCATCGGGCCCGGCTGCTACCGCCCTATCGGGCCCGGCTGCTACCGCCCTATCGGGCCCGGCTGCTACCGCCCTATCGGGCGGGGCACCGTGACGGTGGCCAGCTTCTCCGGGTTGCGCATCGCGTAGAAGTTGGCGATCTTCCCGTCGACCACCTCGAAGGACACCACACCCTCGAGGTGGTCGCCGGTGTAGAGCACCAGCGCGGGGGAGCTGTTGTACACCGCCGGTTCCACCCGCCCGTCGGGGCCGCCCAACCGCACCAGCCCGAGGATCAACCGGGCCACCCGCTCGGCGCCGGCCACCGGCCTGCGCGCGGCACTGACCTTGCCGTCGCTGTCGGCGGTCCACACCACGTCGGGGGCCAGCATGGCCATCAGCCCGTCGAGGTCGCCGGTGGCGGCCGCGGCGAAGAAGCGTGCGGTGAGCTCGCTGGAGATCTCGGGTGCGACGGGCTCGAAACGCCGGCGCCGCGAGTGGACGTGCTCGCGGGCCCGGTGGGCCATCTGACGCACCGCCGCAGGCGACTTCCCGATCGCCGAGGCGATCTCGTCGTGGCCGAACCCGAACACCTCGTGCAGCACGAACACCGCACGCTCGTCGGGGCTCAGCGTTTCGAGCACCACCAGCATCGCCATCGACACCGATTCGGCCAGCACCACGTCGGCCGACGCATCCTGCTCGGTCAGCAGCGGCTCGGGCAGCCACGGCCCGACGTAGTCCTCCCGGCGGCGCGACTGCGCGCGCAGCGCGTTGAGTGCCTGCCGGGTGACGAGCTTGGCCAGGTAGGCCTTCGTGTCGGCCACGGTGGCCAGCTCCACCCCGGCCCAGCGCAGGTAGCTCTCCTGCAGGACGTCGTCGGATTCGTTTGCGCTGCCCAGGATTTCGTAGGCGATCGTGAACAGCAGCGGGCGCAGATGGGTGAACCTCTCGGCGTGTTCGTCGCCCGGTGCCGCGGTCATCGGGCCGCCGCCGCCACGTCGGCCGTCTTGTCGCCGCGGTCGGGTCCCTTCAGCGACCGGTAGGAGCCCGGCTTGGCGGCCTCACCGGACAGCCATCTGACCGTGAACCGGCACACCCGTTCCTTGACGAACGCGCCTGCGCGGCCGCCGATGTAGAGGTTCAGCGGGGTGTCGTCGCGGCGCTGGACCTGCACGGTTCCCCTGCCGCGGCCCAGGCTGATGCACTGGCCCGTCATCGGCACCGTCGCCGGTGCGGGGTCGGCACCCGCGACGCGGGCCAGCACCGTCTCGGCGGCCTGGGCGCCCAGCGGCAGCGCGGCCTGGCAGCTCATCCGGTAGGGCTGGTTCGACGGCGCCGCGGCGTCCCCGGCGGCGACGATGCGCTCATCGTCGACACTGGTGAGCGTCTCGTCGGTGACCAGCCGCCCGGCCGCGTCGGTGGTCAGCCCGCTGGCGGCGGCCAGCCCGGGCACCCCGAACCCGGCGGTCCAGACCGTGGCGTGGCTGGGCAGGATCCGCCCGTCGGCGAGCACGACATGGTCGGGGCCGACCGCGGTCACCGTCGCATCCGGCCCGTCGACGATGCCGACCCCCAGCCTGCGCATCGCCCGGACGACCGAGCCGCGGGCCGGCCCGCTCAGCGACGCCCCGACGACGCTGTCCACCACGGTGACCGCGCGGCCCGTCCCGGCGAGTTCGGTGGCCGCCTCGATGCCGGTCAGGCCGGCGCCGATTACGACGATCGGGGCCTGTTTCGGCACATCGGCCAGCCGCCGGCGCAGCCGTTGCGCCTGCTCCAATTCGGCGATCGGGTAGGCGAATTCGGTTGCCCCCGGCACCGCGGCCGCGACCGTGCCGGTGCTTCCGACCGCGTAGACCAGGTGGTCGTAGTCCAGGGTGGTGCCGGAGGACAGCGTCGCCCGGCGCGCCGCCGCGTCGATGCGCTCGGCACTGTCGACGATGACGCGCACGGCGGCGTTGAGCACAGTCGAATACTCCTGCACCGCGACCGCGGTGTCCGGCCGGTCGGCGGCCACCAGTTGGTGCAGCCGGATCCGTTCGACGAACTTCGGCCGCGGATTGATCAGCGTGACATCGACTCCGCCGTGCCCGGTCAGCCGATTGGCCGCCATCACGCCGGCGTATCCACCGCCTATCACGACGACGTGGATCTGCTTCGGGGTCATCCCGTCCTCCTTCGGTGTGGCCGACTCCGCATCGAGTCGGGCTGACCTCAAGACACCGGCGACTGTCGAAGTGTGACACGACGTGGCGTAGGTCACATATATAAGGAAGGCGGGCTCAGTCGGCCTGGTAGCGGGGGAAGACACCCGACGGCGGGGGAAGCGAGGTTCCCGGCGCCAGCCGCGTGCCGATCGCGGTGAACGCGCGCCGATCCTCGGGCTGGCCGAGCAGGTCGAGCAGCCTGGCCATCGATGTCGGCATCACCGGCTGGCTGAGCAGCGCGGCGATCCGTACCACCTCCAGCGTCGTGTACAGCACCGTGGCGAAGCGGGCCGGGTCGGTCTTGCGCAGCACCCACGGCTCCTGGGCGGAGAAATACCGGTTGGCCGCGCCCAGCGCCGACCAGATCGCCTCCAGGGCCAGATGCATCGCGGTGGCGTCGTAGTGGCCGCGGACCCGGTCCATCAGGCCGTCGGCGACGGCGAGCAGCTCACGATCCTCGGCGCTGAACTCGCCCGGCTCGGGCACCACGCCGTCGAGGTTCTTGGCCACCATCGACAGGGACCGCTGCGCGAGGTTGCCGAACTCGTTGGCCAGGTCGGCGTTGATCCGGCCGATGATCCCTTCCTCGCTGTAGCTGCCGTCCTGCCCGAACGGCACCTCGCGCAGCAGGAAGAACCGGACCTGGTCCACCCCGAACTCGTCGACGAGCGCCAGCGGGTCGATCACGTTGCCCACCGACTTGCTCATCTTCTCGCCCTTGACGTTGATGAATCCGTGGGCGAAGACCCGCCTGGGCAGCTCGATGCCCGCCGACATCAGGAACGCCGGCCAGTAGACGGTGTGGAACCGGATGATGTCCTTGCCGATCATGTGCAGGTCGGCGGGCCAATACCGCTGGAAGTCTGCGGACCCGGTGTCGGGAAAGCCGACCCCGGTCAGGTAGTTCGTCAGCGCGTCGACCCACACGTACATCACGTGGTCGGGCTGCCCGGGCACGGGCACGCCCCAGTCGAATGTGGTCCGGGAGATGGACAGGTCGCGCAGCCCGCCGGAGACGAAGCTGACGACCTCGTTGCGGCGGACCTCGGGCGCGATGAAATCCGGATGCGACCGATAGTGGGCCAGCAGCTTGTCGGCGTAGGCCGACAGCCGGAAGAAGTAGGTCTGCTCCTCGGTCCAGGTCACCTCGGTGCCGGTCTCGATCGCCACCCGGACGCCGTCGCGTTCGGTGATCTCGTCCTCGCCGAAGAAGCGTTCGTCGCGCACCGAGTACCAACCCGCATAGGTGCCCAGATAGATGTCGCCGGCCTCGTTCATCCGCCGCCAGATCTCTTCGGAGGCGCGGTAGTGGTCGGTGTCGCTGGTGCGGATGAAGCGGTCGAACGAGACGTCCAGCCGTTCCTGCATGCGCTGGAACACGTCGGAGTTGTCGCGCGCCAGCTCGGCGGTGGGGATGCCGAGCTTGGCCGCGGTCTCGGCCATCTTGAGGCCGTGCACGTCGGTTCCGGTCAGAAACCGGACGTCGAATCCGTCGAGCCGCTTGAAACGCGCGACGGCGTCGGTGGCGACCTTCTCGTAGGCGTGGCCGATGTGCGGCGCACCGTTGGGGTAATCGATCGCCGTGGTGATGTAGTAGGGCTCGCTCATTTCAGGTTCACCCTAGAGTGTGGGCGGTGAGCTCTCCGAAACAGCGGCGCGAGCGCCCACCGGTGCCGGAACCTCTCACCCCGCTCGTCGATGCCCACACCCACCTGGACGCGTGCGGCGCCGTCGGCCCCGAGGATGTGCGGGCCATCATGGATCGCGCCGCGGCGGCCGGGGTGCAGGCGGCCGTCACGATCGCCGACGACCTGGAGTCCGCCCGCTGGGTGGTCGAGGCCGCGGGCTGGGACCCGCGGGTGTACGCCGCGGTGGCGCTGCACCCGACCCGCGCCAACGCGTTAACCGCCGAGGCCCGGACGGTGATCGAACGGTTGGCCGCCGACCCCCGCGTGGTCGCGGTCGGGGAGACCGGGATGGACCGGTACTGGCCCGGCCGGCTGGAGGGCTGTGCCGATCCCGCCGAGCAGCGGGACGCCTTCGCCTGGCACATCGACCTGGCGAAGCGGACCGGCAAGCCGCTGATGATCCACAACCGCGACGCCGACGCCGATGTGCTCGACGTGCTGCGTGCCGAGGGCGCCCCCGAGACCGTCATCTTCCACTGCTTCTCCTCCGGGCCGGAGATGGCCCGCGCGTGTGTCGAGGCCGGTTGGGTGCTCAGCCTGTCCGGGACCGTGAGCTTCCGCAACGCCCGTGAGCTGCGCGAAGCGGTGCCGCTGATCCCCGGGGGGCAGCTGCTCGTGGAGACCGATGCGCCGTTCCTCACCCCGCACCCGTACCGAGGCGCGCCGAACGAGCCCTACTGCCTGCCCTACACTGTGCGGGCACTGGCCGAACTCGTCGGCCGGTCAGCGGAAACGATCGCCGAGGAGACCGCCGCCACCGCGCAGCGGGTCTACCGATGGGCGGGTGACCGGCCAGGTTGCCGGAACTAGGCCTTTTCGTTACCGTTCTGTGATCGAACACGAGTCGGCGAACTGCCACTCGTCGTGCTCTAGTCGGGGTTGACGACATCTTGAACGCTGTGAACAAACTTCATCAATCGCGTTCGCCGATGCTGCGGGGGGTGGTTGCCGCCATCCTGGTGGCGCTGATCTTCGCCGGTGGGACCGCCGTCGCGACGCACAAGACGGTGACGCTGACGGTCGACGGCGCGTCGATGACGGTGCCGACCATGAAGTCGCGCGTCATCGACGTCGTCGAGGAGAACGGCTTCCAGGTCGGCGAACGCGACGACCTGTACCCGTCCGCAGACGCACCCGTGCACCAGGCCGACACCATCGTGCTGCGCCGCAGCAGGCCGCTGGAAATCTCCACCGACGGCGGCGGCAGCGAACAGGTGTGGACCACCGCCTCGACCGTGCAGGAGGCCCTCGCACAGTTGCAGATGACCGACAAGGCGCCGGTGGCCGCGTCCCGCGGCACCCGCCTGCCACTCGGCGGGATGGCGCTGCCGGTGGTGAGTGCCAAGACGGTTCAGCTCGACGATGCCGGCGTGATCCGCACGGTGCACCTGGCCGCACCGAACGTCGCTGCGTTGCTGGAGGCTGCGGGTGCCCCCCTTCAGCAAAGCGACACCGTCGTCCCGGCCCCGTCGGAGCCGGTGGTGGACGGCATGCAGATCACCGTGACCAGGATCCGCATCCAGAAGCTCACCGAGCGGCTGCCGCTGGCACCGAACAACCGGCGCATCGAGGACGTCACGCTCAACATGAGCCGCCAGGTCGTCGAGGATCCGGGGATGCCCGGCACTCAGGACGTGACCTTCGCGGTTGCGACGGTGAACGGGGTGGAGACCGGTCGGCTGCCGGTCGCCAACGCCGTCGTCGCTCCCGCCCGCGACGGTGTGCTGCGAGTCGGCGCGAAACCGGGCACCGAGGTGCCGCCGGTGGCCAACGGCGGGACGTGGGACGCACTGGCCCGCTGCGAGGCGGGCGGTAACTGGGCGATCAATACTGGCAACGGCTATTTCGGCGGCGTGCAATTTGATCAAAACACCTGGGAGCGCAACGGTGGTCTGAGGTACGCTCAGCGGGCGGATCTGGCAACAAGGGAAGAACAGATCGCGATTGCTGAGGTCACCCGGGCGCGACAAGGGTGGGGTGCTTGGCCGACCTGTAGCGGGAGGATCGGTGCACGGTGACAATTCGGCTCCTTGGGCGAACCGAGATTCGGCATCTGGCTAAGTCGATCGACTTTCGGCCACGCAAGTCGTTCGGCCAGAATTTCGTCCACGATGCCAACACGGTGCGCCGCATCGTGTCCGCATCCGGGATCAACCGAAATGATCATGTGCTCGAGGTCGGACCGGGCCTCGGCTCGCTGACCCTGGCGCTGCTGGACCGCGGCGCGACGGTGAGCGCCGTCGAGATCGATCCGGTACTGGCCGGCCAGCTGAAGATCACCGTCGGGGAGCATTCGCACAGCGAGGTCAACCGGCTCGCGGTGTACAACCGCGACATCCTGACCTTCCGGCAGTCCGACCTCACCGACATGCCGACCGCGCTGGTCGCCAACCTGCCCTACAACGTGGCGGTGCCGGCCCTGCTGCACCTGCTCGCGGAGTTCCCGTCGATCCGCACCGTGATGGTGATGGTGCAGGCCGAGGTCGCCGAGCGGCTCGCCGCAGAACCCGGTGGCAAAGACTATGGCGTGCCCAGTGCCAAGGTGCGTTTCTTCGGAAACGTGCGCCGCTACGGCATGGTGTCGCCGACGGTGTTCTGGCCGATCCCGCGGGTGTACTCCGGCCTGGTGCGCATCGACCGTCACGAGACGTCGCCGTGGCCGACCGACCCGGCGTTCCGGAAGCAGGTCTTCGAGCTCATCGACATCGCCTTCGCGCAGCGTCGCAAGACGTCGCGCAACGCTTTCGCGGAGTGGGCGGGTTCTGGAAACGAGTCGGCCAGCCGGCTGCTCGCGGCCAGCATCGACCCCTCCCGGCGCGGCGAGACGCTCGGCATCGCCGACTTCGTGCGCCTGCTGCAGCGCTCCTCGGACTGGCACGTGGTGCCCAAGCCGGAGCCGGAAGCGATCTCGGAGTCGGTCGGGGCCCCCGCGCCCGATAACCAGGACGCGTCCGTCGGCTGACCGCCCCAGGCTTACCGCAGGTTCCTGCCGGGGTTCACCGGCGATCTGTCCCGGCGTTAGTGTCGACCGGTGTCCGCGCATGACGGCAGTACGGCAACGGAGTGGGTTCCCACCGGTTCGGTCACCGTCCGGGTACCCGGCAAAGTCAATCTGTACCTGGACGTGGGTGACCGTCGGGACGACGGTTACCACGAGCTGACCACCGTCTTCCACGCGGTGTCGCTGCTGGACGAGGTGACGGTGGCCAATGCCGACGTCATGTCGCTGGAGATCTTCGGCGAGGGCGCCGAGTCGCTGCCCACCGATGACCGCAATCTGGCATGGCGTGCCGCCGAGTTGATGGCCGAGCACGTCGGGCGCGCCCCCGACGTGGCGATCTCGATCGAGAAGACCATCCCGGTGGCCGGCGGTATGGCCGGCGGCAGTGCCGACGCGGCGGCGGTGCTGGTCGCGATGAACGCGCTCTGGGAGCTCGGCGTGCCCCGGCGCGATCTCCACGCCCTGGCCGCCCAGCTCGGTAGTGACGTCCCGTTCGCGCTGCACGGAGGCACCGCGCTGGGCAGTGGCCGCGGCGAGGAGCTGGCCACCGTGCTGGCGCGCAACACCTTTCACTGGGTGCTGGCGTTCTCCCCGGGCGGCCTGTCCACCGCGAAGGTGTTCGCCGAGATCGACCGGCTGCGGGCGGCGCAGGACCGCACCCTGCCGCCGCGCCTGGAATCCCCGGAGCCCGTGCTCGCGGCGTTGGCGTCCGGCGATCCCGCCCAGCTGGCACCGCTGCTCGGCAACGATCTGCAGCCCGCCGCCGTGAGCCTGGACGCCTCGTTGCGTCGCACGCTGCGCGCCGGCGTCGACGCCGGCGCGCTGGCCGGTGTCGTCTCCGGGTCGGGGCCGACGTGCGCCTTCCTCTGCCCGTCCGCGGGCGCGGCCCTCGACATCGGCACGGAGCTCGCCGGGGCGGGGGTGTGCCGCACCGTGCGGGTGGCCAGCGGCCCGGTGCAGGGGGCGCGCGTGGTGCCGAGTCCGTCGGCGGCGGGTTGATCGCCCGGCCCGGATCGGTGAACCGAACGTGAAGCCCCGATCACGAACCGATGTGACTCATGCCTCAATAATCGCGTCCGTTTGGCAGCTACTTAAGAGTTGCCTAAGATGAGCGGCGGTGAGAGCTAGCGGTCAAGCAGTGGACGCAACGGGTTCCCCCGCCGCGCAGGGCGGTGGGCGCTGGTCTGGATTCAGGTCCGGACTCGGCGCGCGATCTGCTTCGGCCCACGCCACATCACCGATTCGAGACACAACCGCTCCCCAACCGTGCGCGCGCCTCCGTGAGACGGCCTCTCATCAGGCGGAACATGACATGCGGGCATGTGCACCGGGGCAGATGTCGGCGAGGAGGTCGTCGTGAGCAGATTCACCGAGAAGATGTACCACAACGCCCGCAACACCAACCGGGGCATGGTGACCGGCGAACCGCACGAGCCGGTCCGGCACACCTGGGGTGAGGTGCACGAGCGGGCCAGGCGCATCGCCGGTGGTCTGGCGGCGGCCGGCGTGGGACTCGGCGACGCCGTGGGCGTGCTGGCCGGGTTCCCGGTGGAGATCGCCCCGACCGCGCAGGGTCTGTGGATGCGCGGTGCCAGCCTGACGATGCTGCACCAGCCGACGCCGCGCACCGACCTGGCGATGTGGGCCGAGGACACCATGACCGTCATCGGGATGATCGAGGCCAAGGCCGTCGTCGTCTCCGAGCCGTTCCTGGTCGCCATCCCGGTGCTGGAGGAGAAGGGCATCACCGTCCTGACCGTCGGCGACCTGCTGGCGGCCGATCCGATCGATCCGATCGAGGTCGGCGAGGACGACCTGGCGCTGATGCAGCTGACGTCCGGATCCACCGGGTCCCCCAAAGCGGTCCAGATCACCCACCGCAACATCCACTCCAACGCCGAGGCGATGTTCGTCGGCGCGGAGTACGACGTCGACAAGGACGTCATGGTGAGCTGGCTGCCCTGCTTCCACGACATGGGCATGGTCGGCTTCCTGACCATTCCGATGTACTTCGGCGCCGAGCTGGTCAAGGTCACGCCGATGGACTTCCTGCGCGACACGCTGCTGTGGGCCAAGCTCATCGACAAGTACAACGGCACGATGACCGCGGCGCCCAACTTCGCCTACGCGCTGTTCGCCAAGCGGCTGCGCCGCCAGGCCAAGCCGGGCGAGTTCGACCTGTCGACGCTGCGGTTCGCGCTGTCGGGCGCCGAGCCGGTCGAGCCGGCCGATGTCGAGGACCTGCTGGACGCGGGTAAACCGTTCGGGCTGCGCGCGGACGCGATCCTGCCGGCCTACGGCATGGCCGAGACGACGCTGGCGGTGTCGTTCTCGCCGTGCGGCGCCGGGCTGGTCGTCGACGAGGTGGACGCCGACCTGCTCGCCGCGCTGCGCCGGGCGGTGCCCGCCACCAAGGGCAACACCAAGCGGCTGGCGTCGCTGGGCCCGCTGCTCAAGGACCTCGAGGCCCGCGTCATCGACGACAACGGCAACGTGATGCCGTCCCGTGGAGTCGGCGTCATCGAGCTGCGCGGCGAGTGCCTGACCCCCGGATACCTGACGATGGGCGGTTTCATCCCGGCCCAGGACGAGCACGGCTGGTACGACACCGGCGACCTCGGCTACGTCACCGAGGAGGGCAACGTCGTCGTGTGCGGTCGCGTCAAGGACGTGATCATCATGGCCGGCCGCAACATCTATCCGACCGACATCGAGCGGGCCGCGGGGCGCGTCGAGGGCGTGCGCGCCGGGTGCGCCGTCGCGGTGCGGCTGGATGCCGGGCACTCCCGTGAGACGTTCGCCGTGGCGGTCGAGTCCAATGCCTGGCAGGACCCCGTCGAGGTGCGCCGCCTCGAGCATCAGGTCGCCCACGAGGTGGTCGCCGAGGTCGACGTGCGTCCGCGCAACGTCGTCGTGCTCGGGCCGGGCAGCATCCCCAAGACGCCGTCGGGCAAGTTGCGCCGCTCCACGTCGGTCTCGCTGGTCACCTAGCCCGTTTCTTCGGCGAGTTGGGGAGACCTCCTCCTCCCCCTCGCGAGCGGGCGTGTCTGTACGCCGACGCGCCGCGAATGCCGGCATTACCAGCGCGCTCGCGCGGCGGCGAGGGCGCGCGTCCGCACGGCGACGGGCCCGAAATCGACTGGCCGGTTGTCGCCGCGCGCCGATACCGTCGTCGTCATGACCTCTCCATCGGGGAACGCACCCGCGATCGAGGCGATCGATCTGGTGAAGCGATACGGCCAACAGATCGCCGTCGACCACGTCAGCTTCTCCGTGCCGCCGGGCACCGTGCTCGGGTTGCTCGGCCCGAACGGGGCGGGCAAGACCACCACGGTCCGGATGATGACCACGCTGACCGAACCCACCGGCGGCACCGCGCGGGTGGCGGGCTACGACGTGCGCACCCACCCCGATGAGGTGCGCAGGAACATGGGCCTGACCGGCCAGGTGGCCACCGTCGACGAGTTGCTGACCGGTCGGGAGAACATCCGGATGGTCGGCGGTCTGTACGGTATCCGCCGCAGAGCCCTGGAGAAGCTGGGAGACCTGCTGCTGCAGCAGTTCTCGCTGACCGACGCGGCCGACCGGGTGGTGAAGTCCTACTCCGGCGGCATGCGGCGGCGGCTCGACCTCGCGGTCAGTCTGCTGGCCGCGCCGCCGGTGCTGTTCCTCGACGAGCCGACCACCGGGCTGGACCCCCGTAGCCGGAGCGAACTGTGGGACGTGCTGCGCGCTCTGGTCGCGCAGGGCACCACGCTGCTGCTGACCACCCAGTACCTCGAGGAGGCCGACCAACTCGCCGACGACATCGTGGTGATCGACCGCGGCCGGATCATCGCGCAGGGCTCGCCGCTGGAACTCAAACGGCAGGCCGGCCGCGCCAGCCTGGTGGTCACCGTCGCCCATGGAGCCGACCTGGCCGCAGCCCGGGAGCTGTTGTCCTGCAACGGTGCCGAGGTCTTCGTCGACGCCGGTGCGCGCAGGCTGACGGCATCGGCGGACGGTATCGACGACATGATCCGGGTGGCGGCTCTACTGCGCGACAACGGAATCGGCGTCGACGACATCGGGTTGTCGCGGCCCAGCCTCGACGACGTGTTCCTGGCCCTGACCGGGCACCGCACCGAAGACATCGAGGAGGTCGGGGCATGACCGCGCTCGATTCCGGTCCAACGGCGCCCGCCGCCGTGCACACCGTGCCGACGCATCACACCAACCTGGCTCAGCAGTCGTGGATCATGGTCAAGCGCAACATGATCCACACCAAGCGGATGCCCGAGATGCTCAGTGACGTGACCGCACAGCCGATCATGTTCGTGCTGCTGTTCGCGTTCGTCTTCGGGGCGTCGATCACCGATACCGGGGGTGCGTCCTACCGCGAGTTCCTGCTGCCCGGCATCCAGGCCCAGACCATCGTCTTCTCGGCGTTCGTGGTGGCCGCGGGCATCACCGCCGACGTGGAGAAGGGCATCATCGACCGGTTCCGGTCGCTGCCGATCTCACGGTCCTCGGTGTTGATCGGGCGCAGCATCGCCAGCGTGATCCACTCGTCGCTCGGTGTGGTGGTGATGGCGCTGACCGGTCTGGCGATCGGCTGGCGGATCCGTGGCAGCATCGCCGAGGCGGTGCTGGCGTTCGCGCTGCTGCTGTTGTTCGGCTTCGGGATGATCTGGTTCGGCATCCTGGTGGGTTCGCTGATGCGCACCGTCGAGGCGGTCAACGGCGTGATGTTCACCGCGCTGTTCCCGGTGACGTTCCTGGCGAACACCTTCGTGCCGACCGAGCCGATGCCGCACTGGTTGCGGGTGATCGCCGAGTGGAACCCGGTCTCGTCGCTGGCGCAGGCGATGCGCGAGTTGTGGGGCAATGGTGGTCCGGCGCCGGCGAGTGCGCAACTGCCGCTGCATCATCCGGTGCTCTCGACGATCCTGTGGTCGCTGGCGCTGACCGCGGTGTTCGCACCGTTCGCGCTGGGGGCCTACCGCCGGCGCACCACGGACTGACGCCGTTGAGGCTGCGCTGACGGCGGGTGCTACTCGAACTTCCTCGCCATCACGGCAGTTTCAACGGAACGCAGGGACGCAGGACAGCCGCGCGTCAGCCCCAGGCGTGCACGGTGTTCTGCGCCGGCTCCAGCCCCTGGGCGACCAGCAACTCGGCGGCGTCGGCGGCCTGCTCGCAGATCGTCGGGACCTCGGCCCGCTCGGCGGCGGTGAACGGCTGCAGTACGAACGCCGCCGGATCCTGCCGCCCCGGCGGTCGTCCGATGCCGATCCTGACCCGCTGGAAGTTCTTGCTGCCCAACGCCGATGCGACCGAACGCAGGCCGTTGTGCCCGCCCTCCCCGCCGCCCAGCTTGAGCCGGATGCGGCCGAAGTCGATGTCGAGTTCGTCGTGGATGACGACGACGTCGGCGGGCTCGACCGAGTAGAACTTCGCCAGCGGGCCGATCTGGCGGCCCGACTCGTTCATGTACACCCGCGGCTTGGCCAGTACCACCGGGCGGCCCGCGAGCCGCCCGGTGGCCACCTCGGCCCCGGACTTCTTGTGCACCTTGAACGTGTCGCCGATGCGGGCGGCAAGCACGTCGGCCACCATGAAGCCGATGTTGTGCCGGGTCTTGGCGTAGTTCGGCCCGGGGTTGCCCAGGCCGACGAGCAGAAGTGGCCCGGAGGCCTCAGCCGCCACTGAAGGTGTCCGTTCCCGGGATGTCCGTTCCCGCCGAATTATTCGGAGTCGGATGCCGACTCCTCGGCGCCTTCGGCCTCGGCGCTCTCCGCGGCGGCGCCTTCTGCGCCGGCGCCCTCCTCCTCGAGGTCCTCGGCGGTCGGCGCGGCCACCACGTTGACGACCAGCAGGTCGGGCTCGGAGACCAGCGACACACCGGCGGGCAGCTCGATGTCGCCCGCGGTGATCTGGGTGCCCTCTTCGGCGTCCTCGACCGAGACGGTGAGCTGCTGCGGGATCGACAGCGCGTCGGCCTCGATCTCGATGGTGTTGGCGTCCTGGGTGACCAGGGTGCCCGATGCGGCGTCGCCCTCGACGACGACGCTGACCTCGACGGTCACCTTCTCGCCGCGGCGCACCACCAGCAGGTCGGCGTGCTGGATGTTGCGGCGGATCGGGTGGATCTCGAGGGACTTGGTCAGCGCGAGTTGCTCGGTGCCGTCGATGTCCAGCGTGAGCACCGCGTTGGTGCCGGCGTGGCGCAGCACGGCCGAGAAGTCGTGTCCGTTGAGCTCGAGGTGCTGCGGGTCGGTGCCGTGGCCGTAGAGCACCACGGGGACGCGGCCCTCGCGACGGGCGCGCCGGGACGCGCCCTTGCCGGTTGCGGTGCGGACCTGTGCGGTCAGATTGTTGGTGGCGTTCGCCATGATCGGTGCTCCTGTGCCTGTAGCCGTCGGTGACTGGGTCGGGCACGGCAGAGGGGGCACACCGGTTTCGATGCGGGTTCCGTCGATAACGGTGAACCTGCCGAAACAGGCCACCCTCGCCGTGACGCGTCCGCAAGGGTAGCGCAAGCAGTGCTCAGAGCGGAAATTCGGTGCCGGTGAGCTGCTCGGACAGCGTCCACAGCGCCTGCGCCCTGGCCCGGTTCCGCGCCAGCGGGCTGCGCCTGCTCTGGCCGGTGGGACCGCGCATCGCGAAGCGCGGGCCGATGAAGCTGTTGCCGGGGATGTCCTGCGATGCCGCGAACAGCGTCTGCCGGGCCCCGAAGTCGGCGTCGGTGGCCAGCAGCCGGTTACCGGCGTCCCAGATCCGGGTGCCGAACCGGTTGCCGGTCTGCCCCTGCAGGTTGGTCGCCGAGTAGCCGGGGTGGGCGGCCACCGATCGCACGCTCGACCCGGCGGCCTCGAGTCGGCGCTGCAACTCGAGGTTGAACAGCAGGTTCGCCAGCTTCGACTGACCGTAGGCCGGCCAGGCCAGGTAGGGCCTGGACTTCCAGTTGAGGTCGGTGAGGCTGACGTGACCCGTCAGGTGCATCATCGACGACACCGTGACCACCCGATCGGTGATCCGGGGCAGCAGCAGGTTGGTCAGCGCGAAATGACCGAGGTGGTTGGTGCCGATCTGGCTCTCGAAGCCATCGGTGGTCAGCGCGTACGGCACGGCCATGATGCCGGCGTTGTTGACCAGTACGTCCACCGTGGAGTTCGCGAAGCCGTCAGCGAAATCCCGGATCGACGCCAGATCCTGCAGGTCGAGCCGGCGCACCTGCACGTCGCCGGACATCTCGGCCGCCGCGGCGTTGCCCTTGCCGAGGTTGCGCACCGCCAGGATCGTGGTGGCGCCGACGCGGGCCAGCTCACGGGCGGTCACCAGCCCCAGCCCGCTGTTGGCGCCGGTCACCACGACGGTGCGCCCGGCGAAGGACGGGAGGTCGGCGGCGGTCCAGTCGCTCACGCCGGCCAGCCTAGTGCGGGCCGTGGTCGGCCGGTGACGGACCTCACGGCCCGGGGATCTGGCAGCCGAACGGCATCCGGTCGGTCCAGTGCACGGCGGGCATGCCGTCGATGGTCACGAAGTCGACGCCGCGCTCCCAGGTGGTGCCCGGGACGATCCACGGCGGCACCCCTTCGGGATAGGCGATGGTGAGGTCGGCGTAGAACAGCGCGCCGGCGGGACAGCCGGCACCGTCCACCGGCCGCGGATTCCACGCGTGCACGATGATCGGGTTGATCAGGTGCGGGCCCTCGGCGCAGTTGGGTTTGCACTGCACCGCGTTGTCCACACCGGTGCCCATCGCGCCGTCGGGACCCCAACTCGTCCAGGTCATGCCCTCCATGGCCGCCGACCCGTCGCAGTTGTAGAGCATCTGCTCGGGTCGTTCCTGTGCAGGTTGATCGGAGGTGCATCCGGGGATGTAGATCGGCGCGGGTGCGGGACCGGGGGTCGGATCGGCCCCCGCCGTCGCGGTCGCGGCGAGCATCAGCGTCGCCGCCGCGGTCGGGATCATCGCCAGGCGGGTCATCATGTTGTCCTTCCGGGCCGCCGGTGTTGCCAACGCCACGCAGGTTACCGATGCCCGGCGCACCTCACCGGGGAGCGTCGGCCGGGTTGGGCACCGTCACGGTGAAGCCGTCGATGATCGTTTCGATGTCGTCGGCGTCCTCGACGGCCTTGTCGGCGTAGCCGGTGGCGGTGAACTGGACCAGATATTGCTGCGCGGCCGGCGGTCCGCCCTCGGTGCGCACCGGGGCGCCGGTCGCGATGACCACCCGGTTGTAGGTGTGCATGCGCGCCCCGTTGAGGTCGTAGCTGCCCTCGATCATCGACGACGGGAAACCGGCGAAGTCGTCGGTCGACGAATTCAGCTTGTGGAAGTTCTGCGACATCTCGGCGTCGACGGCGGCATGGCTGAGCGCTTCTGCGACGTCGAAGTCGCCGTCGAGTTCGAACACCATCAGCATCGCCGTCGGGTAGGTGTCACCCTTGGCGATCATCCGGGTGCCCGGTGCCAGGTTGGTGTTCTGGTAGGGGTGCCACCCCGGCGGCGTCGGTATCGACACGGTGATGTCGGTCAGCTTGTCCGGTGCGACGGGTCTGCCGATCACCCCGGCATCCTCGAGATAGTTGGCCAGCGGAAGCGGGGCCTCGTCCGTCGTACTGGTCGGCTCGGCGCTCGCCGCACTGGTCGTCGACCAGATCGACTGGTAATCGGGGGTTTCGGTGGCACACCCGGAAGCCGCCACGGCGGTCAGCGCCGCCACGGCGGCGACGGCCATGCCGGTTCGCACCGTCACAGAATCTCGCGGACCGCGTCCATCGGCCGCGCCAGGCGGGTTCCCTTGGTTGTCACCACGAACGGCCGCTCGATCAGGATCGGATGCTCGGCCATCGCGTCGAGCAGCTCGTCATCGGACGCCGAGGCCAGATCGAGTTCGGCATAAAGCGATTCGCGCTTGCGTACTGCGGTGCGGACATCGATCCCGGCGTCGGCGATCATCGCGGCCAGCTCCGCGCGTGACGGCGGGGTCTTCAGGTAGAGCACCACCTGGGGCTCGATGCCGTTGTCGCGCAGCAACTCCAGTGTCTTGCGGGACGTCGAGCACTTGGGGTTGTGGTAGATGGTCGCGCCGGACATGGTCAGGCCGACCCGTCGAACAGTCCGGTCACCGATCCGTTCTCGAAGACCGCACGGATGGTGTTGGCCAGCAGCGGCGCGATCGACAGCACGGTCAGCTGCGGGAACTGCTTGTCCTCGCCGATCGGCAGTGTGTTGGTGACGATGACCTCCCTGGCCCCGCATTCCGCGAGCCGCTCCCGGGCCGGGTCGGACAGCACGCCGTGAGTGGCCGCGATGACGACGTCGGCCGCGCCGTCCTCCTTGAGCAGCCGCACCGCGCCGGCGATGGTGCCGCCGGTGTCGATCATGTCGTCGGTCAGGATGCAGGTCTTGCCGGCGACGTCGCCAACGACCCGGTTGGACTTCACCTGGTTGGGCACCAGCGGATCGCGGGTCTTGTGGATGAAGGCCAGCGGGACCCCGCCCAGCGCGTCGGCCCACTTCTCGGCGACCCGGACCCGGCCGGAGTCGGGGGAGACGACCACCATGTCGTGGCCCGGGTAGTTGTCGGCGATGTAGCCGGTCAGCAGCTTCTGCGCGCGCATGTGGTCCACCGGGCCGTCGAAGAAGCCCTGGATCTGGTCGGTGTGCAGATCGACGGTGACGATCCGGTCGGCGCCGGCGGTCTTGAGCAGGTCGGCGACCAGTCGCGCCGAGATGGGCTCGCGGCCGCGGTGCTTCTTGTCCTGCCGGGCGTACGGGTAGAACGGCAGGATCGCGGTGATTCGTTTGGCGCTGCCGCGCTTGAGGGCGTCGATCATCAGCAACTGCTCCATCAGCCACTGGTTGAGCGGCCACGGATGGCTCTGCAGCACGAAGGCGTCGCAGCCGCGCACCGACTCGTCGAACCGCACGAAGATCTCGCCGTTGGCGAAATCGCGGGCGGTCTGCGCGGTGACCGGGACGTCGAGTTCCTTGGCGACCTGGTCGGCCAGCTCGGGGTGCGCGCGCCCCGAGAACAACATCAGGCTCTTGCGATTGTCGGTCCAGTCGTGGCTCACGGGCTGCCCTCGGCTTCTCAGATCGATGGGGATCGATTCTCGCGTCATCGTACGTAGCGGCTACGCACGTACGCTGGCGGGTTACCAGAATGCCAACATTCGGCGACCGCAGGCTACCAGCCGGTAGCGTTGCCGCCGCAGCTGTGCAGGCACCATCGGTCGGCGAAGGGGGTAGAGGTGGCCTTCTGGCCGGCGCTCAACCGGCACAAGACCTGGATGCTGGACGCGGTCCGCACCCGGCTGTGGCCGGTGCCCGCCATCGGGATCGCGCTGGCGATCCTGGGCGGGGTGCTGCTGCCCGCGATCGACGGTGCGCTCGACGGCCGGGTTCCCGGCCTGCTGTCGCAGTTCCTGTTCGGCGGAGGCCCGGCCTCGGCCCGCGACGTGCTCAGCGCGATCGCCGCGTCGGTGATGACGGTGACGTCGCTGACCTTCTCGCTGACGCTGGTGACCCTGCAGCTGGCCAGCGGCCAGTACTCGCCGCGCCTGCTGCGCACGTTCGCGCGGGACCGGTTTGTGCAGCGGACCCTGGCGCTGTTCGTCGCGACGTTCGTCTACGCGCTGACAGTGCTGCGCAGCGTGCGCGACGGCAGCAGCGGCGCGCCGGTGTTCGTGCCGCAGGTATCGGTCACCGTCGCCTACCTGCTCGCCCTGGTCAGCGTCATCGGGCTGGTGTTGTTCCTGGCGCACCTGGTACGCCAGATCAGGGTCGAGACGATGCTGGGCATCGTGCTCGCCGACGCCGAGCAGGCCGCCGACGCGATGTTCGGCGAGCTGGACGAGACGGCGCGCAGCGCACTGCCGCCGATGCCGCCGGACTCGGCGATCTCGATCGACGCGTCGCGCACCGGCTTCCTGGTCGGGGTGGACGAAGAGGCGCTGGTCGCGGCCGCCGCCAGGGTCGACGCGGTGGTGCTGGTGGACCGCAAACCCGGTGAGTGGACCGTGGCGGGTACCCCGGTCGCGGTGGTCTGGTCCGCCGATGACGGTGGTGCTCTGGACGGCGACGCGCTCGGACAGCTGCGGGACTGCGTCGCGGCCGCGGTGCGCACCGGCGACGAGCGCACGCCGGTCGAGGATGTCGGCTATGCGCTGCGCCAGTTGACCGACGTCGTGGTCAAGGCGCTCTCGCCGGGGATCAACGACCCGACCACCGCGGTGCACGCGATCGGGCACAGCTCGGCGCTGCTGTGCATGCTGGCCGGCCGCGACCTCGGTGCCACGGTGCACTGTGACGACGACGATGTGGTGCGCGCGGTGATCCCGCGGCCGGACTTCGCCGAACTGCTCGATCTGGCCGTCGCACAGCCGCGGCGCTACGGCGCCGGCGATGCGGCGGTGTTGTCGGCCCTGCTGCGGCTGCTGCGCGAGCTGGCCTGGCGCGGCGGGCCGAGCCGCCGCGACGCGGTGGTCTCCCAACTGGCGCGGCTGCGCCGCACCGTGGACCTCCAGGAGTTCGACGACGTCGAGCGGGCCGGCCTGGAGCGCCTGGCGCTGGCGGTCGAGGAGGCGTTGGGCGGTACCTGGCGGATGCCGGACCTGTCCCGCGGCTGACTCAGTCCCCGTCGGAGCCCGGGGGCTCGGTGGCGGCCGGGGCCGCTTCGGCCGCTGTCGCCTTTTCGGCGGCCCCGGCCGCCGGGCTGCCGGGGCGCTTGCGCTGCACCCAGCCCTCGATGTTGCGCTGCGGACCGGCCGACACGGCCAGCGCGCCCGGCGGTACGTCGTCGCGGATCACCGTGCCCGCCCCGGTGTAGGCGCCGTCGCCGACGGTGACCGGCGCGACGAACATGGTGTCCGAACCGGTGCGCACGTGCGAGCCGATCGTGGTGCGGGACTTGGTCTCCCCGTCGTAGTTGACGAACACGCTGGAGGCGCCGATGTTGCTGTGTTCGCCGATGTCGGCGTCGCCGACGTAGGTCAGGTGCGGCACCTTGGTGCCGGTGCCGATGGTGGCGTTCTTGGTCTCGACGAACGCGCCCAGCTTTCCGGCGTCGCCCAGCACGGTGCCGGGTCGCAGGTAGGTGAAGGGCCCGACGACGGCGTCGTCGCCGATCACCGACGACGAGCCGTGGGTGCGCACGATCTGCGCGCCGTCGCCGACGGTGACGTCGGTCAGCGTGGTGTCGGGCCCGATCTCGCAGCGGCCACCGATGCGGGTGCCGCCCAGCAGTTGGGTGCCCGGGCGCACCACCGTGTCGCGGCCGATCGTGACGTCGACGTCGATCCAGGTCGACGACGGGTCGACGATCGTCACGCCGGCGCGCTGGTGGCCGGCCACGATGCGGCGGTTGAGTTCGGCGCCCAGCTCGGCCAGCTGCACGCGGTCGTTGACGCCGGTCACCAGCGCGGTGTCGTCGACGTGTTTGGCGCGCACGATCTGCCCGTCGGAGCGCACGATCGACACGACGTCGGTCAGGTAGAGCTCGTGTTGGGCGTTGTCGGAGCTCAACCGGCTCAGCGCCGAGCGCAGCGGGGCGATGTCGAACGCGTAGACACCGGCGTTGACCTCGGCGATCGCCTGCTGTGAGGGGCTGGCGTCGGCCTGCTCGACGATGCCGATCACCTCTCGGTCCTGAGTGCGCAGCACCCGGCCGTACCCCGTCGGGTCGGGCAGCGTGGTGGTCAGCACCGTGGCCACCGCAGCCTCGGCGCTGTGGGCGGCGATCAGATCGGCCAGCGTGTCGGCGTCCAGCAGCGGCACGTCGCCGGAGGTCACCACGACCGTGCCGGCGAAATCGTCTGGCAGCGCCGACAGTCCGCACGCCACCGCGTGGCCGGTGCCCAGCTGGTGGTCCTGCACCGCGATCTCGACGGGGTGGCCCAGGCCTTCGCCGATCTCCCGGGCCGCGGGGCCGACGCGCTCGCGGTCGCGGCCGACCACGACCACCAGGTGCCGGGGCGCCACCTTCGCGACCGAGTGCAACGCGTGCGCCAGCATGCTGCGCCCGGCCAGCGTGTGCAGCACCTTGGGGGTGCCGGACTTCATCCGGGTTCCGGCGCCCGCCGCCAGGACCAGGACCGCGGCCTCACGCATGGCTGTCCTTTCCGCGCGAGCGTGCGTGTCTGTACCCCGCCGCGCCGGTCAGCGCCGGCATTCTGCGCACGCTCGCTGCAAAATTCTGCTCCGTCGCCAGGACTCGAACCTGAACTATCTGAACCAAAATCAGAGGTGCTGCCGATTACACCACGACGGACTGATCACCCAGAGACTGTAGTCGAAGGATTTACCCTGTATCCCGTGGCTGTACCTGACAAGTCCGAAGGTCAAGTGCGTGCACCGCGCGCCCGGATGACCGGCAGCGAGCGCCGTCAGCAGCTGATCGAGATCGCCAAGTCGCTGTTCGCCGAGCGCGGCTACGACGGCACGTCGATCGAGGAGATCGCGCTGCGGGCCAATGTGTCCAAACCGGTGGTCTACGAGCATTTCGGCGGCAAGGAGGGCCTGTACGCCGTCGTCGTCGATCGGGAGATGTCGGCGCTGCTGGACGGCATCACGTCCTCGCTGACCAACAACCGGTCACGGGTGCGGGTGGAACGTGTCACGCTGGCGCTGCTGACCTACGTCGAGGAGCACACCGACGGGTTCCGCATCCTGATTCGCGACTCGCCCGCGAGCATCACCTCCGGCACCTATTCGACCCTGCTCAACGACGCCGTCAGCCAGGTGTCCTCGATCCTGGCCGGCGACTTCTCCCGGCGCGGGCTGGACCCGGACCTGGCCCCGCTGTACGCGCAGGCGCTGGTCGGTTCGGTGTCGATGACCGCGCAGTGGTGGCTCGACGTGCGCGAGCCGAAGAAAGAGGTGGTGGCCGCGCACCTGGTCAACCTGTGCTGGAACGGCCTGACCCACCTCGAGTCCGATCCCGTCCTGCATCAGGAATAGCGAAAGCCCCCGGAAGCCCCCGGAAGCCCCCGAAAGCCCCGAAAAGCCCCGAAATCCCTTGCCGCCGAACCGGCCTGCGGGGGCCGTGGGCGCGGCTTGGCGCGGGAACATACGATGGACGCCATCATGACCGCATCGGGGACTCTTGATGTCCACACCCCGATCGCGGGCCTCGTCGACCTGGCGCTTCGTGACCCCTCCCTGCAGGAGGTGGCTCGCCGTGCCGCCGAGCGGCCCGTTGATCTCGACCTCGTCGGCCCGGCCGGCGCCCGGGTCTTCGCCGCGTCCGCACTCGCCCAGGCCGGTCCGCTGCTGGTGGTCACGGCGACCGGCCGGGAGGCCGACGACCTGACCGCCGAACTGCGGGGCGTGTTCGGCGATTCGGTGGCGCTGTTCCCGTCCTGGGAGACGCTGCCGCACGAGCGGCTGTCTCCCGGGGTGGACACCGTCGGCGCCCGGATGCTGCTGCTGCTGCGGCTGGCCCGTCCCGACGATGAACGGCTGGGCCCGCCGGTGCGGATCGTCGTCACCACCGCGCGTTCGCTGCTGCAGCCGATGGCTCCTGATCTGGCAGATATCGAGCCGGTGGCCCTGAGCCTGGGCGACGAGACCGACTTCGACGCTCTGGTCGCGCGGCTGGTCGATCTGGCCTACACCCGGGTCGACATGGTCGGCAAGCGCGGGGAGTTCGCGGTGCGCGGCGGCATCCTCGACGTGTTTCCGCCGACCGCCGAGCATCCGGTGCGGGTCGAGTTCTGGGGCGACGAGGTCACCGAGATGCGGATGTTCTCGGTCGCCGACCAGCGCTCCATCCCCGAGATCGCCATCGACACCGTGGTCGCGGTGCCGTGCCGGGAGCTGCTGCTGACCGCCGACGTCCGCGAGCGCGCCGCCGCGCTATCGGCCGACCACCCGGTGGCCGACAACAGCGTGCCCGGCAGCGTGCCGGACATGCTGGCCAAGCTGGCCGCGGGAATCCCGGTCGACGGCATGGAGGCGCTGCTGCCGTTGCTCAAGCCGGCCGGGGGCGCCTTCGCGACGCTGCCCGACCACCTGCCCGCCGGGGCGGCGCTGCTGATCTGTGATCCGGAGAAGGTGCGCAGCCGGGCCGCCGACCTGATCAAGACCGGCCGCGAGTTCCTGGAGGCGTCCTGGTCCACCGCGGCCGTCGGCGGGGACGCGCCCATCGACCTGGAGGCGCTCGGTGCGTCCGGTTTCGTCGATTTCGACGACGCCCGCGACGCCGCCCGCGCCGGCGGGCATCCGTGGTGGACGCTGAGTCAGCTCAACCACGAGGGCGCGGTCGCGCTCGACGTCCGGCCGGCACCGACGGCGCGGGGCCAGCAGCACACACTCGACGAGATCTTCGCGATGCTGCGCGCCCACGTGATGACCGGCGGTCGCGCGGCCGTGGTCACCCCGGGCACCGGAACCGCGATGCGCGTCGTCGAACAGCTCGGTGAATCCGACACTCCGGCAACGATGTTGGAGCCGGGCGCGGCCCCCGCCGAAGGGGTCGTCGGGGTGCTCAAGGGCCCCTTGCACGACGGTGTGGTGATGCCGGGCGCCAACCTGGTGGTGATCACCGAGACCGACCTGACCGGCAACCGTGCGGCCGCCACCGAGGGTCGCAAGCTGGCCGCCAAGCGCCGTAACGTCGTCGACCCGTTGGCGTTGACCGCCGGTGACCTGGTGGTGCACGACCAGCACGGCATCGGCCGGTTCGTCGAGATGACCGAACGCGTCGTCGGCGGCGCGCGCCGGGAGTACCTGGTGCTGGAGTACGCGTCGGGAAAGCGTGGCGCCAACGGCACCGACAAGCTCTACGTGCCGATGG
Source organism: Mycolicibacterium xanthum (assembly GCF_019710635.1). Classification (GTDB taxonomy): domain Bacteria; phylum Actinomycetota; class Actinomycetes; order Mycobacteriales; family Mycobacteriaceae; genus Mycobacterium; species Mycobacterium xanthum. The sequence continues at coordinate 54,887 of NZ_JAIFZS010000061.1, forward strand.
ATTCGCTCGACCAGCTGTCGCGCTACGTCGGCGGTGAGGCGCCCACGCTGAGCCGCCTCGGCGGCAGCGACTGGGCCAACACCAAGACCAAGGCCCGCCGGGCGGTGCGCGAGATCGCCGCCGAACTCGTCGCGCTCTACGCCAAGCGGCAGGCCTCGGCGGGCCACGCGTTCGGCCCCGACACGCCCTGGCAGACCGAGATGGAGGACGCGTTCGGGTTCACCGAGACCGTCGATCAGCTCACCGCCATCACCGAGGTGAAGTCCGACATGGAGAAGCCGGTCCCGATGGACCGGGTGATCTGCGGCGACGTCGGCTACGGCAAGACCGAGATCGCGGTGCGGGCGGCCTTCAAGGCGGTGCAGGACGGCAAGCAGGTCGCGGTGCTGGTGCCGACCACGCTGCTGGCCGACCAGCATCTGCAGACGTTCGCGACGCGCACGGCCGGATTCCCGGTCACCGTCAAGGGCCTGTCGCGGTTCACCGATCCGGCCGAGTCCCGCGCCACGCTGGAGGGTCTGAAGGACGGCAGCGTCGACATCGTGATCGGCACCCACCGGCTGCTGCAGACCGGGGTGACGTGGAAGGACCTCGGCCTGGTCGTCGTCGACGAGGAGCAGCGCTTCGGCGTGGAGCACAAGGAGCACATCAAGTCGATGCGCACCCACGTCGACGTGCTGACGATGAGTGCCACCCCGATCCCGCGCACGCTGGAGATGAGCCTGGCCGGTATCCGGGAGATGTCGACGATCCTGACGCCGCCCGAGGAGCGTTACCCGGTGCTGACGTACGTCGGGCCGCACGACGACAAGCAGGTCGCCGCCGCGCTGCGCCGCGAGATGCTGCGCGACGGACAGGCGTTCTACATCCACAACCGGGTCCGCACCATCGACGCGGCCGCGGCCCGGGTGCGCGCTCTGGTGCCCGAGGCGAGGGTGGTGGTCGCACACGGGCAGATGCCCGAGGAGCAGCTGGAGACGACGGTCGAGGGGTTCTGGAACCGGGAGTTCGACATCCTGGTGTGCACGACCATCGTCGAGACGGGTCTGGACATCTCCAACGCCAACACGCTGATCGTCGAACGCGCCGACACCTTCGGCCTGTCGCAGCTGCACCAGCTGCGCGGGCGGGTGGGGCGGTCGCGCGAACGTGGCTACGCCTACTTCCTGTATCCGCCGGAGGTGCCGCTGACCGAGACGGCCTACGACCGGCTGGCGACGATCGCCCAGAACAACGAGCTGGGCGCCGGTATGGCCGTCGCGATGAAGGATCTGGAGATCCGCGGGGCGGGCAATGTGCTGGGCGCCGAGCAGTCCGGTCACGTCGCCGGGGTGGGTTTCGACCTCTACGTGCGGCTGGTGGGTGAGGCCGTCGAGGCGTATCGGGCCGCCGCGGACGGGAAAACCGTTGCGGCGCCGGAGGAACCGAAGGACGTCCGGGTGGATCTGCCGGTCGACGCGCACCTGCCGCCGGACTACATCGACAGCGACCGGCTGCGGCTGGAGGCCTACCGCCGGCTGGCGGCGGCCGCCGACGATCGGGCCGTCGACGCGGTCGTCGACGAACTCGTCGACCGTTACGGACCCTTACCCGATCCGGCCCAGCGCCTGGTCGCGGTCGCGCGGCTGCGGCTGCTGGCGCGGGCCCACGGGGTCACCGAGATCGGCGCGGCCTCGGCGTCGACGGTGCGGATTTCGCCGATGACGCTGCCGGATTCGGCGCAGCTGCGGCTCAAGCGGCTCTATTCCGGCGCCAACTACCGCGCCACCACGTCCACCGTGCAGGTGCCGATCCCGCGTGCCGGCAGCGGGGTGGGCGCGCCGCGGATCCGGGACCTCGACCTGGTGGCGTTCGTTGCGGGGTTGCTGCTGGCCGTCGATGGGAAACCCGACGAGGAAGTTGATATAACCAAGTTCGGAGGTGGCACATGACGGTCGTCCTGGTCGACCCGCGCCGCCCCTCGCTGGTTCCCGTCGAGGCGATCGAGCTGCTCACCGGCGATGTCCAGTACACCGAGGAGATGCCGGTCAAGGTGCCGTGGTCGCTGCCCGCGGCACGCCCGTCCTACGTCGGCGAGCCGGCCGCGGTGTTGTTGTCCTCGGATGCCAAGCACCCCTCGGTTATCGCCCGGATCGGTGCGGGGGAGCGGGTGATCGCCGCGCCGGCGGCGCAGGCCGGTGAGCGTCTGGTCGATGCGGTGGCGATGATGGACAAGCTGCGCACCGCCGGTCCGTGGGAGAGCCAGCAGACCCATGATTCGCTGCGGCGCTACCTGCTGGAGGAGACCTACGAGCTGTTCGACGCCGTGCACGGCGGTGACCTGGGCGAGCTGCGCGACGAACTCGGTGACGTGTTGCTGCAGGTGCTGTTCCACGCCCGCATCGCCGAGGATGCGCCGGAGGATTCCTTCGACATCGACGACGTGGCCGACGCGCTGGTCCGCAAGCTCGGCAATCGGGTGCCCGCAGTGCTTGCCGGCGAGTCGATCTCGCTGGAGGACCAGCTGGCGCAGTGGGAACAACGCAAGGCGCTGGAGACCTCCAAGCGCGAGTCCATCATGGACGACATCCCGACCGGGCAGCCCGCGCTGGCGCTGGCGCAGAAGGTGCTCGCCCGCGCCGAAGGCGCCGGCTTCCCGGCCGATCTCGTTCCCGGCACGGTCACCTCGGTGACGGTGTCCACCGATTTCGATGCCGAGAATGCCTTGCGCTCAGCGGTTCTCGAATTCATGGACGACGTGCGTGCCGCGGAGCGGTCGGCGGCGGCAGCTCGGCGCAGCGCCGACGTGGCAGCGGAACTCGACGACAGCACGCCGGCGGCGGTCACCGAGGACGAGTGGCGGGCGCATTGGCCCGGCGCCGCGGAGGGCGGGCAAGCCGCGGAGGGCGGGGAGTCGGTCCCCGAGGCCTGACGCGTCGAGACCCGGCCATTGCAGCGCAGTATCACCAACTTCCTGAGTATCACCAATTGTCTCCTGGCTAAGTGAAGTCAACTCTTGACCATGACTTCACTTAACCATATAGACGAAGTTAAGCTGATTCGGTGGCTTCACTTCGCCCCGTCACTTACGAGGACGTTCGTTGGGAACCGCAGGGTAGGCGGTACGCGAGCCAGACCAGACCTGGGTACGGCACCTATCACTCCGCAGTGCCGGCCGCCATCGCCGACCTGCACCTAGATCTGCCGCCGTCAGTGTTGGCAGACGCCGAGTCCGCCGGCCGGGAGATCGCGCGGTTCGACGCCGAACTCGGCGGCGAGATCGCACCGTTTGCCGCCGTTTTGTTGCGGTCGGAATCCGCCGCGAGCTCGCAGATAGAAAACCTGACCGTATCAGCGCGCGCCATCGGTGAGGCTGAACTGCCCGGTGGCAAGGCCAAGCGAAACGCTCAGATGATCGTCGCCAACACCACCGCGATGCAGGCAGCGGTCGCGCTGTCCGGCATCGTTGATGCCGACGCCATCAGGGCGATGCACCGCGCGTTGATGGTCGACGATCCACACCACACGTCAGGCGAATTCCGCACCGAGCCAGGGTGGATCGGAGGTGGTTCCACACCCATCGGCGCGGCGTTCGTCGGCCCGCGCCATGAGTTGATTCCTGCGGCGATTGGCGATCTGATCGCCTTCGCGCAGCGCGCTGACCTTCCCACGCTGCCGCAGATTGCGGTGGGTCATGCACAATTCGAGACCATTCACCCCTTCACCGACGGTAACGGCCGCACGGGCCGGGCATTGGTGCAAGCGATGCTGCGCAACAAGGGCCTGACGCGTCAGGTGACGGTTCCGGTCTCAGCCGGGCTGCTCGCCGACACCGGTGCATACTTCGCCTCGTTGACGAGCTATCGCGGTGGTGATGTCGCGCCGATTGTCGAGCGCTTCTCGCAGGCCACAGTCCTGGCCATCTCCAACGGGCGACAATTGGTCTCCGAGCTCCGTGATATCCGGGAAACCTGGAACGACGTGATCACCGCACGGTCCGACTCCGCGGTGTGGAAGGTTGCCGATCTGTTGACCCGCCGCCCGGTCGTGAACGCCGCGCTGCTGGCACAGGAGCTGGGCATCGAGTCCACCAACGCACACCGCTACCTCAACCCGCTGACCGAGGTGGGAATCCTCGTCGAGGCAACCAATGGACCCCGCAACCGGGTGTGGCTTTCTCCCGAGGTACTTGCCGCCCTTGACGCTTTCGCCGAACGTGCCGGCCGGCGAGGCTGAGCAAGCTCAGTTCGCCGCTCAGGTCGTTTCCGTCGGTTGACCCGATCACCCTGTTGGTCGCCACCGTGCCGCGGGCTCAGTCGAAGATCGTCGAACCCCAGAACGTCGAGGTGTCCCCCTCCGGGATGCCCGGCGGGCAGGCGAACACCGCCGAACTGGTCGGCATGATGTATTCGTTCATCGCGTCGCTGCGCGACATCGCGTTCTGCATCGGGATGAACTGCCGCCCGGGGCTGCGGACGAACGCGATGAAGAACAGGCCGGCGTCGAGGTGGCCGAAGCCGTCGCTGCCGTCGGTGAAGTTGTAGCCGCGGCGCAGGATCTCCACGCCGCCGAGGCTGTGCGGGGAGACCAGCCGCACGTGGGCCTGCTTGTCGATCAGCGGCTCGTTCTCGTAGTCGACCAGGTCGAAGTTCAGTTCCTGGAACTCCTCGGCGAGCCCCATCGGCGCACCGCTGCCCTTCTGCCTGCCGATGACGCGCTCCTGCTCGAGCAGCGTGGTGCGGTCCCACTGCTCGATGAGCATCCGGATTCGGCGCGCCACCAGATAGGTACCACCGGCCATCCAGGCCGGTCCGTCGGAGTCGCCCACCCAGACGAAGTCGTCCAGCTTCGCGGTCTCGTCGGCGCGGATGTTCGCCGTTCCGTCCTTGAACCCGAACATGTTTCGCGGGGTGGCCTGCTCCCGGGTGGTCGACGAGGTGCGGCCGAAGCCCAGCTGGGAGTAGCGCACCGCGACGGTGCCCATGCCGATGCGGGCCAGGTTGCGGATCGCGTGCACGGCGACCTGCGGGTCGTTGGCGCAGGCCTGCACGACGATGTCGCCGCCGCTGCGGGCCGGGTCGATCTTCTCGTTTCCGAACTTGGGCAGGTCGACCAGCTCGGCGGGCCGCTGGTCGGCGATGCCGAACCGGTCGACACCGTCCTTGACGAAGAACGACGGCCCGAAGCCGATGGTCAGCGTGAGCTGTGAGGCCGGCAGGCCCAGCGCCTCGCCGGTGTCCGACGGCGGCGAATACGGGTTCTGGCCGGTGGCGCCGTTGGGGAAGGCCTCGTGGCCCTGCGTCATCCGCTCCGCCATCTCGGTCCAGTCCGCCAGCATCTTGATGACGTCGTCGCGACTGCGGGTGGTCACGTCGAACGTCGCGAAGTGCATGCGGTCCTGCGCCTCGGTGACGATGCCGGCCTGGTGCGGGCCGCGGAACGGTACCGCGCCCCGCAGATGGTAGGGCGGCGTTGCGGCCGACGCCCGGCCGGCCAGCGCTCCCGCGCCGGCCGCGCCGACCACCGCCGCGGTCACCCCCGCCGCGCCGAACAGCCTGCGCCGGCTCAGCCCGGCGGGCGGGGTTCCCTGTGTGGGCTCCGTCGAGGGGTCACTGCTGGGCGATGACACCTTGCACCTGGCTCACTTCCTTGCTCAGCGCGTCGAGCGCACGCGAGAGCTCCTGACGCTCCGGTTCGGTCACCTTGTCGTAGCTGACGAAGCCGTCGCCCTCCCGGTACTTCGCGAGCAGCGCCTCGACCTCCGCGAAGCGCTGGTCGACGCGCATGCCGAGGTCCGGGTTGCGCTCGTCGAGGATCGGGCGCACCGAGGCCACCGCGGTCTGCGACCCCTGCAGGTTGGCGCTGAAGTCCCACAGGTCGGTGTGGCTGAAGATGTCCTCTTCGCCGGTGATCTTGCTGGACGCGATCTCGTCGAGCAGGCCCTGCGCGCCGCCGGCGATCTGGGTGGAGTCGACGGTGAAGTCCGGGGCGCTCACGCCGGCCCGGAGCTCGTTGACGTCGGCGACCAACTGGTCGGCGATCGCGTTCGTGTCGGGCTGCACGCCGGTCACCCACAGGTCCTTCTCCAGCCGGTGGAAGCCGGTCCACTGCTGACCGGGCTCCAGGTCGGCCTCACGCAGGTCGATGCGCGGGTCCAGATCGTCGGGAAACGACTCGGCGACCGGCTCGATGCGCTCGTAGTAGACCCGGGTGGTCGGGTACTGGGCCTTGGCGGCCTCGATATCGCCGGCCTTGATCGCGGCGACGAACGACTCGACGGCGGGTACCAGCGCGTCGACCTGGCTGTTCACGTAGCGCTTGTAGTTGTCGGCGGCTTCCTTGAACTTGCCCTCGGTGTCGATCTGCACTTCCGCGCCGGTGACGGTGAAGTCGCTGCGGATCCCGTCGCCGATCATGCCCGGCTTGCAGGCCAACTGGTAGGTGCCCGGCTGGGTGAGCTGCACGATCAGCTTGCGCTGCAGCCCGGGGGAGATGTTCTCGACCTCGCCCATCACCCGCTCGCCCGCGCCGTAGACGTAGAACTCGGTGACCTTGTTGCCGTTGTTGGTGATCAGGAAGGTGTTTGCGCCGGTCGTCCCCTCGCCGGCGGACAGCTCGCACGATTCGTCGGAGGCGTCGACGGTGACCTCGGCGGGAGCGGTGCCGCCGTCGTCGCCGGTGGACGTGGTCTCCTTGGCCTGGCAGCCGGCCAGCGCCAGCGCCGCCAGGGCCGCTGCGAGCGTCGCGACAGAGGGTTGGACCTTCACGTGGTGGACCTTTCGGGGGAGGGATGGGTGGGGGTTGATACGGGGGGTGATGTGGTCGACTTCGCCGGCGCGGTGGTCGGGCGCAGGAACAGCGCCAACACCACGACGATGTAGGTCAGCCACGCGACCAGCTGAAGCACGGTCGGGGTGGGGGAGAGGTTGAAGATGCCCTGGACGGTCTCCCCGTACCAGGACGACCAGTCGAACCAGGAGCTGATGTCGAAGGCCTTGCCGGCCAGGCCGGGAAGCCAGCCGACGGTCTGCAGCGCACCGATGCCGTAGGACAGGATCCCGGCGGCGACGAGGATCAGGAACACGCCGGTGTACTTGAAGAACTTGGCGAGGTTGATGCTCAGTGCGCCGCGGTACATGCCGTAGGCGATGGTGATGGCGATCAGCACCCCGATGATCAACCCGACCAGCGGCCAGATGGTCTGCGCCTCGGCGTAGCCGACCATGAACAGCGCCGTCTCGACGCCCTCCCGGCCGACCGCGAGAAAGGCCAGCAGCGCCACGGCCAGCGGTCCGGTTTCCAGGGCCCGGGCCATGCCACCGCGCAGCTCGCCCGACATCGACGAGGCGGCCTTCTTCATCCAGAGCACCATCGTGGTGACGATGGCGACGGCCACCAGCGAGGCCACCCCGGCGATGGCCTCGGCGGCCAGGCCGCTGATCGTGTTCTCACCCAGCTGAATGGCCAGGAACACGGTGAGGGTCATCGCGATCGCCGCGCCCACGCCCAGCCACACCCATTTGAGGGCGTCGTGGCGTTCGGACTTGACCAGGAAGGCGACGAGGATCGACACGACGATGGCCGTCTCGAGCCCTTCGCGCAGGCCGATCAGCCCGCTGCCGAACATCTGCGACGACACGTCGGGCGCCGCCAGATAGACGGTGACCGGAAATTCGGCGCCGGCGATCATCGAATTCAACCCTCACTACGAAATTGCAGGTACCCAACTTTGGCTAACCAAAGGTAGGTGTGGCTCACCTTAGTACAGCTGCGGACGGGAATGTACACCCCAACGCGAGACGTGCGGTGAGCCTGAAGTCCTTGACTGCGTGGGAACATGGCTACAACCGAGGGGGTTCGAGGAGTCCGGTGGTAACGCGGGTGCGGTGGCTACATGCGGTGGCCGTGATCGGCGCGACAGCGCTGCTCATGGCCGCCAGCTGTTCGTGGCAGCTGGGTAGCCGCATCCCCGAAGGGGTGCCGCCCCCGGCCGGTGACCCCGTCCCTCAGGTCGACACCCACGCCGCCGGCCGGCCCGCCGATCAGCTGCACGAGTGGGCGGCCGTACGGGCCCCCGCGTTGGGGATCCCGGTGACGGCGCTGGAGGCCTACGCATATGCGGCCCGGGTCGCCGAGGTCGAGAACCCGGACTGTCACCTGGCCTGGACGACGCTGGCCGGCATCGGGCAGGTGGAGAGCCATCACGGCACCTATCGCGGGGCCACCATCTCACCCGACGGCGAGGTGAGACCGCCGATCCGGGGTGTGCTGCTGGACGGAACCCAGGGCAACCTGGAGATCCTCGACAACGACTCGGTCAGCCACGACCCGGCCATCGAAAACAAGGGCGACGAGCCGTACGCGCGCGCGATGGGGCCGATGCAGTTCATCCCGGAGACCTGGCGGCTCTACGGCGTCGACGCGAACAACGACGGCGACATCAGTGCGGACAACATCGACGACGCGGCGCTGTCGGCTGCGGGTTATCTGTGCTGGCGCGGAAAGGATCTCTCGAAGCCGCGCGGCTGGATGGATGCGCTGCGCGCCTACAACCATTCCGACCAGTACGCACGCACGGTCCGGGACTGGGCGACGGCCTATGCGGACGGACATTCGCTCTGAACACGCCCCCGCGCGGCCCACGCTCTAGGCTCATGTCGAGGCGGTTTCCGTGCCCAGCCTGAAGTCCGTAGTGAAGCCCATAGGAAGCCGGCGTGAGAGCCCGTCACGTCCCTGAGATCAAGGAGGCAACAGTGCCCATCATCGAGCAGGTCGGAGCCCGCGAAATCCTCGATTCCCGCGGGAACCCGACAGTCGAGGTCGAGGTGGGCCTGCTGGACGGCACCGTTGCCCGTGCCGCCGTCCCGTCCGGTGCGTCGACCGGCGAGCACGAGGCCGTCGAGCTCCGCGACGGCGGCGCCCGCTACCTGGGTAAGGGTGTGCAGAAGGCGGTCGAGGCGGTGCTGGACGAGATCGCGCCCGCGGTCATCGGCCTCGGCGCCGACGAACAGCGCCTCGTCGACCAGGCGCTGGTCGACCTCGACGGCACCCCGGACAAGTCACGGCTGGGCGCCAACGCGATCCTCGGTGTGTCGCTGGCGGTGGCCAAGGCCGCAGCGCAGTCCGCCGAGCTGCCGTTGTTCCGCTACGTCGGCGGACCCAACGCGCACATCCTGCCGGTCCCGATGATGAACATCATCAACGGCGGCGCGCACGCCGACACCGGCGTCGACGTGCAGGAGTTCATGATCGCCCCGATCGGCGCGCCGAGCTTCAAGGAGGCGCTGCGCTGGGGCGCCGAGGTCTACCACTCGCTGAAGTCGGTGCTCAAGAAGCAGGGCCTGGCCACCGGACTCGGCGACGAGGGCGGGTTCGCGCCCGACCTGCCCGGCACGAAGGCAGCCCTGGACCTGATCGGATCGGCCATCGAGGCGGCCGGTCTCAAGGTGGGTGCCGACGTCGCCCTGGCGCTCGACGTGGCGGCCACCGAGTTCTACACCGACGGGACGGGCTACGCCTTCGAGAAGGAGACCCGCACGGCCGAGCAGATGACGGCCTTCTACGAGGAGCTGCTCGGCGGCTACCCGCTGGTGTCGATCGAGGACCCGCTGTCCGAGGACGACTGGGACGGCTGGGTGACCCTGACCACCGCAATCGGCGACAAGATCCAGATCGTCGGCGACGACCTGTTCGTCACCAACCCCGAACGGCTCGAGGACGGCATCGAGAAGGGGGCCGCCAACGCGCTGCTGGTGAAGGTGAACCAGATCGGCACCCTCACCGAGACGCTCGACGCGGTGTCGCTGGCGCACAACGCCGGGTACAAGACGATGATGAGCCACCGCAGCGGTGAGACCGAGGACACCACGATCGCCGACCTGGCGGTGGCCGTCGGCAGCGGCCAGATCAAGACCGGCGCCCCGGCCCGCAGCGAGCGGGTGGCGAAGTACAACCAGCTGCTGCGCATCGAGGAAGAGCTCGGCGACGCCGCACGCTACGCCGGCGACCTGGCCTTCCCGCGATTCACCCCGGAGACCAAATAGCCCGTGCCCGAACCGAAACGGCCCGACCCGCGGCGGCGGTCCAGCGGGGACGCGCGCAGCCGCAAGGTTCCGGCGTCCCGGCCCGGGAAGCCGGGCCAGGCCGGCGACGACGGACGGACCAAACCGCGGGGGACGTCGCGTCGCGACGGCCGTCCCGCAGATTCGCGGCCGGCGGGCGAGAGCCCGGGCACCGACGCCGAAGACACCACCGACGTCGCAGCCGGCGGCGGGTCGATCCGGGAGATCATCGCGGCGTCCGCGGAGCAGGCGGCCGAGCAGCGCTTCGGGTCGACGGCCCGCCGCGCGGCGATCCTGGCCGCCGTCGTGTGCGTTCTGACGCTGACGATCGCCGGGCCGGTGCGCACCTACTTCGCGCAGCGCACCGAGATGAAGCAACTGCAGGCCGCCGAGGCGCAGCTGCGCGAGCAGATCGCCGACCTCGAGCAGCAGAAGGACAAGCTCGCCGATCCGGTCTTCATCGCCGCGCAGGCCCGGGAACGGCTCGGCTTCGTCATGCCCGGTGACATCCCGTACCAGGTGCAGCTGCCACCCGGCGCGACCGCGCCCGCCGCACCGGTCGACCAGCCGGCCGCATCGAACAGCCGTGACCCCTGGTACACGGCGCTGTGGCACACCGTCGCCGATGCGCCGCACGGCATTTCACCGATGCCACCGCCGGTCCCGCCCGGCCCGCCCGGCCCGCCCGTCGCTCCCGAGCCCGTCGCGCCCGGCGCGCCTGGTGTCCCCGAGCCCGTCGCGCCCGGCGCGCCGCCCCCGCCCGGTGGTTGAGCCGGCCGATCTCGAGGCGATGGCGCGGCAGCTGGGCCGCGAGCCCCGGGGTGTGCTCGAGATCGCCTACCGCTGCCCCAACGGTGAACCGGCGGTGGTCAAGACCGCGCCCCGGTTGCCGGACGGGACACCGTTTCCGACGTTGTACTACCTGACTCATCCGGTGCTCACGGCGGCGGCCAGCCGGCTGGAGTCCTCGGGGCTGATGCGTGACATGACCGATCGGCTGGCGCAGGATCCGGAGCTGGCCGCCGCCTACCGCCGGGCGCACGAGTCGTATCTGGCCGAACGCGACGCGATCGAGCCGCTGGGGACGACGTTCTCCGGTGGCGGGATGCCCGACCGGGTGAAGTGTCTGCATGTGGTGATCGCCCATGCGCTGGCGAAAGGACCGGGTGTGAACCCGTTCGGTGACGAAGCCCTGGCGGTGCTGGCATCCGAACCCGCGATGGCGGGGATTCTCGATCCGGAGCGGTGGGCGTGAGCCGGGTGGCCGCCGTCGACTGCGGCACCAACTCGATCCGGCTGCTGATCGCCGATGTCAACGACCCGGCCGACGGTCGGCTTCGCGACGTGCACCGGGAGATGCGCATCGTTCGCCTCGGCCAGGGCGTCGACGCCACCGGGCAGTTCGCGCCAGATGCGTTGATGCGCACGAAGATCGCCCTGGCCGACTACGCGGAGCTGATGCGCCGCCACGATGTCGGGGCGGTGCGGATGGTCGCGACGTCGGCGGCCCGCGACGTCGCCAACCGGGAGGCCTTCTTCACGATGACCTCCGAGGTTCTGGGCTCGGTCGTGCCCGGCGCGGTCGCCGAGGTGATCACCGGCGCCGCCGAGGCGGAGCTGTCGTTCCGCGGCGCGGTCGGTGAATTAGACCCGGCTGCAGCGCCTTTCGTCGTCGTCGACCTGGGTGGCGGCTCCACCGAGGTGGTGCTCGGGTCGGCGGACTTCGAAGAGGTGGTGGCCGGCTACTCGGCCGACATCGGTTGCGTGCGCCTGACCGAGCGCTGCCTGCACTCCGATCCGCCGACCGGGGAGGAGATCGCCGCCGCACGGGCAGTGGTCCGCGAGCGCCTCGGGGAGGCGCTGCGGTCGGTGCCCGTCGAACGTGCCCGAACCTGGGTCGGAGTCGCGGGAACGATGACCACGCTGGCGGCCCTGGCGCTGAAGATGACCACCTACGACTCCGAGGCCATCCATCTGTCCCGGGTGGGTTTCGGCGACCTGCTGCGGGTGTGCGCCGAGCTGCTGGCAATGACCCGCGCCCAGCGGGCGGTCCTCGGCCCGATGCACGAGGGACGGGTAGATGTCATCGGCGGGGGCGCCATCGTGGTGCAGGAACTCGCCGCGGCGCTCGGGGAGAAGGCGGGCATCACCGAGCTGGTGGTCAGCGAACACGACATTCTCGACGGGATTGCGCTGTCGATCGGGTGAGCCGCCCGGTGGGAGCTAATGTGCGGCGTGGATCCGGGCCCGTCCGGCTGACTTGGTCGGGTCGTGCTGGCCGCCGAGGGTGACCGCCAGCAGCAGCATCACCAGGCCGAGGATCAGGTGCAGCCAGTTGTCCGCGCCGTTGAGCGGGACGACGTGGGCCTGGCTGCCGCGTTCCACCAGCAGCCCGTAGAGCCACAGCCCGAGGTAGAGGGCCCCACCGAGCAGCAGATAACCGCGTGCCCCCCCGTAGGTGCGGGCCAGCCAGAAGCCCGCGGTGCCGACCGCGAGGTGAAACAGGTTCAGCAGCACCGACAGCGCGAACACGCCGAACAGCAGAGCGCCGGAACGGTGTCCGCCCACCACCAGCTGGTCGAAGTGCGTGGTCGCGCCGGGGACGAAACCCAGTGCTCCCAGGACCGTGAGCCCGACCGCGACCATCAGTGCGGCGCCCTGCACCGCCATGTACCTCGGGGTCTGCGCCATCGCCGCGCCTCCTCCACGTCTACAATTGACGTGCATAGTGAGGAAGTACCCACCCCGCCCCCGCGGATAACGCCGCGGGCGCGATCCGGGTCAGGGTCGCAGCAGCGGCGTCAGCGCGTCGAGCACCGACGGGTCCTCGATCGTCGAGGGCACCGGTTCGTCACGGCCCGCGGCGATGCCGCGCAGCGTCTTGCGCAGGATCTTGCCCGACCGGGTCTTGGGCAGCGCCGGAACAACGTCGACCAGCTTGAACGCCGCCACCGCGCCGATCTCGTCGCGCACCAGCCGCACCAGTTCCTCGGCCAGACCGTCGGTCGTCGCGCCCGCCTTGATGACGACCAGCCCGCGCGGGGCCTGCCCCTTGATCTCGTCGGGCACACCGATCACCGCGCACTCCGCCACCGACGGATGGGTGGCCAGCACCTCCTCGATCGCGCCCGTCGACAGCCGGTGCCCGGCCACGTTGATGACGTCGTCGATGCGGCCCATCACGAACAGGTAGCCGTCCTCGTCGAAACGGCCGCCGTCACCGGTCAGGTAGTAGCCGGGGTGCTCGGACAGATAGGACGCCTCGTAGCGGGCCTCGGCGTTCCACAGCGTCGGCAGCGTGCCGGGAGGCAGCGGCAGCCTGATGCAGATGGCGCCCTCCTCGCCGGCTTCGCAACGGTAGCCGTCGTCGTGCAGGATGTGGATGTCGTAGCCGGGCATCGGCACCGTCGGCGACCCGGGCTTGATCGGAAGTTGCTCGGTGCCCATCGGATTGGCCGCGATCGCCCAGCCGGTCTCGGTCTGCCACCAGTGGTCGATCACCGGGATGCCGAGCTGGTCGGTGGCCCAGTGATACGTGTCGGGGTCCAGCCGCTCGCCGGCCAGGAACAGGTATTTCAGCGCCGACAGGTCGTAGTCGGCCAGGTACTTGCCCTCCGGGTCCTCCTTGCGGATCGCGCGGATCGCGGTCGGCGCGGTGAACAGCGCCTTCACGTCGTGTTCGGAGGCGACCCGCCAGAACGCGCCGGGGTCGGGGGTGCCCACCGGCTTGCCCTCGTAGAGCACGGTGGTGGCGCCCAACAGCAGCGGCGCGTAGACGATGTAGGAGTGGCCGACCACCCACCCGACGTCGGAGGCCGCCCAGAACACCTCGCCCGGGTTGAGGTCGTAGATGTGGCGCATGCTCCACAGCAGCGCGACCGCGTGCCCGCCGTTGTCGCGCACGATGCCCTTGGGCTTACCCGTGGTGCCCGACGTGTAGAGCACGTAGAGCGGGTCGGTGGCCGCCACCGGAACGGGGTCGACGGGCTGCGCGCCCGCCATCACGTCGGCCCAGTCCAGGTCGCGGCCCTCGATCAGCTCGCAGCGATGCCGATCACGTTGCACCACAACGCAATGCGCCGGCGGGTGCTCGGTCATCGCGATCGCGGCGTCGAGCATCGGCTTGTACTCGACCACGCGCGCCGGCTCGATACCGCAGGATGCCGACACGATCACCGTCGGCCGGACGTCGTCGATGCGTACCGCCAGCTCGTGCGGGGCGAAGCCGCCGAACACCACCGAGTGCACCGCGCCCAGCCGGGCGCAAGCGAGCATCGCGATGACCGCCTCGGGGATCATCGGCATGTAGATGACGACACGGTCGCCCTTGCCGACGCCCAGGCTGCGCAGCGCCCCGGCGAAGCGTGCGGTCTGCTCGAGCAGCTCCGCATAGGAGTAGGTCCGTTTGGTGTCGGTGACCGCGGAGTCGTAGATGAGCGCGAGCTGGTCGGCCCGTCCGCCGTCGACGTGGCGGTCCAGTGCGTTGGCGCACGTGTTGAGCTCGGCGTCGGGGAACCAGCGGTAGAACGGGGGATGGCCGTCGTCGAGGATCCGCTGCGGGTGGCGGGTCCAGGAGACCGCGCTCGCGGCGTCGGCCCAGAAGGCCGAGGGATCGTTGATGCTGGCGTCGAACAGGTCGCGGTACCCGGGCATACCCGAACCGTATCGCGTGCCGATTAGTCTCGGGGCAATGACCAGCGAACCCCCCTCCATTCGGGCAGTGCGCCGGCACTATGTGGAAGCCCGCGGGGTGCGGTTCCACGTGACCGAGGCTGGTCCGGAGGGCGGCCGCCCGGTACTGGCGCTGCACGGCTGGCCGCAACACCACGGGGTGTATCACGATCTGCTGGCCGATCCGCCCGAGGGCATGCGGATCATCGCGCCAGATCTGCCCGGCTACGGATGGTCGGGCCCCGCGCCACACCGCTGGGCCAAGGAGGATGTGGCAAGCGATGTGGTGGCGCTGATGGACGAGATGGGTCTGCAGCGCGTGCTGCTGGTCGGCCACGACTGGGGCGGCTACATCGGGCATCTGCTGACGCTGCGGGTGCCCGAACGCATCGAGGGCTACCTGGCGCTCAACATCGCCCACCCGTGGGTCACGTCGAAGACCCTGGCCCCGCACTTCTGGCGTTTTCTGCGGTACCAGCCGATGGTGGCGTTCGCCGGGGTGCCGCTGCAGCGGCGCACCAAGTTTCTGGAGAAGCTGATCTTCCGGGTGGCTGCACCCAGCCTCGATGCCGAGACGGTGCGTGTCTACTCCGAACGCTTCCGCGACCCGGTGGTCGCACGCAGCGCACGTGACACCTACCGCACGTTCCTGGTGAAGGAGATCCCGGGCGGGGCGCGCAACGGTGAGCGGCGACGCTCGACGGTGCCGACGCGGGCGCTGTTCGGCCGCGACGACGCCGCCATCCACCCCGATCTGGCCGCGGCGGAGACCGCCCGCGCCGAGGACTACACCCTCGAGCTGGTCGACGCCGGGCATTTCATCATCGACGAACGTCCGGATCTGGTGCGGGCCAGACTGATCGCGCTGGCGGCTGAAGCACCCGTGGCATAGCCGCTTCCCGCGAGTTCCCGCGGGTTCCCGCGGAATAGCGTTCCGGGTTGCGATCCGCGCGGTGAGCACAGCCGTGGCCTCTCACTCGCCGCGAGCGGGCGTCAGCGGGCGATCACGCCCTCAGCGCGGGCGTCGGCCACCGTGCGCTCCCAGGCGCATTCGCCGGCGCCGAGCACGACGAGCGCGGTCAGCAGCGCCACCGAAGAGATCGCCCAGTAGGCCAGCGGCGAGGCCGCGGCCGACGTGGCCAGCAGCATCACACCGATGCTGGCGAAGAAGATGAGAACGGCGCCACCCCAGACCCGGCGGGAGCCGGTTGCGGCAGCCTGCTTGATGTCGATTGTGCGAGCCATGACTCCACCGTGCGGGCGTGTTCTGAGAGCGTGCTCGCCGAAAGCTGTGGATTGGCTTTGAGATCTTCTTGTGATCAGGTGGGCGGCGGCTCGGCGGTCACCGCGCGGTAGCCGTGCGCGCCGGCGCGCTGCACCGCGGCGCGCACGATTCCCCAGGTCACACCCTGCAAGGCCGCAGCGATCATCACGGCCGACAATGGTTGCTTGAGGTCCTGTGGGTCGGGTGGTTCGGCCTCACCGACGCGTTTCCAGATCTGGCCGAACACCGCCCCGGCCAGCAGGCCGCCGGCGATGCTGGCGGCCGTCGACAGCGGTGTGTACAGCGATCTCGAGATGTCACTCACGCTTACTCCAATTCTTCTGCGGCACAACACGTGGCGTGGTCATGTCTACCCGGGTCGTGGCTGGTCAAACGCGTTGGGCGCGGCCGGTCCGTGCATCCCGGCCCGGTGCGGTGCGAGGATCGGGTGATGGAGGGCGACGATCCCGTCCTGCGCAACGAGACCGCGAGCGAGCGGCTGGACCGCAACTGGACCAGCCTGCTGCAGGAGCTGCGGGTGGTGCAGACCGGTGTGCAATTGCTGACCGGGTTCCTGCTGACCCTGCCGTTCCAATCCCGGTTCGACATGCTCAGCGACGCCATGCAGATGCTGTATCTGGCCACCGTGAGCGCGGCGGTGGTGTCGACGGCCCTGCTCATCGCGCCCGTGGCGATGCACCGACTGCTGTTCCGGCGCCGTCGGCTCGCATCGCTGGTCACCGCCGCGCACCGCTGCGCGTATGCCGGCCTGTTGCTGCTCGGCCTCGCGGTGGCCGGGATGACGATCATCATCTTCGACGTGGTGGCAGGTCGGCCCGCGGCGTTGTTCGCCGGGGCGTGTGCGCTGGTGTTGTTCGTGGCGTTTTGGCTGGTCGCTCCTATGACGATGCGCATGCACGACGAGTCCTGAGCGGCCACCGGACGCCGTGGTTTGGTGCGCGGCTGACCGGGCACCCGATCGTCGGTGACCAATCGCGAGGAGGTGGATCCGTGCCCAACGCATCGATCAAGAACGAGAAGCTCTACGACGATCTTCGCCGCGAGGGCAACTCGAAGGAGAAATCGGCCCGCATCGCCAATGCGGCCGCCGCACGAGGCAAGTCCGCGCTGGGACGCAAGGGGGGCAAGGCCGGCTCCTATGACGACTGGACGGTCGGCGACCTACGGCAGCGCGCCAAAGAGCTCGGGTTGTCGGGATACTCCCGGATGACCAAGGGCAAGCTGATCGACGCGCTGCGCAATCACTGACGCCCGCGCCGCGGAGCTCGGGGTCGGCCGTAGGATCAGCGGCTGGCCCCCATAGCCCAATTGGCAGAGGCAGCGGACTTAAAATCCGCCCAGTGTCGGTTCGAGTCCGACTGGGGGCACTGTGAAGGCCCGTGGGAGTTATTGGGGGTAACCCAGACTCCAGCCCCGGTAGGTCCAATTGAACCCCACATGGGGGCTCGGCAGAATCTGGATGTTGTGCCCGTCGCCGTACCCCCGCTTGAGCCCTTGGACCCCTCCGGAGATGTATTTCCCGTCACCGAGGGCGATGTCGATGTGGGCGCCGTACGGGCTCTTGCTGAAGACAAGTGCTCCCCGCGGAGGATCCATGTCGGTGTGTATCTGACCTTGTCGAAGGAGGGTTTGGTACATGGTTTCGGCGGCGCCGTCCCAGCCGTACTGAGCCTGCGGCACGTCGTAGGCGTAGGCCACGAAAGCCTCGCATCCGTATGGGCCGAACTGGTCTGACCCGAGCGCGCTTTCGGCCTTGGCGATGGCAGCCTCCGCCCCCGGGATCGTGTCAGCGGAGGCGCCAGGTGCGAACACGAGTGCGGCAGCAAGCTGAACGGAAGAAAGCAACAGACTGAATCGGGCGTTCAACTCGTGGCTCCGTTCCCGCGGTGCGCATGTCGGGTGCGCTGAGCGGGTGACTTGATCGGCTCGTGCGGGCTCCCAACTCCTCGCTTCACACAAAATTGGTGTCTTGTTCAGGTGTTGCTCAGATACCCATCGTGCGTTAGTCAAAACTGCTATGCAACCGGGGCGCAAACCCAGAAGTCACGGCCGGTTCGAGTCCCTCTATCAGCACTTGTTGAGCAGCCCAGCGTCCACCGGCACGACGGTGCCGGTGACGTACCGAGCGTCGTCGGATGCAAGCCACGCGACCGCATTGGCTACGTCGCGGGCCTCGACATAGTCGACCGGGATCGCATTCTCGAGCGAGCGTGCGATGGCCGGCTCGAACTTCTTCAGCATGCTGAGATCGCCATTGTTCGCCATCGGTGTCGCGACGGTCGTCGGCGCCACGCTGTTGACTCGAATATAATGGGGTGCAAGATAATTCGCGTAAGTGCGCATGATGCCGATGACGCCGTGCTTGGCGGCGGTGTACCCCAGCATCCCGCCGGAGACGACAGGGGCGCCGATGAGGCCGCCGGTCGAACTGGTCAGGATGATCGAACCGCCTCGGTCCTGCGTGAGCATGGTCGGCACGGCAACGCGCACGGTGTTCCAGACGCCCTTCATGTTGACGTTCACGACGTCATCCCATTGTTCGTCGTCAGTACTTTGGCCGCCCGGACCGATTCCGGCATTGGCGACCACAATGTCGACTCCGCCGAGCGCGGCCACCCCGTCGTCGAACGCCTTCTGAAGCGCCGGGAAATCTGTGACATCGGCCTCACGGGCCACAATGCGCCGGCCAAGGGACTCGACCTGCCGCACGGTTTCGGCGAGGTCTTCCGGCTCCGACATCTTGTAGACCACGGTCGGGTATTGCGCGCACACGTCGATCGCGATGATGTCGGCGCCCTCCTCCGCGAGGCGCACCGCGTGTGCGCGGCCCTGACCCCGGGCGGCCCCACTGATGAAAGCGACCTTGCCGTCGAGCTTTCCCATAACCGCTCCTGTCCAGATATCCGCGGCCCCCCCGGGGTCGCACGCTCTCAGCTTGAGCGGTCGCTCAAATATCCGCAAGGATGAATCCAGCTTTCGTGCGAATGGGTCACCGAGAAAAACTTTGAGAAACGGAGACGACGACTACACAAGATGGGTGTCGACCGGGCCGCTGAGGCTGTCGGACGTGACAGGAGCGAACGGCACCGGCGGTTTAGGTGGTTCCAATTTCATGTGCTGGTTACGAAGTACAGTTGCGGTCACGGCACGAGGAGGCCGCCATGTCACAGACTGTTGATCGTCTGCCGAGCTGGAACGCCGGATCGGTCAAAGCGGCGATTGTCGAGTTTATTGAGCGGTCGTCCGATGAGGCGTCCGCCGACTTCGTCGCACCGGCAGATCGGCTGGCGGCCTTCGACAACGACGGAACCCTGTGGGTCGAACAACCGATGCCACCGCAGGCACCGTTCCTGTTGAACAAGTTGGTCGGAGTGGTGCGCGACGACCCCTCGCTGGCCGACCGCGAACCGTACCGGTCGATTGTCAACCAGGACTCCGAGTTCCTCGGCGGGGTCACCCGTCAGGAGCCCTGGGCGGTCGAACTGTTCCTCCAGGGCATCGGCGAGGCATGGGAAGGCACCTCCCCGGAGGATTACGACGCCGAGGTTTGTGCGTTCGTGGCGTCATACCGCGACGAGAAGTTCGACAAGCGGTGCACCGAGTTGGTATACCAGCCGATGTTGGAGCTGTTCGATCTGCTGCGGGCCCACCAGTGGCGGATCTTCGTCTGCTCCGGCGGCGGCCGGGACTTCATGCGGGTGATCGCCGAGGACACCTGGGGATCCTTCAGGAGAACGTGATCGGCTCGGCACCGGAGTGGACCTACCGCGACGGGCGACTCGTTCGCCAGAACGTGATGCACGGCGAACTCGCCTTGGGTCCGGGCAAGCCGTCGCACCTGTTCGCCCGAACCGGCCGGTTGCCCCGCTTCGCCGCCGGCAACGGTGACGTCGACATCGAGATGCTGGACGTGGCCCAATTCGCCTTGGTGCTCGTGCACGACGATCCCGAGCGCGAACACGCCTACACCGCCGGCGCCGATCGGATCCTCCATGTCGGCGCTCAACGCGGATGGACGATGGCCAGCATCAAGAACGACTGGAGCACCGTGTTCGCCGAAGATAAGGAACAGCACCTTGACTGACAGCGCCATGTTCAGCACCGATCCGGACGTCCATCCCTACACCCATCTCGACTTCAAGAACGATCCCGACGAGTTTCACTTCGCGGTACTGGCCGACAATTCAGGAGGTCCTCGTCGAGGCGTTGTTGCTGCAGGGCTTCGCATGTTGAACTTGCTTCATCCCGAGTTCGTCGTCAATCTCGGTGATCTGGTCGAGGGATACACCGCACCAGACGGTACTCCTGCGACCGAAGAGACCTACCGGGAGTGGTGGCGGGAGTTCGACGGATATGTCGAGGTGCTCGAGATGCCGTTCTTCTACCTTCCCGACAATCACGACCTCAACAACCCGCCGTCGGTGAAGGTGTGGCATGAACGGTTCGGCGGAGAGCGCGAGTACTACCACTTCCGCTATAAGGACGCCCTCTTTCTGATGGTCAACACCGAGGATCCACCCAAAGACACCGACGCCCTGCTCGAGAACGATCCGGTCCGGGCGAAGATGCTCGCCGACGCCTACAAAGCCGTGAAAGCTGCTGTCGGAGAAGGTGCCAGCACCGCGAAGCTGATGGAGCTCGCCGAGCCGATTGAGTCGTACTTCGGCACGATCAACATCAGCGACCAACAAGTCGACTACTTCCGTCGAGTTCTCGCGGACAATACGGACGTGCGCTGGGTTTTCGTGATGATGCACTCGCCGGCCTGGTGCAGCGCGACCGGCGAGGAACGAGACCCCGCGAACTTCGCTCGCATCGAGGAGCTGCTCACGGACCGCGACTACACGGTGTTTGCCGCCCACACCCACACCTATGACTACACCCAGCGGTTCGGCCGCGACTACATCACCACCGCAATGACAGGCGCGATGAACGTTCCACGGCACGGCGCGATCGATCATGTCGTCTGGGTCACCATGACCAGAAACGGCCCAAAGATCGCCAACTTGCTTCTGAACGGCATCCTCGACAAGCACGGCCCCATTGAAGGCGACCACACCGTCGAGTTCGGGATGTACAGCCCAGATCGATAACAACCGTTGCAGGAAGGACGACCGGAATCCGTATCGATCGTCTCTTCTGTTATGGGACAACGCCATAAGCTCCATCATCGGCCATCCACGATCTGTGGGATCGATCTCATCGAGCACCAGCTGGAGTCGAATGGCTACTTGTGAGCCGTTCCGGCGCGTGAACGGTTCCCCGATATTTGGGTGTCTCCCATCGATGGCTCATCCCGGTGCGGAAAACGCTCTCTGACTCGTCCCGGCGTTTCCGGAGCTTCCGGCAGAACCAGGCGATTCACAAAGCCCAACGGTCTTCACCTGGCTTCGCCCCTGTAATCCGGCGTTCCCTTGCCTGAGGCTGTGACTGCAGCCTTCCCAAGCAGTGAGGCCGGCCATCGCCCGCCATCGTGCGGTGTTCAGCTGTAAAGGGGTTTCCGGCCCTGTATGAGAGAGCTCTCACGTTCCTCTCCTCCGGGGGTCACATCGGTGCAGGAATCTGGAATGCGAACGCGGAAGTATCGCGACACGAAATGAAGGAAAAGGTGTTGTGCTGCAAGACATAATGCGTACTGCGCCCTCGATCCGGCCCGCCCCCGAAGCGGTGACGCCGACCCAGATGCGAGCGCTTCAAGACTCCCGCCACCACACGGACAAGGCGGAGTCGGGAGGGCGGGTTGCGACTCTCGACGGGGTAGCACTCTTCACCGACCGAAGCGATGGGGCGCGCCGACCTCGCCTCAGTTGCACGCATCCGCCTTATGGCTCGGCTGGCGGACGCCCGGGATTGCCGTTGGGCGCGATGGTCATGGCATGAACAGTGAATTGATCAGCGCAGATGTCGTGATCATCGGCGCGGGGCCGGCCGGGATGGCAGCGGCGGCGTCCGCGTCACGGGCTGGGGCCTCGGTCATCGTCGTGGAGTCGGGGAGTCGCCTCGGCGGCAACGCGGTCCGCTCGAACGGATACCTTGCTTTCGTCGATTCCGATGCGGCCGCACGGGACGCGTTCGTTGCCGACGCCCGTGCCGCCTACCGCCAAGCCGCAGACGAGTACGGATTGGTCTGGGACGAGCCGGCGATCCGGCAGTTCGCCGCCGCGAGCGCGACGACCTACCGGATCCTGACCCGCCGCGGCGTGCGGTTCAGTCGCAGGGTGCCCAGACCGGAACACAGCGTCGACCGGATCCAGGCGGTGGTGGACCCTGTCATGTTTGGCCGGGCCTACGCACCCGACTTCGCGCAGACCGCCGTCCGCACCGAATTCGGTGTTCGCGCAGAGCGGCTCATCGTCGAGGAAGGCCGCATCGCCGGTGTGATCGCCCACCGTATCGAGGGCGGGATGCCGTTGACCGTTCGCGCGCGGCGGGCGGTGGTGTTGGCCACCGGTGGCTACCAGGCCGGCCACCGGTTGCGGGCGCGCTACCAGTCGTTTGCCTCGGCCCAGTCGTCTTATTTCGGTACACCGGACTGCCGCGGCGACGGCCACGTGATGGGCAGCATCGTCGGCGGAGATCTGGTCAACATGGCATACCTTCCCCCGACGGTGCTGGCCGCCTCGACCGTGGTGGAAAACGCCATCGCGGTCAACTCCGTCGGCGCGCGGTTCCACGATGAGACCGGCCCCTTCGCGGATCGGGTCGCAGCGCTGCGCCAACAGGACCAGCGCCGCGCCTGGTACCTCCTCGACGAGCAGGTGGCGCGGTCGCAGGCCCACCTCATCGAGCAGATGCCCCAGCCCCCGACCCGTGTCACCAACGTCGCGGAGTTGGTCGCAATCCTGCAGGTGCCCGCTGAGCGGCTCACCGCCACCATCGGCGAATGGAACAACTTCCTGGCCTCCACGGCGATCAGCGACCCACAGTTCGGGCGCACCGCCCTGCCGCAGGGACGGCGCGCCTTGGGCGAGCACCTGCTGGCGGTGCCCATGGTTGAAGGTGTGAACATCTCCTGCGGTGGATTCCGCACCACGACGCGGATGCAGGTGATCGACGTCTTCGGCGCAATGATCCCGGGCCTCTACGCCGCCGGGGACACCACCGCAGGACTCAACGCCGCCGCCGGCATGGTCGGGCTGCACATCAGCGGCGCTT
Source organism: Mycolicibacterium xanthum (assembly GCF_019710635.1). Lineage (GTDB taxonomy): Bacteria > Actinomycetota > Actinomycetes > Mycobacteriales > Mycobacteriaceae > Mycobacterium > Mycobacterium xanthum. The sequence continues at coordinate 78,038 of NZ_JAIFZS010000061.1, forward strand.
TCACCCAGGGCCGTATCGCCGGACACGCGGCCGCCGCCGCAAGACCCGACATCTCCGACTACGGCAACCTTCTCGCCACACCACCCACTTGCACGCGTCTCGCCACTGCCGGGGCAGATCGCGTCACACCGGCATCTTCGGGGCATCGCTGACGAACCGGCCTTGCAGGCATTGACACGCGTCCGCCTACCCGCCTCGGCCACCGGTAGCTAACAGCCGCGAGCAAATCTCGTCGCGGCGTCAACGCGGCGACCGGGGGCGATTCCAGGGCGAATCGAGCCCGTACCGCAGCCGTACCGGCAACGCTCAAAAACGCTGTCTTGCAGTCAATATGATCGCTTCAGCGAACCGTTTCGCCTGGTCGCCGAAACCCGGACCGGAGTTCTTATAATCCGCCCAGTGTCGGTTCGAGTCCGACTGGGGCACACGAAACGCGCTGTTAGGAGGAGTTTTCAGCGGTCGTCGTCCGGCTTCGGAGCCGGACTCGGTGTCACGAGTTGTCACAACCCGACCCAACCTCGTCCCGGCGTCCTTCGGGGCGGCGTTTTGGCTGTGCGCGTAGACCGCCATCGTGAACGCCGCGCTGGCGCGTCCCAGCCAGGTCGCGATCACCGCTACCGGCACACCGCGCAGATGCATGAGCGCGGCGCAACTATAGCGGGCGTCATGGGGCCGCACCCGCTCGATCTTCAACTCGTCGAGCAACTTGCCCCACCTGAACGTCAGCAGGTTCGGGTGGTACGGCTGACCGAACTCGTCGCTGGCGACGTACTCCCCGGACCCGTACCCGGCACCGAACGCAAGCGGCTCGGCAGTCTGGCGCTTGCGGGCGGCTTTGAGGACGTCCAGGCCGTTTACCCGGACACCAGGTATGCCCTGTGCAGGTTGTAGTAGGACACGTCGCCCATCAGCTGCATCTCCTCGTCGAA
>NZ_JAIFZS010000062.1 GCF_019710635.1 Mycolicibacterium xanthum
GCACCGCTGGACCACCCTGGCCATGCTCGCGCATGCCTTCCTGGCCGTGGCCACCGCGGTCGAACGCGACACCACACCCACCCCGGCCGGGCTGATCACGTTGACCGTCAACGAATTCCGCAGACTCTTCGACGCCATACTGCTGACCACCCGACACACTGTCTCGACCCTGTTGGCCTGGTCACGATGGCGAAGACGACACCAATACCGAGCCCGACAATCCCACTACCGAGCCCGACAATCCCACTACCGACGACGCCAGAATCAATGATCCCGATCTACGGCTGCAGTATTAGTGCCGGTGGTTTCCGGTAGTTACCGGGTAGTTCCCGCGCCGACTCGCGGCGGTTGGTGACGCCTTCCGTGACCAACCCGTGATTGAATACTCGCCGGAACCACAGCTATGTCATTCGACCGTCGGAAGGGTCCGAGAAGCAACATGGACGGCGCGATCGCGCGGGCTGAGCATCCCGGGGACGACTCCGATCCCACCGACGGCCTGACCCGCCGCGAGCATGACATCCTGGCCTTCGAGCGGCAGTGGTGGAAGTACGCGGGCTCCAAGGAGGACGCCATCAAGGAGCTGTTCTCCATGTCGGCGACCCGCTACTACCAGGTGCTCAACGCGCTGGTCGACCGCCCCGAGGCACTGGCCGCGGACCCGATGCTGGTCAAGCGGTTGCGCCGGCTGCGGGCGAGCAGGCAGAAGGCGCGGGCGGCTCGCCGCCTCGGCTTCGAGGTGACCTGAGTTCCGTCGACGCCCACAGCGGGCCGATACAGTAGGCGCCGATGAACCAGCGAGAATCCTCGGGCCTGCCCCTGCGTGCCATGGTCATGGTGCTGCTGTTCCTCGGCGTGGTGTTCCTGCTCGTCGGGTTCCAGGCGATGAGCGGCGGATCGGGCGACGACGACTCGTCGCTCGGCACGGCCACCGTCACCACCACGACGACCACCACCACCTCGGAGACGCCCGAGCCGGCGAAGGCCGAGGTGCGGGTGTTCAACATCTCGACGGTCGAGGGCGCCGGCGCCGCGATGGCCGACAGGCTGAGGGAAGCCGGCTGGGACGTCACCGAGACGGGCAACCTCGAGATGCCGGACACCACCGTCACCACGGTGTTCTTCGGTGACACCCCCGGCGAGCAGGAGGCCGCCGACGAGATCGGCCGGCTCCTCGAGGCCCCGGTGGCCCCGCGCGTTCCGCCACTCATCGAGCAGCCGCCCGGCGTGATCGTGGCCGTCACCGGCTAGGCTCTTGCTCATGTTCAGGACCGCCGTCGCCGTCACCTTGTTCGCAGTGCCCGCGCTCGCGTTGACTGCCTGCTCACCGCCCGGGGAGGTTCCCACCGATACGCCCGGGACCACCCCGGCGATCTGGACGGGTTCGCCGTCACCGGCGGCTCCGCCGGAGGAGGGCGCCGAAGCGGGCGGTTCGGAGGAGGCCGGCGGCGAGACCCTCACCGCGGACCTGAAGCTCGCCGACGGCACCACCGTCGCCACCGCGGAGATCGCGTTCACCGGCGACTACGCCACCGTCACCGTGCAGACCACGGTGCCAGGCGAGCTGGAGCCCGGCTTCCATGGGCTGCACATCCATTCGGTCGGCAAGTGCGAGGCCGACTCCGTCGCACCGGCCGGCGGGGCGCCGGGAGACTTCCTCTCCGCCGGCGGACATCTGCAGGTGCCCGGCCACAGCGGCCATCCCGCCTCCGGTGACCTGACCTCGCTGCAGGTCCGCGAGGACGGCTCGGCCATGCTGGTGACCACGACCGACGCCTTCACCGCCGAGAACCTGCTCGACGGCGAGGGCACCGCGATCATGATCCACGCGGGCGCCGACAACTTCGCCAACATCCCGCCGGAGCGCTACCAGCAGGTCAACGGCGATCCGCCGCCGGATGCGGCCACCCTGGCGACCGGCGACGCCGGAGCTCGGGTGGCCTGCGGTGTCATCACTGTCGGCTGATCGGCGGGCTGATACCCGGATCGACTTCGCCGCGTCGGCGGGACCGTCGCTCGGCGTGGAGTGGGAGTTCGCGCTCGTCGACGCCGACACCCGTGACCTCAGCAACGAGGCCGCATCGGTGCTGGCCGAGCTCGGCCAGAACCCGCGGGTGCACAAGGAGTTGCTGCGCAACACCGTCGAGATCGTCACCGGCATCTGCGCGAACGCCGGCGAAGCCATCGACGACCTGCGGTCCACGCTGCGGCCGGTGCGCGACATCGTGCACGGGCGCGGCATGGAACTGTTCTGCGCGGGCACCCACCCGTTCGCCAAGTGGTCGGCGCAGAAGCTGACCGACGCGCCGCGCTACGCCGAGCTGATCAAGCGCACCCAGTGGTGGGGCCGGCAGATGCTGATCTGGGGCGTGCACGTCCACGTCGGGGTGACCTCGGCGCACAAGGTGATGCCGATCATCACGTCGATGCTGAACTACTACCCGCACCTGCTGGCCCTGTCGGCGTCCTCGCCGTACTGGGACGGTGAGGACACCGGATACGCCAGCAACCGGGCGATGATGTTCCAGCAGCTGCCGACCGCCGGGTTGCCGTTCCAGTTCCAGGAGTGGCGCGAGTTCGAGGACTTCGTCGCCGACCAGAAGAAGACCGGGATCATCGACCACATGAACGAGATCCGCTGGGACATAAGGCCTTCACCGCACCTGGGCACCGTCGAGGTGCGGATCTTCGACGGGGTGTCCAACCTGGCCGAGCTGTCCGCGCTGGTGGCGCTGACCCACTGCATGATCGTCGACCTGGACCGGCGGCTGGACGCGGGGGAGTCGCTGCCGGTGATGCCGCCCTGGCACGTCCAGGAGAACAAGTGGCGCGCCGCGCGGTACGGGCTGGACGCCATCATCATCCTCGACGCGGACAGCAACGAACGCCTCGTCACCGAGGACGTCGAAGACCTGCTCGACCGGCTGACCCCGGTCGCCGAATCGCTGGGCTGCGTCGACGAACTCGCCGGGGTGGCCGACATCTGCCGGGACGGGGCGTCCTATCAGCGGCAGCGCCGGGTCGCCGAGGAACACGACGGGGATCTGCGCGCGGTGGTGGACTCGTTGATCGGCGAGTTGGTGATCTGAATGCCCACGCTGCCGATGTTCCCGTTGCAGATGGCGATGCTGCCCGGCGAGGAACTGCCGCTGCGGGTCTTCGAGCCGCGGTACTCGGCACTGGTGCAGACCTGTCTCGCTGCCGAGGACCCGGCGTTCGGGGTGGTGCTGATCGCCGCCGGCCGCGAGGTGGGTGGCGGCGACACCCGCAGCGATGTCGGCGCGGTGGCGCGCATCGTCGAGTACGCCGACCTCGGAGCGGGCCGCTACCGGCTGCAATGCGTGATGGGCGAGCGGATCCGGGTGGTGGAATGGCTGCCCGACAACCCCTACCCCACGGCCGTCGTGCAGCCGTGGCCCGACGAACCGGGTGATCACGTCGACGCGGAGGACATCCGGGATATCGAGGACCGCATGGTGGCGCTGTTCGAGCAGATCGCCGAGGCGCGCGGGGCCCAGGTGAACCCGCGCGACATCGTGGCGGGGGCCGACGAATCCGCCGACGCCGCAATGTGGTTGTACGCGTTGACCGCCCGGCTGCCGATGGGGCAGGCCGACCGCTATGCCGTCCTGGCCGCACCGACGGTGGCCGAGCGGGTAGCTGCTCTGTCGGACGCCGTGGACACCGTCGTCGCGATGGTGCGGTTTCAGCTCTCCGATTAGCCCCCGGCCGGGGCGGTGAACAACGTTGACCCGGAAGTCATCTCCCCCGCGTGTACCGTCACAACGCCCAGCGTGGTGTCACCGATCACGGCCTCCGGGCTCCGGCTCGGCGGCGAAATCATGCATCTCGTCGGTGGTCAGCAGGTCGTCGCGGATGTTCTGCTCCCGATAGGCGAGCTGGCCGACCCGGTTGGCGATCACCGGTGCGGTGATCAAGGTGAACAGCCCGGTCAGGACCAGCATGCCGACGTCGATGTACCCCCGCAGCTGGATCGCTGCGCCGATCAGCACCAGCAGCAACCCGAGCACCTGCGGTTTGGTCGCGGCGTGCATCCGTGACAGCGTGTCGGGGAAGCGGACCACGCCGATCGCCGCGGTCAGCGCCAACGCCGATCCGCTGAGCATCAGCACGCTGATGACGATGTCGATGGCGGTCATCGCGGGCGCCTCTTGCGTGCGGCTGGATCGGCGACGTCGGGCACGCGGAAGCGGGCGACGCTGACCGATCCGACGAACGTGATCAGCGCCAGCGCGGTCAGGCTGTAGGTGACGGTGGTGTCCCGGCTGTAGGCCGCCCACGCGCCGATCGCGCACATCGTCACCGCGACGAGGGTGTCCAGCGCCACCAGCCGGTCCAGCGACGAGGGCCCGAGCAGCATGCGGAACATCGTCGCGACGGCCGCCGCCGACAGCATCACCGCAACCGCGGTCCAGACATAGGTCATGCGCGATCCGCCTTCGCTTCTCGCTGGAAAGTCATGCGCGATCCGCCTTCGCTTCTCGCTGGAAAGTCATGCGCGATCCGCCTCCTCGCTGGGCCGCCACTCGGCGTCCCGCTCGAACGCCGCCACCAGCAGTCTCTGCAGCAGCGCGGTCTGCCGGTAGAAGTTCCGGACGGTCCGTTCGGATCCGACGTCGAGCACGTGGACGTAGATCATCCGGCGAGCCTGGTCGATCTCGAGCACCATCGTTCCGGGCGTCAGGTTGATGATGTTGACCCCCAGCGCCAGCACCAGATCGGACTTCAGCGCCAGGTGCGCGCGCAGCACGGCGGTCAACGGCGGCGGACCCGGCCTGAGCGAGAGGACGGCGACCTGCAGCGAGGACATCACCAACAGGTAGGCGACCGTCAGCACCAGCCGCAGCAGCGCGATCGGGTGCACCCGGCCCTCGACCGGGACCGGGGGCAGTGGCAACAGCAGCGTGATGATCAGCGCGATCACCAGACCGGACAGGATGTTCGCCGCGGAGACGGAGCCCCACAACAGAATCCAGACCAGGATCAGCCAGCACACCATCCAGACGCGCAGCGCGGTCGTCCTCATCGCTGTCCTCGGCTCTTCATCGATGGCTCCTCGCCCGAGGGCTCGTCGCGGCGCAAGCGCTCATCGCATGTCCCCCAGGACCGCCGAGATGTACTGACCGGGGTCGAGCACTTCGTCGGCCGCGCGGTCGCTGTAGGCGAAGATCGGCCCGGCCAGCACCGTGAGCATCAGCCCGACGGCGATCAACGCGCCCGTCGGGGCGAGCATGCCGATCGGCATCCGGCCGACGTCGTCGCGCTGGGCGAACTCGATGTCCACCGAGTCCTCGGTGTCGTCCAGCAGCACCGCGGGCGCCGCGGTGGCGAGATGACCTTCCGGCGCGTCTGCGCGGGGGCGCCAGAATGCCTTGGTCCACACCCGCGCGATCACGTACAGCGTCAGCAGGCTGGTCACCACGCTGCCGGCCACCAGCGTCCAGGCCAGCGCCGAACCCACCTGCGAGCCGGCCTCCAGCAGCGCCACCTTCCCGATGAAGCCCGAGAACGGCGGGATACCACCGAGGTTGAGTGCCGGGACGACGAAGACGAAGGCCAGCAGCGGGCTCGCCGCGGCCAGCCCACCGAGCCGCTGCAGCGTCGAGGCGCCCGCCTGCCGCTCGATCAGGCCGACGACCAGGAACAGCGTGGTCTGCACCAGGATGTGGTGGGCCACATAGAAGATCGCTCCCGACATGCCCAGCTGGGTGGACAGCGAGATCCCGAACACCATGTACCCGATGTGGCTGACCAGGGTGAACGAGAGCAGCCGCTTGATGTCGCTCTGAGCGATCGCACCCAGGATGCCCATCAGCATCGTCGCCAGCCCCGCGACCAGCAGCACGTTGTCCATCGTGCCGCCCGGGAACAGCAGCGAGTGGGCCCTGATGATCGCGTAGACGCCGACCTTGGTCAGCAGGCCGGCGAACACCGCGGTGACCGGAGCGGGTGCCGTCGGATACGAATCCGGCAGCCAGGTCGACAGCGGGAACACCGCCGCCTTGATGCCGAACGCGACCAGCAGCACCGCGAACAACGCGGTGCGGGTGCCCTGCGGGACGGTGCCCAGCCGCACCGACAGCTCCGCCAGGTTCAGCGTCCCGGTGCTGGCGTACACCAGCGCGATGCCCAACAGGAACACCAGCGAGGACACCATCGACACCATCACATAGGAGATGCCGGCCCGGACCCGTTCCTTGCTGGCGCCGATGGTCAGCAGCACGAAACTGGCGGCCAGCAGCACCTCGAACCCGACGAACAGGTTGAACAGGTCGCCGGCCAGGAAGGCCATGAAGACGCCGGCCGAGAGCACCAGATAGGTCGGCAGGAAGATCGACACCGGCTGGCGCCCGTCGCCGTCCCGGATGCCCTGCCCGATCGCGTAGAACACCACGGCCAGCAACACGATCGACGACACCACCAGCATCAGCGCCGACAACCGGTCCACCACCAGGGTGATGCCCAGCGGCCCCATCCCGGACTCGGCCGGGCCCCAACCGCCGACCTGCAACGCGATGGTGCCGTCGCGGTCGGCCAGGTACACCAGCACCGCCGAGACGACCAGGACCACCGACAGCGCCAGCACGGTGATGGCTCGCTGCAGCCGGGGCCGGCGCCCGGCCACCAACGTCATCGCTGCGGCGAGCATCGGCACCAGCACCGGCAGCGGGGTGAACACCGGGGCGAGATGACCGCCGATCATCGCGACCCCTCGTAACCGGGCAGCGCGTCGAGGTCGTCGGGCAGATCGGTGTCGCGGCTCTCGTCGGGTATCGCCGGTTCGGGGAAATCCTCGCCGACCTCCTTGCCGGACTGCTGGGAGACCCGGGTGTCCTCCGGGTCGTTGGCGACCTCCTCGACGGTGTTCAGCCGGTAGGACCGGTAGGTCATCGCGAGGACGAACGCCGCGATGCCCATCGTGATGACGATCGCGGTCAGGATCAGGCCCTGAGCCAACGGGTCGGCCGTCGTGGTGTCGTCGCCGCTGGTGCGGCCCACCACCGGCGGGTTGCCCGACGGGCCGCCGACCGACAGCAGCAGCAGGTTGATCGCGTTGCTGATCAGCAGCAGCCCCATCAGCATCCGGGTCAGGCTGCGTTCCAGCAGCAGATACACCCCGGCGCTGGTCAGCCCGCCGATGACGATCAGCGGAACCACGAACGTGATCATCGGTGCTCCACCACCTTGCGCTGCTGCCCGGCCAGTTCCTCGTCGATGCGGGCGCCGAGGCTGCGCAGCACGTCGAGCACCAGCCCCACCACGATCAGATAGACCCCGAGGTCGAAGAAGATCGCGGTGACGAACTTGACCGAACCCAGCACCGGCACGTCGAACTGGATCAGCGCCGACGACAGCGCCGGCGCGCCGAACAGCAGCGAGGCCGCCGCGGTGCCCGCGGACAGCGTCAGCCCGACGCCGAGGATCTTGCCCGCATCCAGCGGCAGCGTCTCGCCCAGCTCGTAGCGTCCGCCGGCCAGATACCGCAGCACCAGCGCCAGGCCGGCCATCAGGCCACCGGCGAAGCCGCCGCCCGGGGTGTTGTGACCGGCGAAGAAGAAGTACGCCGACAGCACCATCATCACCGGGAAGATCAGCCGGGTCGCGACCTCGAGCACCAGCGAGCGGTTCCGCGGGTCGCGCAGATCGCTGCCGCGCAGCCAGGTGATGCCACCGGCGGCGGGGCTGTGGGTCGTGTACGCCGCGAGCCGGCCGATGTCGGGCTGGCCGGCGTCGGAGACCCGGGGCGCGGCGCCGAACCGCCTGTTGCGGAACACCATCGAGGCCACCCCGGTGGCGGCCACCAGCAGCACCGCCACCTCTCCCATGGTGTCCCAGGCGCGGATGTCGACGAGTAGCACGTTGACGGTGTTGTAGCCGTGGCCGCGCAGGTAGGCCGCCTCGGGCAGCAACTCGGCGATCGGCCGTCCGGTGCGCGCGGCCATCGCGAACGCCGCCAGCGTGGTGACGGTGGCGCCGACGGCCAGCGCCAGCACCGCGCGGGGGAGACGCAGTCGCCGGATGTCGGCGGCGCTGGTCTGGGCCGGCAGCGTGCGCAGCACCAGCACGAACACCACCAGGGTCAGCGTCTCGACCAGGAACTGCGTCAGCGCCAGGTCCGGTGCGCCGTGGAACGCGAAGATCGCACCGCAGCCGTATCCGGTCACCCCGACCAGCAGCACCGCAGCCAGCCGGTTGCGCATCACCGTGGCGCCCAGCGCGGCCGCCAGCATCAGCACCCCGACCACCACCTGCGGCTCGGAGTCCCACAGCGCGAACTCCGGCCGGTCGCGCGCACCCAGCGCCAGCACCGCGATCGGCACCAGCACCAGCGTCGTCAGGATCACCGACTGGGTGGCCGGGATCGACCCGCGCTGGGTGAGCGCGGTCAGCCGCACCGATGCGATGTCGGCGCCCCGGAGCACGGCGTCGTAGATCCGGTCGGCGTTGGCCAGCGGCAGGAACTTCGGCGTGCGGCCGGCCCGGCCCACCCGGAGGTACAGCACGACACCGACCGCCAGCACCACCGCCGACAGCAGCAGCGGCAGGTTGAGCCCGTGCCACAGCGCCAGGTGGTAGTCGGCGGCGCTGCGGTCCGCGCCGGCCGGGTCGGGCACCGTGGCGGTGTATTCGTGCAGGGCGGCGTCCAGCCCGGCCGGCCACAGACCGAACAGCAGGCCCGCGGCGGCCAGGATTGCCGGCGCGGCCAGGAAACCCGGTGCGGGCCGGTGCATCTCGGCGACCCGGGTGCTGGGCTGCGCGGCGCCCTTGCGGCCGAACGCGCCGAACACCAGCCGCAGGGTGTAGACGGTGGTCAGCACCGAGCCGGCCACGATGCCGGTCAGCACGAACGGTGCCGCACCGCCCAGCGTCGGGCTGTGCAACACGGTGTCGAAGTCGGCCTCCTTGGCGATGAACCCGAAGAACGGTGGCAGCGCCGCCATGCTGGCCGCCGCCGCGCCGCCGATGATCAGCAGCGCCCTGCTGCGGTCGCCGAGCCAGGCCAGCCTGCGGATGTCGCGGGTGCCGGTGGTGTGGTCGATGATGCCGACGACCATGAACAGCGCGGCCTTGAACATCGCGTGCGCGCAGATCATCGCCAGGCCGGCGAGCATCATCTCGCTGCCGCCCGCCCCGACCATCAGCGTGATCAGGCCCAGCTGGCTGACGGTGCCGAACGCCAGGATCAGCTTCAGGTCGTACTCGCGGATCGCCCGCCAGCCGGCCAGCAGCATGGTCGCCAGCCCCAGGATCACCACGGTCGGGCGCCACACCGCGGCGTCGGCGAACCCCGGCGTCATCCGCGCGACGAGGTAGACACCCGCCTTGACCATCGCGGCCGCGTGCAGGTAGGCGCTGACCGGGGTGGGTGCGGCCATCGCCCCCGGCAGCCAGAAGTGCAGCGGCACGATGGCCGACTTGGACAGCGCGCCGACCAGGATCAGCGCGACCGCCACCGACACGGCCACGCCCGCGGGCGGGGACGCGATCAGCTCCGACAGCAGGAAGGTGCCGGCGATGTTGCCCAGCACCACGATCCCGACCAGCATCGCCAGCCCGCCCAGCGTCGTCACCAGCAGCGCCTGGGTGGCGGCCCGGCGGCTGGTCACCCGCTCGGCGTAGTGGCCGACGAGCAGGAACGACAGCACCGTCGTGGTCTCCCAGAACACGTAGAGCACCAGCATGTTGTCGCTGCAGACCAGCCCGAACATGGCGCCGGAGAAGGCGACGAGCTCGGCGGCGAAGCTGGGCAGCCGGTTCTCCCGATGGCCGTCATGATGATGGAAGTACTCGGCGCAGTAGAACAGCACCAGCGCACCGACGCCGAGCACCAGGACGCTCATGACGGCCGCCAGCGCGTCGAAGCGCAGCGCGATGTCCATCGACAGCTCGGGCACCCACGGCACCGTCACGGTTCGCGGCGACTCGGGACCCGGCCAGTTCAGGGCCACCCACAGCAGCGAGCCGAGCGGCACCAGCGCCAGCGGGTAGAAGGCCGTCCGCCCCCACCGGTACACCAGCAGCGGTGCCAACAGCGTGGCGACCGCATGGGCAGCGAGGATGGCGAGCATGGCTCCGTCTCGTCAGGGTCGGCACGGTGTCGGGCGGTCGGTGCCTTACTCGGGAGTCCGCTCAGTCTACGGGGAGCCGTCCGTTTCGTGGTCCGGCCCGCGGCGCACGATCGAGGCGATCAGTTCCTCGCCGGCCGGCCCGGAAACGAACAACAGCTCGTCGCCGTGCCGGAGCGGCCCGTCGGTCCGCGCGACCGGCCGGCCGCGGCGCAGCACCGCCACCAGGGCCGTGTCGGCGGGCATCCGGAGGTCGCTCAGCGGGCGGCCGACCAGCGGGCTGTCCGCGGGCAGGGTCAGCTTGGCGACGTGCGTGCCACCCTCGCCGACCTGTGCCGGTGCGCGGTGGCCCACCTCCATCAACCGCACCGGGTGCCCGACGTCGATGGCGCCTTCGACCGCCGCGACGATGGCCAGCGGGGTCGAGACCGCCACGTCGATCCCCCACGCATCGGTGAACAGCCACTCGTTGCGTGCGTCGTTGATCCGGGCGACCACCCGGTGAATGCCGAACTCCGTCTTGGCCAGCAGCGCCATCGTGAGGTTGGACTTGTCGTCGCCGGTGGCGGCGATGGCCACGTCGCAGATCTGGATCTCGGCCTCTTCCAGGGAGGACAGCTCGCACGCGTCGGCGAGGAACCACTCGGCGCCCGGCACCTTGTCGGGCCGGTAGCGCGCGAACTCCCGCTCGATCAGCAGCACCTTGTGGCCGTAGTCCACCAGTTCCCGGGCGACCGAGCGGCCGACCGCGCCGGCACCGGCGATGGCGATCCGCATGGGCGTCTCCCGCGTCTGCAAGACCGCGACGGGGTGCGTCCCGGTCCTGATTTACTGGCAGCCACCCAAGTGTGAACGAGGTCGGGTTGAGCCTGCACGAGGTTTACGTCGCGCTGTTCGTCGGCGGTCTCGTGCTGCTGGCCAGCATCGTGGCGACGCGGCTTGCCACCGGCGTCGGGCTGCCCAGCCTGCTGCTGTTCCTCGGCGTCGGTGTGCTGCTCGGCGAGGACGGGGTCGGGCTGGACTTCGACGACGCGCAGCTGGCCCAGGGGCTGGGCACCGCCGCGCTCGGCGTGATCCTGGTCGAAGGCGGCCTGACCACCCGGTTCAGCGACATCCGCAGGGTGCTGGCCCCCGCGAGCGTGCTCGCGACCGTGGGGGTCGGGGTGAGCACCCTGGTCACCGCCACCTGCGTGCATCACCTGCTCGGGATGAACTGGCAGTTGGCCCTGCTGCTGGGTGCGATCGTGTCGAGCACCGATGCGGCAGCGGTGTTCTCGGTGCTTCGCGTGGTGCCGCTGCCGCGGCGGGTCGGCGGGCTGCTGGAGGCCGAGTCCGGCTTCAACGACGCTCCAGCCGTCATCCTCGTCCTGCTGTTCAGCGCGTTGCCGCTCGAGTTGCAGCCGGGGGAGATCGCCGTGACCTTGGTGTACCACCTGGCCATCGGCATCCTGATCGGGCTCGGCTGTGGATTCGTCGGCGCGATGGCGCTGCGCCGGATCGCGCTGCCGGCCGCCGGGCTGTACCCGCTGGCCACGTTCGGGCTGGGCATGCTGGCGTTCGCCGCCGCCGGCTCGGTGCACGCCAGCGGCTTCATCGCCGCCTATCTGGCCGGCGTCGTGCTGGCGAATTCCGGTCTGCCGCACCGGTCGGCGACCCGGTCGTTTGCGGAGGGGTCCGGCTGGCTGGCCCAGATCGGGCTGTTCGTGCTGCTCGGCCTGCTGGTGACGCCGGACCAGCTGCCCGGCGACGTGATCCCGGCGATCGTGGCCGGGCTGGTGCTGCTGCTGGTGGCCCGGCCGGTGTCGGTACTCGTGTCGTTGGCCGGGTTTCGGATGCGGTGGCGCGATCAGGCCTTCCTGTCGTGGGCCGGGCTGCGTGGGGCGGTGCCGATCGTGCTGGCCACCTACCCCATCGTCGCGGGGGTGCCGGACAGCGGGCGGCTGCTCAACATCGTGTTCATCCTGGTGGTGGTCTTCACGCTGGTGCAGGGGCCCAGCCTGCGTCTGGTCGCCGAGCGGCTGTCGCTGATCCCGCGCGACACCACCCGCGAGATCCAGGTGGATGCGGCGCCGCTGGACGTGCTCGGCGCCGAGCTGTTGACCATGACGGTGCTGCCGGGTTCGCGGTTGCACAACGTGACCGTTCTCGAGTTGCGGCTGCCCGATCCCAGCGTCATCACGCTGATCATCCGGGCCGGTCGCTCGTTCGTCCCGCAACCGTTGACCCGCATCGAGATCGGCGACGAACTGCTCATCGTGACGACGACCGCGACGCGAGATCTGGCCGAGCGAAGGCTGCGCGCGGTCAGCCGCCGGGGCAAGCTCGCCTACTGGTTCGACGAGTACGGCGACCCCGGCTAGTTTCCGCGCCGAACTCGCATTCCAGCAGGCCTTTACTCGAACTTCGGCTGCTGGAATGCCATTTCGCGATAGCGGCGGGCGCGGCAGGGGGACGGGAACGCGTTGCGGATCGGTAGAGCATGTGTGACGACGCCGATGCCGGCGCCGAGGATGGGCCAGACCGGCCAGAAGTACCAGGCCCCCACGGACAACCCCACCACCAGCCACACCGTGAGCACGATCACGACCATGGACAGGTATGCGGCCAGGTGGATGTGCACGCTGCGCCGGGCGGCGGCGCGGCGGGCGGCCACCCGGCGGGGGTCGTTCCGCCGCAGCGCGGATATCGGCAGATCGGCGGTGAGCCCGCGTAACTCGGGTGTGGTCTGGGCGGCGAACGCCGCCTGCAGTCGCGCCTCGTATTCGGCCATGCCGAGATAACCCTGGGCGAGCGCCTGGCCGAGCAGCCCGGCGGCCGCTTCCCGGTCGCGATCACCGGCGCGCAGCGTGGGTGTGACGGTGGTGGTCATGCGACCTCCGAATCTTGACGGTGACTAGTTTCGACGATGCCACCAGAACTATCCACTGTCAAGATGTGCGGTTCGTTGAGACTGCGCTGACGGCGCGGTTCTCTCGCACGTTCCCGCCGCTAGCGCAATGTCAACGTGGACCGCGTCAGCGGGTGGCGGCAAACGCGCGCAGCGCTTCGACCTGCGCCGGGTCCAGCGACGGACGAACCGCCTCGCGAGCCGCGGCCACATCGGCGGCGGTCACGTCCGCGGCGTCGATCGAGCGGCGCATCGCGGTCAGCGCGGCCTCGCGCAGCAGCGCCACGCAGTCGGCGGCGCTGTAGCCGTCCAGTTCGCCGGCCAGCGTCTCGAGGTCGACGGCCTCCGGTCCCTCGGCCGCGAGCGGGACGGATTTGCCCGCCGTACGCAGGATCTGGAACCGGGCCTCGGCATCCGGCGGCTCGACGAACACCAGCTTCTCCAGCCGGCCCGGCCGAAGCAGCGCCGGATCGATCAGGTCGGGTCGGTTCGTCGCACCGAGCACCACCACGTCGCGCAGCGGTTCGATGCCGTCGAGCTCGGTGAGCATCGCCGCCACCACCCGGTCGGTCACCCCGGAGTCGAAGCTCTGGCCGCGCCGGGGCGCCAGCGCGTCGATCTCGTCGAGGAAGATCAGCGACGGCGCCGAATCCCGGGCGCGGCGAAACAGCTCGCGCACCGCCTTCTCGCTCGACCCGACCCATTTGTCCATCAGCTCGGCGCCCTTGACGGCGTGCACGCTCAACCGCCCCGAGCTGGCCAGTGCACGCACCACGAACGTCTTCCCACAGCCGGGCGGGCCGTAGAGCAGCACCCCGCGCGGCGGCTCCACGCCGAGGCGCTCGAAGGTGTCCGGGTGCTGCAACGGCCACAGCACCGCCTCGGTGAGCGCCTGCTTGGTGTCGGCCATGTCGCCGACGTCGTCGAGGGTCACCGAGCCGACCGACACCTCCTCGGTCGCCGACCGCGACAACGGCCGGATCACGCTCAGCGCGCCGAGGAGATCGTCCTGGGTGAGCTGCGGTGCGGCGCCGTCGTTGCTGGCCCGCGCGGCGGCCCGCAGCGCCGCCTCGCGCACCAGTGCCGCCAGATCCGCGACGACGAAACCCGGTGTCCGTCCGGCGATCTCGCTCAGATCGAGGTCGGCTGCGGGTACCCCGCGCAGCAGCACCTCGAGCAATTGCTTCCGGGTGGTGCCGTCGGGCAGGGTCAGCCCGAGCTCCCGGTCGCACAGGTCGGGCGCCCGCAGGCGGGCATCGACGTTGTCGGGCACGGCCGAGGTCGCGATGAAGACGACCCCGTCGGCGGCGACGGCCTTGCGCAGTTCGGCCAGGATCAGCCCCGCAACAGGTTCCGCGTCCGCGGGGAGGAGCGCGTCGATGTCGGTGATCAACAGCACCCCGCCGCCCTGGCCGGGCGCGGTCGCGGTCCCGACGGCGTTGGTCACCGCGGTGAGCCGGTCGGCGGGTGCCAGCGATCCGATCTCGGGTCCGTCCAGCTCCACCAGCCGGCGGTTGACGCAGACGGTGCGCACCATGGTGGCCTTGCCGACTCCGGCCGGTCCCGACACCAGCACCCCGAGATCGGCTGACGCGCCCAGGGTTTCGAGCAGCTGTGGCTCGTCGAGGGCGAGTTTGAGCCATTCGGTCAGCTTGCCCGCCTGCACGTGCGAGCCCTTGAGGTCGTCGAACGCGACCGTGGGCGTGCTCGGCGGCACCGGCGGTTCGTCGGTGCGGGCCACGCTCCCGTCCGGGCCGCTGACCCGCGGTTGCGGTGGCGTCCCGTCGCCCCAGCTGACCAGCGAATTGGGTTGCACGCTCACCGGGCCGGACGGATCGACGCCGGTGACGGTCAACAGCTCGGAGGTCCAGGTGATGCCCACCGTCGACGTCAGCGCGGTGCTGGCCTCCGACGTCGAGGTGCCCGGGCCGAGGTCGCGAGGCAGCAGCGACACGATGTCGCCGACCGTCATCACCTTGCCCAGCAACGCCTGTCGCAGCGTGGCGGGGGTGATCGACCGGGTGGCCAGCGCCGAGCCGCTGACCGTCACGGACCGGGCGCCGTATACGGTCACCGGTGCCACCAGCACCGAGGTGTCCTCCCGCACACCGGCGTTGGACAGGGTCACGTCGTCGAGCAGCGCGGTGCCCGGCGGGGTGCCGTTCGAGGCCGCGCCGACCACCGCGGCGGTGGTGCGGGAGCCGGTCAGCGACACCGCGTCCCACTCCCGCAGGCCGAGTGCGGCGATCGCCTCGGGATGCAGTCGCACCACACCGCGGCGGGAGTCGCTCGCCGAGTTGTTCAGCCGCGCCATCAGCGACAGTTGCGGGCGCGGTGCCTCGCGGTCGGCGACGTCGAGGTCGGACACCTCAGCTCCTCGGCGGCCGGCGCAGTCCCAGCCGCGTCATGGACCGACGGTGCGGATGGGCGCGGCGGATCACGCGGCGCGGTTGGGAGCGGCGGATCGCACGTCGCGCGGCACGCTGCTGACGCGGCTTGTCGTCCCACACCTCGGGGTGCGCCGCCAGGAAACGCCGGGTCCGGATCGCAAACGGAATATGCAGGGCGTAGGCCACGATGATCGCCAGGATCACGATGTAGCCGTAGAGGATCGCCGCGGCCACGCCGATCGCCAGCAGCGCGAGCAGCGGCGCGACCATGTTCGGTGGCACCGAGAACGTGTGGATCTTGCGCATCGGCAGCGTGCTGACCACCAGCAGCGACACCACGATCATCCAGATCACCACGGCCGGCTCCGAGGTCCACCAGCCGTCGCCGAACTGCATCTTGGCCGCCAGCGGTCCGATTGCCCCGATCGCGCCCGCGGGGGCGGGCATCCCGACGAAGTACTTCTTCTCGAAGTCGGGCTGATCCACGCTGAGCATCGCGTTGTAGCGGGCCAGCCGCAGCACGATGCACACCGCGTAGAGCAGGACCACGATCCAGCCGATCCGCGAGGTCGACAACAACGTCCCGTACACGATGAACGCCGGCGCGACACCGAAGTTCACCGCGTCGGCCAGCGAGTCGATCTCCTCGCCCATCCGCGAGGTGGCCTTCAGCGCGCGGGCGATCCGGCCGTCGAGGGCGTCCAGGATCGCCGCGACGGCCAGGAACGCCATCGCCTCCGTTGGGCGGCCCTCCAGGGCGAACTTGACCGACGACAACCCCAGGCAGATCGCGGCGACCGTCATCGCGCTGGGCAGGATGCGCACGCTGACGACGGGCGCCTTGATGCGGGGCCTCATGACAGCTCGGCCAGGACGGTCTCGCCGGCCAGGGTGCGCTGCCCGACGGTGACCAGCACGTTGGAACCGGCGGGCAGGTAGGTGTCCAGCCGGGACCCGTACCGGATCAGCCCGTAGGTGTCACCGATGCCGACCTTGTCGCCGGGCCGGACGTCGCACACGATGCGGCGTGCGATCAGCCCGGCGATCTGCACGGCGACCACCTCCGCACCGTCCGGGGTGCGGATCACGATGCTGTTGCGTTCGTTCTCGGTGCTGGCCGCGGCGAGGTCGGCCGACAGGAACAGCCCGGGCCGGTGCACCGCGCTCACCACCTCACCGCCGATGGGTGCCCGCTGCACATGCGCGTCGAGGACGGACAGGAAGATGCTGATCCGGGGCAACGGCGTTGCCGCAAGCCCCAGTTCGGCGGGCGGGATCTCCTCGTCGACCAGGCAGACGAGTCCGTCGGCGGGGGCGACGACCACGCCGGGGCGGGTCGGTGGGGTGCGCTGCGGGTGGCGGAAGAACGCGGCGTTGGCCGCCGCGGAGGCCAGACCGGCGCGGCGCAGCCAGCGATTGCGGCGGCCGGCCAGCGCGACCGCCAGGCTGACCCCGACGAACGGCAGGCCGTCGGGGTGCATCGGGGGAACGGCGGAACGGATCAGCGCCGCCAGCCGCGCTGGGCCTGAGTTGAGGTCGGGGCGTCTGGCCATGGTGTTGGCGATTCTACGGCCGACGAGCGCTTGCGCGAGGAGTGGTCGGCTGGAGACGAGCGCTTGCGCGAGGAGTGGTCGGCTGGAGACGAGCGCTTGCGCGAGGAGTGGTCGGCTGGAGACGAGCGCTTGCGCGAGGAGTGGTCGGCTGGAGACGAGCGCTTGCGCGAGGAGTGGTCGGCTGGAGACGAGCGCTTGCGCGAGGAGTGGTCGGCTGGAGACGAGCGCTTGCGCGAGGAGTGGTCGGCTGGAGACGAGCGCTTGCGCGAGGAGTGGTCGGCTGGAGACGAGCGCTTGCGCGAGGAGTGGTCGGCTGGAGACGAGCGCTTGCGCGAGGAGTGGTCGGCTGGAGACGAGCGCTTGCGCGAGGAGTGGTCGGCTGGAGACGAGCGCTTGCGCGAGGAGTGGTCGGCTGGAGACGAGCGCTTGCGCGAGGAGTGGTCGGCTGGAGACGAGCGCTTGCGCGAGGAGTGGTCGGCTGGAGACGAGCGCTTGCGCGAGGAGTGGTCGGCTGGAGACGAGCGCTTGCGCGAGGAGTGGTCGGCTGGAGACGAGCGCTTGCGCGAGGAGTGGTCGGCTGGAGACGAGCGCTTGCGCGAGGAGTGGTCGGCTGGAGACGAGCGCTTGCGCGAGGAGTGGTCGGCTGGAGACGAGCGCTTGCGCGAGGAGTGGTCGGCTGGAGACGAGCGCTTGCGCGAGGAGTGGTCGGCTGGAGACGAGCGCTTGCGCGAGGAGTGGTCGGCTGGAGACGAGCGCTTGCGCGAGGAGTGGTCGGCTGGAGACGAGCGCTTGCGCGAGGAGTGGTCGGCTGGAGACGAGCGCTTGCGCGAGGAGTGGTCGGCTGGAGACGAGCGCTTGCGCGAGGAGTGGTCGGCTGGAGACGAGCGCTTGCGCGAGGAGTGGTCGGCTGGGGACGGGGCTAGCGCAGGTCCCACACCTGCACGCGGGTGCCGGCGGCGACCTCGGCGGTGTCCTCGTCGAGTTCGAGCAGGCAGTTCGCCGACGCCAGCCAGCGCAGGTGATGGGAGGCGGGCGGGCCGTAACCGGTCACGGTGTCCGCGTCGGGATCCCACACGCCGCGCCGGAACTGCCGCTTGCCCCGCGGGGAGGTGAGGTCCTCGGTCAGCACCGCGGTGCGGCGCGGCCGCTCGGTGCTCGGCAGCCCCATCGCGGCGCGCAACGCCGGTCGGACGAACACCTCGAACGACACCAGCGCACTGACCGGGTTGCCGGGCAGCGTGATGATCGGGACGCCGTCGAGCGTGCCCGCTCCCTGCGGCATCCCGGGTTGCATCGCCACCTTGACGAACTCGACGCCGTCGCCGCCGCCGAGGGCATCCTTGACCACCTCGTAGGCGCCGGCGCTGACTCCGCCGGTGGTGAGGATCAGGTCCGCGTCGGGCAGGTGGCGGCGCAGCATCGCCCGGAACGCGTCGACGTCGTCGCCGGTCATCGGGGCGGCCGCCACCTCGCCGCCCGCGTCGCGCACGGCGGCGGCCAGCATCACCCCGTTGGACTCGTAGATCTGGCCGGGCAGCAGCGGCGCCCCGGCGCCGACCAACTCGGTGCCGGTGGACACCACCAGCACCCGCTGACGCGGCACCACGGTCAGCTCCGGCAGCCCGAGGGCGGCGGTAAGCCCGAGCACCGCCGCCGTGACGACCTGGCCCGCCCGCAGCACCGTGGTGCCCGCGGTGACGTCCTCGCCGGCCCGGCGGATGTGCTGGCCCGCCCGGGCGGCGGCGCGGATGGTGACCGTGTCGACCGCGCCGTCGGTGGCCTCCACCGGCACCACCGCGGTCGCGCCCGCGGGCAGCGGTGCCCCGGTCATGATCCGGTGCGCGGTGCCCGGCAGCAGCGTCGGGATGTCGGTGCGGCCGGCCGGGATGTCCTCGGCGACCGGCAGCAGCACGGGCGAATCGGCGCCGGCGCCGGCGACGTCGTCGGCCAGCACCGCGTAGCCGTCCATCGCCGAGTTGTCGAAGCCGGGCAGCGACACCGGAGCGGTCACGTCGGCGGCCAGCACCAGGCCGAGCGAGTCGGCGATCGGCACCGCAACCGCCGGGCGCGGGCGGATCAGCCCGGCCACCACCCGCCGGTGCTCCTCAACGGATCGCATCCTCAGATCCCGAACGTGACGCCGGTCAGTTCCTCGGACACCGCCCACAACCGCCGCTGCGCGTCGACGTCGTGCGACGTGCGGTTGGACCGCACCAGGACCGGATGGCCGACCAGCTCCCGGAATCCGGAGGGCCCGTAGTACTGGCTGCCCTGTACGTGCGGATCGGTGGCGGCGCGCAGCGTGCCGAGCGCACCGACCGCGGGACTGTTGGTGACCAGCCCGGCGAGCGTGACGAACCCGGGCAGTCCGGTGCCGGGGATGTGGCGCATCAGCTCGGTGTTGGAGATACCGGGGTGCGCCGCGACCGCGATCGTGGCGGCTGCGTGGGCGGTGAGCCTGCGCTGCAGCTCGTAGGTGAACATCAGGTTGGCCAGTTTGGACTGGCCGTACGCGGCGACCCGGTGGTAGCTGTGCTCGAACTGCAGATCGTCGAAGTGGATGCCGGCCCGGATGTTGTGGGCGATGCTGGCCACCGTCACCACCCGGGATCCCGGGACCGGCAGCAGGTGATCGAGCAGCAGCCCGGTCAGCGCGAAGTGACCCAGATGGTTGGTGCCGAACTGCAGCTCGAAGCCGTCGGCGGTGGTCTGCTTCGGCGGGTACATCACCCCGGCGTTGTTGATCAGCAGGTCGATGCGCGGGTGTGCGGCGCGTAGTTCGTCGGCCGCCTTGCGGACGCTGGCCAGCGAGGACAGGTCCAGCTCCTGCAACGCGACGTCGGCCCCCGGGTCGGCCTTCCGCAGACCGCGCACCGCCTCCTCGCCCTTGTCGGGGTTGCGCACCGCCAGCACCACCCGGGCCCCGCGGCGGGCCAGCACGGCGGCCGCCTCGAAGCCGATACCGGAGTTGGCGCCGGTCACCACCGCCACCCGGCCGGACTGATCGGGAACGTCGGCCGCGGTCCATTTGGCGCTCATCGCTTCAACATACTGGGGACATGAATCTGGTCGACCCCGCACATCCGCCGAGCCGCAAGGCGCCGTTGGTCTGGGCGATCGGCGCGGCGATCCCGTGGGCCTTCGCGGTCGCCGCCCAGCTCGTCTGGGTCGCGCTGGACCCCCGGACGGTCTGGCTGCATGTGCTGCTCGCGGCGGTCACGGTGCTCGGCATCGCGGTGTCGGTGGTGGTCGCCCCGTTGTGGCGCTACCGCGTGCACCGGTGGGACCTGGACCCGACCGCGGTGTACACCCGGTCCGGCTGGCTGGTCCAGGAACGCCGCATCGCGCCGATCTCCCGGGTGCAGACCGTCGACACCTACCGCGGCCCGCTGGACCGGCTGTTCGGGCTGGCCAACGTGACGGTCACGACGGCGTCCTCGGCCGGCGCGGTGCGCATCGTCGCGCTGGACTCCGCCGTCGCCGACGCCGTCGTCGCCCGGCTGACCGACATCGCCGCGCTCGGCGGCGAGGACGCCACGTGACCGGCCCGTCGCAGCAACAGTGGCGGCGGCTGAGCCCGCGGATGCTGCTGGTGCACCCGGTGCACGAGGTGCTGCGTCAGATCCCGGTGCTGATCGGGTCGCTGGTGCTGGGATCGGCCACCGGGAACCCGATGTGGACGCTGATCGGCATTGGCGCGATCGTCGCCTACGGCATGGCCCGCTGGTTCACCACGACCTACCGCATCGGTCCCGACGAGGTCGCGCTGCGCGGCGGGGTGTTGCGGCGCACCGAGCTCGCCGTGCCGCGCAACAGGATTCGCTCGGTGTCGACCGACGCCCGGCTGCTGCACCGGCTGCTGGGCCTGACCGTGCTGCAGGTCAGCACCGGGCGCACGGCCAGCGGTGACACCGTGTTCGCGCTGGACGCGGTGCCCGCAGGCGACGTGCCGCGGCTGCGCGCGATCCTGCTGGCCGGCTCGCTGGCCCCGGTCGCCGGCGGCCGGGTGCTGGCCCGTTGGCAGCCGTCCTGGCTGCGCTACAGCCCCCTGACGTGGACCGGCCTGCTGATGATCGTGGCCGCACTCGGGGTGCTGGCGCAGACCGGCGTGCTCACCGCCGCGCGGGGTTGGACGTGGGTGCGTGCCGGTGCGGGCGTCGCGCAGACGCTCGGCCTGCTCGGGACCGTGGTGCTCGCCGTGGTCGCGGTGCTGGCGGCGTCGGTGGCGCTGTCGGTGGCGCAGTCGCTGCTGACCTACGCCAACCTGGAGCTGCGCCGCGACGCCGAGGTGCTGCACCTGTCGCACGGCCTGTTGAGGGTGCGCGAGCACACGTTCGACATGCGCAGGCTGCGCGGCGGCACGCTGCGTGAGCCGCTGCTGGTGCGGCTGTTCGGCGGCGCGCGGCTGGACGCCGTGATGACCGGGGTCACCGGCGCCGGGGAGGCGTCGCTGCTGTTGCCGCCCTGCCCGCGGACGACCGCGCAGGACGTGCTCACCGACCTGATCGCCCGCCCCGACGTGGTGACCGGACCGCTGACCCCGCACGGCCCGGCGGCGACGCGCCGGCGCTGGACCAGGGCGATGGCGCCACCGGTGGCGGCGGTCGCCGGGGCGGTGGTCTGGGCCGTCACCACCGGCGTGCCGGTGTGGGTGTGGCCCGCGCTGGCGGTGCTGACGGTGTGTTCTTGCGCACTGGCCGTCGACCGGTCGCGCTCGCTCGGACACCGGTCCGGCGGCGGCTGGCTGGTGTCCCGCAGCGGAAGCCTGCAGCGGCGCCGCGACTGCGTGGCCGCGGCGGGCATCGTCGGCTGGACGGTACGCCAGACATTGCCGCAGCGCAGGGCCGGTGTCGCGACGCTGATCGCCGCGACCGCGGCCGGGGTGAAACGCTACGAGGTGATCGACGTGCCCGCCGCGGACGCGTGGCGGATCGTCGCGACGACGTCGGCGTGGGTCGGCGAGACGGGCTGGGCGCGCGGCTGAGCCGGGTCCGAGTTGCGCGCGGACGTTCGCGGTTTACTGTCGCACCATGGCTATCGGTGGAGTGCTCTTCGACATCGATGGCGTGCTCGTGACCTCGTGGAAGCCGATTCCCGGCGCGGCCGAGACGCTAGCCACGTTGGCGGACAACCAGATTGCCTGTGCGTATCTGACCAACACCACCACCCGCACCCGCACGCAGATCGCCGAACTGCTGACCGACGCCGGCATGCCGGTGCGTGCCGACGAGGTGATCACCGCGGCGGTGCTGACCGCCGACTACGTCCGCAGCCGTTATCCCGACGCCCGCTGCTTCCTGGTCAACAGCGGCCAGATCGGCGAGGACATGCCCGGCATCGACCTGGTCTACTCCAGTGAGTTCACCGGACCCCGGGCGCCCGATCCACCGGACGTGGTGCTGCTCGGCGGCGCCGGACCGGAGTACACCCATCTGACGTTGTCGTGGGTCTACGACTGGATGGCCCAGGGCGTGCCCGTGGTGGCGATGCACCGCAGCACCGCGTGGACCACCGCCGACGGGCTGCGCGTCGACACCGGCATGTATCTGATCGGGATGGAGCAGACCTCCGGCCGCAAGGCCACCGCGGTCGGCAAGCCGGCGCCCGAGGGCTTCATCTCCTCGGCCGCCCGCCTCGGGGTCGACCCCGAGGAGATGTACATGATCGGCGACGACCTGAACAACGACGTGCTGGCCGCGCAGGTGGTCGGGATGAGCGGGGTGCTGGTGCGCACCGGCAAGTTCCGGCAGGACACCCTGGACCGCTGGGCTGCCGACGAGTTCGCGATGCAGCCCAACCACGTCATCGACTCGGTCGCCGATCTGCCCCGGCTGCTCGGCCTGTAGCTCCGGCCTCAGGCGCTGAGCTCGCGTTGCAGCACCCGGACCGCCTCGATGCGTTCCTTGAGCTGATCGCTGGTCGCCGCGGCCAACGGCGGGCCGCCGCACCGGCGGCGCAGTTCGTTGTGGATCCACCCGTGCGGCCTGCCGGTGCGGTGGTGGGCCAGCGAGACCAGCGTGTTCAGCTCGCGGCGCAGTTCGCGTAACTGCCCATGCGTCGACGGCCGCGGCACCTCGCCGCCGGCGGTGCGCTTGGTGAGCTGCTCCTCCTGCCTGCGGCGCAGCAGGTCACGCATCGCCGCGGCGTCCAGCAGGCCGGGGATGCCCAGGTAGTCGGCCTCCTCGTCGCTGCCCGCCGGGGTGGCGGTGCCGAACGACGACCCGTCGAAGATCACCTGGTCCAGTTCGGCGTCGGCGCCCAGGTACTCGATGCCGCGCTCGTTGAGCTCGGGATCGTCGGCCTCGTCGCGACGCTGTTCGGCCAGTTCGGCGTCCAGCGGGTCCTCGAGGCTCTCCCGGTGCGGCTTGCCCAGCACGTGGTTGCGCTGCGCCTCCATCTCGCTGGCCAGCAGCAGCAGGCTGGGTACCGACGGCAGGAAGATGCTCGCGGTCTCGCCGGCCTGCCGGGAACGCACGAATCGGCCGATCGCCTGCGCGAAGAACAGCGGCGTCGAGGCGCTGGTCGCGTAGACGCCGACGGCCAGCCGGGGGACGTCGACGCCCTCGGACACCATCCGCACCGCGACCAGCCAGCGCGACGTGCCCGCGGAGAACTGCGAGATCCGGTCCGAGGACCCCTTGTCGTCGGAGAGCACCACGGTCGGCTTCTCGCCGGTGATCGTGGTCAGCAGCTCCGCGTAGGCCCGGGCCGCGGTCTGGTCGGAGGCGATGATCATGCCGCCCGCGTCGGGCACGTGCTGGCGCTTCTGCTCGAGGCGCCGGTCGGCGGCCGCGATCACCGCGGGCATCCATTCGCCCGCCGGGTTCAGCGCGGTCTTCCACGCCCGCGCGGTCTGCTCGGCGGTCAGCGGCTCGCCGAGGCGGGCCGCGTGCTCTTCGCCGGCGCTGTCACGCCAGCGGGCCTCGCCGGAGTAGGCGAGGAACACCACCGGGCGGACCACGCCGTCGGCCAGCGCGTCGGCATAGCCGTAGGTGTGGTCGGCCTGGGACTGCAGCAGGCCCTCCCGGTCGGGTTCGTAGGTGACGAACGGGATCGCCGAGTCGTCGCTGCGGAACGGTGTGCCCGTCAGCGACAGGCGGCGCGACGCGTCGTCGAAGGCCTCCCGGATCGCCTCACCCCAGCTCTTAGCGTCGCCGCCGTGGTGGACCTCGTCGAAGACCACCAGCGTCTTGCGGTTCTCGGTGCGCACCCGGTGCCGGGTCGGGTGGCTGGCGACCTGTGCGTAGGTGACCACCACGCCGTGATACTCCGACGACGTCTGGGAGTTGGAGTTGGCGAACCGGGGGTCCAGCGCGATGCCGTGCCGTGCGGCGGCCTGCGCCCACTGGACCTTCAGGTGCTCGGTGGGCACGACGATGGTGACCGTCTCGACGGTTCCCTCGGAGAGCAGTTCGGCGACGACGCGCAGCGCGAAGGTGGTCTTGCCCGACCCGGGGGTCGCGACGGCCAGGAAGTCCCGCGGCTTGGCGGCCAGGTATTTCACCAGTGCCCGCCGCTGCCAGCCCCGCAAAGCCTGGGTGCTGGGCGCTGCATCAGCCCGCACCCACAACTCCTCTCGGCCCGTCGGGCCGTCGTCGACGGCGTGACCGGAATGCAGTCTAGGGCAGGCGCTTCCGCGATCGCATCTCCGCTCGGCGTGTCCGCGCGCCGCGTGTCCGGACGCCGCAGAATCGGTGCCGAATTCGGTGAAGCCCGGGCCGCGCGTCCGCCGCCGTGAAAGGCTCGCAGGCAACGCGGGAGGGCATGTGATGGTCGGTTGGTACGCGCGGCTGGTCACGGCGATCGCGGCGATCGTCCTGCTGCTGGGCACCGGAACGGTGGCGCACGCGGTCGGCGACGAGCAGGCGGTGCTGGTCCCCGGGGCCATGCCCTTCAAGCAGATCAACCCGGTCTACCCGTTGCTCAGGCACTTCCTCTACCCGTATATCGGCATCCACTTCCACGACGATGACGACCCCGAGCTGATCGACTATTCGCAGAACCCGCTCGCCGTCGACCGGGCCGTTCGTCAAGGGGTGGACAAGACGATCGTCGCCGTTCGCGAGATCGACGGCAAAGTCGTGGTGATCGGCGAGTCGATGGGCAGCATGGTCGCCGCCAGAGTTGCCGTGGAGCTTGCCGACAGCTCCGAACCTCCGTTGGTCGACGATCTCCGGATCGTGCTGATCGTCCCGCTGGAGGTCGGCATCGCGGAGTACTTCACAGAGGGCACCTACATTCCCATCCTCAACTACCGGGTCAGCCGCCTTCCGGAGTCTCCGTACTCCACCGCGATTCTGATCGGCGAGTACGACGGCTGGTCCAATCCGCCCGATCGTCCGTGGAATCTGGTATCGCTGTTCAACTCGGTCATGGGCATGGTGTTCGTGCACAGCGTCGTCGCGTTGGTCGATCCGGCCGACGTACCGCCGGAGAACATCACGGTCGAACAGAACTCGCAGGGTGCCACGGTGACCACCTATCTGGTGCCGACCGAACATCTCCCGTTGACGCAGGTGTTTCGCCTGTTCCTCCCCGGTTCGCTGGTCGACGTCGCCGACCGGGTTCTCCGCCCGATCGTCGACGCGGGATACGTCCGTCACGACCGGCCGGGTGACCCTCGTCCGTACCTGTCCGAGGGGCGGATCGTCTGGCCGCAGCAGGTGGCTCCGGCCGAGGCCGGCGCCCCCGAACCCGTCGAGCCCGGCGGCGCGACGTTGACCGGCGTCGACAGGCCGGGTCTCGCCGCATCGACGGCATCGACGGAATCCGGTGGCGGGAGCGCACCGGCACCCGAGCCCGAACCGGCAGCCGAGGTCCAGGACGATCCGATCGACGCGGCCGACCCGGCGGAAGACCTGCCAGAGGTCGACGAGACGGAGCCTGCGCCCGACCCGGAGCTCGAGCCTGGGTCCGAGCCGGAGCTCGAGCCTGCGCCGGAGCCGGAGCCCGAGCCGGACCTCGAGTCGGAGGAATCCGGAACGGACATCGAGCAGGACTCGGCGGACACTGCGCCGGAGGCAACCGAGACCGGCGACCCCGGTCCGGCCGGCCGGGAGGTGTCAGAGCCTGTCACGACCGGAAGCTCATGACGGCTGGACGAAGTGGTTGTCGTTGCGGGCGAACCACTCGCTGCGCTGTTCATCGGTGAGCTCGCCGAGCCGTGCGAGACCCTCGAAGTAGTGCTCGCGCGGTGCGCCGGGGGAGAACACCATCAGCAGCGACGCCGGCTCATCGTCCTCGTTGCGGAATCCGTGCACGCCGCCCGGCGGGACGTAGAGGAAGTCGCCGGTCCGGCCGTCGATCCAGTCGCCGCCGTCGAAGAGCCGCACGGTTCCGGACAGCACGAAGAACGCCTCGGACATGGTGCGGTGGAAATGCGGCGCCGGGCCGCCGCCGCGCGGTGCGATCTGCACGCGGTAGAGGCCGTAGTCCCCGCCGGTGGCCTGCTGGCCGGCCAGGTAGTGGTACTGGAACAGTCCGAACGAGTCGTAGTCGGGCGGCTCGTCACCACGCTTGAGCCAGGCGCTGACCTCCGGCTCGTCGGCGGTGTAGCGGACGGGGGGATAGGGCGGCACCACCAGGGACATGCCGCCCAGTGTGCCCCGGCCGACCGAGGTGGTCCCCGGCGGTCTTCGCGTTGGGTGAACATCACGCGACGGCCACCCAACAACCTTGCACTCGCCCAGGTCGAGTGCTAAGAATGCAGTTGGCACTCGCGAACGGTGAGTGCTAGGTCGGGACGGTGAGGCCGGGGCCGCATAAGCGAGCACAGCCCCAGCCGTCCGTCGCGGGCATCGATTCCGACCACAAGACGTGCATCCCCTATCCGGAGGAAACACTTCGCAATGGCCAAGACAATTGCGTATGACGAAGAGGCCCGTCGCGGCCTCGAGCGGGGCCTCAACAGCCTCGCCGACGCGGTAAAGGTGACGCTGGGGCCCAAGGGTCGCAACGTCGTCCTCGAGAAGAAGTGGGGCGCCCCCACGATCACCAACGATGGTGTGTCCATCGCCAAGGAGATCGAGCTGGAGGACCCGTACGAGAAGATCGGCGCCGAGCTGGTCAAGGAGGTCGCCAAGAAGACCGACGACGTCGCGGGTGACGGCACCACCACCGCCACCGTGCTCGCCCAGGCGCTCGTTCGCGAGGGTCTGCGCAACGTCGCCGCCGGCGCCAACCCGCTGGGCCTCAAGCGCGGCATCGAGAAGGCCGTCGAGAAGGTCACCGAGACGCTGCTGAAGTCGGCCAAGGAGGTCGAGACCAAGGAGCAGATCGCTGCCACCGCCGCGATCTCGGCCGGCGACACCCAGATCGGCGAGCTGATCGCCGAGGCCATGGACAAGGTCGGCAACGAGGGTGTCATCACCGTCGAGGAGTCCAACACCTTCGGCCTGCAGCTGGAGCTCACCGAGGGCATGCGCTTCGACAAGGGCTACATCTCGGGTTACTTCGTGACCGACGCCGAGCGCCAGGAAGCCGTCCTGGAGGATCCCTACATCCTGCTGGTCAGCTCCAAGGTGTCCACCGTCAAGGATCTGCTGCCGCTGCTGGAGAAGGTCATCCAGTCCGGCAAGCCGCTGCTGATCATCGCCGAGGACGTCGAGGGTGAGGCCCTGTCGACCCTGGTGGTCAACAAGATCCGCGGCACCTTCAAGTCCGTCGCCGTCAAGGCCCCGGGCTTCGGTGACCGTCGCAAGGCGATGCTGCAGGACATGGCGATCCTCACCGGTGGCCAGGTCGTCAGCGAGGAGGTCGGCCTGTCCCTGGAGACCGCCGACGTCTCCCTGCTGGGCAAGGCCCGCAAGGTCGTCGTGACCAAGGACGAGACCACCATCGTCGAGGGCGCCGGTGACTCCGACGCCATCGCCGGCCGGGTGGCCCAGATCCGCGCCGAGATCGAGAACAGCGACTCCGACTACGACCGCGAGAAGCTGCAGGAGCGCCTGGCCAAGCTGGCCGGCGGTGTTGCGGTGATCAAGGCCGGTGCCGCCACCGAGGTGGAGCTCAAGGAGCGCAAGCACCGCATCGAGGACGCCGTCCGCAACGCGAAGGCCGCCGTCGAGGAGGGCATCGTCGCCGGTGGCGGCGTGGCCCTGCTGCAGTCGGCTCCGACGCTGGACGAGCTCAACCTCACCGGTGACGAGGCCACCGGCGCGAACATCGTTCGTGTCGCGCTGTCGGCCCCGCTCAAGCAGATCGCCTTCAACGGTGGTCTGGAGCCCGGCGTCGTCGCCGAGAAGGTCACCAACTCGCCCGCCGGCACCGGCCTGAACGCCGCCACCGGTGAGTACGAGGACCTGCTCAAGGCTGGCGTTGCCGACCCGGTGAAGGTGACCCGTTCGGCGCTGCAGAACGCGGCGTCCATCGCGGCGCTTTTCCTCACCACCGAGGCCGTCGTCGCCGACAAGCCGGAGAAGGCCGCCGCACCTGCGGGCGACCCGACCGGTGGCATGGGCGGCATGGACTTCTGATTTTCAGAAGAGCCCAGGCTCACTACGAAGAAGCCCGGCTCCCGTTTGGGGGCCGGGCTTTTTCGGTTGTCTGCGTCATCGCGAACGTGACGCTGCCTTCACGCTCGCGCGCGGGTGAGCAGCCATCTTCACGTTCGGCGGCACCACCCTTTACGCTCGGCGCCGCCAGCGGCGTTCCCGGGGCTACCATCGAACCCGGCCCGGAAAGGGGGCGGTCGCGATCCCGAACCAGTACGACGCCGTCGTCCTCGGCGGCGGACACAATGGGCTGACGTGCGCCAGCTATCTGGCCAGATCCGGTCTGCGCGTTCTGGTTTTGGAGAAGCATCACACGATCGGTGGGATGACCGGGACCGAGGAGGTGACGTTGCCCGGGTTCTGGTCGGACACCCACGCGATCTGCATTCAGTTCGCGAACTTCTCGCCGGCACCTGCCGAGCTCGGTCTGGCCGACCACGGCTTCGAGATGCTGCGGCCCGACCCATGCTGGTCGCATGCGCTGCCCGACGGGCGCAGCCTCACCGTCTACCGCGACGTCGACGAGACCTGTGCCGAACTCGCGCGCCACAGTGAGTCCGACGCCGCGACCTGGCGAACGCTCTACCGGGAGTTCCTGGAGCAGGAGTCGGCCATCACCGGCTCGTTCAACGAGCCGCCGCCGGAGGTCGACGTGTCCGGGACCGACCCCGACGGGTACCGCTTCTCGTTGCAGAGCCTGCGGTCGTGGTGCGACGAGCGGTTCGTCTCCGACGAAACCAAGGCGCTGGTGGGGTCGTGGGCGATGCACGTCGGCGCCGCCCCGGACGAGGCGGGCGGCGGCTTCGCGGCGTGGCTGTTCTCGATGGTGGTTCAGCGGTACGGCAACAACGTGGTCAAGGGCGGCATGGGCAACCTGACCGGGGCTCTGGCCGCGGTGGTCCAGGCGCACGGCGGCGAGGTCCGCACCGGCGCGGAGGTGACCCGCATCGCCGTGGAGCACGGTCGCGCGGTCGGCATCGAACTCGCCGACGGCGACCACATCGACGGCTTCGGCCTGCTCGCCGCCTCGAGTCATCCGCGCCCGCTGGTGCTGGACCTGCTGGGAGAGCGCGCGGTGGGGGAGCGCATTGCACACCGGATGCGCAACTACGAGTTGGGCCAGTCGGTGATGGTCATCTACCTGGCGCTCGACTCGCCCGTCGAGTTCCGCGCCGGCCCCACGGCCGGCCGCTCGGTGTACGTGCATCCGAGTCCGCCGTCGCTGGACTACTTCGCGCAGCTCTACTGCGACGCCCGCGGCGGTCGGCTGCCGGCCGAACCCTTCGCGTTGATCTGCAACGACAGCGCCGCCGACGCCGGCCGGGTGCCGCCGGGCCGGGCGCTGATGAAGCTCGTCGTGCAGCCGGTGCCCCACCGGATCACCGGCGACGCGGGTGGCTCGATCCGGGCCCGCGACTGGTCGCAGGCCAAGGAGCCGTTCGCCGATCGCGTCATCGATCTGCTCACCCGCAACTACGTTCCCGACCTGGCCGACAAGATCCTCGCGCGGGTGGTGCACAGCCCGGTCGATCTGGAACAGATCCTGCCCAGTGCGGTGCACGGGACGAACTCGCAGGGCGCGATGCTTCCCTACCAGGCGGGCGGGCTGCGGCCGGTGCCCGGGATGGGCCGGTACCGGACGCCGGTCGACAACGTCTACCTGTGCGGGTCGGGCGCGCATCCCGGTCCGGGGGTGACGATGGCGCCCGGGCGCAATGCCGCGCGCCTGATCCTGGCCGACCTCGGGCTGGCGGCTCCCTGAGTGGGGCGACGCGCTACAGCGGCACGCAGTCGTCCCCGCAACCCGATGCCGTCGGCACGCCCGGAACCGCGGGGCGGTGCAGAACGGCGCGCTCGGGCGTCACGTGCACCACATCGCCGTCGACCTCGGCGCGGCCGTCGACGATCAGCGAGTAGCCGCCGGGATCGGCCGGCGGGTAGAGCAGCGTGACGTCGGGGTGGCCGGCCGCGTTGCGGCGGGTGCTGTTGCCGACTCTGCCGATATCGAGGACGCCGCCACGCAGCACCGGGTCGACCGCGACGGTGTGGGCCCGGTGGTCGTCGCCCACGGTGATCAGATAGCCGAGAGGATGGTCGGCCAGCGTCGCGGCCAGCTGGTCGAGGTCCACTTTCACGCTCATGACGCGAGAATACGTTCGCCGCGCGTCACGCCGGTGTGGGCTGCCGGCCGCGCACCAGCCGGCCCGGACGCGCCTCGGTGGGCACCCCGTTCTCGGCGATCACCTCGCCCGAGACGATCGTGGCGACGTACCCGTCGGCGGTCTGGTCCAGCCGGCGCCCGCCGG
The DNA here is from genome assembly GCF_019710635.1 of Mycolicibacterium xanthum. Classification (GTDB taxonomy): domain Bacteria; phylum Actinomycetota; class Actinomycetes; order Mycobacteriales; family Mycobacteriaceae; genus Mycobacterium; species Mycobacterium xanthum. Next base: position 30,717 of record NZ_JAIFZS010000062.1, read on the forward strand.
CGGGCAGATCGGCCTTGACCACCGGGCGGTGCAGTCGCAGCGCACCGGCGTCGATGACGTTGAGATCGGCCTTGTAGCCCACCGCGATCCGGCCCCGGTCGGACAGGCCCGCCACCCGGGCGGGCACCGAGGTGAGCTCACGCACCGCCTCGGCGACCGACAGCCGCCCGGACGGCCGGTCGCGCACCCAGTGCGTCAACATGTACGTCGGGAACGAGGCGTCGCAGATCATCCCGTAGTGCGCGCCGCCGTCGCCCAGGCCCAGCACCACGTCGTCGCGGCGGATCAGCTCCGCGACGGTGTCCAGCGAGCCGTCGCGGAAGTTGGCCAGCGCCACCAGCAGCATGGCGTGGCCGTCGTCGTCGAGCAGTCGGTCGTAGGCCTCCTCGGCCGGGCTCACGCCGCGGGCCGCAGCCCTGGCATTGATCGAATCCGACGGCGCCGGTTCGTAGTTCGGCGGATCGCCGAGCGGAAACATGTACTTCCAGGCTTGCGCGGCGAACATCAGCGGGTGGCCCCCGGATGCCGGCGCATCGGCCAGGATGCGTTCCCGCACTTCGGGTTTGCGCATCTCGGCGACCCGCTCTGCCAGCGGCAGACCTGAAAGCGCCTGATAGGACGGGTACATCACGAACGGGTTGCCCGACAGCTCCAGGCCGAGTACCAGCCCGATGGGCCGGGGGAAGATCTGCGCGGTGACCACCGGCCCGTCCGCCCCGGCATTGCTGTTGGCCTTCTCGACCATCGTCAGCGCGTCCAGGTAGAACGGCGGCCCGCCGTTGCCGATCGCCAGCGTGAACGTCACCGGCAGGCCGACCTCGGCGGCGACGTCGAACACCGTCTGCAGCACCGGTTGGTAGTCGCCGGCGACCAGGTCGGGCACGAACTGGATCAGCCCCCCACCGGCGTCGTCGACCCCGCGGGCGATCGCCTCGATCTCGGAGCGGTCGACGTCGAAGGTCGGGATCGGCCGCCCACTCTGCGTCTTGTGCAGGGCCAGCCGTGAGGACGCGAACCCCAAGGCCCCGGCCCGCACCGCCTCGGTGGCCAGCTTGCGCATCATCGCCAGGTCCTCGGGGGTCGCCGGCTCCCGGTCCACGCCGCGCGCCCCCATCACGTAGACCCGCAGCGGTGAGTGCGGCAGCAGCGCCGCCACATCGATGTCTCGGGGGCGTGCCGAGACCGCGTCGAGAAACTCCGGGAACGTCTCCCAGTGCCACGGCAGACCGTCGACCATGACCACGCCGGGGATGTCCTCGACGCCGGCCATCACGTCGACGAGGACGTCGTGGTCGGCGGGCCGGCACGGGGCGAAACCGACCCCGCAGTTGCCCATCACCGCGGTGGTGACCCCGTGCGCCGACGACGGGGTCAGCCGGTCCGACCAGATCGCCTGACCGTCGTAGTGGGTGTGCAGGTCGACGAACCCGGGTGTGACCAGCAGTCCGGTCGCGTCGATCTCCCGCTCGGCAGTGCCAGCCACGGCACCGACGTGCGTGATGACGCCGTCGTCGACGGCGACGTCCCCGACGAACGGTTCGCCGCCCATGCCGTCGACGATGGTGCCCCCGCGGATCAACAGCTGATGCGTGGTCATATCCCGAATGTACGGTGAGGGCGTGATCGACCACCTCGGAATCAACTGTGCGGACTGGGAGGCCTCGCGGGCCTTCTACGACAAGGTTCTCGGCGTGCTGGGCTACGCCCGGCAGAAGGACTTCGGCGTCGCCGTCGGGTACGGCGCGCCGGGCAAACCGGACTTCTGGATCGGCGACATGAACGCAGGACAGGCGGCCGGCCCGAACCGGGAGGTGCACATCGCGTTCGCCGCCAAGGACCCGGAGACCGTGCAGGCCTTCTTCCACACGGCGCTGGCACTCGGCGCCGAACCGCTGCACGCACCGCGGCTGTTCCCGGAGTACCACGAGAACTATTACGGCGCGTTCGTGCGCGACCCGGACGGCAACAACGTCGAGGCCGTGTTCCACGGCGGCGGACCGAAGGAGTGAACCGATGGCCGACATCGATGCTGCCCGCGAACTGCTGCGCGACTCCTTCACCCGGCTGATCGAGCACGTCGACGATCTCACCGACGGGCTGACCGACGACGTCGCCTACTTCCGGCCCACCCCGGAGGCCAACACCATCGCCTGGCTGATCTGGCACAGCGCGCGGATCCAGGACGCCCAACTGTGCGCGATCGCCGACCTCGAGCAGGTGTGGCTGCGCGACGGCTGGGTGGACCGCTTCGCCCTCGACCTGCCGCGCGACGCCCACGGCTACGGCCACACCGCCGAGGAGGTCGCCAAGGTGCGCGCACCGGCTGCCCTGCTGGCCGGCTACTACCACGCCGTGCACAAAGAGTCGCTGGCCTACGTGGCATCGGTCTCGGCAGAGGAACTCGGCCGGATCGTCGACCGCCGGTGGACCCCACCGGTGACCGCCAGCGCGCGGCTGGTCAGCATCATCGACGACGCTGCTCAGCACCTCGGCCAGGCGGCCTACATCAGGGGGATCGCCGGTTGAGCGGTCCTGCTCTGGTCCGCTGGTGGCCGGTGATCGGCCTGGCGGGCTGATCCTGCTCGGTCTCGCCGTGGGGACGGGTTCCACACCGGTCGACGACGCGGTCTTCGCCGCCGGTCAGCGCCACCCTTGGCTGGAATGGCTACGGGTGTTCACCGACGGCCGCGTCACGCTCGCGCTCTGGACGGTCGTGCTGGCGGTGGCCCTCGCGCAGCGCCGCGCGCAGCTGGCCGCGGTGATCGCGGCGGCGCCGGTGGTCGCGGTGCTGACCGAACGGTTGGCCAAACAGGCGTTCGGCAGGTTGCGCGACGACGCACTGGCGTACCCGAGCGGGCACACCACCCTCGTGGTGGTGGCCCTGGGGCTGGCGGTGCTGGTGGTCGGGGTGTCGGTGTGTGTGGCCGCCCGGGCCGCCCGGAGTTGACATGTGTCAACCTCGCTGCGACGAGGATCACAGTCATGGTTAGCATGAGGTCATGACAGCGACGCCAGACGTGGAACTGACCGAGCCGTTCACCGGCACCGGCACCATCACCAACCCGGCCACCGGCACGGAAGCGGGGCGGGTCAGCTGGACCGACCCCGCCGACGTGGCCAGGGTGGCGGCCGGCCTGCGCGTCGCGCAGCGCGAGTGGGAGGCCCGCGGCGCCAAGGGGCGGGCCAAGGTGCTGGCGCGGTTCGCGGTGTGGCTCGGCCAGCACCGCGACGAGATCGAGCGGTTGCTGATCGCGGAGACCGGCAAGTCCGCGGTGGACGCCGCGCAGGAGGTCCCGCTGCTGCTGATGATCGCCGCGTACTACATCAAGACGATGGAGCAGGCGCTGGCACCCGAGACCCGGCCGGCCGCCCTGCCGTTCCTGGCGATCAAGAAGGTCACGGTGCACTACCGCCCCCGCGCGGTGGTCGGCATCATCGCGCCGTGGAACTACCCGGTCGCCAACGCGTTGATGGACGCCATCGGCGCGCTCGCCGCCGGCTGTGCGGTGCTGCTCAAGCCCTCCGAGCGCACCCCGCTGACCGCCGAGTTGCTGCTGCGCGGGTGGCTGGAATCGGGCGCCCCCGAGGTGCTCGCCCTGGCGCAGGGTGCCCGTGCGGTGTCCGAGGCCGTCATCGACAACTCCGATTACATCCAGTTCACCGGATCGAGCGCGACCGGGGCCAAGGTGATGGAGCGCGCCGCGCGCCGGCTCACCCCGGTCAGCCTCGAGCTCGGCGGCAAGGACCCGATGATCGTGCTCGAGGACGCCGACGTGGACCTGGCCGCCCACGCCGCGGTGTGGGGCGCGATGTTCAACGCCGGCCAGACCTGCGTGTCCGTCGAGCGGGTCTACGTGCTCGAACCGGTCTACGACCAGTTCGTCGACGCGGTCGTACGCGACGTGGCGAGCCTCAAGACCGGCGCCGGGGACGGCCACAACTTCGGCGCGCTGATCGACGAGAGCCAGGTCGCGGTCACCGAACGTCACGTCGCCGATGCGCTCGCCAAGGGCGCCAGGGCGCTGACCGGGGGCAGCCGCCCGGCGGGTGCGGGCAGTTTCTATCCGCCCACGGTGCTCGTCGATGTCGACCACTCGATGGCCTGCATGACCGAGGAGACGTTCGGCCCCACCCTGCCGATCATGAAGGTCGCCACGGTCGACGAGGCCGTCCGGCTGGCCAACGACAGCCCGTACGGATTGTCGGCCTCGGTCTTCTCCGGTGACGTGGAGCGGGCCAGGGAGGTGGCCGTGCAGCTCGACTGCGGAGCCGTCAACGTCAACGACGTGATCTCCAACCTGATGTGCACCACCGCCCCGATGGGCGGCTGGAAGGACTCGGGGATGGGCGCGCGGTTCGGCGGCGCCGACGGGCTGCGCAAGTTCTGCCGCCAGGAGGCGGTGGTGGTGCCGCGCACCACCGTCGGCGCCGGCGGCAACTACTACAGCAATTCGCTGCGCGCGCTGAAGCGGATGAACGGGTTGCTGACCAAGCTGGCCCTGATCGGGCCGCGTAGAGCGGCGAAGTAATCCATCGTCCGTTCACCGAAACGTCACCGGACGGTACGTAGGGGTCGATAATTTCTGCTCGTGACCCTCGACACCTCCGGCTACACGGTCATCGACGACGACGATGACGACCCGATCCTGCTGATCCAGCCGGGCGACAAGGTCGTCGACACCTGGCGTGAGAACTACCCGTACGACGAGCGGATGAAGCGTGCGGACTACGAGGAGCAGAAGCGGCTGCTGCAGATCGAGTTGCTCAAGCTGCAGAAGTGGAGCCAGTCCAACGGGCACCGCCACGTCATCGTGTTCGAGGGACGCGACGCGGCGGGCAAGGGCGGCACCATCAAGCGTTTCATGGAGCACCTCAACCCCCGCGGTGCGCGGGTGGTGGCGCTGGAGAAGCCCACCGAAAAGGAGCGCACCCAGTGGTACTTCCAGCGCTATGTGGAGCACCTTCCGTCGGCCGGTGAGATCGTGTTGTTCGACCGGTCCTGGTACAACCGGGCCGGCGTGGAGCGGGTGATGGGTTTCTGCACCCCGCGTCAGCACGCCGAATTCATCCGGCAGGCACCGCTTTTCGAGCAGATGCTGGTCAACGACGGCGTGTTCCTGACCAAGCTGTGGTTCTCGGTGTCGCCGAACGAGCAGCGCACCCGGTTCACCATCCGCCAGGTCGACCCGGTGCGGCAGTGGAAGCTGTCACCGACCGACCTCGCCTCGCTGGACAAGTGGGACGACTACACGGCCGCCAAGGAGGAGATGTTCTCCTGGACCGACACCGAGTTGGCGCCGTGGACCGTGGTGAAGAGCAACGACAAGAAGCGTGCCCGGATCAACGCGATGCGTTTCGTGCTGAGTAAGTTCGACTACGACAACAGGGACGGCGAGGTGGTCGGCCGACCCGATCCGCTGATCGTGGGACGCGCGCTGGGCGACTGAGCCGGGGCGACCTCTGGCCGCAGGAGGAGGATGCGCCCGTGCGCTTTCTGGCCGCACTGCTGATGTGGCTCATCACCACTGCGGGGCTCGCGGTCGCGGTGCCGGTGGTGTGGGCCCAGCTGACGGTGGTCGGCGAGGACGGTTATGCGGCGCTGGCGGCCTCGGCGGCCCGGGACACGCGACTGCAGGACGCGATGGCCGACGAGCTCACCACCCAGATCGTCGCGCTGGGTGCCGACAACGGCTTCCAGCTGAACCCGGTCCTGGTGTACCAGGTGGCCGCCGCCTACACCGGGAACACGGGCTTTCCCGGCCAGTTCGCGCAGGCCAACCGGATCGCGCACCGGTGGATGTTCACCGGTGCCGTCCCCAGCGGAAACTCCACCGACGAGTGGTTGATCGACGTCGCGCCGATGCTGTCGGATCCGTCGTTCGCCGCCACGTTGGGCAGCCTCGATCTCGAGCTGCCGCCCACCCTGACGGTGCCGATCACGGTGGACACCCCCCGGCTGCAGCCGGGCAAGCTGCGCCCGCTGGCCACCTGGGGGCCGTGGGCCGCCGTCGCGGCCGTCGTCATCACCGCGGTGAGCGCGCTGCTGACGTTGGCCGTGGCCCGATCGCGCGGTAGGGCACTGGCCGCGTTGGGCGTCTCGGCGCTGCCGGTCGGTGCCGCCGGCTGGGCCGCCATCGAGGTGGGCAACCCGTATGTCGAGGATGCTCTCGATCGGACCACCGGCAACATCCGTACCGTCGCCGACGTGATGCTGGCCCACGCCGAGTCCAGCCTGCACACGTGGCTGACCGGCACACTGATCGCCGGTGGCGGACTGGTCCTGCTGGGTGCCCTCGCCGCCGCGCTGGGCGGGGTGCGGCGGTCTAGAGCCGATTCATTTCCCGGGACATCAACGAGCTCTCGATGAACACCAAATGGTGTGGGTGCCCGTGGATGTCCCAGTCGGATCTCACCCGTCGCGGGTGATGAGTCCGCCAGTGCAGCAAGGCCGCGACTTTCGATGGCTTCATGGTGATGGTCATCACGGCTCCCTCCGTCGGTTCCGTCTGGTACAGACCATCGTCGAACGCCGATCCCGGATGTCGGTAAGTAGTCGACTACTGGTATTTCCGGGGTTCTCGCGTGCTACTCGTTGACGGAGCCGGTACGGCGGGTTGGAAGGCGGCCGAGATGGATGAACAGGCGATGCGGTTGTCCGCCGACTTCCTCGCCGAGGAGTGGGCCGAATTGCACTGCTATGTGTGCGACGACGCGCTCGTGCTCGAACAGCAGATGACGGGCACCGTCGTGGGATCCATGCTCGGACTGGCCGGAAACGGCAGCCGGATCAGCTTCCGGATGCCGCACGTCTTCGAGTTCCGCGACGGACTCATCAGCCGCGAGAACGTCTGGCTGGATACGGCAGCCGTCCTCGATCAGCTCGGCTGAGCCGGCGCGGGGCTGAGCAGAGCCGCCAGTTCTTCGCGACTGGCCGTGCCGGTCTTGGCCATCGCCTTGTAGATGTGGCTCTCCACGGTGCGCACCGACAGTGACAGCGTCGCAGCGATGTCGCGGTTGGACATGGCCGTCCCCAGAAGCATCACGATCTCACGTTCGCGACCGGTCAGCGGGAGACGCTCGGCTGCGCGGCGATACGCGGGTGTGGAGATGCCGCCGCCCGCCTGTGCGAGAGTCTCGGCCCGCGTGGAGCAACGTAGCGCCGAGCCGCGAAGTCCCCCGGCGCGGAAGCACGCGGCGGCATGTGAAGCCGCGTCGACGGCCGCCACGAGATCGCCCATCGATTCGAACCGTTCCGACAGCGACTCCAGCTGATCGGCATCTGCGGTGTGGAGAGCCTCTGCCAGTCCCGCCGCGAGGCCGGCGCGTGGTCCTTCGACGGTGCCCACGAGTTCACCCAAACGTGCGGCTGTCGAGGAGTCGCCGAGCTGGGTTGCGGTCTGAAGGCACATCACTTCGGCAGCGTATTGGCTTGTCTGCCGGGAACTTTCGGCCGCGGATCGCACCGTGGCAATCGCATCGCTCAACAGTCCCTGAGTCGCCAGGACCCACGCGGAAGCGATGGCACGTGCGTAGTCGAGGGATCGCCACCCCGGGTGCCAACATGCATCGATGGCGGCGCACGCCTGCTTCGCCTGCTGTGTCATCCCTCGCATGGCCAGAGCGGTGGTCAACAAGATCTGGTACCGGTACCGGAATCCGGCCGTCGAATTCCACCCCGTCACAAGGTCGATCGCCGACGCCAGCAGCGAGCACGCACTGTCCAAGTGCCCGGCGGCGAGTGCAACCTGTCCGGTGACGGCGACAGCGATCTGACCGAACGTCGCACCCTGCGCCGACATCGCGCGGTGCCGCATCATGGCCGCCACGTCCTCGGCCGCGGATATCCGCCCGGCCAGCGTCAGGGCATTGGCGTGTGCATCGGCGATGACGACGAACGCGCGCACCGGGATCGGGTATCCCGCCTTGGCTGAGGCCACCGCTCGAGACGTCGATCCGGTTTCGCCGTGCGCGACCGTGACGGCCCAGGCGCTCAACCTCATTTGAAGGTGGTCCGGCAATGCGTCCGGGTCGAACTTCCGCGCGTACTGCAGCGCCGCTTCGGGGCGGCCCATGGCCGCCCAGTACACACAGCGGAATGCATTCATTGAGTCCTGGCCGGGTGCCTCGTCTTCGGCAGCGTCGTTGACCAACGTCAACGCGGCGGCCGGGTCGGCGAGGGTGAACAGCAGATTCACGGCGCGTAGGAACGTCGTCTGGGCCCGACGGACCGCATCCAGCTCGGAGGAGTCGACGTCGGCGAGCACCGAGTCGGCCTCCAAGCCCCGGCCCTGCCAGGACAGGACGAACGCACGGATCAGGTTGGCCTCGGCGCCGCCGCCGGCCCGAATCGCCGCGGCGGCCAGCCGGTCCGCCAGTTGAAGGTCGACCAACCACGCCGCACCGCGTGCCGCCCTGATCAGAACGCCGACGTCAGGGTCGAGGTCCGAGTCGAGACTCAGTGATGCTCTGCGAACCACGACGTGAATATCATCGGCGTCGTCGCACGCAGCCAGTCCGGCAGCGACAAGGCCCCGTAGCCGCCGCAGTGTCGTCGTCGGGGCCCGACTCCTGCGTACCTCGCCGTACAGCGGATGTGCCAGCCGCACCTCGATTGCGCCGTGGGCAGGCTCGAGGCAGATGAGGCCGCGGCGGTCTGCGTCCTCGACCGCGTCGGGACCGCTGATTCTGGCCAGCACTTCCAGCGAGACCGGTTCACCCACCGCGAGCAGGTCGACCACATCGCTGACCCGGTCCGGCAGACGACCGATGCGGGCTTCCACCAGCTCGACCAATCCCGGAGGAAGGGTCGCATCACCGTGCCAGGTCCAGAGCCCGTCCCGGACCGCCAGGCGGGCGTCGGCCACTTCCTGCTCGACGATGTTGCGCAGATAGAGCGGATTGCCCTGAGCCAGGGTCCACAGCCGTTCCTCCGCGTCGCGGTGCAGGCGGCCACCCAGGGCTTCGGTGATCATGGCTTCGGCGGCCGATCGAGGCAGCGGCCGCATATCGAGGCGGTCGAAATCGTCGGTCCTCCAGAGGTCACCGGTCGCCGCCGGAATCGGCTCGCCCCCTCGGACCGTGAGCACCACTTTCGCCAATCTCTGCACCACGATCTGGTGTATGACCACGATCGACAGGTCATCCAGCAAGGGTGCGTCGTCGATCCCGATCAACACGGGGAGCCCGCGCGCCGATGCGGTCAACGCCGCCACGACGCCGTGGATCAGCATGAGGCTGTCATCGCTGGTGGAGTGCGCCCAGGTGGTCAGCGCCCCGAGCGGAAGTTTCTGCACTGCCGAACTGCCGACCACCCAGCGGACCTCCCAGCCCTGGTTGGCGAACGTCATCAGCGTGTCCCGGACGATGCGGCTCTTGCCGACACCCGTGGCTCCGCTGACGACGATGCCGGCGGAATCAGCGTCGAGGACCGCGGCCTGGATGAGTCGCGCTTCCTCCGACCGGCCGGTCAGCGGCCACGTCAAACGCACACCTAAAGGGTAGGAGCCTGGGGAACACACGTAGTGATATTGGCGGTCTGCCTCCACAACCAGTAGTCGACTACTGACGACGCCCGGCGGTTCCCGGCCGACGATCACCTCATGACCATCGACGTCGCACCGGTGCGGCAGAGCCCGAACGCCTGCCCTTCAGTTTTCGAAGCCGGACTGCCCATGCTGGCCTATGACCACCTGGACGACCCCTGGGAGGCGCACCGGCTCATCGCCGGTGCGCGGGCGCGCGGGCCCATCGCGATGGGCCCGCACGGACCCGAAGTCCTGACCTACGAACTGGTCCGCACCGTTCTGCACGACAAACGGTTCCGGGTCCCACAGGGCATGTTCCTGGCGGCGCAGGGCATCACCTCGGGTCCGATGTGGGACCGGGTCGCCGCCAATCTGATCAGCCTCGACGGCGAGGAGCATCACCGGCTGCGCAAACTGGTGGCACGTGCTTTCGCGCCGCGGGGAGCCGCCCGGGTGCGCGACACGGTGATCGAGGTGATCACCGGGCTCGTCGACCGCCAGCTGCCCAACGGGCGTTGCGACGTTGTCGCCGACATCGCACAGCGTTATCCGATCCCGGTCATCTGTGCCTTCCTCGACGCGCCGGTGGAGGACTGGAAACTGTTCTCCGACTGGACCGATGACATCTTCCGCGCCTTCAGCTGGGACGCCGCCGCCAGCGAGCAGCGAGTACTGAAGGCCTGGCAGGAACTCGACGACTACATCGATGATCTGGTCGAGGCGCGGCGCGGCGCGCTCGGCGACGATCTGCTGTCCGAGCTCGTCCGCGTCGAGGACGAAGGCGACCGCCTCGACGCCGACGAACTCCGGATGCTGGTGGCGGGGCTGCTGATCGCCGGAACCGACACCACCCGCAACCAGGTCGCCGCGGCGGTGCACGCGTTGAGTGAGTACCCGGACCAGTGGGCGCTGCTGGCGGAGGAGCCCGGGTTGGCGCAGGCCGCGGCCGAGGAGGTCATCCGGCACTCACCGGTCGTCTTCGGCATGCTGCGTACCGCGACCGTGGACGTCGAACTGGCCGGGGTGACGATTCCCGCGGGCACCCTCGTGCTGGCGAACCTTGCCTCCGCCAACCGTGATCCCGCAGTCTTCGACGACCCCGACCGCCTCGACATCACCCGGCCTCGCAGCGCTCCGGCGTTGACGTTCGGCGGTGGCATGCACTACTGCCTCGGATCCCACCTGGCACGACTCGAGGTAGCCGAAGGTCTGGCGGTGATGGCCGGTCGAATGCGGAACATCCGCATCGACGGGCCGGCGCCGTGGAAGCCGCTCACCGCGCTGAGTGGACCACAGACGTTGCCGGTCGTCTTCGACGGATCCTGAGGCGACTCAGGTGTTCTTCGCGATGAACCTGCGCAACAGCGGCCGGCCGGCGGCGAGGTTGAACACCACCCCGCCGACGAGATACGGCCACCACACGCCGCCGGCGCACGCCACCCAGAACGCCTTGGCCGGCCAGTAGGGCGGCAGGATCCCGAACGCCAGGTCCCACGGCGGGGAGACGAACCAGGCCAGGCACGGCAGCCCGGCGATGACCAGGCCGAGCAGCCGCAGCATCGCCAGGCCCTGGATCTTGTTGCTCGCCACCGCGACGATCAGCAGCATCGTCACCACCGACGACAGCCCGGCGACCAGGCCGATCGGGATCAGCGGCAGCACCAACCCGGCCGGCAGCAGGCCGCTGAGCGACATCGTGGCCACCACGTAGCCGGTGGTGACGGCGACGACGGTGCCGGCCCGGTAGCCGAAGAAGCTCGACAGCGGCACCGGGGTCACCCGCAGCGCTGGCAGGGTGCCCGAATCGAGCTCGTCGAGGATCAGGAACGCTCCGAGCCCTCCGACGACGATGATGCTGGTCAACAGCAACAATCCGGTGAGCACCAGGGGGTGGTAGGGCACCAGGTCGAAGTCGTAGCGCCGGGCCACCGTCGTGGTCAGCCGCGGCACGATGACCGCGGTGCCGACTGTCCAGATCACCGGAGCCAGCACCAGCATGGCCATCAGCGGCTCGCGGTAGGTTCCGCGGATGTCATTGCGGCCGAACGCGGTCCACGCCTGGAACAGCCGTGCCGCCGGAGCCGTCATCCCGGTGCCCCGGCGCGCTCGACGACGTAACGCCCGAACATCTTCTCGGCCAGCCGGTACATGCCGGCCGCGCACACCAGCGGATAGGTCAGCGCGTAGAGGACCTGCCAGGGCGCCAGGCTCAGTTGATCGAACACCGCGGCCAGCAGCAACAGCGGACCCTGGGTGGGCAGGACGTAGAGCACCGGGCTGGTCCACACGCCGGTCAGGTACAGCACCGGCAGCGACAGCACGGCCAGCGGCACCGACGTGGACAGGAACCAGTCGCCGACCGAGGCGAACGGCAGCGCGGAGGCGAACCCGGCCAGCAGCATCACCAGCGTGCCGAGTGCGATGCCTGCCAGCAGCGGCAGCGGATGAAAATCGGTGCCCCGGGTGGCGATCACCACCGCGACCGCGATCGCCAGCGAGATCGTCATGAGCGCGAGGATCTTGACCGACAGGTACTCGCCGAACCGCAATGGGGTACAGATGATCGCGCCCAGCGTGCGCTCCTGCTTCTCGAAGAACACCGAGCCGCCGACGAAGAAGAAACCGATCACGGTGATGTCGCCGAAGAGCACGTACGGCTCGACGATGCCGCGCAGCTCCGGTGGCATCGGCAGCAGCACCACCAGCCACAACAGCCCGGAGACGGCGGCGGCGTGGGTGAACCGCTGGCGCAGCTGCAGTTCGGCCTCCAACCGCAGCGCGCTGGTCCACCGGCTCATGCCAGCCTCCTGCCGGTGACGTCGACGAACACCTCGTCGAGGCTGGCCTCTCTGCTGTGGATGGTTTCGACATGGTGGTCGCGCAGCACGGCTCGGAAGCCGGGATCCTCTGCCAGACCGTCCATCCCGAACTCGGCGGTCTGCAGGGCGCCGGCGGGGTCGCGGTACTCCACCCGGACCAGGCGCCGGCTGCGGGCGATCTTGAGCTCGGCGGGTGAATCGAGGGCGGCGATGCGACCGTCGACGACGAATGCGACCCGGTCGCAGAGCTCGTCGGCGGTGGCCATGTCGTGGGTGGTCAGGAACACGGTGCGGCCCCGGGCCTTCAGGTCGCCGATGATGTCCTTGACGGTGCGGGCGTTGACCGGATCCAGCCCGGAGGTCGGTTCGTCGAGGAACAACAGCTCGGGGTCGTTGACCAGCGACCGGGCGAAGGTCAGCCGCATCTGCATTCCCTTGGAGTACCTGCCCACCCGGATGTCGGCGGCGTCGGCGAGGCCGACGGCCTCGAGCAGTTGTGCCGGGTCGCGGGTGGGGCCGTCGTACAGCGACGCGAAGAAACGCAGGTTCTCCGCACCGGTCAGTTTCAGATAGTGGTTGGGCAGCTCGAAGGAGACCCCGATGCGCTGGTAGTAGTCCTGCCCCCAGTCCAGCGGGTCGCGTCCCCAGACGTGAGCCCGGCCCCGATGGCCCCGCAGCAGGCCGATCAGCAGTTTCTGGGTGGTGGACTTGCCCGCGCCGTTGGGACCGAGGAAGCCGAAGATCTCACCGGCTCCGACCGTGAAGTCCATGCCGTCCACCGCGGGTTCGGCCGCCTTCGGGTAGGCGTAGGTCAGGTCGCGAACGTCGATGACGGTTTCCACCGGGCCTGACTATACTGAACTTTCAGAAATTATTGAAGAACGTTCTGCCGAGGAGGATCTGGCCGGTGGCGAAGCTGCCCGACAGCGCGGAGCGGTTGGCGCTGGTGCTGGCCTCCCAGGGTTTGCAGCGAATGACGGCCCGTGTCGTGGCAGCGCTGCTGTTCAGCGAGCGGCCCAGCGTGACCATGTCCGAACTTGCCGATGAGCTGGGGGCCAGCGCCGGGTCGATCTCGGGTGCGCTCAAGACGCTGACGTCGGTCGGCCTCGCCCAACGAGTGCCGGCGCCGGCCAGTCGCCGCGACCATTTCCGGTTGCGTCCGGACGCGTGGGCGACGTTGTACACCGGCCAGAACCAGACGATCGCGGCGTTCCTGGACGCCGCGGACGCCGGGATCGCCGCCACCGCCACCGGTAGCCTGGCCCACCAACGGCTGGCCGAGATGCGTGAGTTCTATGCGTTCCTGCTGGCCGAGATACCGGAGCTGTTGCGGCGCTGGCACGAGCAGCGGTGCTCCGGCCCTGCGTCGTCAGCGCGTTGAGCCGGTCGTCAATGCGGTTGTGAGCCAACGGGTCACACCGTCGGCGTCGGTGGGATCGCCCCGCCACGCCAGGTGGCCGTCCGGCCGGATCAACATCGCCTCGTCGTCGTCGTAGGTCAGCGCCTCGACGAACTCGCCGAGATGTCGGCGCGCGGCATCGGCGCAGCCGGGTGTGTCGGGGGGAGCCAGCACCGCCCAGTGCGCGCCGAGTTCGCGGTGCAGCCGGGTGGCGCCGCCGTCGGGCCTTGCGCACTCGGTATCCGGGATCGGGTCGCCGGGGCGCGGTTTGGGTCCGCGGCCGCCGAGCGGGCCCTTGCGGTAGCTCACCCACAGCTGCGACGCGGTGTAGGTCGTCCACCGCTGCACCGGCGCAAGGCCGAAGATCTTGGGCGCGACCCGGTCCCGCAGGAACCGCGCGACCGGGTTGCCGGCGACGTTGACGCGGGTCACCGCGCTGGTGCCGCGCAGCACCTCGGTGGCCAAGGGTCGCCGCTCGGCCTGATAGGTGTCGACGAGCGCGTCGGCGGCCAGCCCACGGGTCACCAGAGCGAGCTTGAAGGCCAGGTTCTCGGCGTCGCCGATGCCGGTCAGCATGCCCTGCCCGCCGAACGGGGCGTGCGCGTGGGCGGCGTCGCCGGCGATCAGGATCCGGCCGCTGCGGTACCGCTCGGCCAGCCGGCGGTGCACGGTGAACACCGACAGCCACTCCGGGTCGCCGACCCGGACCCGGCGACCGCTGCGGTGCGGGATGATCTCCCGCATCCGATCCAGAATGTCGCTCTCGCTGGGCTTTTCGGCCCGGCCGGGATCGTAGGCGAATATCCGCCACAGGTCGCCGCGCTCGCTGCCGTCGCTGGGCATCGGCATGGCGCCGACCAGCCCGCTGGGATGGATCCACCCGGTCGTGCCGCCGCGGTCGAGGTCCCACTCCAGGTGCAGGTCGGCCAGCAGCCAGCGCTCGGTCAGCTTGACGCCGGGAAAGCCGATCCCGGCCAGCGTGCGGGTGGTGCTGGAGACGCCGTCACAGCCGACGACCCAGCGGGCCCGGATGCTGGTTCCGTCGGCACACTCGGCGACGGCCGAGTCGGCGCGCTGGCGCAGCCCCACCAGGCCGTTGCCCCATTCGGGCGCGGCGCCGAGCTCGGCCAGCCGATCGCGCAGCGAACCTTCCACCCTGGCCTGGGAGATCACCATCGGCGGTGCGGCCGTGTGCAGGTGGGGGTCGCCGAACTCCAGCGTGACGAGCGGGCGGTCACCCAGGTAGTTGGTGATCCGCATGGCGCGCAGTGACTCGTCGGGCAGCGTGCCCAGCGCGCCGATGCGACCCAGCACCTCCGAACCGCGGGCATGCAAGAAGTTGGCCCGCGATGTCGTCGCCGGGCCGTCGGAGCGGTCGACGACGCGCACCCGGATGCCGTGCAGCCGCAGCGCGCAGGCCAGGGTCAGCCCGGTCGGCCCGGCGCCGACGACGAGCACCTCGGTGTCCACCACCTTCCCCGTCACGGCTGGATGACGTGTGACGGGTCGGGTCGCCCGTCGGGCGGGGCCTGGCCGCAGTCGCCGAAGTCGTGTGCCACGCCTTCCGTTCTACTGCCAGTTACGGAACGCGGTGAGCAGTCTGCTCCGGAAGGTCGGGTCCAGCTCCTCGTCGCCGAGGCTGCCGAGCGAGGCGACGGTGGTGCGGAACTGCTGGAGGTAGTTCCCGCAGCCGTCACATTCGAGCAGGTGCTCGTCGAACCGCGCGCGGGTGTCCGGGTCCAGCGACCCGTCCAGGTAGGCGGTCACGAGCTCCACCAGCTCGTTGCAGTCCATCTCGCGTTCTTCGCTCACGACGCGTCCTTCAGGTAGTCCTCGAGTGCCTGCCGCACGGCCGCCCGTCCTCGGTGCAGCAGTACCCGCTGGTTGGCGATGCTGATGTCGAGCAGCTCGCACACCTCGGCGGAATCCATGTCCAGCACGTCGCGCAGCGTGACCACGATGCGCTGCCGCTCCGGTAGCTTCTCGAGCTCGCGGCGGGTGACGGTCATCAGCTCCTCACCCAGCAGCGCACCCTCCGGGGATGCGGGGAACGCCGTGGGCAGCTCCGTCGCCTTCCAGTGGCCGGGCCATTCGTCGTCGCTGTCGCGGAACCGTGCCGGGTCGACCGTGCCGCCGGTGTGGGCGGCGATCGCCATGTCGCGGTCCTTGCGTTCGCGCAGCCCGCGGGTCTTGGCGATGTTGATCAGCACGGTGAACAGCCACGTCCGCAGCGACGAACGGCCCTCGAAGGTGTCGATCCCCTTCAGCAGCGCGATCCACGCTTCCTGGACCACCTCTTCGGCGATCTCGTGGGTCGCGACATAGCCGCGGGCCACCCGCAGCATCGCCGGGGTGTGCCGGTCGACCAGGTCGGCGAAGACGGACTCGTCGCGCGCCCGCAGGGCCGCGACGAGTCCGCCCTCGTCCGAGGCTGTGGTGGTCATCACCGCCCGATGCTAGTCGGTCAAACACGCAGGCTGCGGACGGAATCGGCGAGCGTCCAGACCGAGAGGCCCAGCAGTGCAACATCCTTGATCAGGAACTGGCCGGTCAAGGACAGCACGCCGAAACCCGCCGTCGCCTCGAAGACGCCCGGCGTGGTGAACAGGAAGCTCAGGGTCGCGACGAACAGCCCGATCGCGATCACGCTGCCGGCCATCGACAACCTCGGCCACCACGGCTTGGCCGCGATCAGCAGCGCCGTGGCGACCTCGAGCACGCCGAGCAGCGCCGAGAACGTGGTCACTCCGACGATGGTGTAGACCCAGCTCATCAGTGGGCTGTGCGACACCAGCGGTTCGATGCCGTGGGCCTCGAACTCGGTGAACTTCAGTACGCCGATCCAGGCGATGACGACGACGAGCCCGTAGCGGGCCAGCGTGCCGGCGACCCGGTCCAGGGCCGGCGACGGGCGATCGGTGTGCAGAGACGGCGTGGTTGCGCTGGGCGCGGCCATGACGGGATCCTCTCGGTCGGGTACGGGTCTCGCCGGACTGCGCGACCCTCACCGACTCAGTGCCCTCGGCCGGGCGGGGCGTTACAGCCCTACGGCAGCACCACCTGGAACCCCTCGACGATCTCGTCGGCGTCGTCCTGGTAGGTCGGATTGTCCGGGTCGGTGGTCTGGATCGTCAGCGTGGCGAGATGGGTGACGCCCCCGTAGGTGGCGACGACGGCGTGCATGATCACCGGGCGCTGCGGGATCGACCCCATCGCGGGCGCAGTGTATTCGGTTGTCTCCGAGGGAAATCCGCAGGTCGTGTTGGTCTCGGTGTCCAGATCGGAGGCGTTCATCATCCGGACCAGGTTGTCCCGGTTCTGCTCGAACACCTGGTCTGGCGAGGAGTTTCCGCGCACCGACTCGAGCGTGACGACCGCGTTGGGGGTGAAGCCGTCGGCGACGAGATCCTGCGCCACTATCGCGTACCGGATGATCTGGCTGTCCATAGTCGAGTTGCGTTCCCACCCCTGCGGAATCGGGATGCGCAGGCGCGGTTCGGTGTCGTCGACGACCGGGATGTCGGCCAGTGGCGCATCGACCGTCCGGCATTCCCCGCCCGAGGGCCCGGGCGTTCCGGATGCCGTTGCGGTGGCGCTCACCGCCGTTCCGCTGACATCGCGCGCACATCCGCCGAGCAGCACGGTGGCCGCGGCGCAGACGGCTATCAGGGATCGGAGGGTCACGAGCGTGTCCGGCATGTCAGCTCCCGTCCAGGGTGCGCCATAGGAATTCGTACACCAGGGCTGAGCGGAACGCGATCTGTGGGTTGTCCGAGGCGCCGGCGTGGCCGCCCTCGATGTTCTCGTAGTAGTGCACCGGCTGGCCGGCCGCCTCCAGCGCCGCGGTCATCTTGCGCGCGTGGCCGGGGTGCACGCGGTCGTCGCGCGTCGAGGTGGTGATCAGCACCGGCGGGTATCGACGATCAGACGAGATGTTCTGGTATGGAGAGTATTTCGAGATGAACTCCCAGTCGGTGGGTTCGTCCGGGTCGCCGTATTCGGCGACCCAGGAGGCGCCCGCCAGCAGCAGGTGGAAGCGCCGCATGTCGAGCAGCGGCACACTGCACACCAGCGCCCCGAACAACTCCGGGTACCGGGTGAGCATGATGCCCATCAGCAGGCCGCCGTTGCTGCCGCCCTGCGCGCCCAGCTGCCCGACCGTGGTGATGCCCCGTGCGACCAGATCGCGCGCCACCGCGGCGAAGTCCTCGGCCACCAGATGCCGTCCCTCGCGCATCGCCTGGGTGTGCCAGGTGGGGCCGTACTCGCCGCCGCCGCGGATGTTGGCGAGCACGTAGGTGCCGCCGCGGGCCAGCCACAGCCGGCCCAGCACGCCGTCGTAACCGGGCGTGCGGGCCACCTCGAAGCCGCCGTACCCGCCGAGCAGTGTCGGACCGGCGGCCCCGCGATTCCGTTGGCCCACCACGAAGTACGGGATGGCGGTGCCGTCGTCGGAGTCGGCGAAGTGCTGGGCCACCTCGAGGTCGGTCGCGTCGAAGAACGACGGTGCCCGCTTGATCTCGGTGAGCTCATCGCCGGCGGCCCCATGCAGCAGTCGCGACGGTGTGCCGAAACCCGATGAGTCCAGGAAGACCTCGTCGCCGAGGTGGTCGGTCGCCACGATCGTGGTGTTCGTGTTCTCCGGCAGGCCGAGCACCGCATGCGGGGTCCACGTGCCGGGGGTGAACACCGCGACGTGACTGGCCACGTCGGCCAGCGTGACCACCACCAGGCGGTCGCGGGTCCACGAATAGTGGTGCAGGCAGGTGTGCTCGTCGGGTGCGAACACCACCTGCACGTCGGCGGTGCCCGCCAGGAACCCGTCGTAGTCGGCCGCCAGCAGCGACCCCGCCGCGAAATGCTGGACACCCCCGGTCGCGAGGTGGTGGTCCCAGTCGGTGCGCAGCTCGATCAGCAGCCAGGTGCGGTGGATCGAGATGCTGGCGTCGGTCGGGGTGTCGATGCGGATGAGCTCGTCGCCGCGCAGTTCGTAGACCTCCTCGTTGAAGAAGTCCAGCGCCCTGCTGATGATCGTGCGTTCGAAGCCGGGAGTGCGGTCCACCGACGCGGCGACGATCACGTCGGTCGGGGCCCCGCTGAACACCGTGGGGGCCTCGGCGAGCGGCCGGCCCCGCATCCAGCGCCTGACCTGTCGCGGGTAACCCGACTCGGTCAGCGACCCCTCGCCGAAATCGGTACCGACCAGCAGCGTGTTCTCGTCGGCCCAGCTGGTCTGTGACTTCGCCTCCGGCAACGTGAAACCGCCGTCGACGAACTCGCGGGTTCGCATGTCGAACTCACGCACCACCGCGGCATCCGACCCGCCCCGCGACAGGCTGATCAGCGCGCGGCTGTGGTCGGGTTCGATGACGGTCGCGCCGGCCCAGACCCAGTTCGTCCCGTCCTGCGCGGCGAGTGCATCGACGTCGATGATGACGTCCCAGTCGGGCTGCTCGGTGCGGTAGCTGTCCAGCGTGGTGCGCCGCCACAGGCCCTTCGGGTTGGTCGCGTCGCGCCAGAAGTTGTACAGGTACTCGCCGCGGCGGCGCACGTAGGGGATGCGGCTGTCGGTGTCGAGGACCTCCAGTGCCTCGGCGCGCATCTGCTCGAAGCGTTCCCCGGCGAGCTCGGCGATCGTCGGCTCGTTGTGCCGGCGCACCCAGGCCAGCGCGTCGTCGCCGGTGACGTCCTCGAGCCAGAGGTGCGGGTCGCTCCCGGTGTCGGCCTGGGTCCCGGTGTCGGTCTGGTTCTCGGTGTCGCTGGGCGCAGTGTCGCTCACGCCCCCATTCTGAACGGTCGCCGAAATGGCGCTTCTGAACGGTCGCCGAAATGGCATTCCGGCAGGTCCTCACTCGACCTTTGGCTGCTGGAATGCCATTTCGGCGCGGGGCTCACTGCAGGTGGTGGACCTCCTGGAGGCCGTACACCGGGGTGGCCATGCCCTCGTAGCGGGCCTTGAGCTGCAGCGCCAGGTACAGCGAATAGTGCCGGGACTGATGCAGGTTGCCGCCGTGGAACCACAGGTTGGGCTGCTGGGTGGGCTTCCACATGTTGCGCTGCTCGCCCTCCCACGGCCCGGGGTCCTTCGGCGTGTCGGACCCCAGGCCCCACACCTTGCCGACCCGGTCGGCGACGTCCTGGCCGATCAGGTCGGCGGCCCAGCCGTTCATCGAGCCGTACCCGGTCGCGTAGACCACCACGTCGGCGGGCAGTTCGGTGCCGTCGGACAGCACCACCGAGTCCTCGGTCAGGTGGTCGACCTGCCCGTGGGCCAGCTTGATCCGGCCGTCGGCGACCAGGTCGCACGCGCCGACGTCGATGTAGTAGCCCGAGCCGCGGCGCAGGTACTTCATGAACAGCCCGGACCCGTCGGCGCCCCAGTCCAGTTCGAAGCCGGCCGCCTCCAGTCGGTCGTAGAACTCCCTGTCGCGCTCGCGCATCTGGTCGTACAGCGGGATCTGGAACTCGTGCATGATCCGGTACGGCAGCGACGCGAACGTCAGGTCGGCCTTCTCGGTGGTCATGCCGCCGGCGACGGCCTGCTCCGAGTACAGCGCCCCCAGCCCGATCTCCATCAGCGAGTCGGACTTCACGATGTGCGTCGAGGATCGCTGCACCATCGTCACGTCCACGCCGTTCTCGTAGAGCGCCTTGCAGATGTCGTGCGCGGAGTTGTTCGACCCGATCACCACGGCCTTCTTGCCGACGTAGGCGTCCGGGCCCGGGTGCGCCGACGAGTGGTGCTGGTCGCCGCGGAACACGTCCTGGCCCGGTAGCGTCGGCACGCTGGGCTTGCCGGACATCCCGGTGGCCAGGACCAGCTGGGCCGGATGCAGCGTGAGCCGCTCGCCGTCTCGGTCCAGCTCGACGGTCCAGGTCTGGGACTCCTCGTCGAAGGACGCCGAAGTGCAGGTGGTCTTCGACCAGTACGGCACCTCCATCACGCGGGTGTAGAACTCCAGCCAGTCGCCGATCTTGTCCTTCGGCGCGAACACCGGCCAGTTGGCCGGGAACGGCAGGTAGGGCAGGTGGTCGTACCAGACGGGGTCGTGCAGGCACAGCGACTTGTACCGCTTGCGCCACTGGTCGCCGGGCCGCTCGTGCTTGTCGACGACGATGGCCGGCACCCCGAGCTGGCGCAGCCGCGCCCCGAGCGCGATGCCGCCCTGCCCACCGCCGATCACCAGGGCATACGGCTGCTCGGAACGACCCAGCGCCTCCTGCTCGGCCTCGCGCTTCTCCGCCCAGGACCGCGGATCGGGATCGTCGCCGTGCACCGCGCCGAGCACCCGGGTCGGGCCCTTGCGCTCCTCGTGGCCCTTGAGTTCCTGCAGTGCGGTCAGCAGCGTCCACGCCCGGTCGGTTCCGTCCTCGTCCCGCAGCCGCAGGTGGCCGGTGCCCCGGCCGGCGGCGGTCTCGAACTCGATGAACGCCGAGACCACACCGCCGCCGTCGTCGCTGGGCGCCTCCCGGGTGGCGAAGCCGGACGGATCGGTGCCGGCCAGCCGGGCACCGAGCATGTCGGCGATCTGGTCGCGACCTTCCAGGGTCTTGATGTTCCAGGTGAACGACACCAGGTCGCGCCAGAAGCCGTCGACGGCGAACATGCCGGCGACGCGCTCGATGTCCCGGACGGCCAGTGCCGACTCGAAGTCGGCCAGCCAGGCGTCGACACGCTGCTGCGGGGTCACATCGGTTGTGGTCTGTGGTTCAAGTGTGGATGTCATGTGACCCAGGGCACACCCGATGCCCGGTGCCTGACAAGAGTTGCGAACCGTTGCAACCGGGGCGCCCGGGCTGCAACCCCCTGCAACTCTTTCGCACTGTGTCGGCCATCACATAGAACTGCCGGTATGAAAGCCGCTGTCTACTACGGACCGAACAAGCTCGAGATCGACGACGTCGCCGAACCGCAACCCGCACCGGGCACGGTGAAACTGCAGGTCGGATACAACGGCATCTGCGGTACCGACCTGCACGAGTACTACGCCGGGCCGATCTTCGTCCCCACCGAACCGCACCCACTGACCCATCAGCAGCTGCCGTTGACGATGGGCCACGAGTTCTCCGGCACCATCACCGCCGTCGGTGCCGGTGTCACCGGGTGGAGCGAGGGCGACCGGGTGGCCGTCGAACCGATCTACAAGT
This sequence comes from Mycolicibacterium xanthum, assembly GCF_019710635.1. GTDB lineage: Bacteria > Actinomycetota > Actinomycetes > Mycobacteriales > Mycobacteriaceae > Mycobacterium > Mycobacterium xanthum. The sequence continues at coordinate 52,607 of NZ_JAIFZS010000062.1, forward strand.
GCGGCACGTGCGGGCCGTGCCGTGCGGGCAACTACAACGTCTGCCAGCAGATCGGCTTTCACGGCCTGATGTCCGACGGCGGGATGGCCGAATACACCGTGGTGCCGACCAGCATGCTGCACCGGCTGCCCGACAACGTGGGCCTGGAACTCGGCGCGCTCGTCGAACCGATGTCGGTGGCCTATCACGCCGCCACCCTCGGCGACGTCGGTCCCGGCGACACCGCGATGGTGTTCGGTGCGGGCCCGATCGGCATCGGCCTGTGGTTCGCGCTGCGCGGCAAGGGCCTGCAGGACGTGTTCGTCGTCGAGCCGTCGCCGACCCGGCGCGCGGCCATCGAGGCGCTCGGCGCGGCGACGCTGGACCCGACCGCGGTCGACGTGCCCGGCTTCATCGCCGACCATACGAAGGGCGACGGCGCCGACGCGGTGTTCGACGCGGCCGGCGTCACCCCGGCGGTCAGCACGGCGCTGGCCTGCGTCGGATCGCGCAGGCCGATGGTCAGCGTCGCGATCTACGAGAAGCCGCTGGAGACACCGCTGCTGAACCTGGTGATGAACGAGTCCAGGATCCAGGGCTCGCTGTGCTACACCGGCGCCGACTTCGAGGCGGTGATCGCGCTGATGGCCGAGGGCGCCTACGACACCACCGGCTGGGTGACCCGGATCCCGATCGAGGACGTGGTCGACGAGGGCTTCGAGGCGCTGCACGCCGGCAAGAAGATGAAGGTTCTCGTGGACCCCTCGATCTGACAGGAACCCCTCGGTCTGACAGGAACCCCTCGGTCTGAAAGGAAAAGGCACATGACAGGGCAGACGACACTGACGGGCAAGGTGGCTCTGGTCACCGGCGGTGGCCGCGGCATCGGGCGGGGTATCGCGCTGCGACTCGCCCGCGACGGCGCCGACGTGGCGCTGGTCGACGTGCGACCCGAAGGGATCAACAGCGTCGCCGACGAGATCGGCGCGCTCGGCTGTAAGGCGACGACCTGCGTCGCCGACGTCAGCGATCGCGATCAGGTGTTCGCCGCCGTCGACTACGCCGCCTCGGCGCTGGGCGGGTTCGACATCATGGTCAACAACGCCGGCATCGCGCTGGTCGGGCCGATCGCCGATGTCACGCCGGAGGAGGCCAACCGGGTGTGGGCGATCAACGTCAACGGCGTGCTGTGGGGCATCCAGGCCGCGGTCGCGAAGTTCAAGGAACTCGGTAACAAGGCGCAGGGAAAGACCAGCAAAATCATCAATGCGTCGTCGATCGCCGGGCACGACGGCTTCGGCATGCTCGGCGTGTACAGCGCGTCGAAGTTCGCGGTGCGCGCGCTGACCCAGGCGGCCGCCAAGGAGCATGCCGCCGACGGCATCACCGTCAACTCGTACTGCCCCGGTGTGGTCGGCACCGACATGTGGGTGCAGATCGACAAGCGTTTCGCCGAGTTGACCGGGGCCGCCGAGGGGGAGACCTACGACACCTTCGTCGGCGGCATCGCGCTGGGCCGGGCGGAAACCCCCGACGACGTCGCGGGTTTCGTCTCGTATCTGGCGGGTCCGGACGCCGACTACATGACCGGGCAGTCCGGGCTGATCGACGGCGGACTGGTCTACCGCTGAGATGGCCTGGTCTGGCGCGGGCAAGGGGAGCACAATCGGGGTCGATGCAAGGTTCGCCCGTGCCTGAACCCGCGGTGGCAGTCGGAGAGGATCCGCGCAGCTACGCGCGGCTGATGTCGGCCGTGTACGACGCGACGATGGCGGGGCACCGGGCACCCGCGCGGCCCAGGGAGGTCATCGGCGAGAGCTGGCAGCGCATGATGGCCAGCGGCATCCGACCCGACGAGCACACCCCGCCGGTGGTGGAGACGGCCCCGCTGGAGCTGCTGCGCCGTTCGTCGGGGCTGCTGGAGGTGCTCGACGAGATCTCCCACGGGCTGGAGTCGCTGGTCGCCGACGGCGAGAACATCCTCGTGGTCGCCGACGCGCAGGGCCGGGTGCTGTGGCGATCGGGCTCGCCGTCGGTGCTGTCCAATGCCGACCGGCTCGGCTTCGTCGAGGGCGCCAACTGGGGTGAGGGCGCGGTCGGTACCAACGCGATCGGCACCGCGCTGGTGTCCCAGCGCGCCGTTCAGGTGTTCTCCGCCGAGCATTTCCTGCGCAGTCACCACCCGTGGACCTGCGCGGGTGCGCCGATCAAGGACCCGCGCACCGGCCAGGTCATCGGCGTCGTCGACGTCTCCGGTCCGGCCCCGACGGTGCACCCCACCACCATCGCGCTGGTCGACGCCGTGGCCCGGCTGGCCGAGTCGCACCTGCGGCAGGAACACGACCGCACGCTCAACCGGCTGCGTGCGTTGGCCGCGCCGATCCTGGCGCGGATGGGCAGCCCGGCGCTGGCCGTCGACACCGACGGCTGGGTGGCCGCCGTCGACGCGATGCCGCTGCACAACCGGATCCTGCTGCCCGAACAGATGGGGCCGGGCCGGGTCTGGGTGGCCACGCTGGGGATGTGCGCCGTCGAGCCGCTGCCCGGCGGCTGGCTGGTGCGGTTGGCGTCCGACGACACGGGCTCCGACGGCGCCGACGTGGTCTCCCGGGTGACGCTGGACTTCAGCAACCCGGACACGCCGTCACTGTGCCTGACCGGTGAGTTCGGGTCCTGGCGCCACGACCTGTCGCTGCGGCACGCGGAGATCCTGTGTGTGCTCGCCGGTTCGCCGGAGGGCCGGTCCGCGCCACAGCTCGCCGAGGACCTCTACGGCGACCGGTCGCGCGTCGTGACGGTGCGCGCGGAGATGTCGCGGCTGCGCAAACAGTTCGCCGGGCTGCTCGCCGCCCAGCCCTACCGGTTCGCCGGGTCGATCCGCCTCGAGGTGCGCCGCCCCGACGACCCGCGGATGCTGCTTCCGCCGTCGACGGCCCCGGCGATCCGCGCTGCCCGGATGGCGGGCGCCTAGAACGCGAAGGCGGCGAAGAACGGCAGGATCGGCACGAGCAGACCGGTGCTCATCCAGAACATGCCGAAGTTCATCGCGAAGTCGCTCAGCGCGCTGAGCCGGTAGTCGCGGCTCCCGACCGCACGCTCCCGGTGGCAGCTGCGTACCGGTGCGCCCGCGCCGCGGGGCACCGCCGCGGCGCTCACCAGCGACGGCTGCCGCGTCGCCCTGTGCAGCGCGGCCACGCTCGCGGCCAGCAGGTAGGCCATGAAGGGCAGCCCGACGAGGGCGAAGATCCACGGCACGCCGCCGGGCTGCTGGGACTGGGCCACCGTGTCATGGCCCATACCGGCCATGTCGCCTTGGCTCATGTCGTGACCCGTCCCGCCGTGGGCCATGTCGTGACTCGTCCCCGATTGGCTGCCGGCCTTGACCGTCATCGCGGCCAGGTGCCAGGTCATCGCGCCGAACATCGTCGCGTGACCCGAGAAGTGCAGTCCGGCGCGGTGGTCCGACGAGCGGAACCCACCGATCGCCAGCGAGCCGAACCACACCGTCGCCGCGGCGAACCCCGCGACGAGGGTGGCGGTGGGCACCACCGCGGTGAGCGCCTGCCAGGTCGGACCGGCCACCATCACCAGCATCACCACGGCCATCGCCAGGTGCAGCACGTTGGAGACGCGCTGCCTGACGTCCTGTGGACGGGCCAGCTCGTAGCCGGACCACAGCGTCGTCCAGGCGAACAGTGCCAGCAGCGCGACGAACTTCACCGGCGTGTCGGCGAGTGTGAACATGACGTCCTTCCGTGGCGGTCTCCTCACTAGTCGGATCGACCGGCCGACAGGTTCCCGACTGCTTCGCCCGCGTGGGGCACTGCCCGAATGGCGGGGCTGAGCACCCGGGCGGCGCGCCACAATGGATGACATGGACGTACCCAACCGAGCCCTGGTCACCGAGGCGGCCGCCGATCTGTTGCGCAGCCTGCAGGAGCGCCATGGGGCGCTGATGTTCCACCAGTCCGGCGGCTGCTGCGACGGGTCGTCGCCGATGTGCTATCCGCAGGGCGACTTCCTGGTCGGCGATCGCGACATCCTGCTGGCTGTCCTCGACACCGCGGACGCGAGGAGCGAAGAAGGCACCGCGCACGCGAGGAGCGAAGAAGGCACCGCGCACGCGAGGAGCGAAGAAGGCACCGCGCACGCGAGGAGCGAAGAAGGCACCGCGGACACCGGCGTCCCGGTGTGGATCTCCGGGCCGCAGTTCGACGTGTGGAAACACACCCAGCTGGTGATCGACGTGGTGCCCGGCCGCGGCGGCGGGTTCAGCCTGGAGGCGCCCGAGGGCAAACGATTCCTGTCGCGGGGCCGCGCGTTCACCGACGAGGAGAACGCCGCCCTGGCCGACGCCCCGCCGGTGACCGGTGCCGACTACGAGCGTGGCGTGCGCCCGCCGGACAACGGCACGCACATCGTGGCCGAGGCCGACCTGCAGAACCTGCTCGCCTGCCCGGTTCCCACCACCGCGAAATAGCGTTCCGGGCTACCGGAGTCGGCGCCGGAGCCACGCGGAGCGCTAATTCGCGGCGGTCGGGCGCGCCGCCACGGCGTGGGCTCGGGGCGGCGTTATCGTCGGAGGCGTGATTCCGCTGCCTCGCGCATCGGTGTTGGCCGCCATGATGATCGTCGGAGTGGCGGTCGGGATGATCGCCGCGATCGCCGCGACCGTCGAGGTGACCGCGACGGTGCGCCCGGACGTCACCATCGCCCTGGTCGTCGGGGTGCCCGGGGCGATCGGCATGCTGACGATCCTGTTCTCGGGCCGGCGCTGGGTGACCGCACTCGGCGCGCTGATCCTCGCCATCGGCCCGGGGTGGTTCGGCGCGCTGGCCGCGATCCAGGTGGCCGCCGGTGTCTGACATCGACCACGACACCGAGTCCGGCGGCGCCCTCACCGTGCAGGGCCTGATCGACGATCCCGCACCTGACGATCCCGCACCCGCGGCGCACCCGCAGCCCGTCGTCATCCCCGGTGTGGTCCAGTCGCTGCGCCGCGTGACGTTCGTCCTCGTCGTCGCCGGCGTCTGGATCCTGGCCGCCGCGGCCGGTGCCGGGCTCTACTACTGGTGGTATCACGCCCTGGACAAGACCATGCCGGTCTTCGTCGTGCTGGTGTACGTGGTCGCGTGCATCGTCGGCAGCCTGCTGACCGCGATGGTGCAGGACAAACCGGTGGCGGCCGCGGCGGCCATCGCGATGATGTCGGCCCCGCTGGCGTCGACGGCCGCGGCGGCGCTGCTCTACGGCGGCTACGTGTTCGGCTGGATCACGCGGTAGCACCGGCCTTTTCCACCGGTCGTGTCGGTGGGTGCCGTCTCCCATTAGGGTTAGGGGCGTGACCCACTATGACGTCGTCGTTCTCGGAGCCGGCCCCGGCGGGTACGTCGCGGCCATTCGCGCGGCCCAACTCGGGCTGAACACCGCCATCGTCGAGCCCAAATACTGGGGCGGGGTATGCCTCAACGTCGGGTGCATCCCCTCGAAAGCGTTGCTGCGCAACGCCGAACTCGCCCACATCTTCACCAAGGAAGCCAAGACGTTCGGCATCAGCGGGGAGGCCAGCTTCGACTTCGGCGCGGCCTTCGACCGCAGCCGCAAGGTCGCCGACGGCCGGGTGGCCGGCGTGCACTTCCTGATGAAGAAGAACAAGATCACCGAGATCAACGGCTACGGGAAGTTCACCGGCCCGAACACGATGACCGTCGACCTCAACGAGGGCGGCGCCGAGACCGTCGAGTTCGACAACGCGATCATCGCGACCGGCAGCAGCACCCGGCTGGTGCCCGGCACGTCGCTGAGCGAGAACGTCGTCACCTACGAAAAGCAGATCCTGTCCCGGGACCTGCCGGGGTCGATCATCATCGCCGGTGCGGGTGCGATCGGCATGGAGTTCGCCTACGTGCTGAAGAACTACGGCGTGGACGTCACGATCGTCGAGTTCCTGCCCCGGGCGCTGCCCAACGAGGACGCCGAGGTGTCCAAGGAGATCGAGAAGCAGTACAAGAAGCTGGGCGTGAAGATCCTGACCGGCACCAAGGTGGAGAAGATCAGCGATCCCGGAGGCAGCGGTCCGGTGACCGTCACCGTGAGCAAGGACGGCAAGTCCGACGAACTCAAGGCCGACAAGGTGCTGCAGGCGATCGGCTTCGCACCCAATGTCGAGGGCTTCGGGCTGGACGCCGCGGGTGTCGCGCTGACCGATCGCAAGGCCATCGGCATCGACGACTACATGCACACCAACGTCGGTCACATCTATGCGATCGGTGACGTCACCGGCAAGCTGATGCTGGCGCACGTGGCCGAGGCGATGGGCGTCGTCGCCGCCGAGACCATCGCCGGCGCCGAGACGATGGCGTTGGGCGACTACCGGATGATGCCCCGCGCGACGTTCTGCCAGCCCCAGGTCGCCAGCTTCGGCCTGACCGAGCAGCAGGCCAAGGAGGAAGCGGAACGACGCGGGTCTGATATCAAAGTCGCGAAGTTCCCGTTCACCGCCAACGGCAAGGCCCACGGCCTGGCCGATCCGACCGGGTTCGTCAAGCTCATCGCCGACGCCAAGCACGGCGAGCTGATCGGCGGGCACCTGATCGGGCCGGATGTCTCCGAGCTGCTGCCCGAGCTCACGCTGGCCCAGAAGTGGGATCTGACCGCCACCGAACTGGCCCGCAACGTGCACACCCACCCGACGTTGTCGGAGGCGCTGCAAGAATGCTTCCACGGGCTCGTCGGCCACATGATCAACTTCTAGTTGAGGGCGATCTGGGTCGCCGGCGTCGGCGGGCTGGTGGTCGGCCACATCCTGTGGTTGGCCGGGATCTCGGCTGCCGTGGCGACGAGCAGCGTGTCGACCTGGGTGCTGGTCGTGTCGGCGGTGTCGTTCGCGGTCGGGATCATCACCGGCGTACTGGGATGGCGTGAGTTCAAGCGAAAGAACCGCAAGTCCGAGATCTGGGCGGCGTTCCTGTGGGCGCTGCCCGCCGCACCGGTGCTGCTGTCGCTGATCGTCCTCGGGGTGACCTACCTGTAGCGGGACGCGCGCCTCGCGGTCACCCCGGGGCCGCCCTGACCACCCCGTTGGCTGCCGGCAGGTGTGGCCGCAGGAACCCGAGCACGTCGTCGGCGGCGGCGAAGCCGCCAAGATGGCTCTCGTCCGGCATCAGCGTCAGCTCCACGTCGGCCAGGTGGTCGACGGCGGCCTGCGCGTCGGCCAGCGAGATGATCGAGTCGGCGTCCCCGTGCCACCACCGCACCGGCACCTGCACGTCCGACAACCGGAAGCCCCAGTCCCGGCCGAACAGCCGGGCGTCGTCGAGCAACGCGTGGAACCGGCCGTTGGCCACCCGCACGATGTCGTCGATGAACATCGCCTCGATCTCCGGGTTGGCGAACACCCGCCTGTCACCCTCGGGCATCGCCGAGGCCATCCCCCGGTAGGCCAGGTGCGCGAGCGGGATGACCGGCGTGAGCAGGCCCGCGACGACCGCCGCGAACGGCCGGCGGGCGGCCGACACCAGTGGGTTGAGCCGCCGGGCGAGCGCGATCGCGCCGGTGGCCGTGGCATCGGGACCCACCGCGGGGGTCACCCCGCCGAGGACCGCGACGGCGGCGACCCGGTCGGCCAGCACCGGCATGCCGGCGCACGCCAGCGCGTACGGCCCGCCGCCGGACAGGCCCACCACGCCGACCTTGTCGGCGCCGAGCTGGTCGGCCACGTGCGCCATGTCGGTGGCCCAGTCGCCGATCTTGTCGTAGCGGTGCCGGTCGCTCATCCCGGATCCGGCGCGTTCCACCAGCACGACCCGCAGGCCGAGCTTCTCGGCGGCGCGCCGGCCGACGATGGGCAGCTGCCGGCGGCCGCCGGGGGTGCCGTGGAACCAGAACACGACCGGGCCGGTGGGGTCGCCGAACTCGGCGTAACCGAGCCGGCGGCCGTCGGGCAGGAAGAAGCGGCCCTCGGAGCGGGGCGGTTCGCAGCCAGGTACCCCGGGCGGATTCCGCCACGGGTTGGGGATGGTCACCATGGCGTCGTCGCCGATGTGATCGAGCTCATACACGGATGGTAGCCGCGGGCCGGGCGATCGCTCAGCGCCACATCTCGGGTCTGGATCTCAATCCGGAAAGTCCAGCGGCACGCCGAGGGTGGCGATGGTCGCCGCCAGCCCGTCGTACTGTGCGGCGAGCAGGCAGAACTCGATCAGCTGGGCCTTGGTGAGGTGACCGGCGAGCGCCTGCCACGTCTGTGCGGACACCCCGCGGGTGACGACGAACTCGTCCGTCGCGGTGATGAGGACCCGTTCGCGGTCGGTCAGGCGCTCGGCGTCCGGCCCCGCGAAGATGCGGGCCTGCATGTCGGCGTCGAGCCCGCGGCTGCGGGCCAGCCTGCGGTGCTGCTGCAGTTCGTACTCGCAGTTGCGCAGGTGGCCCACGCGCAGGATGACCACCTCGGCGTCGCGCCGGGACAGCTTTCCGCCGTAGAGCAGGTAGCTCGACACCGGCAGCCACACCGGCAGCAACAGCCGGTGCTGTCCCAGCACGTTGAGCAGGCTGAACCGCGGTCTGCGGATCCCGCGGGCGCCGATCTTGGCGATCACCCAGCCCAGCGGACCCAGCTCCCGGAAGCCGCCCGGCGGCAGGCGCACCGGCTCGCTCATCACTGCCTGACCCGGTACGGCGACACCGTGGAGCGGTGTTCATCGATGTCCAGTGCCCGGCCCAGCGCGGGGAAGGCCCGCTGCGGACAGGCCTCGCGTTCGCAGACCCGGCAGCCCGCGCCGATCGGGGTGGCCGGCACTTTCGGGTCGCCGCGCAAATCGAGCCCCTCCGAGTAGACCAGCCGCTGGGCGTGCCGCAGTTCGCAGCCCAGGCCGATCGCGAACGTCTTACCGGGCTGACCGTAGCGCGAGGCCCGCCGCTCCACGGTCCGCGCGACCCACATGTAGCTGCGCCCATCGGGCATCTCGGCGACCTGCACCAGGATCTTGCCCGGGTTGGCGAACGTCTCGTAGACGTTCCACAGCGGACACGTCCCCCCGCTGGAGGAGAAGTGAAAACCGCTGGCGGACTGCCGTTTTGACATGTTGCCTGCGCGGTCGACGCGGACGAACGAGAACGGCACGCCGCGCATCGACGGCCGCTGCAACGTCGACAGCCGGTGGCAGACGGTTTCATAGCTGATCGAGTAGTAGGCCGAGAGCCGTTCGATGTCGTAGCGGAACTTCTCGGCGACCTCGTGGAACTGGCCGTAGGGCAGCACGGTGGCCGCCGCGAAGTAGTTGGCCAGGCCTAGGCGGGCCAGTCGCTGGGCCTCCTCGCTGGTGAACTTGCCCTCCTCGACCAGCTTGTCGATCAGGTCGCCGCACTCCAGGTAGGCCAGTTCGGCGGCCATCCGGAACACCCGCTGGCCCGCCGACAGGTGGGTACCGATCTGCAGTCTCTTGGCCGCCGGGTCGTAGCGGTGCAGCACGCCTTCGCCGAGCTCGATGGTCCGGATGATGGTCACGCCGTGCACGATGCGCAGCCGGTCGGCCAGGTCCCCGGCTAGATCCCCGCGCGCGACGCGCATGCCCGCGGTCAGCTCCTCGGCCGCAGTGTCGAGCTCGTGCAGATAGTTCTGCCGTTGATAGAAGTAGTCGCGGACCTCCTCGTGCGGCATCGTGATGGCGCCGCTGCCGCTGTCGTTGAAGCGGTCCTCGGTCGCCGCGGCCAGCCGGGTGGTGGTGAGCTGGTAGCGCCGGTGCAGGTTGACCATGGCCCGCGCCAGCGACGGGTGCGAGCCGACCATGTCGGCGACCTCGGCAGGGTCGACGTCGACGTCCAGGTCGCGGTCCAGCAGTACCTCGCGCAGTTCGGCGATCAGCCGGGTGTCGTCGTGGGAGGCGAAGAACGTCGCGTCCACCCCGAACACCTCGGTGATGCGCAGCAGCACGGCCACGGTCAGCGGCCGGACGTCGTGCTCGATCTGATTGAGGTAGCTGGGGGAGATCTCCAGCATCTGCGCCAGCGCGGCCTGGCTGAAGCCGCGCTCGCTGCGGAGCTGCCGTACCCGGCTGCCGACGAAGGTTTTTGCCACGTCAAACAGCCTAGCCAAGCTGCGAAGAATCAATTCGCAGCATTGGCAATACGGGCCGTGTGGCAGTATCGGAATCCGTGAGTACCGCCGGGAATTCGGGCGCCGGGTCGGCCGCCGGATTGGGCAAGGCGATGATGCCGGTGCCCGATCCGCATCCCGACGTCTTCGACAGGAACTGGCCGCTGCGGGTCGCCGACATCGACCGCGCCGGGCGGTTGCGGTTCGACGCCGCCACCCGGCACATCCAGGACGTCGGGCAGGACCACCTGCGCCAACTCGGTTTCGAGGAGACCCACCCGCTGTGGATCGTGCGGCGCACGATGATCGACCTGATCCGCCCGATCGAGTTCCAGGACACGCTGCGGCTGCGCCGCTGGTGTTCGGGGACGTCCAACCGGTGGTGCGAGATGCGGGTCCGCATCGACGGGCGCCGGGGCGGCCTGATGGAATCCGAGGCGTTCTGGATCAACATCAACCGGGAGACCCAGGGGCCCGCCCGCATCTCCGAGGACTTCATCGAAGGCCTGCAGCGGACCACCACGGAGGGCCGCCTGCGCTGGAAGGCCTATCTGAAGGCCGGCACCCGCGAGGATGCCGCCCAAATCCGCGAGTACCCGGTCCGGGTGTCCGACATCGACCTGTTCGACCACATGAACAACTCGGTCTACTGGACCGTCATCGAGGACCATCTCTACGGCACTCCGGAACTGCTGCAGGGGCCGGTGCGGGTGACGATCGAGCACGACGCACCGGTGGCGCTGGGTGACAAGCTGGAGATCATCACCCACGTGCATCCGCCGGGTTCGACCGACCGGTTCGGCCCGGACCTGGTCGACCGCACTGTTACGACGCTCACATATGCCGTCGGCGAAGAGACGAAAGCCGTCGCGTCGATCTTTCCGCTCTGAATCGCTTCGGTTAACAGTACGAGCGTACTGACCTGCAAGAATGGGTTACCGGGCGGTAGCTTCTGAACCGGTTCAGAGCCGAAAGGCATTCGCAATCTTCGCAAGTTAACGCCGCATGTTGGCGGAAATTGGCAATGGAAACAACTGGACCTGCGGTTATGGCGTGGTGCATCCTCGCATTAGCACGACAGCGAAGGCGCTGGCGCATTAACAAACCGTTTGAAGGAGCAGTCCAATGTCGACCGTGGGCACGCCGAAGTCCCCCGAACAGATCCAGCACGATTGGGACCACAACCCGCGCTGGAAGGGCATCACCCGCACCTACACCCCGGCCGACGTCGTCGCGCTGCAGGGCCACGTCGTCGAGGAGCACACCCTGGCCCGACGCGGCGCGGAGGTGCTCTGGGAGCAGCTCCACGACATGGACTTCGTCAACGCGCTCGGCGCCCTGACCGGCAACATGGCCGTGCAGCAGGTGCGCGCCGGCCTCAAGGCCATCTACCTGTCGGGCTGGCAGGTCGCCGGTGACGCGAACCTGTCGGGTCACACCTACCCCGACCAGAGCCTGTATCCGGCCAACTCGGTGCCGCAGGTCGTGCGCCGGATCAACAACGCGCTGCTGCGCGCCGACGAGATCGCCAAGGTCGAGGGTGACCGCTCGGTGGAGAACTGGCTGGCCCCGATCGTGGCCGACGGCGAGGCCGGCTTCGGCGGCGCGCTGAACGTCTACGAGCTGCAGAAGGCGATGATCGCCGCCGGTGTCGCCGGTTCGCACTGGGAGGACCAGCTGGCCTCGGAGAAGAAGTGCGGCCACCTCGGTGGCAAGGTGCTGATCCCGACCCAGCAGCACATCCGCACGTTGACGTCTGCCCGGCTCGCGTCCGACGTCGCCGACGTCCCGACCGTGGTCATCGCGCGTACCGACGCCGAGGCCGCCACGCTGATCACCTCCGACGTGGACGAGCGCGACCGCCCGTTCATCACCGGCGAGCGCACCGCCGAGGGCTTCTACCGGATCAAGAACGGCCTCGAGCCGTGCATCGCCCGTGCCAAGGCTTACGCCCCGTTCTCCGACCTGATCTGGATGGAGACCGGCACCCCGGATCTCGAGCTCGCCAAGAAGTTCGCCGAGGGCGTCAAGGCCGAGTTCCCGGACCAGATGCTGGCCTACAACTGCTCGCCGTCGTTCAACTGGAAGCAGCACCTCGACGACGACACGATCGCCAAGTTCCAGCGCGAGCTGGGCGCCATGGGCTTCAAGTTCCAGTTCATCACGCTGGCCGGTTTCCACGCGCTGAACTACTCGATGTTCGACCTGGCCTACGGGTACGCCCGCGAGCAGATGAAGGCCTACGTCGACCTGCAGGAGCGCGAGTTTGCCGCCGAGGAGCGCGGCTACACCGCGACCAAGCACCAGCGTGAGGTCGGCGCCGGCTACTTCGACCGGATCGCCACCACGGTCGACCCGACCAGCTCGACCACCGCGCTGGCCGGCTCCACCGAAGAGGGCCAGTTCCACTGACCCTTCCCCTCCGCGAGCGCGCATGTCTGCACAGCGCCACACCGTAGAACCTGGGCAGAACGCGACGCTCGCCGAGATTGACAGCGCGGACCCCGCTCAAAGTCTTGGGCGGGGTCTGTCGCTGTGCGACGACGGCCATGTGGAAGGTTTGGGTGTCCCCGCACGCGTGTGGGACGGAAGGCGGGTGGCAGTGACATGAGCATCGAGCGGGTCGGCGTCGTGGGCGCCGGGCAGATGGGCGGCGGCATCGCCGAGGTGTGCGCGAAGGCCGGCGCCGACGTCGTCGTTTTCGAGCCGACCGAGGAGCTGGCCTCCGCGGGCAGGGCCCGCATCACGGGCTCGCTGGAGCGGGCCAAGGCCAAGGGCAAGCTGGCTGCCGACGAGTTCGAGGTCACCCTCGCGCGGCTGACATACACCACCGAACTGGCCGATCTGGCCGATCGTCAGCTGGTCATCGAGGCGATCATCGAGGACGAGGCCGTGAAGGCCAAGGTTTTCGCTCAACTGGACGAGGTGGTGACCGACCCCGACGCCGTGCTCGCGTCGAACACCTCCAGCATCCCGATCATGAAGATCGCGGCCGCCACCAGGAATCCGCAGCGGGTGCTGGGGTTGCACTTCTTCAACCCGGTGCCGGTGCTGCCGCTCGTCGAGCTGGTCAGCACGCTCGTCACCGCCGAGGGCGCCGCCGCCCGCACCGAGGAGTTCGCCCGCGAGGTGCTCGGCAAGCAGGTGGTGCGATGCGGCGACCGCTCCGGGTTCATCGTCAATGCGCTGCTGGTGCCGTACCTGTTGTCGGCCATCCGGATGGCCGAGGCGGGCGTGGCCACGGTCGAGGACATCGACACGGCCGTCGTGGCCGGACTGTCGCACCCGATGGGGCCGCTGCGGCTGTCCGACCTGATCGGGCTGGACACGATGAAGCTGATCGCCGACTCCATGTACGACGAGTACAAGGATGCGCACTACGCGCCCCCGCCGTTGCTTCAGCGCATGGTCGAGGCCGGGCAGCTCGGCAAGAAGTCGGGTAAAGGTTTCTACACGTATTGATCGAGATCAGCTCTCGATCGGCACTGGTCACGGTGTCGCATTGGTGTTGATCGATGTCGTGGCCTAACCTGCATTACGAACCGATAACGTGCCGGTTCAGGAGTTTCCGCGAGGAGTTGTCTGTCGTATGTCGAATGTCGCGTCTGATCTGTCGCCGTACTACGAAGAGTCGCAGTCAATCTATGACATCTCCAACGACTTCTTCGCGCTGTTCCTGGGCCCGACCATGGGCTACACCTGTGGTTACTACGAGCGCGAGGACATGACCCTCGACGAGTCGCAGAACGCCAAGTTCGACCTCGCGCTGGGCAAGCTGGGCCTGGAGCCCGGTATGACGCTGCTCGACGTCGGCTGCGGCTGGGGTGGCGCTCTGGAGCGGGCCGTCACCAATTTCGACGTCAACGTCATCGGCATCACACTGAGCAAGGCTCAGTCGGACTGGGCCCGCGAGCGGCTCGCCAAGATCGACACCGATCGCAGCATCGACATCCGGTTGCAGGGCTGGGAGGAGTTCGACGAGCCCGTCGACCGGATCGTCTCGATCGGTGCGTTCGAGGCCTTCAAGGCCGAGCGGTATCCGATCTTCTTCGAGCGGGCGTACAAGATCCTGCCGTCCGACGGCCGCATGTTGCTGCACACCATCCTGGCCCACACCCAGAAGTTTTTTCGGGAGAACGGGATCAAGCTCACCATCAGCGACCTGAAGTTCATGCGATTCATCGGCTCCGAGATCTTCCCGGGCGGCCAGCTGCCGGCGGTCGAAGATATCGAGCAGCTGGCCGCGGGCTCCGGATTCACCCTCGAGCGCACCCACCTTCTGCGGCCGCACTATGCCCGCACGCTCGACATGTGGGCGGCCAACCTCGAAGCCAACAAGGACGAAGCGATAGCGATCACCTCGCAAGAGGTGTACGACCGCTACATGCACTACCTCACCGGGTGCGCGGATTTCTTCCGCCGCGGCATCACCAATATCGGCCAGTTCACCCTCGTCAAGGGCTGACCGAACACCCACGCCGCCGAAGCGCATCGCCGGCCCGGCGCAGCGCAGTCAGGCCCGGGCCAACTGCTCCTTCTCGGCTTCGACGTCGAAGTCGGGCGGCGGCCAGGACATGTTGAGGCGCTTGAGCGTCTCGATCAGCAGCTCGGTGATCGCCAGCCTGCTGTACCACTTCTTGTCGGCGGGCACGATGTGCCAGGGCGCGTAGTCGGTCGACGTGCGGTCCAGCATGGCCTGGTACGCCGCCTTGTACTCGGGCCATTTCTGCCGTTCGTCGATGTCGCCGGGGTTGTACTTCCAGTACTTGTCGGGCCGTTCGAGCCGTTCGGCCAACCGCTTCTTCTGCTCGTCCAGTGAGACGAACATCGCGACCTTCACCAGCGCCATCCCGCCGTCGACGAGTTCGCGCTCGAAGGCGTTGATCTCGTCGTAGCGCGGTTCCCAGACCTCCGGCGGAACCAGGTTGTGCACGCGTACGACCAGCACGTCCTCGTAGTGCGAGCGGTCGAACACCCCGATGTGCCCGGCGGCGGGCAGCGCTTTGCGAATCCGCCACAGGTAGTGGTGGCTGAGCTCCTCCTCGGTCGGTTTGCCGAAGCTCTTGTAGTCGACGCCCTGCGGGTTGGCTGCGCCGACGACGTGCTTGACGATGCCGCCCTTGCCCGCGGTGTCCATGCCCTGCAGCACCAGCAGCACCGAGCGGTGATCACCGGCGCGGCTGTTGGCGTAGAGCATCTCCTGCAGCTCGGCGAGGCGCACGTTGCGCTCCTCCTGCAGCGTCGGCGCGTCGGACTTGTCGCCGTGGAAACCGGGGCTGGAGTCCGCGTCGATGTCGGCGACCCGGTCGCCGGGCCGGAACATCAGGTGTTCGTGCGGTTCGTGCGACCACAGCGCCGGCAGTTCCTCGGGTTCGGATTCGCTCATGCTCCTAGTCAAGCAGGCGGGTGGGCAGCCTCGGAGGAGGATGCGGTCCCTTGCGGAACTCCTCCAGTGATCCGCCCACCTCGACGATGCCGCACAGTGCGCTCCACGACAGCATGGTGAGGTAGTCGATCAGCTCGTCGGCGCTCATCCGCGGATTCGACATCCACGAGTGCGTGGCCAACTGGACCCCGCCGACGATGTGAAAGGCCCACGGCTCGGCGCCGCCGGTGTCCATGCCGACCGACAACATCCGCTGACGCAGCATCACCGCGAGCATCCGCGCGATGATCTGTTCGGAGTCGGCGACCGCCTTGCTCTTGCTCGCCGAGTTGTTGGCCATCACGAACCGGTAGGGCTCGGGCTCGGCCGCCACGGTCGCGACGTACACACGGATGATCTCGCGGGTGAGGTCGTAGCCGTCGAGATTCGACGACAGCGCGGCGGCCATGTTCGGGATCAGCGTGGTCTGCGCGAAGCGCATCATCACCGCGGTGGTGAGGTCGTTCTTGTCGACGAAATAGCGATACAGGACGGTCTTGGAGACCCCGATCTCGGCGGCGATCTCGTCCATGCTGACATTGCTGCCGAGTCGGCGGATGGCTTCCAGCGTGCCGTCGACGAGCTCGTTACGGCGTTCGACCTTGTGTCGATGCCAGCGTTTCTTGCGCCCATCGGTCTTGAGCGCAACCTGTGCGTTCTGCTGTGCCACGTTCGCGGTGATTCCGTCCCTTAAGTCCGCTGTCGATAATACGGTGGCCTGCTCCGACGGGTCGTGGGACGGAGCACGGGTGGCCGTCGGGGCCGGCAGTCGCGCGCTTAGCGGATGATGGGGGAGTGGCACACCGAGCGAGCACCGGGGAACGGTCGGTCCCCCGTCCCGCGCAACGGCCGGGCCGGGGTTTTGCCGAGTCGTTCGCGGGTGCCGACTCCGAGGCCGATGCCCAGCGGCGCCACGCACTGCGGCAAATGAAGATCGTCGCCCTCGGCTTCCTGGTCGGGGCGACGGTGGTGTTCCTGGTGTGCACATGGGCCCAGTCCCGCGGCGCGGCGGCCGGGGGTGCGGCGCCCTGGATCGGATATGTGCGCGCGGCGGCCGAGGCCGGGATGGTCGGCGCGCTGGCGGACTGGTTCGCGGTCACCGCGCTGTTCAAGCACCCCCTCGGCATCCCGATCCCGCACACGGCGATCATCAAGCGCAAGAAGGACCAGCTGGGCGAGGGCCTGGGCACCTTCGTGCGGGAGAACTTCATGTCGCCGCAGGTGGTGGAGACGAAACTGCGCGACGCCCAAGTCGCGGGCCGGCTCGGCAAGTGGCTGTCGGAGCCGATCCACGCCGAGCGGGTGGCCGCCGAGACGTCGACGATGCTGCGGGTGCTCGTGGAGATGTTGCGCGACGAAGACGTCCAGCAGGTCCTGGACCGGATGATCATCAAGCGGATCGCCGAGCCGCAATGGGGTCCGCCGATCGGGCGGGTGCTCACGACACTGCTGGCCGAGGGGCGTCAGGAGGCGCTGCTGCAACTGCTCGCCGACCGTGCGTTCCAGTGGTCGCTCAACGCCGACGAGATCATCGAACGGGTCGTCGAGCGGGACTCGCCCACCTGGTCGCCGCGCTGGGTGGACCAACTGGTCGGGGACCGCATCCATCGCGAGCTGATGGACTTCACCGACAAGGTGCGTCGCAACCCCGACCACGAACTGCGCCGGTCGGCCACCCGGTTCCTGTTCGAGTTCGCCGACGATCTGCAGCACGACGGGGCCACGATCGACAAGGCGGAGAACGTCAAGGAGCAGATCATGGCCCGCGACGAGGTGGCCAAGGCCGCCGAGTCGGCGTGGAGCGCGGCCAAGCGGATCATCCTCGAGTCCGTCGACGATCCGTCGTCGGCGTTGCGCGGCCGGATCGCGGACTCGGTGATGCGTATCGGTGAGTCCCTGCGGGACGACGCCGACCTGCGCGACAAGGTGGACGACTGGATCGTGCGCGCGGCCCGGCACCTGGTCGGTGAATATGGGGCGGAGATCACAGCGATCATCACCGAAACGATCGAGCGGTGGGACGCCGACGAGGCGAGCCGGCGCATCGAACTGCATGTGGGGCGTGACCTGCAGTTCATCCGGATCAACGGCACCGTGGTGGGTGCCCTGGCCGGGCTGGCGATCTACACGGTCGCGCAGTTGTTGTTCTGACCTGCGCTAACTAGTGCTTGCAAAAGTTAGCACTCAGTCGTAGGGTTGAAGTGTCGGTAGACGGATACCCACCGCAACGAGGGGGCAAGCCATGTCGCAGGATGAAAATCTTGCCGCTGTGGTCTCCAGCGCTGCGCAAGACATCGGAAGCTTCATCCGGACCCAGCGCGAAGCGGCGCAGGTGTCGGTGCGGCAGTTGGCCGAGAAGGCCGGTGTCAGCAATCCCTACCTCAGTCAGATCGAGCGGGGATTGCGCAAGCCGTCCGCAGACGTGCTGAACCAGATCGCCAAAGCACTGCGGGTCTCGGCGGAGGTGCTCTACATCCGAGCCGGGATCCTCGAGCCGAGCGAGACCAGCGAGGTTCGCGACGCCATCGTCACCGACATGGCGATCAACGAGCGGCAGAAGCAGGTGCTGCTCGACATCTATACGTCGTTCTGTCAGCAGAACGAGGCCGCCCTGATCGCAGCAGCAGGAATAGACGAGGAGCTGACGACTGAAGACAAGCGCCCTCTAGAGATCCCGCAATCATCGACAATCGATTCGCAACCGTGAGACGAAAGGACAACATCATGGCCGAGAAGACCACCCAATTCGACATCGAGGACCTCAAGGCTCCGTTGCTCGCCGCCGTCGGCGCCGCCGATCTGGCGCTGGAGCGTGTCAACGAGATCGTGGCGACCCTGCGCGAGCGTGCCGGCGAGGCCCGCACCGACGCCGAGAGCCGCGTCGAGGAGAGCCGCGCCCGCATCAACAAGCTGCAGGACGACCTGCCCGGGCAGTTCGACGACATCCGCGGCAAGCTGACGCAGGACGAGCTGCGCAAGTTCGCCGAGGGCTACGCCGAGGCCGCGCAGTCGACCTACAACAAGCTCATCGAGCGTGGTGAGGCCGCTCTGGAGCGCCTGCGCAGCCAGCCCGCTCTGGAGGAGGCCGCGAACCGCGTCGAGGGTTACACCGACCAGGCCGTCGAGCTGACCCAGGAGGCCCTCGGCAACGTCGCGTCGCAGACCCGCGCGGTCGGCGAGCGCGCCGCCAAACTGGTCGGCGTCGAGCTGCCGAAGAAGGCCGAAGAGGCCGCCGCGCCGGTGAAGCAGGCCGCCAAGAAGGCCCCGGCCAAGAAGGCCGCGGCCAAGAAGGCCCCGGCCAAGAAGGCCCCGGCCAAGAAGGTCACCCAGAAGTAAGCGGTGCGCAACGACACCACCCGCCTCCCGGGTGGTGTCGACCAGGGGACGTAACCCGCATAGGCTGTCGAGCGTGGAGCTCCAAGGCCTGGTGGGTTACGTCCTCTTCGCGTTGCAGGTCGCGGTCCTGGTGACAGCGGTCTATGCCTTCGTGCACGCAGCGATGCAGCGTCCCGACGCCTACACCGCGGTCGACAAGCTGACCAAGCCGGTGTGGCTGGTGATTCTCGGTGTCGGTGTGCTGCTGGCGCTGGTGCTCGGCATCACCGGGGTGGCCATCGCCGCCGTGGCGTCGGGGGTCTACCTGGTGGACGTGCGGCCCAAGATTCTCGAGATCCAGGGGAAGTCGCGCTAGTGCGGTTCTTGTCGGTGGCCATCGCGGCCGCAGCCGTGGGAGCCGCGGTCTTCGCGCCATCGGCCGCGGCCACGCCGGCAGCGGCGCCCCCGCCGTACATCGACCACGTGAAGTGGGCCAAGTGGGGTGATCTGTCCAGCCTGCGGGTGTACCCGACGGCGGCGGGACGGGATCTGTCCGGCCGCCCCGGCGCATCGGCGTTCGGCGACGAAGCCTGGTCGGAGGTGCTCGCGCTGGCTCCGGACGCAGCGATCCCCGGCATGCGGGACCAGTTCTTCTGTCACTGGCAGTTCGCCGAGCTGGTGGAGCCCGGAAAGGTCAGCTGGAACCTCGAGCCCTGGCGCCCTGAGGTCAGCTACCAGGAGCTGGTCGGAGCGCACTGCAACCCGGGTGGCACCGAAGAGCCGTTCTGATGGGTTCCTACACCCGCGCACAGGTCGCCGCCCTGGTCGACCACACCCTGCTCAGGCCCGAGGCCACCGAGGCCGACATCGTCGGATTGCTCACCGAGGCAGTCGATCTGGGCGTCTTCGCGGTGTGCGTGTCGCCGACGCTGGTGTCCGCTGCGGGGACGCTGAGCGGCGGTCCGGTGGTCGCCTCGGTGGTGGGATTCCCGTCGGGCAAGCATCTTTCGGAGGTCAAGGCGCACGAGGCGCGCTGCGCGGTGGCCGACGGCGCGGGTGAGATCGACATGGTCATCGACATCGGTGCGGCGCTGTGCGGTGAACTCGACGTGCTGCGTGCCGACATCGCCGCGGTGCGTGCGGCCGTGCCCGACGCGGTACTCAAGGTGATCGTCGAGTCGGCGCCGTTGCTGGAGCTCAGCGGTGAGCCGCTGCTGGTCGACGTCTGCCGGGCGGTCGAGGACGCGGGTGCCGACTTCGTGAAGACCTCCACCGGTTTCCACCCCGGCGGAGGGGCTTCGGTACGGGCGGTCGAGCTGATGGCCGACACCGTCGGAGGACGCCTCGGTATCAAGGCCAGCGGTGGAATCCGGACGGCTGCGGTTGCGGTCGCCATGCTCGACGCCGGGGCGACGCGGCTGGGGCTGTCCGGTACCCGTGCGGTGCTCGACGGGTTGCCCTGAGGACGCTCAGAGCCCGGCGAAACAGGGGTCTTCGGTCTGCTTCGGGATCGACGCGTTTTTCGTCGAGAACTGGCTCACCACACCGGTATTGGTGACCTCGACCGAATCGGCTTGGATGTCCATCGGGTAGTCCTGCGTCAGCTGCGAGGTGAACGCGTCCAGCGCGGGCTGCACGGCCTCGCGCGGCAGCGTGAAGCCCAACCCGCTGAGCTTCTGCACCTGCAGGGAGATGCCGCCGTCGACGACCTCGGGGCGGGCGATGATGCTGCCGAGCGCGCCCTCCAGCTCGATCGTGCCGTCCGTCGGGTTGGTGGTCACCCCGGTGACGAAGCTGCCGACCAGCGGGATCGCTCCCTGGATGGTCTGCTTGATTCCGTCGGCGCTCCAGCTGATGTTGGCGACCAGTGAGCCGATCGATCCGCTGGAGGTTGGCGAGTCCGCCAGTCGGACGTCGTTGATGTCGAGGTTGACCTTCATTCCCTTGGCGTCGCGCACCTGGTTGCCTGCGGTCTCGATCTTGATGTTGGTGTAGTGCCCGGTTGCGTGCTGCAACAGGAACGGCGGCAACACCCCGAACGAGGCGTTCGCATCGTCCTGGACCACGCATTCCACCACCTGCGCGACCACCGTGTCGGCGCGGTTGCGGGCGTAGAGCTCACCGCCGAGCAGGCCCGCGAAGATCAGGGCCACCACGATGACGGCGACCAGGACCAGCGACAGCGGGTCGCTGAAGATCTTCTTGATTTTCGCCTGCAACGAGGAGCCCTCCTCAGGGGATGTGGGGGCCGGCGGCACAGGTGCATACCCCGGCGGCGGCGGCTGTGGCGGACGGGCCCAGGGATCGGTCACCTGAGCGATTCTGCCCTACCGACATGAGTGAAATCTGAGCGGTTGTGCATGACGGCGACCGTCGCGCGGGCCGCGCGGGCCGCGTCGAGGTCGATGTCGCAGATCAACAACTCCGGGTCGGCGCCCGCGGCGGCCTGCACCTCGCCCAGCGCGGTCGCCACCAGGCTGCCGCCGACGCCGGTGGGTCCGAGCTTGGCGATCTCGTCGCCCGGATAGGCCTGCCCGACGGCGGCGACCACCGTCGAGGTGTCGATCGCCCGGGCCCGTGCCAGCAGCGTCCACTGTTCGAGCTTGCCCGGCCCCGTGCCCCAGGACGCGTGGGCGGTGATCACCTCCGCGCCGCGCTCGGCAAGCTCGACATAGAGCTCTGGGAAGCGGATGTCGTAGCACAGCGTCAGGCCGACGGTGACCCCGTCGACCTCGATGACGACGGGGTCGTGGCCCGGGGCCACCGTCTTGGACTCGGTGAAGCCGAACGCGTCGTAGAGGTGGATCTTGTCGTAGCGGGCGTCGACTCCCGGGCCGGTGGCCAGCAGCGTGTTGGTGACGCGTCCGGCAGTGTCCTCGGCGGCGGGAGCGAACATGCCGGCCACCACCACGATGCCCGAGCTGGCGGCGACGGCGCGCACGCCGTCGGCCCACGGTCCGTCCAGCGGTTCGGCGATCGGCCCCAGCGGAATCCCGAAGCGGCACATGGTGGCTTCGGGGAACAACACCATCGACGCTCCCGCGTCGGCAGCCCGCCGCGTGTAGTCCCCGACCAGACCGAGGTTCGCCGACGGTTCGGTGCCGCTGCGGATCTGAGCCAGGGCGATGCGCATGACCGCCAGCATAGGTTGGCCGACGGTGGGCTCGCGGTGAGAAGGATGGCGGTGTTGCTGAAGCACGCCTAACCGGCGAGCAGCGCGGCGCTGTCCACCACGGATGCGTACTTGGCCTGCAGGTCCAGCATGCTGGCGTGATGCGCCTGCAGGGAACGGTCTCCCACGCAATCGCTGACCAACACCGGACGGAAGCCGTACGACAGAGCGTCCACCGTGCTCGCGCGTACACACCCGCTGGTGGTACACCCCACGATCACCAGCGTCTTGACCCCGTGGTGCACCAGCCACGGCGTGAGCGCTGAGCCGAAGAAAGCCGACGGGACCGTCTTGCGGATGACCAGCTCACCGGGTGCGGGCGTCAGCTCGCCGACGAATTCCGTGGCCGGGTTGGCGGCGGTCAGGGTGCGCATCGCGGGAATCTTCTCCAACCACACATTGGCGTCGGCCCCGTCCTCGCCGTACACGATCTGCGAGTGTGCGACCGGCCAACCCGCGGACCGCGCGTGGTCGAGCAGCCCGACCGAATGCCCGGCGGCCTCACCGATGTTCCCGCCGCCGAACAGCTCCGGGTCGACGAACGCCACGGCGAAATCCACCAATAGCAGGCCATACGGTGCGACGGCGCCGATGTCACCGCCGAAGCCCTGGCGTCGGTAGATCTCTGCGGCATCGTCTTCAGGTGGCATGGCGGGGACTTCTCCTCGGATCACTTGTTCCGCAACAGCCGCAGCCTAGACCGACCGGCATTCGGCGGGCAGCGTCCGGCTGCAGAGATTCGCCGAGGAGGAGATCCGATGACGGCCCAGACCGCGGATTGCCGGGCGATCGTCGTGCGCGACCTGGTGATCGGATCGGGCCTGGAGTTCGACGACCGCGGCACCACGGTCTCAAGCGTGTGCCCGGCGGGTGGCGGCGATTCAGTGCCGCCCCTCGGTCCCTTCCTCTCAGAAGGGTGGGGGGTCGTCGCCGTAGTCGGGTTGGTATCCGGGTGGGCGGGACAGGGATTGGGTTACGTTGTCGGCGGCTTGTTGGCGGGCTTCGCGTTGGGCTTCTTTGCACATGGGTGGGCGTGG